>NZ_JARUXK010000002.1:388405-621792 GCF_031451435.1 Caballeronia sp. LZ008 | reverse complement strand
CGGCACGAAGCGCCGCTTGATCTGATCGATGACCGCGCTGGTGGGCTTCGTCGCGGGCGGCTTGCCGTTGACGGGCAGCGTGAGCGTCGTCGCGGAAACAGGCGGAGGGCCGAACGGTCTCGCTGTGGGTCCGGACGGCGCTTTCTACATCTGCAACAACGGGGGATTCCTGTTCCGTACCGTTGCCGGGCTCAATCGCACTCGGCCGGGTATCCATCCAGGCTATACGAGTGGGCGGATCGAACGGTTCGACCCGCGCACGGGCACGCTGACGACGCTCTACGAGCGCTGCGGCGATCAACCGCTGTGCGGGCCGAACGACATCGTGTTCGACCACGAAGGCGGTTTTTACTTCACTGATTTCGGCAAGAACCGGCTGCGCGATCGCGATCACGCGGGTCTTTATTACGCGCGAGCCGACGGGTCGATGATCGTCGAAGTCGCGTATCCGCTTACTACCGCGAACGGCGTCGGTCTGTCGCCCGACGATCGCGTGGTCTACGTCGCCGAAACAGAAACGGCGCGCTTATGGGCGTTCGACCTCGAGGAACCCGGCCGGGCGCGCAAGCATCCGTATCCATCGCCGCACGGCGGACGTCTCGTGTGCGGGCTTCCGGGCTACCAGCGATTCGACAGCCTGGCCGTGGACGCGGCAGGAAACATTTGCGTAGCGACGCTCGTCACGGGTTGCATCACCGTCGTCGCGCCGACCGGCGAGGTGGTTCGGCAAGTCATGGTCCCCGACGGCATGGTGACGAACATCTGCTTCGGAGGCGCCGACATGAAGACAGCGTATGTCACGATGTCCGGCACCGGGCGTCTGGGTGTGCTGTCGTGGCCGGAACCCGGATTGAGGCTAGCTTATTCGTGATCGCCGGGCTGCTGCTGCGCGCTTGCGAGCAGGTGTTTGAGGAAGAGCTGGACGGGTGCGGGAAGTGACTCTGCCTCACGCACGCAGATTTTCCAGTGCCGCTCGGCCCACGGTTCGTCCAGCAGGACAGCAACCAGCGGCGCCGAGCTGACATAGCGCTCGGCGTGATGCTCGGGCACGAGTCCCACGCCAAGGCGCGCTTCGACCATGCTGCGCACCGGCTCGAAGCCATTGACCCGGATAGACAGCTTGAGCGGATGGTCGAGGTCTGCCGCCGCGCGCAACACCAGCGAATTCAGATAGCTTCCTTCCTGAGGCCCCACGAGCGGATATCGCGCCACCTCGCGAAACTTGAGACGGCCGGCACGGCCCAGCGGATGATCGGGCGGCATGATGACCACGAGGCGGTCGCTTCGGTACGGATAGACCTGCAGGCCGGCAGTTACCGTGGTGCCGCCGAACACGCCGATATCGGCAGTGTTTTCGGAAACGGCGCGCACGACAGCAGGGCTCAGGCTCTCCTGAAGGTCGATGCGCAAAGCTGGATGGAGATCCAGGAAATCGCGGATATCCTTGGCGATGTACTGGACGATGGTGGAGAGGCTGGCGTGTAGCCGGATCTGACCGCGAACGCCTTCCGCGTGGTCGAGCAATTCGCTTTCCATCTGCTGGATGTCGCGCAGCAGCGTCCGTGCGTGTTGCAGCAGTGCTGCCGCCGCGACGGTCAATTCCAGCCCCTTGTTGCTACGCACGAACAACGCCGTCTTGAGGATGTCTTCGAGCTGCGACATGCGCTTGCTGAGCGCCGAAGCCGCGATGTTCTCGAATTCCGCAGCCCGCGCGATGCTGCCGTGTTCGCAGACGGCGACGAAAAGCTTCAGCGATTGGAGGTCGAAGCGCAAGTGAATCTCCGGGGACGCGATCGCTCGCGCCGCGACGTTTTCATGACGCGAGAATAGCCATGGAGCCGGCAGGAAGTCAATCGAGCGCAGCCGTCAGGGTGTCTGCAACCCGCCGTCCATCAAGCGCGTCTGCGTCCATAGCGTGACGTTACGCTCGCACGGATACTTCGCCGCTTCACGCTCATCGAAATCGACGCCCAAGCCCGGCTTTTCGTTGGCATGAACGAAGCCGTTGCGAAACTGAGGAAGTCCCGGGAACACATCGAGCAGTGCCTCACGCGGACCTTTCAGTTCCTGAATCACGAAGTTCGGCGGCTCGGTGCCCGACCATTCCTGCACGCCGAAATTACGCGATGCAAGGTCGATATGAATGTTCGCTGCGTGCGCGAGCGGCGACATGTCGCCCGGACCATGCCAGGCCGTCCGCACGCCGAATTGCTCGGCGAAGATCTGCAGTTTTCGCGCCGCGGTGATGCCGCCGATCTGACTCAGATGCACGCGAATGAAGTCGATCAACCGCTCCGTAATCAGAAAGCGCCATTCATACGGATTGTTGAATAGCTCGCCTTGCGCCAGCGGCGTCGTGGTTTTCTCGCGCAACTGGCGCATCCATTCGCCTTCTTCGAGCGCGATCGCATCTTCGAGAAAGAACAACTCGAAAGGCTCGAGCTCGCGGGCGAAGCGAATCGCCTCCACCGGCTTCAGACGCTCATGCACGTCGTGGCACAACGCGACATCGAAGCCGATCTTGCTGCGGATGCCATCGAACAGCTTGAGCGTGTCGCGAATGTACTTGCGGCTGTCGAGGTAAATGCCGTCCGCAGCGCCTTCCGGCGCATTCGATGGCGCGCGGCCGAATGCGCCGCCGCCGTATCCGCCGCTTTGACAGCGAACATGCGTGATGCCCTGCTCGCGATATCGCTGAATGTTGTCGCAGAGTTCGTTGAGATCGCGGCCATCCGCATGACGATAGATCGGCACGCCTTCGCGCACCTTGCCGCCGAACAACTGATACAGCGGCATGTTCGCCTGCTTGCCCTTGATGTCCCACAACGCCATATCGATGCCCGAGATCGCGTTGTTTTCGATCGGTCCATTGCGCCAGTACGCGTTCTGATGCATCAATTGCCAGAGCTCTTCGATCGCCTCGGCATCGCGCCCGATCAGCAAGGGCCGCAAGTAATCTTCGATCAGGCACTTGACCGCGAGATGCCGGTACGCGAAGGTCGCGCAGCCGAGCCCATACAAGCCGGGCTGATTCGTCTCGACCCTGACGACGATGAGATTGATGCCTTCAGGCGCGGTCAGGATGACCTTGACGTCGGTGATGAGCGTTGCCATGAGTTATTTCACGAGAAGAGAAGTCACGGAATCGGACTTGCTGCCCGTGCCTCCCTTGGGTGTCGAGCGCTGGCCGGTCTGCGCGGGCACCAGCATCATGAGGACGACCGACGCGAGCAGCGCCGCGGCCATGAACACATACGATGCGGAAGGACTGCCCGTCGCACCGTTCAGATAGCCGACGAGCCACGCGCCGAGGAAGGCGCCGAGCGCACCGCACGCGTTGATGAGACCGATCGCGCCGCCGAGCACATTGCTCGGAATCAGCTCGGGGACGAGCGCGAAGAACGGTCCGTAAGGCGCGTACATCGTGGCGCCCGCGATCACGAGCAACGTGAACGACAGCCAGAAATTCGACGTGCCGACGAGATACGAACCCACGAACGCGACCGTGCCGATCAACAATAACGGCCACACGAAGAGCTTTCGATTGCGCGTTTTATCGGACAGATACGATGCGAGCAGCATCAAAACGATGGCCGCGAGATACGGCACGGCGGAGAGCCAGCCGACCGAGACGATATCGATCGTTTTCGACGCCGACTTCAGAATCGACGGCAGCCACATGATGAAGCCGTACACGCCGATACTCCACAACGCGTGAATGGCGCAGCACTTGAGCACGATGGACGAACGGAACGCCGCCTTGTAGTCCCGCACCGGCGCGATATGCGCCTGCTCGGACTTGAGGATGGCATCGAAATCGGCTTTCTCCTTGTCGCTCATCCAAGGGGCATCGGCGGGACGATCCTTTATCGTGAACCACCACACGATGGCCCACAGAATCGCGGGCACGCCTTCGATCACGAACATTTCGCGCCAGCCGAAGTTGCGAATGAGATAGCCCGACACGATCGACATCCACAACACCGTGACCGGATTGCCGAGAATGAGGAACGTATTTGCGCGTGAGCGTTCCGTGCGCGTGAACCATCGGCTGATGTACATGAGCATGGACGGCATCACCGCCGCTTCGACGATGCCGAGGATGAAGCGCAGCGCCATCAACGTCGGAATGTTGCTCACCATGCCGGTCGCGGCGGCGCATAGGCCCCACAAGATGAGGCTCGCGAAGATCAGCTTCTTGACGCTGTTCTTCTGTGCGTAGATCGCGCCGGGCACTTGAAACAGGCAGTATCCGAGGAAGAACAGCGAGCCGATCAGCGACGAGGTCGCCGACGTGATGCCCAGATCCTTGTCGATGCCCGCGGCCGCCGCAAAGCCGTAGTTCGCGCGATCCAGATAAGCGAGGCTGTACGTGATGAAGATGATCGGCATGAGATGCCACCATCTTTGCGGTGCGACCGTTTTGATGTTGTCCATGATGTCTCCGATGTCAAAGTACGGCGAGCCAGCCGCCATCGACGTAAATGATTTGCCCGTTCACATAGCTCGATGCAGCCGACGCGAGGTACACCGCCGTACCGACGAGCTCTTCCGGCTTGCCCCAGCGCTGCGACGGATTGCTGTTCTTGACCCACCGGTCGAAGTCCGCGTTATCCACGAGCGCCTGGTTCATGTCCGTCAGGATGTAGCCGGGGCCGATTGCGTTCGCCTGAATATCGAATGACGCCCATTCGGCGCTCATCGCGCGCGTGAGCATCTTGATGCCGCCTTTTGCGGCCGTGTAAGGCGCAACGGTCGCGCGCGCGCCTTCGCTCGTAAGCGAACCGATGTTGATGATCTTGCCGCCGCGCTTGCGCTCGATCATGCGACGCGCGGCTTCCTTCGCGACGATGAATGCGCTCGTCAGATTGGTATCGATCACGCGTTGCCAGTCGGCGAGCGCGAGCTCGATCATCGGCTTGCGGAACTGAATGCCCGCGTTATTCACGACGATATCCACTTCGATGCCCTCCGCATCCCACGCGGCGAACGCAGCGGCAACCGACGCTTCATCGGTGACGTCGAATGCGCGGCCGCGTGCGTCGAAGCCTTGTGCCTGCAGACGGCCGACAGCGGCATCGACGGTTTCGGCTTTCGTGCCGTTGACGATAACGCGCGCACCCGCCCTCGCCAGTCCTTCCACGAGCGCGTAGCCAATGCCGCGTGCCGAACCCGTGACGAGGGCCGTTCGGCCATTGAGATCGAACAACTTGTTCATGCGTGTTCCTTATGTGATGCGGTCGAAACGTCGACGCGAGCGCGTCCGCGCAGCCTCTTTGGCGAGGCTGCGTTCCTGGTTGCCAAACGATGATGTATTGCTATGAAGGCGTGTCGTTCACGGTGCGGGCAAGCGCCGCGCGATCGTCGAAGTCCTTTTCCGCGCGTTCGATCAGCGTGAGCACGGCTTGCTCCGCCGCATGTGCATCGCCTTGTTCGATCGCGATGCACAACGCTTCGTGCATCGGCAGCGAGCGGGCGGGGCCGCCCTCGATCTCCGAGCTCAACTCAAAGCTCGTGCGCAGAATTGCGGAGAGCGCGTTTTGCATCTGCTGAACAAACTGGTTGTGGCATGCCGTGAGAATCGCACCGTGGAACGCGAGGTCCGCCGGCACGTATTCGCCTTGTCCTGCAACGGCGCGCTCCATCGCCTTGAATGCGCGACGCAACGCGATGCGGTCCTCGGGCGTCGCGCGCTTCGCCGCGAGCTTCGCGGCATTCGGCTCGATGATCATGCGCAGTTCCATCAGGTCGCGGATGAGGTCGTCATCGACCACGCCCGAACGTGCGCGCCATGTGATGACGTCGGGATCGAACAACTGCCAGTGCGAGCGCGGCAACACGATCGTGCCGTGACGGCGCCGCACCTGCAGCATGCCTTTCGCGGACAGCGACTTCATCGTCTCGCGAATCGTGATGCGGCTCACCTGCATGAGTTCGGCGAGTTCGCCTTCGGCCGGCAGGATGTCGCCGGGCGCGAATTTGCCCGCGCAGATCTGTTCGCCCATTTGATTGAGGACTTGCCTGTGCAAGGTCGGCATTCAGCTCCCTCTAGATCATACGTATGATTTGGAAGGTAGCAGACGATCTTTCATCGGAACAATCGGGGTTGACCCGGTGCAAGTGCATTGCCGGACGCGGGCATCAAACCTTGATATAGGTCGGCTCAACCATTCGGCGGGGCAGTCAACCTTTTGTACGGCTAGGCGGGCCGTTTCCGTTTCTTTAACGTTGAGTCATCGCTGTGCCGGTCCTCGGCACGCCGTCAGATCCAAGCAAGAGAAGGAAACATCATGACGCTCGACCTGCTTTCGCAAGCCGGGACGCCGCGCGCGCCCCTGATCGAACTCGAAGACCGATGGCGCAGCCCAAGCCCGCGCGTGCTGCAGCCCGCAGCGGATGCGCAGTCCGAGCGAATGGCAATGTCTCGGTGGCTGCATCACGGCGAAGCGCCGCTCGAAGCCGTCAACGAAGGCAGCGGCACGCATCATTGCGTCAGCCTGAATCTCCGGTGCGCGCAACTGATCTTTCGTCATGCGGGGCGCAAGCTGCTGCACGGGCGCGTGCCGGCCGGCGTGGTGCAAGTGACCGCACCCGCGACGCGCGTCTCGGCCGTGTTCGAATCCGCGATGGATGTGCTGCATCTCTTCGTGCCGCAGCGGGCATTGGCGGAATGCTACGAGGATCTGTTCCAGCGGCCGCATGCGGGCGACATCGTGCTCGGCGATCCGAAGCTGATACGCGATCCCGCGCTCGAACGTCTGGGACAAGCGCTCGCCGTCTGCAAGACGGAAGGCGCGGCGCCTGGCAGAGTGTTCATCGACAGCGTCGCTTGTGCAATCGCGTCGCGGCTCGTCGCGCGTCATTTCTCGGCGCCGGCCGTGCGCGGACGCGAGCCTTCGGCGCTGCCGCAATGGCGCATCAACCGCGTATCGGAGTTCGTCGAATCGCATCTGGCCGACAACATCAGCCTGGCCGACATCGCCGCGAGCACCGGACTCACACGGATGCATTTCGCCGCGCAATTTCGGCGCGCCACCGGCATGCGCCCGCACGAATACCTGCTGCAAAAGCGCATCGATCACGCGCAGGCGCTTTTGCGCACCTCGAAGCACAGCATTCTCGATGTCGCGCTTTCCTGCGGATTCCGCTCGCAGGCGCACTTCACGACGGTCTTCAAGCGTCTGGTCGGCGCTACGCCGAAGCACTGGCAGACGACGCTCGACGCGGCATGAGCGCTGTCCGATCGAATGGCGCGACTTCAATGAAACGCCGCCCCAGGGCGGCGTTTTCGTGCCCATCAACGAAGATCGTTCACTCTCCCGCGTGCGCGCCGCCCGCGAGCTTGCCGCGGAAGATGTGATACTGATAAAGGTTGTAGCCGATCATCACCGGAAAGACGAGTCCGATGCCGATGAGCATGAACGCGAGCGTCGGCGAGTCCGAAGCGGCTTCGAGAACGCCCAGCTTGCCCGGAATGAAATCGGGGAACACGCTGATCGCCAGTCCCGCGAAAGACAGCACGAAGAGCGCTACCGATGCGCGGAACGGCCCGCGCGAACTGCCGAGATAGAGCGATGCCATGATGAACGCCAACGCGGCCACGGCGCCGAGTGCGAGCACGATCAGCAGATGCATGACGCCCGGTTGCGACCACCGCGCATGACCGATATCGCTCCTGAACCACGTCGCCAGCGTGAGCGGCGCGGCGGCGGCCACCGTGAACATCGCGCTCAGCAGGGACATCCTGCGCGCCCATTGCTCGACCATGCCCGAGGTCTTCCCGACGAGCCAGGTCGCGCCGAGCAGGCAGTAGCCCGCGACGACGCCCATCGCCGTGACGACGACGAACGCGAGCGCCACCTTGCCGGGCGCGAGCCCCGTGATGACCTTGCCGAGCACGACGCCCTGCGAGAGCGCCGCGATCAGGCTGCCGATGCCGAACACCTTGTCCCAGAGCGGACCCTGATCCACGCTATGACGAAACTCGATTGCGGCGCCACGCATGATCAATCCCGCGATCAGCGCCATGACGGGCAAATAGAGATGCTCCATCAGCAGCGCATAGGCGGCGGGAAACGCGCCGAACAGTGCGCCGCCCAGCACGACGAGCCACGTTTCGTTGGCGTCCCATACATGACCGATCGACTGGACCATGACATCGCGGTCGGCGGACTGCCTGCGCAGCAGCGTGAGGATGCCGACGCCGAGATCGAAACCATCGGTGACGACATAGAAGACGAGCATCAGCCCGATCAGGCCGAACCATGTATCGGCGAGCATCGTATGAACGGCACTATCCATTTGCAGACTCCTGAGTTCAGTAACCGGTGACGGCGTTCGCTTTCGATCGAGCCGTTTCGCCGGCCATAGCGGCGGGCGGCATGATGTCCAGATCGGGGCCGGCGCGCAGCCAGCGTCTTGCGAGCACGAAGAACGTGAACAGCAGCACGGCGTAGAAGGCGAGGAACATCGCGATGCTGAGCGAGACCGAAGAGGCCGGAACCGACGAGACGGCATCGCGCGTGCGCTGCAAGCCGTACACGACCCACGGTTGCCGGCCGACTTCGCGCACCATCCAGCCCGCTTCCACCGCCACGTAGGGCAACGGGATGCAGAGCACCCACGCGAGCAACAGCTTGCGCCGGGCGAGCAGCGCATCGAGCTTTCCGCGCGTCTTGCGCAGCGCATACGCGGGCATCGGCGCAGCGCCCGAATCTTTTTTCTTGTGCAGCATAAACACGTCTCCTGTGAGTTGTCGACCGGATTGCCGAACGCCGTGACACGCCGCATCGCATGCGGTATGCGGCGGCGCGGATCGACTGATGAGTTGATTGAAACGGCGGCTTCAGATCCGATCGGCCGAATTAAGCCGTTCTTCGAGCGAACGCTTGATGCGCATGATGTTCGATATCCCGAACGACAGTTGATCGATCGGTTGTTGCTGCGCAACGGCGGAGCAGCGCATCGAGCGCGGCGGCAAGCGTCGATATCTCGCCCGACGTCACTTCGACTTGCAAGGATGGTTCTTCGGCGGCTACTGTAGCCGCTGCATTCAGGACGGCGGATGCCGCGTGTCTTTTGGAGCTTCGCATATCGGTTCGATTCCGCACAGTTCTTTTTAGACGTACCGACGGGTCCGTTCTACGGCTTCAACCGCCCTGATGCGACGGTCCACCAGGGCGTCATTCAGAACTGGTGGCGACAAGGCATGATGGGTAGTGCAAAGGCACATTACGAGGGCATCAAGGCCTTTTCCGAAACGGACCAGACAGAAGATCTTCGCGCCATCACCGTACCCACGCTCGTTTTGCACGGTGAGGACGACCAGATCGTGCCAATCGGTGATTCGGCGAAGAAGTCGATCGAGTTACTCGAGAACGGAACGTTAAAGACATATCCCGGCTATTCGCATGGGATGTTGACCGTCAACGCGGACGTGTTAAACGCTGATCTGCTGGCTTTCGTGCAGGCCTAAGCCGATGCCCGTTTCGCAGCACAGTCGTGAAGCGGGCAGCCTTCCAAAGTCGGCCAGTTTTGGCCGCTCGCCAAAGTGACAGGGTGGCCAGTCGAACGGCCAGTTCACTCTGGAAGCTGCCAAATCCTCAATGCGCGGATAGAAACTCCGACGTGAGGCGCCTGGAGCGCCACTCGCGGTCTATGGCACATGGCGGGTGAGAACGCACGGTACGCTCTTGCGGTGGACCAACCTGTTGACATGCTGGACCTGCCTAGCGGGCTGACTACGGTATGTCGCACCTCTAGCTATTGGCTCGCAGCGACTCCGGACTGCGGACGCGATTCCGTGGTCGGCTGCACAAGGCGCGCATGCAGGTGTGCGCGCATTCAGGACACTGAGCCATACGCAGGTCGGTCTCATCGCGATGGTGCCGCATCTGTTCACGACGATCGTCTTGGTCCTGCGGTCGCACAGTTCGGGTCGCCGTAACGAACGCCGTATGCATTCGGCGATTCCGCTCGCACCTTGCCGCCGCCGCGCTGCTCGGCACAGGTTTGAAGACGAACCCGTATGTATCGGTCACGATAATCATCCTGAGCCTCGCCGGACTCTATGCGTTCAAGTCGCCGTTGTGGGCATTGCCTACGCTGTTTCTCACGCGCTCGACCGCGGCCGTTTCCATCGCGATCATCAAATCGGTGAGCAATCTCAGTGGCTTCGTCGGTCCGTTCGCGAACCACGCAGGCTTTCGAGGCGGACGAACTGCTGGCGTGGCACGCCTGATTCAGGCCCGTCCGCACGAGCCGATTCGGTGATTTCGGAGTCGACTGCTACTTCGCACAGGCCGTCCTCTTCGCTTCGCTCAACGAGAGAGTTTCGAGCGGCGCAGGTCGCGGGCCTGCGCAGGGCGAACGTACCGCTGCCCTGAACGACAGCGACGGACTTCGTCGCGAGTTAGATCTTGTTCACGCCCTGGTAGCCCCGAGACATGTGGTCAATCGACCCGTTGGCGTAGACGACCGAATACTCGCGAGTCTCTCACGGTCGATATCGGAAAATAGTCTCGGCACGCTCGCCTCTTTGGACGAGTAGATAAAGGGGGCGCATACCGGTCCTGACAAAAGTCTGGAATTGTCGTCGCGGCGGAAATGCACACTCAGCGCGTCCCATGAGTACCCGACAGCGTGAGAACACGTCGTGTGTGCGCGCGCGTCGATCCGTCCGGTGGGAGACATCCCGTATGCCCGTTTGCGGCATCCGATTCGAAGGTCCACCGGCGGATCGGTTCCTCTCTCCTGCGCGGCCGCATTAACCATTTGCTCAATCTTGACGCTGTTTTTTTCAACTTGGAGATGACATCCCGCTGGCAGAATTTGATCATCGCCGGAACACATCAAAGAAAAGCTCACAGGCGCGGCCGTCCCGACACCGCTTCACCGGCTCAGTGAGCAACATGACGGAGACACAGACAAATGAAATACCGGACCGCGCTATGCGTCTGCGCCGCACTTCTGAGCGCCTCTTCCGCATGGGCGCAAGACGAGGAAGAGGACGCACCGCCGCCGAAACCCGTCGGCGCCAGCTCGGTGACGATGTACGGCTTGATCGATCAGGGTGTCGAATTCGTCAACAACGTCGCCACTGGGAAGAACCAGACCGCGAACGGATGGCGTACAGGAGATGGCACCGCCACCTCTTACTTCGGCGTCCGGGGCAGCGAGGATCTGGGTGGCGGAGTCAAGGCGATTTTCGACCTGCAGGGCGGCTTCAGCCCGACGACCGGCGCATCGAGACAGGGTGGGCGCATCTTCGGCCGGCAGTCGTATGTGGGTCTCGACGGGAAATATGGCCGCCTGACATTCGGCCGCCAGTACACGATGCGCTTCTTCGGCATCTCGTTCATCAATCCGTTCGGAACCGGCGCGCAAGGTCTGACGACGCTCGACAACGGCATCGCCAATGCGCGCGCCGATAACGCCGTGAGTTATCGCTATTTCCTCGGCGACTTCGAAGGCGGCGTCAACTACAGCTTCGGCCGCGATGCCGTCAACGGCAACAGCAATGTCGCGACTAACTGTCCGGGGCAGACCTCTCCGTCGAATCAGTGCCGGGAGTATTCGGCGTTGCTCAAGTACGAAGGCCACATCTGGGGCCTGGCGACGTCATACGAGCGCAACTATGGCGGCACCTCCGCGACGTGGGGCGGCCTGACCTCGCCCGATCTCACGGATAGCCGCTTCACGTTGGGCGGATACTTCATGATCGCGAAGGCGAAGTTTGGCGTGGGATGGATCAGGCGCGTGAACGAAGGTATCGCCACGCCGAGAAGCACTCTCGTATGGGTGACAGGGACGGTTCCGGTGACGCCGTTCTTCCATATCGACGGGATGCTGGCGCAACTCAAATACGAGCATTCGCCCAACAAGGCGGTGATCGAAGTGCTGCGCGGCGAATACCTCCTTTCCAAGCGCACGCTTCTGTATGTGACGGGCGAGCATATCAACAACTCAGGCACGCTGGCGCTTGCGGCGACCACGCTGTCTCCGGTGCCGACACCTCCCGCCGGTGGATCGCAGATATCCGTGATCGCGGGCATCCGGCATACGTTCTAAGACAGAAGTCGGAGAAGCTTCGGTTTCTCCGTTGCGGTTTCGTCCAGTGGTTCAGGCAGCGGTTGTCGCGGCGGCCCTCGCGGCCGACATATCGGCCACTGCGCCAAACGCCTGTTTCCGCTTCAGGCTTCCCACGCCGATATCCATGTCCTGCAAGTACGCGACCTCGCGCTCGCTCAGCGAAAGATCCCGCGAATAGGGCCGCTGCGTCTGATTGAAGTCCCAGATCGCCTGCGCCGATGCAGCGTCGAAGCGCTTCTGGGCGCGCTTGCGTGCATCGAAAAAGGCGTCGTGCGATGCGGGCGACATCAGAAATTCGTAGAGCGCGCCGTAGGCCGCCATCACCGAAACCAATCCTTCGTGCTTGCCTGCAAGCGCATCATTCGATGCATAAGCCGTCTGGAACACGCAGCGCGGTAATGCCTGCCACAGGTTGCCTCCGTCGATGACATGCAGGCCTGCATCGTCGTTGAGATGCGAGATGCTGGAGCAGCAGGCATCGGCGGCGCCGCTTGCCACCGCATCGAAACATTGGTCGTTGCTGCCATGATCGATGAATTCGATCAGCGAAGCGTCGATGCCTTTTTCCGCCATCAGTTGCAGCATGAGCGTATGCAGCAGGCCGAGCTTCGGGCCGACCGCAACGGTCTTTCCGCGCAGATCGTCGAGCGTCGCCGGGCCTCCGGGTCTCGCGAAGAGCGTCAGCGCGCACTTCTTCATGCCGGCCCCGACGATCTTCACGGGCGCACCCTGTTCGATGCGCGTGAGTACGAGGTTGTAACCGGAGACCATGCACACGTCGGCGGCCCCGCGCGTGATGGCATCGAACGGTCCGCTCGTGCCCGGCACCTGGATGATCCGCGCATCGACGCCGTAAGTCTTGAAGTAACCGAGTTCATCCATCAAGGCGTTCAGCGTGGCGTTTTCCGGTCCCGGATTGCTGACGATGCGAATGTCAGTGGAAGCGGCCCTGGCGATAAAAGGCGCGGCGAGGCCGCCTGCCGCCAACCCCATTCCCATGGCGCCTGCCTTGCGCAGGAAGCGGCGGCGCGTCGAGTCGTACGTCATTGCGCTTGTCTCCGAACGCCGGTCGAACCGGCTGAGTTGAGTGAAGCCCTTTGCGAAATACCTGGAAATACACGCTTGCCAGCCTGCATTAGCGCGTGACGAGCGGCGCGCGCCATGCTACGGCATGCACGGTCGAATTGTGCCAACGCGTACGCCCCCGGTCGATTGAGTAAAATGTCCGACGACTTAACCATTCGCTCATACCGGAAGAGGAGTGTGACGTGTCGGCGGAAATCGACTGGTATCTGCAGATCAACCTCAAGGCGCGGCACCTGCGGCTGCTCGTGACGATCGATACGTACCGCAATCTGAGTCAGGTGGCGGAAGTCACGCACGTCACCTTGCCTGCGGTGTCGAAGTCGCTGGCGGAACTCGAACGCGGGCTCGGTCTCTCGCTTTTTACGCGTACCGGGCAGGGCCTCGTACCCACGCCCTACGGGGAATGTCTGACGCGCCACGCGCACGCCATGCTTCACGTTCTGCATCAGGCGCGCGACGAATTGAAGGCGCTGAGCGCGGGCACCGAGGGCAAGATTGAAATCGGCGTCCTGCCGGTGTCCGCGTCCATTCTGCTGACGCAGGCGCTGAAACTGCTCAAGGAGCGCTCGCCCGGCACCAATGCGAAGATCGTCGAAGGCTCCGCCGCGACGCTCCTGCCGGACCTGTGGCAAGGTCATCTCGATCTCGTGGTCGGCCGCCTGCCGCCTCCCGATACGCTCGGCAGCTTCGACGAAAAGGAACTGCTCGAGGAACCGGTCATGCTCGTGACCGGGCGGCATCACCCGCTTGCGCGGAAAAAGTCGCTGCAATGGACGGATTTGCGTCCGTATCCGTGGATCCTTCCGCCCATCGGTTCGATCCTGCGCGATCCGCTCGAACGCGCACTGGAAGTGCACGACGTGCCGCTGACGAACAACTACATCGAGACCGTGTCGCTGCACGTGATTCGCGCCCATTTGCAGGTCTCCGACTGCATCGCGGTAATGGCGGATTCCTCCGCGCGCAACGCCGCGCATCCCCAGCCGCTCCATACGCTGCCGCTGACCCTGCCGCGCCTCTTGCGGCCCGCCGGCGTGCTGTGGAACCGCGCGCGCACCCTCACGCCGAGCGCGCAACTCATGCTTTCCTGCCTCGAAGATACGGCGCGGCGTCTCTCGGAAGAAGCGCGCGCGGCCCGCTGAGTTCGCGCCCGGGCGCGACGCAGAGCGCGCGCGCACCTTAACCATTCACTCAACTCGACGGCTGTTTTTCTCAAACCACCGTATGAAACCCGCTGGCACAATTGACTCACGCTCACCTGATAACGAGCGGCGACTCGAACTGCCACCGGTCACGAAGCGTTTCCGGTAAAGGCTGCGGCGGTTCCGCGCATCTACACGGAGACAGCAAGATCATGAACTACAAGAGCGCGCTAGGCGCTTGTGCAGCCCTGTTCGGCTTCGCGGCGACCGCATTCGCGGCCCCGGCATCCCGTCAATCCGTGGAAGATTTCTATCGCGGCAAGGCGTTGACGCTCGTGGTCAGCGCGGACGCCGGCACGCCGACAGACATCATCGCGCGTCAGTTCTCCCGCTTCTTCGTGAAGTACGTTCCGGGACATCCCAAGGCCATCGTGATGAACGTGGTGGGCGCGGGCGGCATGGTCGCGGCGGCCTCGCTGCAATCGCGGCAGCAAAGCGACGGCACCGTGATCGGATTCCTGCAGCGTAACAATCTCTACATTCCGCTGCTCGACGAACGGCAGAACCGCTTCGATCCGCGCAAGGTGCGATGGCTCGGCAGCCTCAACAAGGTCGAATACTGCCTGGTATCCATGACGCGATCCGGCGTGACCACCGCCGACGATCTCAGCAAGAAGAAGATGTATGTCGGCGCGACCGGCTTCGCCAACGAGGATCGCACGCTGCCGGCGCTGCTCGACGAATACCTGGGCGCGAAGATGAGCATCGTGCCCGGCTATACGGGCCGCGGCGAAGTGTATCTCGCCATGCAGCGGGGTGAGGTCGATGGCTGGGCGTCCACCATCGACGGTCTGCAACAGGGCGAACCGGTGCGGCTGCTCAAGACCGGCAAGATGAAGGTGCTGCTGCATCTGGGCTGGACCAGTCCCGCGGCGTTCGCCAATGTGCCGAACCTGTCTTCCTACATCACGCGGCCCGACGTGAAGGCGCTGTTCAATCTCTTCATTCTGCCGTTTCAGGCGGGCCGTCCCATCGCCGTGCCGAAGGACGTACCGCAAGACCGTCTCGACGCGCTGCGCGAAGCGTTTGCGCAGACCATCGCCGATCCGGATTTCATCGACGCCATGAAGCAGGCGGGTTATCCGATCGATCCGATCAAGGGCGACACGGTGGAGCAGATCGTCGCCCGGCTGTATGCGACGCCCGAAGCGCAACTCGAAGATGCCCGCAAGCTCATCTTCAGCGCACACTGACGACGGCCCGAAGGCACATCAACATCAAACGGACCATTCACATGACGCCCGAAATCATCGACATTCATCCGCATATCATTTCGACCGATACGGAACGCTATCCGATCGCGCCTCAGCACGGGCACCGCTCCACGTGGTCGGCGACGCGTCCCGTCACCTTCGAGCAACTGAACGCCGAGATGGATGAAGCCGGCGTGTCGAAAGCCGCGATTGTGCATTCGTCGACGACCTACGGCAGCAACAATTCGTATGTCGCCGACAGCGTGGCGCGGTATCCGGACCGCTTCACGGGCGTCTATTCCTTCGACGTGATGGCCCCCGACGCGCTGACGACCTTCGACTACTGGCTCGCGCGCGGTATGGGCGGCATCCGGCTTTTCACCGGCGGCGCCACGCATCAAGGCGACGGAAGCTGGCTCGTCAATCCCGCGACGTTCCCGGTCTGGCAACGCTGCGCCGAACTCGGCATGGCGATGGCCGTCCAGACCACGCCCGACGGTTTGTCGATGGTGGCGGAACTGGCCGAGCGCTTTCCCAACGTGAAGATCGTGCTCGATCACTGCGGCCGCCCGAATCTGGAACAAGGCCCGCCATATGCGAACTGCGCCGCGCTGTTCTGGCTCGCGAAATACGACAACGTCTACATGAAGATCACGCCGCGCACGTTCGATCTCGCGCAGGCGGCGCCCGGCGGCGCGGAACCGTTCTTCGCGAAGCTCGTGGAAGTGTTCGGCGCGGATCATCTGGCGTTCGGCTCGAATTATCCGGCTTCGGCAGGACCGCTGAAAACGCTCGTAGAGCAAGGCAATGCGTGCTTCGCGGCGCTGAGCGACGAGGAGCGCGCATGGGTATGGGGAGGGACCGCAAAGAAGCTCTATCCGATGCTGGCCGGCTGAGCATCGCACCTGCGCTTGGCTGCGACATCAATACAGGTGAGCCGACGAAGCTCGCCATTCCATCAGGATGAGACATGGAGTTCTTCAACGATGCAACGTTGATGGCGGCGGGACACGCGCTATCGACGCTCCTGCAGTTCAACCGGATCATCTTTCTGGTGTTCGGCGTGACGGTCGGGCTCGCAATCGGCTTGCTGCCCGGCATCGGCGGGCTGACGGGCTTTGCGCTGCTCGTGCCCTTCACGTACACGATGGACCCGTACGCCGCGTTCGCGATGCTGCTCGGCATGGCGTCCGTCATCACCACCTCGGACGTGATTCCCGCCGTGCTCTTCGGGGTTCCTGGCCACGCGGCGTCGCAGGCCACGGTGCTCGACGGCCTGCCGATGACCCGGCGCGGAGAAGCATCTCGTGCATTGAGCGCCTGCTATATGTCGTCGCTGATGGGCGGGCTGATCGGCGCGGTCATTCTTGCCGTGTCGCTGCCGCTGGTGCGCCCCTTCGTGCTGTCGATCGGCACGCCGGAGATGTTGTCGCTCACCGTGTTCGGCGTGTCGATGGTGTCGGCGCTGTCGGGCAACGCGCCGCTGCGTGGCGTCGTGGCGGCATGCTTCGGCATTCTGGTCGGCATGATAGGCACCAATGTCGCGACCGGACAGATGCGCTGGACCGGCGATATTCTTTACCTTCAGGACGGCATTCCGCTGGTGCCGATCATCCTCGGCATCTTCGCGTTGCCTGAACTGTGCGAGCTGGCGATCCGGCGCGCGGCCATTGCCGAGAACGTGCAATTCACATCAAGGCAGGGCATGCGTCAGGGCGTCATCGACAGTTTCCGCAACTGGTTTCTCGTGCTGCGCTGCGGCGGTCTAGGCGCGATCCTCGGCGCGGTGCCGGGCATCACCGGCGCGGTGACGGACTGGATCGCATACGGCCACGCGTTGCAGACCGCCAGAGGCGCGAGGGAAACCTTCACCAAGGGCGACGTGCGCGGCGTGATCGCGCCCGAGGCGGCGAACAATGCGCGGGAAGGCGGCAGTCTCGTGCCGATGCTTTCGTTCGGCGTGCCCGGCGGCGCGGCCCAGGCCATCCTGCTCGGCGCAATGATGGTGCACGGCTTCATTCCCGGCCCCGACATGCTCACGCGCCATCTCGACTTCACCTATTCGATGGTCTGGTCGATCGCGCTCGCCAACATCTTCGGCGCGGGCCTGTGCTTTCTCCTGAGCGGCCAGTTCGCCAAGGTCTCGACGCTGCGCTACACGCTCATTCTGCCGGTGATCATGCCGGTCATCTATGTCGGCGCGTTCCAGGGTTCGCGAAGCTGGGGAGACCTCTTCGTGCTGCTTATCGCCGGCGTGATCGGATGGACCATGAAGCGGCTCAGATGGGCGCGTCCGCCGCTGATTCTCGGCCTCGTGCTGGGCGTGCTGATGGAACGCTACATGTCGATTTCCTTCGTGCGCTACGGCACGGACTGGCTGTCGCGGCCGGTCGTCGTCGTCCTCCTGAGTCTTGCCGCGCTGGTCTTCTTCAAGCCGCTTTTCAGCGCGCTGCGCAGCGGCGGAGTCGCACAGTTCAAGCCGAGTGGATCGATCGTCCTGAAGCGCGAGGATCTCGTGTATGTGTTCTTCATCGGCATCGGGCTCTACATGCTGCTGAGTTCGCAAGACTGGCTGCTGATGGCGCGCATCGGGCCGACGGTTGTGGCGAGCATTCTGGTATTCGCGGGAACCGTCAGCCTCGCGTACAAGGTCTTCGTGATTCCGGCGAACGGCGCGGCGCGCGCCAGCAGCGGCGTTCATATGGATGTATCGGGCGATCACGATGAAAAGCTCGCCACGGTAACTGTGCTGTCGCGCGCCGCGCGCTTTCTCGGCTGGTTTGTCGCCTTCCTGGCGTGCATGTCGGTGATCGGCATGCTTCCGACCGTGCCGCTGATGATGGTGGCGTACATGCGCGTCGAGGGGCGCGAATCGTGGAAGCTCAGTCTGATCCTCGCCGTGTGCGTAACCGCGTTCCTCTATTTCGTCTTCGACCGGATTCTTCATATTCCCTGGCCGGACAGCTTCCTCGGACGATGGCTGCCGGGTCTGGGCGGAAATTGACTCTTCATTCAAAGGAGACTCGCATGGCGCAGGATCGGCTGGCGCGTATCGACGCGGAGCAGGCTACGGACGAACAGAAGCGGGTCATCGCGCAACTGGGGGCGGGGCGGGGGCGCATTCCGACGCCGTTCAACATCTGGCTGCATAACCCGCGTCTGGCCGAGGGCATGGAAATCATCGGCACGCATGTGGACCGTTCGCCCGTGCTCAGCGAAGCGGAAACCGAAGTCGCCATTCTCGCGACGGCGGTGTTCTGGAACGCCCCGTATGTGATCGCCAATCATCGGCGGCATGCGCTGAAGGCGGGCGTGCCCGATGCGGTCGTCAGCGCGATTCTGGACAAACGCCGACCCGCGGGCGAACATGGGCGCTTCGGCCTCGTGTGCCACGCAGTGAGCGACATTCTCGCGGGTGGCTCCATCGACGATGCGCGCTTCGCCGGGTACGATGCCGGGCTGGGCCGGGCGGTCATCGCGGAACTGCTCGTGACGATAGGCTATTTCACCTCGATCTCGCTCGGCATGACCTTGCATGCGCTCGAACCGAAGGACTGAGCGCCATGCCTGCGCAATCCGATGCGTCAAGGCAGTGGGAGATTCAACGTGACGGGGCTTGACGGCTATTTGCAGGTGAACCTGAAGGCGCGGCATCTGCGCCTGATCGTGACCATCGATACCTACCGGAATCTGACGCAGGTGGCGGAAGTCACGCACGTCACGATGCCGGCGGTGTCCAAGTCGCTGGCCGAGCTGGAGCGCGGGCTCGGGCTCACCTTGTTTTCGCGCACGGCGCAAGGGCTCGTGCCGACGCCGCACGGCGAGTGTCTCATCCGTCACGCGCGGGAAATGCTGACCATACTCCATCAGGCGCGCGATGAAATGAAGGCGCTGAGTTCGGGCACGGAAGGCAAGGTGCATATCGGCATGTTGCCCGCTTCGGCGTCCGCGCTGCTGCCTCAGGCGCTCAACCTGCTGAAGGTCAAGTCGCCGGGAACGAACGTCAGGGTGGTCGAAGGCACGCGCGGCGCATTGCTTCCCGAACTCTGGCAAGGGCGGCTCGATCTGATCGTCGGCCGGCTGCCTGCGCCGGACACGCTCGGCAGCTTCGAGGAAAAAGCGCTGCTCGAAGAACCCATCACGTTGATGACCGGGCGGCATCATCCGCTGGCGCGGCGCAAGAACCTCAACTGGTCGGATCTTCATCCGTATCCGTGGATCCTGCCGCCGCAAGGCTCGATTCTACGCGATTCGCTGGAACGCACGCTCAGGGCGCACGATGTACCGCTGACGAACAACTACATCGAGACGCTGTCGGTCCACGTGACGCGCGCGCATCTACAGATCTCGGATTTCATCGCTGTCATGGTCGGCACGCCGGCCAACGACGACGCGCAGCCCCTGCATGCGCTTCCCTTGACCTTGCCGCGCTTGCTCAGGCCGGCAGGCGTGCTGTGGAACCGGAATCGCGGGTTGACGCCGAGCGCGCAGCTCATGATCGCCTGCCTGGAAGAAGCCGCGCAGCAATTGCAGAGCGGCAACTCGTAAGTCTTTGGAAAGCATCGATCACACGACGTGTATCTTGATTTGCGTGCATTAATTAGGCATCCATATCGTGTGAGGCAGCACCTTTACCAAACGGTTAAGCGTCACGCCGCTTTATTCAATAGACGGCGTCGGGCTTCTCAAAAGATCATGTCGTCAACAACACGATATTCCTCCATGGAGACTCAAGTGACAAAGAAGGTCCATCTCAAGCTCGCCATCGCCGAACATCCGCACACTTCCGCCATCCGCAACGGTTCGATTCCCATCGAGGGCGTCGATGCGGAATTCATCACCGTTCAGCCGCAAATCGGCGCGTTCCGGCGCATGGTCCGCGATGTCGAGTTCGACGTGTGCGAACTGGCGCCGACCACGTACATCATCGCGCGTGCTTATGGCGCGCCGTTCGTCGCGCTGCCGATCTTCGTCGTGCGTCGCTTTCACCATTCCGGGCTGCTCGTGCGCCCGGACGCGGGCATCAAGACGCCCAAGGATCTCGAAGGCAAGAAGGTGGGCGTGCGCGCGTATTCAGTGACGACGGGCGCATGGACGCGCCAGGTGCTGATCGACGAATTCGATCTCGATCCGTCGAAGGTGACCTGGGTCGTCGATGACGAAGAGCACGTCACGCAGCTCGAGCTGCCGCCGAACGTGATTCACGCGCCCAAGGGCACCTCGCTAGCCAAGATGATGGCGAAGGGCGAACTCGTCGCGGGCTTCCACGGCAACGCGGGCATCGGCCGGACCGGCGATCCGACCGGCGGCTGGAAGGAAGTGGAAGCGGATTATCCGGACCTGTTCCCGAACGCGGAAGAACTGGAATCCGAGTACTACGCCCGCACTGGCGTGTACCCGATGCACGGCACTATCGTCGTCAAGGATTCGGTGCTCGCGGAGCATCCGTGGGTCGCGAAATCGATCTACGACGCGTTCGACAAGGCGAAGCAGGACTGGCTCGCCAAGCTCAACGCAGGCGAACTGAACGACAAGAAGAACAAGAAGTACATCGAGCTGCAGAAGATCGTCGGCAACGACCCGCTGCCCTACGGTATCGAAGAAAACCGCAAGACAATCGAAGCGCTCGAAGCGACCGCCTTCAAGCAAGGCCTGACGCCGCGTCGCATGTCCATGAATGAGCTGTTCGTCGATCCCCGCGTCTGAACCTGCACGGAAAGCACAAGAACATGATCATCGATTGCCACGGTCACTTCACGACCGTTCCCGCTTCGTTCCGCGACTGGCGCGCCAGGCAGATCGCGGCCGCCGACGATCCCGCCAATGCGCCCCCGCTGTCCGGCGCGCACGTTTCCGATGACGACATTCGAGAAGGCGTCGGCAACGGTCAGTTGCGTCTGCAACAGGAACGCGGCGGCGACCTCACGCTGTTTTCGCCGATCGCGGGTCTCATGAGCCATCACCTCGGCAACGAGCGCACGAGCCTGGAATGGGCCGAAGTGTCGAACAATCTCGTGCGACGCGTCTGCGATCTGTATCCGGACAACTTCGTGCCGGTTTGCCAGTTGCCGCAGTCGCCGCTCGCGCCGCCGAAGAACTCGTTGCCCGAACTGCGCCGCTGCGTCGAGGAAATGGGATTCGTCGGCTGCAATCTGAATCCGGACCCAAGCGGCGGTTACTGGACCGGCAAGCCCATGACGGATCGCGAGTGGTATCCGCTCTATGAGGCGCTGTGCGATCTGGATGTCCCCGCGATGATCCACGTCGCCGCATCGTGCAATCCGTGTCATCACGGCACCGGCGCGCACTATCTCAACGCGGACACGTCGGTGTTCATGCAGCTCCTGCAAGGGGATCTGTTCAGGGACTTCCCGACGCTGCGCCTCGTGATTCCGCATGGCGGCGGCGCGGTGCCTTACCACTGGGGGCGTTATCGCGGCATGTCGCTCGAGATGGCCAAGCGTCCGCTCGAAGGTCTGCTGAACAACATCTTCTTCGATACGTGCGTCTATCACCATCCGGGCGTCGAGTTGCTGACCAAGGTGGTGCCGACGAGCAACGTGCTGTTCGGTTCCGAAATGATCGGCGCGGTGCGCGGACGCGATCCGAATACCGGCCAGTATTTCGACGATACCAAGCGCTATATCGACGCATGCGAAGCGTTGAGCGATGCGGACCGGCACGCGATCTTCGAGGGCAACGCGCGACGCGTCTATCCGCGTCTGGACAAGCACCTCAAGGCGAAAGGACTGTAATGAACATCATCGACATTCATCCGCACATCATCTCGGACGACGAGAAGCGCTATCCGCCCGCGCCGCTGTTCGGCAAGCGTTCGGACTGGTCGCAGGAACGCCCGAACACGGTCGAGGCCTTGATCGAAGCGATGGACGAAGCAGGCGTCGTGAAGGCGGCCGTCGTGCATTCGTCGACGACTTACGGCTTCGATAACAGCTATGTGGTGGACGGCTGCAATCAGTACAAGGACCGGCTCATCGCCGTGGGTTCGGTCGATATGCTCGCCGATGACGTGCAGACCGTCATCAGGAACTGGGCCGACCAGGGACTGGCGGGCTTGCGCATCTTCACGGGCGGATCGACCAAGGATTTCGATCCGAGCGAACTGGACAACCCCAGGTCGTTCAGGGCGTGGGAAATGCTCGCGGAGCTGAAGCTCCCGATGTGCATCCAGACCGGATCGGTCGGCCTGCCGCAAGTGCGCATGCTGGCGGAAAAGTTTCCGAACGTGAACATCATCCTCGATCACCTCGCGCGTCCGGACGTGCTCGACGGGCCACCATACGCGAACGCAGCCGGACTCTTCGCGTTGCGTGACCTGCCGAACGTCTACATGAAGCTCACGCCGCGCATCTTCGGCGACGTGAAGAAGGAAAAGGCGAGCGCCGAGACCTTCTTCCCGCGTGTGGTCGAGGCATTCGGCGCGCAACGGCTCGCATGGGGATCGAATTTCCCGACATCGACCGGCACGCTCAGCGAGATTCTCGCCACCGCCCAACAGGGGCTTGCATGCCTGAGCGACGAAGACCGCGCATGGGTCTTCGGCAAGACCGCACAGAAGCTCTATCCGGCGCTGAGCTGACAACCTGAACGAGAACGCATCATGTCAAACACCCGCCTGAACAGCATCATCCGTGCTTTCGAATCCGGCAAGCCCGCGCATGCCGCCTTCGCGAAACTCGACAAGCAGACTGCCATCGAAATGAGCGATGCGCCTTATGACGGCATCGTCTTCGAAATGGAGCACAACCCGTACGACGTGTCCGCGCTCGGCGACGCGTTGCAGTACATGCTCAGCCGCAAGCAGATTGCGGAGTCCGGTTCGGTTGCGCCGAAGGTGACGCCGCTTGCGCGCATCCCCGCCAATGGCGCGGAGATGAACCAGAGCTTCGCGAAGCAGGTGCTCGATCGCGGCGCGTACGGCGTGATCTGGCCGCACGTGGCGACGGTCGAGCAGGCCTACAACGCCGTGGCTTCCTGCCGCTATGCGCGGCCGAAGAACGCGCCGCTCTATGAGCCAAAGGGCCTGCGCGGCGACGGTCCCGCCAACGCCGCGCGCTACTGGGGCCTGTCGATGGCCGAGTACTACGAACGCGCCGATGTCTGGCCGCTCGCGCCGCAGGGCGAGCTCCTCGTCGGGCTGATGTGCGAGAGCACGCAGGCGATCGACAATCTCGACGACATCCTCGCCAACGTGCCGGGCATCGGTTTCATTCTGATCGGCGAAGGCGATTTGAGTCAGGAGCTGGGGTTCCCGCGTCAGTACGAGCATCCGGAAGTGCTCGCGGCGATGGGGCAGATCGTCGAGACGTGCCGCAAGCACAATGTGGTCGTCGGCAATCCGCATGTGACCGCGAAGAATCATCGCCGCTTGCAGGAAGAGGGCTATCGCTTCCTGATGTCGGCACCCGCGCGCACGTATGGCGTGGTCGGTCTCGCACGCGAACTGGCGGGTTACTGATGAACGGCGCCGAAAGTCTCGTGGCGACGCTGGTGGAGCAGGGCGTCGATATCTGTTTCGCCAATCCGGGCACCTCGGAGATGCATTTCCTCGCTGCGCTCGGCGGCAATCCGGCGATGCGCAGCGTGCTGTGCCTGTTCGAAGGCGTGGCCACCGGCGCCGCCGATGGCTGGTATCGCATGAAGGACAAGCCCGCGTCGACCTTGCTGCACCTGGGCCCTGGCCTGGCGAACGGCCTCGCGAACATCCATAACGCGAAGCGCGCTTCGTCGGGGATGGTCAATGTCGTCGGTGAACATTCGGTGTCGCATCTCAAGTACGATCCACCGCTGACCTCGGATATCGAAGGTCTCGCGCGCCCGCTGAGTCATTGGGTGCGGCGCGCGGAATCGTCGAACACGATCGCCTGGGACGCGGCGCAGGCCGTGGCCAGGGCGAGCGGGCATCCGGGCCAGATCGCCACGCTCATTCTTCCCGGCGATACCTCGTGGCAACCCGTCGATGCAGCACCCGGGTTGCCGCCGAACCGCGTCGAGGCGCGCCGCGCGCCGAGCGCCGAGCGCATCGAACATGTGGCGCGCGTGCTGCGCTCGGGTGAGCCCGCGCTGATCATTCTCGCGAACAAGTCCACGCGCGGCGTGGCGCTGGAGAAGGCGGGACGCGTCGCGGCCGCGACAGCCGCCGTGCTCGGCTCGCAGTTCTTCACGGCGCGCATCGAGCGCGGCGCGGGACGTGTGCCGCTCGCGCGCATTCCGTATGCGGTCGCGCAGGCCCAGGCGTTTCTGAAGGACTACAAGCACATCATCACGGTCGAGACGCGCGAGCCCGTCGCGTTCTTCGCGTATCCGGACAAGCCGAGCCTGCTCAAGGCGGAAGGCACGCTCGTGCATCCGCTCGTCGAGGCGGACGAAGACAGCGAACTCGCCTTCGACATGCTGTTGCAGGCGCTCGGCGCGGCCGCCACCGCGCCGCTTCTTCAGGCGCGCATCAAAACGCCGGTGCCTGTGGGTGCGCTGAATCCGGCGAGCATCGCGCATGTGCTCGCGGCCGGCTTGCCGGAGCACTGCATCGTCGTGGACGAGTCGCTGACGACGGGTCGCGAATCCATGAGCCTGACCATGGGCGCGCGGCCGCACGATCTCATCAACAACCTGGGCGGCTCGATCGGTTATGCGACGCCCGTGGCCACCGGCGCGGCGCTGGCGTGTCCCGAGCGACGCGTCGTCTGCATGGTCGGCGACGGCAGTGCGATGTACACCATCCAGTCGCTCTGGACGCAGGCACGCGAAGGACTGAACGTCACCACGATCATCTTCGCCAACAACAGCTACGCAATCCTCAAGGCCGAATACGCCAACATGGGCGCGGGCGCGCCGGGAGAGCGCGCGTTGTCGATGATCGATATCGACAAGCCGCGCATCGACTGGCTGGCGATGGCGAAGAGCATGGGCGTGCCGGCAGTGGCCGTCGAGACGGCGGAAGGCTTCTACAAGGCGCTGGTCGATCCGGCGCGCGAAGCCGGGCCGAGCCTGATCGAAGTACGGCTCTGACATCCAACGACACCAGCAACAGGAGCACACAGCATGACAACCACGCAAACCGAAGCGCCGACGTTGCGCGTCAATCTCGCGGAATACGCGGTGACGAAGGCGATGCGCAATGGTCAGGTTGAGTCTGATCTCGTGAACCTCGAATTCTGCGGACCGACGCCCGCGCACAACGGCTTTAAGGCGATGGTACGCGAGAACAGGTTCGACGCGGGTGAACTGGCGATCGTCACGTTCCTCCAGGCGAAGGCCTACGGCAAGCCCTATGTGCTGCTGCCCGCGCCGATCTCGGGACGTTTCCAGCATCACTGCGCCGGATACAACATCGACTTCGGCCATCTCGATCCGAAGGATATCGAAGGCAGGAAGGTCGGCGTGCGCACCTACACGCAAACCACCGCGTTGTGGATTCGCGGCATCCTGCGGCACGAATACGGCGTCGATCTGGACAAGGTCACGTGGATGACGCTCGGCGACGGCCATCTCGCCGAATACAGCGATCCGCAGAATTGCCAGCGTTTGCCGGCGGGTTCGTCTATTCCGCAGATGATGCTCGACGGAGAGCTCACGGCCGCCTTGCTCGGAGAAGACATGCCGAAGGACGAACGCGTGCGCACGCTCGTGCCCGACCCGCAGGCTGCCGCGAGAGACTGGTTCGCTCGCACCGGCGTCGTGCCGATCAACCACATGTTCGTGGTCCACGAGAAGCTCTCGAAAGAACGGCCGGATATCGTGCGCGAGCTGTATCGCATGGTCGTGGAAAGCCGCGCGAGCGCGGACAGCGTTCCCGCCGTGTTCCCGCCGCTCGGCCTGGAAGCGAATCGCAAGGGCCTGCAACTGGCCGTCGACTGGGCGCTCGATCAGAAGATCATTCCGCGTCGTCTGTCGGTCGACGAGTTGTTCGACGATGTGACCGGTTCCCTCGGTTAAGGACCTCGGAGCGCAATGTGGACATCACCCGGGTCGAACGCGCGCGGACAGCGAACCGCTGGGCCATCCTCGTGCTGCTCGCGCTGGGGCTCATGATCTCGCACGTGGATCGCACCAGCATGTCCGCGGCGTTCGCCGACCGTCATTTCGTGCAGGAATTCGCGCTGACGCACGTGCAGCGCGGATGGCTCGGCTCCGCGATGTTCTGGGCGTATGGCCTCTTTCAGTTGCCGATGGGCTGGCTGGTCGATCGCTACGGCGTGAAGTGGCCGTATGCGATCTGCTTCCTGCTCTGGTGCCTCGCCGCCGCTGCGACGGGCGCCGTGACGACATTGTGGGCGCTCATCATCGTGCGTCTGATGATCGGTGTCGCGGAAGCCGTGGTGGTTCCGGCGACCTATCGCTATCTCGCCGATCATTTCGACGAAACGCGAAAGGGCACGGCGCTGGGCATCTTTTCCATCGGCGGAAAGATGGGGCCGGCGCTCGGCGCGCCGATTGCGGCGTGGCTGATCTCGACGGGCTCATGGAAAGCGATGTTCATGATCACGGGACTCGTCGGGTTGATCTGGCTGGCGCCGTGGCTGCTGATGCTCGAGAACGACTTTCCTTCGCGCGCGCAACTCGCCGTCGCCAGGAAGCGGGCAGCGTCGGTGCCGCTCTCGAACCTGCTGTCGAGTCCGGTCGTGTGGGGCGGGCTGGTCACCAACTTTTGCTACAGCTATTTTGCGTTCTACTGCATGACGTGGATGCCAGCTTATCTCGTCGAGCAACGCGGCCTGTCGCTCGGTGAATCGGGCCTATATGTGTTCTTCAGCTTCGTCGGGATCGCGGTCGTGGCCGCCCTCGCGGGATGGGCTGCTGACCGGATGATCGCACGCGGATTCGATGCCGTGATCGTGCGCAAGTCGTTCATCGTCGCCGGATTCGTCGGCGGGACGACCGTGTTGCTCGGCGCGTATGCCCGTTCGCCGCAGATGGCCTTGCTGTGGAACGTCGTGTCGCTTTCCCTGCTCGGCCTCGTGACGGCAAACAATCTGGCGCTCGTCAAACTCACGCTGATTCCCAAGCAGGCGGTCGGACTGAATACCGGCCTGCAGCAAGTGGCGACGAGTCTCGCGGGCGGCGTATCGGCGAGCCTGTCGGGCTGGCTGCTTCATGTCGGGCACAGCTATACCTTGCCGATGCTCGCCATCTTCGTGTTCCTGCTGCTTGGGGCCGCCAGTACCGTTGTGCTGCTCCGAAGGAAGTGGGCGCCAAAGGTCAATGCTCCCATGCGTGACGTGTCATGACTCCGTCGCATCCGTCTTCGTCGCCGTCCACGCAGAATCATCCGGACGATGTGACGTCCCTGCTGCGTCACGCGTCGCTCGTGCGCTTCCTGATCGCGCGGGTCGGCTCGATCAGCGCGCAGCAAATGCTGATGCTCGCGATCAGCTGGCACATGTACGACCTGACATCGAGCGCCTGGGATCTCGGCCTCGTCGGTCTGTTCCAGTTCGTTCCCGGTCTCGCCACGACGCTCATCGCGGGGCATTGCGCCGACCGGCTGCATCGGGGACGGATGGTTGCCGCGTGCCTGGCGTTGCAGGCGGTCGTGGCGACGCTTCTGATCGTCTCCACCGCGACGCACAGCGTAACGCGCGACGTGCTGCTGACGCTCTCGCTCGTGCTCGGCGCAATCAGGCCGTTCCAGATGGCGGGGCAGCAGGCGCTCCTGCCGATGCTCGTTCCGCCGCGCCTGCTTGCGCGTTCGATGGCGCTCAGCACGGTGGTCCAGCAAATCTCGGTGATCGCCGGGCCGGCGCTGGGTGGGGTGCTGTTCGCGGTCAGCGTCGGCACCGTATATCTGACGAGCACGCTGCTGTTCTGCATCAGCGCCGTAATGTACGCGTTCGTTCGCTACGACTACACGCCGCCCTCGCGCGAACCTGCCACGGCGGACTGGATCCTCGCGGGCTTGCGCTTCCTCTGGGGCAGTCCGCTGTTGGTGGGCGCGATCTCGCTCGATCTCTTCGCGGTGCTGTTCGGCGGCGCGACCGCGCTGCTTCCCGTCTACGCGAAGCAGATTTTGCACGTCGGACCGCAAGGCCTGGGCTTGCTGCGCTCCGCACCCGCCATGGGCGCATTGTGCATCGGGCTCGTGCTTTCACGACGAGCGATCGTCAGCGGTGTCGGCAAGAAGCTGCTGATTGCGGTGGCGGTGTATGGCGTGTCGATCGCGGCATTCGGCCTCTCGCGATGGTTTCCGTTATCGCTGCTCTTGCTCGCGGTGTCGGGCGGGGCGGATACGATCAGCGTCATCGTCAGGCAGACCTTGATTCAGCTCGAAACGCCCGATCACATGCGGGGGCGCGTGGCGGCGGTCAACACGCTGTTCATCGGGGCGAGCAATCAGCTCGGCGAATTCGAGTCGGGCGTGAGTGCGACGGCGCTGGGCGTCGTTGGCTCGGTCGTGGCGGGCGGCTTCGCGACGGTTCTGATCAGCGTCGCCTGGAGCCGCCTTTTCAAGCCGCTCGCGACGCGCGACGCGCTGCATTGATCCGGCAGCGCGTTCTTTCCGGGTCAGGATGACGAGCGTGAAGTGGTGGCCATGAGAGCCTGCTTTTCAAGGGTGGTGCGATACATCGAGCGTGCCGGCATCGGTGCGCGGCTGAGTGTCCTGAATGAGATCTACGGTTTCGTCGATCCGAGCGAGA
This sequence comes from Caballeronia sp. LZ008, assembly GCF_031451435.1. Lineage (NCBI taxonomy): Bacteria > Pseudomonadati > Pseudomonadota > Betaproteobacteria > Burkholderiales > Burkholderiaceae > Caballeronia > Caballeronia sp. LZ008. The sequence continues at coordinate 592,566 of NZ_JARUXK010000002.1, read as the reverse complement.
AACAGTCATGAGCGAACAGAGAAAATCGCTTCGGTTCCTGATGCACGACTGGTTGGGGCGAGCCGGAAACATTCGAATCAGTCGCGCGGCACGTTCGAGGGCCATGCCCTGGCGTGCGGTGCGCATCGAGATCATGGTTGCGTCCGAAGCCTTCGCTATCGTGTTTTTTCGCCACGACGATGGCTCGTGGTGCGTCTATCCGCCGACGTCTCCCTCGCTTGCGATGAACCCTGTTCCGACCTGAAAGCGCACGCAAGCGGCGGGAGCTAAGTGTCAACCCTCAATTGCTAACCCTGCTAGACTGTTTGAGCGAACTTCACGCATCCCGCGATGCAGTGTCGCCAGGCAAGCCTGGGAGGTGTTGCATGAAACCGCTCGTCAAAGCTGTTTCAGGGTTGGTCCTTGCCATTCCCGTTCTTTCCTTTGCGCAGACAGGCGACCAGTCCTTGACTCGCGCACAGGTTCGCGCCGATCTCGTCCGCGCTGAAAATGCGGGCTACAGCCCGACCGCCTGGGCGGATTTCCCTGACGGTGAAATACAGGCTGCCGAATTCCGCGTCGCTGCGCGCAAGGCGATGAAGGGCCGGGCCGACGAAGCCGGCCGTAACAGAACGCCCTAGCAGTCCGGCGATATAGTCAGATAGCCGCGTGACAGGACGGCACAGCCGGTTGGTTCATCTTCCCGATTGCGCCGTCCCGCTCGACCCGGAACCATAAGCCGTGCTGGCCGCGGCCTGCTCGCGCATGATGACGGCTTCGGCGCGTCGCAGGCTGCCGGGACAGTCGCCCGTGCAGTTACTCAGTGGATTGTAGCCAGCCCTTTCAAGCCGCGCGAGTTCCGCGCGGACGTGCTCGCGTGTGACTGGGTCGCTCGATTGAGCGGACGCCAGTGCGGGAAGCAGGAAAACGGCGGCGATGATGGTGGCGATCGAGGCGTTCATATTTACCCTTTGACATGTGTCTGCCGCGTGTTGCAGCAGCGATGAGACGAATTACACACTAAGGGTAAATACTGAGTCTATTGAATTAAAAGGCCTGAGGCTTGAGCATTTGGTCAAGCCCGAACCATTCACTAAAACTTGTGCGTCATCCCCAACACGATGCCTCGCGCATACGCACCGGGCGCGGTCGAGATGCCGCTGTATTGCGTGCCGTCGAGCGTGTAATTTGCTTGACCGTGGTTATCGATCAAACCGGCGGCCGCGTAGAGACTCGTCGCTTTCGAAAGGAAGTACTCGTAGGTGAGACCGATCTGCTGTGCGTCTTTTCCCTGTCCGGCGCGATCATGGGCATAGCCGTACATGACCGAAAGCAGATTGAATGGATCGAGCAGATAAGACATGGAGGCTTCGTAAATGTCGCGTTCTTCGCTATTGTCCGTCTGCCGTTCCGACTGATACGCGAGATACATGCGCAGATTTCCCGCGCGATATCCCGCCGCCGCGCGCCATACCTTCTGCACCGAACTGCCGGTGGGATTGCCTTGCGATTCATATCCCGCGCACAGGCGAACCGGACCGTTCACATAGCGCGCGACCACGTTATAGAAGTGCAGGCCATTGCTTGGCTTCATCGTCTGGTCGCGCAAGGAGATCATGGCTTGCGCGCTCAAGCCGTAAATCGTGGGCGCAAAATAGGCGATCGCGTTGCTTGCGCGCACGGTCACATCCTGAAAGTTGTTGATCGGCGATGCAATACTTTTCACGGCAGTCGGATCGATTTCGCCGTTCAGAAAAAGATATTCGGGCTTCTTCTGACGGCCGATGCGCAACTCGCCGAACGGTCCGCTCATGCCGACCCACGCAAGGCGGTTCCATGCGGCGGTCGGATCGGTCGCTGCGCCCGTCACGCCGGAGAAGCCCTGTTCGAGCTGGAAATTGACACGATATCCGCCGCCGATGTCTTCGCTGCCTCTCAAGCCATAGACGGTGGCGAAGAGTCCGCTCGATACCGCACGGCCGACCGATCCCTGACCGCCGTTCTGAAATTCGATGCCGTTATCGACGATGCCATAAAGCGTCAAGGACGATTGCGCTTGAGCATTATCGAATGCGCTTGAAACGCAAAGCGCCAGGGGCAAAAGAATCCGCTTTTTCATGGTGTCTCCGGTTTTAATTATTGAATGTCGATGCGCGGTGACCGCGACGCGAACGTTCGCACCAGGCGCGACGAGAAGCCGCGCGTGTTATGGCTTAGCGGCCGATCGAGGCGATGTGCGTGCGTTGCGCGCCAGGCGAGGCGAGCTCACGCTAGAGGACGCGAGCCTTTATAGACGGTCGACGGCGCGAGGCGGTATCGGCTCTCGCGGCAGGAATCGAATGCAGAATAGAGGATTGCGAACGATGCGTCCCTGTACAAAAGTAAGGTTCGCCGGGATTTAAGTCCGTTTATGGCCTGTTTGTTAAGGGATCGCGTCTTCTCGCACCGGCCCTGAAGAAAAGTGCCATCGAAACTCAGTTTTGTGTAGGGACTCGGGCGACGCCTTGGCCTATTCTTGCTTCCATCCGGAAGATTCAATCGAACATAAGAGAAAGGGCATATGGAGACAAGCAAACCCGGAGTGACGCGGCGCTGGGCAGTGCTTGCGCTGCTCGCGCTCGGCGTACTGATTTCCTTCGTCGATCGTACGAGCATTTCGGCCACGCTGGCGGATGCGGATTTCATTCGGCATTTCGCGCTGAACGACGTGGATCGCGGCTGGATCAACGCGGCGTTCTTCTGGTCCTACGGCGTGTTTCAGATACCGATGGGCTGGGTCGCGGACCGCTACGGCGTGAAGTGGCCCTATGCGATCAGTTTCGCGTTGTGGTGTATCGCGACGGCCTTGATGGGGGCGGTGACCGCGCTTGCGAGTCTCGTCGTCATGCGGCTCATTATCGGCATGGCGGAAGCGATCGTGATTCCAGCCAGTTACCGCTGGATTCGAAACAACTTCGACGAAAGCCAGAACGGTCTCGCCGTCGGCATTCTCGCGATGGGCAACAAGTTCGGCCCCGCGCTAGGCGCACCCGTAGGCGCGTGGTTCATCGTGCATTACTCATGGCAGACGATGTTCGTCGTCACCGGCCTGGTCGGGCTGTTCTGGCTCGTGCCCTGGCTCACGATGGTGCGCAGCGACTTTCCTTCGAAGGAGCAGATCGCGATCTCGGATCAGCGCGCGCGCTCGGTGAGCCTCGGCAACATCATGACGAGTCCGGTCGTGTGGGGCGGCATGATCACCAACTTCTGCTACGGCTATTTCACGTTCTACTGCATGACATGGATGCCCGCGTATCTGGTCGAACAGCGGAACCTGTCGATCTCGCGCTCGGGACTCTTCACGTTCTTCAGCTTTGCGGGCATCGCGATCGTCGCGGCTCTAGCAGGGTGGGCGGCGGATCGTGTGATCGCAAGCGGCCGCGATCCGATCCTCGTGCGCAAGGCCTTCACCGTGACGGGCTTCGCGGGCGGCTGCACGGTGCTGCTCGGCGTTTATGCGAACTCGCTCGAGATGGCGTTGTTCTGGAACGTGCTGTCGCTCTCGCTGCTTGGTCTCGTCACCGCGAACAATCTCGTGCTGTCGCGTCTCACGCTGATTCCGAAGCAGGCCATCGGGCTCGTGACCGGAGTGCAGCAGGTCGCGACGAGTCTCGCGGGCGGCGTGGCCGCGAGTCTGTCCGGCTGGCTGCTGCACGTGAGCGGAAGTTACGACCTGCCGATGATGGTCATTCTCGGCTTTCTGGTGGTGGGTGCGATGGCCACCATCGTGCTCTATCGCCCTGAATGGGCGCCGAAAGTCACCGAACAGCAAGGCACGCTGCGACGCGCCTGAATGCCTGGACATCGTTGCACTCATCACATTCAAAAGAGAAACACCAAACATGGCGAAGATCGTATTCGGAATGGCGGTGCCGCACAGCGGCATGCTGGGTCAGGCTCCGGAGGACTGGCTCATCAACGGCGAGCGCGACCGCAACAACAAGGAACTGTGGTTTCGCAACCGGACCTGGACCTATCCCGAACTTGAAGCGCATCGCGAGGCAGCGTTCGAGAAGTTCCTGACTATCGAGGAACGCACGGCGCGCGCTCAACGCTGCCGCGCAGCGCTCGACAAGATGGCCGCCGCTTACCGAGAGGCGGAAATCGACGTGGCCATTATTCTGGGCAAGGATCAGAAAGAGATCTTCACCCACTTATCGCCGTCGATCGCCATCTACAGCGGCGCGCAAGTGCACAACGGTCCGCCGCAGCGCGCCGTGTATGCGCCGGATCGTCATGTGGTGCACGACTGCCATCCGGAGCTGGCGACTTACCTCATCGAATATTTTCAGCGCGAGAACTTCGACCTGACCGATCTCTTTGCGTGGCCCGACAACGTGTGGATGAAGCCGCTGCCCGAGTATCCCGTGGTGCCGCATGCGTACAGCTTCGTCTATCACCAGATCATGGGCGATGCGCCGCCGCCGCATGTGCCGGTCATCATGAACTGCTTCTATCCGCCGACGCAGCCGTCGATGTCGCGCTGTATCGAGTTCGGCCGTATCCTGCGCGACGCCGTCACCGCGTGGCCCGAAGACGTGCGCGTGGGCATCTTCGCGTCCGGCGGGCTGTCGCACTTCGTGAATGACGAGGAGTTCGATCATCGCATCATGAAGATGCTGGCCGATTACGACTATGACGGCCTGGCCGCGGTGGACGACCGCTCGTATCAGTCCGGCACATCGGAAATCAAGCTCTATGTGAGCGTGATGAAGGCCGTGCAGGAAACCCGGGCGCAAATGACCCTGGTGGACTATGTGCCGTGCTGGCGCACGCCCGCCGGCACCGGCGAAGGCATGGGCTTCATGTACTGGAAGGCCGCCGAGTGAGCGGTCTTCGTCGACACGACATCACGCCAGGGACGCAAAGCGGCATGCCGACCCTGGCCTGCTTATAACGACTGGAGACATGCTTTGTATTCGAGGATGTGTTTCATGAAGCGCGTGGCGGGACTCGTCGTCGGCGCATGCGTAGCGAGTCAGGGTGTCGCGAACGCGGCATCGGACGATATGAACGGTGCGAGCGGCACCATGCTGCTGAACCGCGTGGGACCCGTCACGTCCGAGTTGTACATCGCCAATGCGGACGGGACCGACGAGCACAAGCTCTTGCCAACGCCGGGGTTCGATTACCACGCGTCGTTCTCGAAGGACGGGCAGTGGATCGTGTTCACGTCCGAGCGCGACGGACTGGGCGAATCGAATCTGTATCGCGTGAAAATCGACGGAACGGGTTTGCAGCGGCTCACGGATCACGTCGCCGTGGACGATGCCGCGCAGTTCTCTCCCACCGCCCCCGATGTGATCGCGTTCGTCTCGTCACGCAAGGGCGAGGCGGGCTTCGGCACGACGAACGTGTGGACGCTGAACATCGCGACCGGCGCGCTCACGAACGTCACGGGCGCCATTGCTTTCGATGCGTCGAAGCCGCACAGCTACTTCCGGCCTTCGTGGTCGCCGGATGGCAAGTGGCTGGCGCTGTCGTCGGATATCGGCTCGGAATGGCGCGGCCATAATCTGCCGGTCGGTTGGGAGCGCACGCAGGAGAGCAGCATCTACGTCATTCGGCCCGATGGTTCGGGATGGAAGAAGATCGCGAGTCATTCCGGCTTCGACGACGGTTCGCCGTCTTGGTCACCGGACGGCACGCGTGTCGTGTTCTATGAGACGCCGGTCGAATCGACGTGGGGCGCGCACCGGCCGGAAGGCATCAACGCGGTCAGTTCGCAGATCGTATCGGTCGCGCTGAGTGATCTTTCCAGAACCTCGCTGACCTCGACGCCCGGTTTCAAGGTGTTTCCGCATTATCTCGATGCCACAAATATCGCGTATCACGTCAAGGGCGGCGACACCGAAGGCATCTACACAACGGCGGGCGCGTTCCGCTCGACGTCCAACTCGGGCATTCGCTCGCCGCAATATTCGGCTGACGGCAGGAAGATGGTCTACGAGAAGGTGACATTCCGCCCCGCGCATCCGAACGGCACGCCGATGTTCAGCTTCGATCGCGCGTGGAACTACAAATATATCGACGTGTTTCCGCAACTCTCGCTGGATCGCAAGCAGCTCGTGTACACGGAGAAGGCGATCGGTTCATCGATTGCGGTCATCAATACGGACTTCACCGGTTATCGCCGCATCTATGATTCGCAGACGAGCGGTCTCGATCCCGACATGATCAAGAAGGGACTGGCCGGCGCGTTCCAGCCGACCTGGTCGCCGGATCGACAGTGGGTTGCATTCGGCATCGGCGACTGGTTTTTCACACGCGGCGCGGGGCCGGGGCGCATTGCGCGTATCAAGGTCGATGGCAGCATGAACGGACATCCGGAGATTCTCTCGGACGGCGCGATGAATGCTGGCTTTCCGAGCTATTCGCCAGATGGAAAGAAGATCGTTTATCGCGTGTCTAACACGACGCTGCAAGGCCTGCGCATTCTCGATCTGGACACGCACACGACTACGGTGCTGACCAGTGGTCAGGACAATTTGCCGGGATGGTCGCCGGACGGCACGAGAATCGTCTTCACGCGCAAGCAGGTGAACGCGGACGATCCGAACAAGTTCAACTACGACGTGTTCACGATCCATCCTGATGGCACGCATCTCGAGCGCCTTACATCGGACGGCTCGAATCAGGGTCACGCCGTGTGGACCTACGACGGGCGCATCGCTTATAGCTCGGGTACCTATGGCTTTCGCGACGAGCTCGCGCTGTACGACAACAGCTTTCAGCCCGACGGGCAAAACTGGGTGATGGACGCGGACGGCAGCAACCCGCACGCCATTACCGACACGCTCTGGGAAGAAGCGATGCCGCTGTACGTGCCGAATCACTGAAGCACGAATTCGCGTGGTTAAAGGAAGGCGTCGTGGCTGTGCACGACGCTTTTTTTCTTGGGCATCGCCTTAGGGAAATTCACGCGCGCGGCTAACAAAAATGCCAGCGAATCTCACTTTTGTGTAAAGGCTCTGGCGCCTGATTTCAATACCATGACCTGGCGTCCTACTAAAGAACCAGGAAAACGACGCATCGAGACCCGCAGCAAACAAGCACACGTCGGATTCACTTTGACGCTTCAGACGTCACGCGAATCTAACCGGGTGGATAAAAAAGTGGATGGAGACATGAAGAAACTTTCGACAGCCCTGAAGAGGCCGCTGATTGGCGCAGCGTTGCTGTGTTGCGTGAGCGAATATGCCAATGCCGAAGTCTACACCGCGCCGAACGGCTTCGAGCCGCCTCAGGCAAAACAGACACAGGTGAACCCGACCGCGCCGTTGTCCGCGCCGAGCCTGAAGTCAGGCGAAGAACTGGGCGAGCCGCCCGTCACGTGGAACGACACTTACATCGGTTATCGATACGGCAGCGACTTTCATTACCCGGGCATTGCGAAGGAGGTGGCGCAGAACATCGGCTCCCTCACGACGACGGGCGGTTTTCGCTACGGCAGTTACGCGTTCAATGTGGATTACCTCGTGTCGAATTCGGCGAATCCGGAGGCGGGCGGTCCTTCGTCGGGCGGCGCGCAGGAAGTCTATAGCGTGGGCCGCGTGGAACTGAGCGCGGGCAAGATACTCGGCCGCTCGGTGGGCTTCGGCTTCATTCGTGACTATGGCCTGACGGCGGGCTATGAGTTCGGCACCAAGAACGATGCTTATGGCGAGCGGGCGCGCATGATTGTCCTCGGACCGACCATCGAATTCACCGTGCCGCACGGCTTCTGGAATATCACGGCGGGCTTGCGCACCGAGAGCAATCACAACGGCATTACCGGTCAGGACGTGCGCTTTCATACGGCGTGGCACATCGAGAGTTCATGGCTCTTTCCGTTCCGCGCGGGTCCGGTGCCGTTCATTTTGCGTGGGTTCGCGAGCGTGACGGGCCCGAAGGGCAAGGACGGCTTCGGCGTCGAAACACAAACGGAATTCCTCACGCGTCTTTCCTTGCTAGCCGATCTGGGTTCGTTCGCGGGACATCCGCGCACGGTCTATGCCGGCGTCGGGTACGAGTACTGGCATCACATGTACGGCACGCCATCGAGCGCGGCGCCAGGCACCGTCACCTCCGTGCCCATGGTGATGGCGGAAATTCACTTCTAGGCCGAGTGCTCGAACAACGCGGGCTCGGTGACACAGTCGCGCAATCCGTCGAGCGGCTTCGCGCTGATTAAAAAAAGTCAGGAGACAAGGTGAAGAAGAAGCTATCCGCGCTGACGGGCGTGGCGTGCGCCTGCATGCTCAATCTGGCGCATGCGCAATCGGCGGTCACGCTTTACGGGATCATCGATAACGGCATCGAATATCGGAATACAACCGGCGGTTCGGTCGCGCGCGCCGTGTCGGGCGGATTGTTCGCGAGTCGTTATGGACTGAAGGGCAGTGAGGAAATCGGTGGTGGGCTGGCGATCAATTTCCAGCTCGAACAGGGTTTTTCCGGCGTGACGGGCGCAGCCGCCAACGCCGCGGCGGGTTTTAACCGGCAGGCGTGGGTCGGTATGTCGGGCGCATTCGGCGAAGCGCGCATCGGCTTGCAGAACACGCCGCAATACATGTTCATCAACCCGGAACTGGATCCGGTGGCCGTGATGAGCATCGGCTCGCCGATGAACAGCTTCAACAGCCTGACGATTCGCGAAAACAACGCGATCTCTTATTTCACGCCGACGCTCTACGGCGTGACCGCGCAGTTCATGGTCGCGATGCGCGACTCGACGACTCAACCGGTCAACGGCATTCAGTTCTATAACGCGGCCGTTCGCTACGTGAACGGGCCGTTTGGACTTGCCGCCGGCTATGAGCAGGCTGCCAACGCGACGGGCACATCGATCCTGAAGGTATTCAACGCGGGCGGATCGGTCACGATCGGCGCGGCGCGCTTTTATCTGGCGTATCACACGGAACGGCAGACCGACGACAGCGTCAAGCGCGATGTCTATGAAGTGTCCGGCGCTTATTCTTTCACACCGGCAGACCAGCTCTCGCTCATGTACGGTTACGCGCACGACCGGCTGGGGCAGGGCAACAATGCACAGCAGATCGGCGTCACGTATTCGTATTCGCTCTCCAAGCGAACCACGCTCTACGGTTCGGCGGGATTCATTCAGAACCGCCATCAGGCCAGATTCACGCTCAACGGCACGGGATATACCGGTCTCGCGGTAGCACCGGGCACCGATTCGCGCGGTGTGATCGTCGGCATGGTGCATCGGTTCTGATCGATGCGTCGGGGTAAATAGCAGGCGCGTCGCGCGGAATTATATGGAAAAATTTCTATCGTTTTCGCGACCCTTCAGCGGGTTATGATCTCCTGGTCGTTAAGTCCCGCGTTACCTCGGAACATCGCAAGATGCAGCGCCCCAAGCTGCTGCAAATGGTTGGAAAGCAGACGGCGGTCGTCAGGGCCGGTCGTCACGGCCAGTCAAGGAGAGGCAATGACACGCGGTGCCTCGGGGAAAAATCCGCCCCGATCCCAGCTCACGACGGTTCCGAAGGTTCGGCTCTATGTCGATGAACCCGAGGAAAAGCAGTGGTTCGTGCATGTCGGCCATGTCACCGAGCGCGGGCGCTGGCGTACCGAGCCGCACGCGCATCCGGAATATGGCCAGCTCATTTTCGTGCGCAACGGGCGCGGCGTGATGAACCTCGAAGGCCGCAGCGTGCCGTTCGAAGGACCGTGCGCGCTGCTGCTGCCGACCGAATGCGTTCACGGCCTGGACTACGAGTACGACGCCGACCGCTGGGTCGTGACCATCGAAGTGTCCTATCTCGCGCAGGTCAATGCGCGGTTGCACGAATTCATCGCGCTGTGGGCATCGCCGCGCGTGATTTCGCTGACCGATTCCGACGCGGCCGGCATCGATGTCTATAACCTCATTCGAAGTCTCGCGCAGGAAGTCGATTCGGATGCCGTGGGCCACGTAACGGGAACCGAAGCGCTGCTGACCCTGCTGCTTCTCAGGTTGCTGCGCGAAGCGAGCCTCGACGAGACAGGCAACGAATCCGGTTCGCGTTACGATATCCGCGTGGTTGAACGCTTTCGCAAGCTGATCGACGAGCATTTTCGCGAGAACCTGCCTTTGCAGGACTACGCATCGAGGATGGCCATCTCGCTGGTGCAGTTGCGCGCGGCGTGCGCGTCGGCGGCGGAGCAGAGCCCGACCAAGATGATCCATGCGCGCATCATCACCGAGGCCAAGCGCAATCTCATCTTCGGCGACCTGTCGGTGGAACAGATCGCTTTCGGGCTCGGCTTCGCGGACGCCGCGTATTTCACGCGCTTTTTCCGTCGAGAAGTGGGGCAGGCGCCGAGTCAGTTTCGCGCGGCGGCACGGCAGCAGCAGCCGCAACGGAAGGCATCGTCGCAATAGCACGGCGCGCCCGGGTGACGATGAAAAAAGTCCAGGCGAATCGTCGAATTTTGCCGGGACGCGCGGTGCGGGATCGAATAGGCTAGTCATAACGTCATCCGCCATTCGACCATGTTTCATTTCTTTCGAAGCACCTTGTCGGTTTTCGTGCTGCTGCTCGCGGCGGCGCCGTATGCCAGCGCCGCGGGGCCCGCGCAGGACGCGCCGCACGAATGGGTCTACGTGGGCACGCAGGATCATCGCATCGAAACCTTGCGGCTCAATACATCGAGCGGCGAGCTGGCGGTCGTTTCATCGTCCGTCGGTGACATCCGGGCTACGTGGCTGATGGCGCATCCGCGCCTGCCGGTGCTCTATGCGGTCGACGACCAAAGCAAAAAATCGGGCAGCGTGACCGCTTTCGGCGTGAACCGCGAGACGGGTGATCTTCGGCGGCTTGCCGTGGTCGCGACAAAAGGCATCGGTACCACGCATCTCACCTTCGATGCATCGTCGGACACGATTCTCGCGGCGAATTACAACAGCGGTTCAGTGTCGAGCCTCGCGGTTCGGGAGGGCGAGCCGCAAGCGCCCGCATCGACGATCACCGAACGCGGCTCCGGCCCGAACAAGCGGCAGATGAGCGCGCACGCGCACGACGCGGTCGTCGATCCATCCGGACGCTACGTGCTCGCGCCCGATCTCGGCGCGGACCGCGTGTTCGTCTATCGCTTCGATCGATCGACGCACACGCTCTCAACGAATGACGCGAACTCGCCGCACGATTTCGTTGCACCGTTCGGCAGCGGACCGCGTCATATCGTGTTCGGCGCGGATGGGCGCTTCGCATATCTCGTCACGGAGTTGTCCGCCGACGTCATGGTGTTTCGATGGGATGCGCGGCAAGGGCGCTTGACGCTCGCGCAATCATTGCCGATTTCCACGGCGGGATTTGCGGGCGTGAAGAGCGGCGCGGAAATCACGGTGAGCGGCGATGGGCATTTCGTGTATGTGGCCAATCGCGGCGAGAACCATATCGTCGTCTATCGTGTTGATGCTGTGAGTGGAACGTTGTCGGAGATTCAGCGTGTCGCGTCGGATGGCTCGAAGCCGTGGAGTTTCGGCATCGATACGACAGGGCGGTGGCTGGTGGTGGCAAATCAGGAAAGCGGTACGGTGAATGTGCTGGCCATCGACCGGAAATCGGGGTTGCTGAAGAGCGCGGGACGTTCGGTAAAAGTCGAGCGTGCGGTGACTGTTGCGTTTGTAGTTGGATGATCGATGTATGCAGTGTGCCGTTGGCACGATTAGCGTAGCGGGTTCGCAGAGTTTGGCAGTGGGCGCGAAGATTACGTCGTCGCGGGGAAATAAAGTGTCATGAACGGTGAGAGCAACCCTCACGCCTGACTCGCCGCTTCTCAGATCGGATGCGTCGTCACTTTGACGCTACTCCGCGCTGTGCCGATGACAATGCGGTGAGGGTGAATTAGACTGTGGTCTATTGGAAATGCAATGCACGGTCGGCGACGTAGCGACGTCTCATTCCGTTCGCATGGCGGATGTCATGGACCCACCGGCGTAGTGGCTGTTGAGGGTCGGGTTCTGCCTTCTGTCGCCTGCATCAGGTTTGAAGTAAACGACGCGCGCACACGCAGAATCATTTCATTGCGTTGCGTTGCGACGCTATAGCGCAGGAATGTCCGAGCGAATCGAGCATGCAGCACTCGTGCTTGTTGAGCAGACCGCGTGAGAGGCAACGTCGCAAGACTGACTGTCGCGCGGGCGCCTGCCGAAGCGAGCTCAGCCGTTGCCAGCAGCCGCTGGTCTGTGGCTGGGAAAAACAAGGACTTATCAAAGACGAGTTTCCGCCACAATCGGTCAAAGCATGGGGTTTAAAACCCGAATGAAATGACATCGCATGTCATTGCTAAATCTCCGCCTTGCCAGCCATATTCGATTTTGTAGTTCGTTTCGATGCCTTTGCAGAATTCGCCCGTCTTGTCGGCAAAGGTTCGAACCTGCGAGAATTTCCACAAGCTGGTGTGCTGTGGGTCGTTCTCCATGGTGTAGAGATAAACAGAATTACACAGGCCCTGCGGCCGGACGTTGGCGAGCCATTTGTTTGGTCCCACCTTCTTGAATTTGACAGGGTCGTTTTGAAAAACCATGACTTTACAGGTTTTTGTTTAGGCAAGCGTTGATTGTTGAACCCACTTCTCGAAGTTCCGCCATCGTCGGGTTATTACATAAGCTGAACAGCTCCTGCAACTGTCGGATCGTCAAAGCATTTTTGCTCGTCTGGGCATTCCGTTCGACTTCCGCTCGGCGCCTAAGAATGTCGGTGGAGATCCGATCAGTTACCTTTCTTGGGTCATTGCCCGCCTCTGCACGAACATCATCAATCCGCTTTGTTACTTCAACCGAGAGTTTCGCAGGATCCAGCGCGTAGTGAACCGACAGCTGAGTAAAGCGACAGATAACTTCCGCGCTGGAGGACGTGAAATCGAGGCATGGTCACAGAACGATTGCTCCCCTATCCAGTCGGTGACCGCAACACCCTCAAGTTGCCACTCACGGCATTATTCGCGATGATTCGCGCTCGTTCCCAAACGACGTTCCACAGTTCATCGACGAACTCGCACTCTTCTATGAGCCACCTTGTCATGCGTATCTGCTGCTGCAGCACACACCAGCGTATTGACTTCGCGAGTTGCTCGGTCATTCGCACGCCATAGCCATCCAGAAACGCGCGCCACATCTGGTCTGGCTCCGCCTGCATGCTAGCCTCTAGCCAAAGTGCGATCGCCGCGATATCAATGACTTGCGGACCCCGTCCACAATCGTCGAAGTCAAAAAGGGTGACCTGATTGCCCAAGATGCGCATGTTTTGCGGCCGCACATCGCCATGGCAGAAGCCCACGGTGCCGAGCGCGCCATCGGCGCCTTCGCGTTTCAGCGACGCGATTGCATCGGCGAGGTGATCCGCTGTGGCTTTAGAATGCAGTGCGATTTTTTCGATGGACCCTATTGCCGTGCTTAGCCCGGGTGAGCGCGACGGCGCTAGGGTGCTCAGGACCGGCTGCCGATGCAGGTCCGCGAGCGCGACACCGATAAGCGCGTAATCGCTTGGGCGATCAGCAGGTTCGTTTCCGCCAACGGGCTGGAAGACAGTAGCAAATCGCGTGGAACCGTCCGGGAGTGTCAGCGTTGAAACGTTCGACCCAAGGCGACTCGCAATCGGTCGACCTGCATCCAGCGCGGGCGTCGCTTGGATGGCATTCAGCACTGCCATCTCGGCGTGGATGTCCTCGAGCGATCGGTCGTGGCGGCAGAGACGGACATACGCGATCGCTTGACCCGTCGCCGCACTGAGCCGCATGGTCCAGTTGGCACCGGCAACGACAGTTTCGACCTCGCCCCGAAGGTGATAGAGATCGCGGAGGTGGGCCGCGACGACTGCCTCGCCTTTCTCGCGGTCAGTCGGCCTCATCGTGCGCTGTGATGCTGAGTCCACGCGACGATTCGTCCGAACGCGTCACGAATGTTTGCGGGACTCGCGTAGACATGATCTTCGCCCCAATAGCGGACGAACTCGACGGGCTTGCCTTGCCGGCTCAAGGCGACGAACATCGCCTCGGATTGGGCGATCGACACGTAGTCGAGGTCGCCATGCATCAGCAAGAGCGGGGCTTCGATTTTGTCGGCGAACAGTATCGGGCTATTGCGCATGTAGGAGGCGGGGTCCTGCCACGGCGGGCGGGAAAGATGAAAGAAGTCTTCGCACATGTCGGCGAAATGGAATTCCGCCTGGTGCCTCGACTCATAGCGCCAGCGCGGATCAAGCTGGCCATGAAGTGCGATCAGGTCCGAGACTCCGGCCAGCGAAATGCCGGAACAAAAATGCCGCGTCTTCGCTAGCAGCGCCATAACGGCCCAGCCGCCGGCACTTTGCCCGAAGACATGCACACAATCCCGGTCAATGATTCCTGCTCGTTCCGCTGCGTCCAGCGCGCGTCCGGCGCCCGTAGCGACCGCGTCGATCAAGTCGCCATCGGTGTTCTCGTCGAAAGGAAGATCGGGGTCCAGCACGACATAGCCTTGCGCTGCAAAAAGATGAGCGTTGTAAATGAAAGTCGGCCCTTCGACGAGCAGCGGAGCATCCGGATTGGCCGCTCGGTCGAGCGTCGGATAGACGAACATGACAGCCGGACGGCGGTCGCCCTCTCGCCAGTCCGGTGGCAACACACAGCGCATGGTCGTTACGCGGCCGCCCGGCAGTTCGTATTGGACCTCGAACGCTCTGCCGATGCGCACACCCGCTAGGTGCCCGTTGATTCGCAAGATAGTTCGCCATCTCTCGTGGCCGCGCAGCCATAAAAGTTCGGCCCCGGTGTTGCCGCGCGCGACCACCATGCGCTCGTCGGTCGCTTTATCATGCCAAAGTTGACGGTCGGTAGGGCGCATGGCCGTGTCAATGACGTCCGGATGGCTCGACGTTGTTTCGTCGCTTGCAAGCGCGGCGACGCCAGGATGCGCCGTATTCGGCTCGGTAACGGTTGAGATGCTTCGGTCCACGAGCGAGACGGTCACCTGTTCGTGGGGCGGCCGCTTCCTTCCGCCTTGTTTGACCGTCAGCCTGTTACCGGTAGAGTGTTGGCCCACCTGCATCGCGGCCCAGGCTTTTGGGGCGGCTTCGATTGTCGACCTTGCGCTCTCGATTCCGGCTGCACGGCGACCCGCGGGAACGACAAGAACGGAGAGGGTGTCGTCGTCGACCCATCGAAGTGACGGTTGCCCCTCGAATTCCATGGCGACGTCGCGATCAGCGATGGTCTCGACGCTGACGCTGTCTGGGTCAACTATGCACAGCCGAACCCAGTCGCGATGCGCGGCGATTGCGGCTATACGTTTCCCGCTCGGCGACCAGTACGGCGATGTGATGCCCGCGCCGTCTGGTCCGCTGACGATGCGCGCGCTCCCGGTCTCGACATCGATGATATGTAACCGACCACGGTCGGCCCCCCAGAGAAACGGTCGCGTGGAACTCGGCAGTCCCGCGAGCCCTGCCGTCACGGAAACTGCAATGCGCTTCCGATCAGGACTCACGTCGAGGATCGGAATATGGGAGCCGTCTAAGCTTTCGAATGCTAGGACATCGTCGAGGCTCAGTGATCGGGGCGACGGATTTGAAGTGAGCATACGGCGCGCTTCGCGTTGAACGAAAGAACACATCCTATAATGCGTTCGCCAGGAGTTGCACGAAACCCTTCGTTGGTCGCGGCATCCTAAAGCGGCGCTGACCATCCGCGGTGCATGTCTTCAAAATGGCCTGTCGAGCCGAAGCATTCCTACTTGGGCGGGGCCACCTTCGGCCCCAACCGGCCGTTCGACATGCCGGCGTAAATCGCAGACAATCTCGCAGATTTACACCCTGGAGGCCGAGCGTAGAAATGCCAGATATGTCGACGAGAACTCGATCAGGCCGACGACCCCATGTCGATGAACTGTGGCGGTGACTGCTGGGGTTGCATTGGCGAGGTTGAGGCTGAACTGGGCTATGCCCAATCTGTCAATCAAGTCCGAGACGAACACGTTCGCGGACTTCGCTCGGGATGGATAGACGCTGCGAAGCAGTGACTATCACTAATCCTGTTCGGGTCACTGTCGGCCAGTTTCGGCCATTGGCATCGGCCATACGGTGGTCGTTCGAACGACCGGTAGTCTTCAGAAACCGCCGCACTGGTGCGCGCTCCTCGGCCCCGTGCGGACGTTTGGCGAGGTTCATCTCTACGTAGCAATCACGGATTTGCCGAACTTGCTCTCTCACATCGGAGATCGTTGAACTGGCGACCGACCAGCGCATCGTACGTCTTCGGCTCGGCCGTGAGCCCGCATCAGTTCGTCAAGCGTCGTGCGGCTGGCAAGTTCGCGGGCGAAAACTCGAGCGGTGCGCACCCACAGTTGATGCGAACGCAAGATTCGACCTCCGTCCACGTCGAAAGTGAAAAAGTGAAGATGCGGGTCACCGTTCGGCGCTGCTCGATGCGCTGCGATTGTCGCAATCATGGCGAAGGTCGAGTTTTCGTTGTGAACCGCATACGTTGGCCCAAAGGCGCATTTTTGACGTAACGGCCGAGAAGCGGGGCGTCCGTATAAGACCCCTTCTGGAAACGTACTAAAATGTCGTCAACGGAATTACACCGGCGAGGGTTCGAATGCTGACGCGAGAGGGCGCTGACGAAGCCGAAATAATCGTCCGGCCGCGCACCGGTGGCGGATGGCAGGTCGAGGTTCCGTCCTCTGAGGGGATCCGTATTACGACAGTGAATACGGAGCAGGAGGCGCTCGCCTTAGCGCGATCGGTGGGTCCTGACATGGACGTGCGCCTTCTTCCTGCTAATGATGGCGTCGCGCCGGAGCGGCCGCGGGCTGACAGGCCCGACTGAGATTGTGCTGGTCGTTGATCAACAATGACATGATCATTGTGTTTGGGAATGAGGGAAGTGTCGGGCACGGGTACGCAGCCCAAGCCCTACGCGCTGTCGACCTCGAAGTGTGCGCGGATGATGTATTCGTGGGCGCTTCATCAGTGACGACCCCAGCGCGCGAAAGGCCGACGTTGCGGTGCGTAATTGATCGACTATGGCCGAACGACATGGTGCTCGTTTTCGATCTGGCGTCCCTAGGCAACGGCTACTCCGATGTTCTAGATACGTTACGGATGGTCGCGGAGAAGAGCGCGGCGGTTGCCTGCCTCAGCCGGACAGATGCAGGATGGACGATCGTTCGACACGAAACGTTGGTTGCCGCTCTCACCTTGGTTGCGGACATGGATCGAAAAATCCGGACAATACGAGCGAGAGACGCCTCTCGGCGGTTGAGTGACCGCGGAGCGAAACTTGGGCGCCCTGGTTCGCTGAGCGCGGAATTGCGGCGTGAAGCGCTCGCAGCGCTAGCAGCAGGAAGCACGGTCTCGGAAGTTGCCCGCGCCTTGAACACATCACGACAGACAATTTTGCGGGTTCGCCGATCGCAGGAAACGAATGAGGGCAGTGCTTGAACTGTCGCACCTATGCAGCGCGCTGCTCTGGGGTGATTGGTGCACGACCAGGCGCGCCTGCTAATTTGAGGGCATTGAGGCGCCAGGACCACTGAAGCTCGCAGCGTCGAGGAAGGTGACCGCTACGCCGACGGTTTCGCCTGTGTCCGAACATAGGGAAAGTGCGAGCGTCGCGCGTCAGTTCGAACTGCACTACCAGCCACAACTGCACCTGCATACTAGCCGCGTCTACGGGGCCGAGGCGTTGCTGCGCTGGAACCATCCACAACTGGGTGTGCTCACGCCGGCCGATTTCCGCGACGTGCTGCTTGAATCGACTGCAGACGAGGCGACGGGCGACTGGCTGATTCGCCTCGCACCGCGCCAAGCGGCGAAATGGCAGGCAGCGAACCGCATGGGGTTCAAGGTCACCGTCAACCTCTCAGCCACGACGATCCAGAAGTGCGATCTCGCCGCACTGGTTTCGGAGGCGGCCGGTGTATGCGCTTCCGCACTCGACATCGAGGTGACGGTGACAGTCGTAATGAGTGACTTCGCCGCCGCGTCGCGCGCGCTCTCGGCTGTACGAGAGCTCGGCGTGACCGTCTCGCTCGACGATTTCGGCACCGACTACTTCAGCATCACATACCTCGCACGGCTGCCCGTCGATTGCATCAAGATCGACAAGGTCGTTCGTGAAAGAGTTCACTGCCAAGGAGACCCGTCGCCAAGCATGCGCAATGGTCGAAGCGATGGTGGCGCTTGCGCGCGCGTTAGGGATGAGAACGGTCGCGGAAGGCATCGAGAACGAAGCGCAATTCGTCCTCGGCAAAGAAATCGGTTGTGACGCCGTCCATGGATGTTTCATTGGCAAGCCGGGCTCGGCAGCGCGCATCGATCCTTTCGCCGAGACCCGGTTTGGCCCGACTGGAGCTTTCTTACACGACTCGGGATATCAATGACGACGCCACGCGGTGGCTCGCCAAGGCGACGAAGCGCGTGGCGCCTTCTGACCCGCCGTGACAGGCGTCGTCTCGGGCATTGCCGCAATAATCCCGCGCCCCTCGTACCGGGGGCGCATAATGAGCTATGTGTATGCTCAAGGATGTTTGATGAACGCGAATGAAAAAGGTCCCGTGCACCGTGGGCTTCGAGGCTTTACGCACTTGATCGAAGAAATGGGCGCTAATCGCTCGAAGGAAAAATCGCGCGAAACGGTGCGGACGCTTCGAACCGTCGCCGGTGTCAAAGGGTTCGTGAGGGGAGCAATAAAATAAGTACGCTACCGCCGAGCGCCTAGGCGATGACCAGCCTAGCGGACTGTGACGTTTCGCACTACCGCGGCATCGAGCGTGTTCTGTTCAAGGAGCGGCGGCGAGAAGCATTAGGCGCCATCTAAATGTTCGTGTGGGACACGACCGACGTGGACTTGCGTGCCGCAGTCGCCGTCCTAGCGGTCCTATTGTCTAAATGCGAGCCATCTGCCTGGCTTTGTGGAATGGCACCGAAACAAGCGAGACTAAAGCTGCGGACGGGCATTGGTAGGTGCCTCGCGTCATGTTTTGACTTGGCGTTGCTGAGAGGCCTGCTGGTGGCATGGCTCTCAGCGTGTGGGAGTGCGACGCCGGCGCGGCAACTACTGAAAGGTGCATCGATGATAGTGATGACGGTTATTGTGTTGGTCCTTGGTGGATGGCTCGTCTTGTATCTCGCTAACGAGAACAGCAACGACAGAATTCGGCGGGAAACATGGGAACGCGAACTTAGAGATTTGCATGAAGACCGCTAGAAGACGCCTAAACGGCCCAAAGTGTTGAGCGGTCAACTCGTCAACCGTCCGAGTTTGAAACCATCATGCGTTCGGGAGGACGATTGCCGCGCCGGCACGTGCGTGCGCGTTTCGGCTTGGGGCTGCAACGGCTCACGGCCGGTTTCCGCATGTCAAGGGCCGATCGGTAATCGCTTCGTCATTAGGGCGCAATTACCCCGCCGCAGTTCAACTGGGAGCCGATCCGAAAAGCTTTGACAAAGCCACGCCAGCACTATATTGTGAACAACGAAATATTCAAGAAGCTCGATTGCTGATCACCATTACTCGCGTCGTCGGCGCGGTACTCGCTGTCCTCTCTTCTTCCTTGAAGTTTTTGTCGCTCCGCTCGCGAGCTCTTATTTTTTCAAGGAATTCTCATGGATACCGGTACAGTTAAGTGGTTCAACGATAGCAAGGGCTTTGGTTTCATCACCCCTGATGCTGGTGGGGACGATCTCTTTGCGCACTTCTCGGAAGTTCAAGGCGACGGCTTCAAGACGCTCGCAGAAAATCAGAAAGTAAGCTACGAGACAAAGCGCGGCCCGAAAGGCATGCAAGCCGCGAATATCTCGCCGCTGTAACGCAGTTCAAGGGCCGGTTTACCGGCCCTTTTGCTGTCGGTACAGTCGACACCCGCGCTGCGCGACGGGCCGCGATCACATCGGCGCGATCTAACGGCACATCTATGTCCCATGCGTCTGACAATATAGTCAGCTCGTCCTGCCAGTCATTTTTTCCCGAAAACACGGGGTCGACTACCGGTGAATCGAGTGTCCGATCATAGCTGTTAGACGGCAAGGTGACGCGCAGTGCTACGGCGGTCTGCTCTAAGTCGATATAGGCAACCGTTTCAGCGGCTGAACAGAGCCGGCGAGAACCCACATGTCATCGCCAGCGGTCAAGGAAGCGTGGCGATGAGCGGGTCCGCGGCAGTCTGCGACCTCATCAACGATTGCCTTTCGGCCTTCGCAACGGAGTAAAGCAGAGCGACTCCTGCAAAGCGGGCAATATCGTCGCGTTGAAAAAGTCTGAACTCCTGGCGACTGCATGATCGGTATATCCGCCGTTGCAACGCGCTGGATGATCCCCACCCTATCGCAGGCACACGCCCTGGAGGGCAAATGTATCCTCTACTGGAGTTTCTTTCGACACTTCCGCAGTTCCACGCAGATCGTGCTCGGAGCGAAGTGGTCCACATTGGCACCGGGTGCACTTTGTCGCGTAGGGACAGCTGCGGGCCCGAGGTCGATTCAGTACTTCTCGCTCGGTGGCCGGGGCAACCGCTAGGCGATGCCAGCATCATTGACGGACTCGATGCCGTGAACTTCTATATGCGTGAAGCGCGTAGCATGGGCGCCGAGATCGGCCTGCTCAACCGAGCGATCGGTGTACTCGATCGATCGATGGGCGGTGAGACGCTTTTTTCGAAGTCAATCTACGTTTCGCCGGCGCGTGCGACCCAGGACGGCAGTTGACGGCCGGCGAAATCGACATCATGTGCGTCGCTCGGGCTCGCGCCCCGTGGCAGTCGTCACAACCGGACTGCATCCGTGATAGGCCGTGCAGCAGATCCTGTAACGAAGGCGTGCGAGAAGTGCGCGCGGACAGTCCAGTATATTTCAAGCAACTCGCGGCTATGCTTGTCGAGTGGGGACCCACCCTGGGGATTGACATGGCGACAGAAGAAAACGTACTTGCTACCTTTGAGCAGTTCAACGTTGAGGGAAGAGACTACGTCACGTTGAATGACGCGTGCAACGGACTGGCGCAGTGGCTGGCGTCGGCCTGGGATCGTCTAGAGGAAGGCGACGCCCAAATTTTGGTGGCCGTCGGTGCCACGTTGTGGCGAGAGGGCTATTCCCAGAGATAGTTTCCGTCGTCGTTTGACAGTTGCCGACGTCGGCTGGCGGCACCGCTTAAGAAAGGAAGGAGGCTCGGGCTGCGGCATGCCATCTCGACGGGGCGCACGTCCGTTTCACCCTCCGTTTGCGTTCAGACAGGGTGAGTTCCGTCAACGAATGGAGACCGTAGAACAACATTCACTATGCCGGAAGCTCATAAGAAAATCGATCGAGGTTGGCGGATAGCCGGGCGGTTCGGGATCTTTCAGACGAACGTGGTCGTCGATTAACGACAGCATTTTGCCAAGCGGAATCGCCTAGATCGTATCCTTGTCGATCGCAACCGATTCGGTGATGTGCCCAATTGATAAGCAGGCAATTTGCCGAGTACGTCGGGCGCCTGGCATGGTTTGATCCGGTGACAGCTGAAGGACCACCGCGAATGTAAGCCCTGGCGCGCGGATGCCGACATGGTGAACCCGTGCCCATTCCGCAAGCCTCTGACGGCGCTATCTCGGCCCCCCTGCAGCTTTTCGAAGCGGCGCCGCCTCGGAAGGGCGGTGAGTTTTTTGCGTCCGTCGTGATGGCGAGCCGAACCGCTCGAGCAGCTTATGTTGGAAGGTAGCTATCGGCGCCGGAAGAAACGATTGCCTCAATGTTCCGTGAGCGTCATCAGAATGTCCGCGTACCATGCGCTGTTGAGGCCGAGCGTCTCGTCGACCTGGAGGTCTCGATCGCCCATGTCAATGGTGGATGAGTGAACGCCAAGAAGCGTCCATGGCAATCTCTCACCCGTCGCCGACTGTTCCCTCAACTGCTTGCTCATCACCACAGGTGCGCCGCTTGTCCCTCGATGCGTTCGCGCATCCGTAATGAAGCATCCCTTACCCTGAAAGCGGAGACCGAAAGCCGATGCAACGACGCCTTGTCTCACGACGGGCAGATGGTGGAGCGAGTCGTGAAAGCCGAGCGGGAATCCTACAATGAGAACCGAGGCGCCTATCGGCATGACATCCCCTGACTTCGGCAGATGTTCAGGCGTGAAAGCTTCGAAGACGGCACTTGATGGCAGCCTTGCTTTGTGCATTTCCAGCACCGCGACATCGATCGTGCCGCCGTCGTCCGAGCCTTCACGCCACATTGCGAGGCCTTCCGAAAACAATGGCATCGAAAACCACGTCGACGCGCCTAGGTTGTTTAGATCGACGTGAAGCTCGATTTCGAGGCGATCGGGAAAGTGCTTGCTAGGTTCGTCGTTGACTACATGACGGCTTGTGACGAGAAAGAGGCGCTGGTCACGGGCAAAGAAGAAGCCGCTTGCATTGGTGAGATGCTGTGCGCTGGCGAAGGTTCTCACACGGGCCGCCGTGAGAAGCAAGTTATCCGCAGTCGGTCGATGCAGTGCGGGAACTACCGGTACAGTTGAGCCGGCGCTTACGAGCGGCAAGACAAGTCGGCTGATCAGTCGAAGCAGCGCATCTTGCTGCGGCGTTGCGTCGTCGGCGGAAAGAAAGGCCGAGAGGGACAAATCTGATGAGCGCCCCCCTGAAGCGGTGCTGGGAACGTGCCGAACGACGAGATGATCGTCGGCTGCGGCAACCAACAGCCACCTATCGCCATTCGGGCTTACGTACAGTTCGACAAGGTTAGCGTTCATTGAGAGGTCTATGCAACGTATGAAGATCCGAGGGCGAAATCGTCGCGATAATTGGATGCATGACCAAGAGGATCGAGGGGCGACGGTAATGCCCATGCAAAGCCGGCTTGTCAAGCCTCGTGCTGCGCATCGAGAAACGTATCGACTGCCGCCTGCCCGGCGCTCTCTGCATTGAAATAAGCTCAGCGATGAGTAAAGGGACCGTTATGAATCTGAATGCTGCGGCCGGCGCGACCAAGCACGCCAAGATTGGAGCCGCCTTTGAGCTGAAACGTGACGTCATACGGATCTTCGGCTGACATCGCCAGGCTGACGTGGATCTCGAAGCCGCGGAATGGAATGATGCGGTACATAGGCGCTCCATTGGTAGAGACAGGCGTCTCTTCGGACTTACGGAGAACGCGTAAGTATAGCCCGTCAATTGCTAGCAGAGCGCGCTTCCTTCTGACATCAGCCCAGGTTGCGCCTTTCAAAGTTAGCTGTACAAAGTCTCCGAAGCGGGTAGCATGGGACGTGCCGACTGGACAGCGATGCCACTTTGGCTTCCAGCAGTGCTTCGACTATCTTACCGAAGTCCGTCATTCGGGACCGTGCAACGCGGTCGATCTGTCAGTACTACCGAAACTACTTCTCACACAGTCATATTTTGGCGCCTGAACGGCGCGAGGGCTCACTCATGGCAGTCAATTTTCGCTTATATCGGGGGCTGGAAATCTATCCGCTCGTTTTTCCACGCCAACCGACCTTGTGCGGTCACGGTCACAACTATGAGGACGGTTTCGATGCCGCCGTGCGCATCAAAGAGCCGGAAGCGGAAACCGGTCAGTCGCGCAGTTGCGTGTTCAGGCTGCCCGCACAAAGCGGGTATCAGAGCTCGGGCGATGCACGGCGCGCCTGCACGGCGTATGCAGAGGAAGTGATCGACACTTGCCCAAGAAGCCGCGCATTCTTCGGCAAGCAGACGAACCATCGCGTGCGGGAAGCAGCGACCCAGCAGAATGCAACGGCCCAAGCGCGGCCGCCTTTCGAACCGGTCCATAGAACAGTTGAAGATCATGCAAACGAGTCCGACGAGCTTTCGCATTGACCCGACGCCCCGAAGGGCAGACGGCGAGTACATGGCGCACGCACGCATCAGCGGTCACGCCGCGGATGGCAGCCCGACCGACGTGTTTATTAGCGGTGACCTCGGGGGCTTCGACCTTCGCGCAGATGCCGTCGAATTTGCGACCAAGTGGGCGCAAGAGTGGCTTGCAACACGCTTCAGATGATGCGAGCGGCCCGCGCCCCGCTTACGGCACACTGCGCCATGCCGTCGGTCTGCACTGGTTGCCGGCCGTTCCTCGACGGCTTCGAGGTCCTTCAACAAATGCGCTAACGCACCGGTATAGGACTAGAAGCATTCACGAAATCGGTCGTTGCGGTCCTGAAGGTTCCGGTACGTACATATTTGATTACCCGTGGTGGCGCATGCATGAGAACCTATCCCAAAGGTTGCGTAGACCGTCCGATGCTGACTCATGTTAGTCTCCGAAGACGAAAGGGAGGCTTTCATGCACCGAACGATCGCATACCGCGGCTTCGAGATTCAGATCGAACTGACTTCGGCTGCCGACGAGAACACCTTTGATGTGACCTTTCAGATAAGGGGCGCCACGAACCTCGAAGTGCTCGGTGCGCGGGGAGGCCGCATCCCGTTGCGCAACGGACCTTTTACTGAGCGTTGGGCCTATCTGGTGGCCGAAATTTCCGGCCAAGCAGCAATCGACGTGTTACTCGGTCCCGCCGATTGACTGCATGTCTGTTTCCCGACCCACTACACTCAGTAAGTGTTTATGGACGGCCCCTAGCCGGTTTCGGGGGTAAGGTCAGGTTGACGATCACCCGCGTACGGAAATGAACATCGGTCGGCCCCGATTTTGAACCGGCAAGAAAGCGCCCTTTCAAGATTCCGTTCAGCAACGACAGTAGGCAACTATCTTTTGCCGAGAGCATGAGCCCGGTAGTGGGAAGCATCCCTTGTTGCCTTGTGCCGCATTGCATCTCTGAATACCAGGCCCAACGGCACCTGCAATCAGCGAACTACGGAGGATCCGGGATCCATGAGACTTCGCGTCGGATACGAACTGTGGTACGAGTGCCTGCAGCCCACGCCGATGATGCTGATGCTGAACACGCATTTTTCGCACGCCAAAGATGTCGTTGTGGCGGATGTCCTCGTCACCGATCCGCCGCTGCCGATAAGGCAATATCGCGATTTGTTCGGCAACCTATGCAGTCGGATCGTGGCACCTGTCGGACGTGTGGCATTGAGCACCACAGCGCTGCTGAATGTGTCAGATTCCATGGAGACGCGGCCCACCGAGGGGTGGGCGCATCCGGTCGAGCAGTTGCCCGACGATACGCTGACTTTTCTATTGGGCAGCCGCTATTGCGAGACCGATCTACTGGTCGAGATCGCGTGGCAAATTTTCGGTCAGTGCACGCCGGGTCGCGACACTGTTCTGGCAATCTGCGACTACGTGCACCAACACATCGAATTTGATTATGGGCATGCGCGACCGACTAAAACTGCGTGGGACGTGTACCGCGAACGCAAGGGCGTCTGCCGTGATTTCGCCCACCTGGGCGTCACCCTATGCCGGGCGATGAATATTCCGGCGCGCTATTGTACGGGCTATATCAGCGATGTCGGCTTGCCGCCCGTTACCGCGCCGATGGATTTTGCGGGATGGTTTGAAGCTTACGTGGGCGGTAGCTGGCAGACGTTCGATCCGCGAAACAACGCGCCGCGTATTGGACGTGTTTTGATGGCATACGGGCGCGATGCCGCCGATGTCGCAATCAGCAATGCATTCGGGGCCGCCGTGCTAACGCACTTCAAGGTGCACTGCGACCAGGAATGACCGGGCCACGCCCCTCCGACACTAAGCCGGCGCGGTAATATACGGATAAGATGCGTCGCGCTGCAATGTGCAGTTTGAAGCGAACGGTCTGTTGCGTGGTGCTGAGCGTTGTGGCGCGACGCGTGAGACTGTCCAAAGCATTGAGGTCTTTCCAGCGGCCGCTTTGGAGAAGGCTGAGTGCCCGTTGCGGGTCGGAAATCCAACTCACTGACTGCAATCTGCTGACCGGCCGATCTGGGACGCACCTTGACTATTTCCGAAAGCGCAGAATCGATCTCCCTTCATTGAAGAGGAGGTTATCATGGAAACGCTTAATTCCTCCAACGCACACTGGGTGCCTTGGAACAAGGGAAGGCTGACCGGTCAGAAGCCGCCATTGAAGCTCCGTGAGATCTGGGCGATTCGGACGAGGCTCCAGATGTCGTCCAACACTCGCGAGTTGGCGCTGTTCAACTTGGCAATCGACAGCAAGCTTCGAGCGTGCGATCTGACGCGACTGCAAGTGCAGGACGTCTTCGTCGGAGGTCATGTCCTAGCTCGCGCGACTTTCATGCAGCAAAAGACGCATAGACCAGTGCAGTTTGAGATCACGGAGCAGACTCGTCAAAGCGTCTCTGCCTGGATATCAACGCGGGGATTGAAGCCTGCCGATTATTTGTTTCCGAGTCGGCTGCATGCTTCGGCACATGTATCGACGCGCCAGTATGCGCGCATCGTTCATCGTTGGATCGCGTCGATCGGACTCGATGACAGTGCTTATGGTACGCACACCATGCGTCGTACGAAAGCGTCGTTGATCTATCGACGCACCAAGAATCTGCGCGCTGTCCAATTGCTTTTGGGCCACACAAAAATTGAGAGCACCGTGCGATACCTCGGGATCGAAGTGGACGATGCGCTCGAGATGGCTGAACAGACGGAGGTTTGATAGCCGGCCGGCGAGCGTGCGCTTGTCGGGCCAGGAGGCGACGCTCGCCAGGAGATATCAGCGGACGAGCGCCAGTCTGAATAACCTCTTCGAAGTTCGCCAATTCTCGGTCGCTGAGAATCGAAATGTCTCCTTGTCACGGTTTCTCCCCACCGCTTCGCTGTCCGAATGTCTAATTATCGGCATAGTCGGGCCGGAAAGCCGCCATGCACGTGCTCGCGAGTCGTTTTCGCTCACATGTGCCTATTTACCAGTCATTCGACGTCGACAGAGCAGCGGGCTTCTTAAACTGTCTTTTCGTGGCCCAGAAAGTGCGCACAATGATTACCTCGTTGTGTTTCGCTACCGATGGAATTCGCCATGTCGCGCTTGATTAAGGTTGGAAATCATGAGTACCACGTCGTGGTACACCCGCTGGTTGCTGGCGGCTTCGCCTTCACCGTTGTCGACATAGACCTGACAGGACCCAAAATCACCGAGGCTCGCCACGACAGCGCAGTTATGTTCCCTACCGAAGAAGACGCGTACAGCCGCGGTTCAGCCTACGCACGTCGGCGCGCTCGGCTCTATAGACGTTGACTTGTCGCAGCAGCGGTGCGGCGCATACCAGTGAACCTCGCGGGTAAGTGCTTCAGTAGTTCGCATGGCTATAAAGGACGTTCCTTCATGACTGCACCACCTCAACTACCTGTGCTGCGCTTGGATGGAGATATCTTCTTCAAGCAGCGAATTGTCAACAAGACGTTTCGAATTCAAGTCACACACGAGTGCTTGATCGACATTTTTGGTTCGGATGGCTCAGTAGAAGGGGACAACAAAGCGTTGCACGTCAATCACCAAAGGATCGTTTCGATCGCAACCCGGAAGGTGATGACAGGCACAATTTCGCCGGTTAAAGTCCTCCGTGACCACTTCAGGACGTTCTCTACGGTCGGCGGCGATAGAGGCCATCGACCGAGGTAGGCGTTGCCCTTTTGAAGAGCTTCGCGTTCTGTCTAGCGACAGCGTCGCGGTTCGGTGCGAGTGGCATTGTCGCGGGCGACCGTTCAAGCCTCGGAAGCAGCCGTTCAAATGGCTACGGTCCAGCGGCTGCAACGGGTCGGCTTCAGCCCTTCGGACCACGGTCGTCGCAGAAGAACGAGGCGGTAATCCGCGAATTTCGGCTGATGGTCATCAAGGGCCGTCAGAGATTGCATCCGCATCGAATCGTCGCTGCTGCTTCCAGCCCCACCGCGCCCGTCCAGCAACCCACAAAAAAGGCGGCACAACCAAGTGCCGCCAATCCAAAAATCAAAACCCCTACCGCACCTTACCCGCCTTCCACGCGGACAGCAGTTGCTCATACTTCACCGTTTCCCCCTTCGGCTTCTCATTGGCAAGCGCCTTCCACGGCGCGTGCTGGTCGGACAGCCACTTCGACGGATCGCTCTGCGCATTCAGCTCCGGCGCGCAAACCTTCATCCCCGCCCGCTGCAAACGGGACAACACCTGGTCCATTTCCTTCGCCAGGTTGTCCATCGCAGCCTGCGGCGTCTTCTCACCGGCGACAGCAGTGCCGACGTTCTTCCACCAGAGTTGCGCCATCTTCGGATAGTCGGGCACGTTGTTGCCGGTCGGCGTCCACGCGACGCGCGCCGGGCTGCGATAGAACTCGATCAAGCCGCCGTATTTATCCGCGTTCTTCGTGAAGTAGTCGCTATGAATGTCGGAGTCGCGAATGAACGTGAGACCGACAATCGACTTCTTGAGCGACACGCTCTTCGACGTCACGAACTGCGCGTATAGCCACGCGGCAGCGCGCTGATTCGGCGGCGTCGACTTGAAGAAGGTCCACGAGCCGACGTCCTGATACCCGTTTTGCATGCCCTCCTTCCAGTAGGCGCCGTGCGGGGAGGGCGCCATGCGCCACTTCGGCGTGCCATCCGCATTCGTGACGTTGCCCGGTTTGAGCATCGACGCCGTGAACGCGGTGTACCAGAACACCTGTTGCGCGATGCGTCCCTGCGCGGGCACCGGGCCCGCTTCGCTGAAGGTCATGCCCGACGCTTCCGGTGGCGCGTATTTCTTGAGCCAGTCGATGTATTTGGTCGTCGCGTAGACCGCTGCCGGGCTATTAGTGCCGCCGCCGCGCGATACCGACGCGCCTACCGGATGACAGCCATCAGGCGTCACGCGGATGCCCCATTCGTCGACGGGCATGCCGTTCGGAATGCCCTTGTCGGCTTCGCCCGCCATGGAAAGCCACGCGTCCGTGAAGCGCCAGCCGAGCGACGGGTCTTTCTTGCCGTAATCCATATGGCCGTAGACCTTTTCTCCGTCGATGGTTTTCACGTCGTTCGTAAAGAACTCGGCGATGTCTTCATACGCGGACCAGTTGACCGGCACGCCGAGTTCGTAGCCATATTTCGCCTTGAACTTGTCCTGCAAGTCCTTGCGTGCGAACCAGTCCGCGCGGAACCAGTAAAGGTTCGCGAACTGCTGGTCGGGAAGCTGATAGAGCTTCTTGTCCGGCGCGGTCGTAAAGCTCGTGCCGATGAAATCTTTCAGGTCAAGACCGGGGTTCGTGTATTCCTTGCCTTCGCCCGCCATGTAATCGGATAGCGGAACGATCACGCCATAGCGATAGTGCGTGCCGATCAGGTCCGAGTCCGAAATCCAGCCGTCGTAAATGCTTTGGCCGGATTGCATCGAGGTCTGCAATTTCTCGACGACGTCCCCTTCCTGAATGATGTCGTGCTTCACCTGAATGCCGGTGATTTCGCTGAACGCTTTCGCTAGCGTTTTCGATTCGTAGGTGTGCGTGTCGATGGTTTCCGACACGACATGAATCTCTTTGACGCCCTGCGACTTGAGTTTCGCCGCGGTATCGATGAACCATTTCATCTCGTCCATCTGCTGCTGTTTCGACAGCGTGCTGGGTTGAAACTCGCTGTCCACCCATTTCTGCGCCTCGGGCGTTCCCGCCAGAGCCTGGTTCGCGAAGGCACCCGACACGATACTTGCCACTGCCAGCGCGACGATCCGTCTCCTCTGATGCATGGTCTTCTCCTGTGTCTTCCGTGCCCCTTCGATCTTGTCGGCGCCCGCTGGGGGCATCAGCGGAACCGGCAGTTGTCAGTCATCGCTGCATGCGTCGGCTTGCTAGCCTTTCCACATGATCGCGAGCAGCACCAGCACCGAGGCTACGAAGCCCGGCCACGAACTCGAGCCCTCCGCGCTGATCGCAAGCCACGCGAGATTCACATAAGCGGCAGTCAACAGGCCGATGAAAAGGCGATCGCCGCGAGTCGTCGCGATAGGCAGAAAACCCTTGCGTTCATGAGTCGGCGAGCACAGTTCCCATACCGTCATGCCGCCCAGCATCACGACGATGCAGCCGAAAAAAATCGCCACCTCGGGCGTCCAGTACATCCACGTGAACATCACACTCTCCCCATCGCGAAGCCCTTCGCGATGTAGTTGCGCACGAAGTAGATCACGAGCGCGCCGGGAACGATCGTCAGCACGCCCGCCGCCGACAGCACGCCCCAATCCATGCCGGCCGCCGACACGGTGCGCGTCATCACGGCAGCGATAGGTTTCGCGTTGACCGAAGTCAGCGTGCGCGCGAGCAGCAGTTCGACCCAGCTGAACATGAAGCAGAAGAAAGCCGTGACACCGACGCCCGACTTGATGAGCGGCAGAAAGATCTTCACGAAGAAGGCGGGAAACGTATAACCGTCGATATACGCGGTTTCGTCGATCTCGCGCGAGACGCCCGACATGAAGCCTTCGAGAATCCATACGGCAAGCGGCACGTTGAACAGCATGTGCGCGAGTGCGACGGCAATGTACGTGTCGGTCAGGCCGATGCTCGAATAGAGCTGGAAAAACGGCAGCAGGAACACGGCGGGCGGCGTCATGCGGTTGGTGAGCAGCCAGAAGAACATGTGCTTGTCGCCGAGAAAGCGATAACGCGAGAACGCATACGCGGCAGGCAGCGCGACCAGCACGGACATCACCGTGTTCATCAGCACGTAGATGATCGAATTGATGTAGCCCCAGTACCACGAGGGATCGGTGAAGATCACCTTGTAGTTGTCGAACGTCACGTGCTGCGGCAGCGTGGCGAACGTCGACATGGTCTCCTCGTTCGTGCGCAGGGAGATCGACAACATCCAGTAAAGCGGAATCAGCGCGAACAGCATATAGACGACGAGCACCAACGTCCGCATCCAGCGGCGCTTATCCTGCATGGTCGTCTCCTTGCGCGGCGAGGCCGCCTCTGCCGACGCGATTCATCCAGTTATAGAGAATGAAGCACAACAGCAGAATGATCAGGAAATAGATCAGCGAAAAAGCCGCGGCCGGGCCGAGGTCGAACTGGCCGACCGCTTTTTGCGTCAGGTACTGACTGAGGAAGGTCGTGGAATCGCCGGGTCCGCCGCCTGTCAGCACGAACGGCTCGGTGTAGATCATGAAGCTGTCCATGAAGCGCAGCAGCACGGCGATCATCAGCACGCCGCGCATCTTCGGCAACTCGATGTAGCGGAATACCGCAAAGCGGCTCGCGCCATCTATCTCCGCGGCCTGATAGAAGGCGTCCGGAATCGCGCGCAAGCCCGCATAGCACAGCAGCGCGACGAGCGGCGTCCAGTGCCAGATGTCCATCACCAGCACCGTGAGCCATGCGGCCGTGGGACTCGCCGTGTAGTTGTAGTCGAAGCCGAGACTATTGAGCCAGTAGCCGAGCAGTCCGATATCCGGGCGCCCGAAGATTTGCCAGATCGTGCCCACCACGTTCCATGGAATCAGCAACGGCATGGCGAGCACGACGAGCGTCGCCGATGCGCGCCATCCCGAAGCCGGCATCGACAGTGCGAGGGCCACGCCCAATGGAATCTCGAACAGCAGAACGCACGCAGAGAAAATGACCTGTCTGCCGAGTGCCTGGCGCAAATCCGGATCGGTCATGGTGTTGCGAAACCACTCCGTACCGACGAACACATGCTGCGTCGGGCCGATGATGTCCTGCACCGAATAGTTGACCACGGTCATCAGCGGCAGGATCGCGGAGAACGCGACGCAGATGAACACCGGAACGACCAGCAACCACGCTTTCTGATTGACGGGCTTCATCGCGCGGCCTCTTCGGAGATGCGTGTTTCGATTCGTTCGTCGTTGCAGAAGAATACGGTCTCAGGCGCAACCAGATGCAGCCAGGCAGGTCCGTCGACAATCCGTACATGCGGTTCGAGCCTCGCATTGAACACATGGCCGTCGCATTGCGCGGTCACCAGTTGATAGTTGCCGAGTTGCTGTGCGCGAAGCACCCGCGCGTTGAGCGCACCCGCTCCGCCTTCATGCGAAAGCCGTACGAATTCCGGGCGAATCCCCAGCTTGAGCGCGCCGTTTGTCTGCTGATGCGCGGCCCGTAGCGTCGCGAGCGTGCCCGCGTCGAGCGGCAGGCGCTGGGAGCCGATTTTTGCGCCGTCTGCGTCGAGCTCGATCGGACAGAGATTCATGCCCGGACTGCCGATGAAATAGCCGACAAAAGCGTGATCCGGCCGCAGAAAAAGCGCATCGGCTCCGCCTTTCTGAACGACGCGGCCATTCGTCATGACCACGACTTCATCCGCGAAAGTCAGCGCTTCTACCTGATCGTGCGTCACGTAGATAAGCGTGAGCTTGAGTTGCTGATGGATCTTCTTCAACTGCCGGCGCAGCATCCACTTCATCGCGGGATCGATCACGGTGAGCGGTTCGTCGAAGAGAATCGCCGCCACGTCCTTGCGCACGAGGCCGCGCCCGAGCGATATTTTCTGCTTGGCGTCGGCGGCCAGATTGCTCGCCTTGAGCGGCAGATCGCGCGTCATATCGAGGATTTCCGCGACTTCGTGCACGCGCTTCGTGACCTCGGCGGTCGACATCATCCGATTGCGCAGCGGAAACGCGAGGTTGTCGAACACGGTCATCGTGTCGTAGACCACGGGGAACTGGAACACTTGCGCGATGTTGCGCTCGCGTGCGCCGAGCGCAGTCACGTCGCGTCCGTCGAACAGCACCTTGCCCTCCGACGGCTTGACGAGCCCCGACACGATATTCAGCAGCGTGGTCTTGCCGCAACCCGATGGCCCGAGCAACGCGTAAGCGCCGCCGTCATCCCAGACCATGCTCATGGGTTGAAGCGCGTAGTCGTCGAGCGTCGCGGGGGCCGGTCCGTACGCGTGCCCGAGATTCTGGAACTCAATGCACGCCATGAGCTGCCTCCGGGCTGGACACCAGTTGGGTATCCGCGCCGAACACGAACAGTTCGTCAGGGTCGATGAAAACATCGAGCTGCGTGCCGAGCTCGATCTGATGCACGCCCTGCAATTGCGCAACCAGGTCGACCGCGCCGGTCAGCGTGCGCAAGTGCAGGTACGTTTCCGAGCCGCTCAGTTCAGCGAGTTCGAGCCGGCACGCAACGGCGATCGCATGAGCGGCCTTCGCCTCGAGACGCACGTGCCCGGGCCGGATGCCGATGCGGCATGCGCCGTTCGCGGCGAGACCGTGCCGGACCGGAACCTCGACGCCGATCGGCAGACGCGCGCGGCCGTTGCCGCAGTCGCTCGTCAGCATGTTCATCGGCGGATCGTTGAAAACGGCTGCGGCCGCGACGTTGACCGGTGCGTTATAGACATCGAGCGTGGGACCGAACTGCAGAACCCGGCCTTTATCGACGATTGCCGTATGGCCGCCCAGCAGCAGCGCTTCGAGCGGTTCGGTGGTCGCGTAGACGACCGTCGTCTTGCCGTCGGCGAAAAGCGTGGCCAGTTCGAGGCGCAATTCCTCGCGCAGCTTGTAATCGAGATTGACGAGCGGTTCGTCGAGCAGCACCAGCGACGTGCGCTTCACGAGTGCACGCGCGAGCGCGCAGCGCTGCTGCTGTCCGCCCGACAGTTCGCCTGGCCGCCGCTCCAGCAAATGGTCGATATGCAGTCGGGCCGCGACTTCGTGCACGCGCCGGCGGATTTCGGCAGGGTCGGTTTTTTGCAGACGCAAAGGCGAGGCGATGTTCTCGAACACCGTCATCGCGGGGTAGTTGATGAACTGCTGATAGACCATCGCGAGATTGCGCTGGCGCACGCTGACGCCTGTCACGTTCTGGCCGTCGACGAGCACCCGGCCGTCGTTCGGCCTGTCGAGACCCGCCATCACGCGCATCAGCGTGGTTTTGCCGGCCTGCGTGGGTCCGAGAAGCACGTTGATGGCGCCTGGGACAAGGCGCAAATCCACGCCGTACAGATACGGCTGCCCGCCAGAAACGACACTGACCCGCTCCAGTTCAAGGACCAAATCGCTCTCCTCTCGGCATGCACGACGCCAGCCGCAGAGCTGGCGCTTCAGAATGACGTCAATTGGGTTGCGCTTCGATTACATGCAGCAGCCAGAATGTCCCTTTTGTTGGTTTGCGTTTAAATCGGGGTAAACCTTACGACAGGATGAAATCCGGAAATCGGCTGCGGGCTGGGGGCGATCGGCATGAGATACGTTGAAATAGAGCATTGACTCAATTTCTTTAGACGCACGTTGGACGGTCCGATTGCTGCGTAGCAAAAAGGCGGATTCGTATGCTGCCCGTCGGCACGAACGGCGCATTCGCCGACCCTCAGAAGAGAAACCACGCCTCGGCGTCTTTCGCGAGCGGCGAGGCTGCGGTGCGTTCGGGCAGCGCGCGGAGATGCGCGCGTGCATGCTGGAGTGCATCGGAGAAACCGCGCAGTGTCTGCGTCGTCGGCCGGTCGTCGAGGCGGCGGCGTTGCACGGCCTGCGCGACGTTCCGGTGTATCAGCGCCGTCTGCGCATCGATATAGGCGATGCACGCGCGCGCGAGCGCCGTCGATAACGTGCCGATACCCATGAGCGCCGGCACGCTCGCAATGGTGCGATAACCGTCGGAAGGAAGCATCGCGAGCGCGCGGCGCGGATCGGCGAAATCGCGTCTCAGGACATCGAACAACGGCGCGGCCCATAGCTCGCGCTCGATGCCTAGCGCGTGCCGTCTGCGTTGCACGGCCGCCTTGGCCTCTTCATCCACGATCTCGCCAGCCCTGAGGAGCAACGCACCCGGATGCTCGCCCGGGCGGATGCATTGCGCGCCGATCCATCCCGCGCCATGCGAGCGCTGCGCAAGCACCGCATGTTGCAGGTGATCGGGCACGAGCGGGTCGAGCGGCACCGCGATGCACTGATCCGGCTTGCCCTTTGCATGAAGGCCGCACAACCCGTCATGCGCGAGCGCGGGACAGCGGCCGAGCGACGGGTAATCGAGCGCAAGCGTCGTGATGGTGATGGCACTGGCCTCATCGACGGGAAACGCGTGCAGTGGCGTGTCTGCGCCTCGCGGCATGCGTCCGAGCGCGATGCAGCCGACGAATACGTCGCGGTGTTCGAACAGTTCGCGTAGCGACATCGCCGGCGGACTGTTGCAGCATTTGCCGCACGCGGTGCAGTCGAACGAGTAGCTATTCACCAAGGCCGGCGCACGGAATCCTGATACTGCGTGAGGATGAAATGCGCGACGTCGTCGGAATGAAAGACACGAACGAGTCGCCCGACCCAGGCGGCCTTCGCGTCGCGCGTACGCACGGCGAGAACATGCTGATAAGGCGAGCGCGCATCTTCGATGCCGATGCTGTCGCGGCCCGGCTTCAGCTTGTTGCGCGCGGCGTCGTCGGCGTTCATCGCGACGAAGCTCGCCGTGTCGAGCGCTTCGTAGAGCTTCGCGCGTTCCACCCGGCGGATCTTCAGACCGAAGCGATTGCCGGCGATATCCCCGAGCGTCGGATGAAGGCCCGCGCCGTCCTTCAGCGTGATGAGCGCATAGTTCTGCAGGAGGATCAATGCGCGCGCGGTGCCGGCGGCATCGGCCGGAACGGCGACGGTCGCGCCGCGCGGCAAGTAGGCGATCGATGCGAGCTTGCGCGAGTAGAGCGCCATCGGCAAGGTCACGGTCGCGGCGACGCTTTCGATCGCGTAGCCGTTGCGCGCGCTGCGGGCGGCGAGGCTGGCTTCGTCCTCGAAACTGGCGGCATCGATCGTGCCGTTTGCGAGCGCGGCGTCGATGCGCGCGGCATCGTCGAAAGTCACGACGGCGAGCGGCAAGCCCTGCTTCGCGGCGACTTCACGCACATGCGCGACGATCGTCGCTTCCTCGCCCGGCATCACGCCGATGCGAACCGTCTGCTCCGCGGCATGCGCCGTCGTCACGAAAGAGGCTGCCAGAACCGCCCGCGCGAAAACGAATCGCGCGCGCATCAGCCGTCCCTCAGCACGGTGCGAAAGCCGATATGCGACGCGGGCAAATCCGCTTCCTGCTGCTCGCGCGACGACGCCCGGTAGCGCACGCAATAATCCTGCGCGCACAGGAACGAGCCGCCCTTGATGACCACGGCCGTGTCGTGCTTGCGCGCTGGGATCACCGCCGCCGTGTCGCCGTTCGAATGCGGCTGACGCGGACCGGTGTAAGGATCCTTCGTCCATTCCCATGCGTTGCCGATCATGTCGTACAGCCTGAAATCGTTCGCCGCATAGCAACCGACCGGCGCCAAACCCGCATGGCCGTCTTCGGCGGAGTCGAGCACGGGAAACACGCCTTGCCAGTAATTCGCCGATGGCTTGCCGCGCGCATCGCGCGGAGCGGCGTCGAGCTGCGCGCCTTCCCGCCCGGCCTTGCCCGCGTATTCCCACTCGGCCTCGGTCGGCAGATCGCGGCCGAGCCAGTGCGCGTAGGCGAGGGCGTCGGCGAGCGTCACCATCGTCACCGGACGATTTTCGTGCCCTTTCCATGTGCTCGACGATCCCGTGGGATGCTTCCACGACGCACCTTTCACCCACGACCACCACGCGAGATCGCGTGCGTTCATTTCTTCGCGCGTCGGGACATGGAACACGACAGCGCCGCCCTGACGCTCGGCTTCGGTCACATAGCCCGTCGCGTCGACGAAAGCGGCGAACTGCGCGTTGGTTACATCGGTCTGGTCGATCCAGAAGGCTCCGACCTTCGTCTTGCCATCGCCCACCGGGCGCTCGTCGTCATAACCCAGTGTGCTGCCGAAGACGAATTCGCCGCCGCGCAGGTGCACCATGCCCGCGCGCGGATCGTCGCGCCACTTGGCGGGAATGCCCGAATAGCGTTCGCATTGCTGCTCGGAGCCGAGCGGCGCCAGCGTGCGCGCGAGATTGCGCGGATCGAAGCCGTGCTCCGCGTTCACGGCGAGCGCCCCGCCGAAGCCCGCGCCGAACAACGCGAGCGTCACGGCGCCGGCGCCTGCAACGGATGTCCATCTACGACTCATCGCGCGCTCAATAGTAGCCGCGCGGCCGCAGCGGTTCGACGCCGCCCACCGTGCTCATGTAGCTGTTCCACTGCTGCACGAGACTGTCGATGACGGACGGATTCTGCGCCGATACGTCGTTGTTCTCGCCGCGATCGGCCTGCAGGTCGAAGAGCTGCCAGTGACCGTCGACGGGACCGGTCGGCGGCTCGGTCCAAAGCGCCTTCCAGCGGCCATCGGAGCTGCGCAGATAGCCGCGTCCATAGGCTTCGTCACCGAACGCGGCGGTGTGCACTTCCGCGGTGCCGTCGCCCTTGAGAATCGGGAGCAGCGACTGTCCGGTGACCGGATAGACGTAGCGGTTGTTATAGACCACCTTGCCCTTGTTCGAATCGACGCCCGTAAGCGTATTGATCGAAGCCGGCGCGGGCTGCGTCGGCGGCGTGATCTGTGCGACGGCGAGGAAGGTCGCGGTGTTGTCGGTGACGTGCGTGAAGGCGCGCAAGGTGGGCAACTGCGCCGTCTGTCCGGGCAAATGTGCGATGAGCGGTGTCGATACGCCGCCTTCGCCCGCGTAGCCCTTGGTGAGGCGGAACGGCGTCGCGCTGACTTCGGCCCAGCGCAGGCCGTATTGCAGACGCCGCGCGTTCTGCTGACCGTTGTCGGTGCCGAGCGTCGAATAGACCGCATCGGATGCGTTCGCGGTATCGGTCGCGGTCGGATCCGCGCCCGAGTCGATCGGCCAGCCTTCCGCGCCGTTATCGGACTGAAACAGGATGAACGTGTTGTCGTATTCGCCGATGTCTTTCAGATGCTGGATCAGCAGGCCGATGTTGTGATCGAGATTCTCGACCATGCCGGCATAGATTTCCATGTAGCGCGCTTGCGCCTTCTTCTCGGCGGCGGACAGGCTGTTCCACGACTTGTTGACCGTGCCGGGACCATAGTCGCTGTAGCCTTGCGCGGCGTTGTGCACGGCGCTGATGTATTTCGCGTCAGCGCTGCCATTGTTCGCCGTGGCGGGCGACGAGGTCAGCGTTTCCGGCGCGCCCTGATACGGATTGAAATCGGCGGGAATGATGCCGAGCGCCTTCTGCCGGGCAATCCGCGCATTGCGGATGACGTCGTAACCTGCGTCGTACTTGCCCGCATAGTTGTGCAAGTAAGGCTCGGGCACCTGCAAAGGCCAGTGCGGCGACGTGTAGGCTGCGTAGGCGAAGAAGGGCTTGCCGTCGCCCTTGTTCGAATCGATGTAGGAGATCAAGCGCTGCGTATAGAAGTCGGTCGAATAGAAGACGCTCGGACTGCCGCCTGCGCCGCCTGGCTGGCCGGGCTGTCCCGGCTGAACGTATTGACCGTCTTCCGTGTAGTTTTTCGAGCCTGCGGGTTCGTGCGCGAAGTGATTCGTCGCGGCGCCGCCGAGCAGCGCATAGCTATGCTCGAAGCCCCACTGATCCGGCGTTTGCCCGCCGCCTGTGGTGCTGCCTACGATTCCCGAGCCGATGTGCCACTTGCCCGCCATGTACGTGTGATAACCGCCATCCTTCAGCAACTGCGCGACCGAGAGCGCCCGGTCGTTCAGATAGCCTTCGTATCCCGGCAGGCCCTTGCGTTCGTCGGTTGGCGTGCCCATCGTGCCTTCGCCGACGAGATGGTGGTCGGTGCCTGAGATCAGCATGGCGCGCGTGATCGCGCAGACCGTGCCGGTGTGATGGTTCGTGAGGATGCGGCCCGATGCGACGAGCGCATCGAGATTCGGCGTGTTGATTTCGCCGCCGAACGCGTGGATATCCGAGTAGCCGAGATCGTCGGCCATGATGTACAGGATGTTCGGCCGTTTGGCGGCGGCGACCGGCGCGGTCGTCGGCGAGCTGTCGCTGGAAGAGCCGCACGATGCCAGCGCGAAGAGGCTGGCGACGGCGAGCGCAACGGCGGCGCGGCGGGTAGCGATCGAGCGGTGCAAGGTCATTGTCGTTATGGCGGTCCGTTGAAAGCGAGCGGCGATCTTAGCAACCGGCTCAAGGCCGCCAAAGATCGATTTCTGCTTTGCTTGTCGCCTTCAGAGATTTGAAAGAACCGCGATTGCGCGTCGCGCGAATGCGCTCGGCGACGCTCGAAGCACGAGGCTTCGAGCGTGCCTTCCGGATGCGCCCGATTCGTAAGCGCGTAGGAAAACGGTGTGAGCGCAGCGTATCGAGGGTGTCGTTCCGCGCTTTCGCCGCGGGATTTTCACCGGTTCGATGCGGTTCTTCGCAGCTCAGAAGCGCACGCGCACGCCGCCGAACGCCGCCACTTGCCGGTTCGTCGACGACGGCGTGCCCGCGTCGGCGATAGCCGCGATCTTCTGATAGCCGTTGCCGACGCGCGTCGAGGCATCGCCCGCCGCGAGCTGATAGACGCCGGAGAGATAGAGGTCGGTGCGCTTCGACAATACATAGTCGACGCCGAGCGTGAACTGATGCCAGCGCGGCTTGAGTGTCGCGCCGCCGGTGCCGGGCAGACTGTTGGCGCGGCCATCGGTGAAGGTGTACACGCCGATCAGCGTCGTCGCCGGCGTAATGTTGTAGCGGCCGTTCACATCGTAGTTGTTGAACTTGCGCGACGAGCCATCGTTGTAGTCGAGCTGCGTGTGGCTCCATGCGAAGCCGACTGTCGCGACCGATCCGATCGCGTAGTTGCCGCCCGCGACCGCCACTTGCTGCCGCGCGACGCCGCCGTTCAGGCCATAGAAGAAGGCGCCGCTGTAGTCGTCGCCGGACGTGGTCGATGCACCGCCGACCGCGCCGCTCGTGTTCGACGCGAC
This sequence comes from Caballeronia sp. LZ008, assembly GCF_031451435.1. Classification (NCBI taxonomy): domain Bacteria; kingdom Pseudomonadati; phylum Pseudomonadota; class Betaproteobacteria; order Burkholderiales; family Burkholderiaceae; genus Caballeronia; species Caballeronia sp. LZ008. Next base: position 552,918 of record NZ_JARUXK010000002.1, on the reverse strand, counting down.
ATTCGGATGATCGAGCAGCAAATAGCCCGCGCCGAGTTGCAACGGCCCGCTGGCGTAGCTCGCCGATACGCCCCAAGCGCGGTTGTTGCCGAAGCCCGCGCCCGCGCCGTTGCTCGCCTGATTGCTGAACCCGTAGAGCGCATCGACAGTCACGCCCGCGAAGGTATCGCTCTTGAACTTCACGGCATTGTTGATGCGGAAGGTCTGATTCAGATTGTCGTTATCGCCGACGTGCGTGGCGGGCGACCAGAATCCCGGCCCCGCGAAGAGCGCAACGAGATCCGTGTTCGGATCGTACTGACGCCCGAGCGTCAGCGTGCCGATGCCCGTCTTCGCCACGCCCACATAAGCTTGCCGCCCGAATTCGCGTCCGCCTTGAGCGAGTGTGCCGTCGTTGACGCGATAGCCGCTCTCGAGCGCGAACAGCGCCTTGTAGCCGCCGCCCAGATCTTCGACGCCTTTGAGGCCCCAGCGGCTGCCGTTGAGCTTGCCGCTCGTCGCCTGCACGTTGGATGCGCCACGCTGATTGTTCGTATAGGCGAGGCCGGCGTCGATGATCCCGTACAAGGTGACGGAACTCTGTGCCTGAACGATGCCCGGAAGGGCGGCCAGTATGCCAGCGGCGCCGGCGAGTGCGACTCGTTTCATTCGCTTCCTTAGGTATTAACCATGAGTTCGAGGAAGCCGGATACTACGGTCGTGCTTACCGAAGTCCAACAAAGGATTTTTCGTTTGTAATGGTCGGAGCGTCTGATTTGGATTCCGGATTACATCGGAGAAGCGATGCAGAAATCGCGAGCAGGCGCGCAACGAACGCTTCGCGCCGCGCGAGGCCGGTCATATCGATATGAGGCTTCGTTGGTTAGCGCGCCGGCCGTTGCTGCATAACATGAGCGGCTGCGCGTGATGTCACGCATTCATACCGACAGGAGCACCATGAGCGCTGACGAAAGACTCGACCGTCTGATCGACCCCGAACGCACTTCGAGCAACCCGAAGGCGAACTATCGCAATGCCACCCGCTGGGGCGATCTCGTGTTCGTGTCGGGCAAGTCGGCGGGCGCCGCCATCGACGGTAAGCCGTCCAAAGGCAGGCTGGGTGACACGCTCACGCTCGAAGACGGCGTTTCGTTCGCACGCGAGGCGGCACTGGAACTGCTGCTCGTGCTGCGCGATGAACTCGGCTCGCTCGAGCGCGTGAAGCAGGTGCTCGACGTGCAGGGCTTCGTGAACGCCGACGCCGCCTTCGAAGACCACGCGAAGGTGCTCGACGGCGCATCGGATCTGCTGGTCGAGGTTCTGGGCGATGCCGGCGTGCACGCGCGCTCGGTGTTCGGCGCCGTGTCGTTGCGCGGCGGGCAGCCGGTGATCCTGCGCGCCGTCGTCGGCGTGAGCGACTCATGATGTCATCGCATTCGCAGGAACGCGTTAGACGATGGCGCTTAAGCAACCCTTGTCATTTGCATAGTCGCAATCGCGATGGGGCATCCCGAAACCGCGACCTATAATCGGGCGCCCGACTGCCTGTCTTCTCTGCCCGACTCATCGAGCATGCCGAAAATCCCGCGTTTCTCATCGTTTTCCGCCACACGGCCCGGCGATCCCGCGAAGCCGGAGCAACACGCTCCCGCGTCGCCGCGACGCCGGATGCTGGGCGGCCTCGCGCTGTCGGCAGCCGTGGCGCCTCACGCGAATGCGGCGTCCGGACTCTTGCAGCCGCTCAGCGTCGAGCCGTGGACGCGCATGCCTGGCGCGCCGATTCTCGATCATCCCTATGGCCTGCCATCCCCGCGCGAATCCGAGGTCGTGCGTCGCGCGGCGCGTGCGTGGCCGGTGCCGGGCGCGGCTTCGTCGCTGACGCCGCTCGCCGATCTGCACGGCGCGATCACACCGAACGGGCTTGTCTACGAACGCCATCACGCCGGTGTGCCGGATATCGACCCGGACCAGCACCGGCTCGTGATTCATGGCCTCGTGCGCGAGCCGAAGCTCTTCACGATGGACGATTTGCTGCGGCTGCCTTCCGAGTCGCGCGTGCACTTTCTCGAATGTTCGGGCAACACCGCGAGCGAATGGAAGGGGCCGAGCGGGCTGCCCGTTCAGCTCACGCACGGGCTTCTGTCGTGCTGCGAGTGGACCGGCGTGCGGCTTTCGACGTTGATCGAGGCGGCCGGCGGGCTCGCTGCGAACGACGGCCACGCGCCGCGCTGGATTCTCGCGGAGGGCGCCGATGCAGCCGCGATGACGCGCAGCCTGCCGCTCGATCGCGTGCTGGATCGCGCGCTCGTCGTGTATGCGCAGAACGGCGAGCGGCTGCGGCCGGAGAACGGCTATCCGCTGCGGCTTCTGGTCCCCGGCTTCGAAGGCAACACCAACGTGAAGTGGCTGCGCAGGCTGAAGCTCGTCGACGCGCCGCTCGAAACGCGAGAGGAAACGTCGAAATACACGAACTTGCTGGCCGATGGTCGCGCGCGCCAGTTCGTGTTCGAGATGGATGCGAAATCGGTCATCACGCGGCCATCGCCCGGGCACAAGTTGACGACTCACGGTTACTACCCGATCGTGGGGCTCGCCTGGTCGGGACGCGGTGCGATCCGTCAGGTCGAAGTATCCGTCGATGGTGGCCGCTCATGGCAAGCGGCGCGGCTCGATGGCACGCCCGGCGATCGCGCGCTCACGCGCTTTCATGCGGGATGGGTGTGGAACGGTGAACCGGCCACGATCCTCTCGCGGGCAACGGATTCGACCGGATACATCCAGCCGACGCGCGAGGCGCTCGTCGCCGCGCGCGGGCTGAACTCGAACTACCACTACAACGGCATTCAGCAATGGCGCGTCGACGCCGATGGCAGCGTGAAAAATGCATAGGGAATCAACTCGACAACTTCGCGCCGTGCGCCCGGTGATCGTGGGTCTGACGGCGCTGTGTCTTACCGCCTGCTCGGGGCCGTGGCGGGACGGGCGCGCGTCGCAGGCCGGGTTGGACGATGCAACGCATCGCGCGGCTGTCGGCACGATCGGCACGATCGGCACGCCCGTGAGCGCGGCGGACATCGCCGCGTGGAACATCGATGTCGCGCCTGACGGTCGCGGCCTGCCCGCGGGCAGCGGCGACGTGGTGACCGGTGCGCGGATCTTCGCGGCCAAGTGCGCCTCGTGTCACGGTGCGAAAGGCGAGGGCGTGCTGGGCGACCGGCTGATCGGCGGGCGTGGCACGCTCGCGAGCGAGAAGCCGGTGCGCACGGTCGGAAGCTACTGGCCGTACGCGACGACACTCTTCGATTACATTCGCCGCGCGATGCCCTATAACGCGCCGCAATCGCTGAGTGCGGACGAGGTGTATGCCGTGAGCGCGTGGATCCTGAATCAGAACGGCATCGTTCCCGACGACGCCCGCCTCGATGCCCATTCGCTTGCCGCCATCCGCATGCCGAATCGCGATGGATTCGTTCCGGACCCGCGACCGGGACGCCTTTGACATGCATGGCATGACGTAATGACGAATCGATGCGGCCGGTGATTTGCAAACGTAAAAGGATTGGTTGGCCATGCGTTCGTCGGCCCCTAGCATGAAGCGGTTCGGGCAATGTTGCCTGAATTTGCCGCGAGGACTCGCTCCATGCAATACAAAGGTTATGAGGTTGCACCCTCCGCTCAGGCCATGCCGAGCGGCTTGTATGCGGCCAACCTGACGATCGAACATCGCCGGTACGCGCACGGTGCGAGCTTCACTTTCGATGCGCTCGATTACTTCTTCGAGCGCGATCATGCGATCGCCTATGCGGCACGCTGGGCGCGGCTGTGGATCGATCAGCGCAGCGCGCGCAAGAAGCGCGGATAACGTCGACGAAGCATCGGATAGCCGCATGAGCTGTCGGTCCGGAAGGCGCCCGCGATCCGTCTTTCGTCATGCGCGCCGCAGATTTGGTTAGCAGATCCAATTCGTTCCAATCTCCGCGCGGGATGGTTACGCTGTGGCGGCTCTCAACCACGCATGACGCCGACCATGACCCAACGCGATCTACTCATTCTGCTGGAACCGGGCTTCACCGATCCGAAGCGCCCGGGCGAAGTGTTCATCTGCCCGGACGGTGCGCCGATCGAAGGTCTGCTCGCAAGCGATCCGGCGCGCAACGCGCGCCTCGATATCCGCCGCGTGCCCTTCGAGCGTCCCCGCAAGGCCGCGGTCGAAGCACTGAGCGATGCGCATCAAAGTCTGCCGGTGCTGGTGCTGGGCGATGCGTACCCCGCGCCGTCCGACGCGCAAACCGTCGGCGAGAAACGCTTCGTCACCGATACGCGCCGCATTCTCGCGTTGCTCGCCGAGCGCCACGGTTTTCCCAAAGTGCATGACTGATCCGGCAAACGAGACTATTCGCTCATGCCCCGACCTATACATCTGAATCTCTTCGTTCACGGACGCGGCCATCATGAAGCAGGCTGGCGTCATTCCGGCGCGACGCGCCAGGCGCTGACCGATATCGACTATTTTCGCGATCTCGCCGTCAGGGCCGAGCAAAGCCTGTTCGATTCCGTGTTTTTCGCCGATGCCCTCGCGCTCGGCGATGGCGCGCAATTCGTCGCGTCCGGCGCGCTCGAACCGATCACCACGCTCGCGGCGCTTTCGCAGGCGACTTCGCGCATCGGACTGATCGCGACGGCATCGACCACGTACACCGAGCCGTTCAATCTCGCGCGTCAGTTCGCTTCGCTGGATCACATTTCGCGCGGGCGCATCGGCTGGAACATCGTGACCTCGTGGGTCGGCGGCGCGGGGCCGAACTTCGGCTACGAGCAGCAGATCGAGCATGCGGAGCGCTACGCACGCGCGCACGAGTTTCTCGAAGTCGTCACGCAACTGTGGGATAGCTGGGCCGATGACGCCATCATCGATGACGCGTCGAGCGGACGCTTTCTCGATCCGGCGCGGGTGCGCAAGATCGGCTATCGCGGGAAGTTTCATCGCGTGGCGGGGCCGCTGAATCTGCCGCGCCCGCCACAGGGGCATCCGGTGCTGGTGCAGGCGGGCTCGTCGGCGACGGGCAAGGCGTTCGCCGCGCGCCATGCGGAAGCCGTCTTCACCGCGCATCTGACGAAGCAATCCGCGATCGACTTTTATGCCGAGCTCAAGGCGGGCGCGAGGGCCGCGGGCCGCTCGGAGCAGGACATCGTGATCCTGCCGGGCATCAGCGCGGCGATCGGTTCGACCGAAGCCGAAGCCAGCGCTCTGCTCGACGAACTCGACTCGATCACCGATGTCAGCGTGGGACTCGGCCGCCTGTCGAACCGCTTCGGCGGCTACGATTTCTCGACGCTGCCGCTCGATCAGCCGCTGTCCGTCGATGACTTTCCGGACCCGTCGACGGTGCAGGCCGCGCAAAGCCGCGCGGCCGTCATCACGCAACTGGTGGCGCGCGAGCGTCCGACCTTGCGCAGCCTGTTGAGGAAGCTCGCGGCGGCGCGCGGGCATTTCACGCTGTCCGGCACGCCCGAACAGATTGCAGATGTCATTGCCGACTGGACCGAAAGCCGTGCCGCCGATGGCTTCAACGTGATGCCGCCCGTACTGCCCGCGCAGCTCGAGCACTTCACCGAGCATGTCGTGCCGATTCTGCAAAGGCGCGGCCTGTTCCGGCGCGAGTACGAAGCCGCCACGCTGCGCGGTCACTACGGTCTCGCACGTCCCGCCAATCCTTATTTCAAGTCTTGATGCCGATCCGATTCCTGAAATCCATCATCGCCGCCGGTTGCTTCGCCGCCGCGTTTGCCGCGCACGCTGACGAGGGCTATCCCGCGCAGATCAACATCGGTATCCAGAAGGGCGACGGTCTCGTCGCGCTGCGGGCATCGGGCAAGCTGGAGCAGGCTTTCGCTTCGCATCACGTCAAGGTTTCGTGGCACGAGTTCGTGTATGGCGCGCCGCTCGTCGAAGCCATCAATGCGGGCGACGTCGATGTAGGCACGGTCGGCTCGACGCCGCCGATCATGGCGCAGGCGGGCGCGGCGCCATCGGTCGTGTATGTGGCGTATGCGCCGAGACTCGTCAAAAGCTATGCGATCGTCGTGCCGAAGGATTCGCCCGTGAAGGACCTGCGCGATCTGAAGGGCAGAAAGATCGCCTTCGCCAAGGGCTCGCAAGGGCACCTGTTCGTGCTGAAGGCGATGCAGGATGCCCACATGGACCCGAACGCCGCGCAGTTCACGTACCTGTCCTATGGCGATGCGCGCTCGGCGTTCGAGCGCGGCTTCATCGATGCGTGGGCCGTGCCCGATCCGCGTTACGCGGACACCGAACTGACCACCGGCGCGCGGACCATTCTCACCATCGGGGATCTGTCGGTGCCGCAATACGGCTTCTATATCGCGACGCGCGACTTCGCGCAAAAGTATCCCGCCGCGCTGCGTCTGCTGTTCGATCAGCTTGCACGTCAGACGAACGACAGCCTCGCGCATCCGCAGGATACGGCGCGCTTTCTGTCCGCCAATACGGGCGTGCCGCTCGCCGTATGGAACCGGGCGATCTCGCGCCTGGAGTGGGGCGCGAGCTATCCGATTCCCGACGACGTCCTTAGCGCGCAGCAGGACTCGGCGAATCTGGCTTTCGATACGAAGGTGATTCCGCGCCGCATCGATGTGCGCCAGGCGGTGTTGCAGATCAGGTAAGCATCGACGCGCGCGCTACGCGAGCCTTATCCGTTTAGCGCCGCTTTTCATATGCTTCGTCGAATTCGTTCGTGGCGTCGTTCGCGTCGCCCGTACAAGATGGAGAGTTATCCCTTTCTGTGGAGCTTTCCATGAGCGGCGATGCCCCGCGCCAACTGCATCTGAACATCAACGCGCTTCATTCCGGATTCGTGCCGTCGGCATGGCGTCTGCCGGATTCGGATCCGAACGTATTCCTCGACGTGAGCCACTATGTGCGCCTGGCGCAGCTGGCGGAACGCGCGTGTCTCGATGCAATCTTTCTCGCCGATAGCGCCGCGATCTCCGATCAGCTCGACATGCGCCCCATCACGGCGCTCGAACCGACAATGCTCCTCACGAGCATTGCAGCCGCGACCACGCATCTTGGGCTGATCGCGACGGCATCGACGAGTTACAACGAGCCGTATAACATCGCACGCCGATTCGCGACGCTCGATCTGATCAGCGGCGGGCGCGCGGGCTGGAACATCGTGACGACGGCGGACCTGCCGTCCGCGCGCAATTTCGGTCACGACACGGTCCCCGACCATGCAACGCGCTATGCACGCGCGGACGAGTTCGCGGCGCTCGTCAAGACGCTGTGGAATAGCTGGGATGACGACGCATTCATCGCGGACAAATCGAGCGGGCGCTTCGTCGATCTCGACAAGGTGCATCCGGCCGATCATCGTGGGCGATTCTTCAGCGTGCGCGGCGCGCTGAATCTGCCGCGCTCGGCACAGGGTCATCCGGTTCTGGTGCAGGCGGGCGCATCGGGCGACGGACGCGAGCTTGCCGCGCGTCACGCGGAAGCGGTGTTTTCGGCCTCGCAATCGTTCGATGAATCGCGTGCATATCGCGAAGATCTCAACGCGCGCTCGGCGCGTTACGGACGCGGCGCGAACGCGGTGAAAGTGCTCGCGGGACTGACGACGATCATCGGTTCGACGGAAAGCGAGGCGCTGCGACGCCGTGACGAACTCGTCGATCTGATTCCGGTGCAGTACAGCCTGAACCGCATCGCTGGCACGCTCGGCGTGCCCGTCGATTCGCTTTCGCTCGACAGGCGTTTGCCCGACGACTTGCCGCTGCCCAATGGCGGCAACGGCAATCACACGTTCTTCAACGCGACGCTCGCGCAGGCGCGCACGCATGGCTACACGGTGCGCGAGCTCATCCGTGCGCTGGCGGGCGGCGGCGGACATCGCGTGATCGTCGGCACGCCCGAGCAAGTCGCGGATGACATCGAGCACTGGTTCAGGAACGGCGCCGCCGACGGCTTCAATCTGATGCCCGACGTGCTGCCCGATGGTCTCGAAGCCTTCACGGAAGGCGTCGTGCCGATACTTCAGCGGCGCGGCATTTTCCGTCGCGCGTATGAGGGCAAGACCTTGCGCAGCCATCTGGGGTTGTCGGTGCCCGAGGGCGCGGTGCTCGACATGCATTAGGCGGGTGGTGGGGGAGCGGTGCGCGTGGCGTAGCGATCGCCTCTAGCGCGTGCAACAGTTGTTCGGGCATCCGGGACCGAACGTGATTTCCACCCGCTGCCCACCCGGCTCGGAAAACCTTCGTGGCTCACGCACGGTATAAACGCGCCCAGTTACCCACAAATGCGAACTTTGTAAGCCGAACTGCTGCATGGCGCTCCACACCTTTTGGGCCCGCTGCTCTGCCAGCTTCCTCGGCATAACCTCGATTGATTCCGCGAGGCCGACCACTTGAATAACGTCCGCGTATTCAAACTTTCGCATTTCTGCGGACCATGCCGAGAGCCGTGCCAATTCCTTGACACTGAGCGACGCAGAATTTCGCGCGAAGAGAACATCGATATTTTCTCCACGTTGATTCTGTGGGCCATCACAGGCCAGTGCTGAACCGAACCACGCGAGCAAGAGCGCCGGAATCAGGAGCTTAATTTTCAGAAAAGACACAGTACCCCGCCACGCTGTCAGCATTCACTATTGCAAGATCCGGATGCGCCTGCCCCCATTCCTTTAGCCTGAAAGTTATCGTGTACTGAGGGTCGCCCGTTGCCATCGTGTCGAGAAAATGAGTCGCCTCATGGATGATAGTTGATGCCTGCGAGTCACCTGTGCCGCTCCACGGCCGCATCGTGCAAAAGTTCAGATCGATTGCCATTGTGTGCGTGGCGGTATCCGGGGCGCATACGTGCGCCGCAACGCCATCCGTGCGTGAGTTCGGAAGGCAGCCTGTTGCATGGTCTGCTTCGCTCCCACTTCGCACTACGTTTTCGGGCCCGAAGCCGCGCACTACCTCAAGGACTTTCGTGAGTCCATCTCGAAGCCGCCTATGAGTGGCCTCGTCGTTGCGGCCGAACCATCGCCATACACGAGCCTTTTCGCTGGCGCTCCAGACATCTAACGCAGCCAGGCGCATTTCAATCTTCTGAACTGCTTCGTCCTGCGCCGCAGCGAACATCTTTCTGAATTCCGCATTCGTCATATTCGGGCAAATGCGCTCCGTGTTGACATACACATCCACGGACGAACCCTCGACCGTGTTAGTCATCGACGAATGAACTTCGAAGAACTCCTTTGCCATTACTTCACATCCTCCACCGCGACCGTCACACGCTCGGCCGCATTGGTCCTGATGCGTTGCGTCCTGCCGGCTTCGTCGGTCACGCCCTCGATGAGCGTTCCGCTTTCGCCAATCAGGCGATACGCCACGTTAGAGAGTGGCTTGCCGTTCATCTTGCTGCGAAGAACGTACGCTTCATCGAACACGGACGCCAAAGGCGCGGCAGCGATGTCGTCACTTCCAGTCGCGCAATGACGGATGGCCCCGAGACTCTCGACAAGATCTTCGTACCAAGCTTCCCCCGCGAGTCTTGCGAAGATGCGCGGATGGTCCGGACAGTCGCATATGACGACATCATTTTCTAGCGCTATCTCGCTTGCACCTAACGTCATGCGGCGCGGACCGCCTTCCTTCGCGATATAGCCGGTTGTCTTGCAGACGGGACAATATGCGGCACCGTTGATAAGCGCGGCTTGATGGCCGCTCAACGTGAAAAAGGGCCCTTTGTAATCGCAAATCTCACCGTTGTTACTTAGCTTATCGCCGACCACAGCAAACCGGCGCATCATGATTGGGCCCTGCTACCTGTTTGGTTATTCTTGCTTTTTGGCATATGTTTTCAGGCTTTTGGAAAGACGCCACTCGGTTGAAGTAGTGACGTCAGCATACGAACTCGTTGGAAAAGTTCAACGGGATGCTGGTAAAAAAATCTTCGAATCTACAAACTTCAACGTATTGCTCCGTTAAGCACGCGCGTCGAGCCTTGGTAGTACGACCGGATAATGTACGAACGTCGCAACGAAGTGGCGCGGCTGTTCCGTCGGTTGAAGGGCTTTCGTCGGATTTTCTCGTGCTTCGACAAAGTCATTCTGATGTTCATCGGCTTTATCAACTTCGCCCTCATCGTGGAAACACTTCGATAGTGTGAACACGCCTCTCGGCATTGCACCCAACGTCACATGCTTTTCGCGCCGCCATGCTTTCCATATGCATAACCGTTCGTTCACGCGCGCGCGCTGCCGTTTTATCGTGATCGCCGCGGCGCGTCATATTCGGCCGTCGAACAACGAACAGAGAGGAATGGCATCACATGGCAGGCTTCAACCGACGCGATTTTCTGGTCTCATCAGGCGCGGCGCTCGCGTCCGCCGGCCTGTCTTCGCTCGCCTTCGCGCAGGAAGCGGCACCCAGGCGTGGCGGCACGCTCAACATGTTGATCAATCCCGAGCCGCCCGTGCTCGTATCGATCTTCCAGACGACGGGCCCCGCGCTCGTCGCGAGTTCGAAGGTGCTCGAAGGTCTGCTCGCCTATGACTTCGATCTGAAGCCGAAGGCGCAGCTCGCGACCGCGTGGAACGTGAGCCCGGACGGTCTCAAGTACACGTTCACGCTGCGCCAGAACGTGAAGTGGCACGACGGCGAGCCGTTCACATCGGCGGATGTGGCGTTTTCCATCGACTTGTTGAAGTCGATCCATCCGCGCGGGCGCAGCACCTTCGCCAACGTGACGCGCGTATCGACGCCCGATGCGCGCACCGCGATCATCGAATTGTCGAAGCCCGCGCCGTATCTGCTGAAGGCGCTGTCGGCGGGCGAATCGCCGATCGTGCCGAAGCATCTCTACGCGAACGGCGATCCGCTGACGAACCCGCATAACAACGCGCCCATCGGCACCGGGCCGTTCCGCTTCAAGTCGTGGACGCGGGGCGCGAGCATCGTCTACGAGCGCAATCCGGATTACTGGGACGCGGGCAAGCCGTATATCGATTCGCTCGTGTTCAAAGTGATTCCCGATGCCGCCGCGCGCTCCGCCGCGTTCGAAACCGGCGCGCTCGATCTCGGCGGCGAGAATCCGGTGCCGCTTTCGGATCTGCCGCGTCTCACGCAATTGCCGCAGCTCGCCGTGGAAACGCGCGGTTATCGCTTTCTGGAACCGCTCTCGGAGATCGATTTCAATCTCGCGCATCCGATCCTGAAGGACGTGCGCGTGCGTCAGGCGATCGCCCATGCGATCAATCCGCAGATCGTGCAGAAGACGATCGCCTACGGTTACGCCGACATTTCTCCGACGCCGATCACGCCCGCCTCGCCGTATCACGACGCGAAGCTCGCGCCTTACGCATTCGATATCGCCAACGCGGAAAAGCTGCTCGATGCCGCGGGTTATCCGCGCAAGAACGGCGGCCCGCGCTTCCAGTTGACGCACGATTTCCTGCCTTATGGCGACATGTACCGGCGTCAGGCCGATTACGTGAAGTCGGCGCTCGCGCGTGTGGGCATCGACGTGACCGTGCGTTCGCAGGATCTGCCTTCGTTCCTCAAGCGCGTGTATGCGGACCGTCAGTTCGACTTCACGAGCATCGGCGTGAATACGTTGTTCGATCCGAGCGTGGGCGTGCAGCGTCTCTACTGGTCGAAGAACATCCGGCCCGGCGTGCCGTTCTCGAACGCGCCGCACTACAGCAATGCGGAAGTCGATACGCTGCTCGAATCGGCATCGATCGAAACGGATGAGAAGAAGCGCGTGGCGCTCTATCAGCAGTTTCAGCAGATCGTGTATCGCGACCTGCCGATCCTGAATCTCGTCGCGCCGCGCATGGTCACGCTCGCGAACCGGCGCGTGCGCAATCACACGGTGTCGGCGCAGGGGCTGGAAGGCAATCTCGCCGATGTGTGGCTGAGCGCCTGAGGACGGACGCCGATGAACCGACGCACGCGCTTCGCCGCCATCGCGCGGCGCACCGCATGGCAGGCCCTGCCGACGATGCTCGCCATCGTGGTCCTGAACTTCTTCCTGCTGAAGCTGATGCCCGGCGACGCCGCCGATGTGCTCGCGGGCGAAGCGGGCTCCGCGACCGCCGAAACGCTGCAGGCATTGCGCGCGAAGTTCGGCCTCGATCAGCCGGTGCTGCATCAGCTCGGCGCGTATCTGTCGCATCTCGCGCACGGCAGTCTCGGCTATTCGCCGCGTTACGACGCGCCCGTCATGCAGCTGATTCTGTCGCGGCTGCCGAACACCTTGCTGCTGATGGGCACGGCGCTCGCCCTTGCGATCGTCGCGGGCATCGTGCTCGGCGCGGTCATGGCGCATTGGGCGGGCAAGTGGCCGGATCGCGTGCTGTCCGTGCTCGCGCTCGTGCTGTATTCGACGCCCGGCTTCTGGATCGGCCTGCTCGCCATCGTGCTGTTCTCGGTGCATCTCGGCTGGCTGCCGAGCGGCGGCGATATCACCGTCGGCGCGTCCTTGCACGGCTTCGCGTATGCCGCCGATGTCGCGAAACATGTGCTGCTGCCGGCCGTGACGCTCGCGACTTTCTTCGTCGCCATCTACGCGCGTCTCACGCGCGCCGCGATGCTCGAAGTGAAGCGCCAGGACTTCGTGCGTACCGCGCACGCGAAGGGGCTGCATCCGCTGCGCGTCACCGTGCGTCATGTGCTGCGCAACGCGCTGATGCCGCTTACGACGATGGTCGGCATTCACTTCGGCACGCTGCTCGGCGGCGCGGCCGTCACGGAAACCGTGTTCAGTTGGCCGGGCCTCGGGCGTCTTGCGCTCGATGCCGTCATGGCGCGCGATTTCAGCGTGCTGCTCGGCGTGTTGTTGCTTTCGTCGCTGCTCGTGATCGTCGCCAACGTGACGGTCGATCTGCTGCAGGCGTGGCTCGATCCACGCATCGTCTGACTCATCGAACCTGAAAACGCATGGCTTCCGATTCCACCGAACTCGCTTCATCCGGCCACGGCTCGGCGTGGCGGCGCCAGCTCGCCGGTGCGCTATTCGGCGCGCGGCGCGCTCAACGTGCGCCTTACGCTCGCGCCTCGCGCGGCGTGTGGCGCGCGCTGCTGCGCAATCCGTCCGCGCTCGCGGGCATCGTGCTGCTGACTGCGTTCATCGCGCTTGCGCTGAGTGCGCCGTATCTTTTTCCCGGCGATCCGCTCGATATGGTCGCCGCGCCCTTCGAATGGCCGGGCAGCGACCCGCTGTATCGCCTCGGCACCGATTCGCTCGGCCGCGATGTCGCCGCCGGCATCGCGCACGGCACACGCGTGTCGCTGCTGATCGGCGCATCGGCGGCGGCGATCGGGCTCGTCATCGGCACGCTCGTCGGCGCGATCGGCGGCTTCTTCGGCGGCGTCATCGACGATCTTCTCGTGCGCGTCACCGAGCTGTTTCAAACCGTGCCGTCGTTTCTGCTCGTGATCGTGATCGTCGCGATAGGGCGGCCGAACGTGACGGTGATCGCGCTGGCCATCGGCATCGCTTCGTGGCCGACGGTCGCGCGTATCGTGCGCGCCGAGTTCCGCACGCTGCGTTCGTCGGACTTCGTGCTCGCCGCGCGCAGTCAGGGCTTTTCCGACGCGCGCATCATCTTCGGCGAGATTTTGCCGAACGCACTGCCGCCGGTGATCGTGACCGCATCGGTGATGGTCGCGAGCGCGATCCTGATCGAGTCTTCGCTGTCGTTTCTGGGCATGGGCGACCCGAACGTCGTCACATGGGGCGGCATGATCGGCGCGGGGCGCGATTCCTTGCGCACCGCGTGGTATCTGACCGCCGTGCCGGGCGCGGCGATCGTGCTCGCGGTGCTCGCGCTCAATCTGCTCGGCGACGGCCTCAACGACGCACTCAACCCGCGCATGCGCGAACGTTCCTGACCCGAGACCTGTCCGTGGCGAATCTTCTTGAAGTGCGCGATCTGCGCGTGAGTTTCGGCGCGCATCGCGCGGTGCGCGGCATCGATCTGGACATAGCCGAAGGCGAGACGCTCGCGCTCGTCGGCGAGTCCGGCTGCGGCAAATCGGCGACCGCGCTGTCGCTCATGCGGCTCGTGCCGGAGCCGGGCCGCGTGACGGGCAGCGTCCGCTTCGACGGACGCGACGTGCTCGCGCTGAGCCCGCGTGAAATGCGCGATGTGCGCGGCCGCGACATCTCGATGATCTTTCAGGAGCCGATGACATCGCTCAATCCGGTGCTCACGGTCGGCGCGCAGATCGTCGAGACCTTGCGACGGCACGAAGCGCTGTCGAAGCCAGCGGCGATGAAGCGCGCCGTCGAACTGCTCGATCTCGTGCGTATTCCGGAGCCGCATCGACGCGTCTTCGACTATCCGCACGAGCTGTCGGGCGGACAGCGCCAGCGCGTGATGATCGCGATGGCCGTCGCATGCCGTCCGCGTCTGCTGATCGCGGATGAACCGACCACCGCGCTCGACGTCACGATTCAGGCGCGCATTCTCGAACTGCTTGCCGAATTGCGGCGCGATCTGTCGATGTCGCTGCTGCTCATCACGCACGATCTCGGCGTCGTCGCCGAACATGCGGATCGCGTCGCCGTGATGCTCGCGGGCGAAAAGGTCGAGGAAGCGCCGGTGCGTCAACTCTTCGAGCGGCCGCGGCATGCGTACACGCGCGGGCTGCTGGGCGCATCGCTGAACGTGGCGACGGAGTTGCATTACCGCGACTGGAAGCTGCCGGAGATTCGTCACGTGCAAGGCGCCGATGACAAGCCCGCGTTCAACGTGACGCCGCTTGCGCCCGTCAGCGCGCCGGAAACGCGATTCGACAACGACGCGCCGCTGCTCTCGGTGCAGCATCTGACGGTCGATTATGTGCATCGGCATGGCAGGGGCGCGTTGCGCGCCGTCGACGACGTGTCGTTCGATATCGCGCGCGGCGAAACCGTGGGTCTCGTCGGCGAATCCGGCTGCGGCAAGTCGACCCTTTCGAAAGCGATCCTGCGTCTCGTGCCGGCGTCGGGTGGCGCGATCCGCCTGCGCGGCGTCGATCTCGCGCCCCTGAGCGAACGCGCGTTGCGCCCGCTGCGGGCGCAGGTGCAGATGGTGTTTCAGGACCCGTATGCGTCGCTGAATCCGCGCCGCAGCGTCGGCGACATCCTCGATACGGTGATGATCGTGAACGGCATCGCCGATGCCCGCGAACGCCGCCGACGCGCAAGCGCGATGCTCGATCGCGTCGGTTTGCCGAGCGCCGCGCTTGATCGCTATCCGCACGAGTTTTCGGGCGGTCAGCGGCAGCGCATCGGCATTGCGCGCGCGCTCGTGCTCGAGCCCGCGCTGCTGATCTGCGACGAACCCGTCTCCGCGCTCGATGTGTCCATTCAGGCGCAGATACTCAATCTGCTCGTCGAGCTGAAACGCGACCTCGGGCTCGCTTATCTCTTCATCTCGCACGATCTCTCGGTGGTGCGCTATATCGCCGACCGCGTCCATGTGATGCATGGCGGGCGCATCGTCGAAAGCGGCGATCATCGCGAGATATGGCGCGCGCCGAAGCATGCGTACACGCGCACGCTGCTCGAAGCGATTCCCGGCAAACGATTCGACGCGCAGGCCGCGTAGAGCACGCATCAATACCATAGGAACGTCACGTCATATGTCGAATAAAAATCAGAAACTCGAAGCCGCGCTCGCCGCGCTGCCTGAGCTGGCACAGGCCATCGGCGAAGATGCGGCCGCGCGCGAGGCGCGCCGCGAACTGCCGTTCGATGCCTTTGCGCTGTTTCGTCGATCGGGCCTCGGGACGTTGCGCTTTCCGCTCGAATGGGGCGGACTCGGCGGCTCGCTCGAAGACGTCTTCGACGTGATCGCAACGCTTGCCGCGCACGAAAGCAACGTCGCGCACGCGTTGCGCATTCACTTCGACCAGACCGAAGCGCTGCTGCTTGCGCCGCGCACGCCGTTCAATGCATTGCAGATCAAGCGCGTGGCGGAAGGCGCGATCTTCGGCGGCGCATCGACCGAAGCGGGCACGTCGCGCCCCGGCGAAATCACGACGCAACTTCGGCGCGAAGGCGATCACTTTCGTCTGAGCGGCCGCAAGTATTACGCGACGGGCACCGCGTTCTCCGACTACGCGCGCCTGAACGTGCAGGACGAACACGGCGAGGCCGCCATAGCCGTCGTGCCGGTTCAACGCGAGGGGCTGCGCGTGCTCGACGACTGGGACGGCATGGGGCAGCGCATGACCGCGAGCGGCAGTCTCGAGTTCGACGATCTGATCGTGTACGCGGACGAAGTCACGCCGCGCGTGCAGACGACGCTCACGGGCCGTCACGGTGGCGCGCTGCGTCAGTTGCATCTGGTGGCGGTGGCGGCGGGCATCGTACGCAACGTCGTCGCGGATGCGGAGCGCTATGTGCTGAAACACGGACGCCCCGTGCTGCATAGCGCGGCGCCGTCGGCCCGCGAGGATGCGTTCATTCAGCAGGTCGTGGGCGAATTGAGCGCGAACAGTCACGCGATCGATGCGCTCGTGCGCGACAACGCGCGCGTGCTCGAACGATCGTCGCAAGCGATCCGCAACGGCGATGCCGACGCCGACGCGCTCGTGCTGGAAGGCGCGCTCGCGACGGCGCGCACGCAGATCGTCGTCAGCAAGCTCGCGTTGAGCGCGGCGGAGCGCATGTTCGAAGCGGGCGGCGCATCGGCGACGGCGCGCGCGCATAACTTCGATCGCCACTGGCGCAATCTGCGCACGATCTTCAGCCACAATCCGCTGATGCATAAGGCGCGCGTGATCGGCGATTACGCGCTCAACGGCGTGACGACGCATCTGACCGAAGGGCGGGTGTTCTGACGTCTTGCGAGGATCGCTACACGATGCCGCGGCTTTCAGGCGCGGCGCCCGAGGCATCGACGGCCGTCAAGCAAGACCGGGCGGCGCGGCCCTCAGCACGTCGACATGTTTCGGCACCAGCCCGAGCTCGACGAAGGTGTCGGCGATCTGCTGCTGCTCCGCGATGATCGCCCGCGTGATGGCTTCCGTACCGAAGACCTGCCGGCTCACCGCGAGATCGACGACAGGTTTGGGCAGGCCCCAAAGCCGCGCGAGTTCGCTCGCGAGTTCGTCCGGATGCTGCTTGCCCCATTGATCGACGGCCTTGATCTCCTCGATGACGATCCGGATCACGTCGGCATTCTTCGCCACATAGCCTTGCGACGAAAAATAGTAGGCGCGGTTGCCCACGACGCCGCTCGCGTCCGCCACGACGCGCGCATTCAGCGACTGCTGCGCGGCGGCGAAGTACGGGTCCCAGATGACCCACGCATCGATCAAGCCGCGCTCGAAGGCGGCGCGCGCGTCGGCGGGCGCGAGATAGGCGAGTTCGACGTCGCGATACTGAAGGCCATGTTGGCGCAGCAGCTTCACGAGGAAGTAATGGACATTGCTGCCCTTGTTCAACGCGATGTGCTTGCCTTTCAAATCCGCCACCGTTTTGACGGACGATTGCGCCGGCACCAGCACGGCTTCGGAATGCGGCCGCGTCGGCGTGGCGGCGACGTAGGCGAGCGGCGCGCCGGCCGCCTGCGCGAAGATCGGCGGCGCTTCGCCCACGTCGCCGAAATCGATCGAGCCGACATTGAGCGCTTCGAGCTGCACCGGACCCGCGGAGAACTCCGTCCAGCTCACGGATACGTTGAGCGGAGCCAGACGCTTCTCCAGCGTTGCACGTCCCTTGAGCAGGTTCAGATAGCCTTTCTGATTGCCGATGCGCAACACGCGCGGCTGCGCTTGCGCGGCTTGCTGGGCGAACGATGCCGGCGTGACCGCGAGCGCGGCGGCGCCCGTCGCGGCCCGCGCGGTCAGGGAGAGAAAAGCGCGGCGATCGGTGGTTTTTGTTTTCGACATGGCGGAAGCTCTGGTTGGCGAAAGCTTCCGATGCTAAGACGAGCGCCCATTCGGACCAACGTAGCGATGCACATATCGCTATGGCAACGGAAGTCATAAGCATGTGCACGCGACGGCAATGCGGGCGTCGCGCCAAATCTCCACGCCTGCTTTCTTCGTGACAAAAACTTCGTTCCGTCGGAGCGGCGGCACCGATAGAGTGCCAGCCTCGCCATCGTGCCGCCGCCCGGCGACGCACACCGGCGCAACGAACAAGGAACTCACCAATGAAAATCAGGACCTGGGGCGCGGTGCTCGCTGCACTGCTGGCAGTGGCTTCGAATGCCGCGCATGCGGACAGGCTCGACGACATCAAGAAAGCCGGCGTGCTGCGCGTCGCGGCGTTCGACAGCAATCCGCCGTTCGGCTTCGTCGATCCGAAGGACAATCAGATCGTCGGTCTCGATGTCGACTATGCGCGCGCGGTGGCGAAGAGCCTGGGCGTCAAGCTGGAAGTGCAGCCGACCAATCCGGCCAACCGCATCGCGTTTCTGAAGTCGGGCAAGGTCGATCTCGTCTTCGCCAACTTCACGATCACCGACGAGCGCAAAAAGGAAGTCGATTTCAGCACGCCGTACTTCGCATCGGGCACGCAGTTCATCGCGAAGAAGGGCGTGCTGAAATCGCCCGATCAGATCAACAGCCTGCGCATCGGCGCGGACAAGGGAACGACGAACGAACAGCAGGTGCGGGCGAAATTCCCGAACGCGACCATCGTCGCCTATGACGACACGCCGTTCGCTTTCGCCGCGCTGCGCACGGGCAACGTGCAGGCGATCACGCAGGACGGACCGAAGCTGGTTGCGTTGCTCGCGCGCGTGCCGGACAAGGCCAGCTACGAAATTCCGGCCTTCACGATCTCCAACGATTACGAAGGCGTCGGCGTGCCGAAGGGCGAGACGCGCCTGCTCGACGCCGTGAACGGCACGCTCACCAAACTCGAAACGGACGGCGAAGCGACGCGCATTTACGACAAGTGGTTCGGCCCGAAGAGCGCCGCGCCGCTGCCGCGCCTCTTCAAGATCGGCGATCCGCAGAAGAACGGTTGATCGCCGTCGATCATGCATAGCTGGCTCGATCCGAAATATCTCGCGTGGCTGGAGCAGGGCTTCGCCGTCACGCTGATGTTGTCCGCCTGCGCGGCGATCTGCGCGACGCTGCTCGGCTTCGCGCTGGCCGTCGCGCGCACGTCGGGCAATGCGGCGCTCGCACGCGTCGCGGCATCGTATGTCTTCGTCTTTCGCAATTCGCCGCTGCTCGTCCAGTTGCTGTTCTGGTATTTCGGGGCGGCCGCGTTGCTGCCGTCCGAATGGATGACGTGGCTCAACACGCCGCATGCCGCGACGTTCGGGCCGTTCGTTTTGCGTTGGCCGAGTTTCGAGCTGTTCGCGGGCTGGATCGGATTGACCTGCTACACGACGGCGTTCATCGGCGAGGAGTTTCGTGCCGGTATGCGTGGCGTGAATGCGGCGCAAGAGCAGGCGGCGGCCGCGCTCGGCATGAGCCGCTATGCCGCGCTGCGCTACGTGATCCTGCCGCAGGCGCTGCGCATCGCGACGCCGCCGCTCGCCGGGCAATACATGAACGTGGTGAAGAACTCGTCGCTGACGATGGCGGTAGGCGTCGCGGAGCTTTCGTACATGTCGCGTCAGGTCGATACCGAGTCCTTCAGGACATTTCAGGCATTCGGCACGGCCACGGTGTTCTATGTGCTGACCATCGCGGTCATCGAAGCGGCGCTGGTCGTGTGGCAGCGCACCGGCGTGCGCGCGTTGCGGCGAGTCCACGCATGAACGAGGTCGACTGGTTCGCGTCGCTGCGCTATCTCCTGCTGGGCGCGTTTCCTTCCGGACCGCTCGGCGGCGTTGCGCTGACGCTCGCGCTTTCCATTTCCTCCGCGATTCTTGCGGCGATCATCGGGCTCGCGGGCGGCATCGCGCTTTCGATGACACGCGGCGTCGCGCAGATCCTGCTGACCGCGCTCGTTGCGTTCTTTCGCGCGATTCCCGTGCTGATGCTGATTTTCTGGACCTTCTTTCTGATGCCGATTCTGCTGCACGTCAATGTGCCGGGCCTCGCGACCGTCGTATGCGCGCTCGCGCTGATCGGCGGCGCGTATCTGTCGCATTCGGTCCATGCGGGCATCGTGTCGATCGGCAACGGGCAGTGGCAGGCGGCGATGTCGCTCGGCCTCACGCGCTGGCAGGCGCTGCGCGAAGTCGTGCTGCCGCAGGCCGTGCGCGTGATGATGCCGTCGTTCGTCAATCAATGGGTCTCGCTCATCAAGGATACGTCGCTTGCCTATATCGTCGGCGTGCCGGAATTCACGTTCCTCGCCAATCAGCTCAACAACCGGTTGATGATCTATCCGGCGCAGATCTTCCTGTTCGTCGGCTTCGTCTATCTGATGCTGTGCGGTGCGCTGCAAGCGCTCGCGCACGCACTGCTCTCGCGCCGCTCCGCAGAGCGCAGCCGGGTCCGCACGATGCCTGCAATGCAACGCAGAAAAGCTCGTTTGTGAAACGCGTCGCGCGGGCCTAGATTGATGTCATCGTCATTCGAAGGTAGCGAGTCATGGCGCATATCCTGACGTCTTGCTGGCACATGCTGTCCAACCGTTTCGAACGGTCGCGCGAGCGCCGCTTTCTGCGTGAAGCCAGACGCGCGATGAATGCGTGCGGGTGCGAAGCGCCGCGCACTTCTACGCGCGGCGACGGAGAGGCGAGCCGCGCGGAGCGGCTCGAACACATCGCGTTATTCGCGCAGGCGGGGTACTTCAACATGGGCAATGCGGTCGACATGTTTCAGCCGCCGGTCGAACCGCCGCTGTTTCGCTGCGATGCAGGCGGCGCGTCGACCGCTCGCTCCCATCGATGAGCGCGCGCGACGAATTTACCGCTCGCGCATCGCGCGCCCACGCGAGCTGACCCATTACATAGAAAGGACTGCACTGTGGCTGTATTCGACATCGACGACATCGTCCAATCGCTTCAGACAGTCCGCCAGCAGTGGCGCGAAGCCCAGAAGCGCTCGCTCGAACCGGGCGGGCGCGAGCTTCCCGCACGCGAGGCGCTTGGCGACATCATCGGCGCACTGAAAGGCGCGCTCTTTCCGATGCGGCTCGGACCGCCCGACCTGCGACAGGAAAGCGAAAACTTCTACGTCGGCCACGCGCTCGACTTCGCGCTGCAAGGGCTGCTCGTGCAGGCGAAGCTCGAACTGCAATACAAGGCGCGTCATCTGCCGCGCGACGATCACGCCGTCGAAACGCGCGCGAGCGATGCGATACGCGCGTTCGCGAAAACCCTGCCGCGCATTCGCAGTCTGCTCGACAGCGACATCCTCGCAGCCTATCAGGGCGACCCGGCGGCGGGCAGCGTCGATGAAGTGCTGCTCTGCTATCCCGGCATTCTCGTGATGATTCACCATCGCGTCGCGCACGAGCTCTACCGGCTCGGGTTGCCGCTGCTCGCGCGCCTCGTCGCGGAACTCGCGCATGGGGAAACAGGCATCGACATTCATCCGGGCGCGCGCATCGGCTCGGGCTTTTTCATCGATCACGGCACGGGCGTGGTGATCGGCGAGACGGCGGTCATCGGCAATCGCGTGCGCGTCTATCAGGCGGTGACGCTCGGAGCGAAACGCTTTCCGCGCGACGCGGAAGGTCATCTGGAGAAGGGCCTCGCGCGTCATCCGATCGTCGAGGACGATGTGGTCATCTATGCGGGCGCGACGATCCTCGGACGCGTGACGCTCGGACGCGGCGCGGTGATCGGCGGCAACGTATGGCTCACGCACGACGTCGCGCCCGGTGCTTCGGTGACGCAGGCGCTTTCGCAAAGCGGTGAGGAAGGCGCGCGTGCGTCCGCAGTGGAGGTTGCGCGGTAAGCACTATGATTCGCGAAGCGCAAGCCTGAATGCAGAAGTTCAAGCGCGCAACGCATGGAAAAGTCAACCATGCGCCGCGACGCTCACGCCTGACCGAGCACCCCGAGCCAAGCCTGACCGATGACTTCATGCGCCGCATCCGCGTTCGGCGGATGAAACGCGCCCGCGCGCACATCGCGATACAGCCGTTCCAGCTCGCTATGACGCGACAGCGAAGCCGCGCCTGCGATCTTCAGCGCGAGGTTCACCACGCGCAACGCGCCATCGACGGCATGCTGTTTCGCCGCAAGCAAGTGCGCGATCCACGGTTCGCTTTCGCCATAACCCGTCCACCAGCGCTCGGCCGCGCGCTCGACGAGCGCCTCGATGCTCGCAAGCTCGATGGCCGCCTGCGCGACCGCCTGCTGCGTCAGCGGCTTGTACGCATAAGTCTTGCCGCCGATGGCCGGCGATGCACGCTGCTTGGCCGATTCCACCGCGATGTCGAACGCGCGCTTCGCGATGCCGTAATAGACCGCGCCGAGGCCGGGCAGCACCGCGCCGAGAATGCCATCGACGAAAGGATCGTCGGGAATGCCCGCGGGCAGCACGCGGATCACCTTGTCGCGCGGCGCGATGGCGCCTTCGAGCCAGGTATCGTCGCTGCGCGTCGCGCGCAGGCCGAGCGCATCCCAGGTCTGCACCGTGCGATGTCCCGCCGCGTCACGCCGGATGAACGCATGCACGATCTTCGGCGCCTGCGGATCGGAGTCGTCGATGCCATGCACGCCGAGCCAGTCCCATGCGGGCGCGAGCGAGGTGAAGATCTTGCGGCCGTCGAAGCGATAGCCGCCGTCCGGCAACGGCGTCGCCTTCACCGACGACCACGCGAGACCGAGATCGTTGCCCGGCTCGCCATGGCCTGCCGCGAACACCTTGCCCGCGCCCGCTTCCTCGAGAATCCATTGCGCGGACTTGTCGCCGCGCCGATACAGATGCAGCGCCGCGCCGACCCAGTACAGATGCATGTTCAGCGCAAGCGCCGTCGATGGCGCGCGGGCCGCGAGCCGCACCTGCTCGCGCAGCAGTTGCGGCAGCGTGAGGCCGAGTCCGCCGAATTCGATCGGCACCGTGGCGCGCAGGAAACCGGCTTCGTGAAGATCGCGCAGGTCGTCGGAGAAGAAGCGATTCTCGCGGTCATAACCGGCGGCGCGCTGGCCGATCGCATCGAGCAGCGCGTCGGACAGCAGATGCGAGGCATCGCCCGGCGCGGGCGACGCGATGACGGGTTCGAGTACGGCGCTCATCGAAACTCTCCTGTGTGCGGATGCGGGATCGGCATTACGCGAGCGCCGAGAAATACTTCTCGTCGGGCACGACGCCGGCCGCGATAAAGATGCGGTTCGTATGGTTGAACCACGACGCGGTTTCGATCGCTTCGAGGATATCGGCGTCGTCGAGGCCGAGCGTGCGCAGGCGGTCGAAGTCCTTACGGGTAATCGCGCGCGGCGATGTCGTGATGGTCTCGGCGATTTCGGCGAGCGCCAGTTGCCGCGCGGACAGATCCGCGAGGTGATAGTCGAGCGCAATGCGCCGGGCCTGCACGCGGTCGCCGAGCGCCTCGCCGAGCGCATGCGCGTGATGGATTGCGCACAGCCCGCAGCCGTTCGTGCGCGACACGATCACCGCGATCAGCTCGCGCTCGTCGAGCGGCAGTCGTCCGCCCGTCGCGCTGAAAAGTTTCTCGAAGTACTGCGTGAAGCGGCGCGCGGTATCGGCATTCAGGGACAGCGCCCGAATCCAGTTGTCGCCGCCGTGCTGCTCGACCAGTTGCCGGAGATCGTCGCTCAGCGCATCGTGCGTCGGAACATCGAGCCGTCCGATGACGTGCGTCTCAGTGCTCAGAACTTCTGCCATGTCACATGCCTCGCCTGGAAGGAGTGAAGAGAAGCTGCGGCTCATTATGCGCAGCGATCTTTCGTGCGATCCAATATCGATTTGCGATTTGCAATTCGGCGAGCGCGATGTGTCCAAACACCGATTAGCTTATGAAAAATCAGTCACACCGCTCGTCGGCGAGTGCGTTAATTTGGATGCCCGAGCATAGCGCCAGGAGACTCCATACGATGTCCACTCTTGCACCTTCAGATCCGTTCGCCGATCAGCTGAATTCGGATGCCGATGCAATACGCGAACCGGTTTCCCGTTTCGGCTTGCCCGACGAGGCCCGCTTGCCGCCGCACGTCGCGGCGATCCACGCGAAGTTTCGCCGTCAGTATGGCTTCGTGCCCAACTGGCTTGCGGCGCTTTCCGTCAACCCCGATACCGCGTACCGGCTCGTCACGTTCTACGAGCATCTATTCGATCCGCACCGCAGCCATCTCACGGCAGCCGAGCGCGAGTTGATCGCGGTGGTCACGTCGGCCGTGAACGAATGCAGCTATTGCGTTTTCAATCACACGCAGGCGCTGGCGGCCGTCTCGGGCGATACCGTGCGTGCGCAGCGCATCGCGCAGGGCTTTCGCCATGTGCGCCTGTCCGTGAAGGAGGCGGCGCTCGCGGAGATCGCGGAGCGCCTCACGCGCGAGCCGGGCAGCATTCGCGATGAGCATCTGCAATGGCTGCGCTCGATCGGCTTCACGCAGCAGGCGGTGACCGAAGTGCTGGAGATATCGGCGTTCTTCAACTATGCGAACCGGCTGACCATCGCGTTGAATGTGGTGCCGGACGAACAGTTCTTTGCGGGCCGCGATCCGGCGACACAATGAAGCCGGGGCCTGTTTCCTTCCGAAAACAGGCCCCGCGTCCCGATGATCGGCGATGCTTCGCCGTCGCGTTCAATGCTGCGGCGCGTCTTCCCACGCCGGCAACGTCGCCCCGTGATACACGGAAAGAATCGACGACGCGACATTCGCCTGCTGATAGCTCTCGACCAGTGCCTTGACCCACGGCGCCTGCGCATCTTTCGCGTTCACCGCGATGAAGTTGCGATACGGATTGTTCGTCACCTTTTCCTGCGCGATGCGCTCCTGCGGAATCTGGATGCCCGCCTTGATCGCCCAATCGGTATTGACGACGGCGGCGTCGACATCGCCGATCGCGCGGCCGACGATACCCGCGTCCAGTTCCTTGATCTGCACATGCTTCGGGTTGCTCGCAATGTCACGAGCGGTCGGCAGCAGGCCGACGTTCTCGCGCAGCTTGATGACGCCGTTCGCCTGCAGGAGCAGCAGGGCGCGGCCTTCGTTGCTCGGGTCGTTCGGCACGCCGATCGACGCGTTCTGCGGCAGCGCGTCCACCGACTTCACCTTGCGCGAGTAGAGGCCGATCGGCTGCACATAGGTGAAGCCGACCGGCACGATGTCGTAATGGCGCGCCTGGATCTGCGCATCGAGATAAGGCTTGTGCTGGAACGAGTTGGCGTCGAGATCGTGCTGCGCGAGCGCCTCGTTGGGCTGCGTATAGTCGGAGAAGGTCGTGACCTTGACCGTGATGCCGCGCTTCGCGGCGTTGGCCGCGACGGTGCGCCAGACATCCTCGTCCTCGCCGGACATGATGCCGACCCGCACGGTCTGGTTCGCCGCGAACGACGGCTGCGCGCTCACGACGGCGCACGCGAGCAGGACCGGGAACAGGACAGTCTTGAATGAATGCTTGATCTTCACGAATGGACAGGCAGGCTGGTTGAAAGAAGCCGATGCTAGAGGCGCGGCGCGTGCGCGGCAAATAATATCGGGCGCTATGGATATGTCCCGTCGCATGATTTGCAAATGGTCAGCGCGATCGAGCGTGTTTGCGCGAGTTGGAGTAAGTTGACGCGGTTCGCCACTCCTTCATTCATCGACGCGATGCCACAGTCCCGACAACTCCATCTCGGCGCATTCATGCGTCCGGTGAGCCTGCACACCGGCGCGTGGCGCTATCCCGGCGCGTATCCCGATGCGAACTTCAACTTTCGACATCTGAAGCGGTTCGTTCAGACGCTGGAGAAAGCATGTTTCGATGCGTTCTTCATGGCCGATCATCTTGCCGTGCTGAACATGCCGGTCAACGCGCTCAAGCGCAGCCACACGGCGACATCGTTCGAGCCGTTCACGCTGCTGTCCGCACTCGCTTCGGTGACCGAGCGCATCGGCCTGATCGCTACTGCATCGACGACGTTCGACGAGCCGTATCACATCGCGCGGCGGTTCGCATCGCTCGATCATCTGAGCGAAGGGCGCGCGGGCTGGAATCTCGTCACCACGTCGAACCCGGATGCCGCGCTGAATTTCGGCCGCGACGAACACATGGAGCACGACGAGCGCTATCGGCGCGCGCACGAGTTCTACGATGTCGTTACCGGTCTCTGGGATAGCTGGGCCGACGACGCCTTCGTGCAGGACACGCAAAGCGGCCTCTTCTTCGATCCCGCGAAGCTGCACGTGCTCGATCACAAGGGCGAATATCTGTCGGTGCGCGGGCCGCTGAACATCGCGCGGCCGGTGCAGGGCTGGCCGGTCGTGGTGCAGGCGGGATCGTCCGAAGCGGGCAGGCAGCTCGCCGCCGAAACCGCCGATGCCGTCTTCACCGCGCAGCCGAATCTCGCCGCGGGCAAGCGCTTTTATGCCGATGTCAAAGGCCGGATGGAGCGCGCAGGCCGCGCGCGCGAGCATCTGAAGATACTGCCGGGCGCGTTCGTCGTAGTGGGCGACTCGCGTGACGAAGCGCAGGAAAAGCGCGCATTGCTCGACACTTTCGTGCATGACGACAGCGGTTTCGCGTCGCTGTCGATCGCGCTCGGCCACGATGTCTCGTCGTTCGATCCGGACGGCCCGTTGCCCGAGATTCCCGAAACCAACGCGAGCAGAAGTGCGCGCGAACGCGTCATCGACATGGCGCGCGCGGAGGGGCTCACCGTGCGGCAACTGGCGCAGCGTGTCGGCGGCTATTCCGGCTTGCAGATGGTCGGCACCGCGACGGATATCGCCGACGAAATGGAACAGTGGCTCGTCGAGGAAGGCAGCGACGGCTTCAACGTGATGTTCCCGTATCTGCCCGCGGGACTGGATGATTTCGTCGCCAAGGTGGTGCCGGAGTTGCAGCGGCGCGGCATTTTCCGTCGCGCTTACGAGAGTTCGACACTGCGTGAGCATCTCGGCTTGCCGAGGCCGGCCAACCGTTTCTTCGCGCGCGGCTGATGCGCTCGGCATCGCGCGGAACGTGCGTCGGGATACCAAGCATCGTCCATCGTCGAAGCGCACGGATCGACCGTATGCTTTCGACGTCTTGCCTGCCTCAGCGCTGTGCGAGCGCCACTTCGCGAGTCACTGCATGCCACGCATCCGGCCGGTGCGAAGCGAACGCGAGTGCGAAGTTCGACGCCTGTTGCCCGACGGTAAACAACTGCTCGACGACCTTCGGATCGGAACAATGGTCGGCGCTTTCGAAGCGCGTTTCCAGCGTGTTGACGGCGGCGCCGAAGGGCGTCGGCCAGCCGCGCAGCGCATGCACGATCGAGCGCAGCGAGGTCAGCACCGTGCCCGCCGCCTGCCAGCCATAAGCGGTGACGATGCTGCCGACCGCGCGGCCGTCGAGATAAGGGCGCTCGTCGTTGCGCAGTTCTTCGAGTGTGTCGAGCGCGTTCTTCACGAGCCCGGAGATACCGCCGTGATAACCGGGCGTCGCGATGACGAGCGCATCGGCGTCGCGCACGGCTTCGATCAGTTCGCGCTGGGCGTCGGTGAGATCGCGCGTTTCGGGCGCGTAGTGGGGCAGGCTGTGCAGAAATGCGCCGCCGAACAGGCGCACGCGAGCGCCGGATTCTTCCGCGCCTTTGAGCGCGAAGCCCAGCGCGCGTTCGGTGGACGAGGCAGGGCGCGTAGTGCCGCCGATGCCGACCACGAGCGGCCGGCGAATGGGTTCGATACGGGACAAGATAACAACTCCGGATAAGGCGGAACAGCGCGCAGCGACTATTCAGCGGGCGGCTAAGACTGACCATGATAGTCGCCCGGATCGCCAAGCGGAAAGCACGAATCGAGCTAAGGATATGCGTGTACATGCCCGCGGCGCGGGAAGGCGGCTTATCGTCGGCGCCGATTTAATCAGCACGGGAAGTCATATCGCGTTCGCGCCGCACGGCTTATGCTGGAAGCCCTTTTTTATTTCGATCGCCAGAATCCATGACGCACCGACCCGCACCGACCGATATCGACATTCATCCTTTGCTCGCCGGACGATGGAGTCCGCGCGCCTATGGCGAACAGCCCGTCGCGCACGCCGATGTGCTTGCGCTGCTCGAAGCGGCGCGCTGGGCGCCATCGGCGTATAACGTGCAGCCCTGGCGCTTTCTCGTGTTCGAGAAGACCCGGAACGCTGCCGCATTCGAGGACGCCTTCGCCACGCTGGTTCCGTTCAACCAGACGTGGAACCGGAACGCGCAAGTGCTGATCGCGGTGCTGGCGGATACGCTCAACGCCAAGGGCGAGGTCAATCCGAACGCGAGCTACGATACCGGCGCCGCGGCGCTGGCGCTGCTGCTCGAGGCGCATGCGCGCGGCCTCGCCGCCCATTCGATGAGCGGCTTCGACGCGAAGGCCTTGCGGGACGCGTTCGGCATCGCGGAGCGCTACACGCCGCTCGCCGTGATCTCGGTTGCGCATCATGGCGATGTAGGCGTGCTGTCCGACGCGTTGGCCGAACGGGAGCAAGCGCCGCGCAAGCGGCTGCCGGTGGTCGACATCGCGCAGTTCGGCGGGTGGAAGAACTGAGTAAAGCGGGAGCGCGCCGCGACATGGCGCGCGACTGTGCAGCGCACGGTTTCTCGTCCGGGGTGTAAAGCCCATGTCGATTCGTGTCGATAATGACTAGTCAAAACGTGCGCCGCGTGCGCGATCCGAAAATTTCATGAAAGATAAGCCAGCCATCCAGCTCGCGCACGGCGATGCGTCGCACAAGTGCACGGGTTGCCGCGTCCCCGATAGCGACGTCATCGATCTGGCCTTCGCGTTCCAGCCTATCGTCGATACGCGCAATGGCGTCGCGTATGCCCATGAGGCGCTGGTGCGCGGCCCGAACGGCGAATCGGCGGGATCGGTGCTCGCGCGGGTCGACGAAGCCAATCGCTACCATTTCGATCAACGCTGCCGCACCGTGGCGATCGAACAGGCCGCGTCGCTCGACATGAGCGGATTCCTGTCGATCAATTTCATGCCGAACGCGGTTTATCAGCCTGAAGCGTGTATCCGCAGCACGTTCGAGGCGGCCGAGAAATTCAAGTTCGCGACCGATCGCATCATCTTCGAGACCGTAGAGGGCGAGAGCGTCATCAGCCGCTCGCATCTGGTCGAGATATTTCGTGCGTACAGACGCTTCGGCTTTCAGACTGCCATCGACGATTTCGGCGCCGGCTACTCCGGGCTCACGCTGCTCGCCGAATTCCAGCCAGATTTCATCAAACTCGACATGGAACTGGTGCGCGGAATCGACACGGATTCGGTGCGGCAGAGCATCGTGCGGGGCGTGTTGTCCATGTGCGGCGATCTCGGCATCCGCGTGATCGCCGAAGGCATCGAAACCCGTGGCGAGCGGGACTTCTTCTTCGCGCAGGGCGTCACGCTGATGCAGGGATATTTCTTCGCGAAGCCCGCGTTTCGCTCTCTGCCCGCGCCGACCGAAGACTGGACAGTCCAGTCCTGAGCGCGCGAAATTGCCGTTTCAGCCGTGCTTTTCGCAAAGCAAGCTGACTTGGCGACCAAAACTCTTCAAGGCCGAAAAATTGCTAGGAGGTAAAAAACACCACTCAAAGGTCGGTTATGCCAGAGATCGTTCCACTGCCGCTCACGAAGACAGGAATCCCCGAACTCGATGTCGTTCTGCGCGGCGGGCTGCCGACGCATCGGCTGCATCTCGTCGAAGGGGCGCCCGGCACTGGAAAAACCACGATCGGCATGCGCTTCCTCATTGCGGGCGTCGAGAAAGCTGCGAAGTGCCTGTATGTCACCTTTTCGGAGTCGGAGCAGGAGCTTCGAAGCGCGGCAGCCACGCATGGCTGGGACATGTCCGGTATCGATATCTTCGAACTGATACCGGACGAGGCCAACGCATCGCGTCAGCAAACGGTGCTCTTTCCGTCGGAGGTCGAGTTCGACAGGACCATCGAACGGATCATCCGCCGCGTGGAGGAGACAGGCGCCGAGAGGGTCGTCATCGACAGCGTGTCGGAGTTGCACATGCTCGCGCAAAACAAGCTCGCCTACCGGCGGCAGATGCTCGAACTCAAGCGCTTCATGCAGGGAAGGGAGGTCACCGCCATCCTTCTCGACGACCTTCTGAGCGGAGAGGACGGAGAACTTCATAGTTTTGTCCATGGCGTCATCACGCTTCAACTGATCGAGCGCGACTACGGCGCCGCGCGCAGGCGGCTGCGGGTCGCAAAAATGCGCGGCATGAACTTCCAGAGCGGATGGCATGACTACATGCTCGTGCCGGGAGAAGTGCTCGTGTTTCCGAGCCTGATCGCCGACGAACATGCGAGTCTTCCCGGCGGAGCGCCGCTCGAAAGCGGCTTCGCGGACCTCGATCGCTTTCTGGGCCACGGACTCGATCGCGGGACGACCACGATGATGATCGGTCCATCGGGTGCGGGAAAATCGTCGATCGCCTTGAGCTATGCGCTGTCGAGCGCGAACAACGGCGAGTTTGCGTCCTACTTCTCGTTCGATGAGACCTACGAGACATTCCTGCGACGCGGCCACAGCCTGGGCCTGAGCGCGGACGAGGCCATGGCGAGCGAGCGATTCTCGTGGCGGCGGATGAACCCGTCGCGTCTCTCGCCGGGCGAATTCGTGTGGGCCGTGCGCCGCGATGTCGAAGACCGCAACGCTCGCGTGGTCGTCATCGATAGCATCAATTCGTATCTGAGCACGATGCCGGAAGAGCGTTCGCTCGTGCTGCATCTGCATGAGTTGCTCACCTATCTGAATCGGCGCGGCGTCGTGACGATCATCGTGCTCGCTCAACAGGGCGTGGTCGGCGATGTCCAGAACCCGATCGACCTCAGTTTCCTCAGCGACACCGTGTTGCTTCTGCGCTTTTTCGAAGCCGCGGGCCGTTTGCGGCGCGCACTTTCGGTCATCAAACAGCGAACGGGCCTGCACGACAACGCGATCCACGAATATCAGCTTTCGTCGATTGGCGTGGAAGTCGGGCCACCGCTCGAAACCTTGCGCGGCATTTTCACCGGCGTTCCGACCTACGAAGGCGCCCGCGAAGAATTGATCGGCGAGGGCGACCAACCGGCTGACGCGTCATGATGCGTGACGAAGCGCCGACGACGGTGCAGGTGCTCGCGCCGGTCGGACAGGATGCGCGGATCATCGTCGAGACGCTGCGCGCCGGCGGCATCGATGCGCTCGAAATCGGCACATTGGCCGATATCTGCAAACAGCTTCGGCAAAACGACGGCATGAGCATCGCGGGGCTGCTGTTGACCGAAGAGTCGCTTTCCGAGCTGGCGCCGTCGGGCGATTTTGCCGACTGCCTCGAAAAACAGCCGCCGTGGTCGGACATTCCTATCTGCATTCTGACCGTGCCGGGCGATCGTCCGAGCACGGTGCAACGCTGGCGTCTCTTCGAAGCGCTCGGCAATGTCACGTTGCTCGCACGACCGTTGACCGCGGAAGTGCTTCAAAGCGTGGCGCGCGGTCTGATTCGCGCGCGCGCACGGCAGCTTCAGACGAAACGGCATCTCGACGAGCTCAAGGACGCCGCGCAGCTTCTGGAACGGCGGGTCGCCGAGCGCACCGAAGAGCTGATGACGGCCGAAGAAACGCTTCGGCAAGCACAAAAGATGGAGGCGATCGGTCAGCTCACGGGCGGCATCGCGCACGACTTCAACAACCTGCTGCAGGTCATCAACACCAACATGGAGTTGACCAAGCTGCGCATGCGCCAGGGCCGTTTCGCCGACATCGAACGCTTCGTCCAAAGCGCGCACGATGCGACGCAGCGAGCCGGCGCGCTGACGCATCGGCTGCTTGCCTTCGCACGCAGACAAACGCTCGACCCCAAGGCGATCTCGCCGAACCGCCTGATCGACGGCATGCTCGATCTGATAAGGCGCACCTTGGGACCGTCCGTCGAAGTGAATGCGCGGCTCGAAGAAACCCTGCACACGACGTTGAGCGACCCGGTGCAACTGGAGAACGCCGTGCTCAACCTGTGCATCAACGCACGCGACGCCATGCCCGCGGGCGGCACGCTGACGATCCGCACGAACAACGTCTCCTTCAAGGGACGCCTTGCGCGCCTGCACGGTTTGAGCGATGGCGATTACGTCGTGATCGCGGTCGCCGACACGGGATACGGCATGGCAGCGGAAATCATCGACAAGGCGTTCGATCCGTTCTTCACCACGAAGCCCTTGGGGCAGGGCACGGGCCTGGGCTTGTCCATGGTGTACGGATTTTCGCGTCAGTCGGGGGGCAAAGTGTCGATCGAGTCGCAGGTCGGCAAGGGCACGACGGTGAGCATCTATCTGCCGCGACTGACGGATTCGACACCGGAAGCGGAAGATTTGCCGGCGACGATCGTCCTGCCTGCTGTCGGAAAGCAGCGCACGGTGCTCGTCGTCGATGACGAAGCCGATATTCGCCTGGGCTGCACCGAAGTGCTGAGGGATGCGGGTTTCAACGTCATCGAAGCCAGCGACGGTCCGTCCGGGCTCGACATCCTCAATTCGAACGCGGAGATCGACATCCTGGTTAGCGACATCGGCATGCCGGGCATGAACGGGAAGGAGATGGTGGACCGGGCGCGGTTCAGGCGACCTGCCTTGCCGGTCCTTTTCATGACGGGATATGCGGAGAAATCGGTGTTCGGCAACGGCAGGGTCGAAGAGGGCGCGCACCTGCTGACGAAGCCGTTTGCGATCGAAGAGCTCGTGCTGAAAATCAACGACATGATCGACGCAGAAGACTGACGCGCTCGACGTCGAGCCTGCGAGACGGGAACGCCGGAGCGTCGTCTTGCCCTGTCATTTCGAGTACACTGCCGACCTGAAGTGGCGGGATCGGAACCGACAGGTACGGAACGGCGGCGGCAAATGGGTAGCGATGCCCGGCTTGCCACCCAACATAATGGATCGACGCAATGGACAAACTCGCGCGGCTACGCAGCGAAGTTCCGGGACTTGACGATATCTGCGACGGCGGACTGATAGCGGGCTCGTCTTATATCGTGCAGGGACGGCCGGGAGCGGGAAAAACCATCCTCGCCAATCAGATTGCCTTTGCGCAAGCCCGTCAGGGACACAAGGTTCTCTACATCACGCTGCTCGCGGAATCGCACGACCGGCTGTTCCAGTCGCTATCGGCGCTGAGTTTCTACGATGCAAGCCGCCTCGGCAAGGATCTGACTTACCTCAGTCTTTTTCGCACGCTTCGCGAGAAGGGACTCGATGCGCTGGTCGCATTGCTGCGCTCCGAGCTCGCGCGCACGCAGGCCAGCATTCTCGTGCTCGACGGATTGCTCAATGCCCGCGAAAGCAGCGAAACCAATCTGGACATCAAGACCTTCGTCGCGGAATTGCAAGGTCATGCTGCGTTCACCGGTTGCACGGTTCTCTTCCTGACCAGTGCCCGGATCGACGAATCCAG
The DNA here is from genome assembly GCF_031451435.1 of Caballeronia sp. LZ008. NCBI lineage: Bacteria > Pseudomonadati > Pseudomonadota > Betaproteobacteria > Burkholderiales > Burkholderiaceae > Caballeronia > Caballeronia sp. LZ008. The sequence continues at coordinate 519,499 of NZ_JARUXK010000002.1, read as the reverse complement.
TCCCGAACACACGATGGTCGATGGCGTGCTGCACCTCGAGGAGAACCTGTTCGGGTCGCGCACCGTACGGCACATTCGCGTTGCGAAATCGCGCGGCAGCCGTGCGCTGAGCGGCTTGCATCTCTATGAAATTTCGGAGCGCGGCATCGCCGTATTCCCTCGCCTCGAAGCCGCTCTCGCTCGACCGTCCACGCAAGAGACCGTCGGGTTGACGAAGGTCGCCACGGGTACGGGCGGGCTCGACGAACGGCTCGGCGGCGGTTTGCCTGCCGCCTCGATGTCCGTCGTGGTGGGGCCAGCCGGCAGCGGCAAGACGACCTTCGGAATCGGCTATCTCAACTGCGCGACCGTCGAGCGGCCTGCCGTGCATTTCGGTTTCTATGAAACGCCGGAGCGGCTGTACGCGAAAGCGAAGGCACTGGGTCTCGATCTGCAAACGCTCGTCGAAAAGAAGGCGCTGTGCATGTTGTGGCGCCCGCTCACCGAAAATCTTCTCGACAAGCTCGCCTACGAGCTGCTCGACGCGGTTCGCACGACGCGCGCAGAACGTCTGTTCATCGACGGCCTCGCCGGTTTCGAACGCGCGACCGTCGATCCGCATCGCATGGTCGAATTCTTCGCCGCGTTGAGCAACGAGCTGCGCGCGATTGGCGTGACGACGGTGTGCACCTGGGAAACGAAGGAGCTGTCGGGGCCGTGGCGCACCAATCCATCGCCGGAAATCCTGTCGCAGATCGACAATGTGATCGAGATGCGCCATCAGGCGGCGGGTGGTCCTTTGCGACGCAGCATCACGGTGCTCAAGGTGCGCGACAGCCTCTTCGATACATCGACCGCGGAAGTGCAGATTTCCGGGCTCGGCGATGGGCTGCACGTCACGGGAACGATGTCCACGGCGCGAGGCGCAATGGGCGACGACGCGAGCGGACGATAGCCAGGCTGCGCGCATGGCTAATCTTGTCGTCGTGGACGATGAACCTCTCGTTACCGATTTCCTGAAGTTCCTGCTGCAGGACTTGGGGCACGTCGTGCATGCTGCTTCGAACGGCGCGGACGGGTTGCAGACGATTCAGCGCATCAGACCGTCGCTCGTGGTGACGGATTTCATGATGCCCGTCGGTTCAGGCGTGGACCTTGCGCGAGCGCTCAGCGGCGACGATGACTTCCGGCGGATTCCGATCGTCCTGTGCAGCGCCGCCCCGCACGCGATCGATCCGGCCGATCGGGCGTTGTTCGCGGCAATACTGCAAAAGCCTTATCCGCCGTATCGTCTGATCGAACTGGTGACATTGCATGTTGAAAGAGGCGGCGCCGGATTGCGCGGCCAGCCGTAGTGACGAACAAGCAGGATACTGAAGATTTGACTCAGTCCCGCGCCGGGATTCCAACCGTTTTTGTATGGCTGTGAGCGGTCCATGACGCGTGTCCTTCTCGTTGATGACGAACCTGATCTGCTCGAAGCGTGGAGCTTCGCGCTCGAATATTCCGGCTACGAGGTGGAGCGCGCGCGCGATGGACGAGAGGCCATTGCCGCGATGCAACGCTCGGTGCCCGACCTGCTCATCACAGACCTGATGATGCCCGGCATGGACGGAGAGGCATTGTGCCGGGCCGTTCGCGAGCGGCCGGAATGGGCGGCGATTCCCATCGTGCTGCATACGTCCGCCCATGTGGCTCGGCCAAGCGGCATCGTTCTCTGGAACGCCTTGCTCAGAAAACCGGCCTCGATGGACCAGTTCCTGAAGACCGTTGCCGAACTCACGCAGGGATTTGGACAAGGAGAGGATCGATCGTGACGAAGCGTCCTCTGGCAACATCACCACGGCTCTTCCGATGACCGACTCGACTTCCCGTTCGGCGGAAGCGAGCGCTGTCGGCACGGCCGACCGGGCGATCTTCGACCGCTTGATCGAGCCGTATCTCATGCTCGACCCGGGCCTGAGAGTCGTGTTCGCGAACCGGGCATGGCTTGCGATGTTCGGCGAGACCGAAGCGGCTTTGGGGCAATGCGAACATCTGATCCGCGCGCTCGTGGCTAATCTGCACCCGGGTCAGCGCCGCCTCTCGCCCGCTTTCAGCCTGGACACGCCGGATCGCGCCGCCGCCACGCACGAACAGCCGTCGCGGTACTGGCAGATCCACGTCTCGCATCTTCCCGCGACCGCCGATGAACCGCCGCTCATCCTGCTGCGCTTCGATGACGTCACGATGCACACGCTGGCGACGCGCACGGAACGGCGAGAGAAAGCGCGACTGCGCTCGCACGCGCGGCTCCGGCAGATTCTTGCGAGAGAAGCCGAGCAGCGCCTGCACGATCATCGCGTTCGGTTCGAACGGGCGTTGGCTTTCGCTGGCGTGGGCGCGTGGGAGCTCGACGTCGGAACGGGCGCGGTGCATTGCAGCGAACAATGCGTCGAAGATCTCGGCTTGCCGGACATCGCCGGGCTGGATCGGCAAAAGCTGTTCATCGAGCAGCCCGATCCGGTTGCGGAGCACTGGCAGGCGCTGCAAGCCAAACGAAGCTTCGAGTGCGAACGATGCATCGATGGAGCGCGTGGCCGGCGCTGGGTCCTGATTCGCGGCACAGGGCAGTTCGCGGACGACGGCACCATGCAGTCGGTGATGGGCTTCACGCTCGACATCACGTCGCGCAAGGAACGTGAGCTCGAGCTGTCCGCGACGGCCGGCGAGGAACGTTCGGGGCGCGAGCGCAGCGAAGCGCTCGCCAAGACAATGGATCATTTCATCGCGGCCGTCAGTCACGAGTTGCGCTCGCCTTTGAACGCGATCGTCTCGTGGGCGGAACTGCTGCAGGTCGTCGCCGATCCTTCACACGTCGCGCGGGCGGGCGAAGCGATCCGCCGCAACGGCCGCCAGCTGTCGCATATGGTCGACGATCTGCTCGATAGCGGCGCGGTCGTTACCGGCAAGCTCTCGGTTCATCTGCAGCCGGTGGATATCGGTGCGCTCGCGCTCAACGTCGTCGAAGACATCCGCAAGACCGCGGAGCACAAGGGCCTGCGATTGCAGACGCCGCACGTCGAGCCGTGCATCGTCATGGCGGATGAAAGCCGCCTCGAGCAAGTCGTCTGGAATCTGCTCACGAACGCGGTGAAATTCACGGACGCGGGCAGCGTGTCCATTTCCGTGAGCACATCGGACGGGCAGGCGGTGCTGACCGTTCAGGACACGGGGCGCGGCATTGCACCCGATGCGCTGCCGGACGTCTTCGACCGCTTTCAGCAGATCGCGCCGCAGTCGAGCGGACGCGTCGGCGGCCTGGGGCTCGGACTGTGGCTCGTCAAGAACATCCTGAGCCTGCACGGCGGAACGGTCGATGTTGCGAGCGCCGGACGCGGGCAGGGCGCGACTTTCACCGTGCGTCTGCCGCTCGACTCGAACTTGCGTTGAGAGGCGCACGGCTCGTCGGCTCGTTACGCATGCGGAGCGAGCATCGCTTCGATGTATGCGGCCACCGCGCACACCGTCTCGTCATCGCCTTTGCCGCCGACAATCTGCAATCCCGCCTTGAGCGACGCCCCTTCAACCGGAACCGGTAACGTAAGCGCCGGATGTCCGCTCAGGTTGAAAGGCCGGATAAGCGACGACATTGCGATCACCGGAGTGCCCGCGCGCGCGGCCTCGATCGTGATCGGCAGCGATGGCATGGTCGGAAGAATGAGGACGTCGGCGTCCGCCAGCACGCGATCGACCTCGTCCGTGAAGTCGCGACGTATGCGCTCGGCTGCATCGAGCTCGGATACCGGCGTGTTCGCGGCGGCGCTCAACCGCGCCAGGATATCCGGGCCAAGCTTTCCGCTGCCGACGAGATGACCGAACGCGCGCCACGTCTCGGCGTTGATGACGGCGAGACCGGCCGTGAACGCATCCTGAATGGATTCGAGCTGCACGGCGCGCGACGCGAGTCCGCTGCGCGCGACCGCGCTCGCCACCGCGTCGCGGATCCGACCTTCGGCTTGCACATCGGGCAACGCGACGCGTATCGCAGTCACGTCGCGGCGCGCACGGCCGCCCTGAAATGACGGATCGATTGCGAGCATTACGTCGATGACCGTGTTCATCTCCCGTGCAAACGGGCCGACACAGTCGAGCGACGTCTGGCGCGGCGCGACACCTTCACGCGACACGCGCCCGAAAGTCGGCTTCAGGCCGATCACGCCGCAGCATGCCGCGGGGCAACGCACGGAGCCGCCGGTATCGGTGCCGAGGGCGGCATCGACGAGCCCGAGCCCCACCGCCGATGCCGAGCCGCTCGACGATCCGCCGGGAATGCGCGCCGGATCTTGGGGATTGACGGGCGTGCCGCTGAAGTCGTTGAGGCCTGTCATGCCGAACGCCAGTTCGTGCATGTTCGCCTTGCCTGTAATGCGCCAGCCCGCATCGAGCAGCCGCTGCACGACTTGCGCGTGGCGCGGTGCGGGCGGCGCATCGGCGAGTGCGCGGCTGGCCGCGGTCGTCGGATAGCCGGCTATGTCGATACTGTCCTTGATCGCGATGGTCGGTGCATCGGCGGCGGCATGCGTCGCGAGATCGAATTGCTGCAAAAAGGCGCTCATGCACGGACTCCTCGCGCGGGGTTGAGTTGCCAGGGCGCGTCGAAAAGGCGTTCGGTGCGGAAGTGGCGAATCAGCCAAACGTCTTCATCGTGAGGCGACGGAGTGAAATCCACATCGAGCCGCGCCGAGATGAGCTCGGCGTTTGCATCGACATATCCGGATGCCTGCAACATGATCCAGCGGCCCTTCGCCGTATCGCCTTGTACTTCGATATGCTCGCTCGTCAGGAAGTGGACGTTGGTCGCGAAGTGCGGCGTGGGCGGCAGGTAGCGTTGCAGCATCGCGACGATAGCGTTCGGCCCCGCCAAGCGGCCGAACTTGTCCGCATACTGTGGACCGATGCCTTCCCACACGGCGTCATCGCTGAAGAGTGCCGTCAGCGATTCCCCTTCGAGCGCGCGTGCCGGCACATCGCAGAGCGCCATGTATCGGGCGATGGTCTTGCGCACCGCGTTCTGCGCTTCGAGCACGCGCAAGCGCGCCTGCAGGCTCTCGATGATTTTGTCCGTCATGGCTTCACGTATTCTTATCGGCCCAAGGCGCGAGCGGTCTTTCCGCCCAGGCCGAAATCGGTATTCGGAATGTCTTTGATCAACACGCGCGTGGACTGCAAGGGCACATTCAGCACGGAAGCGCCGGTCTCCGACAGATACGCGATCAGCGCTTCTTTCTGCGTCTGCGTGCGGCCAGCAATCAGGATCGCGATGATGACGGGCAATCCCGCCGCGCTGACTTTGCCGCCGAGGCCGCTGTCGGATGCGGGCAACTCCGACAGCAGAATGCGCACGGATTCGGCCGGCGCACCGATCGCGTCGACGGTCGCTTGCGTGAGCCCTTGAATGAGCGATGCCTTGCGTTCGTCGGCGTGACCTTGAGGCAAATAGACTTCGAGTGTTGGCATGAACGTAGCGAATGGATAGCGCGCGCATCGCTGAAGGCAATGACGGACGACCGACATCGACACGACGCGCGCATGACTTCAAAGCAGAAAGCCGATGGCGCTCAGCGCCTCGGTCGAGTCGATCAGGCGGATCACCTTCTCCGACAGACGCGGCTCGCCGCTCGACATATCGATCTTGTGCGTCAGGTCGGCAGCAAAGATCGTGGACAGACCGCGCTTGTAGGCAATCACGATCTGCGAGGACTTGACCTCGACGAGGTCCGCGCTGTCGCCAGAGAGCGTGAAGCGCGACACCGTGCGTACCGTGCGCGCCGCATCGGAGGCCGACGCCGAAAAGCCGGACGTCATGCGCTGCACGCGCAACTCGCGCATGTGATGGTCATCGTATGCGTAGTTGAGCGTGGACGCGTAGTCGGTCGTCCGCGGATCGATCGGCACGACGTAATGGCCTTTCGGGTCCCACAGATCCAGCCAGGCGCGATAGTCCCGGCGGTCGAGCAGTTCCGCTTCCCGCCAGATGAATGCGATCGCGCGCGCCAAGGTCTGGTCCGTGAAGAGTGCGTTGCGTTCGTCCATCATGCTTGCTCCATCATCGCGCGCCATTGTCTGTACGCTTCGCGCATGCCGGTTTCGTCGGTCGAATGCGCGGTCTTCTCACCGTTCGGTGCGGTCGTTTCGCGGTTGAGGCCGCGGTTCACGAGGATAGGTACGTCAGGGCCGGCGTATGAGCCGCGCTGCACGCGCTCCCACGCTTCGGCGTCGTCAGGGCTGCCGAAGCCCAACGGGCCCTGGAAGTGCTCGTGCATGCGCAAGCGCGCGCGATTGGCTTCCTCGGGGCCGCCGTCCATTCCCAGCGCGACGTGGCGGATTTCCGTTTCCACCGCGGAGATCGGGCGCAGCACGCGGAAGAACGCCATCGAAAGCGCGAGGTTCGGAAACAGATTGAGGTTGAAGCCGACGCCCATCAGCGAACGCACGATGCGGCGCACTTCTTCTGGCGTGTGTTTCTCTGCGAGTTGCGCGGCGAGTTCATTGAAACGTTCGGGCAGCGGCGCGCCGTCGTCCTGATCGAGATCGACGAATTCCGGCATCAGCACGGCAAGGCTGTGACCATTGCCGAGCGATCGGCAGAACGCCTTGTCGCTCGTCATGAAGCTCGTGATGACGGCGGCCGTTTCATCGTCGATGGACTTCATCCATGACTTATGGACGACGGGAAAGTGATACAGGTCCGTCGTGTTCTCGAGCTGGATCTTCCAGTTGCCCTTGAACCTGAACTTGTGCTCGCCATTCGCCTTGATGGGGTAGCCCGCGCCCTGCTTCATGAAAAGATCGATCCACGGTTTGGCGCCGCCGAGGAAGTCCTCGAGCGGTTCGATCGATTCATCGAAGCTCGCGAAAATCAGCCCTTGATAAACGCCCACGCGCAGCTTCTTGAGCGGCAGATCGCCTTTCTCGCACACGCCTTCATAACCATCGCCGTAGGGCAGGGCGCGCAGCGTGCCGTCGAGCGCATAGGACCAGCTGTGATACGGGCATGTGAAACCCTTGGCGTTGCCCTTGTGCTCTTCGCAGACGGTCGCGCCCCGATGACGGCAACGGTTCTGCAACACGTTCACGGTTCCGGTCTTGTCGCGCACGACGATGACCGGCTGACGGCCGATGGTCGTCGTCACGAAGTCGCCGGGCTTCGGCAACTCGCTGTCATGCGCAACCCACACCCACGTCTTGTAGAAGATGCGTTCGAGTTCGGCCTCGAACAACTCCGGATCGTAGTAAAGCGAAGGCGCAATGCGATCGGACTCCGCGCGCCTGGCGAGCGCGCTGGTGTCGATGGTCTGATAGGTCGGCGTACTCATCGTATTCCTCGGAGAAGTTGAGTGGCTGATCGAACGACTGACGCGAGCTTGGCTGGGCGCTCGGCAAATCCTCTCGTTGACATCAGTCTCGCTTTTCGAGGATCATGCGTCAAATCGATTAAAAACAGGTCGTTCAATCAGTGCGGCCTATATCTCGGACGGCCCGTCATGACATCCATCGACCATATCGATCTGAATCTGCTGCGCGTTTTCCAGGCTATCGTGGAAGAGCGCAGCCTGACGCGCGCAGGCGAGCGTCTCGCGCTCTCTCAACCGGCGGTCAGCTATTCGCTCGGGCGATTACGCACCTTGTTCGACGACGCGCTATTCATCCGCACGCGCACGGGCATGCAGCCCACGCCCGTCGCGCTGGAATTGGCCGAAATCGTCGGGCGCGCGCTCGACACCGTGCGGCAGGCGTTGCGTTACGCCGAGCGTTTCGATCCGGCGACGAGCACGCGTACCTTTCGCCTGTCGCTCTCGGATGCGGGGGAGATGGCGTATCTGCCGGCGATCTGCGCCGCGTTGCACGATGCCGCGCCGCGCGCGAAGCTGGTGGTCGAGCCGTTGCCGGTCGAAGAAATCGAAGAAGCGTTGCGCGCGAGCCGGCTGGATTTCGCGATCGGCAACTTGCCGTCGCTATTGCCGCGCACGCGCCATTGCGTGCTCTTCGAGGAGTCGTATGTATGCATGACCCGCAAGCGCGACGATCTGCCCGAAGGCACGAAGCTGAAACTCGCGCAGTTCCTTGCCGCGTCGCACGTTCAGGTTCGCTCGCTCGAACACAGCCATGACGCGCTCGACGATGCGCTGCGCGGACGAGGCGTCGGACGCAATATCGCGCTGGCGTTGCCGCATTTCGTGGCGGTGCCCGGCGTGCTGGCTGCAACGGATCTGTTCGCCACGCTGCCGGAAAAGCTCGCGCATATCCTCAACAGAGGCGAGGCGTTCAACATTTACGCGCTGCCTGTACCGTTGCCGAGAGTGGCCGTGACGATGCACTGGCACGAACACTTTCACGACGACGAAGGCAACGCGTGGATGCGCGCCCTGATGACCGACACCCTCGCGAGCTTCAAGACGATGTGATTTCGCTCAGAGATCGAGCACCAGCACGGGCGAACGGGAACGCGACACGCAGCAGCAAATCACGCTGTTGCTCGCGCGTTCCGCTTTGCTCAAACAGTGATCGCGATGCTCGGGCTCGCCGCTCACGACATCCACCATGCACGTACCGCAAACGCCTTCGCCGCATGAGGTATCGACTTCTATGCCGATGGAGGCGAGCGCATCGACAATCGACGTGCTCTTGTCCACGCGAACCGTTTGTCCGCTGCTTGCGAGTTGCACCTCGAAGCTGTCCAACGAGGCTTCGGCCGTGGCAATCGGCTCGGCTTTGAAGCGCTCCAGATGGATCGCGTCCGCGGGCAGGCGAGCTTGCGCCGTCTCGACCACGGCATCCATGAAGGCGCTCGGCCCGCATGTGTAGACGTGTGCGTTCGGACCGGCATCGCGGATACATTCGTCGAGCTTGTCGCGCTGCTCGTGCCGCTCGACGCCGAAATGCAGCTTCACGTACGCGTTGAACGGGGCACGCGTCAGCAAGGTCATGAATGCCGCATGCGCCTCGCTGCGCGCGAAGTAATGCAGCGTGAAGCGCGCATTGCTCGCGACGAGGCGATAAGCCATCGACAGCAAGGGCGTGATGCCGATGCCCGCGCCGATCAGAATGTGCTCGCTTGCGGCCGCGTGAAGCTGGAACAGACTGCGCGGCGCGCCGACGGAAAGCTCGGAGCCCACGGTCACTTCCTCGTGAAGCGAGCGTGAACCGCCGCGCGATTGCGCTTCCTTCTTGACCGCGAAGATCTGCGTCCGGAGACATGCCGGATCGCCGCAGAGCGAGTACTGACGCGTGACACCCGAGGGGCCGGTCACATCGATATGCGCGCCGGGCTCATAGGGTTCGAAGGGCGCGCCGTCGATTCGCGAGACGCTGAACGAGCGCACGCCGTGCGCTTCCTCGCGCAACGCGTCGACTCGGACTTTCACGGTTTGAGCTTGCATGATCGCCTTCCTTTCGATGTGTTTCCCACAACCATGCATCGATCTTAGAGCCGCACGCCGAATAAGAAAAATAGGCTAAAAATCGTGTATCGCATCAATGTGACTGATGACGCGTTTCGTGCGTGAAGCGCAGCGTGACGACCGTCACGAGACTGAGCGCGATGAGAAACACCGCGACGGGCCAGGACGCGTGATAGTGCGAAAGCAACGCGGTCGCGAGGAGCGGCGACAGACCGCCAGCGAAAATCGAAGCCACTTCATGCCCGAGCGCAACGCCCGAGTAGCGCACTTCCGTGCTGAACAATTCGCCGACGAGCGCAGGCAAGGTGCCGATCATCGCGCCGTGACAGACGGCCGTGCCAAGCACCAGCGCAAGCCAGATGAGCGGCGTCGAATGCGTGTCCAGCAGCCAGAAGAACGGGAAGGCCATCGCCGCGAGCGATGCGGCGCCGATCATATACACGGGCTTGCGTCCGATGCGATCGGAGAGCTTGCCCCACAGCAGCATCGCGATCATTTCGACGACCATCGCGAGCATGACGCCGGTGAGCATCGTCGAATTCGGAATGCCGATGAACTTGCCGTACACCAGCGAAAACGCGAGAAAGATGTACGCGCCGCCGTTCTCCGCGACGCGCAGGCCCATCGCCATCAGTATTTCCTTCGGATGACGCTTGATCGCTTCGAGCACCGGCATATGCGACGTCTTGCCCGCTTCTTCCGCGTTCTCGAAGTCGCGACTCTCAGGCAGGCTATGACGAATGTAGACGCCGAGCGCGAAGATCACGATGCTCGCGAGAAACGGCAGGCGCCATCCCCACGAGATGAACTGATCGTGCGGCAAGGCCTGCACCGCGAGAAACGCCGCCGAAGAAAGAACGAAACCGCCGCCGACGCCGAGCTGACTCCACGCCGCGTAATAGCCGCGCTTTTCAGGCGGCGCGTTCTCGCTGATCATCAGCACGCCGCCGCCCCATTCGCCGCCGGACGCGATGCCTTGCAGCAGGCGAAGTGCGACGAGCGCAACAGGCGCCCACAGACCGACGTGATCGTAAGTCGGCAACAGGCCGATGCCGAACGTCGCGAAGCCCATGATGAGCAATGTCCAGACGAGCGACGCGCGCCGTCCATAACGGTCGCCTATATGGCCGAACACGATACCGCCGAGCGGCCGTGCGACGAAGCCCATCGCGAATGCCGCGAACGCGCCGAGCGTGCCGATCAGCGGGTCCGCATTGGCCGGAAAAAACAAACTGCCGAACACGAGTGCGGCCGCCGTTCCGTAGACGAAGAAGTCGTACCACTCCATCGCGTTGCCCGCGACCGACGCAATGACGATACGTCTGAGCGTGCGATCCGGCATTGCTGCGCTGGTTTCGGCGGTCGAGGTATGAACTGTTGCCATGTCTGCTCGCATTGAATGAGAAGGGCTGCAGCCTTCTTGAGGCTTCGCATGACAAACAGTGTCGTGGCGACACTCACCCCGGTCAAATTCGCCGAAAAGAACGCGTGATATCAGCGCAGCAAATGAGCGTCACGCGTCGGGCTGGCGAAACATCGAATGGATCGTATTGCGCAGCCACGCCACGCCCGGATCGCTCGTGAATTGCGTGTGCGAGTGCACCTGAATCTCGATGGGCGGCAGCGCAAAAGGCAATGGCAGAATGCGAAAGGCCTTACTACGATTGAAGCGCAGCGCGATGCTCTTGGGGAAGAGCACGGCAAGGTCCGTGTTCATCACGATTTCGGGCGCCACGACGAAATGCGGCAGCCGGACCGCGACATCGCGCTTGAAATTCAGCTCGTCGAGCCATTGCTCGACCATGCGATGGCCCGTCGCGTTGGTGCTCGCGTAGACGTAGCGCAAGGCGGTCAGGTCGTCGCGTGTCGGCCGCGACTTGCGTAACGGATGATTGGCGCGCACGACGCATACATGCTCGTCGACGAATAGCGTCTCGCTCACGCATCCCGCGTCGAGACCCGGCACATAGCCGAGCGCAAGATCGATTTCTCCGGCGCGCATGGCGCTGCTTACGGATTCCACCGGAACATTGACCGCTTCGATTCGAATGCCGCGCGCCTCGCGGTCGAGCAGCGCGACGAGCGGCGGCAGAAAAAAGAATTCCGACATGTCCGACATCGAAATGCGAAACACGCGCCGGGCGGTCGCGGGATCGAAGCTGGCGAGTTGCTGGACCGCCTCGTTGATGATCGACAACGCCTGCGCGAGCGGCGGATACAGCCGATGCGCGGCATCGGTCGGCACCATGCCGGCGGGCGTGCGCACGAAAAGCGGATCACCGAAGATCGTGCGCAAGCGCCGTAGCGCATGACTGACCGCGGGCTGCGTCAGTTCGAGACGTTCGCCGGCGGCGGTCAGGCTGCGCAAATCCCAGATGGCGAGGAACACGCGCAGCAGATTGAGATCGGCGATACCGGAGTTGAGCTTCGTCATACACGGTTGACTCACGAACGAGCGCTGGTCGCGCCATGCGGCCATCAATGTGTGGCGAGATTACCGTATGTGCTGTGCATTGCAAAATGCGGCGTGGCTCCGCGATAGGGCGGCAAGGTATGGAAATCGCGCCGCATCGATTCGCGCACCGGCGAGGCGAGTGCGTCGGCGAGCGCGGACGCATCGTCGAAGACGACCTTGTTGCGTTGCATCGCACTCGCGCGCGTGCAAGGCAGGCCGATGGTGCAATCGATGCGCGTGTAGATCTCCAGCTCGCGCAATCGCGGCAAGGTGGACATCAACGGCGCGTGATGCCGCAGGTAATGCGCGAGCCATGTGTCGAAGTCCTCGGCCGGCCCTTCGTACGCGACGAGATAGGTGCAGCGCTGAATGCGCGCTTGGGTGGATGGCGCGTGCGAGGCCAGCGCGCGCACGGCCATGACTTGCTGCATGAAGCGCCCGGCGATCAAAGGTTCTCGAAGCGCGCGATGGATCGGGCCATCGAGTCTCGCGGCAGCTTCGAGCGCGGCGAGTTCATCGAAATACAGTTGAAGCACGCACGATGGCGCATCGGCCGCGGGCGGAATGCGCGGATCGACGTGTTGCGCCATCGGCTCGTGCACGACCAGACTGCGTAAGCCGTCGATGCGCTGCAATGGTGCAATATCGACCAGCGGGCGCTGCCCGCCCGCATCGATCAGAAACAGGCAGATTTGCATACTTACGCCGCCTCGCAGGAAGCAGCCGCGCGCGCGAGCCGATGAAACTGCCGGCCGAAGTACACAAGCCCATCGCCGTCTTCGCGCGAGCCGATGTGTTCTACCTGTACGAAAAGCACTGAATGCGAACCGACCTGCTTGCTGTCGACGATACGGCCTTCGAGACTCGCGATTGCATCGTCGAGCACGGGAAGTTGCAATGCGCCAGGCCGCGAGCCGCAGCGCGCAAAGCGCTCGTCCATCGAGCCTCCGTCCATGCCCGCGAACGCGCGCGCCAGTTCCTGCGCGTGCGCGCCCAGCACGTTGATGCACGCCCGGCCGTTACCGAGCAGCACATCGTGAACGTAACTCGACTGATTGATGCAGACGAGCATCGTGGGTGGCGTATCGGTCACGGAGCACACGGCGCTTGCCGTGATACCGCAGCGTCCGTGCGGGCCGTCGGTGGTAATGACGTTGACGGCGGCGCCGAGCGAGGCCATCGCGTTGCGAAACTGTGTGCGCGCTTGATCGTGTGTCATGGCAGATGTCCTTTCAGGATTCGCGGGTTCAGGGATACGGCGTAACGGGCGGAATGCCGACGAAGATCGCGCCCGATGCGTCGTAATTGCCTTCGCCGAGAAAGGCGTGTTGCGTGACGACGATCGAATCGCGTACCAGACGCTGCATCCGGTTCTCGCGGTAGATCGCGCCGATGCCCGCCATCTTGTACGCCTGCATCACGATATCGGCGCAGGTGTGGGCGGCGTGCGTCGCCGACAGACGCAGCAAGTTTGCTTCGGCAGGCAACACCGGGTCGCCCGCGAGCACCGTGCGCCACGATGCTTCCGCGCACTCGAAGAAGAACGCCCGCGCGCTGCGCAGTTGTGCTTCCGCCTGCGCGAGCCCGGAACGATAGTAGGCGCGATCGGCGAGACGCGGCGCACCGGTCGTGGTTTTCGTCACGCCGGACATCCCCGCCAGCAGGTCGAGCGCCGCGCGCGCCAGGCCGATGTTCACTGCCGCATGCACCTGCGCCTGATACGCGACGGCGGGATACCGGTACAGCGGTTCATCGATCAGCGGCGTGCCGCCGCGCACGAAGGTCCATTGTTCCTCGACGTATTTGTCCTTCAGGCGCAGATCATGGCTGCCCGTGCCCTGCATGCCGACCACGTTCCAGTTATCGACGATCTCCACTTCGCTCGCCGGGAAAACCGCAGTAAAAGGCTTGCCGGCGTTTTTGTCGTCGGTGCCGGCCGGTGCCCCGCCGATTCCCACGCCGATCCAGTCCGCGCCCTTGCAGCCGCTCGCAAAGCGCCACTGTCCCGACACGAGGAATCCGCCGGGCGCGCGCTCGGCCTTTTGCAGCGGATACAAGCCGCCCGCGAAGACCTGATCGGGACCGGCCGCATAGATTCGCGCCTGGGTCTCCACAGGCAGTGAAGCCAGGTACGTGTTCGCGGAGCCGAACGCCGCGACCCAGGCGGCCGATCCGTCCGCGATCGCGATACGTTCGAGCATCTCGAGGAAGCGCGCGGGCGGCAGCGCATCGCCGCCGAAACGTTTGGGCGTGCTCGCGCGGAAAATCCCCGCGCGCTTCATCTTGCCGACCATATCGCGCGGCACGTGGGACAGGGCGTCGAACTCGTCGCGGCGGCGCTCGACTTCCTCGATCAGCGTATCGAGGTGCAGCGGTCCGGCGTACTCGGGATAGTCGTTTTGCGAATCGATGATGGCTTCGCTTCGAAGGGCTTGCATAGGTGATACCTCTCGGTCGATGTGTGTCGATGTCATTCGGGCTGACGGCGTGCAGCGGCGCGCATCGCTTTGGGATACGTCTCGCGTGCGAGCAGCGTGGCGACGACGGTGATCAGGCCCAGTACGCCCAGATAAATGGCGACTGGCACGGCGCTGTGATAGTGGGCGAGCAACGCGGTGGCGATCATCGGCGAGAGGCCGCCGCCGAGTACGGAAGAGACTTCCCGCCCAATGCCGAGTCCCGAGAAACGCAGGTGCACCGGCAACATCTCGCTGATGAACGCGGGTTGCGCGCCTTCGAGAATGCCAAGCGTGATGCTGTTCGCGAGGACGAGCGCCGCAACCACCTTCCAGTACTCGCCCGAGCCGAGCAGCGCGAAGTACGGCCACGCGACCAGTACGATGGCGATTGCGCCGGCGAGATACACCGGCTTGCGTCCGACCTTGTCGGTCACCCAGCCGAAGAAGAGCGAAACGGGGATCATCAGCAGCATCGAAATGCACAGGCCGCTCAGAACCCAACTCGACTTGATGCCCAGAAACTGCCCGTAGGCGATCGAAAATGCGAAGAAGAGGTAGGACGCCGCGCCCTCGCCGAAGCGCAGGCCGAACACGGTCAGCACTTCGCGCGGACATTGGCGCAGCACTTCGATGACAGGCATCCGGCTTTCGTGGCGCGTCGCCTTGACTTCGGCGAATGCGGCACTTTCTCCGACGGAGCGGCGCATCCACAAGCCGAGAAGAACGAGTGCGGCGCTCGCGAGAAACGGAAGGCGCCATCCCCAGCTCTGAAAGTCGCCCGCCGGCAAGTTCTGCACCAGCAGGAACGCACCGGTGGACAGGACGAAGCCGAGTGCCGCGCCACACGGGCTCCACGCCGCGAGCGCGCCGCGCTTCGATTGCGGCGCGTTCTCGTGGATCAGCAGGATACTGCCGCTCCATTCGCCGCCGGCGGCCAGTCCCTGAAGAATGCGCAACAGAACGAGCATCACGGGCGCCGCAATGCCGACCTGCTGATAGGTCGGCAAAACGCCCATCAGGACCGTGGCCGTGCCCATCGTGAGAAGGGTCAGCATCATCACGACCTTGCGGCCGTAACGGTCGCCGATATGTCCGCATAGCACGCCGCCGATGGGTCGCGCGATGAAGCCGACCGTGAAGCCGCCGAATGCGGCGATGGTGCCCGTGAGCGGATCGGTGCCGACCGGAAAGAACAGCTTGCCGAAGACGAGCGCGGCGGCGGTGCCGTACAGAAAGAAGTCATACCACTCGAGGATCTGGCCGAGCACTGCCGTCGTGACTGCACGGCGCACGTTGCTTGGGCGACGAGCCGATCGGGTTTGAGCGAGCGCGCTCAGGTCGGAATTCAGAGCTTCAGGGTTCATGGTTGGGGAAGACATGAGGTGATGGTTCCCGCTTCCCTGATGCTCAAGAAGCGGTGCGAGTCGTATCGATGCGATGCGATGGGCCCACGATATGAGCCTCGATAATCGCGGTCAAATTCGAGACAAAAATGCGCGACATGAATCTGGTGCATGTGCCGTTGCATGTCGTACGGAATAGCCCTTGCCTCGCATGACATATCGATCGCGCTTATCGCCGGTCATGCTTTTGGCTTATTTGCCGCGTGAAACGAGCGGCCGCAGACTGCGTGGCGCATCGCATTCATCACCGCAATGAGCCTTCATTGCGTCAATCAACAGAACGACTCGCATGGAACACGCACGTATGAAACTCGCCTTGGGAACTTCTCTGGCGCTGCTTGCAGTTGCAGGCACGGCGCATGCACAAAGCGCGGTGACGCTGTACGGCATCGTCGACGATGGCTTCAACTGGACATCGAACGCCGGCGGCCACAATCTCTACAACCTGTCGAGCGGCGTCATGCAGGCCAGCCGCTGGGGATTGAGGGGCAGGGAAGAGCTTGGCGGCGGGCTTGCTGCGCTGTTCGTACTCGAGAACGGCTTCGACCTGAATAACGGCTCGCTTGCGCAGAAGAACCGCGGCAGCACGCAAGGTCTGATGTTCGGCCGGCAGGCGTACGTGGGCTTGTCCAGTGCTTACGGCACCGTGTTGCTCGGGCGGCAATACGATTCGGTCGTGGATTATGTGGGCCCGTTCGAGTCCGGTACCCAGTGGGCGGGATATATCGGCGCGCATCCAGGCGATCTGGATAACCTCAACAACGCGTATCGCGTGAACAACGCGATCAAGTTCGTCAGTAAGGCTTACTACGGCGTTACCTTCGGCGGCGTCTACAGTCTGGGCGGCGTCGCGGGTGCGGTCTCGCGCAACCAATTGTGGTCGCTCGGTGCGGGCTATGCGAACGGCCCGCTGACGTTGGGCGTCGGTTACCTGAACGCGCGCAATCCGAACGTCGGCTTCTTCGGCGACAACGGCGCAAGCACGCCGCCCGCTGCGAGCGCGAACTTCATCTCTTCGCCCGTCTATAGCGGCTATGCATCGGCTCGTACCTATCAGGTGGTCGCGGCAGGCGCTGCTTATGCATTCGGCGCGGCCACGGTGGGTGCAACGTATTCCAACGTGCAGTTCAAGAACCTCGGCGATACCGCGAACTCCGGTCCCAATCCGCGCGGCTATTCCGGCAATGCGAACTTCAATAACGTCGAAGTCAACTTCAGGTATCAGCTCACGCCGGCGCTCCTGCTCGGCGCGGCATTCGACTACACGAAGGGCGGTGACGTCGATTCGGCCACCGGCAACAATCCCGGCGCCAAGTATTACCAAGGCGCGCTCGGCGCCGATTACTTCCTGTCTAAGCGCACCGATGTCTATCTGATCGGCGTGTACCAGAAGGCATCCGGCATCGATTCCACCGGCACAGCGGCGGTTGCGGCGATCAACAACCTCACGCCGTCAACGAGCGATCGTCAAAGCACGGTCCGCGTGGGCATCCGCCACAAGTTTTGAAGCCAGCCGACATTCGCGCCGGGATGTCATCCATTTCACGGATGGCATCAACCACATTTGATCTATTTGACGGATATGCGGGTGCGGCCTAATTTGTCGTCGAGACGAAGCGTGAGTCCGCGCGTCGTACCGCGGAACGGAAGACCTGTGTCGTACCCCCCATACCTATGGAGACAACATCGTGAGCGTCAAAGTATTCGATACGAAGGAAGTTCAGGGCCTGCTTTCGGCCGCCGCCAATCTCGGCAGCGATAACGGCAATGCACGTGCGAAGCAGATCACGCATCGGCTGCTAAGCGACCTGTTCAAGGCCATCGACGACCTCGATATGACGCCCGATGAAATCTGGGCAGGCGTGAACTACTTCAACCGGCTCGGTCGCGACGGGGAAGCGGCCTTGCTCGCGGCGGGTCTCGGTCTCGAGAAGTTTCTCGACATTCGCATGGATGCGCAGGACCGTCACGCGGACATTCACGGCGGCACACCGCGTACCATCGAAGGTCCGCTGTATGTGGCGGGCGCACCGTTGCGCGATGGTGTGGCGAAGATCGACCTCAATCCGGACGATGACGCCGGGCCGCTTGTCATTCGCGGCACCGTAACCGGTCCCGACGGCAAGCCTGTCGCGGATGCCGTCGTGGAGTGCTGGCATGCAAACTCCAAAGGCTTCTACTCGCATTTCGATCCGACCGGCGCACAGAGTGACTTCAACTTGCGTGGCGCGGTGAGAACAGGACAAGACGGCAAGTACGAGTTCCGCACGCTCATGCCCGTAGGCTATGGATGCCCGCCTCACGGTTCGACGCAAGAATTGCTGAACGCGCTTGCACGGCATGGCAATCGTCCTGCACACGTTCATTTCTTCGTGACGAGCGATAACTTCCGCAAGCTGACCACGCAGATCAACATCGAGGGCGATCCGCTCATTTGGGATGACTTCGCGTATGCCACGCGCGAGGAATTGATTCCTCATGTCGTCGAAAAGAAGGGCGGCTTTGCGCTCGGTCTAAAGGCGGACGCTTACAAGGAAATTCAGTTCGATATCGCGCTGACTCGCCTCGTCGAAGGCAAGGACAATCAGCTTGTCAGTCGTCAGCGCACGGCGGTGACGGCTTAAGTCGGCGAAGCGGCTGACTCCGCTTCCATTTGCTGCGGCAGCGACGATGTTCATCGCGTTGGCGGCGATGGGGCGAGAGTGACGAATCACCTGATCGCGGGTGCTACGCTCTGCAGCAAAGCCTGAAGGTCGTCGATGTTGAAGGGCTTGGAAAGAATCGTTACACCGGCGTTTTTTGCTCGTTCGAACTCATCGGCATAGCCGGTCATCAGCGCAATAGCCTGCTTCGGCCATTTCCGCCGCACTTTTTCCGCAACATCGATTCCGTTGTTGAGCCCAGGCATTTGAATGTCGGAGAGAATGAGATCGAACTTCGCGCCGTCCTCCAGCAGACCTAACGCTGCATCTCCGGTGAGTTCGTGTCGGGATTGCCAGCCGAACACCTCCAGTACGGCCGAAAGTCCCGCGGCCACTTCCTCGTTGTCTTCGACCAGCAAAATGGAACCCTTGGTCGCCTCCGTCACGGTGACGGGTGGTGAGGGAGACACGGTCGTCGCTTTGGCTTTGGCTTCGGCCTGCCCGGAGCCACGGGGAAGAATGAGCGACACGGTCGTTCCTTTACCTTCCTCGCTCTCGATACGTGCTGTTCCGCGCGCCTGCTCGCACATCGCGATGACCTGCGCAAGGCCGAGCCCCGTGCCAGCGTTCGCGGCTTTGGTCGTAAAAAGCGGCTCGAATGCGCGTTGCATCACTGATGCCGGCATTCCGACGCCGGTATCGGAACAAGCGATGACAACATAGTCACCGGGCTTCAGGCTTCCTTTCGAAGTATCGAGCGTGATATTCCTGGTGCGAATGGTAAAGTCGCCGCCGCCGGGCATTGCATCCCTGGCATTCACCGCAAGGTTTATCAGCGCCGATTGAAGTTCGGTTTGGTCAACGTAGATTGGCCAGATTTCGTCAGAAGACCTGATGTGAAAGCGGATGCGCTCATTGAGCGACATCTGAATCAGAGAGGCTTCCCGTTCGAGCCAATCTTTGACATCCACGAACTCCTCACGCAGCGGTTGCTTGCGAGCGACGCTGAGTAGCCGCCTTGCCAGGACCTCCGCCGAAGCGGAAGCCCGTTCCACTGCGATGACTTCTTTCTCCAGTCCGTTGAAGTGCTTGCGACGGGCCAGTTCCATGTTCGCCTTGACCACCATGAGGAGATTGTTGAAGTCATGCGCGACGTTTGCCACGAGATTGCCGAGTGCGCCCATACGCTTCATCTGACGGCTTGTTGCTTCCGCGGAAACGCGCATCCCGAACTCGGCTTTCCATCTGTCCCACGCCGTTCGTTCACGTTTCAGACGGCTCAAACTGAACACGACCAGAAACCAGATGCCTACGCATGGAACCAGCGTCGCAATGGCAATCAGACCGTCGTGTCGCAACCATCTGTATGTAACCGTCGAGACCGGGATTCCGGAGGTCACGTAAAGCGGGTATGAGCCGACCTCTCGATACACCAGGAGCTTCTCGACGCCGTCGAGCGTCGAGAAACCCCTGAGACGTCCGCTTTGCCGATTAGCCTGAATAGCTTCCAGCAAGGGTTGACTGCTTGTCGGTGCGCGTCGCGCTTTTGGCTCGGGAAATCGAACGAGCGTAGTACCGTCGCTTCGGAAAAGCCCGACCGTCAAAGCCCGGTCATGTGCGGTCAGCCGGTCGTAGAACGACGAGAAATAATCGCGTCGAAGGGATATGGCCAAGACACCGAGATACTGGCCACTCGAGTCGTATCGAGGGAACGTCACATCGAAAACGTCCCGAGCCGGGTCGGATATTTGTTCGGGCCGCAGCATGCCAACTGCCGCAGAAGCGGCATGGCGTGCAGACCAGATATCCGAGCGGTCTCCAATCGATTGAAGGCCGACCGGATAGGTGCTGCTGCTGGCAAGCAAATTTCCTTTCCGGCCAAAGACAGCAATCGAGAAAACCGATGGCACCCGCTCGGCGGTTTGCCTCAGAAAGCGATGAACAGATTGCTGTCGCGCGCGAAGTGGGACATCCCCGTCGTCACCGAGAAAGGCCATGATTCGAAGCGATACCTCCTGATTCACGTCGAGGACTTTTACGGCCTGCTCCTCGGCAACTCGCGAGAGTCTGTCGATTCCTTCAGTCGAATCCGCGATTCTGGTTTGAAAACCGAAATAACCGTACGTGGCGAGAAAAAGCAATGGTGTGATGATTGATGCTGCAAGCACGGCGAGCAGCATGCGCCGGGTCACGCCAAAGTCGCGTGGCGGAACGGGGATATCGAGCGCAGTGCTGTCCGGGACAGATGTTTCCTGATGGGCAATCATGGGACTTCGGGGCGGGGCGCGAAGGCGAAGTCTATTCAGATGTTCGTACGACGTCAAACTTACCGTTGGCGCGGCGGTCGTCGACGTGTTTAAGGGCCGGATAGATACGGCGTCATGGATTCTTTTGTTTGCTCGCACGATTTTCTTGAAGCCGTGCGTCTGTGTTTGGCGAGCGTTCGTATTGACTGATACGTCGGTAGATTTGTGGCCGACGCCGTAAAACTTACTTGAATCTGAACAAGATTGGAGAACTCCCATGCTTCACCAACTCGATGTCCGTAGAACCCTTGCGTTGTCGGTTTCCATCGCGACGTTGTTAGTTGCAAGCTCGGCAGTTGCAGCTGGTAATGGCAACGGTGGAAATGGCAGCGGCGGATCTCACGGTGCCGCCACGTCGGGCATGACGTATCACAGTGAGCCGGTATCGAGCCCTTGGAATCGAGTTCCGGGGGACATGCCGAGAGAGGTAAATTCGACGGATGCCAAAGCGCGCTCGACGTCGGCGGGTACGCCCGATATGTCGATGGCACCGGGAGAATAGGGTATCGGGTAATCGACTGGAAGAGGGCGGCGACGTTCTCGCGATGTGAATATTTCGGATGCCGATGCAATTACCCAGCAATCGACGACTTACCCGCACCGCATCCGACCGACGGCGAAGCCGGTCAACCCCGGCGCGGGCGAAGCCGACCTGGCAATGCGCGGCGCGACGCCGCCTCGCCAGTCGTACCTGTTCGCTTACTGGCTCGCACCCGCGGGTGCGTCGCTGGCGGCGGTCGCCGGGAAGCTGGCGGCAGCCGGCGCGGATGACCCTGCGCTGTCGCTTGCCGCGGTGCTTCCGCCGCTCGTATTGCGGTTGCAGCCCGACGTCAAGCAGACGGACGCCGTCACTGCGGCGATCAACATGGCCCTGATCGTGATGGTTCGGTTCATGGCGTGCTCCTCATGGACTTATCGAGTCAAATGGCGCTGCGTTCGACCGGCAGCGCCGATGTCAGTCGGGTGACTTCAGGCGGTCGCCTTCGCTTTGCGTGCCCGGCGGTGTTCCCGGCTTGGTAGCGGGACCGGCGTCCGGCGCGCGATCCTCGTTGGGGCCGCGCGGCGCCGGCTCCTTCGGGTTCGCCGGGATGTTCTCGGTGTGTCCCGGCACCGGCTGCCCTTCGATATGCTGCGGCGTCTGTTCGTCGGTCATGATTGCCTCGTCGATGCCTGATGGTTGTCCGGCTTGGGATCGGGTTCCGCCGTGGTATCGGTGCCGCTCTTGCCATTGCTGCGGTTGGTGATCTCGCCGGTTTCGTCGAGGACGTCGTCGAGATCGTCGTCGGCATCCTCGTCGGGAGCCGACAACCATTGAAGCAGCGGCAGACGCGCTGTGTACTGCGATGCAGGCATGAAGAAGTGGGTCATGGTGATCGCTCGATTGGCTGAAGGTAGTGAGATCGAGCAAGCGTTATTCCATCAGCGTGACGAGCGCATGCATTGCCGACTCCGCACTCAGGCGCCGTTGCCATCGCTTCGCGCTGCGCCACGCATCTCGTCCGCCGGACGCGGAAAGCCCGTGCGGTCAAGATAAAGCTGGGCGTAATGCTCCGAGCGTTCGCTGCGCTGCCGCGCCCGGTCATCGGACAGCGAAGTCACCGCGCGCGCATCGAGCGCGGTGACGCCCGCGACGTTGAGCAAGGCGCCGAGCGCACGCGTGTGCGCGCCTTGCCGGCGTTCGCGTGGCGCCGTCGCCACGGTCATCAGATCGAGCGCGTCGCCGCCGATGCGCGCCATCAGATACGGAGACGGATCGCGCGACGAAAGTATGCCGATGCCGCAGGCAATCTCTCTCAGCCCATACAGCCTGACGAGGCCAGGGCTGACGCGCAGGCCGGACATGCGTGCGACGGTACGGGGCGCAAGCAGTTGGGCGGTTCCCAATGCGAGACTGAAGAATGCGAGTCCACGGGCAAGCGAGTGGCCCTTCGCTTGCTGGTTGTCGGTCGCGGGATACTGGCTCATGGTGTGTTCCGGCTAGGTATGACGACTGGATGAACGAACATGTCGAAGCCTTATGCAAGGCTTATTTCTTCGCTTCCTGACCGGATGCCGAGCGGTCGAGATATTCGGTCGAGATGGAAGGGATGTGTTCGAGCAGCCATTGCGCCATTGCCTGCTCCTGAGGCAGGATCCGTTCGCACGCGGCCCGGGTTTCGGCATCGCCGCAGCGCGTCGCTGCCGCAATCAGCGAGGTGTAGGACGCGATCTCCATGTTCTCGAATACATAGCTCATGATGGCGCCTTTCACGACTTCGTCGGTCATCGTCATGCCGCCCGCCGCTTGCGCGAAGGCCATCATCTTGGCGGCAAGATCCTTGACCGTCGATGTGCTGCCGCCGAGCCGCTCGATGCACGCGGCGACGATCTTCTGCTGGTCCAGCGTTTCTTCCAGATGCTGATCGATACGCGCCTTCAGTTGCGGATAGTGCTCGAGGCGCCCGGACTGCGCGCGCAGCATTTGCTCGGCTTGCTGTTCCATCGCGTGCGCGTCGCGAAGCCAGTCGAGCAGGTGTTCGGTCGGTTGAGCCATGGTGTCTCCCGGATCGATGTGAACGGATGAGCGAAGCAATCGCGCTTCGCGCTGCCCGATGACTCGCAATCGTCATGCCGCGCATGTTCGTGGCATGACGACGAATAGTTAGGATGCCCTTCGTACTGTTGCGACATGAAAATAAAGCGCGATACTTTAAGCGCGCCTTGAATGGCGCGTTATCTTCCGTGGCTTCAGCCCGCCGTTTTCAGGCGGGCCTTTTTTTTGCACAAAGTCGCATCAAGCGGGGCAGATGGATCGACCAGCCCGTGCCCGATGTGCGGGCGAGTCACGCGCTTCCCGAGCATCTCGGGTACGCTTCGTCCGCTGCCGAAAGAAGGCATGAACATCGCACGCACCAGGAGTTTTTCCCATGCTCGCCGCAATTGCTACATTGCTCGTTTTCCAGTGTCTCGGAGAAGGGCTTTCCTATCTCTTCAGCCTGCCGGTGCCCGGCCCGGTCATCGGCATGCTTCTGCTCGCCGGATACTGCGCATTGCGTCCGGCCGCCGCGGCCACGCTCGAACCCACGGCGCTCGAACTGCTCCGGCACCTGTCTCTGCTGTTCGTGCCGGCGGGCGTCGGCATCATGGTTTCGGCGCATGCGCTGCGCGGCGACGTGCTTGCCGTCGTGTTCTCCGTTGCAGTCAGTACCACACTCGCGATCGCCGTCACCGCGCTCGTCATGCGTGCGATGCTGCGCGGCCGCCGCCGCGTCGCCCATGAACACGGAGACCGCACATGATCCCGGTGCCGCACTTCGGAGCGATCTGGGTCTATCTGGCGGCCACGCCGCTGCTCGGCCTTACCATCACGCTGCTCGCGTACCTCATCGCGCAGCGCATCTACGCGGCGTGCCGCTTCAATCCGCTCGCCAATCCGGTGCTGATTTCGGTGGCCATCGTCGTCGTGGTGCTCAAGACGAGCGGCACGGCCTACGAAACGTATTTCGACGGCGCGCAGTTCGTGCATTTTCTGCTCGGGCCGGCCACGGTCGCGCTGGCGTTGCCGCTTTATCGGCAGTGGGCGAATCTGAAGCGGCTCGCGTGGCCGATTCTCGTGAGTCTCGCCGCCGGCTCGCTGACCGCGATCGTATCCGCCGTGTCCGTGGCGGCCTTGCTCGGGGCGTCGCGTCAGTCGATTGCCTCGCTCGCGCCGAAGTCCGCGACGACGCCCATCGCGATGGCCGTGGCGAAGGAGATCGGCGGCGTGCCTTCGCTGACGGCGGTGCTCGTCATCACGACGGGCGTGTTCGGCGCCGTCACCGCGCGGGGTATCCTCAATGTGCTGCGCGTTTCCGACGTCGAGGCGCGCGGCTTCGCGCTCGGCGTGGCGTCGCATGGCATCGGCACGGCGCGCGCCTTTCAGGTCAGCGAAGAGATGGGCGCGTTCGCCGGCCTCGGCATGGGGCTGAACGGCGTGTTTACCGCGTTCGTCGTGCCCGTTCTGCTGCCTGTGTTGTCGAAGCTGCTGTGATGTCCGCGCGCCCGGCTTGAATGTCGCACGGAATAGCCATTGCTGGCGACGGCATGGGTCGCGCCCCTCGCGACGTCACAACCGCCAAGGAACCTGTCCATGTCACAGCCTGCACTGTTCCAACCTGCGCGCTTGCGCAATCTGACCCTCGCCAATCGCATCGTGATCGCGCCGATGTGCCAGTACTCCGCCGAAGACGGCTGCATGAACGACTGGCATCTGATTCATCTCGGTCAGCTCGCGCTGTCCGGCGCGGCCTTGCTCACCATCGAAGCAACGGCCGTGCTGCCGGAGGGACGCATCACATATGCGGATGTCGGTCTCTGGAACGACGAAACCGAAGCGGCGCTGAAGCGCACGCTCAACGGCATCCGGCGATGGTCGGACATGCCGGTCGCGATCCAGTTGAGTCACGCGGGACGCAAGGCATCGACCGATGTGCCGTGGGAAGGCGGCGCCCAGATTTCAGCCGATCACGCGCATGGCTGGCAGACCGAAGCGCCTTCGAGCGTCGCCTATGAGGACGGTGAAGCGCCGCCGGTCGCGCTCGATGCGGCCGGACTCGCGCGCATCCGCGATGCGTTCACGGCGGCCGCCACGCGCGCGGCGCGTCTCGGCATCGATCTCATTCAGATCCACGCGGCGCATGGCTACTTGCTGCATCAGTTCTTGTCGCCGTTGTCGAACCGGCGCGACGATGAATACGGCGGTTCGCTCGAGAACCGCATGCGTTTTCCGCTCGAAGTGTTCGACGCCGTGCGCGCCGCATTTCCCGCCGAGCGGCCGGTGACGATCCGCGTGTCCGGCACCGATTGGGTCGAAGGCGGCTGGGACATCGAGCAGACCGTCGCATTCGCCAAAGCGCTCGAAGCGCGCGGCTGCGATGCCGTTCACGTATCGAGCGGCGGGCTTCATCCGGCGCAGAAGATTCCGGTCGGGCCGAGCTATCAGGTGCCGCTCGCGCGCGCCGTGAAGCAGGCGGTCGGGATGCCGGTCATCGCGGTCGGGCTGATCACGGGCATCGAACAGGCGGAGGCCATCGTCGGAACCGGCGATGCCGACATGATCGCGCTCGCGCGCACGGCCCTGTACGACCCGCGCTGGCCGTGGCACGCCGCGGCGGAGCTGGGCGCACAGGTGCGCGCGCCGAAGCAGTATCTGCGCTCGCAGCCGCATCAGTACCGGCATCTCTTCGAAGAAGACTGATCGTGCGATGCGGTCGCGCGCTCGAAGGGAGCGACGCTTGCAAGCCGGTTCTCATGGCGGCGTTCGTTCGCCGCCCTTCGCGCCAGGCGCGAGCACGTTCGGCAACACCGGATTCTCGGGCTGCGTATAGCGCACCTGCACGAGACGGGTGATCGCAGCGAGGCTCTCCTCGGCGGAATCCCGATGTTCGCGCTCGACGGCGGCGGTTTCGTCGGCGAGTTCGGCGTCGCCGATTACATCGCGGAACCACGTCGAATAGTCGCCGCGCCGCAGATGAAAGAGCCATGTGTCTTCATCGACGCCATCGGCCAGTTCGAGGAAAAGCGTGAGGTTGTGCGCGCGCAGCTTGAGCCGATTCTCCGGCCCGCGAAAGTAGAAACTGCGCTCGGGGATAAGCATGCCCGCCGCATATTTGCGCACATGACGGCGACGCTGCGTTTTGGCCGGCTCCACGCGAACGATGCGCGGATCGCCCCAGGCGTCGCCGCTGAGCGGCTCGCGCCGCCAGACGAGCGCCTGACCGACTTCGGGCGCGCCCGATAGCCGGCGCGGCATCGCGATGCCCGCGGCGCGCGCGAACTCCTCGAGCGCTTCCCAGGCGCCGGGACCTGCGCCGATGAACACGTTGACGCGTTCGAGCACGCGCTGCGAGATCGCGTTCGGATGCACCGTCGCGAAGATGGCCGGGCCGAGTTGCTCCGGCAGGGTTTCGTCGGCGGCGTTCGCGGCGTTCGGGAAAAGCTGATGCGCCTCGTCGAACAATATCCAGTGCGGCCGCCCGTTGAGCGCGCGCGTCGATTGCAGCTCGGCGAGCAGTTCGGCGCAGTACGAAGGCCGCTCGGCGAACGCAACGTGCATCAGATTCGCGACGACAGGCTGGCGCGGCTGACGCAGCAACTTCATGATGTCGTCGCCTTTGGGCGCGTGCTCCGCATTGCCGATGGCGAGCGTCTTTTCGAGGTTGTCGAAATCGCCTTCCGGATCGAGCGCGCAGAACTGATATCCCGCCGCGCACAGACGCTCCATGAGTCCGGTCAACAAGGTCGACTTGCCGCCGCCCGACTGCCCGGCGAGCAGCGCGACGGTGCCTTGCTGTTCGAGCGTTTCGGCGGTGTCTTCATCGTCACCATCGCCGCCATCGCCGCTTACGGTGCGATGCCCGATCAGCAGGTTGTGCCGCGCGTCGCGTCGGCTCAGGTGTGCGAGGTCGTCGGCCAGAATCTTGTCGATGAGTTCCGCGACGGCCGCCCCGGCGACGCCTTCGAGACAGATATCCGCGTGCGCCTTCAGCACATCGAGCGCGTTGCCGACCGCGGCGCCGAACTCGCACGCGTCCAGCAGCGGATGATCGTTCTGCGCATCGCCGACGCCGACGGCATTGCGCGGCGAGAACGCCATCGCATCGAGGGCGGCATCGAGCCCCGTCGCCTTGCTGATGCCGGGCGCGAGAATCATCACCGCGTCGCCGTTGAACACGACGTGCAGATCGAGGCCGAGTTCGCGGATCGCTTCGTGCGCCTGTTCGTCGTACGGGCGTGATGTGGCGACGAGCGTCTCGCTCACGCTCAGGTGCTTCACGCCGCGTTGCCGCATCGCTTCGACGAACGCGGCGGGCGGCGGCGGCGCGAGAAGCGTGCGTTCGCGCGTCGCCGGGTGATAGAGCACGCCGCCGTTCTCCGCGACCACATACGAAAACCGGTCGATGCCGTCGCACAGACTCAGCAGATCGTCGAGTTCGCGGCCGGTGACGAGCACCATATGGCGGCCGGATTCGCGCAGCCGGTCGACGGCGCGCCACGTCGCTTCATCGACGCGGCCATGCTGCGCCAGCGTGCCGTCGTAATCGCTTGCAAGCACCATGCAGCGCATTCAAACCTCCGTCAATGTGAGCCGCGCGGTGCGCTCGCGCACGAGCCGCTCGTAGACCTCGACATAAGCACGCGCCATGCGCTCCGCCGTGAAAAACTGCTCGAAGCGCGCGCGGCATGCGCGCCGGTCGATCTCCGGCAATCGCGCGACGGCTTCGACCGCCTCGTCCTCGTCGCGCACGATGAACCCGCTCACGCCATGCTCGATGATCTCCGGCACCGAACCGCGCCCGAACGCGATGACCGGCGTGCCGCACGCCAGCGCTTCGATCATCGCGATGCCGAAGGGCTCCGGCCAGGCGATCGGAAAGAGCATCGCGCGGGCATGGCCGAGCAGTCCGCGCTTGCCGTGATCGTCGAGTTCGCCGACGAATTCGACGTGCGGCGCCTCGATGAGCGGTTCGACATCGCGAATGAAGTAGGGGCGATCCGCTTCATCGATCTTCGCCGCGATCCTGAGCGGCACGTTCGCCCGCCGCGCGATGCGGATGGCCGCGTCCGGTCCCTTCGATGGCGCGATACGTCCGACGAACGCGAGATGCTGTTCCGCCCGCGCCTGAAACGGCAGCAACGCCGCGGGCATGCCGTGATGCACGGTCGCGGTCCAGCCGGCCCACGGCATCGGCTCGCGCTGCGCATCGGAGATGGACACGAGCGGCACATCGGCGAAACGCCGGTAAAGCGCGTCGAGGCCGGGCACGTCGAGCCGCCAGTGAAGCGTCGTAACGTGCGCGGCATCGAGCCGGCGCGCGTACGGAAAGCTCATGTAGTCCGTATGAAAATGCACGATGTCGAAATCGCCGGACGCGCGCACGACGTCCTCGAGCATCGCGAAGTGGAAGGCTTGCGGATCGGCGGTGTCTTCGAGCAGTCTCACGGCGCAGTCCGAACTCGCGACGAGCTTCGCGCGTGTGCGCGAGTCGGCGCTTGCAAAGAGCGTGACGTCGTGTCCCATCTTCACGAGTTCTTCCGTGAGCCAGGACACGACGCGCTCTATGCCGCCGTAACGTCGCGGCGGCACGCTCTCATAAAGAGTGGAAACCTGAGCGATGCGCATGGCCAATTACGCGAGTGAATGCAACCGGGGACGGCAATCGTCATGCCTGCATCGGGTCGCCGGGTGCCCATTCCTCGCCGCCTCGCGCTGGATCCGCGAGCAGCGTGCGATAAATCGCGAGGTAATCGCGCGTCATGCGCTCGGCGCTGAAGCGCCGCTCGAAGCTGCGCCGGCAATCGTTGCGACGAATGGTGCCGAGTTTCTGCACTGCACGCACGGCCTGTTCGACATCGTCGACGATGAAACCCGTCACGCCATGCTCGACGATCTCCGGCACCGCACCGCGCCGGAAAGCGATCGCGGGCGTGCCGGAAGCCATCGCCTCGATGAGCACGAGGCCGAAGGGCTCCTCCCAGCCGATCGGAAACATCAACGCACGCGCGTGGGAGAAGAGTTCGAGGCGCGTCTCGCCGCCCACTTCGCCGAGATATTCGACGAACGATTGCGAGGCCTCCAGCATCGGATAAATCTCTTCCCTGAACCACGCGCGTTCGCCGGGATGCACGGCCGCGGCGATCTTGAGTGGCAGCCCCGCGCGCCGCGCGATCTCGACGGCGCGCTCGATTCCCTTCTCGGGCATCATGCGGCCCACGAAAAGCAGATAGTCGCCGCCGTTCGGAGAGAAGCGCATGGCATCGAGCGGCAGGCCATGATGCACGGTGCCGATCCAGTTGGCGTGCGGTGTGTCCTTGCGCTGGCTGTCCGAGATGGAAACGAGCGGCGCATCGGGATAAGCCTCGTAGAGCGGACCGTGATCGGGCACGAGCAGGCGGCCGTGCACGGTCGTAAGCGACGGACACGACATATACCGCTGCAATGGCAGATGAAACGGCTCGCCGTGGAAGTGGACGAGGTCGAACTGCGCGGAGCGGCGCACGACGGCGTCGAGCTGACGCAGATGATGGCTCGTCGTATCCCACACGCGTTCGTCACGCCAGAGTCCCACCGGATGTGTCGCGCGAAGGCGCGCCTGGGTCTTCGAGTCGCCCGCAGCGAACAATGTGACGTCGTGACCCCACGCGACGAGTTGTTCCGTCAGCGCCGAAACGACGCGTTCGGTCGCGCCATAGGCTTTGGGGGGAACGCTTTCATAGAGCGGTGCAACTTGTGCGATCTTCATTTTGCGGTCCTTGCGGGCCGTTCGCTGCAAGCCCGATTGCTTGCGGATGACGGATAAGCTCGCCGAGCAATCGAAGGGCCACACGCGCGACGATCGCGGGTCGCGCTCGAAGCAGGCACGTCGCCGCCGCGATTCAGATCATTTGTCCTGGACGCCGGGCTTCGCCGGATGGCCGATTGCGCCGCCGGTGTGCTGATTGTCGTGGCCGGCGAGATATCGATCGATCAGCCGGCGCGCCTGTTCGACGCCGCCGCGCAGCGCTTCCGCGCTCGTCAGCCAGTTGGGTTCGACCGTCTCGACTCGAGGCAGAGCGACCGGCCGTCCGTTGCGGGTGACGCGCAGCTCGGGTGTCCAGTCGCCGGTTGGCGTTTGTTTCGTCGATACCTCGACGTCGTAGCCGCCAAGGGAAAAGGTCTCGGTTTTCATCGTCGGTCTTGTATCGGTTGGATCGGTTGTTTCGGGTGAACGAGGTCGCAGCAGCAGGCCCTATGCCCGACAGGCATCGAATCTGCTGTAAGCACGCATCGCATCGTGCACGACGCACGCAGCAGCGGCCTCAGGAGAAGAGTCAATGTCCGAATCGCAAGCAGGCGCCGAGTCGCCCCACCTCGACCACGATCAGCGCGAGCAAGCCGCGGATCATTCGACGCCGCATGCGCTCGTCATCCACGAAATCGTGCGCGAAGAGGGCGAAACCGCGATGGAGCGCACGGCCTCGGCGCTCATATGGTCCGGGCTCGCGGCCGGTCTTTCGATGGGTTTCTCCTTTCTCGTTCAGGCGATCTTGCAAAGCGAGCTGCCTGCATCCAAATCGCAGCATCTGATTGCAAGCCTGGGATATACGATCGGCTTCGTGTTCGTCATCCTCGGGCGTCAGCAGCTTTTCACCGAAAGCACGCTGACAGCGGTGCTGCCCGTGCTCACGCGGCGTGACTTGCGCACAGTGGGTAAAACGCTGCGCCTATGGTCTATCGTGTTGTTGTCCAATCTCGTCGGAACGGCCGTATTCGCCGCGCTTCTGCAGTTCAAGGACGTGTTCGATCCCGACGTCAACGCGGCGCTCGCGGAGGTCGCGCGTGCGCCTTTCAGCGCCGGCTTCGGCGTCACACTGGTACGCGCCGTCTTCGCCGGCTGGCTGATCGCGCTGATGGTCTGGCTCTTGCCGAGCGCGCGGTCCGCGCGCCTGCTCACCATCCTGCTCGTGACTTACACCGTCGGCGTGAGCAAGCTGACGCACGTCATCGCCAGTTCGGCCGAGGCCGCGTATGCCGTGATGACGCACGCCGCGAGCATCGGCGATTACTTCGGCGTGTTCCTGCTGCCGACGCTTCTCGGGAACATGATCGGCGGGATATCGATGGTCGCGATCGTCAACCATGCGGCCATCGCGCCGGAAATCGGCGACACGCAGTAATGCGGACTCTGTCGCCACCGGAGCCGTGGACCGCTGCACCGTCAGCGGGATTTATCGCACCACGGCTGGGTCATTGCTGAACCGGCGTGGATCACGCCCGGTCGCCGCAAGTCGCGACGCTGATGCCAAATCGTTGATTTAACGGCGGAATCTGTCACTGGCACGGACAGTGCATTGTGCGTTCAACTTGTATTCAAGATTGAACTCATGAACGCGACCGCATCTGCCGACGATCACGCACCGTTCACCGTTCGCGCACTTCTCGATGCATACGCGCGCGGCGATACCGACCCGCAGCGAATCGCCGTAGCGACGCTTGCTCATATCGAAGCGAGTGATCGCCCGGAAGCATGGACGCTCGTCGTTCCGGCAGCGGATCTGCAAACGACGGCAGCGTCGCTTGCACGCGAGCTCGCCGAAGCCGGACCCGCGATCTTCGAGCGCAAGCCTTTATTCGGCGTGCCGTTCGCGGTGAAGGACAACATCGACATTGCGGGCTTGCCGACGACCGCCGCATGTCCGGCGTTCGCCTATACGCCCGGCGAAACGGCGTTCGCCGTGCAGCGCTTGATCGATGCGGGCGCGATGCTCATCGGCAAGACGAATCTCGATCAGTTCGCGACCGGGCTCGTCGGCACGCGCTCGCCGCATGGCGCCGTGCGACAAGTTAGTCATCCGGAATATGTGTCGGGCGGATCGAGCTCCGGTTCGGCGGTGACGGTGGCGCAGGGCATCGTCGCGTTTTCGCTCGGCACCGATACCGCCGGTTCGGGCCGCGTGCCGGCGGGTTTCAACGGCATCGTCGGATTGAAGCCGTCGCTGGGGCTCGTCAGCAAGCGCGGGGTCGTGCCCGCGTGCAAGAGTCTCGATACGCTATCGATCTTCGCGCACGACGTCGCCGATGCCTGGATCGTGCTGCAGCAGATGGTCACTTTCGATGCGCTCGACGGTTATTCGCGCCGCGTCGCAGCGCTCGGCTTGCTGCCGGATGCGCCGCGCGTCGCAATTCCCGACACGCTGGAATTCTTCGGCGACACGCACGCGGCCGACGCCTTCGCGGCGACGCTGGATCGTCTGCAACTCGAACCCGCGACGTTTCCCTTCGCGCCGATGCAACGCGCGGCCGCGTTGCTGTACGACGGTCCGTGGGTCGCGGAACGCCGCGCGGCGCTGGGCGATTTCTTCGTCACGAACCGCGATGACATCGATCCGACCGTAGCGAAAGTGATCGGCAAGGCCGACGCATTCTCCGCCGCCGACGCATTCAACGCGCAATACGAACTCACGCTGCTGAAGCGGGAGGCGGAAGCGTTGTTCAAAACGTTCGACATCCTGATCGTTCCGACGACGCCGACGCATCCGACCATCGCGCAAGTGCAGGCGAACCCGGTCGAAGTGAACAGCCGTCTCGGCGTCTATACGAACTTCGTCAATCTGCTCGACCTGTGCGCGCTCGCCGTGCCGGGACCGCCGCGCGCCGATGGCTTGCCCGCGGGCATCACGCTCATCGGGCCAGCGGGCGCGGATCGGAGACTC
Organism: Caballeronia sp. LZ008; assembly: GCF_031451435.1. Taxonomy (NCBI): domain Bacteria; kingdom Pseudomonadati; phylum Pseudomonadota; class Betaproteobacteria; order Burkholderiales; family Burkholderiaceae; genus Caballeronia; species Caballeronia sp. LZ008. The sequence continues at coordinate 486,602 of NZ_JARUXK010000002.1, read as the reverse complement.
GCGGCATTGGGCGCGAAGATTCAGGCACTTTCCGATGCCAGCATCGATCCGCTGCCGATCCAGGAGCCAAGCATCGAGCTCGCCGTAGTCGGCGCACATCTGCGCGGCATGCCGCTCGAATGGCAGATGAAGCAGGCGGGCGCGCGGTTCATCGAAGAAACGATGACGTCGCCGCACTACACGCTCTACGCATTAGCCGATACGCAGCCGCCGAAGCCCGGACTCGTGCGCACCGAAAACGAGGGTGCCGCGATCGCCATCGAGATATGGGAGATGCCTATGCGGACCTTCGGCGCATTCGTCGCGGCGATTCCCGCGCCGCTCGGTATCGGCACGGTCACGACCGCCGATGGCCGCATCGTCAAAGGCTTCATCTGCGAACCGGCCGCCGTCGCGCCGGACAGCGGCGCACGCGACATCACTTCCTTCGGCGGCTGGCGCGCGTATCGGCACAGCCTCGTCTCTTCATCCAGCGATCAACTCAAACAGGAAGCTACATCATGACCAATCGCCGCCAGTTCATCCAAGGCGCGGGCGCGCTCGCGCTCGGCAGCGCGCTGCCCTTCGATCTCGCCTTCGGCGCAAGCAATCTCACCGTCGGCGTGATCTATGTCGGCGCGAAGGGCGATTACGGCTATAACCAGGCGCAGGCTCAGGCCGCCGCGATCATCAAGAAGATGCCGGGCGTGAAGGTGGTGGAGGAAGAGAACGTGCCCGAGACCGTGGCCGTGCAAAAGACGATGGAAGCGATGATCGAACAGGACGGCGCGACGCTCATCTTCGCGACTTCGTTCGGCTATTTCGATCCGCATGTGCTGAAGATGGCCGCGAAGTATCCAAAGGTCCGCTTCGCGCATTGCGGCGGTTTGTGGAAGCAGGGCAATCCGCCGAATATCGCGAGCTACTTCGGCTATATCGATGAATGTCAGTACCTCAACGGCGTCGTCGCTGGACACGTGAGCAAGAGCAAGAAGCTCGGTTTCGTCGCCGCCAAGCCGATTCCACAAGTGCTGCGCAATATCAATGCGTTCACGCTCGGCGCGCAATCGGTGGATCCGTCTATCACCACGCACGTCATCTTCACCGGCGACTGGTCGATGCCGGTCAAGGAAGCCGAAGCGGCCAACAGTCTCGTCGATCAGGGATGCGATGTGCTGACCTGTCACGTCGACGGTCCGAAGGTCGTCATCGAAACGGCGGAGAAGCGCGGCGCGATGAGTTGCGGCTATCACGCGAGTCAGGCCGCGCTTGCGCCGAAGGGTTATCTGACGGGCGCGGAATGGGACTGGGCGACGCCTTTCAAGGAACTCGTCACGGATGCGCAGACCAGCAAGCCGCAGCCCAACATTCTGCGCGGCGGCCTGAAGGAAGGCTTCGTGAAGATGTCGCCCTACGGCGCGAAAGTCACGGCCGATGCGAAGTCCAATGCCGACGCCATCAAGACGAAGATGGCCGCGGGCGATTACGTGATCTTCAAAGGCCCGATGAAGGACAACAAGGGCGGCAGTGCCATCGCATCGGGCACGGCTTACGCGCAGACGGATATCAAGCTGGAAAGCATGAACTATCTCGTCGCGGGCGTCGTCGGGCAGATCTGATTCATTCCTTCGCGGAGCCGGCATGCGTTCCTATCCTCTGTTACCGCGCGTGGCGCTGGGCGCATTGCCCGCTTTGCCGACGTTGTGCGCGCTCATCGGCACGCTGGTGCTGTTCTCGCTATTCCTGCTCGTGCAGGGCCAGCCCGCCGACGATGCGCTCGTGCTGATCGCGCAAGGCGCATTCGGCTCGTCGTTCGCGTGGCAGAGCACGTTGCTGCGCGCCGCGCCGCTGATGCTCACCGCGTTGTGCGTCGCGTTGCCTGCGCAGGTCGGGCTGATCGTGATCGGTGGCGAAGGCGCGCTCGCGCTCGGCGGACTCGCATCGGCGGTCGTGGCGACGGTCGTGCCTGCCGCGATGCCGTGGTTCGTCGTCGCTCCGTTGATGGCGCTCACCGGCATGATCGCGGGCGGCGTGTGGATCGGCGCGGTCGGCGCAATGCGGCAACTGCGCGGCGTCAACGAGACGATCAGCAGTCTGTTGATGTCGTATATCGCGATTGCATTGTTCAAGCATCTCGTCGAAGGACCGTTGCGCGATCCCGCGAGTCTCAACAAGCCTTCGACGCCGCCCGTTCCCGACGCGTTCTCGATCGGTTCGTTGCCGGGTCTCGATGTGCATTGGGGCTTGTTCTGGGGGGCGCTCGCGTGCGTCGCGGCATGGGTCTTCGTGCGCCACAGCACCAAAGGCTTCGCGATGCGCATCGCGGGCGGCAACAACCATGCGGCGAAGCTCGTCGGGCTGCCGGTGAACAAGCTCGCGATCGCGGCCTGCGCGATGGGCGGCGCGGCGGCCGGTCTCGCGGGCATGTTCGAAGTCGCGGCGGTGCAGGGCAGCGCGAACGCATCGCTGCTGGCGGGTTACGGCTATGCGGGGATTCTCGTGGCGTTCGCGGCGCGTCAGAACCCGTTGGCGATCATTCTGTGCGCGGTGCTCGTCGGCGGTATCGAAGCGAGCGGTTCGCTTCTGCAACGCCGCCTGGGTCTGCCCGATGCCACCACGCTCGTCCTGCAAGGTCTGCTCTTTGCCAACCTGCTCGCGTGGGAAGCGATGGGCGGTCGTCTCGCGGCGTGGCGCATCAGGCTGCAGGCGATGACCGTCGCGCGCTCGTCGGTTCGACTGGAGGGCACTCATGTTTGACGCACATTCACCCGTCGCGGTGCTGCTGCTGTCGTTGTTCGCGGGCGCCATCCGCGTGAGCACGCCGTATTTGTTCGTGAGCATCGGCGAATGTCTGACGGAGAAGGGCGGGCGCGTCAATCTCGGCCTCGAAGGCATTCTCGTATCCGGCGCGATGACCGGTTATGCGGCCGCGTATCTGTCCGGCTCGCCGTGGCTCGGCGTGCTCGCGGCCGGCTGCGCGGGGTTGCTGCTCGGCTGCCTGCACGGTCTCGAGTGCTCGTAGCCGCGCGTGTCGGACATCTCGTTCGGCATCGCGCTGATGCTGGACGGCACCGGCCTCGCGTTCTATCTCGGCAAGCCGTTCATCGAGCCGCAAGCGCCGATGTTGTCATCGATCGATCTCGGTGCTTGGGCTTCGTCGCCGCAGTTGCATAACGCGTTGCATGTCAATCCGCTCTTCATCATCGGCGTCGCGCTGGCGTTCGCGTTGCAATGGGGCTTGCGACATACGCGTTGGGGCATGGCTTTGCGTCTCGTCGGCGAGAACGCGGAAAGCGCCCGCGCGATGGGTTATCCGATCACGCGCGTTCGCATTCTCGCGACGACGGTCGGCGGCTTCTTCGCGGGCGTAGGCGGCGCGTATCTGTCGCTGGTGTACCCCGGAAGCTGGAACGAAGGCTTGTCGAGCGGACAAGGCCTGATGGCCGTCGCGCTCGTCATCTTCGCGCGCTGGCAGCCGTTGCGATACCTGTGGGCCGCGCTGATCTTCGGCGCAGCGGGCGCGCTCGGACCCGCGTTGCAGGCCATCGGCGTGACGAGCGGTTACTACCTTTTCAATGCGGCGCCTTACGTCCTCACCCTCGTCATCATGATCGTCAATTGCCGTCCCGACCGCACGCTCGCGGGTGCGCCCGGCGAACTGAGTCTCACGCGTTGAACCCTATTTTCATGGAGTCGAACACATGAGCCGCTTCATCGAAGCACGTCCCTATCCGTGGCCCTACGACGGCAATCTGCGGCCGGAGAACACCGCGCTCGTCATCATCGACATGCAGACCGACTTTTGCGGCATCGGCGGTTATGTCGACAAGATGGGCTATGACCTCTCGATGACGCGCGCGCCCATCGAACCGATCAGGAACGTGCTCACGCTGATGCGCGAGCAAGGCTTCACGATCATTCATACGCGCGAAGGGCACCGTCCCGATCTGTCGGATTTGCCCGCCAACAAGCGATGGAGAAGCCGTCGCGCGGGCACGAACGGCATCGGCATCGGCGATGAAGGACCCTGCGGCAAGATACTCGTGCGCGGCGAACCGGGCTGGGAAATCATCGATGAACTGAAGCCGATCGAAGGCGAGATCGTCATCGACAAGCCAGGCAAAGGCTCGTTCTGCGCAACGGACCTCGAAATGGTATTGCGCACGCGCGGCATCGTGAATCTGGTGCTCACGGGCATCACGACCGATGTCTGCGTTCACACGACGATGCGCGAAGCGAACGATCGCGGCTTCGAATGCACCATTCTCGCGGATTGTTGCGGCGCGACCGATCAGGGCAACCACGACGCCGCGCTCAACATGGTGCTGATGCAGGGCGGCGTATTCGGCACGGTATCGGATTCGAAGGCTTTGCTCGCGACGCTGGGACGCTGACCATGAACGCACCGACCAAAGCGATGAGCGTGGAAGTGCTCGGCGCGACGAAGCGTTTCGGCGCTTTCACCGCGCTCGACGACGTGACGCTCAAAGTGCGCGCGGGCACCGTGCATGCGCTGCTCGGCGAAAACGGCGCGGGCAAGAGTACGCTCGTGAAAGGGCTCGTCGGTTATGGCGTGCTCGATCACGGCGAGATCATCGCGGATGCGCGGCAGGTGAGAATCGCGTCGCCGCGCGATGCACAGGCGCTCGGCATCGGCATGGTGTATCAGCATTTCACGCTGGCGGCGGGCTTGTCGGTCGAAGAGAATTTGCTGCTCGCGCGCGGGCGATTGCCGTGGAAGATCGACTGGCCGAAGGAACGTGCCGCGCTCGATGCATTCATGCGTTCGATGCCCTTTCGTCTGCCTCTCGATGCGCCCGTCGCCGGTCTCGCCGCAGGAGAAAAGCAGAAGCTCGAGATTCTGAAACAGCTTTATTTGCAGCAGCGTTTCCTCATTCTCGATGAACCCACGTCCGTGCTCACGCCGCAGGAAGCAGACGAAGTGCTCGGCCTGATGCGCGATCTCGCCACGCGCGGCGAGCTGACCGTGTTGATGATCACGCACAAGTTCCGTGAAGTGATGGCGTATGCCGACGACGTGACCGTGTTGCGCAAGGGCAGGCTCGTCGGGACGAGCGCGGTCGCGGATACGAGCCGCGACAAGCTCGCCGCGTGGATGATGGGCGGTGAATCCGCGAAGCAGGACGATCCCGAACTCGCCGGAATGCAGCCCGGACGCAAGCCGCTCGATGCGGCTTCGCCCGTGCGTCTCGCGCTGTCCAGTCTCAACGTCGTCGATGATCGTGGACATCGGGCGGTGCGCGATGTTTCGCTCAGCGTGAAGTCGGGCGAGATACTCGGCATCGCGGGCGTATCGGGCAACGGGCAGAAGGAACTGATCGAAGCGCTCGTCGGCCAGCGCCGCGTGCAAAGCGGTGAAATGCACATGCATGGCGAGCCATACCGCGCGACGCGTGAAGAGATGACGCGGCTGCGCGTATTTGCGCTCCCCGAAGAACCGCTGCGCAATGCGTGCGTCGCGAACATGAGCATCGCGGACAACCTCGCCTTGCGCGACTTCGACCGTGCGCCGATGAAGCGTCACGGCTGGCGTCTCGATCGCCGTGCGATGCGCGGACGCGCCGAACGTCTCATCGCCGAATTCAACGTGAAACCGCCGGTGCCGGCGCGCGCCATCGGCACGTTGTCGGGCGGCAACGTGCAGCGCGCCGTGCTCGCGCGCGAGCTCGGGCAAGCGGTGGATGTGCTGATCGTCGCGAATCCCGTATTCGGACTCGACTTCGCATCGGTCGCGGACATCCACGCGCGCATTCTCGCCGCACGCGATGCAGGCGCCGCAGTGCTGCTCGTCAGCGAAGACCTCGATGAACTGCTGGAACTGGCGGATCGCATCGCGGTGATCGCGGAAGGGCGGCTGGTACACGAAACGGCTGCGAGCGGCGCGGATCGCGTCGCGTTGGGAAGACACATGGCGGGTCATGTCGAAAGCGCCACGCGCGCTGCGTCAGAGCCGCTCGCCGTTCACGCATAAAGGAGCAAGGAAGAATGAGTTCGAGCGGTCTCGGTGGATTGAACAAGTCGCCGCAAGGCATCGTCGTGGGTCTCGTGCAGTTGCAGAATCCGGCTGTCGCCACCCCGGAGCAACTGGCCGCGCAGACACGGCGCATCGTCGAACTGATCGGCAAGGCGCGCCGCAACAATCCGTCGATGGATCTGGTCGTGTTTCCCGAATACATGCTGCACGGCCTGTCGATGGATACGAACGATGCCATCATGTGCTCGCTCGACGGTCCCGAAGTGGCCGCGTTCAAGGCGGCGTGCATCGAGCATCGCATCTGGGGATGCTTCTCCATCATGGAGCGCAATCCAGGCGGCAATCCCTATAACAGCGGGATCATCATCGACGATCGGGGCGAGGTGCAACTCTACTATCGCAAGATGCATCCGTGGGTGCCGGTCGAGCCGTGGGAGCCGGGCAATCTCGGCGTGCCGGTGTGCATCGGGCCGAAGGGCGCGAAGCTCTCGCTCATCATCTGTCATGACGGCATGTTTCCGGAGATGGCGCGCGAAGCCGCTTACAAGGGCGCGGAAATCATCTTGCGCACTGCGGGCTATACCGCGCCCATTCGCCATGCCTGGCAAATCACCAATCAGTCGAACGCATTCCAGAATCTCGCGCAGACCGCGAGCGTGTGTCTGTGCGGCAGCGACGGCACGTTCGACTCGATGGGCGAAGGCATGTTCTGCGATTTCGACGGCACGGTGTTGGTCGAAGGCAGTCATCGCCCGGATGAGATCATCACCTGTGAAATGCGCCCCGATCTCGTGCGCGAAGCCCGCATTCACTGGGGCGTCGAAAACAACATCTATCAGTTCGGACATCGCGGCTATGTCGCCGTGAAGGGCGGCGCGCAGGATTGTCCGTACACGTTCATGCAGGACATGGTGCGTGGCGAATATCGTCTGACGTGGGAGGACGAAGTCGTCGTGAAAGACGGGACGTCATGCGGTTTTTCGAAACCCGAACGCCGATACGAGGGCTGACGCCATGCCTACCCTGACCCGCGCCCGGCCGTCTCCGTTCACGTTCGAAGTAGCGCATACGGCGTTGATCGTCATCGACATGCAGCGCGACTTCGTGGAGCCGGGCGGCTTCGGCGAAGCGCTCGGCAACGATGTGTCGCTGCTGACGTCGATCGTGCCGACCGTCGCGCAGCTGATCGAACATGCGCGCGATCGCGGCTGGCTCGTCGTGCATACGCGCGAATCGCACGCGCCCGATCTCTCCGATTGTCCGGATGCGAAGCGGCTGCGCGGCGCGCCACGAGCGCGCATCGGCGATATGGGACCGATGGGCCGCATTCTCGTTCGCGGCGAACCGGGCAACGCCATCGTCGATGCGGTCGCGCCCATTACGGGCGAGATCGTCATCGACAAGCCCGGCAAAGGCGCCTTTTACGCAACGCGCCTCGGCGAAGAGCTTGCGCGATGCGGCATCACGCATCTCGTGTTCGCAGGCGTCACGACCGAAGTATGCGTGCAGACGAGCATGCGCGAAGCGAACGATCGCGGCTACGAATGCGTGCTGATAGAAGACGCGACGGCGAGCTACATACCGTCGTTCAAGACTGCGACCATCGAGATGATTCGCTCGCAGGGCGGCATCGTCGGATGGACGGCCACGCTCGCCGATGTGCTGGAGAATTGATGGAACTGAATCGTCCGGAAACGGTGGCTGAAGTCGAGCGCGCGTTCATCGCCTATGAGAAGGCGCTCGTCGATAACGATGTGGCTACCATGAACGCGCTCTTCTGGCACGCGCCGGAAACGGTACGATACGGCATCGCCGAAGTGCAGCATGGCGGCGATGAAATTCGCCGCTGGCGCGAGACGTGCGCGCCGGTGCCGCGTTCGCGGCGTTTGCATCGAACGGTGGTGACGACTTTCGGCACGGATTACGCTTCGGTCAGCACCGAATTCACGAGCGATGCCACGCCTTTGCTCGGACGTCAGATGCAGACGTGGGCGCGCATCGGCCATGCATCGAATGCGTTCGCGGAGTGGACCATCGTCGCGGCGCACGTGAGCCTGATCGAAACGCCCTGAAGAGGCATTACACGGAGACATCGAATCAACTCGCCCAAACTCACGGAGCGCAGTGCCGTGCGCGCCATTCAGAGCGCCAATCCGCTTGCCGAGCAGGTTTATCAGCAGTTGAAGCAGGACATCTTCAGCTTTCGCCTGTTTCCCGGCGACCGCTTCTCGGAGACCGACATCGCGCAATACTACGGGGTGTCGCGTACGCCGATGCGCGACGCGCTGTTCCGCCTGCTGCGCGAAGGCTATCTCGAAGTCGGTTTCAGGCGTGGCTGGAAGGTGTCGGAGATCAACTTCGCGCAGCTCGATCAGTTGTATGACTTGCGAATCGTGCTGGAGACCGCATCGCTCGACAAACTCGCGAGCAGCGCGCCACCGCATCCGGAAGTGGATGCGCTCAAGTCGGTGTGGTGCGTTTCGCCCGATGCGCAGGAAAGCGATCCCGTCGCGATGTTTCGCCTGGACGAGGACTTTCACCGCGGACTCGTGCGCGCAAGCGGCAACGGCGAGATGCTGCGCGTGCATAACGAAGTGACGGAGCGCATCCGCATCGTGCGGCGGCTGGATTTCTTGAAGCCGCATCGCACTAGCGCAACTTACGACGAGCACGCGAAAATGCTGCGCTTCATCGATCGCGGCAAGTGCGGCGAAGCGGCGATGCTGCTGCGCGCGCATATCACGCAAAGCAAGCTGGAAGTGCGCAAGATCACCGTTTCCATGCTGACGGAAGCGCGCGACCGCAAGCTGCCTTTCGTCGACTGAGCGAACGGGAATGTAGCGGACGCAGACGTGCGGAATCAGCCGCTCCACAGGGAGCGGCCGTTCTCACTACGCGTTACAGCGGCGTCTTTTTCGCCGGCGGAACCGCGCCGTCGGCTACGTCCCGGTTGCCTGCCGTCCGCTCGACTTCCACTTCGGTACCGCGCACCGTGTCGTGAATGGTTTCGGTGCGGTTCGTTTCTTCCTTGCCGACGACCACTTCCTCGACCACGCGCGCCGTCTTCGCCACGACGGGCTGCTCGGCCGTTTCCCTGATCTCGACGAAGCCCTCCTTCAGATCCGCCACCGTCGCCGGACGATCCACCGGCCGACGCTCGATGTTCGCGTGTTCTTCACGCAGATTCACCGATTCGCTCACCGGCGTTTCGGTCACCCGCGAATAGACGCGCACGCCGCCCGTCTGCACTTCGCGCTTGCCGACTTCGACGGATTCCTTCACGACGGGAAAGGCCTGCCGTTCAGCGGCGATCTCATCGGCCGTATAAGCCGGCGCATTGCGGTCATAGCCGCTATAGCCCGTGCTGCGCCATTGCTCGACGCGCGTGTCGATGTCGATGGCGCCGGCTGCATAGAGCGCGTCGCGCACGCGTTCGATCGACGATTCGTCGATCACATCCACCGTCAAGAGCGCGCCGCCGCGACGGACCGCTTCGTGATAGTGGCCGATTTCCTCGGGCTGATCGTGATCGCCGAACAGGTTCTTGAAGAAGTGCTCGATGCGCGCCATCGCGCCTTCGTGATGCTCGCCGGCGGGACGGTCGGTGGCATCGCCGGACACGGACGCGGACGCGCTCATATCGTTCGCATGCACGTTCATATTCGTGCGGGCGACGCCTTCCGTTTCGAGGCGCGTCTGAGCAAGTTCCGCGTCCTGAAGCGTATTGAATACACCGATGATGGTCTGGCTCATTGCATTATCTCCGTGAGAGTGATTCGGGTATCGAGAGGTGCGCCGGTCCATATGCGCAACGGCCGTTCCCGCCTCGGGTGCGGGTGAATCTAGCCGGCATCCGGATCGGGCTTCCACTTGCCGCTCGTGCCTTCGCGGCGTTCGACCACCAATTCTTCGGAGTTCAGAAGAACCTGGTGGACGACGTCCTGTTGCGTCTCTCGCGTCGTCACATGCACCTCTTCTTTCAACGTGAGCTGCATGCGAACGACCGGCACGTATTCGTACACAGGAATGATGAGCGTGTCGCCTTCGCGACGCGGCTCGGCACGTTCCTCGACCGGACGATTCACGGCCACGCGCCTGACTTCCACCTTTTCGGCGCTCAGGCGCATGGTGACCGGCTGCATCTCTTCATGCACCACCTTGCGAACGCGCACGGCGCCGGTCTCCGTCCGCTTCACGTCGACGGACAATTCTTCCTGCACGGCGGAAAGCCGGAGCGCGTCGGACGTGCCGGACGAGTCCGCGTTCGTCGCGTTCGGGGTCGTGGGCTTGTCATCGGCGCTCATCGGCGTCTCCGTTGAAGCGTGGTCAGGTCGTCGGCCGGGCGCGCTCAAAGGCGGGCGCCTGCCTGCACGGTGCGATTGCGAGGGGCCGCGTTCTTGCGATCCAGCGCGGAGCCGCCGCCTTCCTCGACCGGCGGCTGATGACGAAAGCCCGCGCCGCCCGAAACGATCGCGATGATCGCGCCGACGACGAGCGCCGCGAACGAGAACCAGCTTGCGCGAGCGACGCCACGCGCGGCGGTGTCGGCGGCCCGGCGCGCGTTCTGTTCGGCATCCGGAGAGGATGCAGCCGACGCCGCCGATGCCATCGCCGCCTGCACTTGCTGCTTCGCGGAGTCGATGAGCTGATTGTTCCCGCCCGCCTGATTCGCGGCGGTCGCGCCGGCTTGTGCGCCGACTTGCGCGGTGGTTGCGACGATGCTGCCGGCCGTGCTCACCGCGCCCGTAATCAGCGAGGTCATGCCGAACACGACGAGCAGCGTCATCACCGCCCATGACAGCAGACCGTGGAGCCATCCGAGGACGGGCGCGCAGCGTCCGGCGTAATAGGAGCCGACGAAAACCGCGAGCACGGTCGTGACGATTACCCATACGCCCGAGCCGAAACCGAAGCCGTGCAACGTATCGGGCTTCGACAACGGCGACAGGAGCGATGCGCCGATCGCCGTGCCGAGCACGCTCATGATGAGATAGACGATCATCGAAAGGATGACGCCCGCGATGATCGAACCCCACGACAGGCGCGGCAGGCCTTCTTGAGTAGTAAGCAGTTTCATGATGTCTCCAGGAAGAGTTGCGGCGTCGATGCGCGCGGCACTGATGCGCAAGCGCTGTGCCGCGCGCAAGTTTTGAATCGGCGCGTAAATGCGAGTGATTCAGACGCCGCCTGATCGATGGATCCGCCTGCTCGGGGCGTCACTTCGCGGCGGGAGGGAAGCGTGGGTCAGTGGAGCAGAGCACGAGAGACGTATGACTTGCGGGAATGCGATGGGATTTGCATCGGGCGCAGGCGCTGGTTCACCGCGACGCACTTCACTTCAGCGGACTGCGGCCCATAGCAATGACACACCCGACGACACCATCAGCGCATCGACGATGAACCGGAAGGTGTTAGCGGACATGCGCGCGACGATCCCGCGCGCGCAAAACGTGCCTGCCATGATCGCCGCGCCGGTAATCAACCCTTGAGCGACTACTTGAGCGGGCAGGGCGCCGAACTGCTGAAAGGCCGCGACTTTCGCACCGTAGACGATCAGCGAACCGGTAGCTTCGGTCGCGAGAAACGCGCCCTTCACAAGGCCGTAGTTCATGAAAACCGGCACGGTGATCGGTCCGGTCGAAACGACGATGCCCGTCAGGAAGCCGACCGGTGCGCCAATCAGCGCGAGCTGGAAGAGCGAGAGGCGCATGGCCCGGCGGGCGAGCCATCGGCGCGTGGGCACCATCGCGATAAAGAAGAGACCAAGCGCGAGCTCGACCGCGTGCGGCGGGAGCGCAAGCAGCGTGTGAACCCCTAATATCGCGCCGGGCGCGGCTGTCGCGCCATAGGCAATGGAAGCTTTCCAGTCGATCTCGCGCCACCAGGACAGGACCTTGCCGAGATTGCCCATGATCGCGGCGATGGCCATGATCGGAACGGCCTGCTGCGGGCCGTAGATGAGCACGAGCACGGGCATCAACAGCATCGACGAGCCGGTGCCGATCACGCCGCTCAAAACACCCGCCATCCAACCCACGCTCAATACGATCAGGTATCCCATCGAGGTCTCCATGCGCCAGCGCCGATTCTAGCCGCGGACGCGAAACCCGCGAGACGCTGGTTTCAAGCGGATGCGCGAGGTGCGGCATGCACGCAACGCCGCATTGCATGGAAGATTGACTTCACTCAATTGCCGTGGGAACTGTGTAACACTATTGTCACAATCCAATTTTCGACAGCCTGGCGTCAGCGTCACGTCCATTCAAAGGGAAATCGATTCGCCGTGCTGGTTCTTCTCAATCTGCTCTCTGGCGTCGCCCTCCTGGTTTGGGGCTCTCATATCGTTCGCACCGGCATTCTCCGCGTGCTCGGCGCCGATCTCCGCGCCATTTTGGGCCGTAGCACCGGCAGCAAGACGCGCGCATTTCTGGCGGGCATCGGCGTGACGAGCCTCGTGCAGAGTAGCAACGCCACAGCCGTCATCATTACATCGTTCGCCGCGCAGGGACTGGTGCCGCTCGCGGCCGGGCTAACGGTTCTGCTCGGCGCGGATGTCGGCACCGCGTTGATGGCGCGAGTGCTGACGCTCGACCTGTCATGGCTTTCGCCGATCCTGATCCTGTTCGGCGTGCCGCTTTTCCTGACCCGCAAGCAGACGCGGGCGGGGCAGGTGGGCCGAACCATCATCGGACTCGGATTGATTCTGCTGGCGCTGCATCTCATCGTCGAAGCGGCTCAGCCGATGATGCAGGGCGCCGGCGTCAGGGTCATGTTCGGCGCGCTCACAGGCGACACGATGCTCGACGCGCTCGTGGGCGCGGGCTTCGCGATGCTCTCGTATTCGAGCCTCGCCGCAGTCCTGTTGACGGCGACACTGGCGTCGTCGGGCGTCATCTCGCTGAAGGTCGCCTTGTGCCTCGTCGTCGGCGCGAATCTGGGCAGCGGGCTCCTGGCGCTCTTGAACGCGCTGCCGCAGAACGCGGCAGCACGGCGTCTTTCCGCTGGCAGCTTCGCATTCAAACTGGCCGGCGCGATCATCATTCTGCCTTTCGCATCGCTGCTCGCACGCGGATTGCCGGTTCTGATCGCCAATCCGCGCGAAGCCGTAGTCGGTTTCCATGTGATCTACAACACCGTGCGCTGCTGCGCGTGTCTCGCCCTCGTCGAACGGGTCGCTGCGATCAGCCGGCGTTTGCTGCCGGATCGCACGGTCGCGACCGGCGAGTTGCGCCCGCTGTACCTGGATCCGGCAGGCCTCGTGACGCCGAGCCTCGCGCTGGCGAATGCTTCGCGTGAAGTGCTTCGCATCGGCGACATCGTGCGCGTCATGCTCGATAACGTCGCCGATCTGCTGAGACGCAATGATCTCGCCGTCGCCCGCGAAACCATGCGCATGGACGACGACGTCGACCAGCTCTACGCGGAAGTGAAAAGCTATCTGACGCTGATCTCCCGCGAGCAGCTCGACGAGGCGGAAAGCCGTCGCTGGACGGACATCATTTCGCTGACGATCAATCTCGAGCATGCGGGAGACATCATCGAGCGAATCGTCAGTGATATCGAAGAGAAGAAAATCTCGCAACGGCTCGCGTTCTCGGAACAGGGCCTGGGCGAACTCGACGATCTGCATGCGCGGCTCATCAGTAACCTGCGGCTCGGATTGTCGGTGTTTCTCAACAACGATCTGCGATGCGCCGAGCAGTTGCTGGCCGAGAAGGAACGCTTTCGCGATCTGGAGCGCGCCTACTCGCACAAGCATCTGGACCGGCTGGCGGGACAAAGCTCGCGCAGCGTGGAAACCAGCGCGCTGCACCTGGATCTCATCGGCAATATGAAACGGCTGAACTCGCTCTTCTGTTCGACGGCGTATCCCGTGCTCGATGCGGCGGGCGCGCTGCATGACACGCGTCTGCGCAAGCGCTCGCTCGACACGCTGCACGTCAAGGAATGACGCAGCTCACGCAAGCACCAGGTCGCCCACTGTCTTCTTGAGCGCGCGCAAATCCGCGGCCTCGCCGGACTTGCGATCGGTCACGAGAACGTCGATGTCGCGAGGCGCGCAAAACGTGATGCGGCTGCGCTGGCCGATCTTGCTGTGATCGGCGAGGATCGCGACGCGGTCCGCATTCTCGACCATCGCCCGGGCAATCTCGGCTTCTGCACGATCGAAGTTGCTCGCCCCGTGCCGCTGATCGATGCCGACAGGCGAGAGCATCGCCAGATCGGCGCGGTATCGCCGGATGTCGAGCACGGTCGTCGCGCCCGTCGTGGCCGCCGCGCGCTCGCTGAGCATGCCGCCGAGCAGGATGACTTCGTTCATCGCGCGCACGCGCTCATGCGGTCCCGATGTGCCGCGCAACCGCAGCGCGACATCGACCGAATTCGTGACGATGGTGAGATTGGCGAGCTTCGCAAGCTCGTCCGCGAGGATGGCGGTCGTGGTTCCGGCATCGACGAATACGGTTTGCCCGGCGTGAACGATGCCGATTGCCGCCCGCGCGATGGCCGACTTCGCGCGCACGTTCGCGCGGGCGCGTTCGGCGATGGGCGCCTCGTCGCTCGACGGGACGGCGCCGCCATGCACGCGCCGTAGCGCACCCGCCTGCTCCAGATCGAGCAAGTCGCGGCGCACCGTTTCGCGCGACACGGAAAGCTCCGCCATGATCCTCTCGTTCGAGACACGGCCGAGCATCGACAGGAGCGCGCGTATGCGCTGATGACGGTCTTTCTGCCACATAGGGAATGCTCGATGGTGGAAGCAACAATGAGAATTGCGCTGGCACGCTGTTGTTCAGCTTACATCCGTCATAAGCGAAAGTTGTACTTTTTTGGCAGCTTGCAAATTTGAGGATTTGAAACTAGCCTGCATCAGCAATCGGCGGTTCTCTTCAACGCACTACCTTCCTTTCGGGAACAGCGATGACGATGAAGCGTATCTGGGCGGGCCGTCTCCTTTCGATCTCCACGGCAGCGGGACTCGCGGCGGGCGGCATCGACGCCGCATCGGCCGCGCCATCCGAGGCGCTCGTGGCCGCCGCGAAGCAGGAAGGACAGTTGACCACGATCGCGTTGCCGCACGACTGGTGCGGATACGGCGCGCTGATCGACACGTTCCAGAAGAAGTACGGCATCCACGTCAACGAGCTGAATCCGGATGCGGGCTCGGGCGACGAGATCGAAGCGATCAAGGCCAACAAGGGCAACAAGGGTCCGCAAGCGCCGGATGTGATCGATGTCGGCCTGTCGTTCGGTCCGTCCGCGAAGAAGGAAGGCTTGTTGCAGCCTTACAAGGTGTCGACGTGGGATTCGATCCCGGCTGCGTCGAAGGATGCGGAAGGCTACTGGTACGGCGACTACTACGGCGTGCTCGCGTTCGAAGTCAACGCGGACATGATCGACAAGCCGCCGTCCGATTGGGGCGATCTGCTCAAGTCCGACTATCGCAACGCGGTCTCGCTCGCGGGCGACCCGCGTTCGGCCAATCAGGCGATTCAGGCTGTCCATGCGGCGGGCCTTTCGCAGACGAAGGGTGACGCGTCGAAGGCCGACCAGGCGGGCCTCAAGTTCTTCGCCGATCTGAACAAGAGCGGCAACTTCGTGCCGGTGATCGGCAAGGCCGCGTCGCTCGCGCAGGGGACGACGCCGATCATCGTGCGCTGGGATTACAACGCGCTTGCCGATCGCGACACGCTCAAAGGCAATCCGAAAGTGCAGGTGATCGTGCCGAAGACGGGCGTCGTCGCGGGCGTCTATGTGCAGGCGATCAGCGCCTACGCACCGCATCCGAACGCCGCGAAATTGTGGATGGAATTCCTTTACTCCGACGAAGGGCAACTCGGCTGGCTGGCCGGATACTGCCATCCGATGCGCTATAACGAGCTGGTCGCGCAGAAGAAAGTGCCGCAGGCGCTGCTTGCCAAACTGCCGCCGGCATCGGCTTACAGCAACGCCGTGTTCCCGACGCTCGAACAGCAAAACGCCACGAAGGACGCCGTCACCAAAGGCTGGGATCAGGTCGTCGGCGCGAACGTGAAGTAGCCGCGAGTTCGCCGGAATGAGCGCATCTCCGCAGCCAGGCGCTTCGGGCCCGGATCTGCTGACGCCGGCCGCGCCCGCGCCGCAGTCCGGCCCCGCCCGCGCGAGCCGCGGCGCGGGCTGGCTCACGTATGCGGGCGTCGCGCCATTCTTTGCGTTCGCGCTGCTGTTTCTGTTGTTGCCCACCGCCTTTCTGATGATCGGCGCGTTTCAGGATGCGCAGGGACGCTTCACGCTGGCGAATCTTCGCGAACTGTTTCAGCCCGCCGTGCTCGATGCCTACTGGATCAGCGTGAAGGTGAGCGTGGCATCCGCCGCCGGCGGGACGCTGTTCGGCGCGTTGCTCGCCTGGGCAGCGGTGCATGGCCGGCTGCCGGCGTGGATCCGTCCGACGCTCATGACGTTCTCGGGCGTCGCGTCCAACTTCGCGGGCGTGCCGCTCGCGTTCGCATTCATCTGCACGTTGGGACGCGTGGGCCTCGTCACGGTGCTGGCGCGCAAATACCTCGGCGTCAATCTGTATTCGACCGGCTTCAGCATCCTCAGCTTCGTCGGGCTGACCATTACCTACCTGTACTTCCAGATTCCGTTGATGGTCCTCATCATCACGCCCGCGCTCGACGGTCTCAAACGCGAGTGGCGCGAAGCGTGCGACTGTCTCGGCGGCACGGCCGCGCAGTACTGGCGATACGTCGGTTTGCCGGTCCTGTGGCCGAGCGTGCTCGGCGCGGCGCTGCTGCTCTTCGCCAACGCGTTCGGCGCAGTGGCCACGGCCTATGCGCTGACGGGCAGCTCGCTCAACATCGTGCCGATTCTGCTGTATGCGCAGATTCGCGGCGACGTGCTGCATAACCAGAACCTCGGCTATGCGCTCGCGCTCGGCATGATCGTGGTCACCGGCTTGTCCAACGGCGGCTACATCTGGTTGCGCGCGAGGGCCGAAAGGGGACGCGCATGAAGACGCGCATGAAGACGCACATGAAGACGCAATCGCGCGCGGGCGCCTGGATCGCGATGATCGTCGGCACGATGTATTTTGTGATTCCGCTCGCCGCCACCTTCGAATTCAGCCTGCGGATGCGCCGCGACGCTTACAGCTTCGACGCGTATCGCGTCGTTCTCGGCGATCCGCGTTTTCAGGCTTCGTTCGGCTACTCGGTGCTCATGGGCCTGCTCACCATCGTGATCGGCGTGCTGCTCGTCGTGCCGACCGCGTACTGGGTGCAATTGCGTCTGCCGAAGCTGCGGCCCGTCGTCGAGTTCATCACTTTGCTGCCGCTCGTGATACCGGCCATCGTGATCGTGTTCGGTTATCTGCGCATCTATAACAGCAGTTCCATCCTGCCGCTCACCGGCAACGAGCGCGCGACCGATCTGCTGCTCGTCTTCGGCTACGTCACGCTGTCGTTACCGTACATGTACCGCGCCGTCGATGCGGGCATGCGCGCCGTCGACGTCCGCTCGCTGACCGAAGCCGCCGAATGTCTCGGCGCCGGCTGGACGACGATCCTTTTCCGCGTGATCTTTCCCAACGTGCGCTCGGGCATTCTGTCCGGCGCGTTCCTGACGTTCGCCGTCGTCATCGGCGAATTCACGATCGCGAGCCTGCTGGACCGTCCGGCGTTCGGACCTTATCTGCAACTGATCGGCGCGAATCGCGCATACGAGCCCTCGGCGCTGGCGATCATCGCGTTCGTCGTCACATGGGCATCGATGGGCCTGATCCAGGTGTTCGGATCGGCGCGCGCACTGGCCGGCCATAAAACCTGAGCCGACGAGGCCGCGACTTATGCCATTTCTCGAAATCGACGATCTTCACAAAACGTTCGGGCCGAACGTCGCGCTGCATCGGTTCGACATGACGATCGAGCAGGGCGAATTCATCACGTTTCTCGGTCCGTCGGGTTGCGGCAAGACGACGGTGCTGCGCATGATCGCCGGATTCGAAACGCCCACGCGCGGCACGATCCGTCTGAATGGACGCAACGTCACGCACATGCGTACGCGCGACCGCGCCGTCGGCATGGTGTTTCAGGCCTATGCGCTTTTCCCGAACATGACGGTGGCGCAGAACATCGGCTTCGCGTTGAAGGTCGCGAAGCGTTCGCAGAAGGAGATCGACGCGCGCGTCGCCGAGATGCTCGAACTCATCAAGCTGCCGCAACTCGCCGCGCGTTATCCGTGGCAATTGTCGGGCGGACAGCAACAGCGCGTGGCGCTGGCGCGCGCGCTCGCGAGCAAGCCGCAGGTGCTGTTGCTCGACGAACCGCTGTCCGCGCTCGACGCGAAAATCCGCGTGTCATTACGCGAGGACATTCGGGCGCTGCAGCGCGAGCTCGGCATTACATCGATTTTCGTGACGCACGATCAGGAAGAGGCGTTGTCGATCTCCGACCGCATCGTCGTGATGAACGACGGGCGCGTGGAACAGATCGGCTCGCCGCTCGACATCTACAATTTTCCGCGCACGCGCTTCGTCGCATCGTTCGTCGGGACGCTGAACATTCTCGCCGGGCGCGTGATCGATCCCGGAAGCGGGCGCATCGCGGTCGATGGTCAGGAGCTCGTGACGTCGCGCCCACTGCCGCCGGATGATGCCGGCAAGGAACGATTGCTGGCGCTGCGCCCCGAAGCGATCATCCTGGAGCCGCCGTCGAACGGACGGAATTCGCTCGCGGCCACCGTCGAGCAGATCAGCTTTCTCGGCGCCGTGGTGCGCATTCGTGCGCGGGTCAGCAACGCGGTCGTATCGCTCGATGTCTTCAACGATCCCAACAGGACCCTGCCGGAGCGCGGGCAGCCGGTAGCGCTCGGGTTTTCTCACGACAACCTTCTCGTGCTCGATGAAAATGCGCGCTAGCTTTGCAATGCGAGGAGCAGTTGCCCACGCAGATCGGCAATCCGGCGCGCGCGGGTTATCGATTGCGCGCGCCGCGTTGCCGGCGATGGCTTCGTGACACCCTCAGGCGAGCGCAATGCGCGTGTCGTCGAGCGGGCGCAGCTTGCCGGGATGCACGGCGCGGCATAGCGCCTCGACGAAGTAGAAGTCGCCGAACATGGTCGCACCGTCGACGCCGATATTGTGCGGCTTCGAGTAACACGAGTTATGCAGCAGCCCGTGCTGACCGTCGCGTGTGAATTCGTCGCGGCAGAGCGCTTCGAGCATCGCGAGGCCGTGGCCTTGCCATTTGCCCGCAGCGTGCGCATCGGGATGCACGCGTGCCATCTCCAGCAACGCCGACGCCACCACGGCGGCGGCGGCCGTGTCCTTGATCTCGGCGTCGCGGCCGGTCGCATCGAAGTCCCACGGCGGCACCTGACGCCCTTCGAGGCGGCGCAGGTAGTAATCGGCGAGACGCTCGGCGAGGTCCAGATAGCCGCGCTTGCCGGTTTCCCGCGCGGAGTTCACATATCCGTAGATCGCCCAGGCCTGGCCGCGGCTCCATGCGGATTCGTCGAACGCGCCCTGGAACGTGTAGCCGCGTTTGCGCGCGCCGCTCTCCACGTCGTATTCGACGGCGTGATAGGTCGAGTCGTCGGCGCGCACGAAGGCGCGCGCGGTCATCTCGGCGTGCGCGTCCGCGGCGTGCCGGTAGCTGCCGTCGTCGGCGTGATTGGCGGCCCAGTAGAGCAGCGACAGATTGGCCATCGTGTCGATCGCGGAGGCGCTGCGGCCGCGCGGATCGGAGATCGGCCCCCAGGACGCGAGATAGGCGCCGCCGCGCGTGGTCACGAGCCGGGCGCGCAGCTTGTCCGCGGCTTCGAGCGCGATATCGGCGAACCACGCGTCGCCGGTGATGTGATGCCCCGGCACCGCGCTGCTATCGAAGATAAAGCCGATGTCATGCGTGTTCGGATCCTGCGCGCGCTGGCGCACGAGCAGCATGCGGGCACGCGCCCATTCGAGAAAGCGCGCCTCGCCGGTGTGCAGATACGAACTCAGCAGCAAGCCGACCCAGAAGCCGCAGAACCAGTTGCCGTGGCTCCATGCGTCGCCGTCGTAGCCCGCAGAGAGCGACGCGGGCAGACGCACCCATTGACCATCGGGACCGGTGACTTGCGGGAATTCGACGCCGAAGGTCAGCTCGTCGGAAGCGACCTTCTGCGCGGTTTTATCGAGTGTTTCGCGAAACAGCTTTGCCTGGTTCTCGCTGAGTGACAGCGGGTTCATTGCGTTCGACACGGCGTCTCCTTGAGTTCGTCATTCGCAGGACGATTCTAAGAAGCGCCCGCGCGAGCGCGTTAGGATGAAACGCATGATCTGTTGGACATTTCCGCATCGAAGCGGCACATGACGACGCTCAGATGTGCAGCTTGTCGAGGCTGCGCCGATAGTCGATCGGCGAGCGGCCCGTGTGCTTGCGAAAGCATCGGCTGAAGTAGGCGGGATCGTCGAACGAGAGCATCGCGGCGATCTCCGCGACATTCACTTCGGAGTGCAGCAGCAGCCGTTTGGCCTCCAGCATCACGCGCTCGCGGATCAGCTTGGGCGCGGTGCTGCCGAGCGCCTGACGCGTCGCCTCGTTGAGCGCGCGCTCCGTGACGTTGAGCAGGCGCGCGTAATCGGCCGCCTCGTTGACCGAGCGAAAATGCTTTTCCAGCAGACTCTTGAAGCGGCGCGACAGCAGCACGCTGCGCGTCGCGGCGGCATCTCGCATGGCGGCGGCGTCGCACATGCGCGCGACCTTGATCAGGAAAACGTGCAAGTAGGCCCAGATCGCGTCGGTGTAGCCGACCTGTTCCTCCTGATACTCATGGCGAATGCCGTCCATCACGCGCGCCAGTTCGCGCACCTGCGCGTCGCTCAGATTGACGCACGGCGCGAGCTGCTCGAAGTTATAGACGGGCACTTCGGTTTCGGTATGGCGGTTCTGCACGCGGAACGCGAAAAACTCCGACGAAAAGCTGAGCGAATAGCCGAGCGTGTCGGCCGAAAGATCCAGATCGTGAATCTGTCCCGGCGCCATGAAGTAGAGCGTGTTGGGACGCACGTCGTAGCGCACCGAATCGATCACATGCGAGCCGCTGCCCGCGAGCACCCACATCATGTGATAGAAGTCGTGCCGATGCGGATAGACCAGCGTCGACTTGAGCGCCTCGATCGGCGCGAGATGAAAGTCCGGCGTCTTGACGTGTGCGCCGTATTCGTAGTCCTCGATCCGGATCACCGGAACGTGACAGCAACATGCGGTATCCAACTGTCTCCTCCGTCGGCGGCGAGTGTCTTCGCGCCCGCCTGCATGCCCGCGCTGCGCGGGCGACTGCACGAGTGTAGCCGTGCCCGCGCCCGCCGGTTAACTGGCATTTACACCATGCGGCCCGCGCGGCGATGTCACGCCGCCGCGCTGCGCGCCATCAGCGCATGATCGAAGCGCAGTTCCTTCAGCGCGGAAAGTCCGCTCAGCACGACGTGCCCTTGTTGATTGCGCACGGTCGTGTCCATCACGAGAATGTGTTTCGCGGGCTTCTTTTCGACGACGCATACGCCGATCGTCACCGTATCGCCGATATACACCGGCCCCAGAAAACGCAGCTCCTGTCCGACATACACGAAGCCTGGCCCTGTCAGTTCGGTGTGCGCCGCCGACACCAGCGCGGCCGTCAACAGGCCATGCACGACGCGCCGTCCGAACGGCGAGCATTCGGCGAAGGCGTGCTGCATGTGCAGCGGGTTCAGATCGCCGGACAGGTGCCCGAACGCGTCCACTTCGGCCTCGGTGACCGTGTGCACGTTCACCTGCGTACGGCCGATCTCGACGTCGTCGAAGCGCAAGAGCGCCGGCCAGTTGTTCGGTTGTGCGCTCATGCTTCTCTCCTCGATGTCAATGCGATGCCGCGTTCGACATAGCCGTCGATTTCCTGCGGCGTGTAGCCCAGTTCCGCGAGCACTTCGCGGGTATGTTGTCCCTGTTTCGGCGGATGCCGCCGCAAGGGCGGCGCCGCGCCGTCGTAGCGCACAGGATGCGCGAGCACGCGCACCGGTCCCGCTTCCTCGTGATCGAACGACAGGATCATTTCGTTGTGGGCGACTTGCGGGTCCTGCTCCACCTGCTCGTAGTCGTTGACGGGCGCGAACCAGATATCGTGTTCCTCGAAGGTGCGCATCCAGTCCTCGGTCGTGCGCGTTTTCAGCGTGTCATAGACAAGGCGATTGATCTCGTCGCGCCTTCGCACGTTGTCCTTCGGATGCGTGAATTCGGCGAGCGCGGGACACGACAGCGCATTCGCGAGCTTCTGCGTCGGCGTGAGCGACATCGCGATATAACCGTCACGCGTCCGGTACACGCCATACGGCGCGGGATGAAAACGGCTGCCCATCGGCGGATGCGTGCGTGCCCACAACGGCCCCTTGTTCATGTAATACGTGAACGGCTCGATTTGCAGATCGAGCGCGGCGTTGAGCAGATTGCTCTCGATGCGCGTGCCGACGCCCGTGCGCTCGCGCGCCTGCAACGCGGCCACCACGCCGAATGCGGCGAGCACGGCGGCATGCTGATCGACGATGGCGGAACCGACCGGCGTGGGCGGCGATTCGGCATCGCCGGACAGCATGGTCAGTCCGCTCATCGCCTGCAAGAGCAGATCCTGGCCCGGACGTTTCAGATAAGGCCCGGACGAACCGTAGCCGGTACACGAGCAATACACGAGACGCGGATTGACTTCGTGCACCTGCGCGTAGCCGAAGCCCATCTTGTCGAGCACGCCGGGACGATAGTTCTCGACGAGCACGTCGGCTTCGCGTATCAGACGCCACACGATCTCGCGCGCGGCTTCGTCGCGCAGATCGAGCGAGATGCTGCGCTGATTGCGGTTGCCGAGCAGAAAGAACACGCTCACGCCTTCGATGAACGCGTCCGCGCCGGTCCAGCTACGTTCGAACGCGCCGCCGGGCGGTTCGATCTTGATGACATCCGCGCCGACATCGGCGAGCATCTGCACGGCGGCGGGGCCTTGCAGGAAATGCGTGAAACTCAGCACCTTGATGCCTTCCAGCATGAACATTCTCCTCTCGGTTTCAGCGCGCGATCACGCGAGCAGCGTGCGCGCGATGATCATGCGTTGTATCTCCGACGTGCCTTCGACGATCTCCAGCACCTTCGCATCGCCGAATGCGCGCGCGACGGGAAACTCGGCCATGACGCCGTAGCCGCCGTGAATCTGCAATGCCTGATGCGCGGCTTTCATCGCGTGCTCGGTGGCGAACAGCTTGGCTTGCGACGCCTGCACATCGAAGGGCGCGCCGGCATCTTTCGACGCGGCGGCGTCGTAGAGCATCAGACGCGCGGCGTGCGCATCGGCCGCCATGTCGGCGATCTTGAATTGCAGCGCCTGGAACTCGGCGATCGCGCGTCCGAACGCGCGGCGCTCCTTCATGTACGCGACCGAGCGATCCAGCGAGCCCTGCAGGATGCCGAGCGCGAGCGCGCCGATCAGAATGCGCCCCGTGCTGATCTGCGCGAGCGTCTGACGCAAGCCCGCGCCGCGTTCGCCCAGCAGTTGATCGGCGGGAATCGCGCATTGCTCGAAGAACAGTTCGTGCGTGATCGATGCGCGCCAGCCGATCTTGCGCAGCTTTCTGCCCTTGCCATAGCCGGGCGTTCCTTGCGGCACGATGAAGTTGGAGATCTCCTTGCGGCCGTCGGGTCGCGTGCCGGTGACAGCCGCGATCACGGTCGGCCCGCCGATCTCCGTGCCCGAATTGCTGATGAACGTCTTCGCACCGTCGATGATCCACCGTTCGCCGTCGAAGACCGCGCGCGTGCCGATATTCGCCGCATCGGAACCGGCGTCGGGCTCGGACAATCCGATCGCGCCGATCTGCGTGCCGTCGAGAATGGGGCGCAAGAAACGCGCTTTCTGCTGCGGCGTGCCGTAGTTGTTCAACAGGCTCGCGACGGTCGAGTTCGCCATGAGCGCATTGGCGACGGCGCAGTCCACGCGCGCGAGTTCTTCGAGCACGATCACGAACGACAGCCAGTCACCGCCACCGCCGCCGAATTCGTCGGGATACGGCAAGCCCGTGAAGCCGAGTTCGCCGGCCTGCCGCCAGATCGCGTAGGGAAACGCTTCCTGCTCCCAGAGCGTCTCCGATTGCGGTGCGATTTCCTTCTCGGCGAAACGGCGCACGGCCTCGCGCATCATCGTGTGCTCTTCGCCGAGCCAGTGAGGTTGATTGAAGGTTGTCGTCATGGCGTGACCGGTGCGGTGTCGGCTTGCGCGGCGCGGCGTGCGCGTTTGCGTTCCACGAAGTGGCGCAGGCCCGCGCGCGCGCCTTCGCTCGAAAAATTCACCGCGTATTGCGCGGCCTCGAAGTCGAGTCCGGCGGACAAGGGCATGTCGCTCGCGCGATTCAGCGCGCGCTTCGCCATCTCGGCCGCGAACGGATCGTAGGAGGCGAGGGTGTCGGCCAGCGCGCGCACGGCGTCGAACAGCTTCGCGGGCGCGGCGATTTCGTGGATGAAGCCGAACGCCTCGCATTCGCGCGCGGAAAAGCGCCTGCCGCTCATCACGAAGCGTTTCGCGCACGCGAGCCCCATCTTGGCGACGGCGAGTTGCGTGCCGCCCCAGCCGGGCATGGTGTTCAGGGTGATCTCGGGAAATGCGAAGCTCGCCTCGCTCGATGCCACGATGAAGTCGCACGCGAGCGCCAGTTCGAAGCCGCCGCCGAGCGCGTAGCCGTTGACCATCGCGATGGTCGGCTTCGCGCTTTCATGCAGACGCAACAGCGCGCGCTGTCCGGCCACCATGTCGCGATAAGCCGAGACGCCGTCGAGCGACACGAGCCGCTCGATGTCGTTGCCCGCGGCGAACGCCTTTGCGCCGCTGCCGGTGAGCGCGATCACGCGCGTCGCGTCGTCGGCGAGCGCATCGGCGATTTCGGCTTCGAGCGCCGCGAGCATGTCGGGCGTGAACGCGTTGAGCTTGTCGGCGCGATTGAGCGTCAGGAGGCGCAGCGCGCCATGCTGCGACGCGAGAACGGGAAGCGTGTCGTTCGTCATGGCGTCACAGCACTTTCAGATAGGTCTTGCCCGATGCCACGACCACGCCGTCCTGGCGCGTCACGTCGGCGGCGAAGATGCACACGTTGCGCTCTTCATCCTTTTCTTCGAGCGTGAGACGCGCGCTCACCGTGTCGCCGATGAACACCGGCGCGTTAAAGGTGATGTCGTAGCGATACGATACGGCGCCGGGGCTCGGCGCTTTCGCCGCCATGTATCCCATCACCGTGGAAAGGAAGCCGACCGACAGGCAGCCCTGCGCGATGCGCTTTTCGAAGCGCGTGCCCTTCGCGTATTCCTCGTTGAGATGCACGGCGTAGAAATCGCCGACGATGCCGGCAAAGCCGTAGATATCGTATTCGGAGACCGTCTTGGCGAAATCGGCGGTGTCGCCGATTGCATAGCAATCCATATGAGGGCGTTTGGCCATGTCGATGTTTCTTCTCGGATGAGTTGGGGTTAACGCTGAACGATGCGTGCTGATGTTGCATCGCCGGCTTGGAAGTCACTTTAAAGACGCGTTACAGGCAACCGGTAGGACGGTTCGCGCGATCTTTTGGACTTTTTTGCATCGGACCCGGCGATGCGAAAGGGCAGCGTAAAAAAGTCCAAGAAATTCGACGACTGGTCCTAACGCACCCTCGCCGCGATCACAAATACTTGCGTCAACCCGCCGGTTCCGCATTCGCACCGGGCACTCGCACCGAACGATGCGGCGCACTCGCCGGGCGGTATCCATATCGAGCAAGGAGACAACATGAGTTCGCTTTTCAGAGCGCAGAGCATGCTGCGCATGGCGATGAGCGCGGCGCTCGCCGCGATGTGCGTGGCGGCGTCGTCTGGCGCGAGCGCGCAGGACAAGGTCGTGATGAAGCTCGGTCACACGCTGGCGCCGGACAATCACTATCAGTTGACCGCGCAGGTCTTCGCGAAGGAAGTCGCCGCCCGCACGCACGGTCACATCGAGATTCAACTGTTCCCGCAATCGCAGCTCGGCGGCGAAGTGCAGATGACGCAGGCGCTGCGCACCGGCACGCAGGAGTTGATGATCTCCGCGCAGGCGCCGATCGACAACACGATCAAGCAATGGCAGATCTTCGATATGCCGTATCTCTTCTCCAGCATGGACGAGGCGAACGGCGTGCTGCAAGGCCCGGTCGGGCGCAAGTATCTCGACATGATGAAGCCGGTGAACATGATCGGCCTGACGTGGCTCGCGGTCGGCGAACGCAACCTGTTCACGACCAAACGTCCGGTCACGTCGCTCGCGGACATGAAGGACCTCAAGGTGCGCGTGATGCAGAGCCCCGGCTATATCGCGGGCTACAAGGCACTCGGCGCGAATCCGACGCCGCTCGCCTACAACCAGTTGTTTCTCGCGCTGTCGCAAGGTCTCGTCGATGGCGCCGATACTTCGCCCGAGCAGTTCGTTCAGGACAAGTTCTCCGACGTCGCCAAGCACTTCTACGTGACGCATGTGAACTATCTGCCGGTCGTGCTGGCGATGAGCAAGAGCGCGTGGGACAAGCTTTCGCCCGCCGATCAGAAGGCGTTCCAGGACTCGGCGAAGATCGCGGCGGACTTCGATCTCAAGGAGTACAAGCGCGAATACGACGCCGCGATCGCCGCGATGAAAGCGAAGGGCATTCAGGTCACGACGGTCGATACCGCGCCGTGGGCGCAAGCGACCAAGACCGCGCGCGACGAACTGATCGGCAAGATTCCGGACGGCCCGGCGCTGTATCAGGAGATCAATTCGGCCAAGCAGGCGCCGGCGGTCGCATCGAAATGACGGATGCGAACGACGGCCACCGCACAACCCAGGCACCACGGGAGGCGACACGCATGGAAAAGCTCGCGCGCGGCTTGATGTTCGTTGACGGCATCGTGCTGAAGATCAATCTGTTCGTCTGTAGCTGCCTTTTGCTCGGGGCGGTGATCGTCGCGGGGCTCGGGGTGATCTTCCGCTTCGTGCTGCACGATTCGCTGTCGTGGTCCGACGAGGTGTCGGCGTATCTGTTCGTGTGGCTGACGTGCCTCGGCGCCGCGGCCGGCGTGAAGCTGCGCGCGCATCCGGAAGTGCGCGTGCTGGCCGATCGCGTGCCGGCTGCATTCGCGCCGCTGCTCAAGGACTTCACCGACTGCGCGATCCTGGCGCTCGGCGCGGTGTTCGTCCTGTACGGCACGGACATGCTCGCGCTGATGGGCACCGAAACCGCCGCGTCGATTCCGATCTCGATGGTCTATCCGTATCTCTCGATTCCGGTGTGCGGCGCGCTGCTCGCGTTTCATTCGCTGGTGCGGATCGCGGTCTCGCATCTCGCGCCGCAGACGCAGACCGACGCCACGCTCGTCGAGGGCGTGTCCGAACATCTCTAGGAAAAACATCATGTGGGCAATCGCATTTGGAGCAGGGCTGCTCGGGCTCGGCGTGCCGGTGGCCATCTGCATCGGCATTGCGGCGACGCTCGCGCTGTCGATCAACGGCACGTCGCTGCTCGTGATTCCGCAGCAGCTTTTTTCGAACCTCAACAACGTCGGCCTGCTCGCCATTCCGTTCTTCATGCTGACGGGCGCGATCATGGATTCGGGCGGCGTGTCGAAGCGCATCATCGAATTTTCGCAGGCACTGGTGGGCTTCATGCGCGGCGGCATCGGTCAGGTGACGATCGTTGCGAGCATGTTCTTCGCGGACCTTTCCGGCTCGGCGACGGCCGACACGGCAGCCATCGGCTCGGTGATGATTCCCGGCATGGTGAAGAAGGGCTATAACCGCGCGTTCGCGGTGGCGCTGCAATCGGCGGCGGGCTCGCTCGGGCTGCTCTCGCCCGTGTCGATGAGCATGCTCGTCTATGCCTATACGGCCAACGTGTCGGTCGGCACGATGTTCATCGCCGGCATCATTCCGATGCTGCTGGTGGTCGCGTCGTTCATGATCGTCAATTACGTGACCGCGGTGAAGAAGGGCTACAGCGCCGTCGAGCCGTTCGATGGGCGCAAGCTGTGGACGACCTTCCGCGAAGCGTTCTGGGCGCTGCTCACGCCGGTCATCATTCTGGGCGGCATCCTGGGCGGCATCTTCACGCCGGTGGAGGCGGGCGTGGTCGCGGCCGTCTATGTGACGCTGGTGAGCGCGTTTATCTTTCAGACGCTGAAGCTCTCGCATTTCAAGGACATTCTGGTGCGAACTTCAGTGAACACCACGCGTGTCTCGTTCCTGCTCGGGCTCGCGTTCGTGCTTGGGCGCTATCTGATCGAAGCGCAGATTCCGCTGCACGTCGCGAATAGTTTTCTCGCGATCACCACGAGCGCGATCGTGCTGCTGATCCTCATCAACCTGTTTCTCATCGCCGCGCATACCGTGCTGGAAACGATCTCGAGCATTGCCGTCGTGATTCCGGTGTTCCTGCCGCTCGTCGTGCAGATGCACATCGATCCGGTCGTGTTCGGCGTGATCGTGCTGATCAACTCGGCCATCGGCATCAATCTGCCGCCGATAGGTTTCTGTCTCTTCACGGCGGCTTCGATCGGCGGCGTGTCGGTAGAGAAGGCGACACGCGCGATTCTTCCCTTCATCTTTGCGCTGGTGATCGACCTGCTGCTGATCATCTTCTTCCCGCATATCCCGCAGTTTTTGCCGCATTTGCTGGGGGCGAAGTAAGCGAGCATTTGCCCTTCATCGGATAAGAAGGGCGCGAAAGCGCCCTTTTTCACATCATGCGCGCGCGTGGTGCAGGCGACTTCTCGGCACGTGAGACGTTCGAGCCTCCGATCTGTCTTCGCCCAAAGCCGCACATTCACGCCGCTCATCGGGTAAACTCCTCTGGCACTAGTCGTTTTCCTGAATAAAGCACTCACGTGCAGTTATAGGGACGAAACTTCATGTCAGAACCGCCGAAAATCAGTGTGCTGGTGCCCGTGTACAAAGTCGAGCCGTATATCGAAGAATGCCTCGACTCACTACTGTCGCAGACTTCCACCGATTTCGAAATCATCGCCGTCGACGACAGCAGTCCTGACCGCTCCGGGGAAATGACCTTACGCATCCTCGAACAGCAAAGCAGAATTCGCTGGAAGTTCATCAAAAACGCTGAAAACAAGGGGCTCGCAGAGACTCGCAGGATTGCGGCACTCGCCGCGAGCGGCGAATATGTGCTCTGCGTGGACAGCGATGACCACGTTCATCACGATCTCATACGCCGGGTCGCCGAAGAAGCGGAGAAGCTCAATGCGGATATCGTAATTTTTGCCGCCGAGAATATTAGCCCGGACGGCAAGATCAATTATCGCGTCGAAGCCGGCGATACCGTCATGAGCGGTGTTGAAGCCGTAGAGAAAATTCTCGACTTGACGTTGCAGGCGTATTGCTTCAACAAGTTAGTACGCCGCTCGATCTTCCTCGCGATCGAGCATCCGACGGGGCTGATCTACGAGGATATTTGTGTTTCGGTCCAGACGCTCGGTAAAGCCAGCGTCGTTCGTCTCATGCCCGATACCTTGTATTCGTACATGTATCGCGAATCGGGCATCTCGACACGATTCAATCCGAAGATCATTGACATCTTTGCGATCATGGATCGGGTAGAGAAGAGCACGGCGTCCATGCCGATAAGAAATTACCGGAAGCTTTTCTTCAGGCTGAAATATGTCTATGGCTTTCGGACCATCGCGTTTCAGGCAGCGATCAAGGCGCCGACGTATCGGTCAGCCGAGCCTATTCTGGATAGCGTCGCGCAGAGGCTTCGTCTCAGGCACTTGCTCGGCATGGTTTCGGACCATCGGCCGAAGCTGTCGCTGGTCATGGCGATGCTGAAGATTCATCCGTGGATCTTCTATCGTTTCGTGCGACGATTCGGGCACTAGGCGGCGGATCGATCTCGCAGGGCCGTGCGAGCGTCGCTGCTCATCCCGGTTTTCTTCATGGCGCCTCGGCGGTGTGTGCGGCAGCTTTCGTCTGCCGCCTTTCTAACTGACTTTACATAAGCTTTATTATCGTGCTTTGTATTGTAGGTCCCAAGTTCAAATGTCGTCCTTGAGCAAAGTACATATGCCACACCTGCAGCGTTTCGAGTTCAAGTTGATCCGTCTTCACCCTATACGCAAGGATGACCTGACTGTATCCACGACTGATGGCGTCGAGCGCGTTGCGAACGTATCGTGAGTCCATCGCGCGGCAGAAGCGCGCCTGAATCTTCAGCCCGGAGACAAAGCCGACATGGACAAGCTCTTCAGCATGCGTGTGTTCTCGCGCGTCGCCGAGACCGGCAGTTTCAGCGGCGTCGCGAAAAGCATGGATTGCAGCGTCGGAATCGTCTCACGCGCGGTCGTTTCGCTCGAAGACAGCTTGCGCACGCGGCTCTTGCAGCGCACCACCCGCCGCGTGTCCCTCACCGATAGCGGCGAACGTTACTACCAGAAGTGCAAGGAGATCCTCGCTCAGATCGACAGCGCCGAAGCCGAGGCAAGCGACGCCGCCACCGTCCCGCGTGGACGCCTGCGCGTGCATGCTTCGCCGGACCTGGGTCTCGCGCAGTTGATGTCGGCCGTGGTGGAATACCGGCGCGCGCATCCGCAGGTGAGTGTCGATCTGAAGTTGCTGCCGGGCATGCCGGATCTCGTGCACCAACAGTTCGACGTCTCGGTGCTGGCGGCGGCGGCGCTCCCCGATTCGGGCAACGCGTACAGGATCGTCGGGCGCTTCGAGCGTGTGCTCGTCGCCGCGCCCGGCTATCTCAGGCGTCACGCGGTGGAATCCCTTGGCGATTTGTCGACGCACGCGCGCACGCGCATCAGCGCGCCTTTCGGACACCCGTGCGACTGGCACTCGGAATTCGCCACGGACTCAGGCAGCAGAGCCGAAAACGACGGTCAGATCATGGTGAACGATGCACAAGCAATGCGCGCCGCCCTGCTCGCGGGCGCCGGCGTCGGTGCGATGCCGCACTACGTCGTCGCCGACGACATCGCGTCCGGGCGACTCGTGCGGGTCTTTCCCGATCACGCGCTGCGAACGGCGTGCGTATTTGCGGTCTATCCGTCGCGACAGCATATCGATGCGAAGACCAGAACCTTCGTCGAGTTGCTCGCATCCTCATTTCAGAACCGCTTCGACGCAGCGCCGCATTCCGCAGCGGGTCTCGCCTCGACCGTCGATCGCTTTGCTATTGCTTAGGCTTGCGTATAACTACGTAAAAAGGGCGAATCGACATCCATCAGCGCGCTACGCATGAAATGCAGCCGCGCGAGCAAGCTGCGCATGCGCAGGATCTCGTGGTCCGCGCCACGCATCGCTTCGATGCCGTGCATCGCGACTTCAATCTGGCTGTCGATCGCGCGAAGGCTCGCGTCGCGCGTGTTGTGCGACGGCGTATCGAGAAGTTGCATCAAACGCCGCATCGTCTCTTCCGTCGATGCGCGCCAGTCCGCAGCCACCATGCGAACCGCATCGACATCGCGACTATCGGTGCGAAATTCGATGGATGCGTGCCCCAGTTCCAGCACGACCAGAATCCACGAAAGCGCTTGACGATACTGTGCCGTTGGCTGCGGAAGCAGCGCGCGTATCTGAGCGATGAGATCGAACGTGCCCGACTGGAAGAGCTGCCTCGCGTCGTCGAGCGGCGCGGTGCATGCGACGTTCATCTGACGTCGCAGGTCGCGAGTCAACGCAGCGACGCGCCACGGCTTCTCGACAGGAAACACGAACGTCCATGCGACCGCACATGCAAGCATCGCGAGCGTAAGCGCGATGCCGCTATTCAACAGCGGCTCGGGTGCGTAACGGATGACGCGATCCGGTCCGCCGAGGATACAGAAGAAGATGCAGAAACTGAGGCCGAAGCCGGTGAACTTCGGTCTTGTCGCGAGGAATGCGCCGAGCCCGAGCAAGGGAGTGAGGACGAAGCACAGCAGTGGAAAGCCGTCGATCGCCGGATACACGTAGTCCAGCACCAGATACGCCGCGAGCGTCGATGCAGCCGCGCCCGATGCCATCTGCAACGAGAACCGGATGGGTGTCGGCGAATTCGATCCCAACGCCGACACGGCCGCCGCGCCGATGATCGCGTAGCCGCCGGCGGGCCAGTCGCTCGACAACCACCAGGCGCCGATCGTTCCGAGCGCCGCACACGTCATCAGGAACGTCACTGCGATCACGCTCGTGTTCGTGACAAAGACGCGCTTGATGTCCGACTCTTCGAAGACGTGCTTCTCGTAAACGAGCGATACATACGCGTCGGCATAGTACGTCCAAGACGACACGTAGTCAGACAGCAATTGAACGGCAGCATCGAAATCCATCAGTGCTTGCGCGCTCACGGTGCGCGCGAGTTCCTCGCGATCCGCTTCCGCCCGCGCATTCAGACGCACGCCAAAAGCCGAGACGAGCGCGGCTCTGCGGCTGATCGTATCCTCATCGATCATTCCGGCATCGCGCGCGACGTCCAGCAAAGTCGCGAGTTCCGCGCAATAGGCGGCAACCACGTCGACCGCATGGCCACGACGCGTCGCCAGGAAACGATGCAGCGCATGCAGCCTCGTGCACAGATCCATGAACGCAGCATTGAGGCGCGCGAGACGACGAGAGCGCGATCGCACTTCGGGGTCTTCGAAAGAAGCGAATGCGCGCGTGGCTTCGAAGCCAATGACGCTGTCGATAAACTCGCCGTACTTCGTCAGGAAGCGTTCGTTGTCGATCTCGCCGCGCAACGCTTGCGCCGCGAACTTCGAGAACGATACGAAGCGCTCGCGACGGATATGTTTCAGCCGCGCGGACGACCATTGCGGCAGCACGATCGCGCTGACCACCCCGCTACAGACGATGGCGAGCAACACGGCCGCCGAACGGTTCAGCGCGGCGATGAAGAGCCCGTTCGGATCGGTCACGCTGGGAATGCCGATAAGCGCGCTCGTATAGCCCGCCAACACGAACGCATACCAGCGGAAGGTGCGATAGCGCAGCGCGGCGGCGGTGCAGAGCGACACCCACAGCGTCAGCGCACCGATATGAAGCGGCGGTTGCTGCGGGAACAGCGCACCGAGCATGACCGCGACGATGGTTCCGATGATCGTTCCGACCATCCGGTAAAAGCTCTTCGACAGCACCATGCCGCTCTGCGGCTGCATCAGCACGAAAACCGTTGTCATCGCCGTGCGCGGCGTGGGGATGTCGAGCTTCATCGCGATGCCCATGGCGATGAACGCGGCAGTGAGTGTCTTTGCCAGATGCAGCCAGACGAGACCATCGGTCGCCGCCCAGTGAGCAAGCCCGAGGCGCAGCGTGCTGCGTTGCGTACGACGGGATTCGATCGCCGCGTTTCGCATTACAACGCACTCTCCACACGCGCGATGACTTCATTCGCATATCGAACGATATGCCCTTGTGATAGCCCACTGTCGACGACGACCGTGCATGTCGTCCCCGCCGTCAGCTCGACGCCCTCCGGCACGCTGTCGATGCCGATCCGCACCGGCACGCGCTGCGCGAGCCGCACCCAATTGAAGACGGGATCGACGTTCGCGGTGAGGTCCATGCTTTGCGGATTGTCGCGGTCATAGATGCCCCGTGCGATGCTTTGCACATGGCCTCGCAGCAGCGTTCCACTCATCAGGCGGATCTCCGCCGCCCGACCGACCTTCACTTCCGGCAGCTTCGTTTCCTCGAAGTAACCATAGACCCAGAACGAGTTTCGATCGACCACCGCGAGCTTCGGCGTCGAAATGCTCGCGTAGTCACCCTGCCATGTGTTCAGGTTCGTCACGTAGCCGTCGACCGGAGAAACGACGCGCGTTCGCGAAAGATTCAGCTTCGCAGCATCGAGCGCGGCTAGCGCCTGGTCGTAGGCAGCCTTCGCGGCATCGGCCTGAAGGCCGGAGTTCTGCTTGACTTCGTCGGAGACGACTTCATTGTCGAGAGCCGCGCGGCGCTTCGCATCGTCGCGACGCAGTGCCAGTTCCGCCCTGCTCGCGGCGACCTTCGCCTCGGCTTCGGCGACCGCGATGCGGTAATGCGACGGATCGATCTGCATCAGAAGATCCCCTCTTCTGACGAACTGATTGTCGTGCACCAGCACGCCGACGATCATGCCCGATACATCGGGCGCGATCGTGACGACATTGGCATGCACGCGGCCGTCGCGCGTCCACGGCGCATCCATGTAGTGATCCCACAAGGTCTTGCCGATGAACGCGGCTATCAGGAAGAGCGCCATTGTGGCAAGTACGCTCCAGACTCGCTCGATTCTCATTGCGCTCTCTCGTCG
Source organism: Caballeronia sp. LZ008 (assembly GCF_031451435.1). NCBI lineage: Bacteria > Pseudomonadati > Pseudomonadota > Betaproteobacteria > Burkholderiales > Burkholderiaceae > Caballeronia > Caballeronia sp. LZ008. The sequence goes on along the minus strand of NZ_JARUXK010000002.1, from coordinate 452,334 downwards.
ATCGCATAGGGAATGCGACCCCGCACCGCGTTGCCCGGCGCGCGGCCTCTTCTGCTCAGAGCCCCAACTCGCTGAGCCCCGGATGATCGTCCGGTCTTCGGCCAAGCGGCCAATGAAACTTGCGTTCGCTTTCAGCGATCGGCACGTCGTTGATGCTCGCATGACGATGTCTCATCAGACCATCGAAGCCGAACGCCCAGTTCTCGTTGCCATAAGAACGGAACCAGTTGCCCGCATCGTCGCGCCATTCATAAGCGAAGCGCACGGCGATGCGATTACCGCCGAACGCCCACAGCTCCTTGATGAGGCGGTAGTCCATTTCCTTGCGCCACTTTCTGTCGAGAAACGCGCGCACGTCCTCGCGGCCGTGAACGAACTCCGCCCGATTGCGCCATTGCGTGTCGAGCGAATAGACGTGCGATACGCGATCGGGGTCGCGCGAGTTCCATCCGTCTTCGGCCTGACGCACTTTCTCGAGAGCCGTCTCGCGCGAGAACGGTGGAAATGGAGGGTGAGATTCCGGAATGTCTTTCATGGCTCTCACCATCACTTGCGCATGAACGCGAGCAGTTGCTCGTTCACGATATCGGCATGCGTTGTGCAGATGCCGTGCGGCGCGCCGGGAACGACGACGAGCGTGCCGTCGGGGACGATCTTCGCGGAGAGCTTGCCGGAGTCGTCGAGCGGCACGATCTGATCGGCGTCGCCTTGCAGCACCAGAGTCGGCATCGTCATCTTCCTGAGGTCTTCGGTGAAGTCCGTTTCCGAGAATGCCTCGATGCAGTCGTAGGCGCTCTTGATCGAGCACTGCATGCCCGCGAGCCAGAACCAGTCGATCGTGCCTTGCGAAGCGTGCGCGCCTTCGCGATTGAAGCCGAAGAAGGGCGTCGCCAGATCCTTGAAGAACTGCGAGCGGTTCCCGATAACGCCCTTGCGGATATCGTCGAAAACGGAAAGCGGCAGGCCGCCGGGATTGGCCTCCGTCTTGCGCATCAAGGGCGGCACCGCCGAGATCAGCACGGCCTTCTTCACGCGCTTCGTGCCGTGACGGCCGATATAACGGGCGACTTCCCCACCGCCCGTCGAATGGCCGATGAACACGGCGTCTTGCACATCGAGGTGATCGATCAGCTCCGCGAGGTCGTCCGCATAGCGGCTCATGTCGTTGCCAGCCCACGTCTGGCCCGAGCGCCCGTGGCCGCGTCGATCGTGCGCGATCACTCGATAGCCACGCTCGGCGAGATACATCATTTGCGCGTCCCACGCGTCCGCGTTGAGCGGCCAGCCGTGCGACAGGACGACCGGCTGGCCCGAGCCCCAGTCCTTGTAAAACAGTTCGGTTCCGTCTTTCAGTGTGAATGTGGCCATTGCAATAGCTCCTTGAATGCTCGATCAGGCGCGCCGCTCATGCAGTCGATGTTCGGCACGGCGCGTAACGCGGCGGGTCCGTCGCGTAGGGAAGGAGTATTCACGGCCATCGAAACCCGGTCTTTTCGATGCAACCGGTGTTTTAGCGTATGCACGGCGATGGCGAAGCGGCAACGCCCGCTTTCGCAATTCGTGCGGATCGCAAACGGCCCGGCTTTTATGCAAAACCCCTCGTATGCGAACGACGATCATCACGTTTACCAAACCAACGAATGGCATTGTTTGCGAGGCGAAGGAAATGAGCGAGAAGAAAGCAATACGCATCTATAGCGAGCCTGCGGGCGGCTGGGGTGCATTGAAGGCCACCGGCGAGGCGCTGAAGATCCAGGGCATTGCCGTGTCGGGCGCGCAGACGCTGCTGCGCATGAACCAGCCGCAAGGCTTCGACTGCCCCGGCTGCGCATGGCCCGATCCGAAACATACTTCGTCGTTCGAGTTCTGCGAAAACGGCGCCAAGGCGGTTGCATGGGAGGCCACCGCGATGCGCTGCACGCCCGAGTTCTTCGCGCAGCACAGCGTCTCCGAGCTTGCGGCATGGAACGATTACGACCTCGAGATGGCGGGCCGTCTCACGCACCCGATGGTCTATGACCCGGAATCGGACCGCTACGTGCCGATCGAATGGAACGATGCGTTCGCCCTCGTCGGCCGTCATCTCGACGCGCTCGAACATCCGGATCAGGCGGACTTCTACACGTCCGGCCGCGCGTCGAACGAAGCGGCGTTTCTGTACCAGATGTTCGTACGCGAATTCGGCACCAACAACTTCCCCGACTGCTCGAACATGTGTCACGAGGCGACCAGCGTGGGCCTGCCGCAATCCATCGGCGTCGGTAAAGGCACTGTGCTGCTCGAAGACTTCGAGCATGCGGACGCGATCTTCATCTTCGGTCAGAATCCCGGCACCAACAGCCCGCGCATGATGAGCGACCTGCACGCCGCAGCCCGCCGCGGTGCGAAGATCGTGTCGTTCAATCCGTTTCGCGAGCGCGCACTGGAACGCTTCGCATCGCCGCAAAATCCGGTCGAGATGGCGACGCTCGGTTACACGAACATCAGCTCGTTTCTCTATCAGGTGCGCGTGGGTGGCGACGTGGCCGCGCTCAAGGGCATGATGAAGGCGATCGTCGAAGCCGACGATGCCGCCCTCGCCTGCGATCAGCCGCGCGTGCTCGATATCGAGTTCATCGAAGGCCATACGCACGGCATCGAAGCGCTGCTCGCCGATCTGCGCGCGACGCCGCTGGACGCGATCGAACGTCACGCAGGACTCACGCGCGACGAGATCACGAACGCGGCGAACATCTACATGCGCGCGAACAATGCGATCCTTGTTTACGGCATGGGCATCACGCAGCATCGCCGCGGCACGGAGGCAGTGCAGCAGATCGCGAACCTCGCGCTGTTGCGCGGCAATGTCGGGCGGCCGGGGGCGGGCATCTGTCCGGTGCGCGGACACTCGAACGTGCAAGGCAATCGCACGGTCGGCATCACGGAGAAGCCGAGCGCGCAACTGATCGCGGGCATCGAGCGCGCGTTCGGCTTCACGCCGCCGCCCACGCATGGCAACGATGTAGTGGCCACGCTCGAATCGATGATGCGCGGCGAAGCGAAGGTCTTCATCGCGCTGGGCGGCAATTTCGCGGCGGCGATTCCCGACTGGGAACGCATGCAAAGCGCGATTCGCAAGCTGAATCTGACGGTGCATATCGCGACCAAGCTCAATCGCAGTCATCTCGTACATGGCAAGGACGCGCTAATACTGCCCTGCCTCGGCCGAACTGAGATCGACATTCAGGCGGACGGGCCGCAGTCGGTCACCGTCGAGGATTCGATGTCGATGGTGCATGCGTCCGCCGGGCGCAACGAGCCCGCATCGCCGTATTTGATGAGCGAGCCGGCCATCGTGGCGGGCATGGCGCGCGCCACGCTCGGCGAGAAGTCACGCGTGCCCTGGGAGCATCTCGTCGCGAGCTATGACCGCATCCGCGACGCGATCGAAATCGTCTTTCCGATCTTTCAGGCGTACAACGCGCGCATTCGCGTGCCGGGCGGCTTCCATCTGAGCTCGCCGGCGCGCGAGCGCGTGTGGGACACGAACACCGGCCGCGCGAATTTCCTCGTGTTCGACGGTCTCGATGAAGATCCCGCGCAGGACGATCCCGAAGCGCTCTCGCTCACGACGATGCGCAGCCACGATCAGTACAACACGACGCTCTATTCGCATTCGGATCGCTATCGCGGCGTGTTCGGTCAGCGCGACGTGGTGTTCATGAACGCGCGCGAGCTGGCGAAACGCAAGCTGCGTGCGGGCGACCGCGTCGATATCCGGGCCATTGCGCAAGACGGTATCGAGCGCGTCATCCGCAACTTCAAGATCGTCGAGTACGCGCTTCCCGACGGGTGCTGCGGTGCGTACTACCCGGAAGTCAATCCGCTCGTGCCGCTTCATGCGTTCGACCCGCAAAGCCGCACGCCTGCCTACAAGTCGGTGCCTGTCAAGGTCGTGCGTAGCGGCGCTGTCGACGATTACGCCTCGAGCGCCACCGATCAACGACACGGAACCGGACATCATGCTTGATCACGTACTCGACCTGTCGCGCGCGCAGTTCGCGATGACCGCGATCTTCCACATACTCTGGCCGATTCTCACGATCAGCCTTTCCGCGTTTCTCGTGCTCGTCGAAGTGCTGTGGATCCGCACCGGCGACGTTGCGTATTACCGGCACGCGCGTTTCTGGAGCAAGCTGCTCGTGCTGAACTTCGCGGTCGGCGTCGTGAGCGGCATTCCGATGGAGTTCCAGTTCGGCACCAACTGGGCCGGCTTCTCGAAGTTCAGCGGCCAGTTCATCGGCAATATCTTGGGCTTCGAAGGCGCGATGGCCTTCATGCTCGAAGCAGGTTTCATCGGCGTGATGCTGCTCGGCTGGGGACGGGTGTCGCGCGGCGTGCACCTGTTCGCCACGTCGATGGTCGCGCTCGGCTCCAGCATCTCGGCGTTCTGGATCATGGTCGCCAACTCGTGGATGCAGACTCCGGCGGGCTATTCCATCGTCGACGGAAAGATCGTCGTGACGGATTTTCTCGCGGCGATCTTCAACCCCGACATGGTCTGGGGCGTGGGGCACATGTGGGTCGCGGCCATCGAGACGGGCATGTTCGTCATCGCCGGCATATCAGCGTGGAATCTCTACCGGCGGCGTCATCCGGAGTTCTTCGTGCGCTCGTTTCGTCTCGCGCTGCTGGTGCTGGTGTTCGTCGCGCCCTTGCAGATCTGGCTGGGCGATTCGAGCGGCGTGAGTGTGTTCGAGACACAACCTGCGAAGGGCGCGGCCATCGAAGGGCACTGGAAGACGAATGCGCCGGGCACAGGCGCGTCCTGGTCCCTGCTCGCCTGGCCGGACCGGGAGGCGCAACGCAACGACTGGTCCATCGAGGTGCCCGGCATGCTGAGCGTGCTCGGCACGCACTCGCTGCACGGACAGGTGAAAGGACTGACCGACTTCGCCCGCGACGATCAGCCGCCCGCACTGCCGCTGCTCTACTACGCGTTCCGCGTCATGGCGGGCATCGGCTTCGCGTTCATGCTGCTTGCGTTCTGGACCGCCGGACGACAGCGATGGATGGTCCTCGCCCTTCTCTGTCTGATCGCGCTCGTCAACAACATCGACCGCCTGACCTTGTCGATCGCGGCACCCGCCATGCAGCATGAACTCGGCTTCACGGCGACCGACATCGGCTTGCTGGGCAGCGCGTTCTCACTCTTTTATGCATTCGGACAGTTGCCGTCCGGATGGTTCGTCGATCGCTTCGGTCCGCGCAAATTGCTGGGCGTATCCGTCGTGGTATGGAGCGCCGCGACCGCGGCAATGGGCGCCGCGCATTCGTTCGGCGCGTTTCTCTTCGCGCGCGCATGGCTGGGCGCGGCCGAATCGCCCTCGCTGCCCTCGACGAACAAGATCGTCACGCAATGGTTTCCGAAAAAGGAGCAAGGCATCGCCAACGCCAGTTGGGATGCGGCGCTGAAGGTCGGCCCGGCGTTTCTGACCTTCGCGCTCGTCTTCGTCGTCGCCGAGTTCGGCTGGCGCACGATGTATATGGCGGCGGGCGTGGCCGGCGTCATCGTAGCCGTCGTGTTTTTGCTCTGCTATCGAGACGTCGATCGAAACACGCGTTTGAGCAAGGAAGAACGTGCCTATATCGCAAAGGACGGCGACGTTCGCGCTGCCGCCACCGCCGCCAACAACACGGTGCGCGTGCCCTGGACCGCCATGTTCAAGCGCCAGAGCATGTGGGGAATGATGGCGGGCTTCTTCTGCAATCTTTGGGTGTATCAGATCTTTCTGGTCTTCATTCCCATGTTTATCATCGAGCAGTTCGGTGTCAAGTTTTCTTCGTTGGGTCTTGCGGCCAGCGTGCCGTGGGTGGGCGCGATCATCGGCGATATCGTGAGCGGCATCATGTCCGGCAAACTGGCCGAACGTTCGGGATGGACGACACTCAAGGCGAAGAAGGTGACCATTGTTGCTGCGCTGCTGCTACAGGCCATCGTACTCCCACTGCTGCCGCTCAACGCGGTGTTCGGCCAGTCAGCGGGCCTGCCTGTCGCGGTCATCCTGATGGCATTCGCGCTGGGATTCAACGGCGCCGTGGTGGCGCACGCATGGTCGCTGCCCGCCGAAGTCACGACCGTCGGCAGGCGCCGTGCAGAACTTCGGCGGATTTCTGGGCGCGACGCTGTCGCCGCTGGTTGCTGGCATGATCGTCGATGCCATGCATTCTTTCACCTTCGTCTTCCTGTCGTCGGCGGTAGTGTCGGTGCTTGGCGCAATCGCCTATCATTTTTTCGTGCGACACCCGATTATCCAACGAGATACGCTGGATCCGGCTCATGTGGATGCCGGGCAGAAATCGGTCGCCTGAATGCCTAAGAGGCGGATAACTACCTCCAGGAGGTTATCAACGATGCACGACCTCATTCAATCGCGTGGCGATATCGTCGGAAATCATTTCATCTTCACAGGTGCAACGCAAACGCGTCGATTTTGCCAGGGATACCGCTATGGCAGCCGCCAAGTGCCCGCTGCCGTTCAGCCGCGCATGAAGAGTACGCTGATCAATCGACGAGTCGGCAATCTCAGGGCATGACCGGGAAGTGATAGGTCAGCGTCGGCGCGAACACCCACAGCATGAACACGACCAGCGGAACATGCACGACGAACTGCGCGAACGTGAAGCCGACCACATATTTCGGCAACGAGATCACCTCGCGCCGCACATCGGCGGCATCGGCGCTGGCGGAGAGCTATCTGGCGCGCAAGGATGCCTCGCGCATGACGCTGCTCGGCGCTGAGCGCGTCGGCAGTGTAGTGCCGCAGGCGTATCGCGCGGTGCTGCCGATTCGCGAAGTCGGGCTATGGGACGCGGCGCCCGCGGCTTCGGAGCAGCTGACCGCCCGTCTCGCCGAACTCGGGTTCGCGCGCGCGTCGTCGACAATCTGCCGGAGAGCGTCGCGCGCGCCGATGTGGTCACGTGCGCGACCTCGCCACCGCGCCCGTCGTGCAAGGCAAATGGCTCCCACCGGGTTTCACGTCTAGACCTGATCGGCGGCTTCACGTCCGCTATGCGCGAAGCCGACGACGCCTGCTCTCACGAACGCGACGATTTTCGTCGACACGCCCGAGGCGTTCCAGAAGTCGGGGATCTGCTCGGGCCTTTGCAGCGCGGCGTGCTAGCGAACCCCGAACAATGGCCGACGCTCGGAGCACTGTGCCGCGCGCAGGCGCCGGGCCGTTCGAACGATGTGGAACGCACCCAATTCAAGGCGGTGGGCACGGCACTCGAAGACCTTGCGGCTGCGGCGCTCGTCTATGACCGCAATCTGCGCGAGTAGCCGTACATGTCGATCGTGCAGGCGAGAACGCCGCCGACGTTTTTCAAAAATTGCTTCCGCTGGGGCGCCAAACGGGCGAATACAGTAATTTCGCGGACGAAAATTGACTCGACTTACTGCGTAGCCGTCTGCTGCTACCTGGTATTCCCGCCCTCCGGCATGAACACGAAGCCCTTACGGCGCACGGTCTGAATGAAGTGCGGGTTCGACGGGTCGGTCTCAATGATACGCCGAAGTCGCCAAATGGGGACGTCGAGTCCCCGATCCCGAAACGGAACTTCGCCGTGGTGAAGAAGATCATGAAGCAGTTCACGTGTCAGAACCTTGAAAGGGTTCTTGACGAATACCCTCAGCAAGGCAAACTCGCTATCGCGCAGAACAATGCGTTGAGCATCACGTAGAAAGGTGCGTGTCGTGAAATCAAGCTCGAATGGCCCGAAGCAAGCTCTCGACAGTGCTTCAGGCACATTTGTTGGAGGGGGGCCGCACCGTCGGAGAACCGCATGAATGCGAGCTGCCAACTCGCCCGGATCAAATGGCTTGACGACATAATCATCAGCAACCGAGGGAGAGTCCGGCGATACGATCCTCGACTGCTCCTCGCGCCGAAATAAGTACGATGGGGATATCATCGCGAGACTTGCGAAGTGCTGCTAAAGCGGCCAAGCCGTCTGTGCCGGGCGTCATGGTGTCGAGAACGATGACCGATGGGCGTTTTTTTTCGAGGCGTCGGCGGAGATCTTTGATCTCATGAAGCACCGACACATAAAATCCGTTGGCCGAAGGAACCGAGAGAGGAGATCGCGGGCGACGGGATCATTGTCAAAGACAAGAACTTCGTGGTTCATTCTGGCCTGCACATGATCGGTGATCAGGGCTTTCGAAAAAAAACGGAAATCACGCTCTGGTGATCGAAATCTCTCGGCAATCGTTATGGTCTCTACCACCAGAAATGACTGCTCCGGCTCAGTGTTTTAGCGCGATCCCAAGCTCTTTATTGCCGGACTTCGCCAACAACGTTCCTGTCCATCGACAACCGGCGACACTTTTCTCTAGGCTATCGTGGCCAGATAAAAATGTTGCAACGCTGATTAGATTTCGATTGCCGTGTTTGCCATCCTGAAATATTGCCCGTTCCGTCATCGCTTTTGCACCAGCACCGTCGATAAGGCACTCGCGACGAGGCTGTCCGATTGGGGGCCGCCCAACATACGTTTGACGACCAGCGCGAGCGGCACCGTGAAGCAGAAATGCGACATGAAGCCGCCAATGATCACGTTGGGGTCGTAGTAGTTCGGATGATTGGTCGACGCGATCATGATGGCGACGTGCATCACGATCCACGCGAACATTGCATAGAACAGCGCAATAAAGGTGGCCTCAAATCCGCGTCGACGAAAATATGGCCACAGCATCGCAAACAAGATGCCCCACGCGGCGGCGAATACGAAGTGAATGCTCGTGCCGATCATATAGGACCATATACCGATCGCTTCTTGAAACGCCTTCCCGAAGACCAAGCCGGTTGCGTTTCGTGGAATGCCCGCGAGTGGCATCAGATGCTGTACGCCCACCCAAATAAGCGCTTCGTAGATCCAGATAATCACGGCGCCGACGAAGCCGCCGGCCGCACCGGCACGGAGCGTCATGCGCATCGACGCAGGCGATTCAGATGTGGAAATTCGATGACCGGATGACTCGATGCCGGGCGTATGTGAGTGCGTTTGCATCTGTACGGCCTCCCCTGACTGAGCACGATTTCATTGATGCAAGAACATAACTTGAGTGGCCTAACGGTAGAGAATGGGGTTAACCAGTTGCGATACCTGGTCGACCTCGCGTCGCAGCTCCGCAAGTTCCAAGTCGCCGGCCTTTCGGCCGCAGTTGATCGTCTCTTTCGACAGGGAAGCCGATAAACGTTTTAGATGGGATAGGTGTGATTTCGCATAGCATGCCTCGATATCGGCGGGCTAGGGCCGATCCACGCGTAGGCTGAAGATCGGCTGCGGCGAATGAGGCCCGTGCGTCGCGACGCACTCGGCCGACAGCGTGCATTTCAAAGTAAAAACCCTACACGCCCCTACACCGTGAGACCCAGATCTATGTCCGTGGACGCGATGCATCCAAGAGGGGGGATCCCGCAAAAAGCGACGTGCACCATAGATTCCATGCCCGACGCGATCGATAAATGCTTAAGCTGCTATGCAGATTAAGGGAAAACCCTAGAATGAAAACCCCTTTAATTCGCGACTTATGCCGCTACTCAAAATGATTCTTCGCATCGCTCTATGCATTTCCTTCAGCCTGCCGATTTCCGCCGTCGCTGCCGGGAACAGCACTATCGACCGCACGCAGGTTGTGGCCGAGCTCCGGCAACTGGAGCAGATGGGATACACGCCTTCAGAAAACGATCCGTCCTATCCGGCCAACATGGAGGCAGCGCAGCGGCGCTTGCAACTCGCCGCTGCGTCGAAAGTGAACGATTCCGTCGACTCTGCGCTCGGCGGAGCGCCCTTTGTCAGTCAGGCGTCCGGGCACGGAAAGTAGGCATCGTGACGCTCAAAACTTGTGCATGATTCCCGCTTCGACGAGCGTCTGATTCTTCCCCGATGACGGACTCGTCGTGTAGATCTGCGCGAATGCGTTCGGCCCGCTCGCGCGCTGATAAATGCCGATCAGAAAAAGATCCGTGCGTTTCGACAGAAAATAGTGCGAGGCGATATCAATTTGGTTGTAGTGCGTCGAGCGCCCGATCGAATAGTCGCCGTGCGTGTACACATACGCGACGCCCATCTCCCACGCCGGCGTGATGTACTTGTACGCCGCGCCTTCGAGGTTCTGCAGACGCAGACCGGTCGAATCCGAGTAGTTGAACAGGACGTTCGTGTAGTTGCCGAGCACGTTGAACCAGCCGAAGTCATACGTGCCGCCCACGCCCATGATGCGCTGCTGGTTCGTACCCGCACCGCCCGGGCTCGTCACGAATGGCGAGCTGAAGCCCCAGCCGGTGCTGTCCACCGCGCCGCTGGTAAGATTGGCCGGATTCGCGTTGCTGCGCCGGTTGAACTGCGTGAACGCCGCGGCGACCTTCAACGGTCCGCGCGCATAAGTGACGCTGCCGCTGTAGCCGTCATTGTTCGAGAACTCCGTCGAGTTGGAGAACGCGAAACTGCCCGCCAAGCTGAAGCCCGCGAAATTCGGCGATGCATAGCGCACCGCATTGTTGAAACGGTTCGTGAAGAACATGTTGTCGTTGTCGCCGATGTGCGCGCCGTAGCCCGCGAACACGTTCGCCGATGTCGCAAACCACATCGTGTTCGTCATCTCTTCGTACTGGCGGCCGAGCGTGACGGTGCCGAGCGACCGGTTGCTCAGGCCGACGTAGGCCTGACGTCCGAACATGCCGCCGAGCATCGCGCCATTGGTGATGTTGAAGCCGTTTTCCAGCGTGAAGATCGCCTGCGTGCCGCCGCCGAGATCCTCGACGCCGCGCAGGCCCCAGCGCGGCGGCATCATGCCCCCGTTCGACAGCGCGTACAGGTGATTGCCCTTCGCGTTGCTCACGAATTCCAGTGTCGTCGAAAGCACGCCGTACAGTGTCACGCTGCTTTGCGCGTGTGCCGTTCCTGCGATCGACAGCCCTATCGCCATGCCGGCAATGCCGACGATGGCGCGCGTCGCGCTTGCATTGAATCGTTGCGTGATCTCCTTCACCTTCTGTCTCCTTATGTAATCCGCTTTTTGTCGCGATATTTTCGGGCGTGCGCCTGCCCGTCCGGCGAAGCCGCCGGAAATGACCTGCGCGTCAGTGAGTGGATAGCGCCGTGCGGCGGCTCAGCGATGTCCGAGCGCCTGCACGTCGCCGGAAGGAAGTTCGTCGGCGTCTTTCGAGCGCGATCCCATGAGGATCGGCGCGAGTTGCAGCACGGTCGCCACGACCACGAGCGTGACGCGTACCGTCCAGCCGCCTTCGTAGAAACTCGCGAAAATCGCGGGCGGCCCGAGCAGAACGCCGAGATACGTCGCCTGCGAGACGAGGCCGCTCGTGGCCCCGAGTGTCGCGGGCGTGGGCGCGGCGCCGGGCACCATCGTCCAGATGGTGCCGTTCACCGTGCCGATGCCGAGCGAGAAGGCGCACACGGCCACCGCTGCGCCGACGAGCGCCGTCGCCGGAAGATACATCACGATGCCTCCCGCGAGCATCACGATGCCGCCCGTGATCGCCAGCATCCACGTCTTCGCGCCCGCCTTGAGCAAATGCCCGACCGAGAGACAGCCGATCGCGACGAACACCTCGGCGAGCGTGCCGATGCCCGCGGCCGAAGCTATCGAGATCTGAAAGCGCCTCGCGAGATAGACGGTCAGCGCGGCCATGATGCCCGTCTGGATGAATGCCGACGCGCCCGACGCCAGCGCGACGCGATACGGCGCACGGCTTCTCAGCACGAGCCAGATGTCGGAGAGACGCCGGTCCTGCGTGTTCGCGTGCTTGCGCGGCAGTAGGAACGCGAGCGCGACGAGCACGGCCATCAGCATCGCGTGGCCGCCGAACGCCCAGCGCCACATCTCGCCGCGCTGGGCGAGCGGCGCGACGAAGGACAGCGTCATGCCGATGCCCACCGCAGTATGCGACGTCCACAGCCCGAGCGCGATGCTACGGCGCGCGCCGCTCGTCGTACGCATGATGAGCGTCACCGCGCCGACCGTCAGCGACAGATAGCCGACGCCTTCCAGCAGGCGGCTCACGAAGAGCGCGGTCAGATCGTGCGCGAAGAACACGCCGAGATTGCCCGCGAAAGCGAACACCGAGCCGCCGAGTATCACGCGCTTGTCGCCGATGCGGTCGACGAGCCAGCCGGCGAACAGCGCGCCGAGCGCGGTGATCAGCGATGGTATCGAAATGACCCAGCCCGACGCCGCATGTGAAAGATGAAAATACGTGGCGATATCGCCGATAACCGGCACTGACTGCGTGACGAGCGACGTCGCCACGGTGCCGTAGATGTACAACAGGATGATGCAGGGCCAGCTTCCGGCTGTGAGCATCTTCGTCTCCTAAGGATGGCCGGTCTTTTGCCGGCTCATTTTCTCGTATGGTTTTATCAAACTCAAAAAGCGGCTGCTAGCGTTGCCTCCACTCCAGAAGGCGAATCAGGTTGCGGCCCATGATGCGTTCGAGGTCCGCGCCCGACAGCCACGCGAGACTCTCGCTGAAATGCGTGACGCACTGCCGATACGGATGATGCAGCCGCGACAAATCGCTTCCCCAGATGATGCGGTCCGGGCCGAAGGCATCGAAGACGCGGCGAAGCGTAGCGTCGAGCGATCGGAACGGCCAGGGATCGAGTGCGTAATCGCCGACTGCGACGGCCTTCACATGCACGTTCGGATAACGCGCCAGCGCGAGCAGCTCGGGCAGATGATCGAATGCGCCCGGCCCCGTCGCGCCGCGCGGCACGCCGAGATGATCGACGACGATCCGCAGCTCCGGATGCCGCTGCGCGATCTTCGCCACTTCCGCGAGCGCGCCTGGAATCAGCAACGCGACGACGAGGCCGGTCTCTTCCGCGATCGGCCAGAGTGCGTCGTAATGGCCGTCGAGCAAGGGCGCGATGCGCTCTTTCGTATTGAAGAGAAAGCGCATGCCGAGCATGCCCGGCGTCTCGCGCCATGTGCGCAAACGTTGCGCGGCGCGCTCTGTGTCTTCGGGCGGCACGTCGAGCAGGCCCATCACTGCGAAGCGGTCCGGCGCGGCTTGCGCGAGTTCGAGCGAATAGGCATTGCGACGCGCATCCCATAGCGGCGGCACGAGCACCGCGCGCGCTACGCCCGCCTGCTTCATCTCGGACTCGAGCACGTCCTTCGTAATGGGCGTGCGCCGATGGTGCCCGGTCGATTCTCCGTCTGGCCAGGCGTGAACTTGAGCATCTACGATCTGCATGAGTGTTGTTGTCCGTTGTATTCGTATGAGCGGATCAGTTGCCGCCGAAGAGCCCGCCCGCGCCCGCGATACTGCCGCGCCAGCCCGCCGCCTGAAGCACCGACCAGAGCATCGCCTGATTGCTCGTCACAACCGGCATGCCGAGCGACTCCTCGAGTTCCTGAACAGCCTCGAAGGCGCGCACGTTCGCGCACGACAGGAGAACCGCGCCGGTCGTGTCGTCCACCTGTTTCATCACGACGTCCGCGATCTCGCCCGGCGGCATGTGCGCGGCCACTTTCGCATCGGTGAAGCCGAGCGACACCGTGCGCTGCATCGTCAATCCGGCTTCTTCGAGCGATGCGCGTTCGACGCGTGAGAACTCGTCGCCGAACGGGCACACGTGCAGGATGTTCCGTGCCTGCACAAAGGCGAGCGCTTCCTTGATCGCGACCATCGTATTGGTCGACGGCACACCGAGCTGCTCGCTCATGCGCGCGGCCAGTGCGACGTCGCAACCCTTGCCGTGCGCGACGCTCGCGCCGGTGCAGTTGAAAGCGATCGCATCGGGCGACAGGTCCTTCACGAAGCCGGCTTCATCGACTGCTTCGAGATACGCGCGTGTCAGCGCGTCCATCGTCACGCGGCCGGCCTCCTTGCGCAGCCTGATGCGATGCACGTGATACGACACCTCGTTCGGGCAGAACGCCCTGAAATCGTCCTCGGCGATGGTGTTCAACGAAGGCACGATCATGCCCACTCGCAAACGCTTCATGGATTCCTCTTGTCTCGTTTCGTGTTGCCAGGTTCGAAATCAGTCTATGGCGACGCGGCTTGCAGGCCCAATCGGAAACGCGCTGTCGCCATATGTTTTTGCTGTATCCGCAAACGACGCGCGTCAGCCGCGCTGGCGCGATTCTTCGAGCACGGGAGCGCTGTCCTCGGCGGTGTCGTCGAGTGATTCGAGCGTCTTGCCGCGCGCCTCGATGCCAATCGTCAGATAGGTCACTCCGCATACGCACAGGCAGAAGGCGAGGAACTGGAACGCGGGAACGATCACCGAGACAGTCGCGGAAGGCATCACGACGTTGCTCGATCCCGCCGTCAGCGCGAGGCCGAGCGGCCCGACGATCTTGCCGACGGACCCCGCGAGCCCCGCGTAGCCCGAGCCCGATCCGCGCAGTCGCGACGGCCAGATTTCCGTCGAATACGCCGCGCAGACAGAAAGGCTGCCGTCCGCGATCACGAACGCGAGCAGGAGCGGCAGCCAGAAATACGCGGGCGAGCCGATATCCCCATGACCGATGTAGCCCGCCACGACGAGCGCCGCCGCCGCCGCGAGCGCGAACCAGCCGCCCGTCTTTCTGCGGCCGACCCTGTCGGCGAGCGACGCGGCCGCGAGCCGCGACGCGATGCCGAGCACGCTGAAGCCGATCATCACCTTGGACGCGTGCACCGGCGCCATTTGCTGGATCTGCGCCATCAGCGTCGGCGCCCACAGCACGATGCCGTAGTAGCCGGAAATCAGGCCGATGTTGATGAGCGTCGCCGTGAGCATCGGGCGCGGACACTGGAAGATCTCGAACCAGCTTTGCGAGCGAGCCGGCTGCAAGATGGCGCGTTCGAGTTCGAAATCCGTGCTGCCGAGCGCCCACGTGACGGACCGCTTCGCATCGTCATGACGTCCCTGCAGACTGAGCCAGCGTGGCGACTCCGGAATGTAGAACGCGCCGATCAACGCGATGAGCGCGGGCGCCGCGCCGAGCACGAAGGTCCAGCGCCAGCCGATCGCGGGAATCACCCACGCGCCGCTGAACGCGCCCAGCAGCAGGCCGCCGGTGGTGATCGCCGAAACGACGCCCGTCAGCATGCCGCGCCTGCGCGGAGGCGTGAACTCCTGCACGAGCGCGATCTGGATGAAGTATCCCGCCGAACAGAATCCGATGACGGTCCTGAGCGCCGCCATGTAGATCCAGCCGCGCTCTGGCGTGAACGCGAGACCGATGCTCGCCGCCGCGAGCAGCAGCAGCGACACGACGAACACGGGCTTTCTGCCGAAGCGGTCGGCCATCGCGCCCCAGACTACGCCGCCTATGATCGCGCCCACGCCCGACGACAGCAGCACCGCACCCATGATGCCGTAGGTCAATCCCCATGGCTTGATGAGGAACGCCATAATGAAGCCGATGAGAAACGCGTCCCAGAACTCCAGCATGCTGCCGATTCCGACGAGGCCGATCAGCATGCGTTGATTGCCTGAGAGCGTGGCCTGATCCTGAAATGGGCTGCGCCCGAATTGCGCCTGTAGCATGATATGTCTCCTTTACTGCATTTTATTTTGGATCCCGAAATAGATGATCCGCTTGTTTCCTTGGCCATCGGAGATGAAATCTCAGTCCGGATCCGAATCCCCCGCTATCGCCGCGGCGTTCTGCTTCAGGTTGCGAAGGAACGCGCCCTGCACTTCGTTAGGCGTCCAGCCTCGCCGTAACGTGATGCCGAACATCGGGCCCTTCCACGGCACGTCCACCGGCAGCGGCGCGAGAAAGCCGAAGCGCCGTTCGCTCAATATCTCCGTCCAGCTGAGCACGGTGAGCATGTCGGAATCGGTCAGCGTGATCCGGATGGTCGAGAGCGAATACGTCTCGATGCTCGCGGGCGGCGGCGAGCCTTCGGAGAAGAGGTTTTCGTAGGCTTCGCGGCGCGGCGAGCCCTTCGGCGGCAACACCCACTGATACCGCCTGAGCGATTCGACGGACACGTCGCGCTCGCGCATCAACGGATGATCGCGACTCGCGACCACGAAGTAGCGTTCGCGATACAGCGGCTCTTCGACGAAATCGAAGGCCTTGCCCGGATTCTTCAGCAAGCCGATCATGAAATCGATCTCGCCGCGCGAAAGCTTGTTGAGCTGCGCCTCGTAAGTGCCGCTCAATACGGTGACGCGCGTATCGGGAAACTGCGCCGAAAGCGCGCGGATCGCATTGACGATGAGAATGGCCGGATCGAGCAGCAGCACGCCCACCGTGACCGAGCGCTCCTTCGGAAACTCATACGCCCGCACTGCCTGAACGAGCGCCGCGATCTGCTCCCAGACGAGTTTGAGACGCTGCGCGAAGGCCTTGCCGGTGTCCGTCGTCGTGACGCCCGCCGCCGTATGCCGATAGAGCTGCGCGCCGAGATTCTGCTCCAGCGTGCGCGCCGCGCGCTGCAGCGAGGCTTCCGTAATGCCGAGCATGCGCGCCGCCGCGCGAAACGAGCCGCGCTCCTCGATGGCGAGGAGACAGCGAATCTGCGTGCGCGTGATGCCGCTTGCGAGCGCGAGCGGCGACGCCTTGCGCGTGCTGCCGAGCAACAGCACCGCTTCCTCTGCGGCCTGCAGGATGCGGCGCGCGCGCACGAGCGCCGCGACGCCGACCGGCGTGAGCCAGGTTCCGGTGGTCGAGCGGTCGAACAACGTGACTTCGAGCAGCGCTTCGAACGCCGCGATGGATGATGTGGTCGCCGGCTGCGAGCGCAGCAGTTCCTGCGACGCCTGAGTGACGTTCTCGTGCCGCGCCACGGCCTCGAACACTCTCAGTTGCCAGATGCTGGGCAGTTCCTGCGCCGCTTTCTGAACCTTCTCGCAGGCTGCCGGCTCGACCTTTCCCATCGCGATCCCGTATCTGAATTCGAAGCGCCGCCCTTCTTCCGTTATTGCGCGGCGACCCGGTTGCTCAACTTGCCGATGCCTTCGATCGACACCTCGCACACATCGCCCGGTCTCATGAACACGGGTGGCTTGCGCGAGAAGCCGACGCCGCTCGGCGTGCCCGTCGCGAGAACATCGCCGGGATAGAGCGGCGCGATGCTCGACACGTACTCGATGAAACGCGGGATCTTGTGCACCATCGCGCTCACGGATTCGTCCTGCATGACTTCGCCGTTGAGCGTCGTTTTGATGCGCAGCGCATCGACATCCGCGATCTCGTCCTTCGTGACGATCCACGGCCCGATGGCGCCGCTGCAATAGAAGTTCTTGCCTGGCGTGATCTGGCGCGTATGAAACTGCCAGTCGCGCACACTTCCCTCGTTCATCACAGTGTATCCCGCGATGTGATCGAACGCGTTTTCCTGGCGGATCTGAAATCCTTCCTTGCCGATCACGACGACGAGCTCGCCCTCGTAGTCGAACTGCTCGCTCACTTGCGGATGACGCAGCGTCTGTCCGTGGCCGATGAGCGAATCGCTCGCGCGCGCGAACAAGGCTGGCGACTTCGGCAACTCCTGCACGCGTCCCGCCGCCTGCACTTCGTTGTGATGCTCGGGATAATTGAGCGCGAGACACCAGATATGCACCGGGTCCGCGATCGGCGGCAGGAAGCTCACTTCGTCGATGCGGTAATCGGCTGCACCGGAAGCCGCTTCCGCGATTTCGCGCGGCAGGCCCGCCGCGATGAACGCCTTCAGGCTCGCGTGCCGATCGCCGAAGCGCTTGCCGAGATCGACGACGCCATTGCTCGTCACCGCGCCCCACGTGTTGCGATTGCCGATACTGAAACTCGCGTATTTCACGAATGATTCTCCTTGTAGCGTGTTAAACGAGGCCCGCGTACGAGCCGCCGTCGAGTTGCAGATTCTGTCCGGAGATGAAGCCCGCCTGCGCGCTGCACAGATACGCGCAGGCATCGCCGAATTCGCGCGGATCGCCGAGTCGCTTCGCGGCGATGGTCGCGGCAATCCGCTTCTTCGCCTCGTCGACCGTGATGCCCTCCTTCTTCGACATGCGATCCGCCATGTAGCGCTGACGATCCGTGTCGAAGCGCTCGGGCAGCATGTTGTTGATGGTCACGTTGTCGATCACGGAGTCGCGCTGCACGGATTTGCTGAGCGCCGTGAGCCCGGCACGCACGGCGGCGGACAGACCCATCGTCGCGCTGGGCGACTTGACCATCGCGGACGTGATGTTGACGATGCGTCCGAAGCGGCGGCTGCGCATGCCCGGCACGTAATGCTTGATGAGAAACACCGGCGCGAGCATGTTGCCTTCGACGGCCGCGAGCCAGTCTTCGCGCGACCAGTCCGCGATCTTTCCCGGCTCCGGTCCCGCGTTGTTGTTGATGAGGATGTCCGGTTCCGGGCAAGCATCCTGAAGCGCGGCGCGCCCGGCTTCGGTGCCGAGATCGGCGACAACGACGTGCGGCCGCCTGCCCGTCGCTGCTTCGATCTGCTGCGCGGCGGTGTCGAGCGCATCAGCGTGCCGTCCGTTGATCCAGACTTCGCATCCTTCGCGCGACAGCGCAGTGGCGCACGCGAGCCCGAGTCCGCGCGACGACGCGCACACGAGCGCCTTTTTCCCTGCGATTCCCAAGTCCATGGTTCTCTCTCCCGCGGCCTCAGGCCGGAAGCAATGCCTTCAGCCGTGGATAGACATCGAGCGCGTTGTTGCTGAACACGTCCTGCCGGTGGCAATTGCACAGATGCGGCGTGGCGGCGATATAGCGCCCGGTGTCGTCGTAGTGGTGGCCGGTCTCCGGATCGATGCCTTTCACCGCGCCGATCATCTCCGAGCCGAACAGGATGTTTCGATGCGGCACGACCTTCGTCAGCAGATCGACGCCCGCCTGGTGATACACGCACGTGTCGAAGAAGATGTTCTTAAGCAGGCCGTCGGCGAGCGGCTTGAAGCCCATGTCCTGCGCGAGTCCGCGATAGCGTCCCCAGTGATACGGCACCGCGCCGCCACCGTGCGGAATCACGAAGCGCAGCGTCGGGAAATCCTCGAACAGTTGCGGTGCGAGCAGGAATTGCATGAAGGCGGTGGTATCGCCGTTCAGGTAATGCGCGCCGACATGATGGAAGCACGGATTGCACGAACTGCTGACGTGAATCATCGCGGGCACGTCGAGTTCGACCATCTTCTCGTAGAGCCGATAGTAGAGGCGATCGGTCAGCGGCTTGTCGGTCCAGTATCCGCCCGAAGGATCGGGATTCAGATTGCAGCCGACGAAGCCGAGCTCGGTCACGCAACGCTCCAGTTCCTGCACGCAGGCATCGATTTCTTCGCCCGGCGATTGCGGCAACTGGCACACCGCCGCGAAATTCTCCGGGTAGAGCGAGCACACGCGATGAATCAGGTCATTGCACGCGCGCGACCATTCGATGCTGTGCGCGAGCGTGCCGAGATGATGTCCCATCTGGCCCGCGATCGGCGAGAACAGCGTCATGTCGAGGCCGCGCTCGCGCTGGACGCTGAGCTGCTTGCTTTCCAGCGCTTCGCGCAGTTCGTCGTCGGAGATGTGGAGCGGCGCGCCGTAGTGACCGCCTGCGTTTTCCAGTTGCTGACGCCGCCATTCGTGCAGCGTCTTCGGCACCGTCGTGAAGTGCCCGTGACAGTCGATGATCATGATTGTCGTATCGTTGGTTCGTATCGGATGGAATGCGTCACACAGGCCATGGAACGATCGGCGTCACCTGCTTCACGAAACGCTCGGGCGGCCGCTCGCCGGTGTCGTAGCTCATGCCCTCGCCAATCTGTATGCGGTTGAACCTGCTCGACGCGTTCATCTTCTCGTGCGAGATCCAGTGCTCGTGCATCTGCTCGAACGGGCTCATCCAGTAGTTGAAGATCTGGCTGCCGAGCGCATGGCGGCCGATGCCACGCACATGGTCGTGCGTGCCGCGCGTCATGTGATCGAAGCCGAAGAAGATGTCGTCGACGCCTTCCACCTGATACGAGACGTGATGCATGCCCGCCCGCTGTCCGCGCATCAGGAAGATGACGTGGTGATCGACGAGTCCGTCACCGTGATCGACGCGGTCGAACTGGCCGATCACGTTGTCCGGCGAGCCGACGAAAAGCTCGTCGGTCGGCAAGAGACCGAAGGTGCGTTGATACCAGCCGATCACGTCGGCGAGATTCGGCGTGGCGTAGGCCGTATGCGCGATACGCACGACGCGCGCCGGTCCGAGCGCCCGGCTCTCGCCATCCGGCCCGCGCACGACGACGCGTGACGGCAACGGACTCGCACGCTCCTGCCCGGCCACAAGCTCCAGCCAGAAGCCGTTTGGGTCGCGCAGCCGCACGCGTTTGCCGCCGCCAGGCGCATCGAGCGTTTCGATGCCGTGCGCATCGGGCAGCTTCGCGATATCGTCGAGCAGGGATGCATCGCGCAACTCGTAGCCGAAGCTGAGCACGCCCGGATCGCCGAGCTCGGTCACATGCAGGAACGGCGCATCGCCTACGCCGCGCATGAAGAGGCGCGTGTCATCCCTGTGTGCGACGACCATCCCGAAGTCTTCGAGAAACGCCTGCATCATGCCGAGATCGGGCGCACTGAGCCTGACAAAAGCCATGCCATTGATGGGTGAGGCCACATCCGTCTCCTTCGTTTTATTCTTTCCTAGCCGAGAATGTCGGCGACTTTGCCGTAGAGCTCGTCCACCGTATAACGCTTTTGAATGAGCTTCTGCTCGCAGGCGTACCGGATCGCGGTATCGAGAGAAGCCTGCAACTTCTCGAAACCGACGGGCTGCAAATCGATGCTCCCCGCCGGCGTCTCACCGCCACCAGCCGCGCGGCTCTCGCACAACATGCGGAAGACTTCGCGCACGAGCTCGTCGCTCGTTTGCACGACGTCTTCCCTGATCGCGACGATGTGATTGATCGGCACCACGCCCGTGCGTTCGTGCCAGCGCAGGGCGGCTTCCTTGGGCTCGTCGATGAGCGTGCGAATGCCAGGATCGCCCGACAACGCGCCGCCCGCGATGATCGCGTCGACTTCACCCGCCAGCAGCATCTCTTCGAGGCCACGCGCCGCGGTTTGCTGCGTGACCCACGGCGGGTCTGCGTATTCGGCGACGTGCGCGCCTTCCTGGCTCAGCCACTTCACGCTTTGCAGGTCGAGGCCGTATTCGTCGGAAAGGATGCCGCGCACCCATGTGGGCGTCGTTTGCGCATACGAGCGCATCGCGATGGTTTTACCGGCGAGCGCGTCGGGTTCCAGGTCGTCCTGCGCGCGGCAGAGAATGCTCTTGTGATGGAACATGCCGTTCATCACGAACGGCAGCAGACGATAAGGCTTGCCCGCTTCATAGGCCTGCAGGAACGTGACGATCGCGAGTTCGGCCACGTCGTATTTGAGTCCAC
Source organism: Caballeronia sp. LZ008 (assembly GCF_031451435.1). Lineage (NCBI taxonomy): Bacteria > Pseudomonadati > Pseudomonadota > Betaproteobacteria > Burkholderiales > Burkholderiaceae > Caballeronia > Caballeronia sp. LZ008. Next base: position 430,965 of record NZ_JARUXK010000002.1, on the reverse strand, counting down.
GCACGACGTCCTTGAACGCCTTCTGCGCGGTATCGACGTTAGCGATGTCGAGCGTGACGAGCGGCGAGCGGATCTGCCCTTCCTTCAGCGGTTTCGTCTTCGGATAAGTCCCGAGCATGGTGCTCAGGTGAATGGTTTCGGTCGCGTTCATGCGCGCCTCCTTTAAGCGATGGCCTTCGTGCGCGGGTCATGCACGATCGATTCGAGCGATGGCAATTCAGGAATCAGCTTCTGCCGATATGCATAGCGCACGAGCGCCTCGAAGGACTGCGCGTTCTTGTCGAGCCCGTAGGGAAGCGGATCACCGACGAGTTCAGCGAGCGCGAGATAGCGCTTGTCTTCGGCCTCTGCCGCGCTGCCCGAGCGCACGCGCGCCAGATAGCTTTCCTTCGCAAGAGAGAACGCTTCGAACAGCGCGCGAGCGAGCGATGGATATCGTTCGAGGACACCGTTTCTCACGACGATCACTCCATGCAGCGGATAGATGCCCGTCCTGCGATACCAGTCGCGCTCTCTCGCCTTTGCATCGGGGACCACATCGACGAGTTCGCCCGCGTCGTCTCCCGCGCCCGCGAGTCCTGCGAAAGCCGCATCGAGTTCGCCGTCGCGCAACATGCCGGCAAGCGTCCTGCCTTGCCCGACGCGTTGCACGTTCGACGGCGGCACGAAGCTTTCGACGTTCTCCTCTTCCTCCGTGAACCACGTAACGCTTTCGGGATCGAGACCGTATTCGTCCGCGAGTATGCCCCGCGTCCACACGGCCGCCGTCACCGAGTAGGCGCGAACGCCAACGCGTCGCCCCGCGAGCTCTTTCGGCCCACGTATCGCCGACGACACCGGCCGCTGCAGCCCTGCGTGGCGAAAGCGGCGCGTCATTGGCAGCGGCAGTGCGGTGATCGGCGCGCCTGCGGCGACAGCCATCAGATACGAGGTCGGCGCCATTTCACAAATGTCGTAGGGCTGGCTGCGCGCCATCGCGCGATAGGCATCGGGCATGCGCTTGATGTCGATGAAGTCGAGCGCATAGCCTTCGACCTGCACCGCGCCGCTGCGCAAATCCGCGACCTGACCGTGCCGCCCCAGCACGATGGACAGTTTCTTTAACATGTTGGCTCCGTTTGTTTCGCGTCGTTCAGCGGCCCGCGAGCTTGCGGCCCATGTCGAGCGCGGAGAAATCGCGCTTCGGGAACGTCATCAGGAAGCGATACCCGTCTTCGATTACGCGTACGACGTTCTGCTCGGTCACATGCGGATGACCCACGGGAATATCGAACGCCTTGCCGACTTCGAGCACGTGACGCATCATGCGCAGCAGTTCAGGGTTGTCATACTGACGCGGACAACCGAGTTCCTGTGTGAGATCGCCCTCGCCGATCAGCAGCACGCCGATGCCCCGCACGCGCCTCACGATCTCCTCGATGTTCTCGACGGCGGCCGTATCCTCGATCATCAACGCGACGAGCACTTCGCCTTCGGGCGCGAGCGGCCATACATCGGCCTTCTTGTAGTAATCCTGCTGCGACAGTCCCCAGTAGCGCGCGGCAGGCATCGGGGCGTCGCCGCGCAAGCCGGCCGGATCGTAGAGCGGCGCTGTCTTCAGCCGCGGATAACGGCATGCCGCCACCGCGTTATACGCTTCCTCCGGCGTGCTGATGCGCGGCCATACGATGCCGTATGCACCGAGGTCGAGCGCCTGCTTGGCGAACCACTGATTCATCTCGCTGCCGCTCGGCGGGATGCGTACGAGCGGCGTCATCTGGCACGCGACGGAACCGGCATGCGCGATCTTCTGGCGCAGGAGCAGGAACTGCATCGCTTCACGCAATGCCCGAATGTCCCAGGGCGTGTGCTCCATCTCGAAGACCACGCCGTCGTTCGCGGATTGCGCGAAGCTGACCGCGTTCTCCACTTCGGCCTGAATGAATGACGTGAAGGCGATGCGTCGTCCGGATTCCAGCGCGCGGATGACGCCATTGAGTCGTTCTGCCATGTCTGACCTGCCTCCTCTCGCTTAGAGAATCGCGCCGCAGAACGCGTCGCCGGCTTGTTGAGGAAGGCGCTTCTCGGTCCAGTTCGACCCGCCGTCGAGCGTATAGAAGACCTGTCCGCCGCGCGTCACGGTGACGATGCCGTCCGGGTCCGTCGAATGCACGCCAAAGCCCAGCATCGTGCTTTGCGGATCGACGGCGGCATCCGCGCGATACCACGTCTTGCCGAGATCGTCGCTTCCGTAGAGCGCACCCGCGTTGCTGCGCGACGAGATGCTAAAGCACGCGTACATCTTCTCGGGCATGCCCGCTACAAAGCGGCAATCGCGCGTATAAGCGAACGGCGCGAATTTGCCGACTTCGATGTCCCTGAAGGTTTTGCCCTTGTCGCGGCTCTCGAAGATGCCGAGCCGGCAGATGTAGAAGAGCGCGTCGGGATCGGCGGGCGTCGTCACGACGGAGTGCGCGTCGAACATGCCTTCGGCGTCGTCGTCGGTTTCGATCTTGCTCTTGAGGTGCGCATGCTTCGAAAGCGCGATCAGGCCGTCGTTTTCGCCACGCCACGAGAGACCACCGTCCTCACTCAGCAGGAAGCCGTTGATCTCGCTGACGGCGTACATCACGTTGGCGTCGGTCGGGTGGAATGCAATGCGCATCACGCGCGACGCCCCGAACGAAATCTTGAAGCGCTCGGGATAATCCGCATTGCATTTCGTCCAGGTATCGCCGCCATCGTTGCTACGATAGAACGCGACCGGCGCAGTGCCCGCGAACAATGTCTGCGGGTCGTGCGGGCTGACGACGACACACCAGAACTGCTTGTTTTCGGCGGTGACGTTCAAGCGCGCCCATGACTGGCCGCCGTTGGTCGAGCGATAAACGCCCTTACGTGTGGCTGCGAAGAGCAGATTCTCCTGTTCGGGATGCGGCGTGATCGCCTGCACGGACGCGTCGTGAGGAATACCGTCCGCGGTTTCCCATTCGCCGCCGGGACGCAGCGTGAACATCGTGCCAAGTGCGTCGGGGCGCGTAGCCGCCGTGCCGACGAGCATCAGGTTCTTCATTCGAGTCTCCAATCTCTGTTATTCCGGTGTCCACGCGGACTGCACGACGCGGGACCTCGAGTTGCGTGAAACTTGCCTTTCGCGGCAGTTCAGCGAGTGATCGGAGACCAGTGTAGGCGGGGCGAACTACGCCTTGTTATTCAAAAACAGCCTTGGCGATAGATTTTTGCTTAGGCGAAATCACGCCCGTCCGAAGCGTCGGGTCCCTTGATGGGCGCCGTCTTCCTCTTAAGTACGAATCGGCTTTTTGGCGAGACTTCTTGCCGCCACGTCATTTCTGATAGCAGCTAGACAAGGCGGCACTTGGAGGGAAACCGTCTGAATTCAAGGATGCTGTACGGCCCGGCGGCTCGCGCCCACACATATGACCTCCGTCGGGCAGGCCATCGAATATGAAGGCGCCAATGGCACCAGGGCTGGCATCCGCAATCGCAGCACGAGCATGTTCATCAGGGTTTTACAACAGCGAAGCGCCCGTTGTACCGAAAAGCAATAGGGGCACCGCGAAGTCCCCGGCCGCCCGGCGACCCTGGCGCGTTCTTCAAGGGCAGCCCTTTTCGAGCAGCCCCACGAACTCCCTGCGCTGGACGCCGCCGCAGCCTGCGCAGCCGTGGCAAGGCACCAAGGTGGCGACTGCTTCCCAAAGTTCATGCGTCTGCACCGGCGCAGCGATGCGCGCACCCACCCGTTCTATGGTCCGCTGTCGCCCGCCAGTTGCCGTGACGCAATCGTGACTTTTAATGTGCTGCTTTCCTGGTCGATGTCGGGCGCGACGTTCACCGCAAGACACTGATAGCAGGATGGATCGGCACGCTGCGCGCCGGTCCATGCTCAGTTTGCTTCTCGAGTTCCGTGCGCGAAGCGAGCTGCCTGATCGCGATGCAATCGCGACTTCTGCACGCGTCCATACGCCAGCAACGAAATGCCGCCGAGTATCACGAGCGCGCCGAGTACCACGAAGCCCGACATGTACGAGCCCGTCGAACGATAGAGCAGTCCGACCAGAAATCCCGCGATCGTCCCGCCGCCACCCGCGCCGATGCCATTGATGATGCCCGATGCCGGGCCGATCGCCTGTGGCTCGATGGACGATTGCACGATCGACCAAATGTTCGGCGTATAGCTGCTCGCATAAAGGCCCAGCGCTACGGTAATGAGCCCGAGCTTCGCATAACCGCTCGACACCATCGGCAGAAGCATCATCAGCACGCCGGGAATCAGCAGGCCGAGCGCAGCGATCAGTACCCGCTTACCGGTGCGGTCGCTGATGCGCGACATCGGCAAGGCGAGCAACACTGCAGCTATATACGGCAGCGAACTCGCGAACGCCTGCGACATGCCCGTGAAGCCCACCGACTGCACCGCGAGCGGGATCCACAACGTGACGCCCCAGAACAGCATGCCTTGCGTCACATAGCTTAGAAGCAGCAGCAGAAACGGCGCACCACCGAGCGACGCGAATGTGAGCTTGCCCGCCGCGGCCGATTGCGCGGGCGGCGTGCGATACGGCGCTTCGAATTCGGGCTTCAGCTTCGCCATGTAGAGCGGCACGACGATGACCAGGCCGATGCCGCCCATCAGGAAGAACATCGAACGCCAGCCGAACGCATGATAGATCGGCGTCAGCACGATGAAACCGAATGCCAGCGCGAGATATTGTCCATAATACTGAATGATCGCGTTCGCCTTTGTGCGTTCGTCTGGTGCGAACCACGCCTTCGCGAAGCGCGATTGTTGCGGCCAGTATATGCCTTCAGCCACGCCGAGAATCAGCCGGCAAGCGAGCAGCACGACGAGCGAGCTCGTGAAGCCGACATACACCGTCGCGGCGGACCATAACGCGAAAGTCCAGATGACGACGGGCTTCGGATCGAACCGACGCGTGAGGATGCCGCCGAGCACGTTCGCGAGCGCATAGCCCACGAGAAAGATCGTCAGCGCAAGACTTGCGGTTACAGCGAAGCGCTCCCCCGCGAAGCCCATCTCCTGCGCGACGGATTGCAGTCCCACGGACAATGTCGTGCGGTCCAGATAAGCCACGCACAGCCCGAGCATCAGCGAGCCGCCTATGCTCCACCATTTCGATTGCGTCATCGTTATCTCCTTCTATATTGTGTTTATTGATCGTGCAGTACTGCCCGCTTCATTGCGCGGCGAAACGCGCAAGTGCGTGCCTGTCGACTTCGATGCCGAGTCCCGGCCCGTCCGGAATGCGCACGACGCCGTTCATGTGCTCGATCGGCTTCTTTAGTAAGGTGCGGCGAATCGGGTGTTCGGTTCGATCGAATTCGAGCATCGACTCGATGGGCGCAAGCGACGTGGGCGTTTGTGTCGGCAGCACGGCGAGCGGTTGCAGCGCTGCCGCCATCGCAATGCCCGTACCCCCACACGTGCGGGTTGTAGTGGACGCTGAAAGCCTGCGCCATGTCGGCAAACTTCTTGCACTCGGACAGACCGCGCGCCGCGCAGGTGTCGGCTGCACGATGTCGAGCGCTCGTGCGATCAGCATGTCGCGAAAGCCGAGGCGCGTGAATTAGCACTCGCCGCCCGCGACCGGAATCGATAGCGCGCGCTTCACTTGCACATGCCCTTCGCGATCCTCGGGCGGGACCGGTTCCTCGGACCAGCCGAACAACGCGAAGGCCCCGATGACCAGCGACTTCGGATCGAACCTGTGCGTCAGAACGCTGCCCGGCACGTTCCACCGGATACCCCACTAGAGATGGTTGTGCGCCAGGTCTTCCTTCACCGCGAAGAGCTCGCCGGCGAATCCCCGCTCCTACGCGATCAATTGCAGGCCAACCCGAAGCGTAGTTCGATCGAGATAGGCGACGCGCATTACCAGCGTCAGCGATCCGCCGTTCCCCCACCATCTAGAGTTCGTCATGTCCGCCTCCGCCTTTTCCACGTGTGGTGCCCATTAGCGCGACGTGCGGCGCACAGGCACAACCGTGACTTCACGCATCCGGATCCAGCCGCGCGTTGATCGCGATGGCGAGGATGATGACGACGCCGCTGATCGCATCTTGTATGTGCGGCGACACGAGCAGGATGTTCAGGAAGTTGCTCAAGGTCGCGAGGAACAACACGCCAACGAAGGCGTTGCGTATCGAACCCTTGCCCCCGGCGAGACTGATCCCCCCCACTACGACGGCCGCAATCGTTCCTAGCAGGAAGTTGTCGCCGGAGGTCGGCGCGACCGAACCCGTGCGCGCTAGAAACAGGAAACCGGCGAGTCCCGAGAGCAAACCCGAGAGTGTGTAAATGGCCACTGTCGTGCGCTCTACCGCGATGCCCGACAAACGCGCAGCGCGACTGTTGCCGCCCAGCGCATACAACACGACGCCGAGCTTGCTGCGCGCGAGCAGCACGCCGATCACCGCGGTCAGCACCAAAAAGATGTAGACCGGCACCGGCAGCGTGAAGATGCGCGTGGCTCCCAGGTCCGCGAAGAATGCGTCTGGGTTGTAGATCGGTGCTCCGCCCGTAAAGAGCATCGACACTCCGGAAAGTACCAAGGCCATGACGAGCGTCGCGATGAACGCGGGAATGCGCAGCACGACTACCATCAGCCCGTTGATTAGGCCCACTGCCGCCGCTCCGATCATCGCGATGGCGATGGCCGGCAGAAAGCCGACATACGGCAGGGCGTTGGACATGCTCATCTGCTGCTGCAACTCGGAACCGGCGCCGCCCATGAAAATGGCCGATGCCACCATCAGTGCGACGATCGACAGATCGATGCCTCCGGTGAGCATGACCAGTGCCTCGCCGAGCGCGAGCACGCCGATCACCGAACTCTGGAACAGAATGTTCGAGAGATTGCCGGGTTCCACCAGACGACCCCGTGAGACGGCCGTCCCCACGATTAGAAACAACGCAAACACGAAGACGATGGCGTTCTTGCGCACCACCGGCGAGCGCCACCACGGATCGTGTGCGGATTGAGCTAAGGTCGTCATGATCATCCCCTGTTGCCGAGCGTGCGGCGCTCTTGCCGTCCCTGCCGTAGCACGGAAAGCCCCACGGCGATCACAATGACCCCCGCGCGAATGATGCTCTGGTAATACGGATCAATCCCCGTGAGATTCATCACGTTGGCGATCAACTGATAGATGAGCACACCTGCCATCGCCTTGAGCAAGCGTCCTTCGCCGCCGAACAGACGCACTCCGCCAATGACGATGGCAGCGATCGAATCCAACTCCCAGCCGGCGCCGCCATTCGGTACGCCGCTGCTCGAACGGATGACCAGCGCGATGCCCGCCACGCCCGAGATAAGCCCAGCAATCGTGTACACGCCGAGTTTCAGCCGGTCGGATCGCACGCCCGCGAGACGCGCAGTCGTCTCGTTGCCCCCGACGGCGTAACAATGCAGACCCGACCGCGTTTGCGCGAGCCATACAGCGGCCACCGCCACGAGGACAAGCCACAGGAGCGTCGGCGGTGTAAGCAAACCGCCGCTGCTTCCGAGCGATTGAATCAGCGCGTTGCTGGTCAGCACGCTCTTCTCGCTGACGCTGAACGCGAGCCCGCGCGCGACGCCCATCATCGCGAGCGTGGCGATGAGGGGCTGCACGCGTCCGCGTACTACCGCTACACCGCTTGCCAATCCGCAAAGCGCGGACGTGAGCAGCGCCCCGCCGAGCGCCAGCACGATGTTCGTGTCCGCGTAACGCGCGAGTAGGATCGATGAAAGCGCCATGACGGCCGCGACGGAAAGATCGAAGCCGCCAGTCAGCACGACGATAAACTGTGCGACCGACAGAATCCCCAGTACCGCTGATTGCGTGAGCAGGTTGCCGATGTTCGATGCCGTTAGGAATTGCGGGCTCACCGCGCAGGCAAGCGCAATCAGGAGCAGCAGAATCAGGTAGACATCGTAGCGCGCGAGCACGCGCTTGACGTCGCGCCGCGCGGGCGCGTGATGCGACGAGACCGCCGCGTTCGATGAAGATGTGGCGTGACTCATGCGGCGGCCTCCACGTATGCGTTCGATCGGGGCACCGCGTGGCGCATTACCTCGACCTGTGTTGCGTGTTCGCCTTCGAGCACGGCGGCCGCGCGTCCTTCCGCCATCACGAGAATGCGATCGCTTAACGCGAGGAGTTCGAGCATGTCGGAGGACGCCATGATCACGGACATGCCTTCGGCCACGAGATTGCGTATGAGTTGATGGATCTCGAACTTCGCGTTGATGTCCACGCCGCGGCTCGGCTCGTCGAGCAGCAAAATGCGCGTATCGTTCGCGAGCCACTTGGCGAGCACCACTTTCTGCTGATTGCCGCCGGAGAGCGTACGCACGGCCTGCTGCAATGAAGGCGTCTTGATGTGCATGCTCTTCACAAGTTCCTCTGCGATCTGGCGCAAGCGGCCCCGGCGCATCATCGACAAACGCGATACGCGCTTAAGAATCGGGTAGGCGATATTGTCCTCTACCGAACGGCCAATCACGAGGCCGCTTTCGCGACGCTCTTCCGGCACGAGTCCGAGGCCTGCGCGAATCGCATCGCGCGGCGCGCCGAACGATACCACCCTGCCCTCTATCATGATCTCGCCTGAATCCGGCTTCGTGATGCCGAAGAGGCACTCGAGCAGCTCGCTGCGCCCCGCGCCGACCAGGCCGCCAAGACCGAGAATTTCGCCCTGGCGCAGGTCGAAACTCACGTTCTCGAACTGGCCTTCGACTGTCAGGTTGCGTGCCGCCAGGATGACCTGCGCGCCGGCTTTCGTCTCAGGCCGCGCAGGCATCGCGTCTTCCAACGGACGGCCGACCATTGCCTGAATCAAACTGGCCTCGCTTACGTCCTTCACGTCATGCGTCGCCACCCGCGTGCCGTCGCGCATGATCGTCACGCGATCGCCAATGGTGATGATCTCCTGCAACCGATGAGACACATACACGATTCCGATCCTCTGCCTCCTGAAGACATCCAGCAATTCGAACAAGTGGCCGATCTCGTTGTCCGTCAGTGACGCCGTAGGCTCATCGAGCACGATAATTCGGCTTTCGCGCGAGATCGCTTTGACAATCTGCACAAGTTGACGTTGCGCGGGGCCGAGATGGCGCACCGGCTCATCGATGGGAAAGCGCAGGTTGAAGCGCTCCATCAACTCCACGACGCGCGCCCGCATTGCCGCTCGATCCAACAGGCCGCCACGCTTCGCCAGCTCGTGACCGAGAAACACGTTCTCGGTCACGGTGAGCGGCAGCACAAGGTCAGTTTCTTGATAGATCACCGTGATGCCGAGTTCATGACTCAACACCGGGTCCAGCGCGGCGAATTCGCGTCCAGCCATCGACACGTGGCCGCCGTCGGGTCTTTCCGCGCCGGACATGACGCGCATGAGCGTGGATTTGCCGGCGCCGTTTTCGCCAATCAGGCAATGGATCTCCCCCGCGTGCAGATCGAAATCCACACCCTTGAGCGCCCGCACGCCCGGATACGACTTGACGATGCCCGACATGCGCAGCAGCGGGACCGTAATCTCGTGGTTCATGACAATAACGTTCCGTTAAGCGGAATGAGGCGGCATCATCGGCTTCAGCAGCAGCCGACGCCCATTGCCTTGAGTTCTTTCAGACGCTGCTCGATGAGCGCACGATGCTCTGGCGTATGTGCATCGAACTGCTTCTTGTCCGAGTACACGACGGGCGCGACGGGCTTGCCGGCTTGCGAGTCGTTGAAGACTTTCAACGCCAGGGCGCCGAAAGTCGGCGGAGTCTGCACGGTGTAGCTCGCCCAGCCGTCGAGGATCGCACGCAGGCCGTCGGCGGTGCCGTCCTTGCCCCACAAGTAGCCCTTCAGGTCGTCGCGATTCGCGGCCTTGATCGCGGTGAGGCCGCCGATCATTTCATCGTCGCTATCGAACACGATGCCGTCGATGGATCCTTTCGGAAAGGACTGCAGGAAGTCTTCCGTGCACTTGCGGCCGCCCTCGCGGCTATACCGACCATCGCACTTCGCGACGAACTTGATATCGGGATGTTTTGCGAAGACGCTGTCCAGTCCCTTCTGCTCTTCGAGTACCGGCGCCGCGCCCGTATTGCCCGTGACGTGCAGCAGTTTGCCTTGCGGCTTGCCGTTTTTCTTTGTCATCTGCGCGACGACGTCGTTGCCTACGCGCACGCCAGTGTCTTCATAGCTGATGGTCAAAAGCGAGATCCAGCCGTCCTTGCCCGGTTGCCCTGGCATCGCGCGGTCCGCGACGATGAGCGGAACCCCCGCCTTTTTTGCCATTCCGGGAACGGGCGCTGCGGGCTCATACTCGACAGGCTCCACGATCAGCACTTTGGGCTTGCGCGCGAGCAAATCCTGGATGTCGGAAAGCTGCTTGGCAGGGTCCCAATTCGCGTTGGTCCAAACGAAGTCGTATCCCGCTTCTTTCCAGCTCTTCTCCATGTCCTTTGTGTTGACGACTCGCCATTCGTTCTCCATGCCCGATTGCGACATTGCGACAAGTCCCTTGCTTGCGTCGGCCTGCATCGAGAAGATCAAACTGGCCGCGCCCAATGCGATCGACAACGCGACACGCGCGGCATTCATTTGTCGTACTAACATTTTTGCCTCCGTTGATTTGGTATTCTTAGTTCTCGATTCAGGTCATCAAAAATCCGCCGGTAACGTTCAGCGCCTGTCCCGTCATCGCGCTGGAATCGGGGCTGGCGAGGAACAGCATCGTGTTGGCGACTTCCTGCGGCGTGACGAAACGGTTCATGGGTGCGGCGCTTTCCCATTCGCGGCGAACCTGCGCGATGCTCTTGCCTTCCTTCTGCGCGTGGTGCGCCATCACGTCTTCAATGCGATCACCTTCTACCGGACCAGGACACACCGCATTGACGCGGATGCCGTGCTCCGCGTTTTCCAGCGCGAGCGTCTGCGTGAGCCCGAGCAGCGCCCATTTCGAGCAGACGTAATCCGCGCGCAGCGGTAATCCGCGCCGCGCAACGTTTGATGCGGTCGTCACAATCGTACCGCGCTTCGCCGCGATCATCAGCGGCAGCACGGCGCGTGTGACAAGCATCGTGCCGGTGAGGTTGATATCGAGTGTCTCGCGCCACTGCGCAAGCGGCATGTCCTTGACGAGGTTGTAATGGCCGTTGAAGCCTGCGTTGTTGACGAGCACGTCCACGCGCCCATCGAAAAATCGGGCGGCGGCGCTCACGCCTTCTTCGACGGCGTGTTCATCACGGACATCGCAATGAAATACCTGGCAGCGGCGTCCTTCTTTCTCGACCAGTTCGCGCGTCTGATCGGCTCGCTGAAAATCCAGCACGGCAATATCGGCGCCTTCCCGGGCGAAAGACGTCGCGATGACTTGCCCAAGTCCCGCCGCCGCGCCCGTGATGATCACACGCTGGTTGACAAATCGACTCACGAAGTCCTCCTTCATTGAACAGAGAAGCGCTGCAACGCGGCTTCGTTGACGGTTACACCAAGGCCCGGAGCATCCGGCACGGCGAGTTTCCCTTCCGCCAGCGCGAAGCGTTGATCGAGCAGGTCGTCGCGCAATGGATTGTGTTTGCGATCGAATTCGACGATCGGCTCGTTCTGCAGCTCGATTGGATTGGCCGTGTGCGGAATCGGCGGAATGGTGGCGATGGCCTGCAACGCCGCCGCGACCGCGATGCCCGAGCCCCATACGTGCGGAATCACGCCGACGCCGTGCGTGCTCGCGAACGCGAGAATCTGCTTGAATGCAGTGAAACCACCGCACACCGCGAGATCCGGTTGCGCGATATCGACGCAACCGCTACCAATCAGTTCGGCAAATCCATAACGCGTGAACTCGCATTCACCGCCCGCCACGGGAACGGGATTCTCAGCGCGCACGCGGCGATACCCCGCCTTGTCCTCCGGCACTACCGGTTCCTCGAAAAAGCGTACGTCAAGCGGTTCCATCATTCGGCCCATGCGGATCGCGGACGTCGCGTTGTATGCGTGGTTCGCATCGACCAGCATGCCGATATCCGGACCTACGGCTGCACGAATTACTCTCAGGCGTTCAATATCATCCTTCAGGCTCAGCAGACCGATTTTTACTTTGAGCATCTCAAAGCCCGCATCGGCGTAGCCGGACGCCTCTTCTTCGAGGCTGCGCAGCAGTTCGGGCAGACGGGTGAAATCCTGTGGGTAATAGCAGCCGGTCGCGTACGCGGGAACGGCGTCGCGGAAGCGTCCGCCGAGCATCTTCCACACCGGCAGCCCCGCGGATTGGCCCGCGATATCCCAGAGCGCGATATCAAGCGCGGAGATCGCCTCCACGTAAGTGCCCTTCTGCCCGAAATCGCGCGAGAAGTTGTACAGCTCCTCCCAGATGCGGACCGGCTCGGTCGGATCGCGGCCGATCAGTTTCGGTGCAAGCACGTGATCGATACACGCGGCGAGCGGTTCCGGCGGGCCATACTGCCCGCCTTCACCCCAACCAACAAGGCCAGTGTCGGTCTCGATGCGCACGAGATAACTATTGCGCTCAGGGAACGCGGCCTGCGACGAGTAGAACAGCTTGTCGCCGAGCGGCACGCGTAGCACGTAGGAACGAATTGTCCTGATCTTCATGTCGTGATTTGAGGTTGTCAGCGTTCAGTTTTCGGAGTTGAGGTCCGCGAGATCGATGTTGGCGCTCAAGCGGTCGCGCGAGTTTTCCAGATGCGCTCGCATGGCTCTCGCCGCGCCCTGCGCGTCGCGCAGGCACACGGCTTCAACGATGGCAATGTGCTCAGGCAACGCAATTTCGTATGCGCCCGTTAGCTTGTCGACGATGGCGCGTTGTGCCCAGCGAATGAGTTCCATATGTGATGACAGGGCTTTTTGCAGCCGCACATTGCCGCAGTGCACATGCGCGAGTTCATGAACTTTTCGGTCAGCCTGCGCGATCGGCTCCACGTCGCCTCTGTGTAGCGCCTCTGCGGCGCCCAGATAAGCGGCGCGAACCCGCTCGGCCTCCTCGGTAGGTACGGCGAGCGTTGCGCGTTCCACGGCCATACATTCGAGCGCGATGCGCAGGTCGAATATCTCGTTGACGGTTTGCTGGTCTAGCGGCGCGACATACACGCCCTTGCGTGCTTCGACGGTCACGAAGCCCTGAATTTCAAGCGAGCGCAGCGCGTCGCGAAAGGGCGTCGAACTGACTTTCCATGCGGTCTGAAAATCGCTGACGTTGATGCGCTGCCCCGGCCGCATCTTCCCGCCTATGATCTCTTCCTTCAGCGCGGTCTCCACCTGCTCGCTGAGCGATGCTCTGTCGAAAACCTTCATCTTGTTTAGCCTCGAATATGTCTGGTTTGCGCGTGCGGCGTTATCACATCCACGCGCTCAACCCTGAAAACGCGGACTCGGCAAACCTCGCACGCCCGGCCGCCACGCAAACAGACTGCCGGCGTACGGCTCCTTTTCGCGGGTCGCGGGATCGAGTGTGAACCACGCTGTCGTGATGTACATAATGTCGAGTTCAGGTCCACCGAAAACCATGCAGGTCGGGTTCGACACCGGCAATGCGACCTCGCGATCGACCGATCCGTCGGGTGCGTAACGCACTAGTTTGCCGCCGCCCCACTGCGCGTTCCACAGAAAGCCGTCTTCGTCGACGATTGAGCCATCCGGGGCGCCCGGCGTCGTGAGCTCGGCGAATATGCGACGGTTGGCGATCTTGCCGTCTGCATAGTCGAATGCATCGATGCGGCGCGTCGCCATGTCGGAGAAGTACAGCGTCCTGCCGCTCGGGCTCCAGCACAGGGAGTTGGCACAGGCGATGTCGGTCAACAGCGTGCGCACGCTTGAATCGGCGTCGAGCGCGTAGAGTGCGGCGTTGGCGCGTTGCGGCTGTTCCTCGCTCATCCCGCCGCAGAGGAAGCGGCCATCGGGCGCGACCCGGCCATCGTTGAGGCGCGTATGCGCGGCAGGATCGGGCAGCGAGGCAATCGGCACGGGTTGCGAGCTGTCCGCCTTAAGCGTAGCAAAGCCACTTTCAAGCGCGATCACCAGTCCGCCGCCCTCACGCAGCCCGATTGCGCCGATGCGCTCCGGCATTGTGCGGACGACAGGCGCCGACGCCGACACCTCCCACGACCAGATCTCACACGCGTGGATGTTGGTCCAGTGCAGAGTCTGCGTGCGCTCATCCCATACCGGGCTCTCGCCGAGTTGATTGCGGCAAGCCTGCACGACCTCGGGCGATCGGAAATTGAGTGACATCGACGCGCTTCGGTGAATTGATTGATGCATGATGCCTGATGCATCAGACTTCACGCATCAGAAAAAACCCGTACAATTTTTGCTCGACACCTCGAATACCAAGGCGATGCCTTTAATGAACCGTCGAATCTTTTTGGCAATGGCACTTGCGAGCAGCACAGGTCTCGCCCCACGAGTTCGCGCGGAACAGTGGCCTCTTGCGCTCGAGGTCGCCGTGCGCTCGCCGTGGATGGCGAATTAAGTTGCGCTGACGAGCTGCAATCTGCTGTTCCTCGGTTTGCCACGATATGCGCGTGAAATACCGACGCCGTCCATCGCACGCAGAGAAGCGAACGGCTCCCTTCAGCCCTTTCCCGGCAACGCATGGAACGCTTGGAAGCCAGGCGACGATGGCCGCGACGCGTTCGTCTATCTGAATTCCTTGCACGTCTTCTCGGACGACACCGTCTGGTGTGTCGATCAGGGTTCATTGAACGCGGCAGCCTTTCCATACGTCAATGAGACGCTCGACCGAGGTGCGCAAAAGCTGATCCGGCTCGACCCCCACTCAGGTCGCGTGCTCGATGTCCTGCGCTTCGACGACACCATCCTGCCCGCCGGCGCGCAACTTAACGACCTCCGCTTTCATGGTTCGACGATGTATCTGACCGACTCGGGTCTAGGCGGACTGATCGTGCATGAACTATCGAACGGCAAAACGCTACGACGGCTCTCCGGATATCCGCAGGTCAAGGCGTCCTCCATCGAGCCGCCGGCGATCGTCGCCCACGTGAAGGGCGGCGAGGTGTTTCATCCGCCCAACAGCGACTTGATCGAGATCACCGCGGACGGAAAGTGGCTCTACTGGGCGGCGCCGACCGGCCCGCTCTATCGCATCGAAACGCGTTTGCTGCGCGATGCGACTCTCACCGACGCGCAACTCTCCACGCACGTAGAACACGTCTTCGAAATCAGCTTCTCCGGCGGCTGCGCGATGGATTCACGGGGCAACATGTACTTCTCAGAAACGGCGACGCATCACATCACCGTGCTTTCGCCCGAAGGCAAGCGTGCGGTGCTGGCGTCGCATCCGACATTGATCCGGCCCGATGGCTCGTTCATCAGCCGCGATCGGCGGCTGTATATCCCGGTGAAACAGCCCGTCGCACGGCCGCACGGGCAAGCCAACGTGGCCGCGCCCTTCGTCACCTACTCGATTGTGCTGCCCGAGCTTTTCGACGGAATATCGCTCGGCGGTCCAGTCACGGGAAACTAGATGTCTGCCGCACCGCAACCCGCGCGCAATCAGTCCAGCCTCGCGCAGACCTCGGACAGCAGTTCGCGAATCCAACGATGCGCCGGTGATCGATGCGTACGTTCGTGCCACGCAGCCACCTTCGAAAAACCGGGCACCTCGACCGGTGCATCGATGATTACGAGTCCGTCGCCGGATTGCACTAACCTGCGCGGAACGACTGCGATCAGATCGCTGGATGCAAGGATGCGTGGCAATACGAGAAAGCTCGTCACCGACAGCGCGACGCGCCGAGCGTGGCCGAGCCGTTCAAGCACATCGTCGGTGACGCCGCGAAACACGCCTCCGTCGTGCGACACCAGCGCATGATCGAGTGCGCAGAAGCGCTTGAGCGACAGCGCGCGCCTTCGTGCATCCGGGTGATCGCTGCGCATCACGCAAACATAGCGCTCGTTGAAGAGCGTACGCGCATGCAGATCGGCGGGCGTGGTTTCAGGTGTGACGAGCGCGAGGTCCAGTTCGCCGCGCTCGAACTGCGCGTGCAAGGTTTGATTGCGCACCGGCACGACCGCCACGCGCACGCCCGGCGCGAGCGCCCGCAATCGCGCGAGCAACGGCACGATCACCACTTGCAACGCGTAATCCGTTGCTGCGATGGTGATTGTCACGTCCGCTGTCGATGGCTCGAACGCCTGCGGGCGCAACATCGCTTCGATTTCGCCCAGCACCTGCTTGAGCGGCCCGACAAGTTCCAGCGCACGGGCAGTCGGCACGATGCCACGCTGCGTGCGCACGAACAGCGGATCGTCGAAGCTCTCGCGCAGGCGCGTGAGCATGCCGCTCACGGCGGGCTGTGTCAGCGACAAACGCCGCGCGGCCTTCGTGACGTTGCGCTCGTCGAGCAGCGCATCGAGCGCGCGCAACAGATTCAGATCGACGGTTTTGATATCAGTCTGCATGATGACTGTAATCATTACATGCGATTGGATTTATTGCAGCCCCACGCGCATCATTTGTTTCGTCAAATAACGAACGCCAAACTCCCATGCACGACATCATCTGGCCGCAAGGCTACCTTCCAGGTCTTTCGGACAATTTTGCGTCGAACGAGGTCATCGTCGCGGGCTTGTCTGTCTCCGATGTCTGGCCGATGCTTGACGACACGACTCAGTGGCCGAGGTACTACAGCAACTGCGCCGACATCCGGTTTCACGATGCCAACGGTCCGCGACTTGCTGCCGGCGCACGCTTTCGCTTTACGACTTTCGGATTTCCCGTCGAAGCGGAAGTGACCGAATATGTGCCACCCGTCGAAGGCCAGCCCGCACGCGTGGCATGGCACGGTTGGGTGGAAGGCGATGCCCAATCCCGTCTGGATGTGCATCACGCATGGTTGCTCGAAGACCTTCCGCAAGGACGCATGCGCGTGCTCACGCAGGAAACGCAGAACGGCGCGCCGGCAAAGGCGCTTGCCACCACGCGACCCAATCCCATGATCAACGGTCATCAAGAATGGCTCGACGGAATGATCGCGGCCGCGCGCGCGGCCCGTTCTTAAGGAGACGACGATGATCGTGAAGAAGATTCTAATGGTCGTGACGTCGCACGCAACGATGGGCGAAAGCGGGCGCTCTACTGGCGTGTGGTTCGAAGAACTTTCCACGCCTTACTACGTGTTCAAGGACGCCGGCCTTGATGTCGAGATTGCTTCGATTAAAGGCGGTCCGGTTCCGTTCGATCCTCATTCGATCGAAGCCGGGGAGGCGCGTCCGGCAAGCGTGACCCGCTTCATGAACGATCCCGAAGCGATGCAAAAGGCACAAGCCTCAATGAAGCTCGATGCCGCCGATGCGTCCAACTACGCAGCCATTTTCCTCCCGGGAGGTCACGGAACGATGTGGGACCTGCCCGCGAGCGCGACGCTCGCGCACCTGTTGTCCGATGCGTGGGCGAAAGAGAAAGTGCTTGCCGCCGTCTGCCATGGCCCGGCGGGTCTCGTGAACGTCAAGGACGCAAACGGCACACCGCTCGTCGCAGGACGCGAGGCGACGGGTTTTAGCAACAGCGAGGAAGAAGCAGCGGGCCTTACACAAAGCGTGCCGTTCCTCCTCGAAGATCGCCTGCGCGAACTCGGTGCGCTTTATCGCAAAGCGCCGGACTTTCACGCACACGCGATTCGCGATGGCCGCCTCGTCACCGGCCAGAATCCGGCTTCGTCCGAAGAGGCCGCGCGTCTGACCTTGCAGGCGATCGTCTGAAGGTCGTCCACTGCAATCAGCGGCATGACGCTGCTCGCTGCGGTCTTGAAGCCGATCGCCAATCGATTGATTCGCGATCGGCGCTTGCGTTTTAGCTTCGCCCCCCGCTAACCCAAAGGATTAACGAAACATGTCCACACCCTATCCGCGCGCCTTCTCGCATATCGGTCTTTCGGTGACCGATCTGGATGCCGCTGTCAAGTTCTATACCGACATCATGGGCTGGTATCTCATCATGCCCCCGACGACCATCAACGAAGACGACAGCGCGATCGGCGTCATGTGCACCGATGTGTTCGGCGCGGGCTGGGAGTCGTTTCGCATCGCGCATCTCTCGACAGGCGATCGCATCGGCGTCGAGATCTTTCAGTTCAAGAATGCGCAGAAGCCCGAGAACAACTTCGAATACTGGAAGACGGGCGTATTTCATTTCTGCGTGCAAGACCCGGACGTGGAAGGGCTCGCGGCGAAGATCGTCGCGGCGGGCGGCAAGCAGCGCATGCCGGTGCGTGAATATTTTCCCGGCGAGAAGCCGTATCGCATGGTCTACATGGAAGATCCGTTCGGCAATATCGTCGAGATTTACAGCCATAGTTACGAGTTGACGTACTCCGCCGGCGCGTACCGCTGATGCATACGCCGACACCGGCGCACGATGCGCCTCCGCCCTCGTGGCCCGCGTGGACATTCACTGGCAGCGACGATCCGAGGGCTCTCGCCCTGAACCGCATCGACGCGCCGCCGCTCGAACGCGGACACGTTCTCGTGCGCAACGCGGCTATCGGGCTGAATCCGGTCGACTGGAAAGTGCTCGGCGGCGATCTCGTCCACTGGCAACTGGGCAAAGTGCCGGGTGTGGATGGCGCGGGGGTGGTCGTGGCGGTCGGCGGCGATGTCGAACGCGGATGGCTCGGCAAGCGCGTCGCCTATCACACGAGTCTCGCGACGCCCGGCAGTTTCGCGCATTGCACGCCAGTCGCGGCACGCGCGCTGCTGATGGTTCCGCCGGAGATCAACCTCGCCACGGCCGCGAGCATGCCGTGCCCCGCGCTCACGGCGTGGCTCGCGCTCGACAAGTTGCCAACGCGTGCCGGGGCGCACGTGTTGATCAGCGGCGCGGGCGGCGCGGTCGGCCACTACGCGCTGCAACTCGCGGTGCTTCGCGGCTTCGATGTCAGCGTGATGTGTCATCCGCGGCATTGGGATCGTCTGCGCGCGCTCGGTGCGCGCATGTGTTTCGAAGGCCCGCTCGACGATGCATCGCTGTGGTCGCACGATCACGCAGGCGAATTCTTCGCCGTGGTCGACAGCGTGAGCGGGCCGCACGCGGCGCGTCTCGCACCCTCGCTCGGCGCGAGCGGGCATCTCGTCTGCATTCAGGACCGCGCCGATGCCTGGCCCTGCGCGCCCTTCGGCCGCACGCTCTCGTTGCACGAAGTCGCGCTCGGCGCGCTGCACGTTCATGGCGACGACCGCGACTGGGCGCGCCTCGTCGATGCCGGCGAGCAGATTCTCGGCCTCGTCGCGAGCGGACGTTTCATCGCAGAAGACATATTGAGCGCGCCGTTCGATGCCTTGCCACAGCAACTCGATGCGTTGAGGCATCGCGCGTTCTCGGGCAAGCCAGTCGTGTCGATCGAGTGAACGCGGTTTCTTTCCTTTTTCGAGAGGTTTCAATGTCAGCGCTTTTCAGCCCTTTCACACTGAAGGACATCACCCTGCGCAACCGGATCGCCGTCCCGCCGATGTGCCAGTACAGCGCGGTCGATGGCGTCACCGACGACTGGCACGACGTCCATTACGCGGGCCTAGCGCGCGGCGGCGCGGGCCTCGTGATCGTCGAGGCCACCGCGGTTTCGCCGGAAGGCCGCATCACGCCCTCGTGCACGGGTTTATGGAACAACACGCAGGCGCAGGGCATGGCGCGCATTGCCGCATCCATCAAGAAAGCGGACGCGGTGCCCGGCATCCAAATCGGCCACGCGGGATGGAAAGGCAGCGCGAATCGTCCGTGGGACGGCGACGATCACATCTCGAACAGTGACGCGCGCGGCTGGCAGACGATATCGCCATCGGCCATCGCGTTCGGCGGCAAGCTCGACAAGGTGCCTTCCGAAATGACGCTAGACGATATCGCGCGCGTGCAGCGCGACTTCGTGGCCGCCGCCGTCCGCGCCCGCGATGCCGGTTTCGAATGGCTCGAACTTCACTTCGCGCACGGCTATCTCGCCCAAAGCTTCTTTTCGGTGCACGCAAACCGTCGCACGGATCGATACGGCGGCGATGCCGAAGGACGCGGACGCTTTCTCATCGAAACGCTGCGTGCGGTGCGCGAAGTGTGGCCCGAGCGCCTGCCGCTGACCGCGCGCTTAGGCGTGATCGAATTCGATGGCCGCGACGAGCAAACGCTCGCGGAATCGATTGAACTCGTGCGGCGCATGAAGCATGACGGCCTCGACCTGCTCAACGTCAGCATGGGCTTCTCGACGATGCAGGCGAAGGTGCCGTGGTCGTCGGCGTTCATGGCGCCGATCGCCGCGCGCGTGCGCGATGAAGCGCAAATTGCGGTGGCGACGGCGTGGGGCATGGACGATCCGGCTGACGCGGAGCGCGCCATCGCCGCGCATCAGCTCGATATCGCGATGATGGGACGCGCGCATCTGGCCGATCCGCATTACCCGTTCCGCGCGGCGCGGGAGTTAAACGTGCCCCGGTCGTCGTCGCTGTTGCCCGCGCAATATGCGTATTGGCTGGCGCGCTATCCGGGTCCGCAAAACGGCGATCCGGTGGACTGATCCTTCTTCTCCGCAACTTTCGACCGACTCGCGCGGCGCGAGACTCGCGCCGCGTCGTGCTGCTTCGTCAAGTCGCGGCACCCGCGGCCTGCCCGCGCTCGTCTGGCGGACTGGGAATCGGCTCGATGCGACCCAGCACGAAGACGATCGACAGGATCCCCACGAAGATCACCATGCCCGCGACCCAGAACGCGTTCTCGAACGAATGGGTTGCGCTCACGATGAAGCCAGTCAACGCAGGCGCCACCGCTCCCATTACGTTGCCGACGCAGTTCATGATGCCGGACACCGTGCCGACGCCGCCGCGCGGCGCGATGAGCGAAGGAATCGACCACGTCACCGCGCCCGCGATGGCAAGTCCGCCGAGCGAAATTGAGATCCACGCGATCGCCCAGCGCGGGTCGCTCGTACCGATCACGCCGAGAATGCCAAGCGCGCAGATCATGCCGAAGATCAGCACCGCCTTGCGTACACGGCTTTCGTCGTGACCACGGGCGATCATGCGGTCGATGATCCAGCCGCCGACGAATACATCGGTGAACGTCGCCCATGCCCAGGGAATCATCGCGTAACCCGCGGAGTGCAAGACGCTCATGTGCATGGTCGTCACGAGATAGCTCGGCAGCCATGTCAGGAACAGGTAGAACGCGTAGTCGTATGCGGAATAGCCGATCGTTAGCCCCCAGACTTTCCGGTTGGTCAGCAGATAGCCCAGCATGCCGGCCGTGCTCGACGCCGGTTGTCCCTCCGGCGTCGCGCCGCCCCGCTGGATGTACGCTAACTCTTCGCGAGAGAGCCGCGCGTCCTTCGACGGATCGCGATAGACGATGCAGAAGCCCGCGAAATACGCGAGACTCAGCATCGCCGATACCCAGAAGCCCCAGCGCCAGCCGAACGTGACGACGACGAAAGCGATCAGCGGCACGCCGATCACATTGGCGAATTTTGCGGACGCGTCGAAGATCGATGTCGCAAGCGCGCGTTCGCCGCGCGGAAACCAGTAGCCCGTGGCCTTCGAACTCGCGGCGAGTCCGGGCGCTTCGGCGACGCCGAGCAGAAAGCGCGCCGCGACGAGTCCGCCGAAGCCGCTCGCCAGCGCCGTGATCACTGACGACACCGCCCACAGAAACGCCCCCCAGCGGCCCACGCGCGTCACGCCGTAACGATCGAGGACGACCCCGGCCGGAATTTGCAGGAGCGCGTAAGCCCACGAGAACGCGCTGAACAGAATGCCGATATCGCCTGGCGTCAGGTTGAAGGCTTCGCTCAGTTGCGGCGCGGCGACCGAGAGCGTCACGCGATCGATGTAATTCACCAGAATGCCGATGCCGATGAAAATGCCGATCCACCAGCGGCGACGCGGCACCGGTTTGCCCAAGCTTGAAGCGCTGTTGTTCATGTCGTCCCCTTGTCAGTTCGTGCGCCGGCCTTCGACAGGGTCCGTGCCTATTCCCGATGCCTGCCGACGTTCGCGCGAACGGCCCGAGAGCAGCGTAACGATCGCCGCGAGCAGTGCAGCGGCCGCCAGGATGCCGAGCCCCACCGCATATCCGGAAGTCGTCGAACGTACATACCCCAGCAGATACGGACCCGCGAAGCCGCCGAGATTGCCGATGGAATTCGCCAGCGCGATACCGGCCGCTGCCGCCGTGCCACCGAGGAAGGTCGTCGGCAACGCCCAGAACGAGGGCAACGCGCCATATCCGCCGATTGCGGCGATCGTCAGTCCGAGGAAAATCGCTGGCAACGAAGAGGACGTGGCGGCAAGGGCCAGGCCCAGTGCCGCGACCACGCAGGCACATGCGAGATCCAGGCGGTACTTGCCGCGCCGGTCGGCGGCGCGCGACCACACGACCATCGTCAATGCGCCGATGACGAACGGCACTGCGTTTGCCGGGCCAATCCATTCATCGGCCACACCGAGCATCCTCATGATCTGCGGCTGCCACAGTACAAGCCCATTGTTCGCGGTGACGATCAGAAAGTAGATCGCACCGAGCAGCAACACGCGCGGATTCGCGAGCGTTTGCAAAGCGCTCGCCTTGTGATGCAGCTCGCGTTCGGCGGCTTCGCCAGTAATACGCGCATCGAGCCAGCGGCGCTCGTCGTCGTCGAGCCAGACGGCCTGACGCGGCGAATCGGCAAGAAAGCGCAGCGTCACGAAACCGAGCAGCACCGACGGCAGGCCTTCAATCACAAAGAGCCATTGCCATCCCGCGATACCGAACAGGCCGTCCATGCGCAAAATGAAGCTCGACACGAGCGAGCCGAGCGCGGTCGAGATCGGGTTGGCGAGCATGAAAAGTCCCACGACCTGCGCCCTATACCGCGACGGAAACCAGAAGGTGAGATACAAGATCACCCCAGGAAAAAAGCCTGCCTCCGCCGCCCCGAGAACGAAGCGCAGAATCATGAAGCTTGTGGGGCCGGTGACGAATGCACCGCATGCCGAGATGAGGCCCCAACTGATGAGAATGCGCGCGAGCCATACGCGCGCGCCGGTTTTGGCGAGCGCAAGGTTGCTCGGTACTTCGAAGATGAAATAACCGATAAAGAAGATGCCCGCCGCCCAGCCGTACGCATACGACGACAGGCCGATGTCCTTATTCATCGTCAGCGCGGCGAAGCCGACATTGACCCGATCCAGGAATGCAAAAAAATACAGCAGGATCAGAAACGGCAAGAGCCGTCGCGTCACCTTTCTCATCGTGCGCTTTTCGAGCGCAAGATTGTCGTTATGGTCGTTCATGACATGTCCCCTCGCCTGCCCTGTGGCGGTATCGGTGATGTGTTATTGATCGAAGAAGCCGGCCACGGCGCAGACGCAATGACCGGCTAGCACCGCATCAGCTCGCGGACTGCATGGCCCGCACGTCGTGGGGGCGCGGAATCGGCTCAACCGCGCCATAGCCTTGCGTCGACAGCGCGGCAGCGGCGTTCGCATAGCGCGCTGCGGCCTCGGCGCTGTCGCCAGCCGCCAGACGCGCGACGAACGCACCGTCGAAGCAATCGCCCGCGCCCGTTGCATCGACGACATCGACCTTGTGCCCTTCGATGCGCACGCGCGATTCCCCTTGGGCGACGAGAACTCCATCGCCGCCCAGCTTCAGGCAAACGGTTCGCGGACCGAGCGCGAGATAGTGCCGGACGATCGTTTCGGGATCGGAAAGACCCGTGAGCGTTTGCGCGTCTTCGAGACTCGGCAGCAGGTAGTCGGCGTAACGCACCGTTGCATCGATGATCGCCCTCGCACGCGCGAGCGGCCAGAGCTTCAGCCGCACGTTCAAATCGAACGTCACCGCGATGCCTTCGCGCTTCGCATGCTCGAGGGCCGCAAGAACCGCGTCGCATGCGCTCTCGCTGATGGCCTGGCTGATGCCGGATACGTGGAGATAACGCGCGCGGCCGATTACGTCCAGTGGCAAGTTCGCGGGCGAGAGACGGCTCGCCGCCGATCCCCGGCGCAGATAGCTGAACGCATGGCCGCGCTCGTCGTGCGTGACAAAGTACACACCGGTATGCGCCTCTCGATCCGTCGCGACGCCGCTCGTATCGACGCCTTCGCTGCGCCATAGATCGAGGAAGCTGCGACCGAAGGCATCATCTCCCAGACGTGTGATGTAGCCCACCTTTCCGCCCTGTCGCGCTGCCGCTACGCAAAAGTTCGATGTGTCGCCGCCGAAACCCTGCAAGTAGTCGCGGGCATTGGCCTGCGTCTGATTGAACTCGATCATCGGCTCGCCAATCGCGACGATTTCCGCTGCCATGTCAGATGCGGCCATACTTCGCCAGTCCCTTGCGCAACGACTTCTCGCCGATGATGAGACGTGCCTGTTCGAGTTCGCGCTCATCGATTTCCTGCGAGAGCTTCAGTACCGCTTCCGCATGCACGCGCGGCACGACAACGACGCCATCGATATCAGCCACGATAATGTCGCCCGGATGCACCTTCACGCTTCCACACTCGACGGGCACGTTCGCCGCGAGTGTCGTGAAACGGCCGACCGTCGTGCCTGGCGACACGGACCGCGAATAGATCGGGAAGTCGTAGTCGCGGCGGATTTCCGTCAGATCGCGTACGCCGCCGTCGAGAATCGCGCCGACGTGCTGGTTCGCCACCGCGCCCGCGGTCATCAGCCCGCCCCACACCGCGACGTTCGTCTCGCCGTAGATACCGATCACAATCACGCTACCGGCGGGCGATTCGTCGATCGCGTCGAGCGCGTGCTGCGGCGGCACTTTCTCGTGCGTCGGCGCTTCTAGGATCGTCACTGCGGGCCCGACGATCTTCTTGTCGTTGATACGCGGCTTGATCGACTCATCCATGTACCCGCGAACGCCTGCGATCTGATCCACCGCATCGGCAACGGAGGCCGTCGCCACACTCTCGAAACCCTTGATCAACTCTGCCAGTTCCATGTCATGCTCCTTTCGTTTGTAGTACACCTAATCGGTCGTTTGACGCTGCATTCCGGGGAAATGCATCGGGTGTCAATCGAGTGAGTCCTGCTCGCCGTCTACTTCGCGGTATAACTGCGGCCGTTCGCCTGCACCTTCCAGATACGGAAATTCGGCACGGCCGGGTTATCGAAATCCATTGCGTTGTCGACCCATTTGTTCAGATGCCCCGACACGACGTAAAGCGACCCGTCCGGACTCCAGCTGAGCGTATCGGGCCACGCCATCTCGGGATGGATCGCGTAGGTTGAGATGGCGCCTGTCTTTGCGTCGCGGAACATGAGACCATTCAATTCGAGCGCCGTCATGTAAAGGTTGCCCTTGCGGTCGGCGATCATGCCGTCGGTGTTCGAGGGCAACGACGCGACTCTTTTGACGGCGGTGCGCAGTGTCGATTCGCTGGAATCAAAGTCGCGCAGCAACGCGGTATCGAGCGAATACAGCGTATGGCCAGACAAGTTGGTCCAGTAAAGCGTGCGCTTGTCACCCGACAGCGCAATACCGTCGGCGCCTGTGCGCATCGGTGTCTTGCTGAGCACCGCCTCATTATCGATGCGGAAATGGAAGTCGGCTTCGTCGGTCGTGAAGACGGTCTGATCGAGCACGCGGTGCGCGCGATTGTGCTTCTGGTCATACACGATGAGTCCGCCGTGCAGATGGTCGCAGAAGATTCCCGAGTCGGTGATATACGCGAAGCCGCGATCGTTATCGACAACGACATCATTCAGGAACGAGCACTTCTTATCGGAGTCGGCGTCGTTGAACTCGTAGCGCTGAATTTCGCGGTCTGCCTTCAGGTCCCACAGAACGAGTTTCTCCGCACCTTGTGCCGATGGCTGTCCGGCAATGTGCCCCTGGTCGAGAATCCACATCACGTCATTCCGATCGATCTCGAAGCCAAGCACGGATTGCAACGCCTGACGGTCGCCGACCTTGTTCATTGCAGCGCTCGGGAAGGGCTGCAGTTCCCAGCGGCCGTTCTTGTGAACAAGCTTCGACAGCGTTGCGGGCACGTCAGGACCGCCCCAGCGCGCGGTGCTGACGTACATCGTGCCCTTCGAGTCGACTTTCACGCCTTGCAGCAGCACCTTCTTGTACGTCTGGTTGCTGTCGTAAGCCTGTTCGGCTTGCGCGTCGCCAAGGTCATAAGGCAAGCGATTCCACTCGGCCACCACTTCCATATGCGGCGCGCTGGGTGCCACGTTCGGTGACGATGCCGCCGCGAAAACCGTCCCGCTCGTTATGACCAAGGCGCCCGCCAGCGTGTGTCTGATATTGCGAAAGCTACGCATGTGTCTCCTCCGGTTGACTTCATCTTCTTCGGACGACCCGGCCGCGCGTCTGCCGCCGATCGTTAACTGATATCTTAGATATCAATTCTTGGGCGTGCAAGCGGCGCGTGCTAATATCCCTAAAAACTGCCCGTGCTTTGAAACAAGCACCGCCCCGGTCATACGACCAATAGTCGATGCCCCTTGAACATGAAGATCGAAAAGCTGGTGGAGCGCCCGAAGTCATTGACTGCCATCGCGAAGGACATGATCCGCAACGCGATCGTCGATGGCGAACTGCCGTTCGGCAGTCAGTTGTCCGAGAGTGCGCTGGCGCTCAAGCTCGGATTCAGCAAAACGCCGGTGCGCGAGGCGCTGCTGCAACTCAAGCTGGAAGGGCTGGTCGAGATCCTTCCGCAGTCCGGCACGTTGGTGTTCAAGCCGACGGAGGATCAGGTTCGCGAGATTTGTCGTTTTCGCGAGATCATCGAACTGTCGGCTCTCGAGCTGGCTATGCGCCTTGACGCCGATGAGCTTGCACAACGTCTGACAGCGGCGCTGAAAATAGGCCGCGAAGAAAGTCTCGACGATGACAGCCGCCATCGCAAGCAAGATGCTCAATTCCACGGGGCGATTCTCGAATGCTGCGGCAACGCATATCTGCAGTCCGCCTATCAACTCGTTGCCGATAAGATTCAGGCGTTGCGCGCGCGGCTTGCAGTCGGCGACAAGCCCGTTGGCACGTGTGACGACATGCATGCCGAAATCATGCGTCTGATCCGTGACGGGAACGTGCGCAAGGCGTGCACGGAACTGCGTGCACATATTCGCAGCACGGAAGACTCATACATCCGCGCGAGCAAGATTGATGGGAACGCGGGAGCGTAGTGCTCCGTCTTGACCATCGGTTCATTCACGGCCTTGGCGTGAAGGCGCAGCAGACCGTCACAAGATCGAATCTTCCACTATGCAAGCACTCATCCAGTCGCTCGGCGACATCGTTGGCAGCAAGTTCGTCTTCACGGGCGCTACGGAAACGCGACGGTTTCGTCAGGGTTATCGCTATGGCGGCGGTCAGATCGTCGCCGCCGTTCAGCCCGGAACGCTCCTCGAGTTCTGGCATGCGCTGCAGGCCTGCCATCGCGCGGGCGTCATTGTCATCTGCCAGGCCGCCAATACCGGGCTGACGGGCGGATCGACACCGGCTGACGAAGGCTACGATCGTCCGGTTATCGTCATCAACGCTATGCGTCTACGGCGGCTCCACCTGATTCGCAACGGCGAGCAGGTGATCTGTCAGCCGGGCGTGACGCTAGATCAGCTGGAAAAGCAACTGCAACCGCTCAAGCGCGAACCGCACTCGGTCATCGGCTCCAGTTGTATCGGCGCTTCGGTGACTGGCGGCGTCTGCAACAACTCGGGCGGCTCGCTGATCCGCCGGGGCCCCGCGTTCACCCAGTTGTCGATCCACGCGCGAATCACGGCCGACGGCGAACTCCAACTCGTCAATCATCTGGGCATCGATCTCGGTGAGTCCGCCGAAGCCATCCTCGGCCGGCTCGACGCGGACGACTTGCCCGACGATATTCCGGCGGCCACCGGGCTACTGGCGTCAGACCGCGAGTACAGCACGCATGTCCGTGACATCACCGCGTCCACGCCCGCGCGTTTTAATGCCGATCCGCGCCGGCTCTACGAAGCGTCGGGTTCGGCCGGACACCTTGCCGTCTTTGCGCTGCGGCTCGATACCTTTCCGGCGGACGAACATACGCAGGTGTTCTATCTCGGCAGCAATGATCCGGCCGAATTGGAAACGATACGCCGTGACATTCTGGGCGGCTTCGCCAGCCTGCCGATCGCGGGCGAGTACATGCACCGCGGCGCGTTCGATATCAGCCGCCGCTACGGCAAGGATATGTTCCTGTACATACAGGCCTTCGGCACCGACAAGGTGCCGCGCGCGTTTGCGGCGAAGAGCCGATTCGACGGCATCACCGAAAAGGCGGGCCTGGGCAATGCCGTCAGCGATCGGCTATTGCAGGGATTGAGCCGGCTACTGCCCGAGCATCTGCCTCGCCGGCTGATCGATTATCGCGACCGATTCGAACACCATCTGTTGTTGAAGATGGGCAACGAAGGCGTGCACGAGGCGCGCGCCTACCTGAAATCCCGATTCCCAACGAAACAGGGCGACTTCTTCGAGTGCACGGAAGAAGAAGGCAAGGCAGCGTTTCTCAATCGCTTTGCCGTCGGTGGCGCAATGGTTCGATATCGGGCCGTTCATCCGAGGACGGTAGAAGATATCGTCGCCCTCGACATCGCGCTGCCGCGCAACGCGACCGACTGGTTCGAACGGCTTCCGTCGCACATCACGAAAGACATCGAGCTCGCAATGTATTGCGGCCATTTCTTCTGCCACGTGCTGCATCAGGAATATCTCGTCAAGAAAGGCGTCGACTGCGACCGCATCAAGGATGACATTCTTGCGCTGCTCGATGCGCGCGGCGCCGAGTATCCCGCCGAGCACAATGTCGGCCATCTTTACAAGGCGAGTGAGGCCCTCAGTGCGTTTTACGAAGAACTCGATCCGACCAACGCGTTCAATCCGGGCATCGGAAAGACTTCGCGGCTCTTCAATTGGGGGAAGTCCGCGTATAGCTGCGCGTGCAAGCCCGAGCCTGCTGCTGCGGATGAGGAGCAGTGAGCCCCGACGTTCTTGTAGCTGGCGTACTCAGCGAGGAACCGGTTGATTGCGAGCGGCTCGGCATGAGGCACGTTTCGGAACGCGAGCCGGACGTCGCCTCCGCGTGTGCGGGAGGTGGCGCGCTTCATTTGGGGGTGCGGCTAAATTCTTGGACTGATTTATGCCGCAATTCCAAGACTCTGCCGGTACTCGAGCGGGCTCAGGGAGCCTAGGGAGACCTTGATCCGCTTTGCGTTGTACCAGCGGATATTTGAGCGCGCTCGAGCGCGAACAATTGCTGTCAGCAACTCGCAGCCAGACGGTGCGCGCAGCTGACGCCTAATTGATTGCGCAACCATTGTCGTTTACCCTTGCGGCATGGGCCTGCTTGCGTTTCCGCATGGGTTCGATGCGGTTCGTGGTCTAATGCTGTTGCGCACTAATCGTTAGATCCAGTACTCTGAAATGGCCAAGAAAAGCGATAACCGGCAAACGACCGAAGCGGGCGTGCTCCAGAGCGTGACGCTTATCGATGTGGCAAGGGTGGCGGGCGTTGCGCCGATGACAGTCTCCCGTGCCCTTCATCGGCCGGAACTCGTTCGTAGCGACACCCAGAAGAAAGTGCTTGAAGCGGTCCAGGCCACCGGGTACGTGCCCAACATGCTTGCGGGCGGACTGGCCAGCAGCAAAAGCCGGCTGGTCGCCATCCTGTTGCCGACCATCGCAAGTTCTATCTTTGCGGAGACCGTGCAGTCGCTCGTCGACAAATTGACCGCGTCGGGTTATCAGACGCTTTTGGGTCTCACCGCTTACTCGACAGCTCGCGAAGAAGCCTTAGTCGAAGCGATTCTCGGCAGGCGGCCTGATGGGATCGTGCTCGCCGGTACAAGCCATACCAAGGCGACAGTCGAGCGGCTCGTCAAAGCCAAGATTCCGGTCGTCGAAATCTGGGATCTCACCAACAAACCGATCGACACCGTCATTGGCTTCTCGCACGAAGAAGTAGGCAAGCAAGTCGCGCGGCACCTTCTCGCGAAAGGTTACAAGCGCTTCGGCGTCGTTTCCATCGATGATCCGCGAGGTTTGCGCCGCTGCAGGAGCCTGATCGCCGAACTCGCGAAACACGGCATTGGCAAAGCTACGTTCGCGATCCTCCCTGCACCGGCCACCGTGCAAGCGGGGCGCGAAGGCGCGGCCCGTCTGTTCGATGAGACGCCGCCGGAAATCGTCGTATGCAGTTCCGATACGCTCGCGCAGGGGGTGCTTGCCGAAGCAGCCAGTCGGAAAATGAGCGTACCTGAGCAGATTGCTGTGATGGGCTTCGGGGATCTAAGCTCTGCCGCGCACATCTATCCTTCTCTTTCGACAGTGCGAGTCGAAGGCGCCGTCATCGGCGTGAAAGCGGCCGAATCATTACTGTCGCGCTTTGCGCAAAGCTCGGCAGCCGGGCATCAGCCTGTGCACGTCAAGATCGATACTGGCTTCACCATAATCGACCGTCAAAGCACCTAGACGTCTACCAGCCGGGGGTAGCCGCATCGCTAACCCTTCCATGGCCGAAAGTCATCCGACGCGCGACGCAATCGTCAAATCCTCTAAGCGGGCCCCATCGCCCTGGCTTGATGTCGCTAGTCGATGTATTTCGGACGCTGGAATGTCTCGCCGCTTCTGCGAGCGAAGGCCCTTCATGGCCGATAAGCCCCCTTCGAACCAACTTCCGACTCTGATCGACCCGCTTGCTCACTGCACGCGTTTTTGCCCAAACCTCCGCCGTGCGGTCGGGGTTGTAACGATCGACGTCTAGTGCCGAGAGACCCGCCCACCCGCTCCCTGCCGCTTGAAAACGCGCGCCGATCGACAACCGGAAAATAGCATCGAACGCATCAATCGTTATCCGCTCGCCATCATCCCCGGCTCACGGCTTCGCGAAGCCCCACCGCCGCCCTCGTCCGACCAGACCAAGATCACAACCCGCCCCCACAATTAGCCGCCCCCCTCCGCGTAATGCACAATATCGGCATCTAAGAACGCGGAGAATGGCCCGTGGGCGTCAACTTCGACCTCAACGACTTGCAGGCATTCAGAGCCGTGGTGGAACTGGGCAGCTTCCGAAAGGCAGCCGAGGCGGTGAACATATCCCAGCCGGCTTTGAGCCGCCGGATCGACAAGCTGGAGGAAGCGCTCGGCGTGCGTCTCTTCGAACGCACCACGCGCAGCGTGACGCTCACGACTGTGGGCCGCGCCTTCGCGCCGAGCGCGGAGCAGCTGCTGGACGATCTCGATGTCGCCCTGCTCGGCATCCGCGATGTCTCATCGAGCCGATTGGGTCACGTAACCATTGCCTGTGTGCCATCCGTGGCCTACTACTTTCTGCCAAGCGCGGTTGCGAGCTTCCATCGCCGTTTTCCGCGCATCCGGGTGAAACTGCTCGATGCGAGCGCGAACGAAGTGCTCTCCGCCGTCATCAGCGGCGAGGCCGATTTCGGCGTCAGCTTCATGGGAAGCCAGGAGTCCGAGGTCGACTTCAAAGTGCTGCTGCAGGAGCAGTTCGTTGCGGCTTGCCGTCGCGACCACCCGCTCGCGCGCAAGAAACGCGTGACCTGGAACGAGCTCTACGAACACGAATACGTTTCCGTGGACAAGACGTCCGGCAATCGCCTGTTGCTCGATCAGGCTCTTTCGGCCGTATCGCCGCGCGCGCCCAGCGTGTGCGAAACACGTCACGTCACGACCATGCTCGGTCTCGTCGAAGCGGGCCTCGGCGTCGCCGCCGTACCGTCGATGGCCATGCCCGGACGCAATCATCACATCCTCACGAGTGTGCCGCTGGTCGACCCCGTCGTGAAGCGACGAGTGGGAATCGTGAGACGCCGCGGGCGCACGCTGACGCCGGCCGCGCAGGAGTTTCATCAAACGATTCTGGATATGAGAGGCGATGTCAGGAGCAGCGGCACATTAACCGACGACGTCGCTCCAAAAGCGCGCCCGAGCAGGAAGCCCGCGTCGTGAGGGTGGCGAGAACGCTCCGTTTGCTCTATGTGCAGGTCGTGCTCGGCATGTTGCTCGGCATGGCGCTCGGGCACTTCTGGCCGCAAGCCGGCTCGCTTCTCAAGCCTGTCAGCGACGGTTTCGTCGGCCTCGTCAGGATGATGATCACGCCGATCGTCTTCTGCACGATCGTCTCCGGGATCACGTCTGTCGCGAGCGGAAAAGCCATCGGGCGCGCAATCTTCCGGGCGTTGGGACTCTTCTATCTTCTGACTGCCGTGGCGCTCGCGCTGGGACTCGTCACGGCCTTTCTGCTGCGGCCCGGCGCCGGCATGCATATCGACGCCCGAAGTCTCGATACGACGATCCTCGCGCAGTATGTGAAGCAGGCGCATCCGGATGGTCTCGTCGCCTTTGCACTGAACGTCATCCCCGAAACGATGCTCGGCGCCTTCGAGAAGGGCGAGGTGCTGCCGGTGCTGCTGCTCTCGCTGCTATTCGGCTTTGCACTGAATCTGCATCCCGGCGCAGGCAGGCCCGTGCTCGCGCTCATCGATGGCATCGCCCAGGCGCTGTTTCGCATCCTCGCGATGATCATGCGGCTCGCGCCGCTCGGCGCATTCGGCGCGATGGCTTTCACGGTGGGCCGCTTCGGGATTCACTCGGTCGGCTCCCTCGGCATGTTGATGGTGTCGTTCTACGTGGCATGCGTGCTGTTCGTCGCGCTCGTCCTCGCTGCGCTTGCGCGCTTGCACGGCTTCGCGCTTTGGCGGCTCTTGCGTTATCTGCGCGAGGAATTGCTCATCGTACTGGCGACTTCGTCGACGGAACCGGTGTTGCCGCGCCTCATCACCAAGCTGGAGATGCTCGGCTGCGACAAGGGCGTCGTCGGACTCGTGCTGCCCGCGGGCTATTCGTTCAATCTCGACGGCACCGCGATCTATCTGACGCTTGCTTCCATGTTCATCGCGCAGGCGTGCGACGTGTCGCTCTCCGCGCCGCGGATCGCGATGATGCTCGCGGTCATGCTGCTCACGTCCAAAGGCGCGGCGGGCGTGTCCGGGAGCGGCCTGGTGGCGCTCGTCGCGACGCTGACGGTGATTCCGGATCTTCCCGTCGCCGGCGTGGCGCTATTGGTGGGCATCGACCGCTTCATGTCCGAAGCGCGCGCGCTCACGAGCGTCATCAGCAACGCGTGCGCGGTGATCTTCGTTTCGATGTGGGAAGGCGCTTGCGATCGCGCGCGCCTCGCCCGGATGCTGCGCGCGCCGGCGCCGGGCGACGCCGACGGCGCAGAGGACCACGCGAGCAGCACCTCGAGAAGTTGACGGCGAAGGCTGTATCAATGCGCGGCGACGCTATCGAGTCCCGTCGATTTCACATCTGCCTGAACGCCGGGCGATGCCAGATAGTCGAGGAGCGCCTTCGCTTCCTTCGGATGCTGTGCGCTCACGGGAATGCCAGCGGCAAAACGCGTGACGGACTGCAAAGACTCGGGAATCTTTCCGACGAAGGTCGCGCCCTTGACCGGCAGCAACTCGCTCACCTGCTGAAAGCCGATCTCGTAATCGCCGTTCGCGACGACCGAGGCCACTGGTATGCGCGGGATCATCTTCGCCTTGGGCTTGACCTGATCCTCGATGCCGAGCTTCGTGAACAGCTCCCGCTCGATATAGACACCGCTCGCGCTGTCCGAGTAGGCGATCGACTTGGCATGCAGCAGCGTCTGCCGGAGGCCTTCCGCCGAGCTGATGTCGGGCTTGGCCGCACCGTCGCGCACGACCATGCCGATGCGCGAGTCCGCCAGTTCCACGCGCGATCCGGGCACGACCTTGCCCTGCTTGATCAGCTCGTCGAGCGCGTAACCGACCATGATGACGGCGTCGGCCGGCTCGCCCCGTTCGAGACGGTTGGGAATGGCTTCGGGCGATTTGCCCATCGACGGACCCAGCGCCGTGTCGAGCGTGTTGCCCGTCTCGGACGCGAACCTCGGACCGAGCACCTTGTACGCCGCGGTAAAGCCACCCGAGCTCATGACGTGCAGGTCGGCGGCCTGCACGCTGAACGCAACGGCCGAGGTGGCGATGAGCGCAGCCGCGCATAGTTTCGGAAGCAGATTTTTCATGATCGGAGTCGTGTAGGGTTCGATAGACGCTTGGCGCAACGAGCGACGCGTCAGTGCGCCGGAGTCAGCGTCGCCGCACGCCGGCGATAGAGCGCAAACGTCGCCAGAAGCGCGCAGCCGGCGGCGAAGCTCATCCAGTATCCGGGCGCGGCCTTGTCGCCGGTCATGTGAATGAGCGCCGTCGAGATGGCCGGCGTGAAGCCGCCGAACACCGCCGTCGCAAGGCTGTAAGCAAGCGAGAAACCCGCCACGCGCACCTGAACCGGCATCACCTCGGTCAGCGCGACGACCATCGCGCCGTTATACATGCCGTACATGAACGAGAGCCAAAGCAGCACGAGCAGCATGTTGATAAAGCTCGGCGCGTGGGCGAGTATCGACAGCGCGGGGTATGCGGTTGCGATAGCGAGCACCGTCATGCCGACGAGCAGCGGCCTGCGGCCGATCTTGTCCGAGAGCGCCCCGCCGATCGGCAGCCACACGAAGTTCGACACGGCCACGCACAAGGTCACGAGCAGACTATCCGCGGTGCTCAGATGCAGGACCGTCTTGCCGAAAGTCGGCGCATAGACCGTGATGAGATAGAAGCTCGAGGTGGTCATCGCCACCAGCATCATGCCGGCGATCACGACGGCCCAGTTCTGGGCCAGCGTGCGGAACACTTCCTTCATGCTCGGGCGATGCTGACGTGCCTTGAATTCCTGCGTTTCTTCCAGATTGCGACGCAGCATGAAGATGAACGGCACGATCATGCAGCCGACGAAGAACGGCACACGCCATCCCCAACTCGCGATGGCCGTGGTGTCGAGGAATTGGTTGAGCGCGAAGCCGAGCGCCGCGGCCACGACGATCGCGACCTGCTGGCTCGCGGACTGCCAGCTCGTGAAGAAGCCCTTGCGGCCGGGCGTGGCCATCTCAGCGAGATAGACCGATACGCCACCCAGTTCGGCGCCCGCGGAGAACCCCTGCAGCAGACGTCCGACGAGCACGAGCGCGGGGGCCAGAAGACCGATCGTCGCGTATCCCGGCACGAATGCGATCAGGATGGTGCCGCTCGCCATGATGGAAAGCGTGACGATCAGGCCCTTGCGGCGGCCGACATCGTCGATGTACGCGCCGAGCACGATCGCGCCCAGCGGACGCATCAGGAATCCGGCGCCGAAGACCGCGAACGTCATCATCAGCGAAGCGAATTCACTCGATGCCGGAAAGAACACGCCGGCGATTTGCGTCGCGTAGAAGCCGAACAGAAAGAAGTCGAACTGCTCCAGGAAATTGCCGGCCGTTACGCGGAAAACCGCCGCAGCCTTGGAATGTCCCGGCGAAAGGGTGGAAGGTGAGGGATGCATCGATGTGTCTCCTGAAGTCCCGAAATTTGCGGAGTGTCCGCTCTTGTCTTTCGGGAATGATGGCGCGTCGCCATCAAAACGATAAGTGCAATGTTCTCAACGATTGATGTCCTATGGTTATCAATCGCCGGAAACGGTCGGCTCGGCCGACCTCCCGGATGTCGGCGCTCAGGCCATGAAACGGCACTGTGAAGCGGGCGTGCGCGTGTCCATGTTTCGACCGCGGTTCAGGTGATCGTCGATTTCCGCGGCGCAACCGAGCATGCGCGGATACAGAAAGATCGTGAACGCAGCGGTTTCGAGATCCGCCTCGCTGAATGCGCCGCGTTTGAGCGGTTGCCACAGCATTTTCAGCAGCAGCGCGGCGATCACGGCATCGACATTGACGCAGTAGACGTTGCGCGAGACGCCCGCGTCGAACAAGGCCTGCACCAGCGCGCGGTAATACGCATGAAACGCGTTGTACTCGCCTCGCGCCTCGTACAGATCGGCGATGAACACCTCGCGCGGATCGTGATTCACCGGCTTGTCCTTGAAAACCGGGTGATTGACGCCCGGCAGCTTGGCGATGTCGAGGCTGCCGGCCTGCTTCTGGCTCGCCTTGTAGCGCGCGTAATGCTCGACGGAACGGCGCGCGAGCGCGTCGAGATCGACGCCGTGATGCGGGTCCGCAGGATCGTCGAGGGCGCTGTCGTAAAACGCATCGTTGAGAAAGGCGATGCCTTCGTAGCCATTGCCGCCGTGCGTATAGCCGGTGTGCGTCAGAAAACCCGTCAACGCCTTGTTCAGTTGCACGCGTTCGGGTGATTCGGGGCCATCGGCGGATACCGCACCCTTCGCGCCTTGCGCCGAGATCGCACCCGGTCCGTTCGTGAGCAGCAATCCGGTCAGCGTCCTGAAAGCGAACAGGTCGTCGGCGGACGGTTCGAGGCCGAGCAGCGCCGCGAACGCAATCTCCGTCAGCGAGCGCTCGCCGAGCAACGCCTCGGTGGAAACATCGCAGAAGCTGTCGGGACGATGGCGCGACGCGTCCGCCGAAGCGCCGATCAGCGTGCCGAACAGCTTCGTCCACCACGGCAGACTCTCCGCCGTCAGACGCGAGATGCGCTTGCGCACGAGCGGGCCCCAGGCGAGGGTCGTCGTGATCGCCGCGAGCACGGCGTCCGCGCGCGGATGGCCCGGGCCGCTGGCAATCCATCGCACGAATACGGAATTCACGCCACGGGCGGCGAGACCGGCGAGCATGGCTTCGGCCTTCGGATCCGGTTCCTCGCAGAACAGTGCCGCGCTGCCCTCGGTGTCGATCGCGTCGATGTGGAAATCGCGATCGAATGCGTCGACGAGTCTTGCTGCGGCGAACCGGTCGATCATCAGCTTGGCCGCCTCGCGCGCCGCGCGCTGGCGATTCGGCCCGACGATGGCGGCAGCAGCCGCGAGCACGGCATTGGGCGCATTGCCGGCCTCGCGCGCCGCCTGCGCCGCCGCCAGTTCGGGCGTGCCGTACAGGTTGACCGCCGCGCCGACCGCGACGTCGATCAGTTTCTCATCGTTCGCGCCGCCGAACTCGTGCAGCAGCGCGAGGCACACGTTCGCTTCGAAGGAATGCGTCGACGCGTCGAGCATCGATACGCCGTGCAGGCTGCTCACCTGAGTCTTCGCATCCATCTGCGAGGCGCCCGATGCGTCCTTCAACGGCTGCCGCGGCGGAATCGCGCCGATCTGGTCGTTCACCCGCGCGACTTGTTCGTCATAGGGCGCGACGGCTTTCACGACCGCAAGCGCGAGATCGTCGGGCAAATCGAGCCCATGATCGGAGCCGAACCACGGCTTGAGCGCGAGGCTGCCTTCGGGCTCGAAGTCGGGCATCGTCGCGTTCGCCCGCATCACCGCCGTGAGCGCGGCGGGAATATGCGCGATGTTCGTCACCACCGCACCCTTCGCCGAGCAGCATGGATCGCCGGGCGTGAAAAGCCTTTCGACGCCGAATTTCTCCTTGAACCAGCGTTCCTTCGCGAGCGCATCGTCGGCGCCGCCCGCCATCGCGCCAGCATGTCCCACCGCGCGCGTCAGACGGCTTTTCCAGCGGCCCACCACGCACGCGACCACGGGCTTCGTGAAGTCCGCGTCGGCTTCGTAATAGCCGCCGGGCTCGCAGTACAGCACGGCAGCCTTGCTGCGCGCATCGTTTGCGAGCGCGAAGGCGAATTCCGGCGCGGCATAGTGGATGTAGACATCCTTCCCGCTGGAAATGACCGTCGAGGTGCCCCAGCCGCTCATGCGCAGGTATTGCGCAATCGTTGTGCTGAAGCCGCCGGAATTCGAGAAGATCGCGATCGATCCCTGGCGCAAGGTCGCGCCCGGATCGTCGCCGCCGAGCGCGCCGCCGATGCGTACGCGTTGCCACGAGTCCGCGACGCCCAGCCCGTTCGCGCCGAAGATGTCGATGCCCGCCTGCTGACCCATCGCGCGAATCTCACGCGCATCGTGCACGGCGATCTTCTCCGTGATGATGAAGATCTTGCGCAGATCCGGATTCACGCGGATCAGTTCGGCCACGCCGTCGCGCGCGGCCGAAGGCGGCAGATAGACGACGCCGCAGTTGAACCGATGTCCGGCTTCCAGCCCTTCTCGCACGTTGTTGAAGACCGGAATGTCGCCCGCGGGCGTCGCAAGCATCTGTCCGCCTTTGCCGGGCGCCGTGCCGAAGACGACATTCGCGCCCGAGAAAGCGTGGCTCACCGGCGTAACGTCCGATGATTCGCCGCCCAGGATGTTGAGCACGCAGACGCGGTCTTCGCGCGTCGCGATATCCGCCAGCGACTGTATGCCGACGAAGTATTTGAAACGACTATTGCCTTGCTTGTGCATGTCCGATCTCCTCAAGCCGATGCCGTGTGCGATTGCGCGTCGCGCGCGCCGATGCGCGTCGCAACTTGCGCGCGTCCGCCCGATTGCATCCATGTATCCGCACGGCGCGCGTACTGGATCACCTCGCTGATGTCGGAGTCGAAACCGAAAAGGCGATACGGCAGGCCGAGCGAATCGCAGGTGTCGCGCAGCGCGGACATGCCGCGCACGAGGTTCGGGCCGCCGCGTCCGAGCACGACATAGAGCGGCGTCGGTCCGTGCTCGCTGAAGTGCTCGCGCAGCGCATCGGCCATCGCGCGCAGGGTTTCGAAGATGTCGGTGTTGTTGGACTTGCCGCCGATGATGAACAGCACATTCGACTGCTTCAGCCAGTGCCGGAAGCAGATGCGCGCCACTTCCTTCATCTTTTCGTAGGGCGGATTGCCGCCGAAGTCCGACGAGATGATGGCCGCATCGCCGAGCATTTCCGTGACGAGCGAGTTCGCGCCGCCGCCGAAGGTGGGCGCGAGGATCGTGCCCTTGTCGTTGATCACGTAGACATCGCTTTGACCCTGGTGGGTGCGCAACTGGTTGATCTCCTGTTCGAAATCCGAGTAGTCGGCGGCGAACAGATGCGGGGGCAGGCCGAGCCGCGAGAAGCGCGGATCGTCGCGATCGAATCCGCACTTGAAGTCGCATGCGACGGGCGTGAGACGTCCCTTCTTGTCCTCGCGCATGCGGATCGGGTTGAGTTCGAGCGTCGTCATCCCGAAGTCGTGGAACAACTCCCAGAGCTTCGGCAACTGCTGCACGAGCGGCGAGATGATTTCGCGCGGCGCGCCGATCTCGCTCAGCGCATTCGCCACGACGAACGCCTTCAATCCGGTCAGGGCATCGAACGGCACCATCGCGACGTGCTTCGGATCGACTTCCTCGATGTCCATGCCGCCCATGTGCGAAAGCGTCATCGTCGGCGCGCGGAAACGCGTGGAATCGGTGATCGAAAAGTAGACCTCGTGCTTGGCCGGCACGCCCGCTTCGAACGTCACGCCGTTCGCCTTGGCTTTCACATGACCTACGGCGTGTTCGGCGAAGTACAGTCGTTCCTTTTCGGCGAGCGCCGTCTTGAGATCCGTGGCGCGGCCGAGCAAGCCCGCTTTGCCCTTCTTGCCCACACCGCCCTTGAACACCGGCTTGATGAATATCTGCCCGTGACGGTCGATGAGCGACTTGATCTCTTCTTCGCTGGCGCCCGGGCCCAGCACTTCGCTGGACGGAAAGCCGACGAATTGCAGCAGGCGCGAGCCGTGCAACATTCCGGTGATCTGCATGTGACGTGTCTCCTGATTTGAGCAATGACGAATGAAGCGGATACTGGAAGTGCATCGACTCGCTGCGGCAGGCGCGAGATGCACCGCTGCCGTAGACGCGCTCGAAAGCGGCGGCAGGATTCAAGTAGCGAGGTGGGTTACGCGAGATAGGCGTCGACGACTCTTGACGGCAGCCCTGAACGGGCGTGCACCGGGATGCAGCGAAACGCTGTGCTGCGCTTCGTGCCTGTCTCCGACGCGTTCTCTTTTATGAACGTCTTGAGACCAGATACTTGCGCAAGAAGGCTGAAACAAGAAGTGCAATTTTTCGAAGCATTGATGTTCAAACGTTATCAATGCCGAAAAAGGCGGCGACTGGACGACGCGTTGCACGCCGGTAGCGCCGCCTGATTTTGGCGCTCGGAGAAGAAAGCCCCTCGTGACTGACGGCCGCGATGAAACGAACCGTCAGAACGTCCCGGGAAACGAGCCCCCATCCATCAGGATGTTTTGACCGGTCAGGTAGCCCGCGTGTCCGCTGCACAGGAAAGCGCACATCGCGCCGAACTCCTGCGCCGTGCCGAATCTCCCTACCGGTATTGCCTGACGTTTCGCTTCGAGCACAGCGTCATACGCCTTGCCCTGCGCGGTAGCGGCCGCTTGGGTGGACTGCTTCAGGCGGTCGGTATCGAACAAGCCCGGCAGCAGATTGTTGATGGTCACGTTATGCTCCGCGATCCGTTTCTGCCGGGCCAGACCCGCGACGAAGCCGGTCAGGCCGGAACGCGCGCCGTTGGACAGCCCGAGCACATCGATGGGCGCCTTCACCGCACCCGACGTGATGTTGACGATCCGGCCGAAGCCTCGCTCGGCCATCGCATCGACGGTGGCGCGCATCAGTTCGATGGCCGTCAGCATGTTCGCATCGAGCGCCGCGATCCAGTCGTCTCGGGTCCAGTCGCGAAAATCGCCCGGCGGCGGGCCGCCCGCATTGTTGATCAGGATGTCGATGCGAGGCGCCGCGCTCAGTGCCCGCTCCCGACCGGCGCTCGTCGTGATATCGCCTGCCACCGCGATCACCTGAACGCGGGGATTCAGTTGCCGAAGCCCGGCTGCCGTCGATTCGAGCGCGTCCTCGCCGCGCGCCGTCACCACGACGTTGACGCCTTCAGCGACCAGCGCTTCGGCGCAGCCCTTACCCAGCCCCTTGCTCGCGGCGCAAACGAGCGCCCATTTACCCTCGATCTGCAGATCCATTGCGCGTCCAACCTCCAATCAAATGACAGATTCTTCTCGTTGAGTCATGGCCCCGGCCGTGCGCGCGCGGAAAGCCTGTGCAACACGCGGCTCGTGAAAGTTGTGCGGCCCGATCTCCTCGATCGACCGGACGCCGGTCAGCGCCATCGTCACGTCGAGTTCGTTCCGCACAATCTCGAGCATGCGCGCGACGCCGGGTTCGCCCATCGCGCCGAGGGCATACATGAAGGCTCGGCCGACCATCGTGCCCTTCGCGCCCAGCGCGAGCGCCTTCATCACATCCTGGCCGGTGCGGATGCCGCCATCGACCCACACTTCAGTGGCGTC
The DNA here is from genome assembly GCF_031451435.1 of Caballeronia sp. LZ008. Lineage (NCBI taxonomy): Bacteria > Pseudomonadati > Pseudomonadota > Betaproteobacteria > Burkholderiales > Burkholderiaceae > Caballeronia > Caballeronia sp. LZ008. The sequence goes on along the minus strand of NZ_JARUXK010000002.1, from coordinate 389,816 downwards.
GCCCACGGCATCCACCACGGCGGGCAAGGCCTCGACCGTCGACGGCGCGCCGTCGAGCTGCCGTCCGCCATGATTGCTGACGACGATGGCATCGGCGCCCAGCGAAGCCGCCATGCGCGCATCCTCGGCGCACATGATGCCCTTGAGCACCAGCTTGCCGGGCCAGAGACTGCGGATATGCGCGATGTCGTTCCAGTCGAGGCTCGGATCGAATTGCGATGCGACCCACTTGCTGATCGCGATCACATCGTCACCGCCCTTGATGAAGCCGGCGAGATTGCCGAAGTTGCGTCTGCCCGAAGCGGCGCGCATCACCCAGCCCGGCTTGCGCAGAAAATCAAGCAGGTTCGCCGCCGTCAGGCGAGGCGGCACGGTCATGCCGTTCTTGAGATCCTTGTGACGCTGCCCGTTGATCTGCAGATCGAGCGTGACCACCAGCGCCGAACAACCGGCGGCCTTCGCGCGCTCGATCAGCGACTGGTTGAAGCCACGGTCGCGCATGACGTAGAGCTGAAACCAGAACGGCGCCTTCGTATGAGCCGCAACGTCCTCGATCGAACAGATGCTCACGGTCGAGAGCGTGAACGGCACGCCGAAGCGCTCGGCCGCGCGCGCACCCAGGATCTCGCCGTTGGCCCATTGCATGCCCGTCAGTCCGGTCGGTGCGATGGCCACGGGCATTGCGACCCGCTGTCCGAGCATCGTGCTTGCGGTGCTGCGCCCTTCCACGTTCACGCCCACGCGTTGCTTGAGCGTCAGCCGGGCGAACGCGCGACCGTTCTCGCGATAAGTCGATTCGGTGTACGAGCCACTATCGACGTAATCGTAGAACGCCTTGGGCACCCGCTTTTTCGCCATGAGGCGAAGGTCTTCGACACACGTTACTGTTTGCATTGAAGCTCGAACTCCGACAGAAGATCTTTTCAAACGACACGCAACGCCGGCATGGCGAGCGAATCAGGAAAGCGCGCCGACGGCCGTTTCCCCGACGTCTTCCGATACCGCGACTGGCCGGTGCACGAGCAGCAGATACGCCACCGCCGAGAGCAGCGCGATGACCGCGCTCACGATCAGCGAGGCGACGAACGAATGCGTCCGGTCCACGACGATGCCGGTGACGATCGGCGCGGCCGAGCCGGCCAGGAAGCCGCCGAAGTTCTGGATGCCGCCGAGCGAGGCCACCGCCTGACGCGGCGCGGCGATCGAGATCAGCGACCACGCGCCGCCCGATGCCAGATTGATGAAGAACATGGCGCCCGAGATGTAGATCACGGCGAGCGTGGTGGACGGCGTCAGCGCCGCCGGAACGGTGAACGCCGCCCAGTACGTGAACGCGCGGCCCGCCTCGGCATAGGCCTTCTGCGTGAGCAGCATGCGACGCACATCCGGATGCACGATGATCGGATCGGCG
>NZ_JARUXK010000002.1:256604-388305 GCF_031451435.1 Caballeronia sp. LZ008 | reverse complement strand
CTTGCTGCAGGCGTATCGCTTCATCGCGGATAGCCGCGATCAGGCGACGGGCGAACGCCTCGATAACCTGGAAGATCCGTATCGTCTGTTCCGTTGCCACACGATCATGAATTGCGTCGACGTGTGCCCGAAGGGGCTCAACCCGACCAAGGCGATCGGCAAGATCAAGGAATTGATGGTGCGACGGGCGGTTTGATCCCCGCACCGTAAGGAAAAAAAGCGCAGTCTCGAAAGAGGCTGCGCTTTTTTTTATCTGCGATATGCGCCGATGCATTGAAGTGATTGCATAGCTAACCATCTCGCACCAGACGATATTTCAATCTTGTAATGAGACTGTCGTCTCACTAGAATGAATTGGAAAGCATGACCCGTGCAAGGAGGCAATCATGACGCTGACTGCTGTCGAGATGGACCGCAAGATCGAAGAGCATTTCGGTTTTGAACGAAGCGACGATGTCGAAGGCGTGCTCGCCACGCTCACCGACGATGTCGAGCACGATGTCGTTGGCTGGCCTGCCGGTCCGGCGCACGGACGCGAGCGCGCGCGGCCGTTCTACGAAGCGTTGTTTGCCGATCTGTCGGAGAGCCGGGTCGAGTGCTTGCGCCGTCTGTATGGGGACGGCTTTGTCATCGACGAGTCGTTGTGGCGCGGCAAGGCGCCGGGCCGGCCGTTCGGGCTCGAAGGCCGTGGGCGTCCGCTGGAATTTCGCATGCTGCATGTCGTCGAATTCAGCGAAAGCGGACAGATTCGCCGTGAAAACGTGTGGGTCGATCTCGCGGCGATCATCGGTCAGTTGCCGCAGGCTTGATATGGCGAAGTCCGAACCGAAGACCCGCGGCAATCAGAAGCAGCGCACGCGCAAGGATCTGCTGAAGGCGGCATCGGCGCTGATGAAGCAAGGGCGCAAGCCCGGGCTGGAAGAGGTTGCGGCAGAAGCGCTCGTGTCGCGTGCGACGGCGTATCGGCATTTCCCGAGCATCGATGCGCTCTTACTCGAAGCATCGCTCGATGTCGACACGCCCGTTGCGAGCCAGCTATTTTCGGCGCGCGCATCGGCCGATCCGGTCGCGCGATTGTTGCGTGTCGACGCCGCGCTCAACGACATGATTCTTGCGAACGAAGCACCGTTGCGCATGATGCTCGCGCATTCGCTGGAGCGGGCGGCGAAGGGCGAATCGCAGGACGACATGCCGCTGCGGCAGAATCGCCGCACACCGTTGATCGAGTCCGCGCTCGAACCCGCGCAAGACGAGTTCAGTCCCGCCGCGCTCGACACGCTCACGCAGGCGCTCGCGCTTGTCATCGGCACGGAGGCGATGATCGTCTGCAAGGACGTGCTGCAACTCGACGACGCACGCGCGCGCAAGGTCAGACGCTGGGCGATTCGCGCGCTGGTGCAGGCGGCGCGTCGAAGCGGAATGGACGAAGCAGGTATGGGATAATCCCAAAAATTTGCGCCCACCCGACCCAAAAGGTCGCGGATGCCGCGCGCAAGGGCCCTCACCCCTCGTGGCCCGCTTTCATTCGCGACATTCCAACCGCAACCACGATGCCCACATACCGTTCCAAAACCTCCACCGCCGGACGCAACATGGCGGGCGCGCGCTCCCTCTGGCGCGCCACCGGCATGAAAGACGAAGATTTCTCGAAGCCGATCATCGCCGTCGTCAACTCGTTCACCCAGTTCGTGCCGGGGCACGTTCATCTGAAAGACCTGGGCCAGCTCGTCGCGCGTGAGATCGAAGCCGCGGGCGGCGTGGCGAAGGAGTTCAACACGATCGCGGTCGACGACGGCATCGCGATGGGTCACGACGGCATGCTGTACTCGCTGCCGAGCCGCGACATCATCGCGGATTCGGTCGAATACATGGTCAACGCGCATTGCGCCGACGCCATGGTCTGCATCTCGAACTGCGACAAGATCACGCCGGGCATGTTGATGGCCGCGATGCGCCTGAACATTCCCGTCATTTTCGTTTCGGGCGGCCCGATGGAAGCGGGCAAGACGCGCCTCGCGAATCCGAAGACGAAGGCCATCGAACTGAAGAAGCTCGATCTCGTCGATGCGATGGTGATCGCCGCCGACCAGTCGTATTCCGATGCGGAAGTCGCCGAAGTCGAGCGCTCCGCGTGCCCGACATGCGGCTCGTGCTCGGGCATGTTCACGGCCAACTCGATGAACTGCCTCACCGAAGCGCTCGGTCTCTCGCTGCCCGGCAACGGCACCGTCGTCGCGACGCACGCCGACCGCGAGCAGTTGTTCAAGCGCGCGGGACGCGGCATCGTCGAACTGGCGCGCCGTTATTACGAGCAGGAAGAGGCGCGCGTGCTGCCGCGCTCGGTCGGCTTCAAGGCGTTCGAGAACGCGATGACGCTCGATATCGCGATGGGCGGCTCGACCAACACCATTCTTCACTTGCTGGCGATCGCGCGCGAAGCCGATATCGACTTCACGATGAAGGACATCGATCGTCTGTCGCGCACCGTGCCGCAGCTGTGCAAGGTCGCGCCGAACACGAACAAGTATCACATCGAAGACGTGCATCGCGCGGGCGGCATCATGGCGATCCTCGGCGAACTGGATCGCGCGGGCAAGCTGCATACCGACGTGCCGACCGTGCACGCGCCGACGCTGAAAGACGCGCTCGCGCAATGGGACGTCAAGCTCACCGACGACGAAGCCGTCAAGACGTTCTACATGGCAGGTCCCGCAGGCGTGCCGACGCAAGTCGCGTTCAGCCAGAACACGCGCTGGCCGAGCCTCGATACGGATCGCGCCGAAGGCTGCATTCGCTCGTACGAGCACGCGTTCTCGAAGGAAGGCGGCCTTGCGGTGCTGACGGGCAACATCGCGCTGGATGGCTGCGTCGTGAAGACGGCGGGCGTCGATGAAAGCATTCTCGTGTTCGAAGGCACGGCGCACGTCACCGAGTCGCAGGACGAAGCCGTCGAGAACATCCTCAATGACAAGGTGAAGGCGGGCGATGTCGTCATCGTTCGATACGAAGGTCCGAAGGGCGGGCCCGGCATGCAGGAAATGCTGTACCCGACGAGCTACATCAAGTCGAAGGGTCTCGGCAAGGCATGCGCGCTGCTGACGGACGGACGTTTCTCGGGCGGCACATCGGGCCTGTCGATCGGTCATTGCTCGCCGGAAGCGGCGGCGGGCGGCGCGATCGGCCTTGTGCGCGACGGCGACAAGATTCGCATCGACATTCCGAATCGCACGATCGACGTGCTGCTCTCCGACGATGAACTCGCGCGCCGTCGCGAAGAGCAGAACGCGAAGGGCTGGAAGCCCGCGAAGCAGCGTCCGCGCAAGGTGTCGGCTGCGCTGAAGGCGTATGCGAAGCTGGTGATGTCGGCGGACAAGGGCGCGGTGCGCGACTTGTCCTTGCTCGACGATTGAGGCTTTAAAGCGCCAGGGAAAGCCGCTCGATGAGCGGCTTTTTTTATCGCAACTTCAATCGCCCAGCAACCTCGGCAACTCCAGCAAAGTACGATGCGCGCCGCCTTGCTCGACCGCATCCGCATACGTCGCGCGCACGGCGCCGGCGATCGCATCGACGGCGTTGTTGTCGCCGGCCATCGTCACGTAGTAGCCGAGATCCTTCAACGCATTGGACATGTGAAACGGCATGCCCGACGGATCGCCGTCGATAAGCGACGGACGCAGCCGCTCGAGCGCCGCGCCACCACCGCCGCCTTTCGCGAGGACATCGACGAAAGTCTGCGCATCGACGCCCGCGCGTTTCGCGCAGGCCGCCGCTTCCGAGATCAGCGCGATCGTGCCGAGCGACACGAAGTTGTGCAACAGCTTCATGCTGTGTCCCGCGCCCACATCGCCGACGAGCGTCACGTTCTCCGCATAGGTACGCAGCAACGGCTCGATGCGCGCGAACAGCTCGGCCGAAGCGCCGACCAGCAGATTCAGCCGCCCTTCATGCGCTTCTTTCGCGGTGCGCGTCATGGGCGCATCGACGAAGAGGCCGCCCGCTTCCTTCACGAGCGCCGCCATGCGCTGCGTCGATGCTGGCACCGCCGTCGAGCAGTCGATGACGATCGCGCCCGGCTGCAATCCCGCGAGCACGCCATCGGGCGCGGTCAGTACCGCTTCGACTTCGGGCGAGCCCGTCACGCACAGAATGACGATGTCCGATGCGCGCGCGAGCGCCTCGCCGTTCGCGACGGTCTTCACGCCGCCCGCGAGCAGTTCGTCGAGCGGCTGATTGCCGGGATGCTCGACGACCGTCAGCGGATAACCATGCTTCATCACGTTACGCGCGATGCCGTGCCCCATCAGGCCGACACCGATCATGCCGATGCGTTGCTTCATGCTGTGTCTCTCTTCATGTTGTCGTGTAAGTTTGAAAATGCTCAGCGGTTCACGAGGCGCTTCGGCAGCAGCATCGTGAGAACGATGCCGAGCGCGAGGCAGCCGACCATCGAGAAGATCGGCAGCGTCATGCCGCCGGAAGCCTGCTTCAGAAAGCCGACTACATATGGGCCGAAGAAGCCGCCGAGATTGCCGAACGCGCTGATCCATGCGATGCCGACCGCCGCCGCGGCCGGTCCGAGCACGGCTGTCGGCATGCTCCAGAAGAGCGGCGGAAACGACAGCAATCCCGCATTCGCGATGCACAGCGCGATCATGCCGAGCCACAGGTTGTCATGCCAGAGCACCGACAGCGACAAGCCCACCGCGCCCATCAGCAGCAGCGCCGCGACATGCAAGCGCCGCTCGCCGCGCTTGTCCGCGCTGCGGCCGAACATGACCATCACGACGACCGCGACGGCGTTCGGCAATGCGGCGAGCGCGCCGATCGCGAAGTCGCCGGAGATGCCCATCGACTTGATCATCGTCGGGGCCCAGAAGGTGTAGCCGTAGATGCCGAAGACATCGAGAAAATAGATGAGGCAGAACGCCCACACGAGCGCGCTGGTGAAGAGGCCCTTGTGATTCGATTGCGCCGTTACCGCGCGATCCTCGGCGAGCACGCGCGACAACAACGCGCGATCCGTTTCGCTGAAACGCGGGCTTTGGGTGACGTCGTCGTCGAGTCCCTTCCATGTATAGACCGCCGCGAGAAACGCGGGCAATGCCTCGACGATGAAGATCCACTTCCAGCCTGGCAACTGCATGAGACCATCGAAGTACTGCATGATGAAGCCCGTCAGCGGCGAACCGATGAGACCCGCCAGCGCGAGCGCCGCATAGAACATGCTGAGGATGCGCGCGCGGCGGTTGCGCGGAAACGACTGGCCGATATAGAAGACGATCGCCGGAATGAAGCCCGCTTCCGCGACGCCGAGCAGGCAGCGCATTACGTAGAACTGCATGGGCGTGGAGACGAAGGCCGTGAGGCCCGACACGATGCCCCAGGAAAGAATGATGCGCGTGATCCAGCGGCGCGCGCCGACGCGTTGCAGGATGATGTTGCTCGGCACTTCGAAGACCACATAGCCGAGAAAGAAGATGCCCGCGCCGAAGCCGAACACTGCATCGGAGAAACCGAGTTGCTGCGCCATCTGCAGCTTCGCGAAGCTCACATTCACGCGATCGATGTACGACGTGATGTACGCGAACATCAGGATCGGCAGGATTTGCAGCGCGAGGCGGCGAAAGATCCGGTCCGCAGTGGCCGCATCGTGTGACGCAGCGGGCGATGCCGCGCCTTGCGGCATGTTGGTCGCATCGATTTCCACGTCTGTCTCCGTATTTGTTTTTGCGTCCCTGCTCGCGCGGGACGCGGCGGGACAGAAGAAATGTAGCGGCTGCGGAGCGCGAGTGATATGCGAAATCGTTGAAGCGGGCTTTCGAATAGTTCGAACACGGGGTGGAGGGCGGGGCGGGGTTTGATCCGGGTTTTCCTGTATGGCCCGCGACGCAGCGAGTGTTCGCTCTGGACAGCGAGTTGAAAGAATGTGCGATTTGGCTTCCTCACACCGATCGGACCGGTGAAGAAGAGTTGAATTTTCTCTCGATTCTTCAAGTCTGCTGCTCAAAGGCAATTTCTCATTCTTTCAATCACGCGCTTCGATCTCATGGTATGGGCGATGTCCGAATTCTGATTTCTTCAATCAATAGGTCGTGAATGTCAAACAACTACCGATCAGCCGGGTTGACCTGTTTGTGATGCAATCCTAAATTCATCGGTCCAAAGAAAAACGATTAATGCTTGAGTTCGTTGAACAGAATAAGGATCGGGTATGAATGCTGTGACGAAAAATCTGACCGACGCGCTGCGCCATCCGAGTGCGCGCCTTACGCAGATTTTGAACGTGTGGATCGGCACGCTGGATCTCGATCTGGATGTTCTGAAATTCAAAGTAAAAGCGGGCCTGTGCGAGGACTATAAGGTCGATGTGACGGTGACCTCGCCGCAGCTCGACATCGACGGCAAGACCGTGGTCGGGCGACGTGCAGGGCTGCAGATCGACGAGCGGGTGGCCGTGCCCTCGGTCGACTACGTCGCGCCTGTCAATCACGAGGCCGCGACGTTCAATGGCGTCGTCACCCGATGCAAACGCATCGGGACAAACCGGGACGAGGCCACTTATAAAATCCGCATCGAGCCAAGGTTCGCCGCCCTTTGCAAGCAAGTGCAGAAATCGGATGTCTTCAGGGACGTGACGTTTCAGGAGCTGGTCACGCAACTGCTGATCGACCGGACGAACTTCGACGCCTTCGATGTCGAGTTCCATCTGGAAGGCGCGCAGGAGAAGATGGAACAGATCGTGATGTACGAGGAGTCCGTGTGGGACATGATCACTCGTCACGCGAAACGAAAAGGCATTGCGTGGTTCTATAAACAGGCGCGCGGCCAGGACGGGCAACTGGACACATTGGTGTTCACGGACAATCCGCGCGGTTACGTGCGCTCAATCGACATACCGCTGATGCCGGATTCCGGGCTCAACAACAATTGGCACGAAGCGGTGCTGTCGATTAGTGAGGCACGCGCGCTGGTGCCGGCATCGATAGAAGTATGGGAGCGCAATTACCGCACGCCCGAAGATCCTCTGCGGGCCGCAGCGAAGGTTTCAGGCACGGCTGACGATCGCTCGGTGTTCGGTCAGATCAACCGCAGCGCGGAGTTTCATCTGACGCGGCAGCAGGGCGAAGCGCTAGCGCAAACGCGGCGCGACGAGCAGATCGCGAAGCAAGCGAAGATCTCCGGCAAGACCAATGCGAAGGGCGTGGCGCCGGGCATCGTGGTGAGGCTGATCAACACGAAGCTTGCCAGCGCGCCATACGGCTTCGTGATCGAAACGATGACGATGACGGGCAGCCGCACGAAACCGGCGCTCGTGCGCTTCAAGGCAATGCCCGCGCATCTCGCCTACCGCCCCGAATTCGTGTACGAGCGCGATTGGCGGTTTCTGAAGGGTCCGGTCGTCGGCGTGGTCACGACGTTCGACTCGTCGCCTTACGGCTGTATGGATGAACACGGCCGGTATCCCGTTCTGCCCAAGTTCCTGCAAGGAACAGGCAATACTGACAAGCAACTGCTGAAGCTGCGTCTGCTGCGTCCGTTCTCGTCGTATCAAGGCGGCTTTCATTCGCCCTTGCTTCCGTCCACGGAAGTTCTGCTCTCGGGCGCGCATGCTGACATCGATCGCCTACACATTTCCGGCGCGTTGCATGACTATTCGCATCCTGACTTGGTGCGGGGCACGGATTCCTTGTTCAGTTACGCCATCTGGCGCTCGCCGCTGCTCGGCGCGGAAGTCGTGTTCAACGATCTGCAAGGTAAGGAAAGTGCGCGCATCGCCACGGTGTACCGCCAGTCGGCGGTGAACCAGGGCTATCTGCTCAACAGTAAGAAGCTTCCTCGCGGAGAGGGCTTCGAAATCACGACGCAGGCGTGGGGCACGATGCGCGCGGCGAAAGGACTGTTTCTCTCGGCGGACGCGGCCGCCGGAGTCGACACGCCGCACCTTGAAATGCCCGCGGCAATACAGCAGTTGAAGGCCGCACTGCAACGTGTGACGGATCTGGCGACGGCGACCACGCAGGCGAAAGCCGATCCGGCTGATCGAGCCACGCAATCGGCCTTGCTGCAAGCGCTCGATCAGCTTCGCGATGCGGGGCTGCTGGCTAGCGCCCCGGGCGGTATGGCGTTCGTGACGCCGAAGTCGACGCAGCATTCAGCGGGTGAGAACGTGATCGTAAGCGCGGGCCAGGACATGGACGTGAGTATTACGCGGCGACTGCGCATGGTGGCGGGCGAACTGATTTCGCTATGCGCGCTTCGACTGGGCATCAAGGTCTTTTCGAAGGGGAAGATCGAGGTGCAAGCGCAGGATGCGCCCATGGATGTGTTCGCCGATCAGCAACTGCACCTGTCGAGCGCGAACGCGAACGTGCTGGTCAATGGCAAGACGAAGGCGGTGCTGGCGAGCGGCGGCGCGGCGATCAAGATCGAGAACGGAAGTGTCGAGGTGATTTGTCCGGGGGACTTCAGGATCAAGGCGGGGTCGTTCACGTTCGAGGGGCCGGAGAACGCCGATAAGCCATTACCCGGGCTGCCTGCGAGCGATTTTAAGCCGACCAATTCTTATCCACTGACGCGTTGATTCATGATTATCAGCCCACCCTTCCTTCCGGCGGCGGGCCTGACCGCTGCCGACAACGCAGCGAACCTGCCGAGGCTCGATCCGATGATGGATCTGGTCGACACCTTCGAACTTGCGCACGGCACTTACCCGATCGCGTTCGACCGGCGCTGGCATTGTGGCGTGCATCTGATGCCGACGATGCAGAACGAGAAGGTTCGCGCCATCGCCGACGGTGACGTTGTGGCGTATCGCGTATGCCAGAAGCCCTACGATGGCGGAGACGGCCGACGTGATAGCCACGCGGGCTTCGTGCTGCTCAAGCACACGACCGAGACGGGCGAAGGCCGGACGTTGACGTTCTACTCGCTGTATATGCACCTGCTGGATCTTGACAGCTACGGCTCGATGAACGCGGACGGAAGGCAGCTTCCCGAGTTCCTGCGCCTGCCTTCTCCGGGCGGCGATCAGGAGCCGGCGCCTGCTCAGTCCGGCGGCAACCTAAAAGTGCGCAGAAAGGATGTGCTTGGCTGGATCGGCGGATGCCACGGTCAGCAGCATTTGCACTTCGAAATCTTCATGACCAAATCGGATCACGACGCGTATTTCGGACGCACTCAACTCGGAAGTCTGACTGCGAGCACGGCCACGGGCAGCGACTGCTGGGGCCATAACTACTTCGTAATTCCCGCGGGCCGATCGTTTCTCAGGTTGCCGACGGGTGCAGACTCACATGGCAAGCTCAGAGGCATTGTCTTCGCGGCGTTAGATGCAGGATCGAACGTCGAGCAGCTTTTTGTGGAGATCTACTTCCACAAGGGCGACAAGTACACGAATGTTTGGAAGATAGCGAGTGACGGAAGGCGTACTTTGCTTACATCCTCGCCGGTGAAGGAAAGAGACTACGAGTACGACATGTATAAGCGGGCCACGGCCCTGTATCCGGCATGCGCAAGCGATGGCTATGAGTTGCTGCGCTTCGGTCGAATTCTTTCGCCGTCTCCCACGCTGAGGACGCCTGCGGAACGCAGCACCTGGATAAGGATGACATTCGCGGCCGGACAGGAGGGCTACATCGACGTGAGCGATAGTGCGATCGTGAAGCTGTCGGACGCGGATTTTTCGGGTTTTGCCGGTTGGCAGAAGATCAGTGAGGGCAACACACCGTTTAGCGCGGATGGACTGTGCGATATCGACGCGCTGAAGAAGATCGTCAAGGGAGTGTACGAACATCAGACGCGAGAGGAGGCGGCGCTGAAGGAGGGGTACAAGAAGGAAGACGTGTTGGCTCAGTACATCAAGTCGAACGTGTCAGTACGGGAACAATTGCGCGGTTTCATCTGCGAAGCGCCGAGCGAATGGGACAACGCGCATAACGAGGATCGGTATCGCAAGCTGAAGGACGAAGGTGAGTTCTATCACGGCAACGATGCAGGTTACGCGGCGTTTTTGAAATTGTTGAAGTCGTTTCAGTTCTGGGACAAGACGGGGTTGCCCGCGGGACAGGAACTATGGTTTTTTCATCCGTTGAAGTTTATCCGCCATTTCAGGGAGTGCGGATGGTTGGACAAAGACGAGTTATGTCAGATCTATGCTGAATCTAAGTACACGGCTCTCGGAAAGACGGGGGTTGAGTATAAGGAGGACTACCGTCAGCCAATTAATAATGTTTTGCGGAGGTATGCCCTCAACACTTCGACTCGGAGCGCGCATTTCTTCGGGCAATGCGCTATTGAGTCGTTCTACATGATGATCGTCCGTGAATGTTCCACCAGTATTGCAAACGCCGTAAGAAATAACCACATTTCAATAAAGCCCGAGTCGAACGGATACCTGAGATCGCCGCCTGCTTCTCATGCCGACGTTGCCTATTTTGAACGCCTTTACGAAGGGAAAGCTAGTCTAGCGAATACAGATCCGGGAGACGGGGTCAAATTCCGAGGCAGGGGATTCAAGCAACTCACTGGAAGATATAATTACGCGGAGTATTGGGTATATAGGGGTTGGCTGGATGGAAAATCCTACGATCATGCATGGTTTAAAAAAATTGTTGACGGTCGTCCCATGCCTGGCCCGCGAATCGATAATCCGGAAATTGCCGGAAACGACGCCTACACGGCCGTCGACACGGCGGGCTTCTTCTGCGCTAGGTACTCAGTCACTAAGGCGGCGGACAAGGGAGTAACAAGAGATGCGTCTCTTTCTGTGACGAAAGCCATCAATCCGGGCGATCGCTTAAGTCCGCCGAATCGCTGGAAAGAAACGCAAGACGCCTTTTGGATCCTCGGGGACGAAGTATGAGATATTGCACATTATTCGCTGCCGTGTTTTGGCTTTTGATGAACAATACCCACGCCGCTGTTATTGACTCATGTGATGGCCAGCTTTCGGCGTCTATCGCTGAGGGTAATCCAAGAGAACTAATAATTAATGCGGACGGCCGGCGGCTCGGCGCGGCGCGTATCGATCATGATGCCGTTGATGGGAAATTTAATGCAAAGAAAACGTTGTTGGTTGTATTCGGGCTTCCAATAAAAACGGATTTGAGGAATCCTCAAGCGCAGTTGCTCTCCATTTATGCGCTGCGACCAAGACTTCATCTTGTCCTGAAAAGAACTTTCGGCGGAGGAATATTTGATGTCGCATTCGCCAGAGATGGTCGATCACTGTACATTAGTAGCCGCTTTGGCTACGAAATCATCGATACGGAAACAAGGCAGATAGAAACATTTGATGTAGAAAGCGAACCTGTGTTAAGCCGAGAGCAATGCGGAGTTCAATAACGAAATGATTCTTGAAGTTGGTGTGAAACAGAGCGGTTGGCTGAGCACCTGCGCATCGCACAAAAGCGTTTTCAAGTGCTGGGCGCGGCTATAGCGTGCGGGCGATTATACGGATTAACGGATGCCGATTTTTTGTTGAATGCTGGAACTGTCCCTAGCCCTGACTATAAACCCGATGTCTGATTAGAATGTCAGCAAATATTGATGATGATCGAAGACTCGAATCCACCCGTCTAGTAAAGGCAGTAAACTGTGATTGAAAGGAATCTGTCACTGATCGTTTTTTTCGTTTCGGCGACCGTCTTTTCGGTGATTTCGCACGCAGAAACCAAATACGAGGCGATCGGCAATACGCTAAAAATAGAGGATGGAGGTCGCGATCTTCGGACGTGCAAGTTAGATGAAGAAGCTATTCATGCTGTTGTGAGCTTCGACAAATCGGCTCTCATCGTATCAGACACTGGATACGTGAACATGCGGGACCTGAAACAATGTTCGGTCAGCGACGTCGTTCACGTTTCGCATATTCCGGAAAAGGTAGGGGTATTATCCGATATTAATTTGCCGGAGGGAATTTATGTGTCTCTGGATTTTGTGACGGTCCGGCCATACACTTGGTTGGCCACCGTAGCGCGCATTGCCTCAACTCACAATTTGGTTTCTTTGAATGGTGCTTATATAAAAGGCAAGTCGATCAAGGACCTGCAGAAACATTCGTTCGGAGGCAGCGGTGATCCGGGAACATCGATCATCGCGCCAAGCGGTCGCTACGTTTCGCCAACCGGGGATGCAACATGTTCTGAGGATTCGTATCCCGGCGTATGGGATGTTAAAGAGAATAAACGGGTAATTACGGACCAAATTTCTTGCTCAGCGCTTTTTTCCACAGAACGAAACTAATGCAATCACGAGCTTTAGTTAATCTTCCCCTGCGCGAAAAATCCAGTTTCCTCCGGTGTTGCAGAATTTTTCGGAACGGGTCATTCGTGAAAAACGGAAATGAATGGAAAGGTAAGGTCGTCTGGCTAATCAAAGGCCTCACATTTTAGAAAAATGAAATCCCCCATCCGCGAATACGACAAACTCGAGCACGGCGGCGAAGTCACGAGCGGCTCACCCTTCACCATGTTCATGGGTCGCCGACTCGCCCGCGTCGGCGATAGCGCCCAATGCGACCTGCACGGCAACACCACGATCGCCGAGGGCGACACGCGCTTTCCCGATCGCGACGGCCAACCCTACGCGATGCATCACCACCGCTGCGCGTGCGGTTGCCGCCTGATCTCGTCCGTGCCCAACGTGAACTTCGCCTGACGCATGCCCGTCGATTTTTCCGAGGCCGGCGAGCCTTATTCCTATCCTGCACACGGCCCGCGACTGCTGCCGTGGCTCGGGATCTGGCTCGCATGTGGCGCGCTGGGCGTACCGCTGGCATTGCTCGCCTGGCCTGCGAGTGAAGCAGCGAGCGGTCCGTCATTCTGGCTCGCCGTGCTCGGCGTGCCGAATTTCGCGTTCCTTGCGCTGCTGTCGATCGCTCGCATTGGCTATGAAGCGCTATGGAGTCACGCCCACAATCGTAACCGGGCCAGAATGAAGCGGCTGGCTGAGCGGCTGCGCATCGCACAAAAGCCTTTGCAAGTGCTGGGCGCGGGTTATTGCCTGCCTTCAGTTACATCGAATCTGCCGGACGCCGTCGCGGCAAAGACGCCGTCCTTCAAATCGCAAAGCCCGCGTAGTGGAGTGGGCAACGTGCTCCATAACCGCTTCGATGACGAATCGTGGTCAGATGATCCGACATCATTCGCGACGACACCAGAAGATGACGACCACGATCAGCCAGACACTCAAACACCTGAAGCCACGCGCCGAATCGCCACAGTCGTGTTGAAACTGGTCGCTGCGCTCGAACCGCTGGTGCCTGCGCTGCAGGCCTTGTCGCAATACGGACATCAATATGCGCCGCTTGTGCGTGTGCTGGCGCCGTCCGAAGGCGCCGACAAAGCTAAACAGCACGCAGTCGATGCATTGCGTCTGTCCGGTCTGCCGGCGCTCGACTGCGTGGCCGTCCCGGACCCGCAAGGTTTGATGGTGGCTGACGGATGGCTCGACACCCGCGAACGCCGCGCGCTGCTGATCCTCGCCTACGCCTGGCACGACACCGACCCGCCCGAGCGAAGCAGCGAGGCCGCCGTGGCGGTGCTTCTGAACGCGGGCTTCTATCAACTGCCGGAATCCGTGCAGGCACTCGCGACGTTGCATCGTCCGATCGAAGATCAAGCCGACGTCGCCACGCTTCGCGACCTCGCGCTCAATGCGGCGCTCTGGGGCAAGACCGATGCGAGCAACATCACTCACGCCTGGCTCACGCGCCTGAACGCCGAGCACGACCGCACGCTGCTCGATGAACTCAAGCGCGCCGGGTTTGCGGGCATCGCCACGCACGAAACACACCGGCGACCCGATCGCATCGTCGGTGACACTGGCGCCGCGACGCCGTGGCTTTGCATCGCAGCGGCCATCGAATCCGGCGAAGCCGGCCCCCATTTGATCCTCGACCGGGCGCAGGCTGCCATCCTCTACGTTCAACCTACCGTATCGCATGACAACCCCGAGCAGCAATTTGAACGCGCTTGACTCGCAAATATCCAAACGCACGGACTCCGGCTTTCTCAAGATCTGGGGCTTTACATTGGCCGCTATGCTCGTCGCCGTGGCGTCGGCCGCGGTGGCGTGGTGGGGTCGCCCCGACTTCACGCACTTGACCACCCTCGAGATGCGTGTGTCCGCGCTGCTCAAAATCCTGGGCGTACTCATCATCGTGCTGGGCGCGCACTTCGCTGCCATCCTGTTCGGTCTCTATGAGAAAGTGATGGCGCGCCTCGACGGATTGAGCAGCGAAAAGCAGTCCGCGACGATCCAGCGCGACGCGCGCCTGCAATATTTGCGCGATGAACTGCGCACATCGTTTGGTTGGCGCTGGCGTCGCGCGATACCGTGGCTCATGCTCACTGGCGACGATGCCCTCATCGACGCGGTAGCTCCGGACCTCAAACAGACCGCCGTGTTGCGCACGGGTGAGATCGTGCTGGTGCACGCCGCGCCGAACGGCATCGATGCGCAAACGTGGCGTCATCAGCTTCGCCGTATGTGTCGCGCGCATCCGATCGATGCCGTTATCCCTGTGTTGCGAACAAGCGAGCAATCGCCCTCCGACGATGAACTGCCCCGCACGCTGTCGAACCTCGCGCGCGATCTCGGTTGGGCCGCGCCGGTCGTCTTTCTGCATGCCGTCGAAGCGAGCGGCATGCATCAGAACGATTTTCGTCCTGTCGGTGCATTCATATTTGCTTCACAACGCGCCGATGCACGGGTCGCGACCGACGAACTGAATCGGCAACTGAACGTACTCGAAGAGATGACGGCCCACGCGAGCATCATGCTATGCGCTCGCCCGAAGCCGATTGTCTGGCTCGCGCAGGTCTCTCAATACCTCACCGCGCATCGCGAACGCGTGCTGACGACATGGCGGGCACATTCGATATCGAAATGGCGGCGCGCGCCGCTCGCGGGCATGATGTTCGCGCCGGTATTCGCCGGGCCAGTTGTGCCGACACCCGTGCCAGCCGATCATGACGATGTCGCCAAAGATGCCGCCGAGCGCGCTAGACAGCACGCCGGGGCATCACGTGAGCAGCCTCGCGCGCTGCAATCGATCTGGCCGGAAATCGTCGCGCACATGAAGAAGCACGACGGTCGCCGTGTCGGCTTTTACTGGCCCAACGCGCTCGCAGCTTTGGTGTTGGTGACGGCGATCGGCTGGTGCGTGACGATGAGCGTGTCATTCATCGGCAATCGTTCCATCATGAACGATGCGCAATCAGCAAGCGACGCCGCGCTCGCAGCAAAGCCAGGCACCGCGGCGGCGTTGCGCGCGCAACTCGCGCTGCAACAGAGAATCGACACGCTTGAATATCGTCAGCAGCACGGCGCGCCGTGGTATCTGCGCGCGGGCCTGAACCACAACGATGACATCCTCGCCGCGCTGTGGCCGTCTTACGCCATCGTGTCGGCGCGCAATCTACGCGATCCGGCCGCGCATCGACTTGAAGCAACGCTAGCCCAACTCGCGCAGTCCCGCGCCGACGCGCTGCCCAGCAACGAAGAGCAGCAGCGGGACTACAACGCGCTGAAGACTTATTTGATGCTCGCGCACCCGCAGCACGCCGATGCCGCGTATCTGACCAAGCGACTGCCCGCAGCGTGGCCGGTTGTGACGGACATGAGCACAGGCGAATGGCTCGATACGTCGCAGCGCTTGTCGTCGTTCTACGCGTCGCATTTGCGCGCGCATCCGGAGTGGCGCTTGAACGCATCGAACGATCTGACCATCGCCGCGCGCAATATGCTCGTCAACCAGATCGGCCTGCAGAATTCCGACGACACGCTTTACCAATCCGTGCTCGAACAGGCCAAGGGAAAGTACGCGGACATCACGCTGGCATCGCTCATCAACGGCGCGGATGCGCGTGGTCTCTTCACGACCAGCCAGACCGTCTCCGGCATCTACACGCGCGCTGCATGGGACGGCATGATCGGCGATGCAATCGACAAGGCGGCGAAGGAAGGGCGCGTCGCCGCCGACTGGGTGCTCGCCGATGAACGCGCCGCCCGCATACCGGGTGCGGCGCTCGAAGCGCAACAGGACATCGAAGAAGCGAAGCGGCGCTTGCATGCGCGCTATTTCGCGGATTACACCGCCGCATGGCAGGCGATGCTCAATAGCATCCAGTGGCGCAGCGCATCGAATCTGAGCGATGCAATCAGCCAGTTGACGCGTCTGACGGATGCGCAAACGTCACCGCTGATCGCGCTGATGAAGGCAGTCGAATATCAGGCGCAGGCGGGCCGTGCGTCGCAGGCGCTGACCGATACGCTCGTGCGCAAGGCGCAGGATCTGATCGCTAACAAGACCGGCGTTGCAGCCGCGCCGGAAATCAATCCGCTTGATAAACCCTTCGGTCCGCTGCTCGCGCTCATGGGCGACGATGTGGTGACTGGCCACGGCAAGTCCAGCACGAAATCGAAGAACGCGGCGGACTTCAGCGGCGTGAGTCTCGCGCACTTTTTGACCGTAGCGACAACGATGCGCCTGAAGTTGCAGCAGATCGCGACCAGCGCGGACGCACAGGCGATGTCCCGTCAGATGGCGCAAGCCGTGTTTCAGGGCAAACTCTCGGAACTCACTCAAGCGCGCGACGATGCAGCATTGACCGCCGCGAGCCTCGGCTCGCAGTGGTCGGGCTTCGGCGATGCGCTCTTCGCCAAACCGCTCGATGTGGCATGGCAAACGATCCTTCAGCCCGCAGCAGCGAGTCTGAACGACGCATGGCGAGCGTCAGTCGCGGCGCCGTTCGCGAGCGCCTTCGACGGTCACTATCCATTCGCCGACACCGCATCCGACGCCTCATTCGTCGAGCTCGGCCGCTACATCAAGCCGGAGACGGGTCTGATCGCGCGCTTCGTCACGACGCAACTCGCGGGCATGCTGCAGCCGCAGGGCAACGCGTGGACCCCGAACGAACTCGCGCCGCAAGCGCTGCAATTCGATCCGGAGTTTTTATCGGCGCTGCGTCAATTGTCGACGCTCGGCGCGCAACTGTATGCACAAGGCGATGCGAGCTACCGCATCCAGATCATGGCGACCCCGACGCCAGAAGTCGTGCGCAGCATCCTCACGGTCGATCAGACGAAGATCGAGTATTTCAATCAACGTGAATCGTTCACGCCGATCGTCTGGCCGGGAAATGGTCGCGACGGGCAGGCGATGCTGACGTGGGAATCGCTGACTGCCGGGACGCGCGTCGCGTTCAGTGCCGTCGGTGACTGGGCATTCCTTCGATTGCTGGGCACGGCGAACATCAAGCCGCTCGACAGCACGAACTACGCGCTGACACTCAATCACGACAATGACTATCCGCTGCATTACGTGATGAAGACGCAGGTCGGCGCGGGACCGCTCGATCTGCTCAAGCTGCGCGGCTTCAAGATGCCGCAGCGTGTCTTCATCGCCGGCAAGAGCGCTGTGTACGCGGGCGCGCCGTCGTTGCCGCCCTTGCCAGCGGAGATACAGCCGTGACCGCGCCGTGGAAGCGTTCGGCGCTGGAACACGAGAATCCGTTCCTGAAGTACTTCGATGCGGAGATGCGCTACCTGCGCGCGGCATCGGCGGAGTTCGCTCAAGCACATCCCGACGCCGCGCGTCGCCTGGACATGCGTTATGGCGACGTGGGCGACAGCGCGCGCGCGACCTTCGAAGGCTTTGCGCTGCTCACGGCGCGTCTACGTATGAAGCTCGATGACGGCGCTCCGGAATTCACGGAAACGCTGATCGACAACCTGTACGAAGATGCGGCGCGCGCGATTCCATCGCTGTCGATCATCGAATGCACGCCGATTGGTCGCGGAGTTGCTTCGGCAACGCAGATTCCCGCGGGGGCCGCCGTGCGGTCGACGCCTGTCGGTCCGGATCAGGTCAAGTGTCTCTATCGGACGACGCAGACGGTGAAGTTGTTGCCACTTTCGGTCGAAGATGCAGAGATCGCGGTCCGCGATGGCGGACGCACCGTGATTCGCCTTACGTTCCGGTTGTGGCTTGGCGAGCAACGCGAGGCGGTTGATTTGTCGCGCATCCGTCTTTACTTGCACGGCGACCGGCCTGCCGCCTCCGCGCTGTACGCGGCGCTGACGCGCCAAGTCGAATCGATCAGCCTGCGCCTGCCTACAGTGCGCGATGGCGAGTTGCAACCGCTCGAAGACGTGCGCTTCGAAGCGGCAGGCTTTGGTCCGTCCGCGCGGCTGTGGCCGGTCACGGAGCCCGAGCGTGACCGCGGGCTGGATCGCGAACAGACGCTGTTGGAATACTTCGTGTTCCCGCAGAAATTCAACTTCGTCGATCTATGCGGCTTCGATGCGTCGATGCTGCCGATGGGTGAATCGCAAATGACCTTCGAGATCGAACTGAACGCTCGCGTGCCTGGCGACTATCCGGTCAGTCGCGACAGCTTTCGTCTCTTCTGCACGCCCGTGATCAATCTGTTCGAAGTGGACGCGTTGCCGCTGCGGCCGACAGACCGACATGACCGCGAGCATCGCGTACGTCTGCAGCAGGAGGTGGCGGGGCACGTCGAGCCGTATCACGTGCTCGCGGTGACGGCGGCCGATCCGGAAGACAGCGCGCGCCACGCCTACGGCGCATTCACGAGCTTCCGCCATCGCGGCTGGACGCTGCGCTACGAGAAGCCTGAGCGGTATTTCCATACCTCGATGCGCTTTGGCGTAACCGGCCGCGAACTCTGGGTGACGCTTTCCGGTTCGCTCTGGGAGCGCTTCCATGCGGATGCCCGACACGATGAGAATCGTCCAAAGCCGGACGGCTACCTGACGGTTCGCGCGCTCGCGAACAACGGACGCCTGCCGCGCATGGCGCTGTCCGAGGCGACGATCAACGAGACCGTGTCGGGTTTTACCGGCATCGCTTCCGTGCGCAATCTGACAGCGCCGACTTTGCCGCTCTATCCTCCGCGCTATCACCCGGAGTACGACTGGCGCGTGCTCGGGCACTACACGGCAGGCGGCGCGAATGAGTTGAACATGATCGGGATGGGCGGCGTGGTGGTGCTCCGTGAGGCGCTGGAGCTCTACGACTGGTCACACGACGAAAGCATCGCGCGACGCATCGATGCGATTCGAGACGTGCGGCTGTCCGAGCATGAAAGCGTGGGAAAGGGGCATATGCGCTTCGAGATTCGCGTTCACGTCCGGCTCGATGCGAGCGCGTTTGACGGACGCGGCGATGCGACGCTCTTCGGCGATGTGCTGAGCCGCTTCGTTGGCCGCTATGCAAGCTTCCATCACGCGACGCGGCTCGTGCTGAATATCGACGGCAAGGACACGCTTTTTCCGGTCATGGAATTCGAGGGTGCGCCTTTCTAATAGCCGCATCGCTCAGGGTTTTCCTGTATCCCTCCACGCCACAGCAATCCCAACCCAATGCCATACTCCCCGGAATAAATTTCCACGGAGCATCCGGTTTTGTTCGATCTCACGTCGCTGGCTCTCTTTCTGCGCGCCGTCGAAATGGGCAGCCTGTCCAAGGCGGCGCAGCAATCGCATATGTCGCTATCGACGGCGAGCCGGCGCATCGCGCTGCTCGAACATCACTTTCGCGTGGGGCTTCTGAATCGCACGTCGGCGGGTGTCGAGCCCACGCCGGCCGGCGAAGCGCTCGCGCGTCACGCCACGGAACTGCTGCTCAGGACCGACGCGATCTATAGCGAGCTATCCGATTACACGAAAGGCTCCGTCGGCCGCGTGCGCGTGTTCGCCAATATCTCCGCGATCAGCCAGGACTTGCCCGATCATCTGCGTGCGTTCTCCCAGCGCTATCAGGACATCAAGCTGCATATCAGCGAATTGCGCAGCATGGACATTCTTCAGGCGCTGCGCGAAGGGCGCGCGGATGTCGGCGTGGTGACGTCGCAGAGCGGCATGGAAGGCATTCGCCTCGCGCCGTATTGCACGGATCGCATCAGCGTCGTCGTGCCCGAAGATCACGTTCTGCAAGGCGATCAGATCGATTTCGCCGCGCTGCTCGAGCACGATATCGTCGGTCTGGACGATAAGGCCGAAGTCACGCGCATGCTCGTCAAGGAAGCCGCGCTCGCGGGCCGCGCGATCCGCTTTCGCGTACAGGTGCAAAGCTTCGAAGGCATGTGCAGGCTGATCGCGGCGGGGCAGGGCATCGGCGTGTTGCCCGAAGGCGCGGTGCGGCTCTTTCGCGAACCCATGCGTCTGCGCTTCATTCGCCTGACGAATCCGTGGGCCGAGCGCGTGATGTCGGTCGGCATACGCGTGGGCGCGGCGCCTTTGCCCGCGCGCAGGCTCTTCGATTATCTGAGCGGACTCGCGCCCGCATCGCTCGTCGCGCCCGGCGGGGAGCGCGCCGCAAGCTGAGCCCTTGCGGATATTCGAAGACTCCCGTTTCCGGATTCGCACTTCCGCAGCAACAACGCCTCCGCTAGATTTCCCCTCAGATCAAACGTCGAAAACTAGGAGACAGAGCGCAATGGCAACGACACATCACATCGCCGTCATTCCGGGCGATGGCATCGGCAAGGAAGTCATGGTCGAAGGGCTGCGCGTGCTGAAGGCCGCCGCCGCGCGCTACGACATCGCGCTCGATTTCGACGAGTTCGCATCATGGTGCACCGAGCATTACGTCCAGCACGGCACGATGATGCCCGCCGACTGGGACAAGCAGATCGGCAAGCACGACGCGATCTTCTTCGGCGCGGTCGGCACGCCCGACATCGTGCCGGACCATACGGCGGTGTGGGAATCGATCATCAGGATTCGCCGCGAGTTCGATCAATACGTGAACCTGCGTCCCGTGCGGCTGATGCCTGGCGTGCCTTCGCCGCTCGCCAATCGCAAGCCCGGCGACATCGACTTTCTGGTCGTGCGCGAGAACACCGAAGGCGAGTATTCGTCGGTCGGCGGACGCATGTTCGAAGGCACCGAGCGCGAGTTCGCGACGCAGCAGGCGGTCTTCACGCGCACGGGCGTCGATCGCATTCTCGACTTCGCGTTCAAGCTCGCGCGGAGCCGTCCGAAGCAGCAGCTCACCGCCGCGACCAAATCGAACGGCATCTCCATCACGATGCCGTACTGGGACGAGCGCCTTGCCGAAGCGGCGAAGCGCTATCCGGACATCGCGACGAACAAGTTTCACATCGACATTCTGTGCGCCCATTTCGTGCAGCATCCTGACCGTTTCGATGTCGTGGTCGCGTCGAATCTCTTCGGCGACATTCTTTCCGATCTCGGTCCCGCATGCACGGGCACCATCGGCATCGCGCCTTCGGCGAACCTGAATCCCGAGCGGCGCTTTCCATCGCTCTTCGAGCCGGTACATGGATCGGCACCCGATATCGCGGGCAAGGGCATCGCCAATCCGATCGGGCAGATCTGGTCGGCCGCGCTGATGCTCCAGCATCTCGGACGCGGCGACGCGCGCTACGAAGCGGCGGCGAAGACCATCCTGTCGGCCATCGAAAGCGTGCTCGAAAACGGCCCGCGCACGCCCGACATGGGCGGCACGGCGAACACCATCGAAGTCGGCAAGGCGATCGCCGAAGCCGTCACCGAACATGCACTGATCACGGAGTAAGCATGGATTACCGTCACTTCATCGGCAACGCGTGGAAAGCGGGCGACAACGGCGAATCGCTCGATGTCATCGATCCGAGCACCGGCGAGCCGTTCGCGGCGATCGCACGCGGCAACGCCGCCGATATCGCCACGGCTGTCCACGCAGCGCGCAGCGCAATGGGCGATGCGCTCGACGGTCCGTGGGCGAAGCTCTCGCCTGTCGAGCGCTCGAACCTGCTGTTCGCCTATGCGAACGCCGTTCTCGACCACGCCGACGAACTCGCGCAACTCGAAGCGCGCGACACCGGCAAGGCGCTCAAGACCGCGCGCACCGATGCGGCCGTGCTCGCGCGCTATCTGCAGTATTACGCGGGTTGCGTCGACAAGCTGCACGGCGAAACGCTGCCCTATACGACCGGCTTTACCGTGCTGACGGTACGCGAGCCGATCGGCGTGACGGGCCACATCATTCCGTGGAATTACCCGATGCAGATCTACGGCCGCAGCGTCGGCGCGTCGCTCGCGGCGGGCAATGCGTGCGTCGTGAAGCCCGCGGAGGACGCGAGTCTGTCGATCCTGCGGCTCGCAGAAATTGCCGCCGACGTCGGCTTTCCGGCTGGCGCGATCAACGTCGTCACCGGACTCGGCAGCGAGGCGGGCGCGGCGCTGTCGGCGAACGAAGGCATCGGTCATATCTCGTTCACCGGCTCGACCGCGACGGGCGCGCTCGTCGGACGCACGGCGGCGGAACGTCATTGCCCGAGCGTGCTCGAACTCGGCGGCAAGTCACCGCAACTCGTTTTCGACGATGCCGATCTCGACGAAGCCGTGCCCGTGATCCAGAACGCGATCGTGCAGAACGCCGGACAAACGTGTTCGGCGGGCAGCCGTCTGCTGGTTCAGCGCGGCATCTACGAAACCGTGATCGAACGTCTCGCGCAGCGTTTCGAAGCGCTGCGTTCCGGGCCGCCCGCGATGGACCTCGACATGGGCCCGCTCGTCAACGCGAAGCAACATGCGCGTGTGCGCAGCATCGTCGAGCAGGCGGAAGGCGAAGGCATACGCGTCGCGGCGCGCGGCAAGATCGTCGTGGAAGCGTCGCGCAATGGCTTCTTCCAGGAAGCGGTGCTGTTTCGCGACGTGCCGCCGCAAAGCCGGCTCGCGCAGGAGGAAGTCTTCGGCCCGGTGCTCGCGGTAATGCCCTTCGACGACGAAGCCGAAGCCGTGAAGCTCGCCAATGGCACGAACTACGGTCTCGTCGCGGGCGTGTGGACGCGTGACGGTTCGCGCGGCCTGCGACTCGCGCGCAAGCTGCAGGCGGGCCAGGTGTTCATCAACAACTATGGCGCGGGCGGCGGCGTCGAGTTGCCGTTCGGCGGCGTGAAGGCGAGCGGGCATGGACGCGAGAAGGGCTTCGAAGCGCTGTACGGCTTCACGAGCCTGAAGACCATCGCGATCAGGCACGGCTGAGTCTCGCGCGGGTTCACATCATCATGGCGACTCTCAACATCATCGGCGCGGGGCGGGTCGGCGCGACGCTCGGCAATCTGATCGTCGCGAACCGCGTGCTCGATATCGGCGATGTATGCGACAGCGATCTCGCGCATGCGCATGAAGCGGTCGATTTCATCGGCGCGGGCCGGGCGCTCGACGACATCGCCGCGATGCATCCCGCGGATATCTGGCTGCTCTCGGTGCCCGATGCACGCATCGCGGACGTAGCGCAAGCGCTTGCAGCGCATCGCAAGCATGATGCGCCGACGATTGCCGTGCATTGCAGCGGCGCGCTCGACGCCGACACGCTCGCGCCCTTGCGCGCGCTCGGCTGGAGCGTGGCGAGCGCGCATCCGATGCTGAGCTTCGCGAAGCCCGGCACGGCCGTGTTCCAGTTCGAAGGCACGCCATGCGGACTCGAAGGCGATCGCGCCGCCCGCGATGCATGGAGCGAGATTCTCGCGGCCATCGGCGCGCGCTGCTTCGATATCGAGCCGGGCAGCAAGGCGCTTTATCACGCGGCGGCGGTCGTCGCATCGAACTTTCTGCCGATACTGGCGGCGATGTCCGTCGAGATGTGGCAGGCGGCCGGCATTCCGCAAGCGCTCATCGAAGACATGATGCACACGCTCACGCGCAATGCCGCCACCAACGTCGTTTCGCTCGGGCCGAAGGATGCGTTGACCGGTCCGGCGGCGCGCGGCGATCGCGCGGTCGTGGAAGTGCAATCGCAGGCGATCGGCGCGTGGGACACGGTATCGCGCGATGCCTACGACGCGCTCTCGACGCTCGCCACGCGCCTCGCGCTGACGGGCAAGGTGCGAGGGTAATTGGCGCGATCAAACAGCGAAATCCGTCGAACTCGATGACTCACGCCACGCGTCCGTTTCGGCTTCGACATGCGCGTTCTTCTCCGCGATGGGCTTCAGCGTGTCGGTGCCGAGCGCGAGGCGCAGCGGCGGCGTTGCGCATCGGCGAGCGTGATGAGCGGCGTGCGGTCATTGATCAGGGGATATCGCCGCAAGCCACAGCGCCTGTTGCAGAGCGTCGAACCGGCGCTTGCGATGCTCACGTCTGCCATCGCGGATGCGAAGAACGCGAAGGAAGAGATCGCCGGGCCGTTGCGCATCAGCGCGCCGAAAGCGCTCGGTATTTTTTCGCCGTCGCGCATATCCGCGAAGGACGTCTCGTACCCTTGCTCACGCGTCAAATGACGCAGCGCGAATCGATCTACATCTACTATCGGCATCGAACGGAGCGGCCGCTTCGCGTGCGAACGTTCATCGACTTCATGATCGCAAAGCTCGCGGGAAACGCCGATTTCTGCCTTACGCCGACGCGATTGCGCGCGCTAGCGGAATGAGCGGCCCGATTCCCTGCGATATCGCGAAGCGCCGATTAGAATCCATCTTGCCTTTGCATCCTCCATTTCACGCAAGCTACCGGAGCCACGCAATGAAGATGATCAATGCGCTCAGATTTGCCGCCGTTGCATCAGCGATAGCCTTTTCCGTCAACGTATGGTCGCAGACCAGCGATGCGGGATCGACCCAGTCCGCGACGCCTTCGGCGAGCGCGGGAAGCTCCAAATCGACGGCGCGCAAAGCCAACCGCGCGCTCAGCAAGAAGGTGTCTCAGGCATTGCAAAAAGGCGGCATCGACACGAACGGCATGAATGTGATCGCCAAGAACGGCGCGATCACGCTCGCCGGTCACGCAGCCGATGGCGAGCAGATCGACCAGGCGGCGTCGATCGCGAAAGGCGTGGACGGCGTGAAGTCGGTGAAGAATGTTCTGACGATTCAGGAAGGCGGGCAGTAACGCACTGCTTCTGAGCGCGCGCTCGCGCATGTCATGAACTCGTTCCTGGATGTCGGCGATCGCGAACGGCAACGCCTGCCGTTTCGCGAATCGCTGCTCGCGATGCTCGGCATCGCGTTCGTCACGATGCTCGTCGCGCTCGATCAGACCATCGTCGGGACCGCGATGCCGCGCATCGTCGCCGAACTCAAGGGCTTCGATCTGTACGCGTGGGTCGCGACGTCGTACATGCTCGCGTCCGTCATCACGATTCCGATCTTCGGGCGGCTCGGCGACCTTTACGGACGAAAGCCGTTTCTGCTCGCGGCGATCGTGCTGTTCACGCTGGCGTCGGTGCTGTGCGGATTCGCCGACAGCATGCTGTTCCTGGTGATTGCGCGCGGCGTGCAGGGCATCGGCGGCGGCATTCTGCTCGGCACGGTGTTCGCCGCCGTCGCCGATCTCTTTCCCGATCCGAAGCTGCGTCTGCGCTGGCTCGTGCTCGTCACGTCGACGTTCGGCGTCGCCAACGTGATCGGCCCGACGCTCGGCGGCATGCTCACGCAGATGCGCGGCTGGCGGCTCGTGTTTTTCGTCAACGTGCCAATCGGCATCGTCTCGCTAATGTTCGTGCTGATGTTCGTGCCGAACCTGCATCATGCGAAGACGCGTGGACGGATTCAGCTCGACTGGCTCGGCGCGTGCGTCGTCGCGGTGACGCTCGGCGCATTGCAACTGCTGATCGAACTGCTGCCGAAAGAAGGCGTCTCGCGCACGACGATCGTGCTTGCGCTCGTCACGCTCCTGTTCGGCGCGACACTGTACTTCTGGGAAAAGCGCATGGGCTATCCCGTCGTGCCCGTCGACGTGCTGATGGACCGCAAGCTCGCCGCGCTTTTCGCGATCTCCGTGCTCGGCGGCTTCGCGCTCTTCTCGATGGCCTTCTACATTCCGCTGCTGTTTCAGGGCGGCTATGGCATGTCGCCGCACGATTCGGGCATGCTCATCACGCCGCTGCTGCTCGGCACGACCGTCGGCAGCATGATCAACAACCGCATCGTCACGCGCATCCCGCGTGCGAACGTGCTGATGTATGCGGGCTTCGCGCTTTCCGTGGCCGGCTGTCTCGCGCTCGTCTCGCTCGATGGTCACGAACCGCATGCCGTCTGGATGGCGTGCATGGGCGCGAGCGGACTCGGTCTCGGGCTCGTCGCGACGAATCTCACCATCTGCTCGCAACAGATCGTCGCGCGCGAGCAGATCGGCGCGGTCACGGCGTTGCTGCAATCGCTGCGCATTTTCGGCGGCATGCTGGGCACCGCGATCACCGGCGCGCTGCTCGGGCATCTCTATGCGCAAAACGTGCATCGTCCGCTCGATTCGTATCAGGCGACGCAGTGGCTCAAATCGTTCGCGAGCCCGGACCTGCTGATCGACCGTGCGGAACAGTCTGCGCTGATCGAACGCCTCGTCGCGGCGGGCCAAGCGGCCGATGCGATGACGATGATGCACTCGGCGCGCATGGCGCTCGTCGCGTCGATTCACGTCGGGCTCGTGGTCGCCGCGATGGCGGCGTTCGTCGGCCTCTGTCTCGCGTGGTTCGTGCCTGCGGTGCGCGTCGATTATGGCGATGCGAAAGGACAAAGCGCGTGACGTTTGCCGAACGACCATGCGAGAGTCCGATTATGACAAGAGGAGGTCGTGCCAATCGGTGTCAGCGTTTGCCGCCGAGCGCCTTCACAATTTGTCTCGTCGGATCGGTGGTCGCGAGTCGTGAAATTTGCGACATATGAACCCAGCGGCAGCGAGAGATTTCATTGCTCGCGCGCGGCTTTGCGTTCTTCGGCACATCGCAGAAGAAGACGTGATGATGCTTCTGCCTTCCACGATGCTGAAACAGGAATTTCGCCGACTTGCCCGCGAGACGCGTTTCTTCCTTGAGTTCGCGAAGCGCGGCGTCCGAAAGATGCTCGCCTCGCTTGAGCATGCCGCCGGGCAGCGCCCACTTGGTGCGACGTCGCGCCACCAGAAGTATCCGGTTGCCCTTCCGACAAATGACGGTGGCTCGCTTCCTCAAACCGACTCCGTTATCTATAAGCTATGTCCTGTCAACGGACCCAGTGTACCCAACCGTTTTTTCATTGTGGAGCATCCGATGACAGCGGCATTTTCCGTATTGCGCATGAAGCAAGACATGTTCCGCTCGCCCCGCGCAGCGGGTATGCATGTTGCGTAACCGGGTCATTCGGTAACAGGGAGCGATCATGGACGATCGAATGCGCATCACGGCCGAAGCCAG
This sequence comes from Caballeronia sp. LZ008, assembly GCF_031451435.1. NCBI lineage: Bacteria > Pseudomonadati > Pseudomonadota > Betaproteobacteria > Burkholderiales > Burkholderiaceae > Caballeronia > Caballeronia sp. LZ008. Next base: position 361,160 of record NZ_JARUXK010000002.1, on the reverse strand, counting down.
ATTCGGCGATCTCGCGTCGCCGCTGATCGACGAGGCGATGCAGCACGCTGCCACGCTCGACGGAAACACGGACCCGGAAGTGCTTCACAAGCTGCGTGTTGCGTTGCGCAGGCTGCGCACTTTGTTCTGGGCATACCGGCCTTTGCTGGACGAAGAATTCGATACGCGTCAGCGCGCGCTGTTCAGGTATCTCGCGACATCGGCGGGCAGCGCGCGGGACTGGGACATTCTGATCGAATTGCTGCATGAACTCGATGTCGAAGGATTCGACGAAACGGTGAAGGCGCATCGGGCTAACGTGCTCGCGACGAGCATCGAAAATCTCGCCAACGCGGACATGAAGCATGTGCTGCTGAGCGGATTGAAGGAAGCGAATCATCAGCTCAACACGGGACCGCAACGCGTGCCGGTCGAACGGTTCGCGAAGAAGCGCATCGGCGCGGCGCGCAGTCAGCTGAAGAAGCGCATCAAGCGGGCGTTGCGCGCGAAACAGTCGGACTATGCTGCGTATCACGAAGTGCGCAAGGCGGGAAAGAAGGTGCGTTATCTGATCGAGTTTTTCGAGCCGGATATCCCGGCGAAACTGCGCGCCGAGGTGAAGAGCCTCAAGCGGCTTCAAAAGCGCTTCGGCGCGTTGAACGATGTCGTTGCGAGCCGCGATTTGCTTTCGAATTCACGAGGCGAATTCGCCGACGATGCCAGCGAAAAGCACGCGTTACGTGCGCTGAAGGCGGAGCAGAAACATCGCTTCAAAGCTGCGAGAAAAGCGATTCGTTGATATCGTCGTGATCGCATATCGGCCGAAAGGATGTTGTCATCATGGCGCGCAACGAATACGTTGTCTTCAAGGGCACGGTCAAGCTCGGCGTCCCCTTTCTTCAGGGCTATAAGGGCGATCCGCATTACGTGATCGTCAGCGAGGACGCGAACGGCAAGCCATTCGACATCGTCACCAACGTGAAATCCGATAGCTCGCTGACGGGGCCAGCGGGTTATCTCGTGCTGTATGTCTGGAATCGATACTTCGATCATCCGATGACGGCCGATCTCGACAAGCTGTCGGCGGGTGTGTCGACAGCGAACTTCCCGAAGCTCGATTACGTGCACGATTCGCGACTCGTCGATCTCGACGCGATGCGCCCGATCCCGCTCGACACCAAGGACGAGAAGAACGATATCAATGCGCTTCTCAACGAGATGCTGCAACTGGACATGTCGGCGAACGGCGTCGATTACGTCTATGAAACGCCGAGCTATAGCGACGATCGCCTCGGATGGAAGCCGACGAAAGACGTGACCGTCTATGGCTTTGGCTTCCTGTTCGAGCCGGGGAAGGACGGGCTGCACGAGACACATATGAATCAGGGCAACCCGAAGCCGGGCAAGGGCACGCATGTCAAGGACCACTCGAACGAGAACGGCGTGTTTCAGGACGGCGCGGTCATGATCGAAGTGGACGGCAAGTTTCAGGCGCTGTTCGTCGCGTTCCAGACGCAGCTCGTGCCGACCGACAGCCGTGGCCGCCCGATACCGGGCCAGTCGCATCCCATCCTGCATGGCAAGACGTGATCGATCGCGCGGGAAACGCGCAGGTTGACGTACGCGCGACGAGGGCTTTGAGCCGATTCGCGCGATGACAGGCACAATACGATGAATCCCCATCCGGATTGGCCCGCAGAGGCCGCCGGCCTTCGCTCATTCGTCGTTGTCATGAACCACGCTCATCCTTCGAAGAATACCCCGCAATTCCTGCTGTTTCTGGTTTGCCTGTTCGCGTCGGCGGGGCAGCTCGCCATCGATATCTACGTGCCCGCATTGCCCGCGATGGCGCGTTACTTCGCCACGTCGCCCCAGGCGATCCAGTCGAGCGTCTCCGGCTACATGGCGGCGTATGCGATCGGTCAACTGGTCTTCGGCCCCATCGCCGATGCGTACGGGCGCAAAAAAGTGCTGGCGTTCGGGCTCGTCGTCTTCACGCTCGGCTGCTTACTGTCGCTCGCGGCGACGAACCTCGAAACCTTCCTGCTCGCGCGGTGCCTGCAAGGCTTCGGCATCGCGGCGACCAACCTGCTCGCGAAGGCGATCATCACCGATTCGTTCAAGGGCCTGGCGCTGCTGCACGCGTTCACCTATATGTCGATCGCGTGGGGGCTCGCGCCGATCGTCGCGCCCGTGATCGGCGCGCACTTGCAGGAATGGTTCGGCTGGAAGTCGTGCCTCGTCTTTCTGCTCATCTATTCGATCGTGATGTGGACGCTCATATGGCGCTATCGCGAGACCTTGCAGAAGCCGGTGCATCTCGCGCCGCGCACGCTGTTCACGAATGCGGGCAAGGTGTTGTCGAGCCGCGTTTTCCAGAGCTGTTTTCTCGCGCAAGGGCTGTGCTACAGCATCCTGCTCGTATTCAACATCGTCGGCCCCTTCATGGTGCAGAACACGCTGCACAAGCCGCCGACGTACTTCGGCTATCTCGCGCTCGCCATCGGCATGATGTATTTCCTCGGCGGGCTGTCGAACCGCGTGCATGGCGCGCGTCTGCCGAGCGCGGAGCAACGGCTGCGCATCGGCGCGCGCGTGATGGCGGGCGCATCGGTCGTCATGCTGCTGCTCTCGCTGACGGTCGGCCTCACCGTATGGACGTTGTCCGCGCCGGTGCTCGTGATGGGCTTCTGCGCCGGCGCGATGTACCCGACGCTGATGGCAAAGGGCAATTCGCTCTTTCCGCATATCGCGGGCCTTACCGCGGCGATTCTCGGCTGCTCGCTCTTGCTCGTGTCGTCGGTGATGATGGGTCTCGCGGGCTTCGTGTCGGTGCAGATTCTCACGCCCCTCGCGGCGTTCTTCGTGATTCTCGCGTTCACCGTCGTCGCGATGGTGACGTTGCTGCTGCGCCATCTGGAGCAGTCGCAGGCCACGGGCACCGTGCGGGAAGGCGTCGACGCAGCCTGATGCGCCAAAGCGGTGCGGCCTGCAATGCATTGCAGAAAAGCTTGTTTGTCCAAGTCTTTTTGAAGGCTTAGATTCGAGCTGTTCATGCATCGAGGAGGCGAGCCATGCCGCACTTCCTGACTCACTACTGGCAGGCGCTTTCGGGCCCTTCGCAGCGTGCGCGTGAGCGTTCGGCCAACGACGCGCACGCCGCGAGCGAAACCACGCGCGCCGAGCAGCTCGAGCACATTTCCGTCTACGCGCGCGCGGGATATTTCAACATGGGCTATACCGTGGATGCGTTTCAGTTGCCCGGAGAATCGCCGCTGCACTGAAGCGCACGAACGAGACTCACCGCGCGGCGCGCATCGACAGGCCGTTCAGCAGCCGTTGCAACTCGTCGATATTGAAAGGCTTCGCGAGTATGGTGAAGCCGGTGCGGCGCGCCTCGTCGAGCTGATCGGCGTAACCCGTCATCAGCGTGACCGGCTGATTCGGGCGCGTCGACTTGATCCATTCCGCGAGCTTGATGCCGTCGTAACTACCGGGCATCTGGATGTCGGAAAGCACGAGATCGAATTCATCGCCGGCTTCGAGCATCTGTCTCGCGGCATCGCCTGACGATGCGTGGCGCGCTTGCCAGCCGAGCACGTCGATCACGGCGCACAGGCCCGCCGCGACTTCCTCGTTGTCTTCGACGATCAGCACGGTGGACGATGGCGCTTCGCGATCGACGGTCTCCACAGGCGGCGCATCCGCAGGCGCATCGACTTCGCCGGTCCAGTGCGGCAGATAGATGTCGACTGTCGTGCCGAAGCCCCATGCAGAATTCACGCGCGCCGTGCCGCCCGCCTGCTCGGACATCGCGAGCACTTGCGCGAGTCCGAGCCCTGTCCCGGCGCCCGCGCCCTTGGTGGTGAAAAGCGGTTCGAACGCTTGTTTTGCGACGTCGGTGCGCATGCCGACGCCGCTGTCCTTGCACGAGATCACGACGTATTCGCCGGCGCCGAGACCTTCATGCGTAGACGTAAAACGCACGTTGTTGCACTCGATGCGAAAGTCGCCGCCGTGAGGCATCGCGTCCTTCGCATTCACGGCGATGTTGATGAGCGCCGAGGTCAGCTCCGTCGCATCGACGCGCACGGTCCACGTCGATGGCGGCACGCGCGAGCCGAACGTGACCTTGTCGCCCACCGACGCGCGCACGAGCGGCTCGGAGTCCATCATCCAGCGATCGAGGCGGATGACCTGCATCTGAAGCGGCTGACGTCGCGCGACGCTCAGCAGGCGGCGTGCGAGCGATTGCGCATTCTTCGATGCGCGCTCGACCGCCGCGACTTCCTTCTCGAGGCCGTTGAAGCCCTTGCGCCGCGCCAGTTCCATGTTCGACGTGACGACCATCAGCAGGTTATTGAAGTCGTGCGCGACGCTCGCGACGAGATTGCCGAGCGCGCCCATGCGTTGAAGCCGCCGCGTGGCCGCGACGGCCGAGCGGCGCAGCGCAAGTTCGCCGCGCCAGTTGTGCCATGCCGCTTCTTCCGCTTTGAGGCGTCGCAGCGAGAAGCCGATCAGCACCCACAGCGCGATGCACGGAATCAGTGCGATCGACGCGATCGATACATCGCGCCGCCACCATGCGAGGCGCACGTCATGAATCGAAAAGCCCGCCGCCGCGTAGACGGGATAGTCGCCGACACGCCGCCACGCCGCGAGCTTTTCATCGTTGTCGAGCGGCGATATGTAACGCATCAGACCCGTGGGCTTGCCTTGCGCGAATGCGCTCGCCAGCACCGAATGGCGATCGGGCGCATTGGGCGCGGACGCTGGCGGAAAACGCGCGAGCACGGCGCCGTCGTCGCGATGTAGCGCGAGCGTGAGCGCGGGATCGCTCACAATGAGTTCGCGATAGAAATCGAACAGATAGTCGCGCCGCACGGCAATCGCGATTTCGCCGAGAAAGCGGCCGTCTTTCGCATAGCGTGCGCTCAGCGTGTTGACGATGTCCGTGTTCTTCACGCGCCCGCGCTCGGGCATGGAAACATGAAAGCTCGAATGCGTATCGCGCGTCGCGATGAAATCCGCACGATCGCTGACGGACACATCGGGCGCGGGAAAAAAGCGGCTGCTGAGCACGAGCCTGCCGCGACTGTCGAGCACGGAGAGCGCCGCGATCTGTTCATGAGCCGCGGCGAGACGCGCGAGCTTGTCGTGCAGCTCCGACTGGCTGCGCGCGATGAAATCCGCGTCGCCGCTGCCGAGCATCTCGTCGATGCGCGAGATCAGTTCGCGGTTGATGCTGAAAACGGTGTTGGCCTTTTCGTCGACGATACGCACGAGCCGTTCGAGCGACTCGCCGGTTTCGGCGAATGTGCGTCCGTAAGTGTAGTAACCGTACAGGCAGAAAAATGCGAAGGGAATGACGATCGACGCAACGAGTGCAGCGAAGAGCCGTCTGCGCGCCGCGCGAAAGTCGAGCGGTGGCAGAGAGGGCAGGGTCTCTGCGGTGCCTGAAGCGGAGTGTTCTTCAGATTCGTTCATGGCGCGTTGCAAGGCGTGCGCGAGCGCCGAAACGCTCGTTTCGATGGTAGCACGCAGGTCTGTCATCGCCATGCATGAGTGCGCATCGGTCGTCGCGCAATCAGGCTGTGGTATAAGCACCGCATGCGCGCGCCCGCTCGGGCGCGCAACGAACGTAACAGGAGCATGCAGTGAGAAGGACCGCCGAAAACAAGCTGAAGGTGGTCGCAGTGCGGGTCGATCCACAATTCGAACAACGGCTGCGACTTCTGGCGGAAGTGACGGGGCGCAAGCAATCGTTCTTCCTCCAGCAGATGATCGAGAACGGCATCGGCGCAATGGAAGAAACCTGGCTGCCGCCGGACGTGCTCGAACAAGTGAGGAGCGGTGCGTTGCCGCCGTTGCAGCAGGATCGCGTCTCGACCGCGGACCTCTTCGGCGATCAGGCCGATGAATGATCGATGATGGCGACGCCCCGATCGCGCTTCATCGCGCATGACGCGACATGCGAAGACGATGTGCTCGCGCGCATCGTCTTCGGTGCGGCGAGCGGCGGGCCGTGCATCGAAAGCGGTGTGCCGACGCTGCGCCTCGCGATGTGCGACGACTCTCACGACGGCTTCGCCGAAATCTGGACAGGCAACGGGCCGATCCGCAGCGGACGCTTCAACGATCTCGTCTTCGCGCACGACGACGAGTTTCTCTTTTGCGCGGGCTTCATCGCGTCGTCCGGCCGCTATACCGAAGCCACGCGACAAGCGTATGGCGATGCGTTCGCGCTCGTCGGCGAGCTGGACTTCCCGAAGATTTTCCGCATGTGGAATTTCATCCCGCACATCAACGGGGCGAATCGGGAAGGGCTCGAGGTGTATCGCGATTTCTGCCGTGGACGCGCCATCGCGTTCGAGCAGGATTACACGGGCGCATCGGGTATGCCGGCGGCGACCGGCATCGGCACGTCGGGCGATGGCGTCGGCTTCTATTTTCTGGCGTGCCGCGCAAATTCGCCGCGGCATATCGAGAACTCGCGACAGACGCCCGCGTATGAATATCCGCAGCGATACGGTCCGAAGTCGCCGAGCTTCGCGCGCGGCACCTTGTTGGACGATACGTTGTACGTCTCGGGCACCGCGAGCATTCTCGGACACGAGACCGTGCACGAAGGCGATCTCGACAAGCAATGGCATGTCGCGATCGGCAATATCGCGCATCTGATCGGCATCGAGAATCTCGAAGCGCAGGACGTGAGCGGCGGCTATACGCTGCGCGACCTCGATCAGATCAAGGTGTATTACCGTCATGCGGCGGACTTGCCGCGCGTGATGAAACTCGCGCAGACCGCGTTTCATGCGGATGCGAACATCCGCTATGTCAAGGCCGATATCTGCCGCGCCGATTTGCTCGTCGAGATCGAGGGCATTGCTTCATATCGTCGTCGATCAGACTGACGCCGATTGCCTGAGCGTCTTCACGAGGAGGCTATACAGGCCGTCCACCGCTTTGGAGCCGCGCGAATCGCGACTGCGATAGACAGCGACTTCCATCGGTTCGAGCGGACCCAGGCCTTCATCGTTGCCCAGAATGCGGAGATGGTCCGGCGCGCTGCATTGCGTCAGCACCGCGACCGCGAGACCGCTGTCGACGGCGGCAATCTGCCCGGCCAGACTCGAACTGTTGTAGACCACCTTGTAGCGGCGGCCTTGCTGCGCGAGCGAATGAATCGCGCTGCGCCGCGCGAGGCTCGCGCTTTCATAGACGGCGATCGGCAACGGATCGCGTCTCCATAATTCGAATTGCGCCGCGCCGACCCAGACCATCGGCTCATGGAACAGCAGCGTGCCGCGCCGGCCGTGATCGCGCGATACGAGCGCGATATCGAGCTCGCTATTCGCGATGCGCGGAATCAGCGATGTCGATTGCTCGCAGATCAACTCGATCTCGACGCCGCTGTGCCGCGGCGCAAAGCGCTTCAGCACGGGTGTCAGATATTTGGCCGCGTAGTCGTCGGGCACGCCGAGGCGCACGCGGCCGGTGAGTTGCTCGCCCTGAAGCGCGACCTGCGCCTCGGCATGCAGATCGAGAATGCGCCGTGCATAGCCGAGCAGCGTTTGCCCGTCGTGAGTCAGTTCGAGCGCGCGCGAGCCGCGTTCGATGAGCCGCAATCCGAGCGCGCTTTCGAGCTTCTTCAATTGCATGCTCACCGCCGATTGCGAACGATGCACTTCGCCCGCCGCGCTCGACAGCGAACCCGCATCGACGACGGCGACGAAGCACTTGAGCCAGTCCATCTGCAAATCGTGTTGTTTCATGGGTCTGATCGGCGATTTCGAAAATCGAATGGACGATCTTCGAATTATGCGCTTTTCGTTCTATCGATCGCGGCACACACTTGGGGCATGAACACGAACGCGTCATCCTCTTCCCGTACAACCGCGCGCAGTGAAGCACGATCTGCGGCAGGCGCGTTGCCCTTTATCGTCGGCTGCGCGCTGCTCGGCACGATCGGTGTTTTCCTGCACGAAGCGAATGCCGATCCGCTGACCGCGACATGGTTTCGCTGCGCTTTCGGGCTTCTGGGCATGAGCGCGTGGCTCATCTCGCGCGGACAGACCCGCTTTCTGCGCCTCACGCGCAGCAACGTTCTTTGGGTGCTCGCGGCGAGCCTGCTGATGGTGTCGAGCTGGGCGCTCTTCTTCAGCGCGGTCGAGCGCATATCGGCGGGCGTCGCCATCGTTCTGTTTCATGTGCAGCCGATGTGGGTGCTGCTATTCGCATCGTTGTGGCTCAAAGAGGCGATCGGCGGGCAGCGCGTCATGGCCGTGGCAGTCGCGATGTGCGGACTCGTGCTCGCGACGGGCATCGCCGGACACGCGTCGGACGGCTCTCTGCGGCCCGCGTACTGGACGGGCGTGGCCGCATGTCTGGCCGGTTCGCTGTGCATGGCGGGCGTGACGATCATCGCGCGACGGCTGCGCGATCTGCCTGCGGGCGTGCTCGCGTGGTGGCAGTGCGCCATCGGCACGCTGTCGTTATGGATCTGGCCGATGCAGCACGGGTGGCCCGCATGGGGCATGTCGTGGGCGTGGCTCGCGGGCCTCGGGCTGATTCACACGGGCTTTGCGTACACACTGATGTATATCGGCATGGCGCGGCTCGACACCGCGCGCGTCGCCGTGCTTCAGTTCGTCTACCCGGCGGTGGCCATCGTCATCGACTGGCTGGTTTTCGATCAGCGTTTGAGCGGCGCGCAGATGACGGGCATTGCGTTGATGTCGGTGGCGATAGGCTTTGCGGAGCGCGTCCGCAAGGCGTGACGCAGATGCTTCAATGACGCCCGCGCCCCGCCATTCGCGCGCGGTCGAGCATGAACTCGATGAACGCCAGCGTCGCGCGCGTGTGATGCCGGTTCGGCATGTAGAGCATGTACATGTGCGTGCCGAAGATGCTGAGCCGCCATTCGTCGAGCGCGGTGACGATCGCGCCGCGCCGCATGTCTTCCGACACGACGTAATCCGGCACGATGCCGACGCCGAGACCCGCGAGGATCGCATCGCGCAAAAACAGGAAGTTCTCGGAGATGAGGCTCGGTTCGAGGAGCACTTCGTGACGTTCATCGTCGAGATAGGCGGCGACGCGCGTCTGCTTGCCGACGACCGTCGCGGTGATCACCGGCACGACGCCCAGTTGCTCGAGCCGCGTGGGCATGCCGTGCGTTTCGGCATACGCGGACGATGCACACGCGACGTACCGCACCGGCCCCATGTCGCGCGCAACGAGACTCGGCGGCGGCTCGGGCATCACGCGCACGGCGATATCGACTTCGTCGCGCAGCAGGTCTTCGACGCGGTTTTCGAACATCACGTCGAGCACGATATCCGGGTACTCGCGCTTGAACGCGATCAGCCATTCCGACATCACGAGCTGTCCATAACCGCTCGGCACCGATAACCTCACGCGCCCCTGCAATCCTTGCCCGAGCGTCGATACCGATTCCTGCGCCGCGAAAAGCGCGTTGCGGATCGAACGGCCGTGCTCGTAGAGCTTGAGGCCGAGCTCGGTCGGCTCGACGCGTCGCGTGGTTCGCCGCACGAGCTGCAGGCCGACGGACTTTTCGAGCTGATTCAGGTGATAGCTGACATTCGCGCGCGTCATCTTGAGGCGGCGCGCCGCTTCGCTCAGATTGCCCGCATCGAGGATTTCGACCAGCAGCGTCAGTTCGTTGACGTCCACGGCATGGTTCGATTGTCAAAAGAGATTTGACAGTCTGTCAATCGAGCCTGTGATTGTCAAGGATGCCTGTCCCCGCGAGAATGCTTCCACGTAAAACAGGAACATCGACTCAGGAGACTTCATCCATGACGCTTTCGAGCGCGCCCGAAACCGCATCCGCGGTTCAACACGAATTGCGCGGCAGCGTTATTGTCGTGACGATCGATCATGCGCCCGTCAACGCACTCAACGCTGCCGTGCGGCGCGGTCTCATCGATGCAATCGAAGCCGCCGATGCAGATGCCTCCGTGCGCGCGGTGCTGATCGTCGGCGCGGGCCGGAACTTCATCGCGGGCGCGGACATTCGCGAGTTCGGCAAGCCCGCCGTGCCGCCGTCGCTGCCGGACGTGTGCAACCGCATCGAGCGTTGCGAGAAGCCCGTCGTCGCGGCGATACACGGCGCGGCGCTTGGCGGCGGACTCGAAGTCGCGCTGGCGTCGCATTACCGGATCGCGGTCGCCGGCGCGAAGCTCGGCCTGCCCGAAGTGCAACTGGGACTCTTGCCGGGCGCGGGCGGCACGCAGCGCTCGGCGCGTCTGATCGGCGCACAGGCCGCGTTGTCGATGATGTTGAGCGGCCGTCACATCGGCGCGGAGGAAGCGCTGCGTCTGGGTCTCGTCGACCGCGTCGGCCAGAGCGACGACGTGTTCGCCGAAGGCCTGGCATTCGCGCACGAACTCATCGCGACGAAGGCCGCGCCGCGCCGCACGAAGAACGCGCGCGGACTCGCGGACAAGGAAGCGAGCGTGGCAGCGATCGCCGCCGCGCGCGCCGAGACGCAGAAGAAGTCGCGCGGATTGCTGTCGCCGCTGAAGATCGTCGATTGCGTGGAAGCGGCGTTGAATCTGCCCTTCGACGAAGGCTTGCGCTTCGAACGCGAGCAATTCCTCGAATGCCGCGAGAGCCCGCAACGCGCGGGTCTCGTGCATGCGTTCTTCGTCGAACGCGAAACGCAGAAGTCGCCCGAAACGCGCGACGCACAGCCGCGCGCGCTCGATCGCATCGGTGTGATCGGCGGCGGCACGATGGGTGCGGGCATCGCCGTCGCGCTGCTCGACGCGGGTCTTGCCGTGACGATGATCGAGCGCGACGAAGCCTCGCTCGAACGCGGAAGCGCGCATGTCGAGAAGGTGTACGACGCGCTGATCGCGAAGGGCCGCCTGACGCACGAAGCGAAAACACGCGCGCTGCAACGCTTTCACGGCGACACGAAATACGACGCGCTCGCCGATGCCGATCTCGTCATCGAAGCCGTGTTCGAGGACATGGCCGCGAAGAAGGCCGTGTTCGCGCAACTCGATCGCGTGTGCAAGCCGGGCGCGGTGCTCGCGACGAACACGTCGTATCTCGACATCGACGAGATCGCGGCGAGCATCTCGCGTCCGCAGGACGTGCTCGGGCTGCACTTCTTTTCGCCCGCGAACATCATGAAGCTGCTCGAAGTGGTCGTGCCCGCGCGCGTGAGCGCCGATGTCGTTGCGACCGGTTTCGAACTCGCGAAGAAGCTGAAGAAGGTGGCGGTGCGTGCGGGCGTGTGCGATGGATTCATCGGCAATCGCATGCTCGCGGCGTATCGCGCGGCGGCGGATCATCTGATGGAAGACGGCGCGTCGCCGTATCAGATCGATCGGGCCGTGCGCGACTTCGGCTTTCCGATGGGACCGTATCAGGTCATCGATCTGGCTGGCGGCGATATCGGCTGGGCCGCGAGAAAGCGCCGCGCCGCGACGCGCGATTCGAACGCGCGTTACGTGCGTATCGGCGATGAACTGTGCGAGCGCGGCTGGTTCGGCCAGAAAACGGGACGCGGTTTCTATCGTTACGAAGACGGTGCGCGCACGGGCACGCCGGATGCGGAAGTCGAGTCGATCATCGATGCCGAGCGCGAGCGTGCGGGCGTCAAGCCGCGACCATTCACCGATGAGCAGATCGTGCGCCGCTACCTGGCCGCGATGATCAACGAGGGCGCGAATATCGTGCACGAAGGCATTGCGCAACGTCCGCTCGATGTCGATGCCACGTTGATGCACGGCTTCGGTTTCCCGCGCTATCGCGGTGGCCCGATGCATTATGCCGATACCGTGGGTCTCGACAACGTGCTCGCAGATATCCGCGCATTCGCGCAGGAAGATCCGCTCTTCTGGCGCGCGTCGCCGTTGATCGTCGATCTCGTGGCGCGCGGGAGGAATTTCGCGAGCCTGAATCAGACGGCCTGACGCGTGGCCTTTCAATCACTCATGGAATCGCAGTCATGGACTTGACATTCAACGCAGACGAAGAAGCCTTTCGCGCCGAAGTCCTAGCGTTTCTGCGCACATCGCTGCCAGAGCATGTTGCGCAGAAGGCGCGCACGGGCGAGCGCCTGACGCGCGACGACATGGCGCAATGGCACGCCACGCTCAACGCAAAAGGCTGGCTCGCGAATCACTGGCCGAAGGAGTATGGCGGCCCGGGCTGGACCGCGGTGCAGAAGTTCATCTTCGAGAACGAATGTGCGATTGCGGGCGCGCCGCGCATCGTGCCTTTCGGTGTGAACATGCTCGGGCCGGTGCTCATCAAATACGGGAGCGAGGCGCAGAAGCGTCACTGGCTGCCGCGTATTCTCGATGGCTCGGACTGGTGGTGTCAGGGCTATTCGGAGCCGGGCGCGGGTTCCGATCTCGCATCGGTGCGTACGACAGCCGTTCGCACGATGGAGAACGGCAGCGAGTATTACATCGTCAACGGACAAAAGACGTGGACCACGCTCGCGCACTTCGCGAACATGATCTTCTGTCTCGTGCGGACGTCGCAGGATGCGCGCAAGCAGGAAGGCATCAGCTTTCTGCTCATCGACATGAATACGCCGGGCGTCGACGTGCGTCCGATCATCACGCTCGACGGCGAGCACGAAGTCAACGAAGTGTTCTTCACGGACGTGCGCGTGCCCGTTGCGAATCTCGTCGGAGAGGAGAACAAGGGCTGGACGTATGCGAAGTATCTGCTGACCTACGAGCGCACGAACATCGCGGGCGTGGGCTTTTCAGTGGCCGCGCTGAGCCGGCTGAAGGCTGTTGCGGGCAAGGTGCAATGCAACGGCCGCGCGCTCATCGACGATCCTTTGTTCGCCGCGCGTCTCGCGCGTGTCGAGATCGATCTGGAGAACATGAAGACGACGAATCTGCGCGTGATCGCGGCGGTCGCGGGCGGCGGCGCGCCAGGCGCGGAAAGCTCGATGCTGAAGATTCGCGGCACGGAGATTCGCCAGGAAATCTCTTCGCTGATGCGTCGCGCGATGGGTCCGTACGCGCAGCCGTTGATAGACGAAGCATTCGAAGATGACAAGGATGCCGAAACATTGGATGCGGCGTCGGAGTACTTCAACAATCGCAAGCTGTCGATCTTCGGCGGCTCAAACGAAATACAGAAGAACATCATCTCGAAGATGATCCTCGGTCTTTAAAGGACGCGCACGATGAATTTCCAGCACACGGAAGACCGGCGGATGCTCGCGGATTCGCTGAACCGCTTCATCGCCGAGCAATATGGCTTCGATGTGCGCGACAGGATCGCGCGTTCGCAAGAGGGCTTCAGCCGCGATATGTGGCGACGGTTTTGCGAGCTTGGCATCGTCGGCGCGTTCTTCGATGAATCGATCGGCGGCTTCGGTGGCGACGGGTTCGATGTGTCCGTCGTGTTCGAAGCGCTCGGTCGCGGGCTCGTCGTCGAACCGTTTCTCGATACGTTGATCGTCGGGCGCGCACTTGCCTTCGCGGGCGATGAGCGGCAGCGCGAGATCGTTGCGAGCATGATCGACGGGACGGCGATCGCAGCATTCGCGCATGACGAACCCGGCTCGCACTACGAGCTTGCACGCGTGAACACGCGCGCGACCCGGCATGGCGATGGATGGATGCTCAACGGCGCGAAGGGCGTCGTGCAGCAGGGCGAACATGCGGACGTGCTGCTCGTGTCGGCGCGCACGTCGGGCAACGAGTACGACGAAGCGGGCATTTCGCTCTTTATCGTGCCGCGCGATGTGCAGGGCGTGAAGATGCGCGGCTATCGCAAGATCGATGGCGGACGCGTGGCGGAAGTATCGCTCGAAAATGTGACGCTCGATGCCAATGCGCTCGTCGGCAATGAAGGCGATGCCTACGCGACGCTCACGCATGCGATCGGATATGGTCTCGTCGCGCTTGTGTCGGAAGCGGTCGGCGCGATGGATGTCGCGAAGGAGCACACGCTCGAATATTTGCGCACGCGTAAGCAGTTCGGCGTGCCGATCGGCGCGTTTCAGGCGTTGCAGCATCGCATGGCCGATGTGCTGCTCGAGATCGAGCAGGCGCGTTCCGCTGCGATCAATGCGGCGGCGGCGGTCGGCGCATCGGGTGTTGCGCGCGAGCGAGCGTTATCGGCGGCGAAGCATTCGGTCGGGCGCATCGGCACGCTCGTCGCGGAAGAGTCCATTCAGATGCATGGCGGCATCGGCATGACGTGGGAGCTGCCGCTTGCTCATTACGCGAAGCGGCTCGTGATGATCGATCATCAATTGGGCGATGAGGATCATCATCTCGCGCGGTATATCGCGCTGGGGCGGGGGGCGCTTCGCTGAAGCTTCACTACTTCAAGCCGGGATCATACAAATAGGAGACAATGACGCCCTAGCTCGCAACCCAAGGACCATGCAGAGCAACAGATAAACTCGCGAGCCAGGTTCCCGGACCTCCAGATAGTGGCAACCGAAAATATCTACAACCCGAGTCTCAACGCACCCGCCCCGGCACGCGCGCGAAGCTCGACGCCGAACGTCATCGTGCTGTGCGGCACGCTCATCGCGCTTCTCATGGTGGCGCTTTGCGCGCTGGTCCTGTATCAGGGCCGGGTCGATGCGCTCGATCGCGCGCGCGACACGTCCCGCAATCTCGCGTTGCTCGCCGAGCGCGACATCGAGCGCAATTTCGAACTCTACGAACTGTCGCTGCAAGCGGTCGTCGAAGGCGTCGAACGCGACGACGTAATGAGCCTTCCGCCCCGCCTGCGCAACGACGTGCTGTTCGACCGGGCGGCCACAGCGCGCGATCTCGGGTCGATCCTCGTGCTCGACGAGAACGGCAAGATCATCATCGATTCGGGCAGCCTCGTGCCCCGGCCGGGCGATTTCGCGGATCGCGGCTATTTCACGGTCCAACGCGACCGGCCAGACGCCGGGCTTTACATCAGCGGCCCGTATGCGTCGCGATTGCGCGGCGGCGCGCCCAGCATCGCGTTGAGCCGCAGACTCTCGCGTCCCGACGGGTCCTTCGCGGGCGTCGCGATGCTCGCCATCAACCTCGAATACTTCCGCAATCTTTTCGCGGGGCTTTCGCTCGGGCCGCACGGCGCGGTGTCGCTCATCAATCACGACGGCCTGATGATCATGCGTCAGCCGTTCGATCCGCGCGTGATCGGCCGCGACATCAGCCAGGCCGATACCTTCAAGAAATTTCGGGCGGCGGAGCAGGGCAGCTTCAGCGAAACATCGTCGATCGACGGGAGGCGCCGCCTCTACTACTTCCGCAACTTCCCGAATCTGCCGCTCATCATCATGGTGGCCGAAGGAGAAGAGGACATCTACGCGGCATGGCGGCGGCGCGCGATCATCATCGGCTCGTCGATGGGCGTGCTCGCTATCGGATTCATCGCGTTGTCGTTCGTGCTCGCCGCGCAATTCAGGCGGCGCATGCGCGCGGAGTCGGAGCTACAGTTGCTCGCGCGCACCGATGGACTCACCGGGCTGCACAATCGCCGCACGCTGGGCGAGATTCTCGATCAGGAATGGCGCAGGGCGCGCCGCACGCGCAGTCTCTTTTCGCTGCTGTTCGTCGATATCGACCGCTTCAAGGCCTTCAACGATGCCTACGGCCATCAGGCCGGCGACGACGCGCTCGCGGCCGTCGCACGCTGCATCGGCGACAACATACGGCGGCCCGTCGATACCGCCGCGCGCTACGGCGGCGAGGAGTTCGTCGTCGTATTGCCCGACACGCCCGCCGACGGCGCCGCGAAAATCGCCGAGAAGATTCGCGCGGCCATCAGCGATCTGTCGATCGAGCACGCGGGCAGCGAGTTCGGCCGCGTCACGGCGAGCATCGGTCTCGCGAGCTGGCGGCCGGAACGCGACGACGACGTAAGCGCGCTCATTCGCGCGGCCGACGAGGCGCTCTACGATGCGAAAGCGCGCGGGCGCAACCGCATCATGCAGGCAAGTTTCGTCTGAGACGGTGGACGAAAGTTCGTCGCGCAACGGCCGGGCATGTGCGTGCACGCAAAATGCTTGTTTTGCCGTAAGCTCTCGACGCCGCGCGGGCCGCCCGCCCACGACGCGACCGACCCGAACCCTTCCGATGACCCAAACGCCCGATCCAGAAGCCCGCCGCCTCGCCACGCTGGCGCGCTACCACACGCTCTTCAACGCGATCGATGACGGCTTTTGCATCATCGAATTCATCGATGGCCCGCACGGACCGCTCAGCGATTATCTGCACGTCGAGGCCAATCCGGGATACGAGCGGCACTCGGGCATTCGCGACATCGTCGGCAAGACCTTGCGCGAGATCGATCCGACCGATGCCGACGGCTGGGTCGAAATCTACGGCGACGTTCTGCGCACCGGCGCGACCGCGCGTTTCGAGCGCTACTTTCTATCGGCGGGGCGGCATATCGAGGTGTCGGCGTCGCGCGTCGAACCGCCCAGCCTGCGGCAAGTGTCGATCCTCTTTCGCGACATCTCCGCGCGCAAGAAAGCGGAGGAAGAACGCGATCGCGCGATCGCGTCGCTGCGCGCGTTCAACGAAACGCTGGAGCAGCGCGTCGCCGAGCGCACGGCGGAATTGATGCGCGCGGAAGAACAACTCCGTCAGGCGCAGAAGATGGAAGCGGTCGGTCAGTTGACGGGCGGCCTCGCGCACGACTTCAACAATCTGCTGGCGGGCGTGTCGGGCTCGCTGCAGTTGCTCGGCATTCGGCTGAGCCAAGGACGGATCGCGGAGGTCGACAAATACGTCGTCGCGGCGCAAGGCGCGGTGCGGCGCGCGGCGGCGCTGACGCATCGGCTGCTGGCGTTTTCGCGGCGGCAAACGCTCGATCCGCGTCCCACGGACGTCAACGCGCTCGTCAACGGCATGACCGAGCTGATCCAGCGCACGGTCGGCCCGGGCATCAAGGTGGAGTCTGTCGGCGCGACGGGCCTGTGGCCCGCGCTCGTCGATTCGGGACAACTGGAAAACGCGCTGCTCAACCTGTGCATCAATGCACGAGACGCGATGCCCGATGGCGGGCGCATCACCATCGAAACGGCCAACAAGTGGATCGACCACCGCGCGGCCCAAAGCCACGACATGCCCGAAGGCCAGTTCCTGTCGCTGTGCGTGACGGATACCGGCACCGGCATGACGCCCGATGTCATCGCGAATGCGTTCGATCCGTTCTTCACGACCAAGCCGATCGGCATGGGCACGGGCCTCGGTCTATCGATGATCTACGGCTTCGCGAAGCAATCGGGCGGCCAGGTTCGGATCTATTCCGAAGTCGGGCAGGGCACGACGGTCTGCATCTATCTGCCGCGCTTCTATGGCGGTGTCGATGACGATGCCGCCGATCAATCCGCATCGCCGATCTCCGGCGCGGAGTCGGGCGAAACCGTGCTCGTCGTCGACGATGAACCGAGCGTTCGCATGCTTATCGTCGATGTGCTGGAAGAGGCCGGCTACGCGGTGATCGAAGCCGCCGACAGCATCGCGGGCCTCAAGCTGTTGCAGTCGAATGTGCGGATCGATCTGCTCATCAGCGATGTCGGCTTGCCCGGCGGCATGAACGGACGCCAGATGGCCGATGCGGCGCGCGAGGCGCGTCCCGATCTGAAAGTGCTCTTCATCACCGGCTATGCGGAGAATTCGGTGATCGGCAATGGACGCCTGGAGCCCGGCATGCAAGTGCTGACCAAGCCGTTCGCGATCGAAACGCTGGCCGCGCGCGTGCGCCAGCTCGTCGACGAGTAAGGACGCCCGCGCGCTACTGCGCCTCGCCGCCCGCCATCGACTCGATGATGCTTTCGAGTTGCGCGCTCATCGGCATGTCGAGGCTTTTTCCCGACGGCAGACGTTGCAGGAACCAGCGCTTGTATTGACGCTCGATTTCGCCATCGGCGGCGAGGTTCTGGAACGTATCCTTCACGACTTGCGCAAGCTGGGGATCGTCCCTGCGATACATGATGCCGTACGGGTCATACGACAGATAATCGCCGATCACCTGATACGCGCCGCCCTTCGCCGCGTTCTCCGCGATGAGGCCGTAGAGCAGCACGTCGTCGGTGGCGAAGGCATCGGCCTCGCCGTTCGCGACGCGCGCGAAGCCTTCCGCGTGATCCGGCACGATCTGCAACTGCAGGCCGAGCGCGAACTTCCGGTCGAGATCGCGCAGCGCCTTCTCGTTCGTCGTGCCTGCCGTCACCGCGACCTTCTTGCCCGCGAGATCGCGAAACGAGCGGATCGGCGACCCTTTCCTGACCATCACCTTGGTGCCGGCCACGAAGAAGATCGGCGAAAAGGCCACGCGTTTCTGCCGCTCGACGTTGCTCGTGGTCGAGCCGCATTCGAGATCGACACGGCCATCGACGACCGCTTCGATGCGATTCTCCGGCGTCACGGGCACCCACCGGATGTTCAGGTTCTTGTGCACCGCATTGCCGATCGCGGCGACGATCGACTTGCAGAGTTCGATCGAATAGCCGATCGGCTCCTTGCGCGCGTTCAGATACGAGAACGGCACCGAGGCATCGCGATAGCCGATCGCGATCGTGCCCGTGTCGCGCGCCTTGGCGAGCGTGCCGGTCAGCGTCGCGGGCGCGTAGGCGTCGTTGTCGGGCGGCGGTGTCTGCACGTCGTCGGCCGCGCGCGCGTTCGGAGCGATCGCGATCAGGCTGGCCGCAGCCAGCGCCGACCAGAAGCGCTGCGTCTTCATGGCTCGCCTCCGTCAGACCTGCGCGGGATGCGCGAGCGACGCGTCCTGTTCGGCCTCGATGCGCGCCGCGTTCTTCGCCGCCTCCGATTCCGTCAGCAGCTCGCCTTCCCACTTCGCGACGACCGCGCTCGCGATCGAATTGCCGACGGCGTTGGTCGCCGAGCGCCCCATGTCGAGGAAGGTATCGACGCCGAGAATCAGCAGCAGTCCCGCCTCGGGAATGTTGAAGTGATTAAGCGTGGCCGCGATCACGACCAGCGACGCGCGCGGCACGCCGGCCATGCCTTTCGATGTCAGCATGAGGATCAGCAGCATCGTGATCTGCGTGCTGATCGGCAGATGAATGCCGTACGCCTGCGCGATGAAGAGCGTCGCGAACGTGCAATACATCATCGAGCCGTCGAGGTTGAACGAGTAGCCCATCGGCATCACGAAGCTGGAGATCTTGCGCTTCACGCCGAAACGATCGAGCGCGTCGAGGATCTTCGGATACGCGGCCTCCGAGCTCGCGGTCGCGAACGAAAGCATGAACGCTTCCTTGATGAGCGACAGCAGCTTGAACACGCGCCGCCGCAGGAACAGGAAGCCCGCGAGCACGAGCAGGCCCCACAGCAGAAAGAGGCTGATATAGAAGTCGGCCATGAAGACCGCGAACTTCAGAAGGATCGTCAGCCCGTTGACCGCGACGGTCGCGGCCATCGCGGCGAGCACGGCGAGCGGCGCGAGCTTCATCACGTAGCCGGTGATCTTGAGCATGACGTGCGACAGCTGATCGATCGCGGCGAGCAGGATCTTGCCGCGTTCGCCGAGCGCGGCGAGCGCGACGCCGAAGAACATCGAGAACACGACGATCTGCAGGATCTCGTTGTTGGTCATCGCTTCGGCAAACGAGCGCGGCACCATGTGACTGACGAAGTCTTTCAGCGTGAACTTCGATGTCGCGAGATTCGCCGATGCGCCGATGTCGGGAAGCGGCAAGCCGAGGTTATCGCCGGGCTTGAGCAAGTTCGACATCACGAGGCCGAGCAGCAGCGAAATGAGCGACGCGGTGAGGAACCAGCCGAGCGCCTTGGCGAACACGCGTCCGACCGAGGCGGCGTCGCCCATGTGCGCGATGCCGACGACCAGTGTGGAGAACACGAGCGGCCCGATCAGCATCTTGATGAGGCGCAGGAACACGTCGGACACGAGGGAGATGTAGCCGGCGATCTCCGTGGCGGTTTTCTTGTCGGGAAAGCTCGTGAAGATCATGTAGCCAACCACTATGCCGATGACCATCGCGCCGAGAATCCAGATGGCTGCGGAGTTCTTCTTCATGTCCAGGCCTCCATTGACTGCATATCGAACGAATGCAATGGCGAATTTCGGATGGATCAGGCGATGCAAAAACGAACGCGGCGCCGCTCAGTATAGAGCGGCGCCGCGGCGTGTGTCCGCGAACACTCGAAATGTTAGCGGCGTAGTTCCATCTTTGCCGGAACTCAGCCCGGCGTGCGCTCCGAAACCGCTTCGCGGCGCGCGTTGTAGGACGGCGCGCTGCCGTCGTCGGGCAGCGTCGAGCTTTGCGCCGCCGCGAGCAGTCTTTCGACGGACGGGCCCATCGCGTCCGTGAAGGTCTTCGGATGCACGCCGATACCCAGCACCAGCACGGCCATCGCGCCGAACAGCACGAGTTCGCGCTTGCCGAGATCGCGCAGACCGGCGACGCGCTCGTTCTTCACCGCGCCGAAAATCACGCGCTTGACCATCCACAGCGTATAGGCCGCGCTCAGGATCAGCGACGTGGCCGCAGCCGCGCCGATCCAGAAGTTCAGGCGGATCGCGCCCATCAACACTAGAAACTCGCCGACGAAACCCGAGGTGCCCGGCAGGCCGACATTGGCCATCGCGAACAGCATCGCGCAGACCGCGAAGCGGGGCATCGTGTTGGCGACGCCGCCGTAGGCATCGATCGAGCCATTTTTCGTGCGCTCGACGAGCACGCCGGTGCACAGCAGCATCGCGCCGGACACGATGCCGTACGACAGCATCTGCACGACCGCGCCTTCGGTGCCGAGGCGGTCGAAGGTAAAGAGGCCGAGCGTCACGAGACCCATGTGCGCGACTGCCGAGTAGGCAAGCAGCTTGCGCATGTCCGTCTGCGCGAGCGCGACGAGGCTGCCGTAGATCACCGCGACGAGCGACAGCGCGATCATCGCCGGGGCGAAGAAGTGCGATGCGTCGGGCACGATCGGCAACACGTAGCGCAACATGCCGTAGCCGCCGATCTTCAGCATGCCGAGCAGTACCGCCGCGCCCGTCGGGCCTTCCGAGTTCACGTCGGGCAGCCAGGTGTGGACCGGCCACATCGGCACCTTGACCGAAAACGCCGCGAGGAAGCAGACGAAGACGACGATCTGCGGCGTGAAGCCGAGCTTCAGGTTGCGCCATGCGTCGATATCGAAGGTATGCGCCTGCGTCCACAGATAAACGAGCGCGGCCAGCATTGCAAGCGAGCCGAGCAGCGAGAAAAAGAAGAAGCGAATCGCCGCGTACACGCGCCGCTCGCCGCCCCACGTGCCGATCAGCAGATACAGCGGAATCAGCGAAGCCTCGAAGAACACGAAGAACAGCATGCCATCCAGCGACGCGAACACGCCCTGCATGCAGCCCGACAGCACGAGGAACGCGCCGTAGTATTGCGCGACCTGCTTCGTGACCGAGCGCCACGACGCGACGAAGATGATGAGCGTGGTGACGGC
This sequence comes from Caballeronia sp. LZ008, assembly GCF_031451435.1. NCBI lineage: Bacteria > Pseudomonadati > Pseudomonadota > Betaproteobacteria > Burkholderiales > Burkholderiaceae > Caballeronia > Caballeronia sp. LZ008. Next base: position 339,726 of record NZ_JARUXK010000002.1, on the reverse strand, counting down.
CGTCAGCACCGTGAACCACAGCGAAATGCCGTCGACGCCCAGATGGTACGAAATGCCGAACTGCGGCAGCCACTCGACGCGCTCGACGAACTGCATCGCGCTGGACGACGCGTCGAAGCGGGAGAGCAGCGGCACGACGGGCAACAGGCTGAGAATCGCGCCGAACAGGGCGACGGCGCGCGAGAGCGTCGCGGATGCGCTGAACGTCAGCACGAAGATGCCCGACACCACTGGAATCCAGATAAGAAAACTGAGAACTGACGGCAGATGCATAGCTCGGTCGAAATCGGGCGCAAAGCACGGCCAGCACGCGAAGAAACGTGCTCGCTGGAAAGGCGCTGACAGTGGAATGTAAGGCAGGACGAGTGCGCGGAGGCTTGAATCCGGCGCGCAGCCCGAATGACTTAGGCGTATTCCTAAGGGTTAACGAGGATAACTCAAAAGAATAGTTTTTTGTGCATTGCGGCGTATCAAATTCATTGCGCCGAACGGCCTTGACTTTTTTACCGATTCCGGCTCGGCGGCACGTCGACGTGAATGAATCGTTCGTTCGCTTCGGGCTTGCCCTGATTTGCCGGAAGCCGCGTGGCCCTTAGCCTAGAACGCAAGGAAGGAGACAAGCATGAAGAAAACATTCAAGGCCGTCGTCTTTGCGCTCGTCGCGTATCTCGTCGCCGATCGCGCCATGCTCCACGCGCAGGGACGCGACCTGGCCGCGTCGTCGTGCGCGCAGAGCGCGGCGCAGATCGAATTCGACGCCCTGAGCAAGGGCTTCAGCCACGCCGCCGCGAGCAGCCAGCGCGACGCGTTCCGGTCGCAATGCCTCGTGTCGGGCCGCGCCGAGTCCGGCACGGCCGTCGCAATGCGCTGAATCGGCGTCAGTTCAGCTTCACGGTAGGCCGCACGCGCTCGCGCAGCCATTGGCTCGCGGCGTACATCAGCGCCCGCTTGACGCCCGTCAGCCCCATGATGTGCCGGCGATACAGATGCCGGTAGCACGACGCCGCGAACCATCCGTCGATGAACAGCGGCCGGCGCAGCAACTCGCTCATCAGCGCGCCCGCCGCGCCTGCGCGTCCGAAGGAGACGAGCGTGCCCTGATCGCGGTACGCGAAGAGCGGCACGGCGCGTTCGTCGAGGCGGCGCGCGAGGGCATCGGCGAGATAGACGGCCTGCTGAAACGCGGCCTGCGCGCGCGGCGGCACGAGCGCGTCGCCTTTCGCTGCGGCGCACGCGGCGCAGTCGCCCATCGCGTAGATGCCTGAGCCGGGTTCGACCTGCAAGGTTGCATCGACGATCACCTGTCCCAGCCGGTTCAGCGGCAATCCTTCCAGCGTGCGCAACACCGGCGCGCCTTCCACGCCCGCAGCCCAGATCGTGATGTCGCTTGTGAGCGTTTCGCCATCCGCGGTCGATACGGCCTGCTCGTCCACCGAACGCACGCGGCAACCCAGCCGCACTTCCACGCCGAGCTTGGCGAGCACGTCCTGAGCGCGCGTCGAAATGCGTTCGGGCAGCGCGGGCAGCACGCGCGGCGCGCCTTCCAGCAGACGAATGCGGATGTCGCTGGCCGGGTCGATCGACGCGAGGTGATACTCGCGCAGCATTTCCGCCGATCCGCGCAGCGCGGCGGCCAGTTCGACGCCCGTCGCGCCGCCGCCGATCACCGTCACCGAAACCGGCGTGCGCGCCGCGCCGGGCGTCGCCTGCCGCGCATGACTCGAACGCAGAAGGCTCGACAACAGACGCCGCCGGAACGTTTCCGCCTGCTCCACCGTTTCGAGCGTCAGCGCATGCTGCGCCGCGCCGGGAATCGAGAAGAAGTTCGTCACGCTGCCGAGCGCGAGCACGAGCGAATCGAAGGCGAGCGTTCGCTTCGGCAGGAGCGGACGTCCGTCGATATCGGTCGTCTCGTCGATGACGATCTCGCGGCGTCCACGATCGATGTTCGCGAGCGCGCCCTGCTCGAAGCGAAAGTGATTCCACTTCGCGTGCGCGGCGTAATCGATCTGATGACTCGATGCATCGATCTGTCCCGACGCGACTTCATGCAGAAGCGGCTTCCAGAAGTGCGTCGGAAAGCGGTCGATGAGGATCACCTCGGCGCGCCGCCGCTTGCCGACGCTATTGCCCAGACGCGTCGCGAGTTCCAGCCCCGCGGCGCCGCCGCCGACGATCACGATGCGATGAGGCGAATCGACCTGCCGTTGCGCGTAAGGATTCAACATCATGGCTCTCCCGGAAGTGCTGTGTGGATGCTTGACGACCTCGTTGGAAAAAATATAAGGTCCCGAAAACATATGCGCTATTTAGTATTTATCGCCGACTCATAAGTTTTCACTAATGTTAAAGACCACGACCTTCCGTCAGTTGCGCACGCTGCAGACCGTCGCGCGCGTGGGCAGCATCTCGGGCGCCGCCGATGAACTGCATCTCACGCAGCCGGCGGTCTCGTTGCAAATCTCGTTGCTCGGCGAAGCCGCGGGCACGCCGCTTTTGCGCCGCGTCGGCCGCGAAGTGCAGCTCACGGCTGCGGGCGAAGTAATGGCGCGTTACGCGAACGAAATCCTGAGCCTTTGGAACGAAGCGGGCGAAGAAGTGGCGGCGTTGCGCGGCGAACTGGGCGGCACGTTGCGCATCGGTGCGATCACGACGGCGGAATATCTCGTGCCGCCGCTGCTCGTGCGCTTCACGAAAGAGCGGCCCGGCGTGAAGCTGCAGTTTCGCATCGGCAATCGCGATGACATCGTCCGCATGCTCGCGACGAATGAAATCGATCTCGCGATCATGGGACGGCAGCCGCGCGAACTGCGCACGAGCGCCGCCGCATTCGCGAAGCATCCGATGGCGTTCGTCGCCGCGCCTTCGCATCCGCTGATGCGCGCGAAGCGCCTGCGTCTGACCGATCTCGAATCGGCGAATCTGCTTGTCAGAGAGCGCGGCTCGGGCACGCGCGTCGCGATCGAAGGGCTGTTCAAGGAAGCGGGTCTGAAGCTGCATGCCGCGTCCGAGTTATCGAGCAATGAAGCGATCAAGCAGCTCGTCGAAGCGGGACTCGGCGTGGCGTTTCTTTCGCTGCACGCGTGCGCGCTCGAAATGCAGGCGGGCTTGCTCGCGACGCTTCCCGTGCCTTCGACGCCGATCGAGCGCGCTTGGCATGTCGTGCATATGTCGGAGCGACGCCTGCCTCAGGTCGCCAATGCGTTCAGGGAATTCTTGATTCAGTCGGGAGCGGCCGTCGCGGGCCTGACTGCGCCGCCGGAAACGCACAAGCTGCGTTCGACGCGCAGAGAGAAGAAAACAGAAGTCGTTGCGGATGCAACTGGTGCCCAGGTCGGGACTCGAACCCGAACGCCTCGCGGCGCTACCCCCTCAAGATAGTGCGTCTACCAATTCCGCCACCTGGGCAAGGGGACCGAATTGTAGCGGGAAAATCGGGAAATGCGAAGGGCTTCGATCATCGCGTGCATCGTCGCGACGCTACTACAATATTCGGCAAAGCAACGGTCTCGTCGGATTCGCCTGAATAATCACATCGGTTCGCCCATACGGGAGCGTCCATGTTCGGCAACAGCTTGCGTTTCGAAGTGGGACCCGACTGGCAAGTCAACGTCGCCACCGATAGCTGGCTCATCGCGACGCTTCTCGTGATCGCCATGCTGCTGGCGATTTTCCTCGCGAGCGTCATCTGCTACTACCTGACGCGCTGGATCATGCTCGTGATCGTCAACCGGCTCGCACGCAAGGAAGGGCGCAAGTGGCTGATCGCGGCGGAGCGACATCGCGTGTTTCATCGGCTTGCGCCGCTCGGCCTGCCGCTATCGTCTATGCCGCGGCGCCGTTGCTCACGGGGCTCACGTTTCCGGTGATCCCGGCGCTCGGCAAGCCGCTCGCCATACTCGCGGCCTGCTACATGGTCTACACGATGGTGCGCGCGGCGCTTGCATTGCGCGACAGCATCGACGAGCGCTATAGCCACTTTCCTTCGGCGAGCGAGCGGCCCATCAAGAGCTTTCTGCAGATCGCCACGATCGTCGTGTATCTCGTCGCGCTGATCGCGGTCGTTTCGCTGCTGCTCGAGCGTTCGCCCGTTTATCTGCTCACCGGTCTCTCCGCGATCACGGCGCTGCTCATCATCATCTTTCGCGACTCGCTGCTCGGCTTCGTCGCCAGCATCCAGCTCGCCGCGTACGACATGCTGCGCGTGGGCGACTGGATCGAAGTGCCCGGATATGTCGCCGATGGCATCGTCATCGATATTGCCTTGAACACGATCAAGGTGCGCAACTTCGACAACACCGTCGTCATGTTGCCGAGCCAACTGCTGCTGACGAACAGCGTGAAGAACTGGCGCGGCATGGTCGCGTCGGGCGCGCGACGCTTGCGGCATGCGATTCACTTCGACGTGGACACGATCCGCTATCCCGACGACGCGTTGCTCGCGCAATTGCACGCAGCGATAGAACAGCCGCTCGTGACCGTCGAAGGCGAGCGCCGCACGAACCTCGGTTTGTATCGGCACTATCTCAGCGGATATTTGCGCGCGCACCCGGCCGTGCGTCGCGACATGCCGCTCGTGATTCGCCACGTCCAGTCCACGACGGCGGTCGTGGCACTGGAGATCTGCGTGTTCATCGACGAGATTCGCTGGGAGCGCTACGAGGCGTTGCTATCGGACATGCTCGATCACGCTTATGGCGTCGTGCCGTTTTTCGGCCTGCGCTGCTGGCAGCGCGAGCGTTCGGTGTCCGCGCCCTCAGGAAGGTGATCGAGCCATGCTTGCGTGATCGGCGCGGTGCTTGGGCACCGCTTTCAGCGGCGCGAGCACGCTACGAGCATCCTCGAGTTCCTTCCTCATTTCGTCGATGAGCCATTGCGCCACCGCGCGGGTGCTTTCCGACGGATTCGACGAGCGATGTTCGAGCACGTAATTGCAGCCCGTTTCGATGTATCGGTCCCACGCGGGAATGACCTTGCCCTCGTTCAACGGCGCCGCGATCGCGAGCAGCCAGCCGAGCACGACGCCTTGTCCGAGCATCGCGCATTGCACGGCGAGTCCGGGATCGGTGTGATGCACCGCTTCGCCGATGCCCTTGTCGGACAGCCCCGTCGCACGATGAAAATCCGCCCAGGAAAGCGTGGTCACGTCGAGATGAATATAGGCGTGACCTTCGATGCTCGCCGGCGTATCGAGCGGGCCGAATTCGGCGCGATAGTTCGGACTACAGACAGGGACGATGATCTCCGGACAAAGAAGAAGCGGTTCCTTCTCCGAACCCGGACCATGCAGCCGGATGCCGAGGTCCGCATCTTCGAGCGGTCCGTAGAGCCGCCCGGCCATCACTTGCAAGCGCAGATTGATGGAAGGAAACGCGCGGCGAAACCCCGCATAACGCGGCAAGAGCCACAAGGCGGCGAAGCCGCTCGCGAGCGACAGCGTGACGATCTCGCCTTGCGCATGATCGCGCTTGAGTTCATCGATGGTGTCGCCGATCTGCCCGAAACCCGATGCAACGGCGCGCTGCAATGTTGCGCCGCGATCGGTCAGGGTAAGCCCTAGCTTCGTGCGATCGAAGAGCCTGAAGCCGAGCGCGTCTTCGAGACGCGCCACCATGCGGCTCACGGCGACGGGCGTCACGTTGAGTTCGCCGGCCGCCTTGGTGAAGCTCAAGAGCCGCGCGGAAGTTTCGAAGACGAGCAGTGCCTGAAGGGACGGAAGTCGCAGACTCATACAACACCATGTTAAGGGGCGTGCATCCATTTGTAATTTGACGGCGCATATTGACCTCCTTACCTTGAGTCCGACGCTTACTTCTTCTCGCAGGCCATGACCACTGCTTCGTCGGACCCGTTGCTTCAGCCCTTTGCCCTCAGGCATCTCGTACTCAGAAACCGTGTGATGAGCACGAGTCACGCGAGCCGTCTCACGCGTGATGAATTCCCTCAGGAGGTTTATCAACGGTATCACGAGGAAAAGGCGAAAGGGGGTATCGCGCTGACGATGTTCGGCGGCTCGTCGAACGTCAGTCTCGACAGTCCCAATACGTTCCAGCAGATCAACGTCTCGACCGATGCCGTGGTGCCGCATCTGCGGCGCTTTTCCGATCGCGTCCATACGCACGGCGCAGCGCTCATGTGCCAGATCACACATCTCGGGCGGCGCGGCGATGCATACACGGAACCGTGGCTGCCGATGATCGCGCCATCGGCCGTGCGCGAAACGCTGCATCGGGCGATGCCGCAGGCTATCCACGATGCCGACATCAAACGCGTGATCCGCGACTTCGGCCTTGCGGCGAAGCGCTGCCGCGATGGCGGTCTGGACGGCATCGAAACCCATGCGGGCGGGCATCTCATCGGCCAGTTCATGGACCCGACCGTGAACCTGCGCACCGATAAATACGGCGGTTCGACGGCGAATCGCGTGCGCTTCGCAATCGAGGTTCACGAAGAAATACGCAAGCAGGTGGGCGACGATTTCATCGTCGGCTTTCGCTTCGCGCTCGAAGACGGATGCAGCTTCGAGGAAGGGCTGGAGATGTCGCGCATCCTGCAGAGCACGGGTCTGTTCGATTTCTTCAACGTCACGTTCGGGCGCATGGACACGAAGATGTCGCTCGCGGTCAACTCGATGCCGGGCATGTTCGTGCCGTCTGCACCGTGGCTGCCCAAAGCGGCCGCGTTCAAGCGCGCGGTCGATCTGCCCGTCTTCCACGCAGCGAAGATCGCCGATCTCGCCACGGCGCGTTATGCGATACGCGAAGGTCTGCTCGACATGGTCGGCATGACGCGCGCGCATATCGCGGAGCCGCATCTCGTGAAGCTCGTCGAAGCAGGCAAGGAGGATGAAGCGAGGCCGTGCGTCGGCGCATCGTTCTGCCGCAACTTTCGCGCGACGTGCATTCATAACCCGGCGACATCGCGCGAGACGTATCTCACGCATGACATACCGGAGGCCGAGCAGAAGAAGCGCGTGCTCATCGTCGGCGCGGGACCTGCGGGCCTCGAAGCCGCGCGCATCTGCGCGACGCGCGGCCATGACGTCACCGTGCTCGAGGCGAACTCGGAGGCGGGCGGACAGATGTTGCTCGCGGCGACGGGAAGCTGGCGGCGCGATCTTATCGGCATCGTCGACTGGCGCGTGGCGCAACTCGACAAGCTCGCTGTCGATGTGCGCTACAACCACTACGCCGAGTTGAGCGACGTGCTCGATCATGGCGCGGATGTGGTCATCGTCGCGACGGGCGGCCTGCCGAATCTGGATGCGTTGCCGGGCGGCGAGCTCTGCAAGTCCGTCTTCGATGCGCTCACCGAAACGCCGCCGCGCGAAGGCAGCGTGCTCGTCTACGACGGCACGGGCCGGCATAACGCGTATCTCTGCGCCGAGCGTTATGTCGATGCGGGCCTTGCTGTATCGCTCGCGCTCATCGACAGCGTGCCCGCGCAGGAAACCGGCGGACGCGGCGACGATCAGGTCTGGATGCGCAATATCGCGCGCTGGGATGTGCCGGTCCGCACGAACATCGAATTGATCGAAGTGATCGCGACCGATGGCGGCAAGCGCCGCGCCGTGTTCCGTCATCATCTGACGAACGAGCTCGTCGAGATGGAAGCGGATCATGTCGTGGTCGAGCGCGGCATGCTCGCGGTCGAGGATCTCTTCGAAGCGGCGCGCATGTATTCGGCCAATGACGGCTACACCGATCTCGAAGCATTCGCGACAGGCAAGCCGCAACCCGAAGCGAGGGAACGCGAGGAAGGACAGTTCCACTTGTACCGCATCGGCGATGCCAGCGCGTCGCGCGATATCCATACGGCCATCTATGACGCCTATCGGCTTTGCATGGCGCTGTGAAGGCAGGTTGCATCTCATCCGTTGAAACGACAATGAACGAGCGAGGCTCACATGACATTGCCGAAGGACTTCGTAGTTGCCGATCCGAGCCGCCGCAAGGCGATCAAAACGCTTGCCGCGGCGGGTGCGGCGACGCTGATCTTGCCGGGCGCATCGTCGCTTGCATTCGCCGCGAACGAGCCCGCGCCGCAACGCGGCGGACGCATCCGCGTGGCGCTCGCGAATCAGTCGCTGATGGACTCGCTCGATCCCGCGAAGGGAACGCATACCGGCGATTACGCTCGCGCGTACATGTTCTATAGCGGCCTCACCGAACTCGACGCCGACTTCAAGACGCAGAACGCGCTCGCGGAGAAGCTCGAATCCGACGACTTCACGACATGGACCGTCACACTGCGGCCCAACGTGCATTTCCACGACGGCAAGCCGCTGACATCCGACGATGTCGTGTTCTCGTTGATGCGCCACAAGGACCCGGCGACCGGCTCGAAAGCGAAATCGATAGCGGATGGCATCAGCTCGGTGAAGGCGGCGGGACCGTTGAAAGTCGAGATCACGCTGACCGAGCCGAACGTCGATCTTCCCGCGCTGCTCGCGATTCCGCATCTCGTGATTGTCGCCGCGAACACGACCGATTTTTCGAAGGGCAACGGCACGGGACCGTTCACATGCAAGGAGTTCACGCCGGCGCAACGCTGCATCGGCGCGCGCAATGCGAACTTCTGGAAGCCGGGGCGTCCGTATCTGGATGAAGTGGAGATCATCGGCATCGGCGATGATGCAGCGCGCACCAATGCGCTGCTCGCGGGCGATGTGCAGCTCATCTCGCCACTGCCCGCGCGCGATGTCGACCGCGTGAAGCAGACCGGCAAGGTGACCGTGCTCGAAAGTCCGTCTCAACTCTATTCCGATCTCGCTCTGCGGCAGGACATGCTGCCGACGAAGAGCGCGGACTTCAACGAAGGCATCAAGTATCTGCATGATCGCCAGCGCATCGTGAACGTGATGTTGCGCGGACACGGCACGCTCGCGAACGATCATCCGGTGCCCGAGTGGCATCCATACTTCATGAAGGGATTGCCTCAGCGCACGTTCGATCCGGACAAGGCGCAGTTCCACTTCAAGAAGGCCGGCACGCCGGGCGCGCGTGCGGAGATCATCGCGCCGCCATCCGTCGAGACCGCGCTCGATTCCGCGATGCTGATCCAGCAGGCGGCGAAACAGGCGGGCGTCGACATCAACGTGCGCCGCGTGCCCGCCGATGGTTACTGGACGACCTACTGGATGAAGTATCCGATGACCTACGGCTCGATCCTGCCGCGCCCGACGCTCGATCTGCTGTACACGCAGTTCTTTCGCTCGAACGCGAACTGGAACGAGTCCGGCTGGAAGAACGAGCAGTTCGATCAACTGTTGATACAGGCGCGCCGCGAACGCGACGAAGCGAAGCGCAAGCAGATGTACGGCGACATGCAGACCATCGTCTACGAGAAGAACAGTCTCGTGATTCCGGCCTTCATCAACTTCATCGACGCGCAAAGCTCGAACTTGCGCGGCTTGAAGGGGACGCCGTCAGGACGCGTGATGGGCTATCGGTTCGCGGAGTTCGCGTGGCTCGCGAAGGCGTGACGATCGATTACCACACGGCCTGGCTCGTCAGCGCAAATTGCGTGAACGTCGCATCGGTGGATGGCTTGCCGTTGAGCGCCATCTGCTCGATGGTATCGACGAGCGGCAGGCCGAGTCCTTCCAGCCACGAGGAAAGGCCGTAACGCAAGGGCGTATCGATGCGCACGAACATGCCCGCGTTCAGTGCGAGCCAATAGCTGATCAGCGCTTTGGCGCGGCTCTGGTCCGCCGACTCGGGCGCGACGACCGGGCCGATCACGTGACCATCGCCGAAACGTCGGAAGAGCGCGAAGCCGATCAGTTCGCCATCGCGATCGAGTGCGATGCCGCTCGCGACATCGAGCAATTGCGGCATGAGTTCCGTGCGATCCAGCCCGCTTGCGCGCGATGCCAGCGCGGCAAGACGCGGCGTATCCTTCGCGCCGATCGGACGGAGCCGTTCGCCCGGCGGCAGCGAAACGAGCGGCGGCTGAAAGGCCGCGCCCTGATGTTGATGAATGGTGTCGATGGTTTCGAAGCCGCGTTCCACGCAAAGCGGTTTGCCTTCGTTCGATGCGTGGATCAGCAGCATGCGCGGACCGAGCTTCGCACGCAGGCGGTCGAGCAGTCCGCGCCCGATGCCGCGCCGCTGATGTTCCGGCGACACGATGAACATGCCGAGCGTCGCCGCATCCGCGCCGAACTGGAACGCGAGCGCCGTACCGACGAGCGCACCGTTCTGATCGACCGCCGCGAAGCCGCTGCCGATACGCGCCGCGAAACGCCAATCGTCCGCGCGATGCCGCCATTTCACGGACGCGGACAACGCGTGCGCTGCAGGAAGGTCGTCGAGCGTGAAAGCCCGGTATTCGACCACTTCGTTATTGTTCGAGTCAGGCACGCGGCCTCCTCAGTTTGAAGACATTTACCGTGACTTTGACACCGCGCAGCGCGCATGGCTAGGACGATCTTCCTGTCCCGCACGGCCCGAGATTCCGCCGCGTGGTGCAACGCAAAACCGCAGGTTATCGCGGCAAGAACGCGCGCGCTGTGCTGAATCGGCAATTTTGTCGGCGAAATATGCCGGCGCGCTGGCCCTACGATGGAGTCATGTCAACGCAACATGCCGAGGAGGACTCACGCATATGGACCGGTTCGATCCTGCCAGCATCGTCATCAGAAGCGGGCACTTCATCGGCGGCGAACTGATCGATGCGGGCGCGTCGCGTATCGAGGTAACGCGTCCGTCGGATGGCGTCGCGTATGCCTCGGTGCCCGTCGCCGATGACGCGATGATCGACTACGCCGTGCAGAACGCCTACAGCGCGTTCAAAAAGAGCGACTGGGCCCGCCGCGCGCCACGCGAGCGCGCACGCGTGCTGCGCAGGTTCGCCGATCTCGTCGCTGCCGACGCTGCGAATCTCGCGCCGCTCGAAGCGATCGGCTCGACGCGGCCGGTGCGCGACGCATACAACTGGGACGTGCCGTTCACCGCCGAGAGCATCCGCTTCTATGCGGAGCTTGCCGACAAGATCGGCGGCGATGTTGCGGCAACGGATCATCGACATCTCGGCATGACGATCGCGGAGCCGTATGGCGTGATCGGCGCGATTGCTCCGTGGAACTTTCCGCTCGTGATGGGCATATGGAAGACCGCGCCCGCGCTCGCGGCGGGCAACGCGGTCGTGCTGAAGCCTTCGGAGATGACGCCGTTCAGCGCGTTGCGTCTCGCCGAGCTCGCGCTCGAAGCGGGCGTGCCGCCGGGCATCTTCAACGTCGTTCAGGGCGATGGCCGCACCACCGGCGATGCGCTCGTGCGTCATCCCCGCATCGGCAAAGTGACGTTCACCGGATCGACGCACACCGGCGCCGCGATCATGGCCGCATGCGCGCAAAGCGGCACGAAGCCGGTCACGCTGGAACTGGGCGGCAAGAGCCCGCAGATCGTGTTCGCCGACGCACCGCGCATCGATGAGGTCGCACGTCGCATCGCGGGCGCGATCACGGGGAATGCGGGGCAAGTGTGCGTCGCGGGATCGAGGCTGCTCGTGCAGCGCGGCATCGCCGAAGAACTGACGGATCGCATCGCGCAAGCATTCGGCGAACTGAAAGCGGGCGCGACCTGGGCTGCGGGCACGACCTTGCCGCCGATCATTTCGGAGCCGCAGGCGCAGCGCATCGATGCGATCGTTCAGCGCAGCATCGCGAACGGCGCGACCATGCGTTGCGGCGGAAAGCGTGCCGATGCCGCGACGCCCGGCGCGTTCTATTCGCCAACGTTGCTGTGCGACGTCACGCAGGAGAGCGACGCCGTGCGCAATGAAATCTTCGGCCCGGTGCTCACCGTGCAGTCGTTCGACACCGAAGAAGAAGCGTTGGAACTCGCAGCGCATCCGGACTACGGCCTTGCTGCGGGCGTGCATACCGCGGACATCGGTCGCGCGTTGCGCATGGTACGCGGCATCGAAGCGGGCACGGTATGGGTGAATCGCTATGGACGTACCAGCGATTTCGTGATTCCGACGGGCGGCTACAAGCGCTCTGGCATTGGCAAGGATCTCGGACGGCAGGCTTACGAAGCGAATCTGCGCTTCAAGAGCGTGCTCATCGATACGGAAGTCTGAAGCGCACGATCGTTCCAAACGTGCGCCGCATTTTCTGCTGTGGCGACGCCTCAAAACGCATGACTTGTATCGTCGCGAGGCACGCATTCAACGCCATCAGTCATTTTTGCCTTGTTTAAATTTTCTCGACACTTCGCTGTTTCTTGTTTCAACCAACACACGACAGGACTGACATCATGATCGATTTCGAGCCGAAGTACATCACGTTCGACTGCTACGGCACGCTGACGAAATTCCGCATGGCCGACATGACCCGCGAGATGTACGCAGACCGCCTGCAGGGCGACGACCTCGAACAATTCGTCAAGTTCTTCGCGGGCTATCGCCGCGACGAAGTGCTCGGCGCGTGGAAGCCGTATCGCGACGTGATCGTCAATTCGGTGCGCCGCGCGTGCGAGCGCATGAACGTCGAATTCAACGAAGCCGAAGCCGAAAAATACTACCTCGCCGTGCCGACGTGGGGCCCGCATCCGGATGTGCCGGAAGGTCTCTCGCGTCTCGCGAAGAAGTACAAGCTCGTGATTCTGTCGAACGCATCGGACGATCAGATTCAGAGCAACGTCGACAAGCTCGGCGCGCCGTTTCATCGCGTGTTCACGGCGCAGCAGGCGCAGTCGTACAAGCCGCGCATGCAGGGCTTCGAGTACATGTTCGATCAATTGAACTGCAATCCGGAAGACGTGCTGCATGTGTCGTCGAGCCTGCGCTACGACCTGATGACCGCGCACGACATGGGCATCAAGCACAAGGCGTTCGTGAAGCGCGGCCACGAGCCGGGCACGCCGTACTACGAGTATTACGAAGTGGACACCATCGGCGATCTCGCCGGTCAACTCGGTCTGTAATCGAAGCCACTTCACGCGAGCAATGCCGATGAAACTCGACTCCTACTGGCTCGATACCGCGCCTTCGATCATCTCGACGTGCGAAGGCCCGGCGGATGGCCAGGCCGATGTCGCCGTGATCGGCGGCGGGTTCACCGGTTTGTCGGCGGCGCTCGCGTTGGCGAAGCGCGGCGCGTCGGTCGTCGTGCTCGATGCCGGGCGCATGGGCGGCGGCGCGTCGGGACGCAACGGCGGTCAATGCAATACGGGCGTCGCGCAGGATTATGCGGCGCTGCGCTCGCAACTCGGCGCGGAGCGCGCGCAAGGCTGTTATCGCGCGTATGCGGCGGCGGTGAGCACGGTCGAACGTTTGATCCGCGAAGAAAACATCGATTGCGACTATCTCGCGTCGGGCAAGCTGAAGCTCGCCGCGAAGCCGCATCATCTCGAACATATCGCGAAGACCGCCGAGTTGATCCGGCGCGAAGTCGATCCGGATATCGATGTGCTCGATCGCGAGCAGGTCCGCAATGAAGTGCAGTCCGATGCCTTTCACGGCGGGCTGTTGCAACGTCACGGCGGACAGATGCATATGGGCAAGTTCGCCGTCGGCCTCGCGAATGCAGCGGCGAGGCAAGGCGCGCGTCTCTATGAGCACGCTGAAGTCACGGCGATCGCGAAGGAAGGCGGCGCCTATCGAATCGATTCGAAGCGCGGCACGTTGCGCGCAAGGCAAGTGCTGATCGCGACAGGGCCTTCGAAGCATGGACCGTTCGCGTGGTATCGGCGCAGGCTTGCACCGGTCGGCTCGTTCATCATCGTGACGGAGCCGCTGCCAGCGGAACAACTGAAGCAACTGTTGCCGCAGCGCCGCTCGTACACGACGAGCCGCCTGATGCACAACTATTTTCGCGTGACGCCCGATTCACGTTTGCTGCTCGGCGGACGCGCGCGCTTCACCGCGTCGGAACGTCCATCGGACGCGAAGAGCGGACGCATCCTGCAGGCGAATCTCGCAGCTATTTTCCCGAGTCTCGCCAGTGCGCGCATCGACTATTGCTGGGGCGGTCTCGTCGATATCACCGCGGATCGCCTGCCACGCGCGGGCCAGCACGATGGCATCTATTTCTCGATGGGCTACAGCGGCCACGGCACGCAGATGTCGACGCACATGGGCCAGATCATGGCCGACGTGATGAACGGCAACGCCGATGCGAACCCGTGGCGCGATTTCGACTGGCCCGCGATTCCGGGCCATACGGGCAAGCCGTGGTTCCTGCCGCTCGTCGGCGCGTATTACTCGATCAAAGACGTTTTCTATTGAAGCATCGAAAGCAAAGACAGACGGCCTTCATCCAATAACCAAGCCGTCGAACATTCACAGTCCCTATCGCGGAGAAGTTCATGAGCATCGACAAATCGCCTGAAGCACTCGTTCACGCCGATGCCGGCAAACGCCTGGAAGAACTGACGCGCCGTGGCGCGTCCCGGCGCAATGTCCTTCGCGCGATGGCCGCGGGCGGACTCATGTCAATGACGGGCGCGGGTCTGCTCACCGCGAGCGGCGCGGCTTTCGCGCAGGACAAGCCGAAGCAGGGCGGACGCATTCGCGTGGCGACGCAGTCGTCGTCAGCCGCCGATACGCTCGATCCGGCGAAGGGCGCGCTCGGCACGGACTACGCGCGCGGCTTCATGTTCTACAGCGGCCTGACCGAACTCGACAATCATCTCGGCGCGAAGATGGCGCTCGCCGAATCGCTCGAAACGAAAGACGCGACCGTGTGGGTCGTGAAGCTGCGCAGCGGCGTGCAGTTCCACGATGGCAAATCGCTCGCGCCGCAGGACGTCATCTATTCGCTGATGCGCCATAAGGATCCGGCGGTCGGCTCGAAGGCGAAGACGCTCGCCGATCAGTTCAAGGAAATCAAGGCGACTGGCCCGAACGAGCTCACGATCACGCTGACGGGCGCGAACGCGGACCTGCCCGTGATTCTCGCGGACTCGCACTTCCTCATCATCAAGGACGGCACGACGGACTTCAAGACGGCGGTCGGCACGGGCCCGTTCAAGCTGAAGGAGTTCTCGCCGGGCGTGCGTACCGTCGGCGTGCGCAACGAGAAGTACTGGAAGCCGGGCATGCCGCATCTGGACGAAGTGGAGCTGATCGGCATCGCGGACGAACCCGCGCGCGTGAACGCGCTGATGTCCGGCGACGTGCAGCTCATCAATGCAGTGAGCGCGCGCTCGACCGAGCGGATCAAGGGCACGCCGGGCTTCGCGGTGCTGGAAACGAAGACGGGCCAGTACACCGATCTCATCATGCGCGACGATGGCGGCATCACCGGCAATGCGGATTTCCGCCGCGGCATGATGTACCTGATGGATCGCGAGCAGATGCGCAAGACGATCTTCCGCGGCTATGGCGCGATCGGCAACGATCAGCCTATCGATCCGAGCAACAAGTACTACATGTCGGGTCTGCCGCAACGCGGCTTCGATCCGGACAAGGCGAAGTTCCACTTCCAGAAGGCGAAGCTGGGCAGCACGCCGATTCAACTGTACGCATCGCCGGCGGCGGAAGGTTCCGTGGAGATGGCCGTGCTGATGCAGCAGGTCGCGCCGCAAGCGGGCATCAATCTGCAAGTGACGCGCGTGCCGGCGGATGGTTACTGGTCGAATCACTGGATGAAGCATCCGCTCGGCTTCGGCAACATCAACGCGCGCCCGAGTGCGGACGTGATCTTCACGCAGTTCTTCAAATCCGATGCGCCATGGAACGAAGCGAACTGGAAGAGCCCGCAGTTCGACCAGATGCTCGTCGCCGCGCGTGGCGAACCGGACGATGCGAAGCGCAAGAAGATTTACGGCGACATGCAGGAGCTCGTGCATACGGACGGCGGCATCGGCATTCCGATGTTCCAGAGTTCGCTCGACGCGCATACGACGAAGCTGAAGGGCTTGGGCGGCATTCCGCTCGCGGGCCTGATGGGCTGGATGTTCGCGGAGAACGTGTGGCTCGAGGCATGAGCATGCTTTGAAGCGGGATGTGCGCCATCTTCCGATGGCGCGCGCAGTCAAACCTTCAACGAGAGAGAGGCGTTTATCCGATGAAAGCTCATGCGCAACGACTCGTCGCCGCGCGCCTCGGCCTCGCGCTGCTCACGCTGCTGATCGTGTCGATGGTGGTGTTCGGCATCACCGGTCTCTTGCCGGGCGATGCCGCGCAACAGGCGCTCGGTCAGGCGGCGACGCCCGAACAGGTGGCCGCGCTGCGGCATCAGTTCGGCCTCGATCAGCCTGCCGTCACGCGTTATCTGCAATGGCTTCTGCATGTGGTGACGGGCAACTTCGGCACGTCGCTGTCGAACAATCTGCCGGTCAGTGAACTCATCTCGACGCGTCTGCCGAATTCGCTCGTGCTCGCGGGATTGACCGCGCTGGTGTCGGTGCCGATCGCGTTGTTCATCGGCATTCTCTCGGCGATGTATCGCGGCTCGCTCGTCGATCGCGTGCTCAACGTGCTCACGCTTTCGACGGTGGCGGTGCCCGAGTTTCTCGTCGCGACCATCGCGGTGCTGATCTTCGCGGTGAAGCTGCGCTGGCTGCCGGCGTTGTCGTATCTGTCGGATGTATCGTCGTTCGGCGCGCTCGTGCGGACCTATGCGATGCCAGTGATGACGCTCTGCTGCGTGATCGTCGCGCAGATGGCGCGCATGACGCGCGCGGCGGTGCTCGATCAGCTCAACGCTTCGTATGTGGAGATGGCGGTGCTGAAAGGCGCCTCGCCCATGCGCGTCGTGTTGCGGCATGTATTGCCGAACACCATCGGGCCGATTGCAAATGCGGTTGCGCTCTCGCTCTCGTATCTGTTCGGCGGCGTGGTGATCGTCGAATCGATCTTCAACTATCCCGGTCTTGCGAGCCTCATGGTCGACGCCGTCACCAATCGCGACATGCCGCTCGTGCAAGGCTGCGTGATGGTGTTCTGCGCGGCTTATCTCGCGCTCGTGCTCATCGCCGATCTGGCTCAGATCGTCTCCAACCCGAGGCTGCGTCAACGATGAATCGGAACGTCACTTCTCACGCCACGACCGTGCTATACGATCAGCCGCCCGCCGATGCCCCGCAGGAGCAAGCGCCCGTCGTCGTCAGGCGCGGCCTCATGAGCCGCCTCGTCAACCGCTTTTCGGTGCTGGGTCTCATCGGTCTGTTCATCGTCGTCTTCTGGCTCGTGGTCGCGTTCGTCGGGCCGGTTGTCGCGCCTTATAAAGGCGGCGCGTTCACATCGACGGAAGTGTTCGGCTCGTATAGCGCGGCACATCTGCTCGGCACCGACTATCTCGGCCGCGACATGCTGAGCCGCATTCTTTACGGCACGCAATACACGGTCGGCCTCGCGCTCGCCGCGACGGTGGCCGCGAGCGTCATCGGCACGTTCTTCGGTCTCGTGGCCGCCGTGTCGGGACGCTGGGTCGATGAAGCGCTGAGCCGCCTGTTCGATGCGCTCATTTCGATCCCGAGCAAGATTCTTGCGCTCGTCGTGATTGCCGCATTCGGCTCGTCCATTCCGATGCTGATGATGGTCGCCGCACTCGCCTATATCCCCGGTGCCTTCCGCATCTCGCGCTCCCTCGCGGTGAACATCATGACGCTCGAATACGTGCAGGTCGCGAAGGCGCGCGGCGAGAAGCTCTTCTATATCGCACGCGTCGAAGTGCTGCCCAACATGATTCACCCGATGCTCGCGGACTTCGGCCTGCGCTTCGTGTTCATCGTGCTGCTGCTTTCGGGCCTGAGCTTTCTCGGTCTCGGCGTGCAGCCGCCGAACGCGGACTGGGGCTCGCTCGTGCGCGAGAACATCGGCGGGCTGGCGGAAGGCGCGCCCGCGGTGCTGATGCCGGCAGTCGCGATCGCGACGCTGACTGTAGGCGTGAATCTGCTCATCGACAGTTTGCGTCGTCATGGCGCGCGTTCGCATGGAGGCGGCCAATGACATCGAACACAGGCACGAACATGATCGAAGTGAAAGGCTTGCGCGTCGTTGCTGGCGCGGCGCCGGATCCCGTCGTCGAGATCGTGAAGGGCGTCGACTTCACGGTGAAGAAGGGCGAAGTGCTCGCGCTGATCGGCGAGTCGGGATCGGGCAAGACGACCATCGCGCTCGCGCTGCTCGGTCATGCGCGCGGCGGTTGTTCTATCGCGGGCGGCTCGGTGAAGATCGGCGATACCGATGTGTTGTCGCTCGACGCGAAGGGCCGTCGCGCATTGCGTTCGCGCACCGTCGCGTATGTCGCGCAGAGCGCATCGGCGGGCTTCAATCCGGCGCGCACGATCATGGATCAAGTCACGGAACCCGCGCTGCTGCACAAACTCATGACGCCCGCTGTCGCGCGTGAGAAAGCGATCAGCCTGTTTCGTTCGCTCGCGTTGCCGAATCCCGAGACCATCGGCGATCGTTATCCGCATCAGGTGTCTGGCGGCCAGTTGCAGCGCTTGATGGCGGCAATGGCGCTGATCACCGATCCCGCCGTCGTCGTGTTCGATGAACCGACCACCGCGCTCGACGTGACCACGCAGATCGAAGTGCTCGCCGCATTCAAGGGCGTGGTGCGCGAGCTGGGCACGACGGCCGTGTATGTGTCGCACGATCTCGCGGTCGTCGCGCAGATGGCGGATCGCATCGTCGTGTTGAACGGTGGACGCGTGCGCGAGAACGGCGCGACCGCGCAAGTGCTCGACGCGCCGGCCGACGAGTACACGCGCCAGTTACTCGCGGCAACGCGCCGTCCCGAAGTGGAACGCGCAACGCCCGACGATGCACGCAAAGTGCCGCTGCTCGAAATCCGCAATCTGAGCGCGGGCTATGGACGCATCGATGCGAACGGCGTGCCCGCCGTGCGCGTGCTCGATGATGTGAGCCTGAAGATCGCGCGCGGCAGCACGCTTGGCGTGATCGGCGAATCGGGCTCGGGAAAGACGACGCTCGCGCGCGTGATCGCGGGTCTCGTCGATCGCGCGCACGGCGACGTGCTGCTCGACGGCAAGTCGTTGCCAGCGAAACTATCGGAACGCACGCTGGATCAATATCGTCGCGTGCAGATCGTGTTTCAGAACGCCGATACCGCGTTGAACCCGAGCCGCACCATTGCCGATATTCTCGCGCGGCCCATGAACTTCTATCACGGTCTGCGGGGCGCGGCCGCGCAAAAGCGCATGCTGGAGCTGCTCGATCTCGTGAAGCTGCCTGCATCGATCGCGAAGCGTCAGCCGGGCGGCCTGTCGGGAGGGCAGAAGCAGCGTGTGAATCTTGCACGCGCGCTCGCGGCGAATCCCGAGCTCATTCTCTGCGATGAAGTGACGTCCGCGCTCGATACGGTCGTCGGCGCGGCGATTCTCGATCTGCTCGCCGAGCTGCGTCGCGAACTGAATGTGTCGTACATGTTCATCAGCCACGACATCTCGACCGTGCGCGCCATCTGCGATGAAGTCATCGTGCTGTATGCGGGCCAGTGCGTCGAAGCGGGCCAGCGCGATGCGCTTTCGCATCCGCCGTATCACCCTTATACGGGCTTGCTCGTCGATTCGGTTCCTGCGTTGCGTCCCGGCTGGCTCGATTCACGTCGTGCGATGGCGCTCGGCGCATTGCCCGCGCTCGGTCCGGAAAGCGATGCGCCCGAGTTGTGCAGCTTCCGTTCGCGCTGTGCGGCGCGCATCGACGGCAAGTGCAACGTGACGCCGCCCGCGAAGAAGACTTTGCCTTCGGGCGCGCACATCCTGTGTCATCACAGCGCCGACGATCTCGCCCGCATGCAGTCGATGGAAACGGTGACGGCATGAGCGGACGCTTCGTGAGAGTCGCCGAGAAAGGACGCAGGACGTTCGAGATCGTCATCGACGGCAAGCGTGCGCTCGCAGCGGAAGGCGACACGCTGATGGTCGCGCTGCTCACATCGCAGGAAGCATTGCGCGACTCCGAGTTCGGCGATGGCCGCCGCGCGGGCTTCTGCGTAATGGGCGCATGCCAGGACTGCTGGGTGTGGACCGCTAACGGCGAGCGCGTGCGCGCGTGCACGACGCAGGCGGCCGAAGGCATGTCGATCGTCACGCGTCTTGCAGAAGCGCAGGAGGGCGTATGGCCGCGACTGTGATCGTGATCGGCGCAGGACCGGCGGGCGTGCGTGCGGCGCAGGCGCTCGTCGAAGCGGGCTTGCGTCCCGTCGTTATCGATGAAGGCAGACGCGACGGCGGGCAGATCTATCGTCGTCAGCCGGAAGGATTCAAGCGCACGTACGAGACCTTGTACGGTACGGAAGCAACGCGCGCGCGTGCATTGCACGATGCGTTCGATGCGTTGCGCCCGAAGATCGACTACGTGCCCGATACGCTCGTCTGGAACATCGAGCCGAATGCACTGCACACGGTGAGCAGCACGCGTCATCGCAAGCTCGCGTTCGATGCGCTCATCATTTGCAGCGGCGCGACCGATCGGCTGATGCCCGTTCCCGGCTGGCATCACGCGGGCGCGTATAGCCTCGGCGGCGCGCAGGTCGCGCTCAAATCGCAGGGCTGCGCGATCGGTTCGCGCGTCGTGATGATGGGCACCGGTCCGTTGCTCTATCTCGTCGCCGCGCAATACGTGAAGGCGGGCGCGACAGTAAGTGCGGTGCTCGATACATCGACGTTCGCGCAGCGTCTGCGCGCGTTGCCGCAACTGCTCGCGATTCCATCGGCGTTAAGGAAGGGCGTCGCGTTGATGCGCGTGCTAAAAGATGCGCGCGTGCCGGTTCATCGCGGCATCACGCCGGTCGAGATTCGAGGCACGCCCGAGCATGGCGTGCAAGGCGTGCGCGTCAGGCAAGCCGATGGCGCGATGCTGCAAGTCGGATGCGATGCCGTCGCGCTCGGCTATCACTTGCGCCCTGAAACACAGCTAGCCGATCTCGCGGGCTGCGAGTTCCGCTTCGATCAGGCGTTGCAACAGTGGCTTCCCATCGCCGATGTGGATGGCCGCAGCAACGTGAAAGGCATCTATCTTGCCGGCGATGGCGCGCGCGTGCGCGGCGCGGATGCCGCCGAGCGCGCGGGACGTCTTGCGGCGCTCGCGGCGTTGAAGGACATCGGCATGACGTGCAGCGAAGACGAAGCCAACAAGTTGCGCTTGCAACTAAATCGCTTCACGCGTTTTGCTTCCGGCTTGCGCACCGCGTTTCCGTGGCCCGCGCGCTTTGCCGCCGCCTTGCCGGATGAAACCATCGTGTGCCGATGTGAAGCGATAACGGCAGGCGACCTGAGGCGCGTCGTGAACGACATGGGCGCGAAGGAAGCGAATCGCGCGAAGGCTTTTTCGCGCGTCGGCATGGGCCGATGCCAGGGCCGCTTCTGCGCACATGCGGGCGCGGAAGTCATTGCAGCCGAAGCACGCGTGCCGCTGGAAGCGGTCGGCCGCTTGCGCGGGCAGGCACCGGTGAAACCTCTGCCCATGGCGCTCGCGCCGCACAAGGATCTGGAGACCAGCGAATGAACGAGCGCGCCGATGTGATCGTGATCGGCGGGGGCATCGTCGGCACGACGACCGCTTTCTTTTTGCGCCGTCGCAAGCGTTCCGTGATCCTGCTCGAACGCGGCTTGACCGGACAACAGGCGAGCGGCGTGAACTTCGGCGGCGTGCGTCGCCAAGGCCGCGCGCTGGAGCAACTCGCAATGTCGAATCGCGCGCTGCAAACGTGGCGGCGTTCCCGCGAACTGCTCGGCGAAGATGTCGAGTTCTTGCCATCGGGGCATACGCGGGTGTGCTATCACGCGCATGACGCGGAATACTTTCATCGCTATGCCGCCGATGCGCGCGCTTACGACCTCGATCTAGAAGTGCTCGAAGGCGCGGCCATGTTCGAGCGCTTTCCTTTTCTGGGCCGCGACGTGATCGCCGCATCCATCTCGCCGCTCGACGGCCACGCGAATCCGCGTCTTGCCGCGCCCGCGTTCGGGCGTGCTGCCGCGCGGCTCGGCGCGCGCGTCGTCGAGAGCACGGAAGTGGTGCGCGTAGAAAAGGAAGCGGGCGGCTTTCGCGTGGAAAGCGCGGCGGGCGATGTGTATCGCGCGGAGCAAGTGCTGATTTGCGCGGGCGCGTGGGCCAATACGCTATCGACGCAATTCGGCGAACCCGTGCCGCTCGTCGCGCGCGGCCCGCAAATGGCGGTGACCGAACCCGTGCCTTACGTGTTCAAGGCTTCGATGGGCGTGTACACGTCGATCAAGGAAGAGAGCGTTTATTTCCGGCAAGTGGAGCGGGGCAATATCGTGCTCGGGGGCGGACCGCCCGGACCCGCGGACGCAGACACGCGACGCGCTTCCGTCCTGCCCGAGAACACCGTCGCGCAACTGGCGCAGTTCCGCCGCATGGTGCCCGCGATGCGCCCGCTGCATGTGATTCGCGTGTGGAGCGGTGTGGAAAGCTATCTGCCGGATTCGGAGCCGGTGATCGGTCCGAGTTCGAAGGCCGATGGCCTGTTCTACGCGTTCGGCTTCAGCGGATCGGGCTTTCAGATCGGACCGGGCGTGGGCGAGACGCTTGCCGAATTGCTCGATGCGGGCAGCACGCCGATCGATCTTTCTTCGTTTTCCATCAGACGATTTCAGCGCGCTTCGTCGACGCACGCGCAATCGCTTACCTCCGAGACTTCGCCATGAGCCAAGCCAATCTGGTCGACGCGCTCGCCTACATCGAAGCCAATTTCGACAAGACCGTGAGCCTCGCGCAACTCGCGGATCTTTCGGCGCTGAGCGTGTCGCGCTTCGCGACCGTGTTTCGCGAGCAATTCGGACTTTCGCCGTACAAGTACCTGTGCGAGTTGCGCGTGCGGCGCGCGCAGACGTTATTGCTCGCGGGCGTGCCGGGATCGGTCGTCGCGACGGAAGTGGGCTTCTTCGATCAGAGTCATCTGGCGCGGCATTTCAAGCGCCTGTGCGGCATGACGCCGAGCGCGTTCGTCGAGCGCGCGCGCAGAAAAGCGCGCTCAGCCGAGCTCGATGCCGGTCTGGGCAAGCGCGTCACGCAAGCCCAGCCGCGGGTATTTGCTTTCGACGGAGCGCATGTCGCTTAGCGCTTCCTGGATGATCCATTCGCGCACGCTGGCGACGATGGGCCGCATCGACTTGTTCGGCGGCGTGAGCAGACAGCAACGCCGGCTCGTGACCACCAGTTCTTCTTCGGCGGGCACGAGCGCGCCTTGCGCGAGCCAGTGCGACGTCACGTTGAGCCATCCGAGCGCGATGCCTTGTCCGAGCAACGCCGCCTGCACGACGATCGCGTAATCGTTGAAACGCAACATGCCCGCTGCATGGCGCTCCTTTGAAGCGAACGCATGAAAACGCTCGTGCCAGCCGCGTTCTTCATCGTCCATCACGATGACGGTATCGCCATGCGCGCGCGCCGCATCGGTCTCTGCGAGTTCGTGATAACGCGGATTGCAAAGCGGCAAGAGCATCTCGGGCATCACGAGCACCGCGTGCTCGTCGATCTCTTCGTCGTGAACAAAGCGCATGCCGAGATCGACATCGACGAGCGGCCCGCCGATGCGCCCCGATATCAATTGAAACCGCAGATCGACCGATGGAAACGCCTGATTCAGACGGCTCATGCGCGGCATGAGCCAATGCGTGGTGAAGCCGGTCGATACGGAAAGCGTGACGGTCTCGATGCCCGTCGCGCGCGCCTCGATTTCGCGGATCGCACTTTCGATGCCGCTGAAGCCTTCGGAAATCTTGCGATAAAGAATCTCGCCGCTCTCCGTGAGTTCGATGCCGCCGCGCACGCGCTCGAAAAGCCGCACGCCGATATGGTCCTCCATGCGCGCGAGCATGCGGCTCACCGCGGGCTGACTCACATAAAGCTCCTGCGCGGCGCGCGTGAAATTACCGCAGCGCGCGGCCGCTTCGAATACGAAAAGCGCATTGGCGCTCGGCAGTTTCTTGCGAAGGTTTGGCATGACTTCATGTTATGCCCGATCCAACAATTTTGGAATTGCCGTCAAAAACATCGCGACTTAGTATTTTCCCAACCCCTCTATTTCCGACGAGACGAACGACATGGACGCACGCGCTAAAACGGGAGTGTCGATCAGGTCCGCGACGAAGCGCTATGGCGCGGTGACGGCGCTCGATGACGTATCGCTCGATATCGCGCCGGGCGAATTCGTCTCGCTGCTCGGGCCTTCTGGCTCGGGCAAGACGACGCTGCTCGGCATTCTCGGCGGCTTCGTGCAGCCGAGCTCGGGCAGCGTGTGGGTCGGCGAGCGTGACATTACATTTGCGCCGCCGCACAAGCGCGATATCGGCATCGTGTTTCAGAACTACGCGCTCTTTCCGCACATGACGGTAGGCGAGAACGTCGCGTTCTCGCTGCGTGCGCGGCGCGAGCCGAAATCGACATGGGCGAAGCGCGTCGCCGAAGCACTCGCCATGGTCGAACTCAAAGGTTATGAAAGCCGCAGCATCCATCAGCTTTCGGGCGGACAGAAGCAACGCGTGGCGCTTGCCCGCGCAATGGTGTTTCAACCGCAACTCATTCTGATGGACGAGCCGTTGTCCGCGCTCGACAAGCAACTGCGCGAGACCATGCAAATCGAATTGCGCAGGCTGCATCGGCAGCTCGGGGCGACCATCGTCAACGTGACGCACGACCAGCGCGAAGCACTCACGATGAGCGATCGCGTCGCCGTGTTGAAGGACGGCAGGCTCGTGCAGATCGACACACCCGAGCGCCTGTACGACCGTCCTTGCGATGCGTTCGTCGCGAGCTTCATCGGCGAAGCGACGATGCTCGATGTCACGCGCGCCGGCGACGATGCCGTGCGTCTCGGCGATACGATTCTGCGCACCGCGCATCCATTGCCGCGCGGCGAGAAGCTATTGCTCGCGGTGCAAACGGAAAAGCTCGTCATCGACGGCGAGAACCGTCATGCGGATGCGAACCGTCTTTCATGCCGCGTGACCGAAGTGCTCTATCAAGGCGAGAGCCTGCGCGTGTTCGCCGCGCTCGCCGACGGCACGGCGATCAGTCTTCGGCAACCCGGCAGCCACGACGCGCGCAAGCGCATCCCCGAGCCGGGCGCATCGATGACGGTCGCGCTCGATCCGCAAGACACGATCGTCGTGTCGGCCTGATTTCTTCTCACCGCCTGTGCACGGGCGATTTCGACTGCAAACGTAGATACGCAACCCGTAAAGGATGACGCAATGAATCTCACCGATTTCAAGGTCCTGACCTTCGATGTCGTCGGCACGCTGATCAACTTCGAAAAGGGCGTGCTCGATTCCGTGCGCCGGCTGGGCGGAGCGAAGGCAAAGGACCTGACCGACGATCAGATCTTCGAGCCGTACATGGAAGGGCGCGCGAAGTATCCGGGCAGATCCAGTCATGAAATGGCGAACGTGTATCTGCATCTCGCGAGCAAACTCGGCTTGCCCGACGATGCGCAATCCGCCGCGGCATTCCAGCGCGATGTGCTCGAATGGCCCGCATTCGAAGACTCGGTCGCGGCATTGAAGCGTCTGCGCAAGCACTTTCGTCTTGTCGCGATGACCAACGCGGATCGCGTTGCGTTGTCGGCCTATGCTCACACGCTCGGCAATCCGTTCGACGATACGGTCTGCTGCGATGAGACCGGCGTCGCCAAACCCGATCCGCAATTCTTTGCCTATAACCGTGGACGTCAGGCGGCGTTCGGCTATAAGTTCGAAGAGATCCTGCATACGGCGCAGAGCCAGTATCACGACATCGGCATCGCAACGAAGCTCGGTTATTCGACATGCTGGATCGAGCGGCGCCAGGGCATGAAGGGCTTCGGCGCGACACCCGTGCCCGAGAGCGTGACGACGCCGACGTGGAAGTTCGCGACGCTCGCCGCGCTCGCGGATGCCGTCGACGACGAACTCCGCGCCGCCGCCTGACCATGCGCGCCCCGACGACACCGCTGCGCCCGCAACCGGACTCGTTGTGGCGGGCGATAGCCGCGCCGATGAGCACCGGCGCACCGCTCGCACGCGATATCGATGTCGAAGTGGCGATCATCGGCGCGGGCTATTCGGGCTTGAGCGCCGCGTATGCGCTGCAAAAGCGCGGCGTCGAATGCGCGGTGCTCGATGCGAATCCGATCGGCTGGGGCGCAAGCGGACGCAATGGCGGCGTGGTGTCGTCGAAGTTTCGTCTCTCGTTTCCGACGATCGCGAGCACGCATGGCATCGATGTCGCGAAGCGCATGCATCGGCTCGCGCACGATGGCGTGCGCACCGTCGAGGCGTTCGTCGACGAGTTCAAGCTCGAACGCGCGCGCTTCGAACATACGGGCAGCCTGCGTTGCGCGCATACGGAACGTGCGCTCGCATCGATATGCGCCGAGGCGGACTGGGTTCGCACGACGCTCAACGATACGTCCATGAGCGTGCAATCTCGTGCTGAAGTCGAACATGAGACAGGCTCGAAGGGCTTCGTCGGCGGCGTGTTGAGCGCGGACGCGGGCACGATCCTGCCGCTCGAATACGTGCGCGGCATCGCGGCCGGTCTGATCGCGCGCGGCGTGCCGATCTACGAAGCGACGCCTGTCATCGACATGTCGCGCGAACAGGACGGCCGCGTGCTGTTGACGGCGCCCGGCGGCACGGTGCGCGCGAAGCAGGTCATCGTCGCGACGAACGCCTATTCGAATCTGACCGAGGCAACCGCTTCATATCATCGCGAGCTCGTGCCGTTCAGAAGCGCGATGATCGCGACCGCGCCCTTATCTCCGCAACTCGATGCGCAGTTGATGGTGAACCGCCGCAGCTACACCGAAACGCGCCGCATGATGAAGTGGTTCCGCAAGGTCGATGGCCGCATGTTGTTCGGCGGCCGCGACGCGTTCGGCAAGGAAGGCGAGCCGACCGGCTTCGATGCGCTGCAACGCGCGATGGTCGCGCTCTTTCCGCAATTGAAGGACGTGCCGGTGGAATTTCGCTGGTCGGGATATGTCGGCATGACCTTCAACGCATTGCCGCACGTGGGCCGCAGCGACGATGCGACCACGTTCTGTCTCGGCTATAACGGCGCGGGTGTCGCGATGGCGAGCCTGATCGGTCAGCATGCCGCTGCGCTTGCGCTCGGTGAGAAGCCCGAACTCGCGCTGCTCGCGCAAGACGGCTTGCGGCCCGTACCGTTTCATGCGTTGCGCGCGCCGGGTGTGCGGCTCGTCGCTGCGTGGTATCAGTTCCTCGATGCAGTAGGTGCATGATGACGACAGCCAAACGGATTCTCCAGGACCCCGCCGTGATGCAACCCGCGACGATCGATCCATCGGTGCGGCATCAGCGACGCGAAGACCGCGCGATGCTGCTGTTGATGGCGCCCGCGCTGTTCGTGGTCGTCGTATTGCTCGTCGTGCCGCTCGCGTGGCTGTCGTGGCAATCGTTCTATCACGACGGCGTGTTCTCGCTCGTCAATTACAAGCGTGTCTTTACCGGTGCCTATCTCGACACCTTTCTGCTGACGTTCAAGCTCAGTTTCATCGTGACGGCGATTACGCTGCTGCTCGGCTATCCTGTCGCGTATTTCGCGGCATCGATATCGCCGCGATGGAGCGCGCTCGTGCTCGGCATGGTGATTCTTCCGTTCTGGACGAGCGTGCTCGTGCGAACGTATGCGTGGCTCGTGCTCTTGCAACGCACCGGTCTCATCAACAAGGCGCTGCTCGGCATGGGTCTGATCGAGCGCCCCTTGCAGCTTTCGTATAACCAGTTCGGCACGATCATCGCGATGGTGCATATCCTGTTGCCGTTCATGGTGCTGCCGCTCTACTCCGCGATGCAGAAGATTCCGCCGAATCTCTCGCAAGCAGGTGCGAGTCTCGGCGGTTCGCCGCTGCATGTGTTCTTGCGCGTGTTTCTGCCGCTGTCCATGAGCGGCGTGCTCGCGGGCGTCACGCTCGTCTTCGTGCTGTGCCTCGGCTTCTATATCACGCCCGAGCTGATGGGCGGCGGCAAGTCGATGATGGTCTCGATGATCGTGAGCCGCAACGTCGAGATCTACAACAGTTGGGGCGCGGCAAGCTCGGTGAGCGTGGTGCTGCTTATTTGCGTGTGCGCGATCTTCTATTGCGTGAGCCGCGTGATTCCGCTCGAAAAGACACTGGGGGCGAAATGAATACCTTATCGTTCGGCCGCGTGACGCTCGGTGCATCGGTGATGCTGATTCTCGCGTTTCTGATGATTCCCGTGGTCATCGTCGTGCCGCTGTCTTTCTCGGATGCGCGTTTCCTCACGTTTCCGCCGCCTGCGTATTCGTTGCGCTGGTATCACGCGTTCTTCTATAATCCCGCGTGGATCGATGCGGCGAAGACCACCTTTGCGGCCTCGACGTGCGCGGCCTTGATCGCGACGCCGGTCGGCATCGCGGCGGCATACGGCATCCAGTACGGATCGCACTGGTCGTTGCGCTATCTGCGCACATTGCTGATGCTGCCGCTGATGGTGCCGATCATCATCGTTGCAGTGGGCGTGTTCTTCGTCTTCACGCAGATGGGTTATGTGAACACGCTTGGCGGTCTCATCATCGCGGATACGATGCTCGGCCTGCCGTATGTGCTCATCTCCGTCGGCGCGGACTTGCGCACGTTCGATCGCACGCAGGAGATGGTCGCGCGCAGTCTCGGCATGAATCGCTTTCGCGCGTTCATGGCGGTGACGTTGCCGCAGATCAAGGCGAGCGTGATCTCGGGTGCCGTGTTCGTGTTCATTCAGGCGCTCGATGAAACCGTCGTTGCGCTCTTCATTTCGGGCGGCAACAATCAGACGCTCACGCGCCGCATGTTCGTCACGCTGCGCGATGAAATCGATCCGACCATCGCCGCCATCAGCACGATGCTGACGGCGTTGACCTTGTGTCTCGTGATGGTCGTCGTCGTGAGCCGGCGATCTTCGGCTGCGGCGCGAGCCTGAATCTTTCACAACGAAAAGCCATGCGACATCTACAGCAGTTCTATATCGACGGCGAATGGGTCGAACCGTACGGCGATACACGTTTGCCGGTCATCGATCCATCGACTGAAGAAGCGATCGGCGAGGTCGCGCTCGGCGATGCGCGCGATGTCGATCGCGCGGTCGCGGCGGCGCGGCGTGCGTTCTCATCGTTTTCACGGGCGAGCGTCGCAGAGCGCGTTGCGTTGCTCGAGCGTTTGCTCGAAGCGTATGTCGCGCGTTACGACGAGATGGCCGATGTCATCTCGCGCGAGATCGGCGCACCGGCGAAGCTCGCTCATGCATGGCAGGCCGCGCTCGGCAAGCGTCATATCGAAGAGACGCTGCGCACGGTCGAACGCTTTCAATGGCAACGCAAGAAGAACACGACGCTCGTCAATCACGAGCCCGTGGGCGTGGCCGCGCTCATCACGCCGTGGAACTGGCCGATCAATCAGATTGTCTGCAAGGTCGCGCCTGCGCTCGCGGCGGGATGCACGGTGGTGTTGAAGCCGAGCGAAGTGTCGCCGATGAACGCCGTGCTTTTCGCCGAAATCATCGATGCGGCCGGCGTGCCCAAAGGCGTCTTCAATCTCGTCAATGGCGATGGTCCGACCGTCGGCGCGGCATTGAGCGCGCATCCGGATGTGGATATGGTGTCGTTCACCGGATCGACGCGCGCGGGCATCGAGATCGCGAAGCTGGCCGCGCCGACAGTGAAGCGCGTGCATCAGGAACTCGGCGGCAAGTCGGCGAACATCCTGCTGGACGATGCCGATTTCGAAGTAGCCGTCACGGCCGGCGTGAATTCGTGCTTCAGCAACAGCGGTCAATCCTGCAATGCGCCGACGCGAATGCTCGTGCCCGCATCGCGGCACGACGAAGTGGTGCAGATCGCGTTGCGCGCGGCGCAGAAGCAGCGCGTCGGCTCACCGAGCGATCCGGCGACGACGATGGGCCCCGTCGTCAGCGACGTGCAGTTCGAACGCGTGCAGCGGATGATCGATGTCGGCATAGAAGAGGGCGCTGCACTGGTGACGGGCGGCGCGGGGCGTCCCGCTGGACTCGAACGCGGTTATTACGTGAAGCCGACCGTGTTCGCTAACGTGAATCCTTCGATGACCATCGCGCGCGAGGAAATCTTCGGCCCGGTGCTCGCGATCATGCCGTATCGCGATGAAGAAGAAGCGATCGCCATCGCGAACGACACGCCTTATGGCCTGGCGGCTTACGTGCAATCGCAGGATCAGGAGCGCGCGCGCCGCGTGGCGATGAGAATGCGCGCGGGCAGTGTCTACGTGAACTATCCGGCGTGGGATCCGGGCTCGCCGTTCGGCGGCTACAAGCAGTCGGGCAATGGGCGCGAATATGGCGAGTGGGGACTGGAAGCGTTTCTCGAAGTGAAGGGCATCGTGGGTTACGGCGCCTGAGTCACGGCGTGCGCGGCCGGTTCATGCTTGTCGAGGACCGTGCCGCGCAATGCATCCGCCACGCGCTCGGCGATCATGATCGTCGGCACGTTCGTATTCGCGCATGGAATCGACGGCATCAACGACGCGTCGCATACATGCAGACCTTCGATGCCATGCACCGCGCCGCGCGCATCGGTCACGGCCAGCGGATCGCTCGATGAACCCATGCGGCACGTTCCCGACGGATGCCATGTCCCGCCGACATGGCGCATGACGAACTCGGTCATCTTTCGATCGTCGGCGAGCAGTTCGTCGATCGTGATGCCTTGCGTCACGACGCCTTTGATCAACGCACCACGCAACGGCCCGGCGATATCGAGCAGCGCGCTCAACGCGCCGCGCTGGAGCGCATTCCATGTTCCCGGCACCGCCACCGCTGCAACGCGCGGTGAATAGCTCGATGGAAAGATCGCATCCATCGAAGCCGATGCAAGCGTTGCAGCGCCGAAACGCAGCGCGAGCTTGAGCCGTTCGAGATCGCGGGAATCGGAGAGCATCGCGAAGTCGACGTTGGGTTCATCGAATGCATTCGCCGATGCCAGCGTGACGCGTCCGCGCGAATAGGACTTGTTGACCCAGAAGAAGATCGTGCCCAGCCGATAACCCACCGAATGCCAGCCCGAACGCGACAGGATCGCGCCGTGCATGTCGCCTTGAACGGTGTCGGCCAGGCCGGATGAAAAGCGCACGATCGCCTGCTCGTGATGTTCATCCGGAAACGGCGTGCGTGCGGCGCGCGGCAAAAACGCGGAGACCGCTATCGAAGGATGTTCCATCAGATTGCGCCCGACGCCGGGACGATCGGCCACTACGTCGATGCCGAGCGCGGCGAGTTCATCGCCGGGGCCGATGCCGCTTCGCATCAGCAATGCGGGACTGTGAATCGCGCCCGCCGATACGATCACGCGATGCGCGCGCAAGTCTTCACGCGTGCCGTCGGCGCGAACGATGCGCGCACCGATCGCGCGCTTGCCATCGAACAGAATGCATTCGACGACATCGCCGGTGCGTATCGTCAGATTGCTGCGAGCGCGCGCGGCATCGTCGAGATAGCAAACCGAGGTCGGTATGCGTTCTCCGTTCGCGCTGACCGCGATCGCACCGATGAACGTGCCGTCTTCCCAAGGTCCGTTCTGATCGTCGCGCAAGGCGTGGCCGCTGCCGGCAAGCGAGGCGAGCACCGTGCGCACGAACGGCGAAATGCGCGGCCATGCCGTGCGTTGAATGCGTAACGGGCCATCGCTGCCGTGCAGCGGGCCGGTGACATCGCAATCGGTTTCCAGCTTGCGAAAGTAGGGCAGACACGCTTGCCAGTTCCAGCCATCGGCGC
The DNA here is from genome assembly GCF_031451435.1 of Caballeronia sp. LZ008. NCBI lineage: Bacteria > Pseudomonadati > Pseudomonadota > Betaproteobacteria > Burkholderiales > Burkholderiaceae > Caballeronia > Caballeronia sp. LZ008. The sequence continues at coordinate 308,029 of NZ_JARUXK010000002.1, read as the reverse complement.
CAAGCGCTTCCCATTCATCGTAATCGGATGAAGAGCCGCGATTGGCCATTAACGCATTGATCGCGGAGCCGCCGCCGAGAAGCCGCGCCTGTTCATAGCGTCGCAGCGCGGCGCGTTCGCTCATGCGCGCTTTCAATGCCTGCCAGATGTTGCGCGTGTCGAGATATGCGCGGCCCGGATAGCGGCTGCGGATGGCATCGGGCATCGTGCGCGCGGAGATGTCGCGGCCCGCTTCGACGAGACACACGGTCGCGCGCGCATCTTCGGAAAGGCGCGCGGCCAGCACGCAGCCGGCCGAGCCGCCGCCAAGAATCAGAAAGTCGAACACGTCGGCGTTATTGCATGAACTTGAGCCAGCGCGCCTTCGCCTGAATGCCGGACTCGGAAGCCCACCATTCTTCGGAAAGCAACGCCTGCTTCGCCGCATTCGCGGGCGCGCTCGGCAATTCGGATGCGCGCTTGTCGGTGATCTTGCCGGTCTTGAATGCAGCCGGATTGCCCGGACCGTAATCGATATAAAGCGGCAGATTCGCCTGCAATTCCGGCGATACGGCCGCGTTAAGGAAGCGTACGGCTTCGTTCATGTTCGGCGCGTTCTTGAGGATGCAAAGCTGCGTGTTCTGCAAAATGCCGTCGTTGAACGTGAAGGCGACATCCGGATTGTCCTTCATTACGGCGCTCGCGCGGCCGTTCCAGATCATCGTCATGTCGACTTCGCCGTCGTGCAGCAATTGCGCCGACTGTCCGCCCGAAGTCCACCACACCGTGACGTTCGGCTTGATCTCTTCGAGCTTCTTGAACGCGCGATCCACGTCGAGCGGATAGAGCTTGTCGCGCTGCACGCCATCCGCGAGCAGTGCGGCTTCGAGCACCGTCATCGGATCGTTGCGCAGTGCGCGCGTGCCGGGGAAGTTCTTGACGTCCCAGAAGTCCTTCCAGCTTTGCGGCACTTTCTTCAGCGACTTCTTGTTATAGCCGATGACCGTCGAATAGAACTCGTACGCCACCGAATAGGGCGTGCGGTATTTTTCGGGAATGGCTGCGGCGTTGGGTAACTTCGAGAAGTCGAGCTTTTCGAGCAGCCCTTCGCGCCCGCCGCGCAAGCAGTTCGACGTGGGCGTATCGACGACGTCCCAGATCGGCTTGCCGGTTGAGCCTTGCGCCTTGATCTGCGGCCACGCATCCGGAATGCTGTCCTGGTTGATCGTGATGCCGAGCTCTTTCGCGGCGGGATCGAGAATCGCCTTGGTTTGCGCTTCCTGATACGCGCCGCCTTGCGATACGAACGTGATCTTGCCCGCTGCGAACGACGGCGCCGCGCTCGCGATGGAGAGCAGCAATGTCATGGCCAGCGGACGAACGGGAAAGTGCGGACAGCGGAATCTTGCAATCTTCATCACGGCGTTTTCCTCGACAAGATTGAAGCAGTGGACGTCCTGCAGATCGCGGTCCCGTCCGGCTTCGAGCGAAGACGAGGACGGCGCGCGGATGACTAAAAATATATTGAGTCAAATACGCGGGGGCAACGCCGGAATTGTTGGAGTGACCATGACCTGATGTTATGTCAGCGCAATGGCCACGTCCGATGCACGTTCAGAAGATCACGTAGACCTTGCGCATGGTTTCATCGACTTCCCATGTGCCTTCGGTGTTCGCCGCGAAGAAGAGCGTATCACCGCCGGTGAAGTGGATCGTGTCCTCGCCATCGGGCGTGAAGCGGCCACGGCCGGCCAGAAAATGCATGACCTCCGCTTCCTTCACCGAACGCCGGTACGTGCCCGGCGTGCATTCGAATACGCCCGTATCGATTGCTTCGCTGCCGGGAATCACTTTTTGCACGCCGGATATCTTTATTTCCTGCGTGCCGGGAAGTCCCGCCGTGCCCCAGTCTTCCAGTCCTTCGATTGCTATGCTCTGTTTGAGTTGCTGTACTTTCATTTGCTTTCTTGCCTCTTGATGGTTTTGGGTGATGTCGGTCTATTAGCACTGCCCCTGTGCGGGGCGGCAGTCACTTTCTTTGCCGTCGACCAGAGTTAGCGCTTTAGCGCTTACTCTGGCCCTTTCAAAGAAAGTAACCAAAGAAAGCAGCTCCCGATACGCCCGCGGTCACACGCAGTTTGGGTAGTCCTCTCGTCGTTCGTGGGCTGCCTAAAGAGTGCCCTCATAGGCCCCATCGGGCTTGGCTCGCGCACGGTCTGCCACATCGCACCACCCAACAAACTGGTTCAGCACCAAATAGCTCCAGCCCGCTTCGCGGCCGATGGGTCCATCGGGAATGCGCGTGCTTCTCTAAGAACGTCTCCATCTCGCCGCCTTCGCCGGACGTTGGTTTCCCTTGCATACCCGGCGGCAGCGCGTAGCGCTGTGCCGAAGCTGTTTCGTGCTGAACCAGCGCGCTCAACGTATTCGGGCGGCAGACCGTGCGCGAGCCACGCCCGATTAGGTGTTTGAGGGCACTCTTTAGGCGAGTGCCGTCTGTGACGAGAGGACTACCCAAATTGCGTGTGACCGCGGGCCTGAAAAGCTGCTTTCTTTGCTTACTTTCTTTGCAGCAGCAAAGAAAGTGAGTGCCGCCCCGCACAGGGGCAGTGCTGATAGACCGACAAGTACACGGGATCCGGCGACCTCACATCACAACCGTAGAACAGCGCTTCAACGAGCCAAACCACCTGCCACGGTTCTAAACAGCTCGAATGCGCCGTTCGACCTTGCCGAGCCGCACGACCGTCACGCCCGGACGCAACTGCCGCAGCGACGGCATCACGAGCATGCAATCGTCATAGGGCGTTTCGACCGCAACGCCCTCCGCCCAGCCGATCACGCTGCCCGCTTTCGGAAACACTTCGAGCCCCGTGTAGGCATCGGCGAAACGGAAGTCCATGCTCCTGGCTACGACCGGTTCCGTCACACGGACAACGAGCATTTCCTGCGGCGATGGCTGAACCCATCCGGCGGGCAAGTCTTCTTCGTCGATCACGCCGGATAGCAAAAGAAAGCGCGCGGTCACGTCGCGCGCGACGGTCACGGCATTCGCTTCCCAGTGCTGTCCGCATTCGATGAGCAACGCGTTCTTGTCGCTCGAAGGATCGCCGAAGCCTTCGTAATCGCGCATGCGCCGTCCTTCCGGATGACCTTCGTCGCAGATCACGGTCGCAGGCGTGCCGAGCCTCGCCGACAAGTCGATGCCTTTATCGAGCGGTCCCGCGACGATCAACGGCTTGCTCTTCTCGTGCATCGAATGAAGATCGAGCAGGAGGTCCACCGTATCGATGACGGGCCGCATCGCGCGGGCGCGGCGCAGCTCGCTCGAATCGCGCGACATGTCATCGAGCGCTTGCGCGGTCCATACACGATTGAAGTCCTGATCGACGAAGCGCGATGCATCGGGCTTGCTCGCATCGAAACGCGCGTAAGCATCGACGTTCGCGAACGCGAGCGTGAGCTTGCCGCGCCACGGGCGCAGTCCGGCACGCAGCAAGGCATCGACGACGATCGCGCCGCACACTTCGTTGCCGTGCGTGAGCGCGTTGATCATCACATGCGGACCGTCGATGCCCGAATCGAACGTATGCACATACGGCACGCCCGCGTTGCCCGAGGCATGCGCGCCGATATCGGGGAACGCGATCTCGATCGGGTATGCGTTGGAATGCGCGTTCATTCGAGCCCGCCCTGGCAGAGATATTTGATCGAGAGGTAATCGTCGAGGCCGTACTTCGAGCCTTCGCGACCATAGCCCGATTCCTTGACGCCGCCGAACGGCGCGGCCTCGCTCGCGATCGCGCCTTCGTTGATGCCGACGAGTCCCGATTCGAGCAGACGCGATACGCGATCGATGCGCTTCAGGTTTTGGCTATAGAAATACGCTGCGAGGCCGAAAGGCGTGTCATTGGCGGCGCGGATCGCCTCGGCTTCGTCGTCGAAGCGAAACAGCGGCACGACCGGGCCGAAGGTTTCTTCGCAGCTCAACTGCATGTCGGACGTTGCATCGGCGAGCACGGTCGGCGCGTAATAGTTGGGGCCGAGTTCCGCGAGACGCCTGCCGCCCGTCAGCGCGCGTGCGCCGCGCTTCAACGCGTCGTCTACATGACGCTCGATCTTTTCGACCGCGCGCGCGTTGATCATCGGGCCGATCTGCGCATCGGAATCAGTTGCAGGCGCAACTTTCAATGCGGCGACGCGCTTCGCGAGCAGGTCAGCGAACTTGTCATACACGGACGACTGCACATAGACGCGATTCGGGCACACGCAAGTCTGTCCGCCATTGCGGAATTTCGATGCCATCAATCCGGTGACGGCGGCATCGAGATCGGCATCGTCGAATACGATGAAAGGCGCATTGCCGCCGAGTTCCAGCGACAGCTTCTTCAACGTGCCCGCCGATTCCCGCGCGAGATACTTGCCCACCGGCGTCGAGCCGGTGAAGGTGATCTTGCGCACGCGGCCATCTTCGAGCCAGTCGGCGACCGCGTCCTGCGCGTTTTCGCGCGATGCGCTGATGAGATTCAACGCGCCCGCCGGCACGCCCGCTTCATGGGCGAGCATCACGAGCGCGAGCGCCGTGAGCGGCGTATCTTCGGCCGGCTTGCCGACGACCGTGCAACCCGCCGCGAGCGCGGGCGCGATCTTGCGCGCAATCATCGCGAGCGGGAAATTCCACGGCGTGATCGCAGCGACGACGCCGACCGGTTCCTTCACCGCGCTCATGCGCTTGCCGCGTTGCTGCTGCGGAATGATGTCGCCGTAGATGCGCGTGGCTTCGTCCGCGAACCACGCGACGTAAGACGCGCCGTACATCACCTCGCCGCGGCCTTCCGCGAAGGGCTTGCCCTGTTCGAGCGAGATGAGACGTCCGAGCGCATCGGCATGCTCGACGATCAGCGCGTGCCAGCGATGCAGGACCGCGGCGCGATCTTTCGGCAGCGTATCGCGCCACGCGGGGAAGGCGCGCGCGGCGGCATCGGTGGCGGCGCGGGCATCGGCGGGGCCGCTGTCGGCCACTTGCGCGATGACGTCGCCCGTCGCGGGATCGGTGACGGCGAAGCGTCGGCCGCTTGCAGCGGCAACCCATTTGCCGTCGATGAAGTTATCGGCGCGAATCAGATCGCTCAGTTCATATCGTTGCGTCATGATGGTCTCCAGAAAAGTCAGGCGAGCATTTGCGCAATGGCCGCGCCGACTTCCGTCGTCTTCGCCTTGCCGCCGAGATCGCCCGTATGCGGACCTTCCTTCAATACCGCCGTGATCGCGGCAAGCATCGCATCGTGTGCTTCCCGTTCGCCGAGGAAGTCGAGCATCATCGCCGCCGACCAGATCATCGCGACGGGATTCGCGATGCCCTTGCCCGCGATATCCGGCGCGGAGCCATGCACCGGTTCGAACAACGACGGGAAGTTGCGCTCCGGATTCATGTTGGCCGAAGGCGCGATGCCGATCGTGCCCGTGCAGGCCGGACCGAGATCGGAAAGAATGTCGCCGAAGAGATTGGTGGCGACGACCACATCGAAGCGATCCGGGCTCAGTACGAAGCGCGCGCAAAGAATGTCGATGTGCTGCTTGTCCCACTTGATCTCGGGATACTGCGCGGCGATTTCGGCGGCGCGCGTATCCCACCACGGCATGCTGATCGAAATGCCGTTGCTTTTAGTTGCGACCGTAACTTTCTTCTCGCGCTTTTGCGCAAGATCGAATGCGAACTTCAACACGCGCTCCGCGCCCTTGCGCGTGAAGATCGACGTCTGCGATACGAACTCGCGTTCGGTGCCTTCGAACATCGTGCCGCCGACCGATGAATACTCGCCTTCGGTGTTCTCGCGCACGATCATGAAGTCGATATCGCCCGCCTTGCGATTCGCGAGCGGCGAGGGCACGCCATCGAAAAGACGAGCGGGGCGCAGATTGATGTATTGATCGAACTCGCGCCGGAATTTGAGCAGCGAGCCCCACAGCGAGATATGGTCGGGAACGGTATCGGGCCAGCCGACCGCGCCGAACAGGATCGCATCGGCATCTTGCAACTGCGCCTTCCAGTCGTCCGGCATCATCTGGCCGTGCTGCGCGTAGTAATCGCAACTTGCCCATTCGATATGCCGGTACTCCAGTTCGATACCGAAGCGCTTGCTCACCGCGTCGAGCGCGCGCACTGCTTCGGGCATCACTTCCTTGCCGATGCCGTCGCCCGGAATCACGGCAATACGATATTTGCTGGACATGTGCTACTCCGCGTGAAAATGATCGACGATAAAAAGCACGCACGTGCATAAAGCGCGTGCGTCCGTTGAATGCATGAGAATGAGAGGCGCGCGCCTCAGTGATGGTTCTGCGAGAAGAGCGTTTCGAGCGGGTAATGCGTCTTCACGAACGACGTCTTGATGATGACGTAGCTGAAGTACTTCTCGATGCCGATGCCGCGCTCCAGCAGCCCTTCGATAATACTTTGATAGTGACTCACGCTGCGCGTGACGAACTTGAGCAAATAGTCGTAACCGCCGCTCGCGAGATGACATTCGACGATCTCGTCGACATCCTTCACGGCATTCACGAAGTTGATGAAGTCTTCGCGGCGATGATCGGCGAGCGTGACTTCGGTGAAGACCACCTGCACGTCGCCGAGCTTTTCGAGCTGAATCTGCGCGCCATAACCGACGATATAACCCGCCTTTTCCAGCCGTTTCACGCGAATCAGGCAAGGGCTGGGCGAGAGGCCGACCGCATCGGCGAGTTCCACGTTCGTGATGCGCCCGCGCTTCTGCAATTGCGAGAGGATACGCAGATCGATTCGGTCCAGCTTGCTGTCGGTGCTCATCGCGGCGGGTTCGGTCTCGCATGTCGGCGGTCGGTCGATGTTATCACGCAGCCGCGCGCGAACTAAAGCCCGATGCGCCTTTCAATGCATCGCGCACGTCGCTTTGCGCGAGTACATCGTCGAGTGTCTTCGTGAGGCGCTCGAACAGCATGTCGAAGTTCGCTTCGGTATAACAAAGCGCGGGCGCGAAGCCGAGAATGTTATCGCCGAATGCGCGGAACACGAGGCCGTTTGCATAAGCTGCGGCGGCAATGCGGTCGGGCAGCTTGAGCGATGCATCGAAGCCGCGCTTGCTGTTTTTATCGGCGACGAGTTCGAGCGCGCCGAGCAAGCCGCGATGCCGCGAATCGCCGACGAGCGGATGATCGAGCAACGCATCGAGCCCTTGCGCGAAACGCGGCGCCAGCGATTGCGCATTCGCGAGCAGGCCGCCTTCGTGATACAGCCGCATCACTTCGAGGCCGATCGCTGCGCTCACCGGATGCGCCGAATACGTATGTCCATGACCGATGACCGCCGACACATCTCCGCCATCCGCGATGCCCTGGTAGACCGCATCGGACATGAGGACCGCGCCCATCGGCGCATAACCCGCGGTGAGTCCCTTCGCGACCGTCATCAGATCGGGCTCGACGCCTTCGCCTTCGCACGCGAAGAGCGGGCCAGTGCGGCCGAAGCCCGTGATGACTTCATCCGCGACGAAGAGGATATCGAGCTTGCGGCACGCTTCGCGCATCGCCTTCAGCCAGCCTTTGGGCGGCACGATCACGCCGCCCGAGCCTTGAATCGGCTCGCAGAAGAATGCGGCGACGTTGTCCGCGCCGAGTTCCGCGACCTTGGCTTCGAGCGCTTGCACCGAAGCGGCGATGAGCGCGGCGTCATCGGCGTAATCGTTGCGGTACGCGTACGGCGAAGGAATGTGATGCTGCGTCGGCAGCGGCAAATCGAAGTTGCGATGGAACGCAGGCAACGCGGTCATGCCCGCGCCGATCGACGACGATCCGTGATAGCCGCGTTGCAGCGCGATGAAATGCTTCTTCGACGGACGGCCCGTCGCGTTGTAGTAGTGCGTGATGAAGCGCAGCGCGGAATCGACGGCATCGGAGCCGCCGAGCGTGAAGTACACATGTTGCAGCGAAGCAGGCGCGAGCTCGACGAGCTTCGCGGCGAGTTCGATGGCAGGCTCCGAGCCGAAATGAAAATAGCCCGTGGCGTAGGGCAGTTTCGCCATCTGCTTCGCGGCGGCCTCGACGATGCTCGCGTGTCCATAACCCGTGTTCACGCACCACAGGCCGGAGAACGCATCGAGCAGTTCGCGGCCTTCGATGTCGCGCAGGAACACGCCATCGGCGGAATCGAGCACGGTGACGCCGCGCGCTTCATGCGCGCGATAACTGACGACTGGATGAATCAGATGCTTACGGTCGGACTCGACAAGCGACTTGATCGACATGATGCGGCTCTCTCTTCGCGAAGGGGGCGGAATGGCTCTTGACCGTTTCATACTATCGGCAGAGCCGCATCGCGTGCATCGCCAAAAAAATCGCCAAAAAGCGAATCCGCAGCGTTTTGCGGGGGGCGCGCAGCATTTTCTGCTGCGGCCTTCGCGGTCTTTGCCCGACGATTCAATAGCCGCGCGTGCGGTCGATTTCGCCGATCATGCGCTCGCCCGCGCGATGACGGCGCAAGTTCTCCAACACCATTTCGACGGCGGTTTCGGGCCGCGTGGCGCTCGCGATATGCGGCGTGAGACGCACACGCGGATGCGTCCAGAAAGGATGCTCGCGCGGCAAGGGCTCGGGATCGGTGACGTCGAGAATCGCGGCGTTCAGATGCCCGCTATCGAGCGCATCGAGCAGATCCTGCTGGATCACATGCGGACCGCGCCCGACATTGATGAACGATGCGCCCTTCGGCAAGGTCTCGAACACGCGTTTGCCGATAAGCCCGCGCGTCGCATCCGTGAGCGGCAGCAGGCACACGAGGATATCGGTGCGCGCGAGAAACGCATCGAGCGATGCCGCGCCCGCATGACATTCGACGCCTTCGATCTCATGCGGCGAACGGCTCCAGCCCGCGCAATCGAAGCCGAACGCACGCAGCGTGTTCAGCACGGCGGTGCCGAGCATGCCGAGACCGAGCACGCCGACGCGCCGCGTCGAAGCCGCGCGCACCGGCATCTCGCGCCACACGCGCTCGCGTTGCTGCGCGGCGTAATTGAAAAGATCGCGATGAATCGTGAGCACGGCTTGCGTCACATACTCGACCATGCCTTCGACGATGCCCGGCTCCGTCATCCGCACGACCGCGACATGCGGCGGCACGCCGGACAGATCGAACTGATCGATGCCCGCGCCGACCGAGAAGATCACGTCGAGATTGGGGAATGTCTGCATGACATCCGCGGGCGGCTGCCACGCGGCGAGATAGTGCACGGCATTGGCATCGCCGATATCGGGCCATACGCGAAACGGCACGTCGGGCGCTTTCAGCGCGAAGTGCGTGGCCCATTGCTTGCCGCGTTCGGGATCGGCTTTATAGAGGATCGTCATCGTGTTCAACCCAGCGCCTGGTTGATGATCGCAAACTGCGCTACCGATGCGTCACGCGGCGGCGTGCCATTGCGCGCCATCTTGATGACGGTATCGACGCGTTTCATGCCGATGCTTTCGAGCCACGCCGACAAGCCGCTTTCATCGGGCGTGTCGATGCGCGTGAACTTGCCTTCGTCACGCGCGAGCCAATGGGCGATGAGCGCTTGCGCGCGGCGCGCGTGCTGCGCGTCGGCGGTGACGGAAACCACCGGACCGATTGCATGGCCGCGCCCGAATTCGCGGATCAGCGCGAAGCCCAGCACTTCGCCGTCGCGTTCGAGCACGATGCCGTCGGCAACTTTCAGCAACGCAGGCAGGAGCGTGCTTCGATCGAGTCCGCTTGCGCGCGATGCAAGCGCGACGAGTGCATCCGTATCGCGCGGATCGATCGCACGCAGGCGCTCGCCTTGCGCGAGATCGATGCGCGGCACGGCGAAATCGGCGGATTGATGCTGATGAATCGCACCGATGCGCGCGAACCCGAGCTTCGCGTAAAGCGGCTCGCCTGCGGGCGTCGCGTGCAGCACGGTGATGCGCTTGCCGAGCGCTTCGAGCAGCAGTTCCATCAGCTTGCGGCCGATGCCTTTGCCCTGGCAGTCCGGCGCGACGATCACCATGCCGAGCGATCCGCCATCGTCGCCGTACTTCCAGCACAGCGCGGTGCCGACGACACGCTCGCCTTCCTGCGCGATGAAGCCCGCGCCGGCGTCGAGCACGAAGCGCCAGTCGTCGGCGCGATGCGGCCATTTGACTTCGACCGAAAGCGCGTGAGCGGCGGCGATGTCATCGGCGGTGAAAGGGCGATACAGCAGAGTGGATGTTTCGGCAGCGGACACGGCATGCTCCACGTCAGAGGATGCCCGCCACTGTGACACGCGGCCCGCGCGCGCGGATAGGACGATCCTGTTGCTTACGCGGCGCTTGCCTTGTTGCGCATTCCGAGCCACGTCAATCCGGCCGCGCCGAATCCAAGCGCCGCGACCGCGATCCACAGCGCGATGGAAAACGATCCGGTGTGCGCGGCGATCGGTGCGGCGACGAGCGGTCCCGCGATCTGACCGAGCCCGTATGAGGCGGTCGCGTATCCCATCAATCCGGCTGCGGCTTCGCCACGCAGACGGCGCGCTTCGCGCATCGCGAACAGGGTGATGGCCGTGAACGGCAAGCCCAGCAGCAGACTGCCGATGCCGAAGCCGAGCGCGCTCGGAAACACGATGCCGAGCAAGATGCCGAGCGCCTGAAGCAGATAGCACGCAGCGCAAAGCAGCCGGTTATCCCACGACAGCGGCAGCCGCGCGGCGACCAGCGCGCCGGCGATCAGCGCCAGTCCGAAGGCAGGCCAGAAGAGATCGGGCCACGGCGAGCCCGGCACGGCCTGTCGCGCGATGACGGGCAGAAACGTCGCGGTGATGATGTAGCCGAACCCCGCGAGACCGTAAAGGCCGACGAGCCCGATCGAATCGACGCGCGCCGATGCGTTCGCCACGCTTTTGGCGGCATGCGCCGGGCTGCGCGCGACCGGCGCCCGATGCGCGAACGCCTGCCACACGAACACGCCCGCCACCGCCGAGCAGAGCGCGAATCCGATCCATACCGATGGCGCGGGCACGCCGAGCGCCGCGGCGGCCGCGCCGAGCAAACCGGTCGCGACGATGCCCACGCCCGGCCCCGCGTAGATGACGCCGGCGAGACCGTGCGCATCGAGTTCCGCGAGCCGCCGCAATCCCCATTGCGACGCGAACACGAAGGCCCACGCGCTGACGACGCCCGCCGCGAAGCGTATCGCGGCCCACATCCAGAAGAGATGGATGACGCCCATCGCGAGCGTCAGCGCGATGGTCCACGCGAGCGCGAGACGCACCATGCGCGCGTGATCGATGCGGATCGCCGCGCACGACAACGCGCCGATCAGATAGCCGGCGTAATTGGCCGATGCGAGCCAGCCGCCGTGCCGGATATCGAGCCCGCCGCTGTTGAGCATCAGCGGAAGGAGCGGCGTGAAGGCGAACCGGCCGACGCCGAGCGCCACCGCCAGCACGACGGCGCACGCGAGCGCGGCGTTTCGGGCGTGATGCGCGGGCAGCGGCGAAGCGTGAGCGTGCGAGGCCATGAGTCGGTCGGCGAAGAAGGGATAAACCCCATCGTAGCTTGACCGATCCATCTTGAAAAATGAATAATCGAGATGCGATCAATCTTCGGAAAAGATCATGGATTTGTCTGCATTGAACATTTTCAGGGCCGTCGTGCGCGAAAACGGCGTGACGCGCGCGGCCGCGAAGCTCAATCGCGTGCAGTCGAACGTGACGACGCGCATCCGTCAACTGGAGGAGACGCTCGGCACCGATCTCTTCATCCGCGATGGCCGCCGTCTCGTGCTGACGCCCGCCGGCGAAACCCTGCTGCCGTATGCCGAACGTCTGCTCGCGCTCGCGGAGGAGGCGCGTCATGCGGTCAGCGAGGATCGTCCGCAGGGGCGGCTGCGGCTCGGGACGATGGAGAGCACCGCCGCGAGCCGTCTGCCGCGCGTGCTGGCCGCGTATCACCAGCGCTGGCCGCAGGTCACGCTCGAACTGACGACGGGCGTGACGCGCGCGCTCATCGACAGCGTGCGTGCGTTCGAAGTCGACGCGGCGGTGATGGCGCGGCCGATCGAGCCCGACACGCTGCCCGCCGAGCAATTCGAGTCCGTGCCAGTGTTCGAGGAGGAACTGACGCTCGTCACGCCGCGCGGGCAGCATCCGTCGACGATGGCGCAGGCGAGCGCCGGCCTCACGCTCATCGCGTTCGAGCGTGGCTGCGCGTATCGCTCATACGCGACGCGCTGGTACGAGCAGCAGGGCATCCGTCCCGCGCGGGTGCTGGAACTGGGTTCGTATCACGCGATCGTCGCGTGCGTGGCGGCCGGTGCGGGCGTCGCGGTGGCGCCGCGCTCGGTGCTCGAACTCGCGCGTCTGGATGACGAAGTGGATCTGCATCCGATGGGCGAATTCGGTCGCATCGACACCTTGCTCGTCTGGCGCAAAGGGCATTTTTCGGCCGCGCTCAACGCGATGCGCGAGCTTCTGGCGGAACGTCCCGATGACGCAAAGGCGGCGTGACGATGTCGTCTGGCATCAGTTAGCTATCGAATGACGCGGGCGAAGCTCATTTCACGAGCGCCTTGATGGCCAGTTTCTTTGCCATCTGGAATGTCTTGGGAAAGGTCGTTTCGATGCCCAGCACGACGCGGCTCGATAACCGCTCCATGTCCTTCGGGCAATTGAACGCCATGCCGTTGAACTCGCGCAGATTCAGCGGCTTGATCTTCGACTGGAACTGCAGGAAGCGGTGAGAAACCGGAATGAAATGCGACGTCAGAGAGCTGCGCGAAAATTGCGGACGCGTCGTGCGCAGACTGCCGTGAATCGTTTTCGAATTCCATAGAAGCACGTCGCCCTTTTGCAGGAATGGCGCGCGAAATTCGAGCCGTTGTTCGGAGAGGATCTTCTTGACCAGCTCCTTGTACTGGCCGTGATTGAACGCGACGTCGAAGTTTTTTCCGTTCTTCACCATGTCGATGCGATGACTTTGCGGCACGACGAAGAAACGCCCGGCTCCCGCGTCGATATCTTCGAGCGCGTACCAGCATCCGACCATCGTGCCGATCAGTTCGCTATCGAGGTAATACGTGTCCTGATGCGGCCACGTCTCCGCGTTGCCTTCGAAATACATGCTCTGCACGAGCTTGCCTTCTTCCGAAAAAATCTCGCGTGTAATGGCTTTGACAGGCGTGCTCGCGAACGCCTTCACCGCGAGATTCTTGAGCGGCGCGAACGCTACGTCGCCGAGCGACTGAAGGTTGAGCAGCGGATTCATCACGAAGCCGTATTCGTTGATCCGGTTTTTTTCCGGATTCGCAGTGGCCTGCCGGTAGATGTATCCGGGGTACTGCTTGACCGTTTTATCGAATGCATTGCGGATCGAATCGCACGCGGCCCCGTCCACGACGCGGCGCACGACCACATAGCCGTTTTCCTCGTAGTATTGCTTTGCGCCAGCGAGGTCGGTCAGGTCGAACGTGGCCGAATTTTCTTCGACCGTTTCCGGAATTTCTATCTCGGTTCCAATCGGACTGAGGATTTTGTACATGATGGCCCCAAAGGCGGAATAGACCGGCTGCACGCGGACTCAATGTTCCGCACAAGCCTATGCCGGGCGATCGGACTCACGTCGCACCTGACCGATTCCGCCAAGGGATTGGCCTCAAGCGGCAATAAGCTGCAATAAGCGGCAATAAGCGGCCGCTCACTCGAACTCGAAGTTGCGCCGCGAGTAAAAGCGCTGAAGCTCGTGTTGCTGCGGCCGCACGCCGGTGAAAACTTCGACGTATTCCGGAATGCGCGACATGCGCACCGCCATGTCTTCGTGGAGCTTCATCGACACATAGCCGGCCTGCGTGTAATACGCGACGCGCGCGCGGACGTCGGCGGCGCGCGGTTCATAGTCGAAGCGCACGAACAGCGCCGTCAATGCCGCGATGCGTTGCGCATCGTCCTGCGCCATCTGCTCCGCGATCTCCTGCGATTGCTGCGACCAACTGCGCATCGCGGCTTCGAAGCGCGAGTCGAAGAGCGAATCGTCGAACCAGCAGTCGAAGACGTTGAGCATCGCTTCGCACACGCTGTCCGCGTATGCCTCGGTTCGTTCGATCCAGTGGCCGGTGTTCTTCTGCTTCCATCGGCCGAGCAACGCGGCAAGCAGTTCCTCGCGGTCCTTGAAGAACCAGTAAAAACTCGTGCGCGAAAGATTCAGCTTCTTTGCGAGCGGAAGTATGCGGACCGCATCCACGCCTCCTTCGAGAAGCCCTTCGTACGCCGCGTCCAGCCACATGTCGGCGGAGCCGCGCACCGCGTCGAGGGTCTGATCCATTTCGTTTTTTCCTGTATGCGTTCCGCTGTACACCATTGTCTCTCTACTTGACACATGTGTACAGAGCTTCTACGCTTGATTCACAACCGGCGTTCGTTCCCACTTGCTTCGAAGAGGCGCTCATGTCCACGGATCCGCTGCTGCAGCCCTATACGCTGAAACATCTCACGTTTCGAAACCGGATCATGACGACCTCGCATGAACCGGCTTACGCCGACGACGGGATGCCGAAGGAGCGTTATCGGGCGTATCACGTCGAAAGGGCGAAAGCGGGAATCGCATTGACGATGACAGCCGGCTCCGCAGCGGTTTCGAAGGACAGTCCGCCGGTCTTCAACAACATCCTCGCGTACAAGGACGAAGTGGTGCCGTGGATGAAGGATCTCGTCGACGAATGTCACGAGCACGGCGCGAAGGTGATGATCCAGCTGACGCATCTGGGCCGGCGCACGCGCTGGGACACGGGCGACTGGCTGCCCGCGGTGTCGCCTTCGCATTGCCGCGAGCCTGCGCACAGGACCTTCCCGAAGAAGCTGGAAGACTGGGACATCGAACGCATCGTGCGCGATTTCGCGGATGCGGCCGAGCGCATGAAAGCAGCCGGGCTCGACGGGATGGAGATCGAATCGTATGGTCATTTGATGGACCAGTTCTGGTCGCCTCTGACGAATACGCTCGAAGGTCCATATGGCGGTTCGCTCGATAACCGCATGCGCTTCACGTTCGATGTGTTGCGCGCGATTCGCGAGCGCGTCGGGGAGCGCTTTCTCGTCGGCCTTCGCTATACGGCCGATGAAATGCTCGCGGGCGGCATCACGAAGGAAGAGGGCATCGAGATTTCGATGCGCCTCAAGAACAGCGGTCTCGTCGATTTTCTCAACGTCATTCGCGGGCATCTGGAAACGGATGCCGCCCTGACCGACGTGATCCCGATCATGGGCATGAAGAGCGCGCCGCATCTGGAGTTCGCGGGCGAGATCAGGCGGGCGACGGACTTTCCGACGTTTCATGCCGGGCGCATTCAGGACGTCGCCACGGCGCGCTATGCGATCGAAGCCGGCAAGCTCGACATGGTCGGCATGACGCGCGCGCACATGACCGATCCGCATATCGTGCGCAAGATCATCGAGCGCAGGGAGGACGACATCCGTCCGTGCGTGGGCGCGAACTATTGTCTCGATCGCATCTATCAGGGCGGCATGGCGCTGTGCATCCACAATGCCGCGACGGGCCGCGAACTCGAGATGCCGCACACCATCGCGCCGGCCGCGACGAAGCGCAGGATCGTCATCGTCGGCGCGGGGCCGGCGGGACTCGAAGCGGCGCGCGTCGCGGGCGAGCGCGGGCATGACGTCGTCGTGCTCGAAGCGATGAACGATCCCGGCGGCCAGATTCGTCTCACCGCGCAGAACGTCCGCCGCAAGGAGATGATGGGCATCATCGACTGGCGCATGGCGCAGTGCGAAAAGCTCGGCGTGCGGTTCAAGTTCAATACGTGGGCGGATACGGAAACGGTGCTCGCGGCGCAACCCGATGTAGTGATCGTCGCGACCGGCGGCATGCCGCACACGGAGGTTTGCAGCGAAGGCAACGAGCATGTGGTCTCGTCGTGGGACATCATTTCCGGCGACGTGAAGCCCGGCGCGAACGTGCTCATCTTCGACGATGCCGGCGATCACGCCGCGCTTCAGGCTGCCGAAACGATCGCGCAGGCGGGCGGCAAGGTGGAAGTGATGACGCCCGACCGCTCGTTCTCGCCCGAAGTCATGAGCATGAATCTCGTGCCCTACATGCGCTCGCTGCAAAAGCTCGCGACCACCTTCACGGTGACGTTCCGGCTGGAATCGGTGCGTCGCGAGGGCGGTGAACTGGTGGCGACCATCGGCAGCGATTACGGCGGCGTGACGAAGGAGCAGCGTCACGATCAGATCGTCGTCAATCACGGCACGATTCCGATGGACGAGCTTTACTTCGAGCTCAAGCCGCTATCGAAAAACCGCGGCGCGGTGAATTACGACGAACTCATCGACGGCAGGCCGCAGAGCGGAGAGACGAATCCCGAAGGACAGTTCCAGCTTTTCAGAATCGGCGATGCGGTATCGGCGCGCAACACGCACGCCGCGATCTATGACGCGCTTCGTCTGGTGAAGGATCTGTGAGCGCGGTTACGGACTCAGCCGGCTGACCTTCGTGCCTTCGAGCGACACGCCGGCCATGAGACCGGCATTCGTCAGCACGAAGACCTCGACGGGATTGGTGGCCGTGGTCGTATCGAGCTGGCCGTTCGCGCCGAGCCTGGCGACCGCGACGGTCGCATCGGTGCCGGCCGCCCAGCCGTCGCGCCGACGGAATTGCGCGAGCGCATCGTCGGTCAGGAACACATAGATGATCACTTTCGATTGCGCGCCAATCTGCAAGCCGAACGAGCCGCCCGCCGTGCTGTAGTAGCCGTCGGTGCGGCCATCGATACGCAATGCGCCTTCGCCATATTGCGCGCCGAACCAGAAGCCCGCCGCGATCACGCGAGGAAAAACGAGCACGCCGCGCGCCTTGCTCACGAGTTCGCGCGAGCCGTTCACGGAAACATATAACCGTTGCAGCGTCGCATCGACGGCGGCGTCGATGGCGCGATCGCGATCGGCCGTGCCGGCTGCGGTTTCGCCGGACGACGGACCCGTGGTCGTGCATCCGGCAATGCACAGCGCCGCCGCCGCCATGCCGCCGGTGAGCAAAAGACGCCTCTTGTTCTTCTGATTCATACGGTTCCTCTCATCGACAGTATCGTGGGCTCTCGCACTATACAAGCGTATTGCGCAGAGGGAAACGGTCCGAAGTCTGCTACGCCGATGCAAAGTCGAGACATCGGATTCGAGAGGATAAGAACATGAAGCGGCTTCGGGCATTCGTATGCGTGTTGATGTCGACGTGTTTGAGCAGCGCTTATGCGGCGCACGAGACGGCATCGCCGAATCATCATCGTCATCACACCAAGGCGAAGGCCGCGCATGCAAGCGGGATCGATCGCTCAGGCAAGCCGCGCAAGGGCGAGGCTTCGTACTACGGCCGCAAGTTCTACAAGAAAAAAATGGCCGATGGCACACACATGGATCCGCAGTCCAACGCGGCCGCGAGCAAGACCCTTCCGCTCGGCACCAAGGCGCGCGTCACGAATCTCGAGAACGGCAACAGCGATGTCGTCGAGATCAAGGACCGCGGTCCTTATGCGAAGAACCGGATCGTGGATGTATCGCCGAAGACGGCGGACAAGCTCGGGATCAAAAAGGATGGCACCGCACCCGTCGAAGTAAAGCCGATCGAAGTTCCGCAGGCGGAAACAAAGTAGGATGGCGAAATAAATCACATCGCGCTTCGCGCGGGTCCGCTGACGGGGAAATCCGCGAAAAGCCTGCATACCGCAGTCGCATTGCGGCAGAGATGAAGTTGCTCGCGGAACCGATGATCGCAAAAGTGCTCCGCGACTTCACCGAGCAAATGCAGATGCGTCATGCTCACGCGCTCGGGAACGAAGAGGGCGATCACATCCGTCACCGGCTTTCCATCGGGCGCGGCGTAGGGAATCGGCGCTGCGGGGCGGATATATAGCGCCATCGCCTGATTCACTTCTTCGAGTTGTCCGTGCGGGACGGCAACGCCTTCGCCAAGCGCGGTCGAACCGAGCGCCTCGCGGGCCGCGAGGCATGACGTGACTTGATCCGCCGCGAATCCATATCGATCGTCGACGAAGCGCCCGATCGTGCTGAAAAGCGCGTCCCGATTCGCGATATCCGCGCCGAGCAATATGTGCTCCGGCGTCAGCAGGCCGGATAGCGAAGTAGGTTCGTCGCGCGGCTTGACGATATGCGCCGCCGAATCACCGCCGATCGAAACGCTGCGTTCCATGAGGTTGCGCCAGGCATCGGAAGGCGTGTCCGGAACTTCGAGCAAGCCGCTTACTTTTGCCGATGGCGCGACGTCGGACAGACGATCGATCGCGCCGTGGAGGGCCGTTCGCGGCAGGATCAGCGTGAGCCGGACGCGATCGCGTTCGTGCAGTGGCGTGACGCGTATCGTCCACGGTTCGCCCACGCAGTCGCGCACGAGCGAGCGGCGCAGCGGCGTGGCATGTTTTGCGTCGATGGTTACGTGAACCATCACATGACGGCTCTCGCCGAATGGCGCGACGCGGCCCGGCGCGGTTCTCGCGAAGCCCAATCGCGCGATGAAGGCTGACAGCGCGCTGACCATGTCGACTCCTTTACGGACGCGTGGCGAAGCAAGCACTTCAGCATAAACCCGCGCACATGAAGACGACGTAAAAATGCTCAGGCGTGTGGAGAGCGAGACTCGTATGAAGCGCTCACGGCGCTTTGCATCGTGATCAGAGGGACGGAAGGGACAAATCGCGCACGTCGGAAGAGCAAAACGCGACGCGCGCGCCGATCAGTGCATGCAGGTTATGTTGCAGGCAGCGTAGAAGATACGCGGAAGACTGATCTTCGCGTCCGAGTTGCCTTTGCTTTGCGAGGCGCGTCTGCTGCCGGGCGATCATCCCCTTGCAGTCTTGAATATGGCGGTCGATTACCGTCAATTCTTTGCTCAATCTGTCACCGATACGAGAAAAAGCCCGCCGTGAGAGAGGGCGGGCCATGGTGTTGCGAGCGCGCCGAGGCGGGGGCCAAAGCGCCATTTCAGAATAG
Source organism: Caballeronia sp. LZ008 (assembly GCF_031451435.1). NCBI lineage: Bacteria > Pseudomonadati > Pseudomonadota > Betaproteobacteria > Burkholderiales > Burkholderiaceae > Caballeronia > Caballeronia sp. LZ008. The sequence continues at coordinate 289,025 of NZ_JARUXK010000002.1, read as the reverse complement.
CCGGGTTCGTCGATGGAATGGCCGTCCGTAACTGATCCCAAACGGGCGGCTCATGGCGTTTTTCGGGCTCGCCGCCCTCCAGTTCCCGCCGGGGTTGCCGATAAACCAGCGATCCGCGTCCCAAAGCGCTCGCAGCGTCTATCCACACTTTCCCGATGAAACTCAGTCTCAAGATTCCCCTCGCATTCGCCGCCGCGCTCGTTTTGATGTTCGCCGGCGCCCTCTATGGCATTTTCGCGCTCAACGGCTCCATCGACGCGTACCGCACCGAAGTCGCGGCCAACGTCGCCAGCGAGCGCATGGTTTCGGAGATGCTCGTCACGTTCAAGCTGCAGGTGCAGGAGTGGAAGGACACGCTCCTGCGCGGCAAGGATCCGCAGAAGCTGGAGAAGTACTGGAGCGCTTTCGAAACCCGCGAGCGCACCGTCAACAAGCTCGCGGACGAACTCAAGCGCACGCTGCCCGCAGGAGAAGGCCGCGATCTGATCGAGCGATTCGCGTCCGCGCACCTCGCGATGGGCACGGGATACCGGCGCGGCTTCGAAGCGTTCAAGTCGGCGGGATTCGAGGCATCTGCCGGGGATAGCGCAGTTGCAGGCGTCGACCGTGAACCGGCCGAGCTGCTCGAACAGGCCGCGAGGAAAATCGCCGCCGACAGCGCCCGCGTCTCCGCGCAAGCCGACGCCGATGCGCGGCAGGCATCGTTCGCCAGCATCGCGTTGATGCTCGTCGTGCTGGCGCTCGCGCTCATCGGCGGATATGTGTTCAGCCGCAGCGTGTCGCGTCCGCTCAATCGTGCGCTGGGCTGCGCGCAGGCTGTTGCAACGGGCGATCTGTCGCTCGAGTTCGATGCGCGCGGCAAGGACGAAATCGCGGAACTGCTCGTCGCGCTCAAGCACATGCAGACGAGTCTCGCGAAGGTGGTCGGGCAGGTGCGTCATAACGCGGAAGGCGTCGCGACCGCGAGCGCGCAGATCGCATCGGGCAATCTCGATCTGTCCTCGCGTACCGAGGAACAGGCCGCATCGCTGCAGGAAACCGCGGCCAGCATGGAAGAAATCACGGCGACCGTGCGGCAGAACGCGGAGCACGCGGCCGCTGCGTCGTCGCTCGCGCAAACCGCATGGCAAACCGCTGCGTCCGGTGGCGACACGATGGAGCAGGTCATCGAGACCATGCAAGGCATCTCCGAAAGCTCGGGCAAGGTGAGCGAGATCATCGCCGTCATCGATGCTATCGCATTCCAGACCAACATCCTCGCGTTGAACGCGGCCGTGGAAGCAGCGCGCGCCGGCGAGGAAGGGCGCGGCTTTGCGGTCGTCGCGGCCGAAGTCCGCTCGCTCGCGCAACGCAGCGCGTCGGCGGCGAAGGAGATCAAGGTGCTGATCGAACAGTCGACGGGCCGCGTCGAAACCGGCGCGGCGCTGGTGCGCGATGCGGGCGCGATCATCGCCGATATCGTCGGTTCGGTGCAACGCGTGACGGGCGTCGTCGGCGAGATTTCGGCGGCGTCGGAAGAGCAGCGCAGCGGCATCGAGCAAGTCAATCTGGCCGTGACGCAAATGGACGAAGTCACGCAGCAGAATGCCGCGCTGGTCGAGCAGGCGTCCGCGGCCGCGCACGCGCTGGCGGAACAGTCCGCGTCGCTGCGTGACGCGGTGGCGGTGTTCAGATTGCGCGGTGACGCGGTTCAGGCTGCATGAGCACGCGCGATAAACTGTGCCGCATGAACGCAACGAAACGGAAAGACTCTCTGACGATGCAACGAAAGGAGCGAGCCCCCACGCGCAATCACGACCAGGCGCGGCCGGCCACGCTGATCGACTCTGTCTGGCGCGTGATGCTTCGCGTCGCGTTCCGGCTCGCGCGCGCGTGGTGGAGCCTTCGACAGCCTGAGCACGAAGGCGCGCTCGTGGCGATCTACGTCGGATCGATGCTCCTCCTGGTGAAGCCGTCGTATCGGCTCGAATGGAACTTGCCCGGCGGAAGTATCGACCCGGGCGAGACGCCTCATGCCGCGGCGCTGCGCGAACTCGAAGAAGAGATCGGCCTCACGTCGCATCCGCTACACCCTGCGGGCAGCGCGTGCGGCATATGGGACGGGCGGCGCGACACCGTGCATTTCTTCGAACTGCATCTCGATGCGATGCCCGAATTGCGGCTCGATAATCGCGAGATCATCGCCGTGCATTGGGCGTCGCCGGAAGAATTGCGCGGCCTTGCGTTGACGGACGCAGCGGCCGCGTATTGCGAGACTCAGCTTTGATCGCCCCAGAGGTCGTCGACCGCGCGGATCGCGAGCAAGTAGCCGTTCGCGCCGGCTCCGCAGATGACCGCGGTGGCGGCCACCGAGATCGTCGAATGGCGATACTCCTCTGAGCGCCGATGAATGTTCGTGATGTGCACTTCCACCACCGGCCGGCGAATCAGCTTGACCGCGTCGAGCACCGGAATCCGCCCGAACGAAAAACCTGCCGGGTTGATGATCAGCGCGGCGTCCTGCAAGAACGCCTCCTGAATCCAGTCGATCAGTTGACTTTCGCTGTTGGTCTGACGGAATACGCAGTCGAACTTGAGCGTCTCGCCGAGCGCGAGACAGTTCTGTTCGATGTCCTTTAGCGTCGTATGCCCGTAGATGTGCGGCTCCCGTGCGCCGAGCATGTTCAGATTGGAGCCGTTGAGAATGTAGAGTTTGCGAGCCATGGTGTCAGTGGGTGGCGCTGCGTTCGAGGGACGTGTCTTTGGTTTCCCGCGACGTCGCGATCATGAGGAAGGAAAGCAGGTTCAGCGAGCCGCAGACAGCGACGATGGCCCACGGTGAACCGTGAAAGGCATTGAGCAGCGCGACCGCGACGATCGGCATCGGTCCGCCGGTGAGCAGATTGGCGCCGGAGTAGGACAGCGCGGAGCCCGTGTAGCGCGCTTCGGTCGGAAACGATTCTGCGAACCACACCGGCTGAATGCCGCTCTGGAACTGTGTGAAGCCGAGGAAGGCGCCCATCACGGCCATCGTCATGGCGATGGAGTGCTGATTGAGGATCGGAAAGTAGATCAGGCAGCAGATCAGCGTGCAGAAGGAGCCGATCATCAGCGCGCGCTTGCGCCCGATCCGGTCGCTCAGATAGCCGCCCGCCAGAGCGCCCACGATGGCGCAGACATTGGCGACCATCAGCAGCATGAAGCCGGTCTGTTTGGGCACGCCGAGGTTCTTCGTCAGATAGCTGAGCGAGAACACCACGATCAGATAGAACAGCGCAGCCGGGCCGCAGAAGAACAGCGTGAGGCGCAGCGCGGTGCGCCAGTGGAACTTGAATACGACGCCGAGGGGATTCGCGGCGCGCGCGCCTTCGCCTTTCTTCCTGAGCGCCTCGAATGCCGGCGTCTCGCTGACCTTCATGCGGATATAGATGCCGAGCAGCACGAGCACGAAACTCGCGAGGAACGGGATTCTCCATCCGAACGATTCGAAGTCATCGGCCGACAGCAAGGCGGACAACGTGAAGAGCGCGAGATTGGCGAGTATCTGGCTGAGCGGCGAGCAAATGCCGAGCAGGCCCGAATACAGCCCGCGCTTCGAAGCGGATGCGTGTTCGACGGCCATCAATTGCGCGCCCGTCGATTCCCCGCCGAGCGCGAAACCCTGAACGATGCGCAACGAGACCAGCAACGTGGGCGCGAGGATGCCGACTTGCTGATAAGTGGGCAGCAGTCCCATCAGGAACGACGCGCCCATCACCGAGACCGTTATCAGCATGAGGTTGCGGCGTCCCCAGCGATCGCCGAGCATGCCGCAGATCACCGCGCCGAGGGGCCGCGCGGCAAGCCCGGCCCAGAAGCTCGCGAGCGATGCGAGCAGTGAGGCGGTCGGGTCGAGGGACGGGAAGAACAGCTTGGGAAAGATCGTGGCCGCGACCACGCCGTACAACGCGAAGTCGAACCATTCCAGCGCCGTACCGACGGTTGCGCCCGCCACGGCGCGACGCGCCATCAAGTGAGCCTGTGCGGATCGTTCGCTCGCGGCAATGTTTGGGTCAGCGATGACTGACATGACGTCTCCTGAGTTTTCGGTATCTTCAAACGTTCGTTTCTGGTGACGAACAGATGCTATTGTTTGCGCTGCCAAAGCGAGGCGTTCCGCACCGGAACTGCGTTTCATATCACGAAAATAGCCAAACGATGTCGCTGAAAAACGGTCTGCGTGTCCTCGACTTTCTCGCGTCGCAAGGCGAAGGCGCGGGCCTTTTGGCCATCGCCGATGCGCTCGGCTTGCCGCGCAGCACATGCCACCGCGTGCTCGTCGAGCTCGTCGAAGGCGGCTATGTCAGGCAGATGGCCGATCAGGGCCGCTACATCCTGACCATGCGGATGACATCGAACGGGCTGGAATTCCTGAGCCTCACGGGCATCGCGGATATCGCCCAGCCGATCATCGAACGCGTCGCCGCGCGGACCGGCGAACTGGCGCGTCTGTCGCTGGTGGACGGTGAAGCGATCATCTGGGTAGGGAAGGCAGACGGGCAACGCACCGGCTTTCGCTACGATCCCGACATGGGCCAGGCAGCGCAGCTTTCGTGCACATCGACCGGACACGCATGGCTCATGACGATGTCCGATGAACGCGCGGCCGCGCTCGTGCTGAAGCAGGGCTTCGGGCAGCCGAACGAGTTCGGACCCAATGCGCCGACGACGCTCAAGGCGCTACTCGGTTTCCTGCACGCGGCGCGCGTGCGTGGCTACGCGATGATCGACGAGGTGTTTGCGCCGCGCATGTCGGCGGTGGCCGTGCCTGTGGTCAGCGGCTCGCGCTGCGTCGGCGTGATCAGCCTGGCCGGTCCGCGCGTGCGGCTGACCGCCGAGAAGATTCACGAGTATTCGGTCCTGCTGCTCGAAGCTTCCAATGAGCTGGCCCAGTTGAGCAATCTCGCGGGATTTCCGAGCCGGCCGCCGCTCGGCAAGGGATGAGCGTTCGGCCCTTTCGGTCGCGCCCGGCAGCGACTCGCGCGGCATCGGGATCGGCCTGGTGCACAAGTTCTGATCGCGACGGCGTTCTGTCGACGATCGAACGCACATCTCACCGATTCGCTTGCTGCGCCGCTACCAGCGCACGCCAAAAGCCGCGCACAAGTCAGCGATGGCGGACTGATCCAGCGGAGCGGGACGCGGCGTCGTCATGAGCCACAGACGCGCGGTTTCTTCGAGTTCCTCGAGCGCATACGAAGCGTGCGAGACGCTGCGTTCCCACACTACCGGCCCGAGCCGTTCGAGCAATACGGCCCGCACGGACGACGCACGCCGCGCGATTTCCGCGGCCACCTGCGGGTCGCCCGGACGCCGGTATCGCACGAGCGGCACATGCCCGACCTTCATCACGTAGTACGGCGTGATGGGCGGCAGCACGTCTTCATCGCTCCATACGCCCGCGAGCGTCAGCGCGACGAGCGAAGTGGAATGCGTATGCACGATGCCGCGCGTGTCGGCGTTGTTTTCGTAGATTCGGCGATGCAGTTCCAGCGTCTTCGATGGCCGCGCGCCCGACACATGCCGGCCTTGCGCATCGACCTTCGCAATGTCCGCCGGATCGAGCCGCCCGAGACAGGCGTCGGTCGGCGTGATGAGCCAGCCATCGTCGCAGCGCGCGCTGATATTGCCCGCGCTGCCCACGGTATAGCCGCGCGCATAGAGGCTCGCGCCGACCGCGCAGATTTCCTCGCGCAATTTCGCGTCGGTCATCACGAACGTTCTCCTTCGGCATAGCGCAGGGCCTTCGCGAAGAAATCGCGTGCGCCGAAGTTGCCCGACTTGAGCGCGAGCACGAGCGGCGTCTCGCCGAGCGCGACCGTGACGGGCACGCCCGGATCGATCGGCGGTCCGATCTGCAGCATGTCGACGCCGAGCGCCTGCACCACCGCGCCCGAGGTCTCGCCGCCCGCCACCACGAACTTGCGCACGCCGCGCGCCTTCGCCTCGCGGGCGATGGCGGCGAGCGCATCCTCGACGAGCTTGCCCGCCGCCGCGACGCCCAGCTCGCGTTGCACTTCGCTCACTTCGTCGGGCGCGGCGGTCGCATAGACCAGCACCGGCTGCATCGCGTGCGTATCGATGAAAGCGAGCGCTGCCTCGACGACGGCTTCGCCACGCGCGAGCGCACGCGGATCGATGCGGTACGCGGGGCGCGTCTCGAGCCATTCCGCGACCTGCGCGTTGGTTGCCTTCGACGCGCTGCCTGCCAGAACGAGCGCCGGGCCGCTGACGGCCGGAAGATCGGCGGCCTTGTCGTTCGGCTCGATCAGTCCCGCGCGGCGGAAATTTTCCGGCAATCCGATGGCGACGCCCGAGCCGCCCGTGACGAGCGGCAACTCAGCGCACGCTTCGCCGAGCGTGCGCAGGTCGGCATCGGTGAGCGCATCGGCGATGGCGAGGCGCACGCCGTCGGCGCGCAGCTTCGCGATCGCGTCGCGCACGGCATCGGCGCCCGCCGCGACCGTCGCGCTCGCGATCAGGCCGACTGTCGACTTCGACTGACGCTGCAGCACGCGCACGAGGTTGGGATCGCGCATCGGCGTGAGCGGATGGTTCTCCATGCCGGATTCGTTGAGCAGCGCGTCGCCGACGAACAGATGTCCGCGATACACGGTGCGCCCGTTCTCCGGAAACGCCGGGCAGGCGATCGCGAAGTCGCCTTTGCCGCCGTCGGCGAGCGCATCGAGCAGCGCCTCGGCAACCGGTCCGATGTTGCCCGCATCGGTCGAATCGAAGGTCGAGCAGTACTTGAAGAAAAACCGACGGCAGCCCTGGCCGCGCAGCCAGTCGAGCGCGGCGAGCGACTGCGCGATGGCGTCGTCCGCAGCGATGGTGCGCGATTTGAGCGCGACGACGAGCGCGTCGACATCGTCGAGCACGGCGGATGCTGGCACGCCGATGGTCTGGATCGTACGCATGCCGCCGCGCACCAGCGTGCTGGCGAGGTCGGTGGCGCCGGTGAAATCGTCGGCGATGCATCCCAGAACGGGACGGCGATGGCTTGTTTGCATGGTGTTCCCTCCGGCGGCCGATTGTACGGCGCAGTGAACATTCCGTGTTAATCGATGTTAAAAAAATTGACTGTAATGATAAAGAGCGTTAACGTCTGCTCCATCGGGCGCGGGCTGTGTCCGCGACCTGTCACCCCATTCGCCGGCTAACGTGCGTCGGCAACGCTTTTTTGCGCGGATCCCAAGATGAACTTCGAACTTCTGTTTTCCCCGGCTTCGTCGGCGCACGCGGGCCAGCCGGTGCGTTACGCGCTGACCGGCGCGAAGGGCGGTTTCGCCCGCACGCTGCTCGCGCAGACGCGGCTGATGGCGCGCCTCTTTCCGGCGGTCCTGTGCGATCTCGACGTCGCCGGGTTGCGCGCGATGTGCATCGAGCTGGGTTTCGATGAAGCCGCGCTCGTCGAATGCGCCGATGCCGCGAGCGTCGCCGCGCTCGACGCCGGCAAGATCGCGCTCGTCGCCGACGTCGCGCTGATCGCCTCGGCGCAGTACGACATCCTCGTCGAAGCGACCGGCAATCCGTCGGTGGGCTATCGCGTGGCGGTCGCGGCGCTCATCGCGAAGCGCCACGTCGCGATGGTGAGCAAGGAAGTCGATTCGGTCGCGGGCGTGTCGCTCGCGCGGCTCGCCCAGCGCCAGGGCGTCGTCTACACGACGGCGGACGGCGATCAGCCGTCGAACCTGATCGGCTGGGTGACGTGGGCGCGCGTGCTGGGGCTCGATGTCGTCGCGGCGGGCAAGTCGAGCGAATACGACCTCGTGTTCGACGATGCGACCGGCAAGGTCACACAGCTCGATCAGACGTTCGAAGCGCCGGAACTCGCCGGCCTCATGTCGCTCGGCGACGACATTCCCGCGACGCTCGCCGCGCGCCGCGAAGCGCTGCGCGGCCGCAAGACATCGGCGACGGCGGATTACTGCGAGATGAGCGTCGTCGCGACGAACACGAACCTCGTATCCGACGTCGAACTGCTGCATTACCCGGTCGCGCGCACGACCGAACTTGCCGACATCTACGCGCTGCGCGAAGACGGCGGCGTGCTGTCGCGCTCGGGCGTCATCGACGTGTTCAACATGCTGCGCCGTCCCGACGAGGCGAGCTTCGCGGGCGGCGTGTTCGTCGTCGTGCGTACCTTCGATGCGCCGACGTGGGAACTGCTCGCGCAAAAGGGCCACGTCGTGAGCCGCAACGGCCGCTACGCGTGCCTGTATCTGCCGTATCACTTCATGGGCGTCGAGACGCCGATCACGCTGCTCGACGCGGTGCTGCACGGGCGTCCGTCGGGCGCGGCGAAGCCGGCGCAATGCGTCGTGCTGGCGGGCCGCGCGAACGTGGATATCGCCGCGGGCACGGTGCTCCACATGGGCGGCCATCATCACGACGTGACCGGCGTGCAGGCCGTGCTGCTCGATCGCAGGAACGCCCCCGCCGATGTCGCGCCGCTGTATCTCGCGGCTCACACGACGCTCGCACGCGATGTGAAGGCGGGCGAACTCATCACGATCGCCGATCTATACAACCCCGACGAAGCGCTGTTGAGCGCATGGACGACGGGCTGCGCCTGAGCGCCGCACGTTCCGATAACGACGAAATCATTCGAACACTGAATCAGGAAGGGGACACCATGCGGGGAGAATTCGGGACGATCACGATGGCCGTGATCGCGATTGTCGTGCTGATCGTTTTGATCGCGCGATACAGGCTGAGTCCGTTCATCGCGCTGACGCTGGTCGCGCTCGGACTCGGGCTCGCGGCGGGCGTGACGCCGGAGCACGCGATCGACAGCTTCACGAAGGGCTTCGGCGGCGCGCTGGCGCGCACCGGGCCGGTCGTGGGTCTGGGCGCGGTGCTGGGCGGCATCATGATCGGCACGGGCGGCGCGGACCGCATCGCGAATGCGTTCGTCGGCAAGCGGCCGTTGTGGCTCGCGCCGTGGACGGTCTGCGCGGCGGCGCTCTTGATCGGCATGCCGCATCTGTTCGACGTGAGCTTCATCATGCTCGCGCCGCTCGTCTATACGATCGCGCGGCGCACCGGCAGCCATCTGCTGTATATCGGCTTGCCGCTCGCAGCCGGCCTTTACGTGTCGCACGGTCTGCTGCCGCCGCATCCGGCGCCGACGCTCGCCGTGACCGCGTATCACGCCAACACCGGCCTCACGCTGCTTTACGGTCTCATCATCGCGATTCCGGCGGCGGTGATTACCGGTCCGCTCTTCACCGCGTTCGCGCGACGCAGCTTCGGCCCGGCGCCCGATCTTTCGAAGGGCCCCGGCGGCACGCGCACCGATGCGGAGAACGCCACCGACGTGTCGCTCGCGCTGTCCGTGCTGTGCCTGCTGATTCCGCCCGGACTGATGCTCGCGGGCACCGTCGGGATGGACTACAGCACCAAGGGCACCGGGCAATACGTGTTCTTCCAGTCGCTCAACGATCCGATCCTGTCGCTGCTTGCCGCGGTGATCTTCGCGTTCTTCGCGCTCGGCATCAAGGCGCGATTCCCGCTCGCGGACATGCAGAAGATGATCGGCAAGGGCATCGCGCCGCTCTCGGCGATCCTGCTGATTCTCGGCGCGGGCGGCGGCTTCAAGCAGATGCTGACATCGATCCATCTGGACACCATCATCGTCACGCACACGGCGAGCTGGGCCGTGAGCCCGCTCGTGCTGGCATGGGTGATCGCCGCGCTGCTGCGCGTGTGCGTCGGCTCGGCGACGGTCGCGACGGTGGCGGCTTCGGGCATCGTCGCGCCGCTGCTTATGTCGCATCCGGGCGTCTCGCCGGAACTGATGGTGCTCGCGACCGCATCCGGCGCGGTGATGCTGTCGCATGTGAACGACTCCGGCTTCTGGCTTTTCAAGGAGTATTTCCAGCTGACGGTCTCGCAGACCCTGCGGACGTGGACGCTGATGCTGTGCGTGCAGTCGCTGGTCGGGCTCGCGGGGGTGCTGCTCATCAACATGTTCATCGGCTAAGATAGGCGACCCCCGGCGAGCCCGCGCGCCGGGGCGCTTAATGAAGGTTTTCTCATGTCGAGCCAGGCCAAACCCGATGCATCCGATGTCCCGCTGATTCCCGATCAGCGGCGCGAGGCCATGCTGCGCCAGTTGCGCCGGGACAAGGTGCTGTCGGTGCATCAGCTGATGGAATCGTTCAACTGTTCGCACATGACGGTGCGGCGCGATATCGCCGCACTCGAGGAAGCCGGATTCGTCTATACGGTGCCGGGCGGCGTGCGGATCGCGAGTCATCTGAACAGCGAGCCGAGCCATCAGTCGAAGGCGGTCGTCGAACAGCCGCAGAAGCAGGCCATCGCGCGCCGCGCCGCAGAAGGTCTGCGCTCCGGCATGTCGATCTATCTCGATGCCGGCACGACCATGCTGTCGTTCGTGCCGCATATCGTCGAGCTGTCGGACATGACGGTCGTGACCAACGACTTCCAGATCGTGCGCGAACTCGCCAGCGCGACGCATGTGAACGTCATACACATCGGCGGACAGCTCGATCACCGGAACCTTTCGAGCGTCGGCACGCTCGCGGCGGCGACGCTGCGTCAGGTCGTGCTCGACGTCGCGTTCATCTCGGCGAGTTCGTGGGACTTGCGCCGTGGCGTGACCACGCCTTCCGCGCCGAAAGTCGAAGTCAAGCTCGCTGCGATGGAAGCCGCCTCGCGCAACGTGCTCACGGTCGCGAGTTCGAAATACGGCACGGTCGGGCTATACAAGGTAGCGAGTCTCGAAAGCTTCGATCAGGTCATCACCGACGATGGCCTCGCCCCGGCTGCCGCAACGGGCATCCGTCAATCGGGAATCGATCTGGCGCTGGCCGCGGTCGAGTGATCCCGGCGGCTCGCCGCACGCATCCATTTTCGAAAGCGCGTTTCACATCGCGGGACACGCGTCGCGCGTGCGGCGCTTTGACTTTTCGCGGCTTGAAAGCGTGTTTTGCATCGCAAAAACGGTCGGCTATATCGTTGATATAAAAGGATAAATGCTGTCTTGTGTCTTATATAAGACTTGGCTCGCCAGCGAAGAAAGGGCGTTACCATGTAGTCATGCGGTTTCGCTTCGACTATTCATCTAACGCGCTTTGTTCTTAGGAGAGTCACATGGCCCAGTATCAAGACGACATCAAGGCAGTTGCCGGTTTGAAAGAGAATCACGGCAGCGCGTGGAGTGCCATCAATCCCGAATATGCCGCGCGCATGCGTGCGCAGAACAAGTTCAAGACGGGCCTCGACATCGCGAAGTACACGGCGAAAATCATGCGTGCCGACATGGCCGCCTACGACGCTGACCCGTCGAAGTACACGCAGTCGCTCGGTTGCTGGCACGGATTCATCGGCCAGCAGAAGATGATCTCCATCAAGAAGCACTTCAACAGCACCGAGCGCCGTTACCTTTATCTGTCCGGCTGGATGGTCGCCGCGCTGCGCTCCGAGTTCGGTCCGCTGCCGGATCAGTCGATGCACGAAAAAACCTCGGTCAGCGCGCTGATCCGCGAGTTGTACACGTTCCTGCGCCAGGCCGACGCGCGTGAGCTCGGCGGCCTGTTCCGTCAGCTCGATGCGGCCGAAGGCGCTGCCAAGGCCGCCATTCAGGAAAAGATCGACAACCACGTGACGCACGTCGTGCCGATCATCGCCGACATCGACGCGGGTTTCGGCAACGCGGAAGCGACGTACCTGCTTGCCAAGCAGTTCATCGAAGCGGGCGCGTGCTGCATCCAGATCGAAAATCAGGTGTCCGACGAGAAGCAGTGCGGTCACCAGGACGGGAAAGTCACCGTGCCGCACGAGGATTTCCTCGCCAAGATTCGCGCGATCCGTTACGCGTTCCTGGAACTCGGTGTCGACGACGGCATCATCGTGGCGCGTACCGATTCGCTCGGCGCGGGCCTCACCAAGCAGATTGCCGTGACGCGCACACCGGGCGACCTGGGCGATCAATACAATTCGTTCCTCGATTGCGAAGAACTGACGGCGGACGAACTGGGCAATGGCGACGTCATCATCAAGCGTGACGGCAAGCTGCTGCGTCCCAAGCGCCTGCCGAGCAACCTGTTCCAGTTCCGTGCCGGCTCGGGCGAGGCGCGCTGCGTGCTGGATTGCGTCACCGCGCTGCAGAACGGCGCCGACCTGCTGTGGATCGAAACCGAGAAACCGCATATCGCGCAGATCGGCGGCATGGTCAGCGAGATCCGCAAGGTCATTCCGAACGCCAAGCTGGTGTACAACAACAGCCCGTCGTTCAACTGGACGCTGAACTTCCGCCAGCAGGCGTACGACGCGATGAAGGCCGCGGGCAAGGATGTTTCGGCCTACGACCGCGCCCAGTTGATGAGCGTGGAATACGATCAGACCGAACTCGCGCAGCTCGCCGATGAAAAGATCCGCACCTTCCAGGCCGACGCGTCGCGCGAAGCGGGCATCTTCCATCATCTGATCACGCTGCCGACGTATCACACGGCCGCGCTGTCGACCGACAATCTCGCCAAGGAATACTTCGGCGACCAGGGCATGCTGGGTTATGTGGCGGGCGTGCAGCGCAAGGAAATCCGTCAGGGCATCGCGTGCGTGAAGCACCAGAACATGTCCGGCTCGGACATCGGCGACGATCACAAGGAGTATTTCAGCGGCGAAGCGGCTTTGAAGGCGGCGGGGAAAGACAACACGATGAACCAGTTCTGATCGCGCTCGTACTTCACGCGAAATGACAAATGGCCCGATCGGCTTGCGCTGATCGGGCCATATTTGCGTCCATCAAGACTTTCCGGGGAACGCGCCGCGCTGAATCAGGAATTCGTCCAGTTGCTCGAACGTTTCGGGCATTGCTTCGTCCATTCCCTCGATGGCGACGTCGAGCGCTTCCTTCGACGGATACAGCTCGTGCATCACGAGCAGCGTCTTGCCATCCTTCTCTTCGAAGGTCACGGTCGTGACGGCGCCATCGTCGCTTTCCTCGTTGGTCCAGACGAGGCGCGCATCCGGAACCACGTCGAGGTATCTGCCGAAGAACGCCATGGGCGCCGATGCCTCGGGATGAGCGAACGCCAGCCGATAGCGCCCGCCGACACGCACGTCCTGTTCGCACGAGAGCAGGGTCGCACCGCTCGACTTCGGCACCCACCATTGCCTGAAAAGCTCGGGCGTGGCCCACGCTTCGAACACGAGCCGCGGCGGCGCGTCGAAGATTCGCGTGATGACCATCTCGCGCTCGGACTTGCGCTCCGATGCCGTGCGGTTGCTCGTGCGGTTGTTCGTGCGGGCGGGCTCATTTTCTCTGCTTGCGACCATCACGTTTCTCCTTGCGTTTGAGTTCCTCGATGACCGTGTCCAGCGCGTCGAAACGTTCATGCTTTCATGCACTGTCGATGCTCCGGCCGTTCGCCGCCACGAATGCGATGGTGAATTGTGCGCCACCTTCTTCTCGATTGACAGCCGCGATCCGCGCGCCGAATCCGTCGACGATGGGCGACGTGATCGCGAGCCCGAGGCCGGGTCCGTGTCCGCGCGGCTTGGTCGTGACGAGCGGATCGAACAGATGCGCGAAGTTTTCCGAAGGCGAGGTTCGCGGCACGCGCCGCATTCCGAAATTTTAGAATCGCTCGATTTTCGATGGCCGAGCTTTTAGACTGCGAGTTGCCCTTTCACGCAACGGAGCGCTTCACGCATGACGAGAACCAACGAATATCAGCAGCCGATCGGCGAAGCGGTAACGGACTGGAAAACGCGTGAGCGCCCGGCGCGCATCGGCATCGACGGCAGGCATTGCCGCATCGAGCCGCTCGACTTGGATCGCCACGCGGCCGATCTCTTCGATGCCTACGGCCGCGCGCCGGACGGCAGCGACTGGACTTATCTTTTCGTCGGGCCGTTCGCGGATTTCGAAACCTTTCGCGACTATCTGGCGAAAGCCGCCGCGTCCGCCGATCCGCTGCATTACACGGTCATCGATTCGGCGAGCGGCAAGGCGGTCGGCACGCTCGCGCTGATGCGGATCGAGCCTGTGCATGGCGTCATCGAAATGGGCAGCGTCACGTTCTCGCCCCTGCTCAAGCAGACGCGCATATCGACGGAAGCGCAATATCTGCTGATGCGCTATGTTTTCGACGATTTGGGCTACAGGCGCTACGAATGGAAGTGCGACAGCCTGAACGCGCCTTCGCGCAAGACGGCGCTTCGGCTCGGCTTCGAGTTCGAAGGCATCTTCAGGCAGGCGATCGTCTACAAGGGACGCAATCGCGATACGGCGTGGTACGCGATCATCGATAAGGATTGGCCGCGCATCCGGCGCGGCTTCGAACGCTGGCTCGCCGACGATAACTTCGACGCGAACGGCAGGCAGCGTGCATCGCTCGCGCAATTGCGGGACGAGGCCGCTTAGAAAGCTCATCGTCCGCGATTGCGCGTGCGTCGATTACTTCTTGATCTCGAGCAGTTCGACTTCGAACGTCAGGTCGCTGTTCGGCGGAATCGTGCCGACGCCGCGGCTGCCGTAGGCGGTTGCGGCCGGGCAGGTCAGCTTCGCCTTGCCGCCGACCTTGATCTTCTGCACGCCTTGCGTCCAGCACGGAATCACGCGGTTGAGCGGGAAGGTCGCGGGGCCGCCGTGCTTGCTCGAGCTGTCGAATTCGGTGCCGTCGGCGAGCGTGCCGCGATAGTTGACGCTCACGGTGTCGTCGGCGGTGGGTTGCGCGCCGGTGCCTTGCTTGAGGTGCTCGACGACGACACCCGACGGCAGCTTCTCGGTGGTGTTGGCGGCGAACGCGGTGGTTGCGATGGCGGATGCGGCGAGCAGAGCGATGACTGATTTCATGCGATAACCTCGTTGAACGGAAGGGCCATTATATCGACAGCCCTTTGGCCTCAATTCGTCCGCGCCTCCGGGCATTCCGTCCGGTACCAGATATCGACCTGACGTTGCGCCGCATGCAGATCGTCGGGATAGTACGGGTCGAAAAATTTCGACGGATCGTAGCCCGCTCGTTCGAGCGCGGCCAGTTCGCTCAGATTGCGCTCGCGCGTCAGCGGCGCGTGGTTTCTGAGCGCGGTGAGATCGCGGCATTGCGCAGCGCTCAGATTCGGCGCGCCTGGCTGCGAGCCGCCTGCGGCACAACCGGCGAGCGCAATGGCGAGCGCCGGGATCATCGAAAGTGTTTTCATGTTGCGTTTTCCTCCGGTTCGGGGCGTCTATCGGAAGTATCCCTAGTTGAGCGGAAATCCGCTCGAACTGCTTCGCGCAGCCCGGCGAGCGCTGCAGCCGCGCCATTGTTTGCGAATCGCGAATGACGCATTCGGCGGTTCGCCCGTTCTTTTCGAAGCGCGTCTGAGTCACCCTCTGTTGCGTCGACGATGCCGCATTTCAACCACGCGGCGCGCGATTCTGACTCAGGAGACAAAGATGACCTCGAACCGGTGGGATACGTCCTACGAATGGAAAGCCGTGACGCTGCTTGCGCTCGGATTCGGCCTTGTCGGCCTCGATCGATGGCTGATCGCGCCGCTCTTTCCGGCAATGATGAAGGACCTGCATCTCACCGCGCAGGATGTCGGCAACTGCATCGGCATACTGGGGCTGTCGTGGGGCGTGTTCGCCGCGCTGATGGGCGGCATCTCCGACAAGATCGGACGTCGCAAAGTGCTGATTCCCGCGATCATCGCGTTTTCGCTGCTATCCGGATTTTCGGGCGTCGCGGGCGGCCTCGCCAGCCTGCTCGCCGTGCGCTCGCTGATGGGCGTCGCCGAAGGCTCGTTCTGTCCGACGAGTTTCGCCGCGACCGCCGACGCCTCGCATCCGAAGCGGCGCGGCTTCAATCTCGGGCTGCAGCAAAGCGGATTCGCGCTCTTCGGGCTTGCGCTTTCGCCGATCATCGCGACGCAACTGCTCAACGTCGTGTCGTGGCGCTGGGTGTTCGCGCTCGTGTCCATTCCCGGCTTGATACTCGGCGTGCTGATGTTCTTCGTGATTCGCGAACCGGCGTCGGCGCCTGCGCAACAGCAGGCCGCGAAGGGCAACTGGCGCGACGTGCTGAAGAGCCGCAACATTCCCGTCGCGATGGTCGCGCTCTTCTGCGCGATGACGGGCGTCTTCGTGCTCGGCGCGATGCTGCCGCTTTACCTCACCGACTATCTCGCGCTCGACACGCAGCGCATGGGCATCGTCGTATCGGCGATTGGCTTTGGCGGATTCGTCGGCCAGTTCGCGTTGCCGGGACTCTCCGATCTCGTCGGACGGCGGCTTGCGAGCATCGCCGGTTTCGCGGGCACGGCCGTCATGCTGTACGTGTTTCGGGGCGTCGGGGCGCAGCCGCTCGTTCTGTTCATCGTGCTGTTCGTGGCGTCGTTCTTCACGCTCGGCCTCGTTTCGCTGCTGTCCGGGCCGGTCGCGACGGAAGCGGCGCCGATCGGCATGGTGTCGACGGCGATCGGCATCGTCGTCGGCGCGGGCGAGATCTTCGGCGGCGGCGTGGCGCCCGCGATCGCGGGTTTCGTCGCTACACGATTCGGAATCCAGAATATTCTCTGGCTCCCGATCTGCGCGGTGATTCTGGGCATCGGCGTGAGCCTGCTGCTCGAAGAGACCGCGCCCGCCCGCGTGCGCGGAAAAGCGCGCGGCGTGGGGCTCGTCGGAGGCGAGCAGCCCGAGTAAGCGCATACGCGCGCTGCGGATACACTGACATGCTGGACACGCTCGAAAGGGACCAGCATGGATCGTTTTCTCAGCATAGAGGCCTTCGTGCGCGTGGCGGAGACCAGCAGCTTCGCGGAAGCGGCGCGGCAGCTCGGCGTCGCCAGTTCGGTCGTCACCACGCGCATTCAGCAGTTGGAGAAATTCCTCAATGTGCCGCTGTTTCATCGCAGCACGCGGCACGTCAGGCTATCCGATGTCGGCGAGGCGTTCTATCGGGACTGCGCGGAAGTGGTGGGGCGCGTCAACGAACTGACCGACCAGATGCGCGAGTTGCGCGCGACACCGACCGGGCGGCTGCGCATTCAGATGTTGCCGGGCTTCGCGCTGGGTCACTTCGGCGCATCGCTGGCCGAATTCAATCGACGGTATCCCGGCATCCAGCTCGACGTGATCGTCAACGACCGTGTCGTCGATCCGATCGAAGAGGGCTTCGACGTCGCGTTCCAGATCTTTCCGGCGATCTCCGAATCGCTGATCGAGCGGCGTCTCTTCACCGTCCGGCGGCTCTTTTGCGCCGCGCCTTCCTACGTGAACGAACATGGCGCGCCCCGGCATCCGCGCGAACTGCTCGATCACAGGACGGCGCTTTACTCGGGCTATCCGTCGCGCAATCGCTGGACGATGACGCGCGGCAGCGAGGTCGTCGAAATAGAACTGCCGGGCATCGTGCGTTCGAATTCGGTGCACTTGCTGCACGACTACGCGCTGACGGGCGGCGGCGTGGTGTGTCTGCCGACGCTCGTCGCGAGCGCGTCGCTGCTCAATGGCTCGCTCGTGCCGATTCTGCCGGACTACGCGCTCTCTCCAATGAACTTCGCAGCCGTCTATCCCGCGACGCAGCGGCAAGGGCTCAAGGTGAAAGCGCTGGTCGAATTTCTCGCCGAGCGGCTGGGTCCGGAGCCGGCGTGGGACGTGCCGCTCATCGAACGAGGATGGGTTAGTTAGCCATGCAACTAACTGTCCTTTCGCGCCCGCCCCTTGAACAACGCGCTCAACGACGCTGCGGCCCGAACATGCGCGACAAGGCCCGCGCGAGTTCCTTCACAACGGCATCGGCAGTCGGGCGATGCAGCAGCGCGATATCCATTGTCTCGATGGCGGGCAAGCCGCTCTTCGCTGTCAGCACGACGTGATCCGGCGATACGGCGCGCGCCGGAAGCAGGCTGATGCCCAGACCATCGGCGACGGCCGCCTGGATGCCGCTCAGACTCGAACAGATGAACGCGAGCCGCCAGCGTCGGCCGATGCTTTCGATCGCATGGGTCATGTCGTCGCGATACAGCCCGCGCGGCGGAAACGCGACGAGCGGAATCGGATCGAGTTGAATCGACGGATTCGTCGCGCTGTCGATCCATCGCAATTGCTCGGGCCATGTCGCGACGGCTTCGCGGCTATTGCGCCGCTGCTTCACGAGGACGAGATCGAGATCGCCGCGATCGTAGCTGTTGCTCAGATCGCGGACCAGTCCGCTCGTCACTTCGAGCTTCACTTGCGGATGCTTGCGATTGAAGGCCGCGAGCATGTGCGTCGTCGGTCCGCCGACGAAGTCTTCCGGCACGCCGAGCCGGACCGTCACGCCGACGTTCGCGCCCGATAGCGCCTCGATCATTTCGTCGTTGAGCGCGAGCATGCGGCGCGCGTAGGCGAGCAGGGTTTCACCGGCGTCGGTCGGGCGAACATCGCCGCTGCCGCGTTCGAGCAGCTTGTGCCCCGCCATGTCCTCGAGCCGGCGCACCTTCTGGCTGATCGTCGATTGCGTCGAATGAAGCCGCGCGGATGCGGCGGTGAAGGTGCCGCAATCGGCCACCATGACGATGGCCTTCAACAAGTCGAGGTCGAACAGCGGCGTGCGTGCGTTGGGAAGGTGTTTCATCGACCCGATGGATCTTCGAATGGGACATCGACTTCTATCACGCGCGAAGGGCGCTGGCAATCGCGTGATAGTGTTCCGGTAGGGCAGTGCGTCCGCTTACCGATATCGCCGACATGACTCGTTCTCTCTATCTCTGCAATGTCCGCCTGGCCGATGGCCAACGGGTTTCCGTATCCATCGTCGATGGCCGTATCGACGCGCTCGGCGCAGATGCCGCCGCCCCACGCGATGCGCAGATCGAAGACGGCGGCGGCGCGTTGCTGCTGCCGGGCTTCGTCGAAGGTCATACGCATGTCGATAAGAGCAACTGGGGGCGTCCGTGGTATCGCAACGAAGTCGGCCCGCTGCTCACCGATCGCATCGGCAACGAACGCGAATGGCGCAGGACATCGGGACACGATGCGGCCGCGCAATCGCTCGCGCTGTCGCGTGCATTCGTGGCTGCGGGCACGACGCGTCTGCGCACGCACGTCGATATCGACACCGACGCACGCCTGCGCCATCTCGAAGGCGTACTCGCAACACGGCAGACGATGCGCGATACGCTCGACATGCAGATCGTCGCGTTTCCGCAGTCGGGCATGCTGATTCGTCCGGGCACCGTCGAGCTGCTCGGCGAAGCGCTCGCAGAAGGCGCCGATGTGCTCGGCGCGCTCGATCCCGCGTTGATCGACGGCGATCCGGTCGCATCGTTGAACGCGACCTTGGCGCTCGCGCAACGCTATCGCAAGCCGATCGACATCCATCTGCACGAACCGGGCGAGATCGGCGCGTTCACGCTGAAACTGCTGCTGGATCGCGTGCAAGCGTCGGGCATGCAGGGACAGGTCGTCGTCAGTCACGGCTTTTGTCTTGGCGCGCTGCCGGAGCGCGAGCGCGATGTGCTGCTCGATCGCATCGCTGATTTGCGCGTGGCGCTGCTGACGAGCGCGCCGCCTTCGTGCACGGTGCCGCCGCTCAAGCTATGCCACGAGAAGGGCATCACGATGTTCGGCGGCAACGACGGCATCCGCGATACATGGACGCCGTACGGCGTGCCCGACATGCTCGAACGCGCGATGCTGATCGGCATGCGCTACGACTTGCGGCGCGACGACGATCTCACGATCGCGTTCGATTGCGTGAGCGATGCGGCAGCGCGCGGCTGCGGTTTCGCGGACTACGGCCTGCGCGTGGGCGCGCGCGCGGATCTCGTGCTCGTCGATGCCGAGACCGTCGCCCATGCGGTCGTGACGCGGCCCGTGCGCAAGCTCGTCGTTGCGAACGGACGTATCGTCGCGCGCGACGGCGTGCTGACGCCGCCTCGCGCATGACGCTCAACGCGGTGCGTTGAGCGTCAGCTTCATATGGCGGTTCACGTCCTTGTACAGCAGATAGCGGAAGCGGCTCGGTCCGCCCGCATAACAGGCTTGCGGACAGAATGCGCGCAGCCACATGAAGTCGCCGGCTTCGACTTCGACCCAGTCCTGATTCAGCCGATACACCGCCTTGCCTTCGAGCACATACAGGCCGTGCTCCATCACGTGCGTTTCTGCGAACGGAATCACGCCGCCCGGCTGGAACGTAACGATGTTGACGTGCATGTCGTGACGCATGTCGCTGGTATCGACGAAACGCGTCGTCACCCAGCGGCCTTCGGTGCCCGGCATCGGAATCGGCTCGATGTCCTGCTCGTTCGTGACGAACGCTTCGGGAAGCGGCACGCCATCGACGGCTTCATAGTGCTTGCGAACCCAGTGAAAACGCGCCGCATCCTTATGACGATTGCGCAACTGCCAGTTCGTGCCGGGCGGAATGAACGCATACCCGCCTGTCTTCAGAACATGCAAGGTGCCTTGCAAAGTCAGTTCGATCTCGCCTTCGACGACGAACAGCACGCCTTCGGCATTCGGGTCCTGTTCGGGCTTTTCGCTGCCGCCGCCCGGCGCCACTTCCATGATGTATTGCGAGAACGTCTCGGCGAATCCGGTAAGCGGACGCGCGAGCACCCAGAGACGCGTCTTGTCCCAGAACGGCAGATGACTCGTGACGATATCGCGCATCACGCCTTTGGGAATGACGGCATACGCTTCAGTGAACATCGCGCGATCGGTGAGCAGCTCGGTCTGCGATGGATGACCGCCGTGCGGCGCGTAGTACGTGTTGCTTGACATACGAAAGTCTCCGTTAGGTTCACGCCGTCGTCGTGATTTCGACGCCTTGGTCGTCCGGCTTTCCCGGACGCTAATGACAGGCGCGACGAATTTACCCGGCAGAACACATACAAAATATCGGAGATGCGCGCTATCGACAAATTAAATGTTCGAATGTAGGGTATCCATTTCCTGAATGGGGCAGCGAACGATTCTTTATGCAGACGCTTACGAAGATCAGCGAAGAACATGCCCGAGCACGATCACATACACCGCCGTGATCGCAAGCTGACATAAGGTGAACGGCAATCCATAGCGCAGAAAGCGCCCGAAGCTGACCGGCGCGCCTTCCTGCGCGCAGATTCCCGCTGCCACGATGTTCGCCGCCGAGCCGACGAGCGTCGCGTTGCCGCCGAGCGTCGCGCCGTACATCATGCCGATGAAGACCGGAATCACCGCGTCGGGCCACTGCGTGAACTGGTCGGAGAGCGCGGCCTCCGGCACGAATTCCGCCGTGACGAGATAGCCCTTGACCATCACGATCGACGCAGCCGCGACCGGCACGTTCGCGAGCACGGAAGAGAGCAGGCCGATGCCGCCGATCATCGCGAGCGCGACGAGCGTGAGTCGCGTGCCGAACACTTCATACAGCTTGAGCGACATGACTTGCAGCAGTCCCGTCTTGGCCATGCCCTGCACGAGACAGAAAATGCAGGTGAGGAACAGCAGCGTCTTCCAGTCGACGTCGCGCAGCACGCGATCGGTCGGCTCGACCCTGAACGCATACGCGACGAGCAGCGCGAGCGCACTCGCGATCACGGCGACGACGGGTGGCACGATGCGCGTCGGCAACTCTTCGCCGAGCACGAAGAGGACCATCATCAGCGCGAGCACGACGACGGCGAGCGCCGCGTACACGGGCCGCTTGAGCTTCGTTCCCGGGCTGCGCGGCGGTAGCGGCGTGACGCTGCGCCAGATGCCGCGCATGAGGATCGGCAAGAGCGGAATCACGACGATGATCGCGAGCAGACCACCGAGGCTCGCGCGCCGCAGATACTCGCCGAAGCTCATGCCGATCGAACTGCCGACGAGAAACGTCGCCGGATCGCCGACGAGCGTCAGCAGGCCGGCGGCGTTGCTGAGCAGGGCGGTGAGGATCAGCGGCGGCACGATATCGAGTTCGAGCGCGCGCGCGACGCGAACGATGATCGGCGCGAGGAGGATCACCGTCGTCGCGTTGGGAAGCAAGGCGCATAGCGGCGCGACGATCACGATCAAGAGAAGCAGGAAGCGCTTGCCGCTGCCCGCCGTCGCGCGCAGATAGTATTCGCCGACGAGATCGAAGAGACCCGTCGTCGAAAGAATCCGCGCGACGATCATGCCGCCGAACAGCAGGCTGATCGGTCCTGCCGCGGTGCGCGCGGTCGCGATCAGATCCTGCTCGTCGATGATGCCGAGCGCGATCAGCACGCTTGCACCGACGAGCGCGGCGACGGCCATGTCGATCAGATCGAAGGCGATCACGAGGATCACCGCCGAGAACACGCCGACTACGAGATAGATTTGCCAATCGCTCATGATGGGCTCGCGCGGGCGCTATTGCATCGGCGGCGCGTACATCAGGCCGCCGCGTCGGTAGAGTTCGTTCAGTCCGCGTTCGAGTTTGAGCGGACTTCCGGTGCCGAGATTGCGGTCGAACATTTCTCCGTAATTGCCGGCGCTTTTCAGCGCACGAATCGTCCAGCCGGGGTCGATGCCGAGCGTCGCGGTGACGCTCGCATCCGGCACGAGCGCGCGGGCCACGATCGGATCGCGGACGCGCTCCGCTTCGTTGCTCCGCGTCACGCCGACTTCTTCGGCGGTGATGAGCGTGAAGAGCACCCAGCGGACGATAACGAGCCAGCGGTCATCGTCGCCGCGCACGGCGGGCGCGTGCGGCTGCTTCGAGATTCGCTCGGTCAGGATCGTCATGGACGACGGGCCGCCCGGCGCGCGGCTGCGCAGCGTGGCGAGCAGGGAGGTATCGGCGGTCACGGCGCCGCATCGGCCGGAGACGAACGCGTGCTCCAGTTCCGTCACCGAGCCGAGCACGAGCGGCTTCAGGTCGAGCGCGTTCGCATTCGAATAGCCGGCGAGATTGCTTTCGCTCGTGGTCTCGCGTTGCACGCAGACCGTGGCGCCCCTGAGCGACGCGAGCGTGCGAATGCCGCTCTTCGCCGGCACCATGAACGCCTGAGCGTCATAGAACAGCACGCCCGCGAACTGCACGGCGAGCGTGCCTTCGCGCAGCAGCGTCCAGGTCGTGTTGCGCGCGAGCAGATCGACGCGGCCCGTCCTGAGCGCCGGAAAACGCGCGGACGTCCTGAGTGGAACGAAGGCGACCTTGTTCGCGTCGCCGAGCGTCGCGGCGGCCACCGCGCGGCAGAAGTCCGCGTCGATGCCCGACCAGTGCCCGGACGCATCCTGCTGTGAAAAGCCCGCGATGCCGTCGCTGACGCCGCATCGCAGAACGCCGCGCGCCTTGACTTGCGCGAGCGTGTCCGATCCCGCCGCGAGGACGGGCGCGCCCGATGTCAGCAGCGCGAGCAGCACGGCGCCGACGATCGCGATGAATCTCCCCGATGCGTTTGCCATCGTCTTCTCTTGTTGAAGACTTCCGTTCACGGCGTATTGCCACGCAGTTCATGCTCGAAAGGCGAGCGTGTGATATTGCTTGTTTCTACCCGTTCGAAGAGACACGTGACAATAAGGTTGTAGACGAAAACGGATTCAGTTCAAGCGGTCATTTACCGGATACTGTTGCCCCGCCAGGGGCTGGGAGAATTCGATGCGCGCCTTCGTCTCGCTGCCGGTTCTTGCGTTGCCGATCCTTCTCGCCGCGTGCAACACGCCGCCGATTCCGCCGGGCAAATCGGTGGACATACCCACGGCGCTCCAGAACGTCCTCGATGGCGTGTGCAACTTCCGGAAGACGCAGGCCGAGCGCAAGCAGAACTACGGCGTGGCGATCGATTCGATCACCGTCGAACTCGATCTGACCGTCGATGGCGCGCAGACTCCGCCCGTCGCCGTCGCGCCCGATATCAAGTTCATCCCGACCGTCAGTTACGGGCACATCATCACGGCGAACACGGGAAGCAGGCTGCTCGTATCGCTGAAGAATCTCGATGGCGCGAAAGGCGCGGACATGCAGTGCCCGCCGCCGCCGCCGCCGCCCGCCAGCCCCGCTAAGTAAGCGAGGGTTTACCGCAATCCATTCCTGCTTGACGTCGGCTGCGCTGCGCCTGATACTTTGTCCGTACAAAGCGATGTTTAAGACAGGAGGCATGACGCAATGCATTCGGACAGAGTAGGCAAGCAGCGATATCGGGCGAGTTACGGCCGTTATCTGGAGGATTTCACAGTCGGCGATATATACGAGCATCGCCCGGGCCGCACGATCACGGACGCGGACAACATTCAGTTCTCGCTGCTGACGATGAACTTTCATCCGATGCACTGCGACGCGCATCACGCCTCGAAGAGCGAGTTCGGCAAGCTTCTCGTGAGCAGCGGCCTCACGGTCGCGATCGTGCTCGGCATGTCGGTGAACGACGTGAGCGGCAAGGCCATCGCCAATCTCGGCTGGAAGGAAATTCGCCTGACGGGCCCTGTTTTTGCGGGCGATACGCTTTATGCGGAGTCGGAAGTGCTCGAAGTGCGCGAATCGAAATCGCGCCCGACGCAGGGCATCGTCACAGTGCACACGCGCGCGTTCAATCAGGACGGCAAGCCCGTCATGGATTTCATCCGTACCGCGCTGATCGCCAAGCGCGGCCACGGCACCGCCGAAGACTGACCGCACATATCGCCGGCGTTGTCGCGCGCCGGCGTCCCGTTTCCGTTTCGCATACAAGACCGTTCGATTGCATCGATGCATCGGCGCACGGCGGCGAGACGGTTCATCGTCACAGTACTGGAGACAACTGTGAGTCATTACGTTAGCTCGGGCGCCCGGCTGGACCGGCTGCCGATGTCGCGTTTTCACTGGAAGATTCTGGGCCTCATCAGCGCGGGCGCGTGCCTCGACGCGTTCGACGTCTATCTCGCGGGCGGCGTATCCGCCGCGATGCTCAAGGCGGGTTTCTCGACGATGCAGCTCAACGCATTGTTCGTGTCGTCGGGCTTTTTCGGCATGGTGATCGGCGCGGGCTTGTCCGGCTATCTCGGCGATCGCTTCGGACGCCGCTCGTCGTATCAGTTCAATCTCGCGCTCTTCGGTTTGATGTCGTTCGTCGCCGCGTTCGCACCGAATATCCAGTGGCTGATCGGCGCGCGCTTCGTCATGGGCATCGGGCTGGGCGCGGAGCTGGTCGTCGCGGCGGGCGCGTTGTGCGAGTTCATTCCGCCCGCGTATCGCGGACGCTGGATTTCGCTGCTCGGTCTCATCGTCAATTCGGGTCTCGTGCTCGCGACGAGTGTCGGTTACGTGGTGATTCCGCATCTCGGCTGGCGCTGGATGTTCGGCATCGCGGGCATCGGCGCGGTGATCGTATGGGCGCTGCGTCATCGCATGCCGGAATCGCCGCGCTGGCTCGAATCGGTCGGACGCACGCAGGAAGCCGAGGACACCGTGAGCGCGATCGAAGCGGAAGTCGCGCATCAGAAGGGACCGCTGCCCGACTGTGCGCGCACGCAGAATCTCGAAGTGCCGCGCGCGCCGCTGTCGGCGCTGTTTCGCCGCGGCATGATCGGACGCACGCTGACGGCCGCATTGACGGCGATCGCGGTGAACGTCGCGGTGTACGGCTTCGTCGCGTGGCTGCCGACGTTCTTCGTCCACGAAGGGCGCGATATTGTCACGTCGCTCGGCTTCACGACGCTGATGTCGTTCGGCGCACCGTTCGGCGCAGTGCTCGGCTACCTCACCGCCGACCGCCTCGGACGCGCGAAAGGTCTCGTGTTCTATAGCGTCATCGCGATCGTGCTGGGCTTCGTCTATCCGCAGATGACGGCCAACGCGGCGATCGCCATCGTCGGCTTCACGCTCGTCAGTTGCATCTTCGGCATCGTCACGCTGGGTCTCTTCGGCTACGTGCCCGAGCTCTTCCCGACCGCGCTGCGCCTGCGCGGCACCGGCGTGGCGGGCGTGTGCGGACGTATCGCGTCGATGCTCACGTCGTATGCCGCCGTGATCCTGTATGCGCAACTCGGGCTGTTCGGCGTGCTCGGCATGGTCGCGGGCGTTCTGATCCTGCTCGTGATCGCCGTGCTGAGCCTCGGCGTGGACGCGAACCAGTTCTCGCTGGAAGAAGTCTCGCCCGATGAAGAAGCCAACGCAGACGATCTGCCGCTCAACCATCAGGGAGCCACGCGATGAACGCACGCAACGACATGCAGCAGGCGCAAACCGTATCGCAACGCCTTGCATCGTTTTCGACGCATCTGCAATTGAGCGACGTGCCGCAAAGCGTGCGCGAGCGCGCGAAGCATCTGATTCTCGACAGCATCGGCCTGGCTTATGCGACCTTGAAACTGCCGTACGCGACCTCGACGCTCGCCGCGATGCAGGAGCTCGGCAGCGGCGAAGCGACGGTGTTCGGCCACACGCAGAAGCTCGCATTGCGCGATGCGATGCTGCTCAACGGCCTTCTGATTCACAGCCTCGACTTCGACGACACGCATGCACGCGGCGTGATCCACTCGACGGCGAGCGCGTTTCCGGTCGCGTTCAATCTCGCCGAGCGCGAGAACGCGAGCGGCGCGGATCTGCTCACCGCGTATCTCTGCGCGATGGAAGTATCGACGCGCGTCGGCTCGGCGGCGAAGAGCGGCTTTCATCACGCGGGCTTTCATCCGACGGGACTCGTCGGCGCATTCGGATGCGCGCTCGGCGCGGCGCGTCTTCTGGGTCTGCCGATCGAAGCGGCGCAGCATGCGCAAGGCATCGTGCTGTCGATGGCATCGGGCAATCTCGAGTTCCTGCAGGACGGCGCGTGGACCAAGCGTCTGCATCCGGGATGGGCGGCGGTAGCGGGCGCGACTTCGGCGACGCTCGCGAAGCATGGTTATATCGGTCCGGGCGCGGCTTATGAAGGACGCTTCGGTCTCTATGCGCTTTACATGAAGACGCCGCTCGAAGCGGGCGATATCGATATCGCAACGGCGGGCCTCGGCGAGACATGGGAGATCGAGGGCGTTGCGTTGAAGCCGATTCCCGCGTGTCACTTCACGCATGCTTCGTCGGATGCGGCCATCGCGCTTCATCGCGCACATGGTTTGCAAGCCGACGACATCGAGCGTGTGATCGTGCGCGTGCCCGGCCCGACGATTCCCATCGTGTGCGAGCCGGTCGCGCCGAAGCAAAAGCCGTCGAACAGCTATGACGCGCAGTTCAGCATTCCGTACATCGTCGCGACGGGGTTGTTGCGCGGCCGCTTCACGCTCGACGATCTCGAAGCCGAAGCGCTCGCCGATGAAACCGTGCGCGCCGTCGCGGCCCGCGTCACGCACGAAGCGGATCAGGACTCGACGTTTCCGCGTCACTACACCGGCGAAGTGATCGTCCATACGCGGGACGGCCGCATGCTGACGCATCGCGAGTCGATCAATCGCGGCTCGTCCGACAGGCCGCTCACGAATGAGGACATCGTCGCGAAGTTCTTCGACAACGCGCAGCGCAACGTTTCGCGCGATGCCGCCGAGCGCATCTGCGAAGCGGTGCTCTCGCTCGACACGCGACCGGCGCGCACGCTTGCGCAAGCGCTCGCATAAGACGTACACACGAATACAGGAGAAGCAATGGCCACCATCGACGCCGATCAACAGCAGGACATGAGCAATTACGAAGAGAACGAGACGCTCATTCTCGACATGCTCGACCGCTTCCTCAAGACGGAAGTGAAACCCTACGTGCACGAACTCGATGCGAAGGACGAGTATCCGCACGAGATCGTCGAGAAGATGAAGGACATGGGACTCTTCGGCTGCCTGATCTCGCCCGAGTACGGCGGCCTCGGTCTCACGACTTCGACGTACGCGAAGATCGTCGATCGCATTTCCGCGGTATGGATGTCGGTGAGCGGCATCATCAATTCGCATCTCATCATGGCGATGACGATCCAGCGCAACGGCACCGAAGCGCAGAAGCGCGAGTTCCTGCCGCGCATGGCGACGGGCGAGTTGCGCGGCGGCATCGGCCTGACCGAACCGGATTGCGGCACGGACCTTCAGGCGATCCGCACGGTCGCGAGGCGCGACGGCGATCACTATGTCGTCAACGGCAGCAAGACGTGGATCACGAACAGCAAGTACGGCAACATCCTCGCGCTGCTCGTGAAGACCGATCCGGAAGCGCAGCCGCGTCACAAGGGCATGAGCCTTCTGATCGTCGAGAAGGGACCGGGCTTCGAAGTGAGCCGTCAGTTGCAAAAGCTCGGCTATAAGGGCATCGATACGTGCGAGCTTACGTTCACCGATTTTCGCGTGCCGGTGTCGAGCGTGATCGGCGGGCAGGAAGGGCTCGGCCTCAAGCAGATTCTGAGCGGGCTGGAGCTGGGCCGCATCAATGTCGCCGCGCGCGGGGTCGGTGTTGCGCAAGCCGCGCTCGATGAAGCGGTCGCGTATTCGCAGCAGCGCAAGACCTTCGGCAAGCCGATCTGCGAGCATCAGGCGATTGCGCTCAAGCTCGGCGAAATGGCGACGCGCGTGGAAGCCGCGCGCCTTCTGACGGACTCGGCCGCGCGCGCATACGACAAAGGTCTGCGCTGCGACATGGAAGCGGGCATGGCGAAGTACTTCGCAACCGAAGCGGCTGTCGAGAACAGCATGGAAGCAATGCGCATTCATGGCGCGTATGGCTATTCGAAGGAATACAACGTCGAGCGGCTGTATCGCGATGCGCCGCTTCTGACCATCGGCGAAGGCACCAACGAGATGCAACGCCTGATCATCGCCAAGATGCTGATTGCGAGGAACCCTGCATGAGCCTGCCTCTTTCCGGCGTACGCATCGTCGCCATAGAACAATACGGCGCGGGTCCGTTCGCGACGCAACATCTCGCCGATCTCGGCGCGGAAGTCATCAAGATCGAAAACTTCCGCGAAGGCGGCGATGTGGGCCGCAACGTGGGACCGCATTTTTTCGGCGAAGGCGATAGCCACTTCTTCGAAGCGTTCAATCGCAACAAGTGCAGTCTGACGCTCGATCTGAAGAAGCCCGAAGGGCGCGACGTGCTGCTCGATCTCGTCAAGTCGAGCGATGCCGTCTTCAACAATCTGCGCGGCGATCTGCCCGTGAAGCTGAGTCTCACTTACGATCAGTTGAAGGACGCGAATCCGGCTATCGTATGCGCGCATTTGTCGGCATATGGACGCACCGGCAGCCGCGCATCGTGGCCCGGCTACGACTATCTGATGCAGGCGGAAGCGGGTTATCTCTCGGTCACTGGCGAGCCGGACAGTCCGCCGGCGCGCTTCGGCCTGTCGATCATCGATCTGATGACGGGCACCACCGCCGCGATGGCGCTGCTCGCGGGTCTCGTGCAGGCGCGCACGACGGGCATCGGCCGCGACATGGACACGAGTCTCTTCGATGTCGCGCTGCATAACCTCGCGTATGTCGGCACTTGGTATCTGAACGGCGGCACGGTGACAGGACGGGACCGGCGCTCCGCCCATCCGTCGCTGACGCCGAGCCAGCTGTACAAGACGAAGGACGGCTGGATCTTCCTGATGTGCAACAAGGAAAAGTTCTGGGGCGTGCTGGCGGAGATACTCGACAAGCCTTCGTGGATCACCGATGAACGCTTCTGCAATTTCAAGGCGCGGCTCGCGAATCGCGATCTCGTCGAACAGGAACTCGATGCGGCGCTTTCGCGCGCGACGACCGCCGAATGGCTCGCACGTCTGGGCGGACGCGTGCCCGCCGCGCCGGTGTACGACATCAAGCAGGCGCTCGACAATCCGTTCGTCGCGGAGCGGCAAGGCGTGACCGAAGCGGAGCATCCGCGCTTCGGCAAGGTGCGCAACGTGGCGGCGCCGGTTCGCGTGAACGAGACCTTGCCCGCGCGTTCGGCGCCCGAACTGGGACAGGACAACGCGAGGCTTTTCGCCGAACTCGGTTACGATGCTGGTCGGATCGCCCGGTTGCGCGAGAGCGGTGCGGTGCAATGACGATGCTCGCACCGGATGATGTCGCGCGACAGGCGGATCCCTCCGTCAATCCTTCATCGTGCGTGCAAAAGATGGTCAACGTGCTCGGTCAGCAGCCGCGCTATCTGCAATTGGCGCAGACGCTCATCAACGAAATACAGAGCGGGCGCTTTCCGGTGGGCTCCACCATTCCCACCGAATTCGAACTCTGCGAGCAGTTCGGCGCGAGCCGCTCGACCGTGCGCGAGGCAGTCAAGCAGCTCGTGCAGCTCGGCATGGTCGTGCGGCAGGCCGGCATCGGCACGACCGTCAAGGCCGTGAATTCGGAAGGCAGCTATCGGCAGGTCATGCAGCAGTTGAGCGACCTGCATCGCTATTCCGCCGATACCGCGCTCGAGGTCCTGAAGAAAGAGACCGTCGAAGTGAGCGATGCGTCGCTCTGCAAGATGTTGCAGGCGAAGCCCGGCGAAACGTGGTTGCGTCTCGAAGGCATTCGTCGTTCGCCGGAGAGCGTCGATCCGATCTGTCATACCGAGGTCTATATCCAGCCGGCGTTTCGTTCGCTGACAGGCATCGAGGATGATCCACACACGCCGATCTTCACGATGATCGAGCGTCAGTTCGGCGAGCAGATCGCGCGCGTGGAGCAGGAGATTCGCGCGGTGGCGCTGCCCGCGAACATCGCGCGTCTCGTCAACGCGAAGGCGCGTTCGCCCGCGCTATGGCTGTCGCGCCGCTACTTCAACAAGCGCGGCGAGATCGTCGAAGCGGCGGTCAGCATTCATCCCGCCGACCGCTTCAGTTATTCGGAGACGTTCCAGCGCGGCTGGAGCGGCACCTGACGCATTCGAGGAAATCCGCATGATTGCACGCAGTTTTCTGTTCGTTCCGGGCGATCGTCCGGAACGGTTCGACAAGGCATTGGCGACGCACGCGCATCGCGTGGTCATCGATCTGGAAGATGCCGTGGCCATCGATGCCAAGGCGCAAGCTCGCGCGCAGATCGCGCATTGGTTACGTGAGACGCATGAGCGCGTCGTGATTCGCGTCAACGCTTTCGGTACGCCATGGCACGAAGAAGACGTCGCGATGATTCGCGCGGCGAACGTGCGCGCCGTGATGGTGCCGAAGGCCGAAGATGCGGCGCAACTCGCGGATATCGCGGCACGTTGCGCCGATGAGGTCGAGTTGATCGCGCTGGTTGAGAGCGTTGCGGGCGTGGTGCGTATGCGCGAGATCGCGCAATGCGGGCGCGTTGCGCGGCTCGCGTTCGGCTCGTTCGATTTCGGCGTGGACGCGGGCATCGACGGCACCGGGCGCGAACTGGACTACGTGCGTTCGCAGTTTGTCATCGAGTCGCGGTTTGCGGGCCTGCCGCCGCCGATCGATGGCGTAACGCTCGCGACGGGCGACCTCGACGCGATCAACGCCGACGTGCTCGATGCGCGCCGCTTCGGTTTCGGCGGCAAGCTATGCATTCATCCGAAGCAGGTGGACGCCGTGAATGACGGCTTCGCACCGAGCGCCGCCGAACGCGAATGGGCGGCACGCGTGCTCGCTGCGCTGGAAGCGAATCCGCGCGGCGCGATCTCGGTGGACGGGAAACTGGTCGACAAGCCGATCGTCGATCGCGCGCGAAGAATTCAAGCCGCGTGAACGCGGTTCAACGGAGAGCAAGCGAATGAAGGTATTGGTTCCAGTGAAGCGCGTCGTCGATTACAACGTGAAGGTCCGCGTGAAATCGGACAACACGGGTGTCGATATCGCGAACGTGAAGATGTCGATGAACCCGTTCGATGAAATCGCTGTTGAGGAAGCGGTGCGATTGAAGGAAGCGGGCGTCGCTACGGAAGTGATCGCCGTGTCGTGTGGTGTTACGCAATGTCAGGAGACGTTGCGGACGGCGTTGGCTATCGGTGCGGATCGCGCGATTCTGGTCGAATCCGCCGATGAACTGCAGCCGCTGGCGGTCGCGAAGATCCTGAAGGCATTGGTCGATCAAGAGAAGCCTGAGCTCGTCATCCTGGGCAAGCAGGCCATCGACGACGACTCGAATCAAACCGGCCAGATGCTCGCTGCACTGGCGGGTTTGCCGCAAGCGACGTTCGCATCGAAGGTCGTCGTTGCCGATGGCAAAGCCACGGTATCGCGCGAAGTCGATGGCGGCGCCGAAACGCTGTCGCTGAAATTGCCCGCAGTCGTCACGACCGATCTGCGTCTGAACGAGCCGCGCTATGTGACGCTGCCCAACATCATGAAGGCGAAGAAGAAGCCTTTAAGCGCGATGACGCCTGCCGATCTTGACATCGATGTTACGCCGCGTCTGAAGACGCTGAAAGTCGTCGAGCCGCCGAAGCGCAGCGCGGGCATCACGGTGCCCGACGTGAAGACGCTGGTCGAAAAACTGAAGAACGAAGCGAAGGTGATCTGATGACGACTCTTGTTATTGCAGAACACGACAACGCGTCGATCAAGGCAGCGACGCTGAACACGGTTGCAGCGGCATCGAAGATTGGTGGCGATGTGCATGTGCTGATCGCGGGCTCGAACGCGCAGGGCGCG
>NZ_JARUXK010000002.1:54575-256504 GCF_031451435.1 Caballeronia sp. LZ008 | reverse complement strand
ATAGTGCAAGTCGTTGCCCGTCTTGCCGACGGTGCACAGCGCGGTATTGCCCGCCGTCACGCCCGACAGCGCGACGGATTTCTTCGGCTTGAATGCGCCCGCGCTTGCGGTGCTGTTGTCTGCTTCGCTCATGAATTTGTCTCCTGAAACAAGGGTTATTTCTTCGCTGCGAACAATTGGTCGAGCTTGTCTTCGTAGGCGTGATAGCCGAGGTATTTGTACAGGTCGGCGCGCGTCTGCATCGTTTCGACGGCGGCCTTTTGCGTGCCGTCGCGTTTCACTGTCTCGTAGAAGTTCAAGGCCGCTGCGTTCATCGCGCGATACGCGCCGCAACAATACAACGCGATGTCGACGTTCGCATCCTTCAGTTCATCGACGGTGAAGAGCGGCGTCGAGCCGAACTCGGTCAGATTCGCGAGGATCGGCACGCGCACCGCAGCCTTGAAGCGGCGATAGTCATCGAGCGATTTCATCGCTTCGGGGAAGATCATGTCCGCGCCCGCTTCGACATACGCGACGGCGCGCTCGATCGCCGCGTCGATGCCTTCGGCGGCGGCCGCATCGGTGCGCGCCATGATGACGAACGAATCGTCGGTGCGCGCATCGACGGCGGCTTTCACGCGATCGACCATTTCGCCGGTCGGCACGACTTCCTTGCCCGGACGATGCCCGCAGCGCTTCTGTCCGACCTGATCTTCGATATGTACCGCCGCCACGCCCGCCTTGATGAACGAGCGGATCGTGCGCGCGATGTTGAATGCGCCGCCCCAGCCGGTGTCGATATCGACCATCAGCGGCAGCGACGAGGCGTCGGTGATGCGGCGCGCGTCGATCAGCACGTCTTCCATCGTGCTGATGCCGAGGTCGGGCATGCCGAGCGAATTCGCGGCCACGCCGCCGCCCGACAGATAGAGCGCCTTGAACCCGACGGCTTCGGCCATCTTCGCGGCGTAAGCGGTGATCGCGCCGACGACCTGCAGCGGCGATTCCTCGCGGACGGCCTGGCGGAACCGCGCGCCGGCGGTCTGTGCGGACTGGATTTCGGAACTCACGTTTGTCTCCTGAAAAAGTGCTGCGTATAAGAGCAACTACCTTGCCAGCTTGCGATATTTTTCTAACTCGTTGATTTACATGAGTTTGGACGTTTCGGCTCCCAGCACTTGATTTCAGGCCTGAAATTTCTTGTTTCGAAACTGAAATCCGTATCGCATACTGGATTTTTTTGGGCAGACGATCATGCAAACCGAAACCGCCTCGCGCCCGCGCATCTGGGCGGTCGGCATCAGCCGGCTAAGGGATTTGTTCATCGATCTCGTCGACACCTACGCCGATCGCGCCGAACTCGATGTCGTGGCGCTCGGCTTCGAGGATGCCGCGAACAGCATCGAATCGGCGCGCGACGGCCGGCCGGATGTCGTCGTGGCGGGCGGCTCGAACGGTGCTTATCTGAAGAGCCGCGTGTCGGTGCCGGTCGTCGTCATCAGTCCGACCGGCTTCGACGTGATGCATGCGCTCACGAAGGCGCGGCGCGAGGGCGCGAGCGTCGCGCTCGTCACGCACGGCGACACGCCCGCGGAAATTCGCCGCTTCCTCGCCGTGTATGGCATCGACGTGATTTGCGCGTCCTATCGCTCGGCGCAGGACGCCGAAAACCTCGTGCTCGATCTGCGCGATCGCGGCGTCGATGTGGTCGTCGGCCCCGGCCTCGTCGCGGATCTGGCGGCGGACGCGGGCATGAGCGCGGTGTTTCTGTATTCGCGCACGTCGGTCGTCGCCGCGTTCGAGACGGCGCTCGAAGTCGCGCAGGCGATGCGCCGCGAAGTCGCGCGGCGCAATCGGCTCGACAACCTGTTGCAGCATCTTCGCGATGGCGTCGTCGCCGTCGATGCGCTCGGCCGCATCGAAGCGATCAATCGGCGGCTCGCCGCCGCGCTCGGCATCGCGGATGCGTCGCGCGCCGTCGGACAGGCGTTGCTCGATGTCGCGCCCGAACTCGACGGCGTGCTGCCTTCCGCCGACGGCGACGTGTTCGGCGCGGTGCGCGGCGTGAGCTACGCGATCCATCGCGGACCGCTCGCAAGCGATGGCGCGTCGGGCGGCACGATCTTCACCTTCCAGGAATCGCGCGCGGTCGAGCGGCTCGACCGGACGCTGCGCTCGCGGCAGGGCGCGCAGGAATTCGTCGCGCGTTATCGGCTGGAGGATGTCGTCGGCGAATCGGAGTCGATCGAGCGCGTGCGTTCGCTCGTGCGCCGCTACGCGAAATCCGACGCCACCGTGCTGATTCTCGGCGAAAGCGGCACGGGCAAGGAGATGGTCGCGCAGAGCATGCATCGGCTGAGCCGCCGCAAGGACTTTCCGTTCGTCGCGATGAACTGCGGCGCGTTTCCCGAAGCCCTGCTCGAAAGCGAGCTTTTCGGTTACGAGGAGGGCGCGTTCACCGGCGCGCGCAAGGGCGGCAAGGCGGGGCTGATCGAGGCGGCGCATCGCGGCACCTTGTTTCTCGATGAAATCGGCGAGATGCCGCCGTCGCTGCAAAGCCGGCTGCTGCGCGTGCTGCAGGAGCGCGAAGTGATACGGCTCGGATCGACGGAGCCGACGCGCGTCGATATTCGCGTGATCGCGGCGACGCATCGCACGCTCGCGCAAGGCGTCGCCGATGGTTCGTTTCGCGCCGATCTTTTTTATCGCATCAATATTCTGAGCATCGCGTTGCCGCCGTTACGCGCACGTTCCAGCGACGTCCTGCTGCTGGCGACCGCGCTGCTGACACAGGCCGCGCGGCGCGACAAGGCGCTTGCGTCGCGCGTGCCCGATCGCGAAGCGGCGGCGCGCGTGCTCGCGCCGCTGGAAGATGCGCTGTGCCGATATCCGTGGCCGGGCAATGTTCGCGAGTTGCAGAACATCGTCGAGCGTATCGCGGTGGAGTTATCGGATCGGGATGCGCCCCTTGCACTCGCGCTCGACGAACTGGAAGCGATCGCGCCCGAGCTGTTCGAGGACAAGTCCGACGCAAACGCGGACCGCTCGC
Organism: Caballeronia sp. LZ008; assembly: GCF_031451435.1. Lineage (NCBI taxonomy): Bacteria > Pseudomonadati > Pseudomonadota > Betaproteobacteria > Burkholderiales > Burkholderiaceae > Caballeronia > Caballeronia sp. LZ008. The sequence continues at coordinate 253,473 of NZ_JARUXK010000002.1, read as the reverse complement.
TGCGCGATCTCAGCCGATCGGTGGAAGCCGATCAGGTCCGCGCATCGCTGGCTGCGTTCGGCGGCGATCGCGATGCCGTCTGCAAGGCGCTCGGCATCAGCAAGACGACGTTGTGGCGAAGGCTCAACGCGAAGCCGAAAAGCTGACGAGCCGCGTAAATGTGTCCGTAAGCTCGCGCTGCTAGCATCTCCTCTCTTTCCCAATCCAGAACCTAACGAACTCATGAAAAAGGCTGTCATTGCTGTGTTTGCCGCTGGTGCGGCATTTTTTTCCGTCGCTCCGGCTTTCGCCGCTTCGCACAATCACCATCAGGTTTGCCACAAGGTCAAAGTGCATCATCACTGGGAACGCCACTGCAAGTAAGCGCGTTTCGCAGCCGAAGGCGATGAGCCCCGTTCGCATCTTCCGACGGGGCTTTTTTTCGTCTCGCGACGCCGCGATCGCGCCGTGAAAGCGCGCTGTTAACAGTCGCCGTCGCCTATACTTTTTTCGCAGTCAATCGATATCCATACTGCGGCTTTCCCGAACGGAAGCGCTGTTGCTCATGCGCGATTGCCGCCTTGTCCTGCTTCCTCTCTGCCTCTTTATGCACGCAAAGAAAACGCGGCGCGTCAATACGTGCGGCCGCTTCACTTTCATTCGATGAGGACACCATGGCTACCTACATCATGCTGCTGAATTGGACCGATCAGGGCGTGCGTACCGCGAAGGACACGGTCGATCGCGCGCGCGCATTTCGCGAAGCGAGCAAGGCGATGGGCGCGACCATCGGCGCACTGCACTGGACGCTTGGCGCATACGATCTCGTTACATCGTTCGATGCACCCGACGATGAAACCGCGACGCGCCTCGGCCTCGCGCTCGGCGCACTCGGCAACGTCCGATCGACGACGATGCGCGCGTTCGGCGAAAGCGAGATGGAACGCATCGTCGGGGGATTGAAGTGAATCGGATAACTTAATAACGCATCGACCTCTGCATTTGGTGTGCCCGGGCGCGGCACGGTCATTGCGCAACTCATGATCGAGCAGACGGAAACGCCTGCGTCCTAATTTCCAGTCCGATCAAGGAGGGACGGATCATGAACAAGGCAATTGGCGCACTCATCGCGGCTGTAGCCGCGGCGGCACTGTCGAGCGGCGTTTATGCGCAGACGGCGGGAGGATCGAGCGGCTCGACGGGCAGCACGGCCAGCCCGGCGAATCAGGTGAACGGCGCGACAGGCGGATATGGCACGCCGGGCACCACCCATTCCGGCAGCGGCATGGCCGCCAAGCCCAATAGCGGCTTGCCGAGCAGCACGAACAGCACGACGAAGTCCGACGCGCCCGCGCCGAAGAGCAACAACACGCTGGCAACGCCGAGCGTCGTATCGCCGGCAGCCGGCCAATAACCCGTATGAAAGACGGCGACCCATGTATCGGGTCGCCGGGCGTTGTGCGCTGCAATGCGTAGCAGGCGGATGTCGCAAGTTGCGACATCCGCATGGACAGGACTTCGGCAGGGTGTCCGATTTTGCGACAAACCCTGCCGATGCCGTCATCACAGAACGCGAAGGCCATCCACGCAGGCTCCCGCGATGCCCCCGCTCGCATCGCGATTGGCGTGGTCCTTGCTCTTATCCCGGCGCATCGCTTCAGGCGAAGCATCGACGATAACGAACAAGGAGACATCACGTGAAGGCTGCCGTGCTGCATGAGTACGACGAAACGTTGTCCCGCGACGAATTCGTCCGCTATCAAGACGTCCCCACTCCCGAAATCTCGCGGCCCGACGATGTGATCGTCCGGATCGGCGGCGCGGGTGTGTGCCGGACCGATCTGCATATCGTCGAAGGCATCTGGCGCAGCAAGGTCGATATCGCGCTGCCCTACATCATGGGCCACGAGAACGCCGGCTGGGTCGAGGCGGTCGGGCGGGGCGTCGAAAGCGTCAAGGTGGGCGATCCGGTCATCTGCCATCCGCTCGTCACGAGCGGCCACTGTCTCGCGTGCCGGCGCGGCGACGACATGCACGCGACCGAAAGCCGTTTTCCCGGCATCAACGCGAACGGCGGCTATGCCGAATATCTCGCGACCGGCGAACGTTCGCTGATCCGCCTGCCGTCCACGCTCGCGCCGAAGGACGTCGCGCCGTACACCGACGCGGGCCTCACTGCCTATCGCGCCGCGAAGAAGGCATCGCGTCATCTTTTGCCGGGGCAGTTCGCCGTCGTGATCGGCGCGGGCGGTCTGGGTCACATCGGCATTCAGGTGCTGAACGCGCTGTGCGCGGCGGAGATCATCGTCGTCGACCGATCGGAGACCGCCCTCGCGCTCGCGAAGGAATGCGGTGCGCATCATACGGTTCAGGGCGGCGACGACGCCGTCGAGCGCGTGCTCGAACTCACGCAAGGCAACGGCGCGGAAGCCGTGATCGATTTCGTCGGCGAAGGCAACGCGATCGCGCAAGGTCTCGCGATGACGCGCAACGCGGGCTTCTATTACATCGTCGGCTACGGCGGAAAGATCGACATTCCGACGATCGACATGATTACGAGCGAAAAGACCATCGTCGGCAATCTGGTCGGCACGTATCCGGAACTCGTCGAGCTGATGGCGCTGGCCGATCGCGGACTCGTCCATCTCGCGACGCGCGAGTATCGACTGAGCGAGGCGAATCAGGCGCTGCGCGACCTGCATCACGGCAAGGTGAAGGGACGCGCGGTCCTCATTCCGTAACGACCGGCCGGCCTCGCGACAGACGAGGCCCGCAAGCCAGGCTTTCAGCGGAGAACGCCATGACTGCGCAGGGCCAACCCACGCCCATATCGGAGCGCGTGCGGCTCGTGATCGAGCTCACGTGGATCAATTCGGAGCATCTGCGAAGCAAGAGCCGTTTCGCGGGCGTCGAAATCGAACTCGAAAGCGCGCTGGCCGCGAGCCGGCCCGAAGCACGCACGTCGCTGCAATTGTTGCGCATCGAAATGCTGCGCGATCAGCTTTGGGAAGCGGACCGGGCGCTGAGCGCGCTGGAGGAAGAGCGCGCGCGTCTGGAGGCGGCGCTCGCGAACGCGGAGGCGGCGACGCGCACCGCGCATGGCCGCGATCCGCGATGAACGTAAGCGCGCCCACGCCGCTCGTCGAGCTGCTCGGCGCGTGCTGGACGGCGCACGCGAGCGTGACGGCGGCGACGTGGAATGTGGGCGGCACTCACGCGGGCTTCACGCTCGGCGATGGAACGCTCGTGCTCGCGTCGGGCGAATGGGAAGGCGGTCCGCAACTCAAGGCGCACGAGACGCGCGGCGTCGAGTTGATCAAGGCCACCGCGCCGCCGCCGCCGCTCGCGCGCTTTGCGATACACGATGGCGCGAGCCTCGGGCTCGCCGCCGATGCCGATGGCGGCTTTCTGAGCGCGGGCGATGACGGCAGGCTCGTGCAGATGGACATCGATGGCAGTGTGCGCCAGCTCATAGCGCAGCACGGCCGACGAATCGATCACGTCGCCGTTTCGCGCTCGGGCGTGCGCGCGTATGCGAGCGGCGCGCTGGTGCGGCTCATCGGCGCGATGGAAAGCGAGTTGACGCTGCCCGCTTCATCGACCGCGCTGATGTTCGCGCCCACCGCGCAGCGACTCGCCATCGCTCACGCGGGCGGCGTCACGCTGTGGGATACGCGCGCCGCGACGTCGCGGCTCTTTGCGTGCGCCGGATCGCCGCGCGCGATCGCGTGGAGTCCCGATGCCCGGTATCTCGTCGCGGGCACGGAAGGCAACGCGCTGCACGGCTGGCGTCTTCCCGATGGCGACGATATCGAACTCGGCGGCTATGCGCTGCAGCCCGGCTCGCTGTCGTTCTCGGCGGACGGCCGCGTGCTCGTCACGAGCGGCGGACCGCGCGCGGTGTGCCGGCGCTTCGATCCGCCCGATGCGGATGATCGTCCGCGCGAATGCGGCGTCGCGGGCAGCGCGCCGGTGAGTGTCGTCGCGTGTCATCCGTCGTTGTCGCTGATCGCGGTCGGTTATCGAAGCGGCGCGGTGCTGTTGTGCCAGCCCGGCGGCGCGGACGTGCTGTTCGTCCGGGCCAACGGCGGCGCGGCGATATCCGCGCTTGCGTGGGCGCCCGACGGCGGGCGTCTCGCCTATGGCACCGAAGCCGGCGAGATCGCGCTCGTGTATTTGCCGCACGCGCTATTCCGCATTTCAGGTTCGCATTAGACGCTCGAGGGAGACGGAGATGACGACCGATGCATCCACGAAGGAAGCGTTTTTCGAGCGGCTCGGCGCGCTGTCCGACGACATGATCGCCGCGCATGGCCGCGACTTCGCGATGGGCGCGCTGATACTCGCCGCGCGTTTCATCGCACAAGGTCAGCCGGTCGCGGATGCGGCGAATGCAAGCGCGAGCAAGATCATCGTCGACCATTGAGTGATGTCGCAATTCGGGACACCGTAAGAAATTCGATCGTCGCGTTCCACGACACAAGCGCATCGAAAACCGATGAAACAAGGCGTATTCGCGGATGGCACGCTTGTCGCTCTTCAAGCTGCCGTGCCGATGCAAACGGCGCAATCGCCCTGTAACCGGACAAGGAGAGCTCGATGTCAGAAGCATTAACGCTCAACAAGATCACATCCCAGCGAGGCATCAGTATCGGCGAGGCGGCAAAACGCGTCGCCGATCTCGGCTGGACACCCAGTTACGTTCAGGAAGCGATGACCTTCCCGACGGACTACAAGATCAGCAAGGCGCCGCGCGATCCGATGAAGCAGGTGCTGCGCTCGTATTTCCCGATGCAGGAGGAAAAGGACAACCGCGTCTACGGCGCGCTCGATGCCGCGCTGCGCGGCGACATGTTCCGCAATGTCGAACCGCGCTGGGTCGAATGGATGAAGCTGTTCCTCGCGATCATTCCGTTCCCGGAAATCTCGGCCGCGCGCTCGATGGCGATGCTGGGCCGTCTCGCGCCCGGCGAAGAACTGCGCACGGGCTTCACGATGCAGATGGTCGACGAGTTCCGCCACTCGACGATCCAGATGAATCTGAAGAAGTGGTACATGGAGAACTACATCGATCCGGCGGGTTTCGACATCACCGAAGCCGCGTTCGGCAAGTGCTATGCGACGACCATCGGACGTCAGTTCGCTGAAGGCTTCCTCACCGGCGACGCCGTGACGGCCGCCAACGTGTTCCTGCAAGTGGTCGCGGAAACGGCGTTCACGAATACGCTGTTCGTCGCGATGCCGTCGGAAGCCGCGCGCAACGGCGACTACGCGCTGCCGACGGTGTTCCTTTCCGTGCAATCGGATGAGAGCCGTCACATCGGCAACGGCCATTCGCTGATGATGTCGGTCATCAACGACCCCGACAATCATCTGCTGCTCGAACGCGATCTGCGTTACGCGTTCTGGCAGAACCACGCGATCGTCGATGCGGCTATCGGCACGTTCATCGAATACGGCACGACGGACCGCGACAAAAAGAAGGAGTCGTATGCGGAGCTGTGGCATCGGTGGATCTACGAAGACTATTACCGCACCTACATGCTGCCGCTCGAAAAGTACGGCATCAAGATTCATCACGACGATGTCGCCGCCGCGTGGGATCGCCTCGTCAAGAAGAACTACGTGCACAAGGTCGCGCAGTTCTTCTCGGTCGGCTGGCCGGTGAACTTCTGGCGCATCGAGGCGCAGACCGAGAAAGACTTCGAGTGGTTCGAGCACAAGTATCCCGGCTGGTATGCGGAGTTCGGCGAGTACTGGAAGTGGTACGCGAAGAAGAGCGTGCCCGGCCAGACCAACATGCTGTTCGATCAGGAGAACGGCTACGTGTATCCGCATCGCTGCTGGAGCTGCCTCGTGCCGTGCCTGATTCGCGAGGACTTCTGCGTCGATGAAGTCGACGGCAAGCTCTACACGTATTGCTCGGAGCTATGCCGATGGACGCACAAGGTCGCGTTCGCGTCGGAATACGAAGGCCGCCCGACGCCCGCGATGGGCCGTTTCAGCGGGCGCCGCGAATGGGAAGAGGTCTATCACGGCTGGGACCTCGCGGATTGCATCAAGGATCTCGGCTTCGTGCGCAGCGACGGCAAGACGCTCGTGCCTCAACCGCATCTGCGTTTCGACAACCGCGACATGTGGACGCTCGATGATGTGCGCGGCCACACGATCCAAAGCCCGATCGTGCTGATACGAGAGATGACGCCGGAGCAGCGCGAGAAGCACATCGCGGAGTATCGCGCGGGCTTCACGATCAATCCGTGCAATTGACCGATGCGAGGGAGGCGCGTATGAGCGGCGATGAGTCTGTGACGCACACGGTCCGCTTCGAGCCGGTCGGTGTGGAGATGTCGGTCGAGGAAGGCGAAACCGTGCTGGAAGCGGCGTTCCGTCAAGGCATCGCCGTCATGCACGGATGCAAGGAAGGGCAGTGCAGCAGTTGCAAGTCGTTGCTGGTCGAAGGCGACGTCGAGATGAAGAAGTATTCGACCTTCGCGCTGCCCGACTACGAGAAGGAATCGGGTCACGTCTTGCTTTGCAGGACGCTGGCCTATAGCGATCTCACCGTCGAACTGCTCAACTACGACGAAGACCTGATGCGCCGCTCCATACCCGTCGCCGAATACGACGCGACCGTCACGAGCATCGCCGCGCTCACGCACGACATCAGGCTGCTCGAAGTGGAACTGAGCCGTCCGTTGCGTTACTGGGCGGGGCAGTACGTCGATCTGACGCTGCCATCGGCGGGCATCACGCGCTCTTTCTCGATGGCCAATCCGCCCGATGGCGAACGGCGCCTCTCCTTCATCATCAAGAAGTACCCGAACGGCGCGTTCTCGTCGCGGCTCGACGAAGGTCTCAAGCCCGGCGACCGGATGATCGCGAAAGGTCCGTACGGCACCTGCTTTCGACGCGAGGATCAGCCCGGCCCGATGGTTCTCGTCGGCGGCGGATCGGGGATGTCGCCGCTGTGGTCGATCTTGCAGGACCACGTCGCGAGCGGCGAAGAGCGGCCCGTGCGCTTCTTCTACGGCGCGCGCACGCGCCGCGATCTGTTCTATCTCGACGAGTTCGCGGACTTCGCTGACAAGCTGCCGGACTTCCGCTTCATTCCGGCGCTCTCGAACGCCGAACCCGCCGACGAGTGGACGGGCGAGACGGGCTTCATCCACGAAGTCGTGAGCCGCACGTTGCGCGACGAAGCGCTCGCAGGCGATATCGATGCCTACACGTGCGGTCCCACGGCGATGATCGACGCCGTGATCCCGGTGCTGCAAATGGCCGGCGTAGAACCGGAACGGCTGTATTTCGACAAGTTCACGCAGGCGGTCCGATGACGGCCCGTCGCCCTGATATTCGCTGATCGGAAAGGAGACATGACATGAGTACGTCGACGGAGCAGTCATCGCCGCTTAAGTCGGGCGCTGCGGGCGCGGCGCAGTTCGTGGGCTGGGACAGCCGCAAGTACAACTATTTCGAACCGAAAGGACGCAAGGCAAGCCATTACGAAGACATGACCGTCGACGTGCAGCCAGACCCGAAGCGCTATCTCATTCAGGACTGGATACTGCAATTCGCCGACGGCACGCCGACCTATTCCGAAACGTGGACCGCCGCGCAATGCTCGGACTGGCACATGTTCCGCGCGGTCGATGAAGAATGGGAGCGCACGCACTATCAGCGCCAGTCGACCATCGTCGGAATGATTACGAACGCGATCGGCAATGCGCGGCGCTCGGGCGCGGTCAAGCGCTTCGACAAAGCCTGGGTGAAGGTGCTCGAACATCATCTCGGCGCGTACAAGCACGCGGAATTCGGGCTCGGCACGGCGACCATGCACGCGCAGCGCTACGGCTACACGCAGATGATCAACAGCGCGATCCTGACCAATGCATCGTACAAACTGCGCTTCGCTCAGGACTTGACGTTGTATCTCGGCGAGATCGCGCTCGATCTGCCGGGCTTCGATCTCGACGTGGGCAAGGAGCACTGGCTCAACGATCCGATGTGGCAGGGCACGCGCCGCGCGATCGAAACCATCGGCGGCGCGACCGATTACCTCGAAAAGTATTTCGCGGTGAACGTCGTGTTCGAGCCGCTCGTCGGCGATCTCTTTCGCAGCGGCTTCATCATGCAAGTGGCTGCCGCGCAGAACGACTTCGTGACGCCGACCGTGGTATCCGCCGCCGAAGGCGACTACGAGCGCAATCTCGCCAACGCGGTCGAGCTGTTCCACATGCTCGCCAACGATCCCGCGCATGGCGATGCGAACCGCGCGCTCTTCGGCGCATGGCTCGACAAGCATGGCGCGCTCGCCGCCGATGCCGCGAAGCATCTTCAGCCGATCTGGTCCATTCCGCACGCGAAAGCCGCGCAATACACCGACGCCCTGAGCAGTTCGGTCGAGCGCGCGCAACTGATCGCGAAGGAAGTCGGCATTCCGTTTTCGCTCTCCATTCAAGCCTGAATCCACCGCGAACAGGAGCCGCTCATGTCAGTGCATACCGACAACATCTTCAAGCCGATCAAGGATCTTCGCTTCGATCAGACCATCTCGCATCAATGCGGCGTCACGATGAACGACAGCGTCGAGGCGCGCGCGATTGCCGAACTGATGGCGACGAAGCCGGGCATCACCGTGACGTATCTGCCCGCGATGATCCGCATCGACGGGCAGGGAAAGATCGAGTTCAAGATGGGCGAAATCAGCGACGTGCTGGGCCGCGAGATGACGCCACATCTGTTCGAGATATCGACATCGACGCATTACGGACGGATGGTGATGGTCGACGACGATACCGTCGTGCTGTTCGGCAACATGGAAGACGCAATGGCCTACGAATGAAAACGTTCGCGGGTGCGCCCGCGAGCGACAACCCCACGGAGACAGCAACATGTTCAGAACCCAGGACGGCGAGGACATTTTCATCATCGACGGGCACGTTCATCTTTGGGACGGCAGCAAGGCGAACGTGAAGAACGTGCATGGCCAGCAGTTCATCGACTGCTTCTATGCGTATCACAAGAACCTGAGCCCGAAGGAATACCTGTGGCCGAAAGAAAAGTTCGACCAGTACGGCGAAGCGGTCATGTATGAAGACCTTTTCGTCACCGGTTACGACGACATGGCGATCTGCCAGCCGACCTATCTGACCGACTTCTACAAGAACGGCTTCAATACCACCGAAGCGAACTATGTGGTGAAGAAGAAGTATCCGCATCGGTTCATCGTGAACGGCGCGTTCGATCCGCGTGACGGCGAAGCGGGGCTCGAACGTCTCGAGGAGCTGGTGCAGTTGTACAAGATTCAGGGCGTGAAGCTCTACACGGCCGAATGGCGCGGCGACAGCAAGGGCTACAAGCTCTCCGATCCGGGCGCGTACCGGTTTCTCGAACGCTGCGAGAAGCTCGGCATCAGGAACATTCACGTTCATAAAGGACCGACGATCCTGCCGCTCAATCGCGATGCGTTCGATGTCGCCGATATCGACGACGTGGCGACGAGCTTCCAGAACCTGAACTTCATCGTCGAGCATTGCGGCTTGCCGCGTCTCGATGACTTCTGCTGGATCGCCACGCAGGAGACGAACGTGTATGGCGGCCTCGCGGTCGTGCTGCCGTTCATCCACACGCGGCCGGAATACTTCGCGCATGTGATTTCGGAGCTGCTGTTCTGGATCGGCGAGGACCGCATTCTCTACGGCAGCGATTACGCGATCTGGTCGCCGAAGTGGCTCATCGACAAGTTCATGGCGTTCGAGTTGCCCGAATCGGTCGCGAAGGAAACGGGCGCGAAGCTGTCGCTGGAGGCGAAGAAGAAAATCCTCGGGCTGAATGCGGCGCGTCTGTACGGCATCGATATCGAGGCGCAGAAGAAGCTGCTCGAACAGACGCCGCAAAGCGCGGTCGCGCACGCATGAGCGCCGCGAGCGCGGTGAGCGAACCGGCGGCGCAAGTGTGGGAGCGGCTCGCATCCGTCATCGATCCGGAACTCGACGAGTCGGTGACGGAGCTCGGCTTCGTCACGTCCGTCGATGTCGATGCCGATGGCGGCGTGAGCGTCGCCTTCCGGCTTCCGACGTACTGGTGCGCCGCCAATTTCGCGTATCTGATGGCGGCGGACATGCGCGCGGCGATCGCGGATCTGCCGTGGGTGACGGGCATCGGCATGACGCTCGACGAGCACATGTACGCCAACGAGATCAATCGCGGCATGGCGCAGAACCTGTCGTTCCGGCAGGCATTCGGCGATGCCGCGAACGACGATCTCGACGCGGTGCGGCAGACATTTCTCGTCAAGGCGTTTCAGCGCAGGCAGGCGGCGTTGCTCGCGCATCTGCTGGCGAGCGGGCGCGAAGCGGAGGCGCTCGTGCGGCTCACCATCGGCGAGCTTGCATCGCTTGCCGACGAGCCGGAACGCGCGCATCTGATCTCGCGTTACATGGAACGGCGTCACGTATGCGGCGGCGCGATGGACGAAGCGCAGCCCGCGTTCATCGACATACACGGCGCGCCGCTCGATCCCGCGACGCTCGGCGCGTATCTGCGCGAGTTGCGGCGCGTGGGCGTCAACGCCGAGTTCAACAGCGCGCTATGCCGCGGTCTTCTTGCGGCGCGTTACGACGATGTCGAAGAGAAGCCGGTTCGCTTCTATCCGCGAACGCGCGATGCATCGACGATACGGACATAAATCGAAAGACAGGAGACAGGAGCACACGATGCCGAACATCATGTTGCATGACGAAGAAGCGCGCGCGGCGCTCGGCCGGGGCGTGGGCAAGCTCGCGCGGGCGGTACGCGGAACGCTCGGGCCGAAGGGCATGAACGCGATCATCGACCGGCCGATCGGCTCGCCGATCATCTCGCGCGACGGCGTGAGCATCGCGAGCGAGATCGAGCTGGAAGATCCGTTCGAGAACATCGGCGCGCAGGTCGTGCGGGAAGTGTCGAAGCAGACGAACGACGTCGCCGGCGACGGCACGACGACCGCCACCGTGCTCGCCGATGCGCTCGTGCAGCAGGGCCTCGAATGTCTCGCGGACGGCGCGAATCCGGTCGAACTCGTGCAGGGCCTCGAAGCCGCGGTGTACGAAACGATCGACGCGCTCAAGCGTTCCGCGACGCCGCTTTCCGGACCGGAAGAAGTGCGCGCGGTCGCCGTGGTGGCCGCCAACGACGAATTTACCGGCGGTCTCGTCGCCGAGGCGCTGGAGCGCGTGGGCGCTGACGGCATCGTCGATGTCGAATACGGCTCGACCGTCGAGACGCGGCTCGAAGTGGTGGAAGGCATGGCGTTCGACCGCGGCTATCTTTCGCATCACATGGTGACGGACATCGAACGCATGCAGGTCGTGCTCGACAATCCGCTCATTCTGATGACGGATCAGCGCCTGCAAAGCCAGGACGACGTCGCCGCGATTCTCGCGCTCGCGAACGAGCACAAGCGCGCGCTCTTCATCATCGCGGAGGAAGTCGCGCCCGCGTGCGTCGTCACGCTGCTCGCCAATCGCGACAACGGAGGCTTCGGCGTCGCGGCGATTCATCCGCCCGAATACGGCCACTGGCGGCGCGCGATGCTCGAAGACATCGCGATCGTCACCGGCGGGCGCGTCATCGCGCGCGATCTCGGCGGCCGGCTCGACGCCATCGACATGCGCGACTTCGGCAGCGCGCGCCAGGTGCGCGTGTCGTCGAATCAGACGATCATCACGGCGGGCGCGGGCGATCCCGCCGCCGTATCGGCGCGACGCCAGCAGGTCGCGCGGCAATATGACATGGCGCCGGAGAACGTCGAGCGCGACAAGTTCGAAGTGCGCCTCGCGAAGCTCTCGGGCGGCACCGCGATGATCCTCGCGGGCGGAGCGACGCCCGTCGAGCAGAAGCGCCGGCTTCATCTGATCGAGGATTCCATCAACGCGGCGCGCGCGGCGATTGCCGAAGGCGTGGTGCCGGGCGGCGGCACGGCGCTGCTGCGGGCATCGGCGCAACTCGACGGATTGATCGCGCGAAGCCACGGCGCCGCGCAACTCGGCGCGATGCTGCTCAAGCGCGCGCTCGCGAAGCCGTTGTTCACGATCGCGTCGAATTGCGGACTGGACGGCGCGTCGATCGTCGCGCAGGTGGCGAAGGCGGATCGCGCGACCGGACTCGACGCGCGCACCGGCGAGATCGCCGATCTGGCCGCGCGCGGGATCATCGATCCCGTGAAGGTGAGTTACAGCGCCGTGCGCAACGCGGCCTCCGTCGCCGCGCTGATCCTGACGACGCAGACGCTCATCGCGAAGAAGCCCGACATCACCGATCCGACGGCGGGCCCGGCGCTCGGCGCAGGCGCGGAGCTGCTCGGCCGCAAGTAGCGCGCGCTGCTGCGCTGCGACACAGCGCGCGCCGCCAACGGGGGCGTTTTCCCCGAGAGGACGAGAGACGCACGAGGTCTATACTCAGCGGACTGTGCTGCGCAATCGCCGGGCCAAGCCGGCGAATCCCGATGCAGCAGCCCCCGCGAGTCGCGCCGACGCCCGCCGCAACAGCGGGCCGCGCTCCACCTCGCACGGAGGAGACACATGACGAGGCGCCTCATCGGTATGCCGGCTGGCGGCGGTCGCGCGAGCGACCCCTTCGTCGCCGGGTGGACGCGGCCCGACGCAAGCGCCGCCGATCACTCCGACACCGACACCATGCTCGCCTGGGAGCGTTTTCTCGCAGGCGAGATCAGCACGGCCGCGCCGACCGAACTGATCGCATCATGGAAACGAAGTCTGCAATCGGGCGTGAATCCGACGTCGGGGGCAGCGCCGTTCGCCGTGCATGGCGATGCGATCAACACGCTGCGCTGGCGGCATCGCGAACTGCTCGCGGCGTCCGACCGGCTTTTCACGGCCACCGCCGATCTCTTCGCGGATTCGTATTCGATCCTTCTCTTGACCAACGCCGACGGCGTGATTCTCAAGGCGGCCGGCGATCTGCGCACGCTCGACGCCGGCGAAAAGATCCATCTGATGACGGGCGGCGACTGGCGCGAGGCATCGGCCGGGACCAACGGAATCGGCACGGCGCTCGCCACGCGTCAGCCGACTTACGTGCACGGCTCCGAGCACTTCTGCGAAGGCATCAAGGCATGGAGCTGCGCCGCCGCGCCGATCTGCGAACCGGGGACCGGCGCGGTGCTCGGCGTGCTGGACATATCGGGGCCGCCATCGACGTATCAGATCAACAATCTGACGCTCGCCGTCACCGCCGCGCGCCAGATCGAAATGGTGCTCGCGGAGCAGGTGGCGCGCGAGCACATGCGTCTGCTGGCGTTCTGCTTGCAGCGGCTTTCCTCGACGGATGCCGCCGGGCTCATCGCCATCGACCGGCACGGACGGCTCGTGCACACGACGGCGCGCATCGCGCTGCCGGTCAATCCGGGCGAGCGCTTTCCCGGCATGGGCGAGCATTTCCCCGTCGAGGACTGGGCCAATCATCTGCCGCAAGGACTGCGGCCCGAGTGGTTCAATCCGGTCGTCGCGGACGGCGAAGCGATCGGCGCGATGCTGATCGTGCCGCAGCCTTCCGGCCTCTCGAATGCGTCGCGTCTTGCGGGCGGCGCGCGCCGCGTCGGGCCGCAAGTGCAGCCGCGCGGCGAAGCCGACCCGCAACGCAACCGCTTTGAGCAGATCATCTGCCAGAGCGCGGCGATGCAGCGCGCGATCGAACGCGGACGGCAGCTTGCGCGACGGCGCGTGCCGGTGCTGATCGAAGGCGAAACGGGCGTCGGCAAGGAGCTGTTCGCGCGCGCGATCCACGGCGAGGAATCCGACGAAGGCCCGTTCGTCGCCTACAACTGCGGGGCGGCGTCGAAGGAACTGATCGGCGCGGAACTCTTCGGCCACGTGCGCGGCGCTTATACGGGCGCGACGGCGGAAGGACGTCCCGGACGATTCGAACTCGCGCATGGCGGAACGCTGTGCCTCGACGAGATCGGCGAATTGCCGCTGGAACTGCAGCCGGTGCTGTTGCGCGTGCTCGAAGAAGGGGTGATCTATCGGCTCGGCGATACGCAGGCGCGTCGCGTGGATGTGCGCCTGCTCGCCATGACGAATCGCAATTTGCGCGAGGAAGTCGAGTGCGGGCGATTCAGGGCGGACCTTTACTATCGCGTCGGCGTCACGCGGATTCGCATTCCGGGCCTGCGCGAGCGCGATGGCGACGTCGATCTGCTGATCGATCACTTCAACCGCTCGCTCGCGCTGCGTCACGGCGTGCCGGCGCGGCAGTTTCCCGACATCGTGATGGAAGTGCTGCGCGCCTATTCGTGGCCGGGCAACGTGCGCGAGTTGCGCAACGTGGTCGAGAACCTGTTGCTGACATCGAATGACGAGCGCGTCGCGCTGGTCGAGCTGCCGCCGGAAGTGCTCGATGAATCGCCGACCGTGCGTGACACGGTCATGTCGAACGCGACGCCCGGCGCGGGCAGCCTCGAGGAAACCGAGCGCTTCGCGATCGCGCGTGCGTTGCGGCATGCGCAGGGCAACATGGCGCAGGCGGCGCGCGCCCTAGGCGTGTCGCGCAGCACGCTGTATCGCAAGATGGAGCAGTATCGGCTTGCGGTCGACGAAAAGCGTTCGTAGCGCAAGCCGTTCTCGGATATCGCCAGCGCGCCGCGCCCTTACCGCAGCGAATAAAAAGTAACACCCGGTAAGGTTTGACGCGAAGTGTGCATTCATCGGGCATTCGATCTGTCGAGGCATGCCATATCGTTCGATACGGCGACTCAATCCGCCGACGCCCAATGAACGAACACATCTCTGAGAACGAACCAAACATGAATACACGAAAGAAGCTGCACAGCCCATCCATCGACTTGCGGCGCTGCGCGCGTCTCGTTGCGTGCGTGATGTTGACGTCGCTCGGCGCGATGACTGCATCGCATGCCGCGAGTTTTCGCTGTCCGCATGACGCGTCCGCGTCGGAGCGGCTCGTCTGTGCGGACCCGGAACTTTCATCGCTCGACGATAAGCTGGCCGCCGTTTTCCGCGAGGCGCACGACGCGACGACCGACGCGACCGCGCTCGATGCGGATCGCGTGGCGCAATGGCAATGGCGTCAGCGCAACTGCAAGGACAAGGCGTGCGTGACCGACTGGTACACGCGCCGCATCTCCGAGCTGCAAGCGGACGTCGCGCACGGAAAGAAGCAGACTGCCGAGCACATCAAGTACGGCATCGCCGAACAGCGGCTTGCGCCGTCGGCGGAAGCGGCCGTGCTTCGGATGAAAGGGCTGGACGGCGGGAAGGATGAACCGGCCGGCGCTGAATCGAAGACATCGGCCGATGTCGAAAAGAAGAGCGCCGTCGTCGGACAGGTGAACGTCGAACGGCTTCGCGCGGCGTCATCCGCACACTACGAGACCGCTGCTGCCGCTCCGTTGATGAACGCGAACATCACGCACAATCCCGCGCTTTCGACGCCATGCAAGAGCGACTGCGCGCAGCGGCAAGTGCGTATCGCTTTCTAGTTTCGGCTTGATCCGGTGAAGGGCGACGTGGAGGAACGCGTCGCCCCGAGCGCGTCAGCAGGCCAGCGCGCAGTAGATTCCGCCGAGCGTGCCCGCCGCGCCCAGACCCATTCCCAAAGCGATGTTTCCTACGGTGGTGGCGCATCCGCCGAGCATGAAGGCGAGCAGCAACGCGATGAGGGAAGTAATGAGTTTGCGCATGATGTAGCGATTCGGTTTGCGGTAGGCGGGAGAGACGTCTTCGACGTGCGGCATACGAGGCACGAGGCCGGAGCCGATCGTAGCAACGGCCAGTCGCATCCATTGCGCGGAAAAGACGTGGAAGCAGCGCGGCTCTTACCAACTATTTCGTGTTCCGCATTGACCGATGACCGCACCGCTGGCGGATAGGAGCCGTCGGCTTCTGTCATCATGGAGTCGCTTAGGCGAATCCAGGGGTGTCATGTCAGATCTCGAGCATGAGAACGAAATCCGCGAAAATGCGATGCACGAACGCGCCGCGAGCGAGGAGCACGACGAATCGGCGGTCGGCCGCACCGGCCCGCTGAACGAAGCGGCGCTCCTCGGGCGCAAGACGCCGCCGTGGCCGGATTCCGCGGCGGCCAATCCCGGTCAGCACGCGCCCGCCGGCAAGCCCGGCACGATGCGCGCATTGGCCGGTCTGCTGTTCGGCCTCGCGCTGCTCGTCGCGGGGAACGGCCTGTTTCAGACGCTGATTCCCTTGCGCATCCTTCAGTCGGGCTATTCGACGTTCGTCACGGGGCTGATCCAGTCGAGCTATTACGCCGGATTCATATTGGGCGCGGTCGTCAATCGGCGGCTGATCGATCGCATCGGTCAGCATCGGACGTTCGTCGCGTTCTCGGCGGCGGCGTCGATTCTCGCGCTCGCTTTCGGCGCGGCGCAGTCGCCCTGGGTGCTGGGCGGCGTGCGCCTTCTCACGGGCGTCGCGTTCATGGGCTTGTACACGTCCGTCGAAAGCTGGCTCAACGGCACCGTCGACAACGAGAAGCGCGGCCAGGTATTCGGTCTGTACGCGGCGATCAACTATCTGGCAGTGGGCAGCGGCCAGTTCCTGCTGAATGTGGGCGCGGGGTCCGGCGCGCAGCAGTTCTCGATCAGCGCGGCGCTCTTTGCGGCGGCGGTGTTGCCGGTCACGTTGATGGAAGGCTGGCCGGTGAAAGTGAACGATGCGAATCTCGATCGCGTGCCCGCGCGAAGCTGGGGAGAGAGCCTTCGCGAAATGATGGCCGTGGCGCCGCTCGGCGTGCCGGGCTGCATACTGACCGGCTTCATCTACAGCAACTTCTATGCGCTGATGCCCGTCTATCTGCAACGCTCGGGCTTCACGACGGAGGAACTCGCGACGTTCATGGGCGTTGCGCTGATCGGCGCTTTGCTGCCGCAGTTCCCGATGGGACGGCTGTCTGATCGCATCGACCGGCGGCGTCTGGTTCTATGGACCTCGTTGACATCGGCGGTGTTGAGCCTCGTGCTGTTCTGCCTGGATTTTCGCATCGTCACATGGTGCGCGACGCTGGCTTATGTCGCCGTGACGTTCACGCAATACGGGCTGATCGTGTCGCATGTGCAGGACCGCACGGAGTCGCATCTGCGCGTTGCAGTGTCGGCGATGCTGCTCGTGCTCTTTTCTCTCGGCGGCATGACGGGACCGACGCTGGCATCCGCGTTGATGACGCTCATCGGGCCGAGCGGACTGTTTCTCTTCAATGCGCTGTCGTGCGTATTGCTGGCGCTGAGTGCAAGGCACGCGCTTAGGCTATCCGCGCGGGCGGCCGGATGAAGCTCCCGTTATTTCCGCCCGGTCGTTGCTTCGCTCAGTCATAAACGATAACCTTGATTCGTTCGTGATCCGTCGAATGCTGGTCAACCGGAGACAACCGTCCCGTGAAGCGAGCCTGGTGTTTCTCCTGCATCGTCGCGTTGAGCGCGGTCGTCGGCGGTTGCAACAAGGACGGATCGCAAAAAGCCGCATCGGAAGCGGGTGCATCCGCGAGTCAGGCGGCGAGTCAGCCCGCGTCGGCCGCGAGCGGCGCGGCAGCGGCATCGGGCGCGCAGCCGCACGGCGCGCTCGCTGCCATCGCCCGCGCGCAGTTGCCCGCGGAAGCCGCCGAAACGCTCCGTCTGATCAAAGCGGGCGGCCCGTTCCCTTTCAGCGAGGACGGCGTCCTGTTCCGCAACAGCGCGACCTTGCTGCCGGAACATCCGCGCGGCTATTACCGTGCATACACGGTTCGCACGCCGGGTTCGGCGGATCGCGGGCAGCGCCGGATCGTATGTGGCGGGCCGCGCAAGCAGACCCGCGACTGTTACTACACCGACGATTACTACTCGAGTTTCAAGCGCATCACCGAGTAATCGAAGACGTAGTCCAATGCGCCCGTTGGATCAAACCGAACGCTTCGCCGTGGCGCGCGAGGTCTTCGCGACTTCGCCGCTCGCATCCAGCACGGCGCCGCCCGTTTCGCGCGCGGCGTCATTCGTCGCATCGGCCAGATTCGTGATGAGCTCGCCGGACGATTGCGCCGCCGTCTGCGCGTCATCGGCGGCGGCGTTCGCCATGTCGCCGAACTTGATGCCATTGCGCTCGTACTGATTGCGCACTTCGCTCAGGATGTCGTCCTGCGTCGATGTGATGATCGACAGCACATGCTGGCCATACGATGCGGCCTTCTGAGGAAACTGCGCCAGCATGACCGATTGCCATCCGAGGACGTCGCCGGCGCCGGCTTCATCGCCTGCGCGCAGAAGCGCATTGCTTTCGTCGATGACCGTGCGAACCGTCTGCACGTTCAGTTCACCGAGCGCCTGCATGCCGCTTGCGAAGCGTCCCGTCATGTTGAGGAATGCCTGCAAATTGGCGCGCGCCAGCGACGGAACCTGATACGCGAAATAACCGGGATACTGAAACATTGACCGCTCCTTTTCAAAGTCGAATGTAAATCGGTAAAAGGAAATGCGGCGGCCGGACGCGGGCGATTCCGCGCGTTCCTGCACGCGCGGAGTCGATGGGTTTGTACGTTGCGTCTGACCGGCTGACCACGATATGACAGTTACGTGCATATCCGATGAAAATACGGCGAGAAACGCCGATGTCATGCAGCCGTATTTCCCGTCTCAGACGTGAGCGATGCGCGGTGGTTCCCGCTTCAGCCAGTCGCGCAGCGGATCTGGTCCAGCGGGAAGCCGAGTTCGTTGGCGGCGTCTTCGAGGTCGCTCAATGCCTGGCCGAAGACTTCGCCGATTTCTTCCTTGCCGACGAATAACTTTCCCGACCATATGTGTCCCTGCGATGGCGGAATGGCCAGTAGCGTGATCTTGTCGTGGTCGTCGTGCATCGCGGTTTCTCGTGACCCGTGAGAGGAGAAGGCCTTGGTCGATAGCAGATGCATTATCGGTCCGGCTGTGGGCCGAAAACTTAGCGGTCGGTCGTCCGTAACCCGTCCTTATGGAACACGACGCGTCGATGCTTTCGCGGAATGCTCGTTGCTGAAAGGAGCACGAGACTTCATTCATCCGAGGCAAGCATGGACGACTCCCAAACCGTCTATATCGGCAGCGAAGATCCGGACTCGCTCGACGCGCGCATTCTGTGCGACGAACGCTCGGCCTATCACGCGGCGCTGACGGGCGAAAGCGGGCAGCAGTGCGTGGCCGATGACGATCTGCGGAGCATCCGCGCGCGCTACGTGGTGGCGCGCAACGCGATGGGCGAAGCAATGGGATGCGGCGCGATCCGGCGGCAGAGCTATCACGCCGCCGAACTGATGCGGCTCTACGTTCGCCCGCAGTATCGCGGGCTGGAAGCGATCATCCTGTCGTATCTCGAAGAGGAAGCGCGTCTGCTCGGCTATCACACCGTCTGCGTCGTGACGACGCCGGGCGAGTCGAATGCATCGCACTTTTGCGAAGCCAGCGGGTATCGCCGCACGCCGGCCGATGAGCGCGGCGCCGTGTGCTTCGAAAAAACGCTGCTCGATTCCGTCTGACTTTCAAAAGATGCATGCGGCATGCCGGTTGCTTTGCCGGTGAGCGCACATGCGCAACGCAAGCGCGAGCGGCGAAATCGCGCAACCGGGAGGGAATCGTGGACGAACAGAAAGAGCAGGACCGCATCCGTCGACGTGCGTATGAGATCTGGGAGCGCGAAGGCAGTCCGGATGGTCGCGCCGAAGAGTTCTGGCAACAGGCGCAGGCGTCGATCGAAGCAGAGGACGGGCCGGATCAGTCCGGGCGCGAAGCAGAGGCACACGGCGACGCGACGATCAAGTAGCGTCGCGTCGCAAGCGCGCGCTCATTTCAGCAACGTCATCTGCAGCACCTTGAAGATCACGAGCCCGACGGCGATCACCAGATAGCCGCGCAG
Organism: Caballeronia sp. LZ008; assembly: GCF_031451435.1. NCBI lineage: Bacteria > Pseudomonadati > Pseudomonadota > Betaproteobacteria > Burkholderiales > Burkholderiaceae > Caballeronia > Caballeronia sp. LZ008. The sequence goes on along the minus strand of NZ_JARUXK010000002.1, from coordinate 233,608 downwards.
CACGCCCATCCAGATGCGCGTGGCGAGCGTCATTTTCTGCGGGGCGAGCGTGTCGAGCGGCGGCATGCGCCATGTGTCGCGTTGCGCGCGATCGACGCTCGTGTGCGTCGCTTGCGCCGTCTTCGTCGTTTGTGCAAAGGCGCCCACGCGACGCAGCAGCACGCTCGCCGCGAAGCCGGCGATCGCCAGAACGGTGCCGCCGGCGAGCACGCCGATGATCGTCTCGCCGCTGATGTCCGGATACATCACGGCGGCCGTCAGGATGATCGACAGCATCACGAGCACCCAGATGACCGAGCCCGTGAACAGGTTCAGCTTCTTCGAGTTGACCCACGGACCGAGCACGGCGCGGTCGTTGCAAAGCAGCAGCAGGAACACGGTCGCGCTCGGCAGCAGCACGCCCGCGAGCGTCTGCACCGCTTCGGTCAGCAGGCCGAGCGGGCTGCCCGGAATCAGCACGATCGCGGCCGCGAGCGCGACGATGCCGAAGTAGACCAGATAAAAGCCCTTCGCGTCGGCCACGCCGCGATGCAGCGAGTGCCGGATCTTGAAGACGTCGCCGATGGCGTACGCGGTCGACAGCGACACGGCCGCCGCGCCGATGATGCTCGCGTCGAGCAGCGCGACCGCGAACAGCGTCGCGCTCGTGCGGCCCGCGTACTTTTCGAGGCCGGCGATGACGCCGCCGGCATCGGTGAAGCTGCCGAACTCGGGATGCCCGGCGAACAGCGCCGCGGTGAAGCTCATCATCGCGACCGAGCCGATCAGCACGAACGCAATGCCGATCCACAAATCGGCCTTCTCGTACTTCATGAAGCGCGGCGTGATGCGCTTGTCGATCACGTAGCTCTGCTGGAAAAAGAGCTGCCACGGCGCGACCGTCGTGCCGACGATGCCGATCACGAGCAGCATCACGTCCGACAGCTTCGCGTGCGCGGGCCAGTTGGGCACGAGAAAATCGCGCGTCATCTGCGACACCGGCGGATGTATCGCGACGAGCACCGGCACGAGCACGAGGCTCAGCACGCATAGCACGACCGCGAAGCGCTCGAAGCGGCGGAAGTCGCCGGTGCTGACGGCGGCCATCGTCAGCGCGGCCGCGACGCAGACGCCCGCGACCTTGGGCAGCCCGAAAAAATCGAGCACGAACGTGATGCCGATGAACTCGGTGACGATCGTCAGCGCGTTGAGCAGGAACAGATCGATGACGCTGAACGCGCCCCAGAACTTGCCGAAGCGCTGGAAGATCAGCCGCGCATGGCCGACGCCCGTCACTGCGCCCAGACGCAGCACCATCTCCTGATTCACGTACAGCACGGGCACGAGCAGCAGCATGGTCCAGAGCAAGCTCGTGCCGTAGTTCTGGCCCGCCTGCGTGTAGGTGCCGAACGCGCCTGCATCGTTGTCGCCGACCATCACGATGAGGCCCGGCCCGAGTATCGCGAGAAGCGTGCGCAAACGCGCCCGCCAAGACCCGCGCGGCGCCGTGTCGTGATGCGCGATGGAGCCGAAGGCGCCGCGAATATCGCCGACGTGCGCATCGTCGAGCACGGCGCTGCGTGGCGGGACGCCCGGTGGAGAGACGTTGGTTGGCGTGGACATGATGCACCCCGTGGCAAATATTGTTTATCTGACTTGACCGCCGTCCGGCCCGCGGATGACCGCATGCGCGCGCTTGGCGACAGGCGCGCGCGCACGGCCGACTGCGAGGCGGCGGCAGAACCAGACGGCGGACGCACGGCGGCATCACGCCATCTGGGGCGGATCGAGGTGCACGTTTGAGTGACTGCGAAGTACTACGGCGCGCACCGCTTGCCTGGGTGACAAACGGCGGCGTTGAAAAGGCGCGGACGTGAGTCGCTCAGGCGGAGATTTCGTTCGAAGGTCGACTACTGCAAGTGTCCAAGGCATTCGCCCAATCGTTGAAGATTGTGGATTTTATGGACCGGTTGAAAACCGCGTCAAGCGATGAATGTCCGTTGCGCGAAAATAATTCCGGCTCGCGTGGCGCTGAAATGTTTGCCCTTGAAGGCACGCGCGCGAACCTTTCAACGCGCGGCGTCGCCGTGCATGCGAAGCGCGGACTTCAAAAACCTCAGGCGCGTTTCGTTTATTCGGTGGATCGCACGCACGAGGCGCGCGACGGATGCGGATCGGGACGGAGGATCGTATGGTGACGGACATTTCGCTGCGCGGCGCTGCGAAGCGCGTCGGCTGAACGCGAGGCCGGTGCGCCGATGGCCAGCAACGATGCCGTAGCGCAGAAGCCGCTCGCGAGCGTCGACACGCCGCTCGGCGACGACCTGCGCTTTCTGAGCCTTTCCGCGCGCGCGGAACTCGGGCGCATGCCACGCATCGAGTTGACGCTCGTCTCGAAGCGCGCGGACCTCGACTTCAGCCGCATCCTCGGCAAGCGCGTGAGCGTGTCGCTCAACGTGCCGAAGGCGAAGCCGCGCGTGTTCGCCGGCTATGTCGTGGGCTTCCGGCAAGCGGGCATGCGCGGACGGCTCCACATCTACGAGGCGGCGGTGCGGCCGTGGCTGTGGCTGCTCTCGCGGCGCAGCAATTGCCGCATCTTTCAGAACAAGACGGTCGAAGAGATCGTGAAGGCCGTGTTCGCCGATCCCGTCTACAAAGGGCTCGAATTCGGCGAGATCAAATGGAAGGCGAGCACGCGCGCGCATCCGCCGCGCGAATACTGCGTGCAGTATCGCGAATCGGACTTCAACTTCGTGAGCCGGTTGCTCGAAGACGAAGGCATCTACTACTGGTTTCAGGACAAGGATGGCAAGGAGTCGCTGATCCTGACCGATACGCTCGCCGCGCACGAGAGCGTCGCGGGCTGCGAATCGCTGCCGTACGGCGCGGTGCAGGCGGCGGCGCCCGACATCGAATTCGTCAGCGAGTGGCGCACGCATCGCGCGATCGAAACGCATAACTGGCTGCTCACCGATTACGACTTCAAGCACCCGTCGCGGCCGCTGCAGAAGCAGGCCGCGAAGCACATGCAGGGCTTCGACGCGTTCTCCGGGCTCGAACATTTCGACTATCCAGGCGGCTATGTGGAAGCGGATCACGGCGAGAGCCGCGCGAAGTCGCGTGCGGACGAATGGCGCATCGAAGGCAGCGTGCCCGACGATCCCGGCATCAACTGGCATCAGGTCGAGGCGCGCACCAACAGCAAGAACGTGCGCGCGGGCGCGCTGCTCAAGCTGACGCGGCATCCGCGCGCGGACCAGAACACGCAATATCTCGTGACGCGCACGCGTTACGAGATCGAACTCGCCGATTACGAAGCCTTCGACGGCGCGCAGGCGAATCGCTGCGAATGCTGGTTCTCCGCGATCGACGCGAAGCAGGCGTTCGCGCCCGCCCGCACGGCGCGCAAGCCGTTCGTGCAGGGACCGCAGACGGCGGTCGTGGTCGGGCCGGGGGGCGACGAAATCTACACCGATCAATATGGCCGCGTGAAAGTGCAGTTTTTCTGGGACCGGCAGGGCAAGCGCGACGAGAACAGTTCGTGCTGGATCCGCGTATCGCAGCCTTGGGCGGGGAAGGGCTGGGGCGCCATCGCGATTCCGCGCATGGGCCAGGAAGTGATCGTCGATTTTCTCGAAGGCGATCCCGACCGGCCGATCATCACGGGACGCGTCTACAACGCCGAACAGATGCCGCCTTACGATCTGCCCGCGAACATGACGCAGTCGGGCATCAAGAGCCGGTCGAGCAAAGGCGGAAGCGGCGCGAACTGCAACGAACTGCGTTTCGAGGACAAGAAGGGCGCCGAGCAGGTGCTCATTCATGCCGAGAAGAATCAGGACATCGAAGTCGAGAACGACGAGACGCACTGGGTCGGGCATGACCGCAAGAAGAACATCGATCACGACGAAACGACGGTCGTCAAGCACGACCGCACCGAAACCGTGGGCAACAACGAGAAGATCGACGTCGTGATGAACCGCACGGAAACGGTCGGCGTGAACGAGAGCATCACGATCGGCGCGAACCGCACCAAGACCGTGAAGGCGAGCGAGACCGCGACGGTTCTCCTGCAACGCACGCACAGCGTGGGGATCAACGAGACGATTACCGTCGGCGCGGCGCAGGAGGTGACGATCGGCGCGTTCCAGGTGGTGACGGTCGGCGCGTATCACACGGAGACGATCGGTGCGAGTCAGACGGTCAGCGTCGGCTCCGGCCAGACCGTCACGGTGGGTTCGGATCAGACCGTGAGCGTCGGCGGCAACCAGGCGACGAGCGTAACGGGCGATCAGTCGCTCAGCGTCGGCGGCGGGCAGACGGTGTCGGTCGCGAAGGACGCGAGCGAGTCGATCGACGGCGCGCAGTCGAGCACGGTGGCGAAAGGGCGCACGACGTCCGTCGGCGAGGATGACGCGCTCAAGGTGGGCAAGAACCTCACGATCAACGCGGACGAATCGATCAGTCTCGTTACGGGCGATGCCAGCATCGTCATGAAGAAGGACGGCACGATCCAGATCAAGGGCAAGGACATCAGCCTCAAGGGCAGCGGCAAGATCAGCGTGACGGCGGATAGCGACATCGTGATGAAGGGAAGCAAGATTCTTCAGAACTAGCGCGCCATGGTTCCCGTTTCGAACGGCGATGCGATGACCGTTTCGATATGGCCCGACACGACCGGCCTTCCCGCGTCCGCCAAGTCTTATATAAGACATAAGACATAAGACGTTTGACGCAACGCAGCGTCGCAATTAGAATAGCGGGCAACGCAGTGCCCAGAACATCCCGGCTTGTTTGCAAAGCCTTCACTGAAACGCAAAGGCAACGGTCCCCCCATGCTGGAAAACTTTCGTGCTCATGTAGCCGCGCGCGCCGCGCTCGGTATTCCTCCGCTGCCGCTGACGGCGCAGCAGACCGCCGAACTGGTCGAGCTGCTGACGAACCCGCCCGCAGGCGAAGAGCAGGCTCTGCTCGATCTCATTACCAACCGCGTGCCCGCCGGTGTGGACGAAGCCGCGCGCGTCAAGGCGGGCTTTCTTGCCGCCGTGGCCAAGGGCGAGACCGCCTGCGCGCTGATCTCGCGCGCGCGCGCCACCGAGCTGCTCGGCACGATGCTGGGCGGCTACAACATTCAGCCGCTGATCGAATTGCTCTCCGACGCCGAAGTCGGCACGGTGGCAGCGAACGCGCTGAAGAAAACCCTGCTGATGTTCGACCAGTTCCACGACGTCAAGGAACTGGCCGACAAGGGCAATGCCAACGCGCGCGCCGTGCTGCAAAGCTGGGCCGACGCCGAATGGTTCACGAGCCGTCCGGAAGTGCCGCAGAGCCTGACCATCACCGTGTTCAAGGTGACGGGCGAAACCAACACCGACGACCTCTCGCCCGCGCCGGACGCCACCACGCGCCCCGACATCCCGCTGCATGCGCTCGCCATGCTGAAGAACGCGCGTCCCGGCATCACGCCGGAAGAAGACGGCAAGCGCGGTCCGGTCAAGTTCATCGAATCGCTGAAAGAGAAGGGCCATCTGGTCGCGTATGTGGGCGACGTGGTCGGCACGGGTTCGTCGCGCAAATCGGCCACCAACTCGGTGCTGTGGTTCACGGGCGAAGACATTCCGTTCATCCCGAACAAGCGTTTCGGCGGCGTGTGCCTGGGCGGCAAGATCGCGCCGATCTTCTACAACACGATGGAAGATGCCGGCGCACTGCCGATCGAACTCGACGTGTCGAAGATGGAAATGGGCGACGTCGTCGAACTGCGTCCGTACGAGGGCAAGGCGCTGAAGAACGGCGAAGTGATCGCCGAGTTCCAGGTCAAGTCCGACGTGCTGTTCGACGAAGTGCGCGCCGGCGGCCGCATTCCGCTGATCATCGGCCGCGGACTGACGGCGAAGGCGCGTGAAGCGCTGGGTCTGGCTCCGTCGACGCTGTTCCGCCTGCCGCAGCAGCCGGCTGACAGCGGCCGTGGCTTCTCGCTCGCCCAGAAGATGGTCGGCCGCGCGTGCGGTCTGCCGGAAGGCCAAGGCGTGCGTCCGGGCACGTATTGCGAACCGAAGATGACCTCGGTCGGCTCGCAGGACACCACCGGCCCGATGACCCGCGACGAACTGAAAGACCTGGCGTGCCTCGGCTTCTCGGCCGACCTCGTGATGCAGTCGTTCTGCCACACGGCGGCTTATCCGAAGCCCGTCGACGTGAAGACGCATCAAACGCTGCCGAACTTCATCAGCAACCGTGGCGGCATCGCGCTGCGTCCGGGCGACGGCGTGATCCACTCGTGGTTGAACCGCATGCTGCTGCCGGACACCGTCGGCACCGGCGGCGACTCGCACACGCGCTTCCCGATCGGCATCAGCTTCCCGGCGGGCTCGGGTCTCGTCGCCTTCGCGGCCGCCACCGGCACGATGCCGCTCGACATGCCGGAGTCGGTGCTCGTGCGCTTCAAGGGCAAGATGCAGCCGGGCGTCACGCTGCGCGATCTCGTCAACGCGATCCCGCTGTACGCGATCAAGGCGGGCACGCTGACCGTGGCCAAGCAGGGCAAGAAGAACATTTTCTCGGGCCGCATCCTCGAGATCGAAGGTCTGCCGGATCTGAAGGTCGAGCAGGCGTTCGAACTGTCGGATGCGTCCGCCGAGCGTTCGGCCGCCGGTTGCACGGTGCATCTGAACAAGGAACCGATCATCGAGTACCTCAACAGCAACATCACGCTGCTGAAGTGGATGATCGCGCAGGGCTATCAGGACCCGCGCAGCCTGCAGCGCCGCATCAAGGCTATGGAAGCATGGCTCGCCGATCCGCAACTGCTGCAACCGGATGCGGATGCCGAATACGCCGCCGTCATCGAAATCGATCTGGCAGACGTTCACGAGCCGATCGTGGCCTGCCCGAACGATCCGGACGACGTGAAGACGCTGTCGGACGTGGCCGGCGCGAATATCGACGAGGTGTTCATCGGTTCGTGCATGACGAACATCGGTCACTTCCGCGCGGCGTCCAAGCTGCTTGAAGGCAAGCGCGACATTCCCGTCAAGCTGTGGGTCGCGCCGCCGACCAAGATGGACCAGAAGCAACTGACGGAGGAAGGTCACTACGGCGTGTTCGGCACGGCGGGCGCGCGCACCGAAATGCCGGGCTGCTCGCTGTGCATGGGCAATCAGGCGCAGGTGCGCGAAGGCGCGACGGTTATGTCGACGTCGACGCGCAACTTCCCGAATCGTCTCGGCAAGAACACGAACGTGTATCTCGGCTCGGCGGAATTGGCGGCCATCTGCTCGCGTCTGGGCAGAATTCCGACGAAGGAAGAGTACATGGCCGACATGGGCGTGCTCAACGCCAATGGCGACAAGATCTATCAGTACATGAACTTCGACCAGATCGAAGACTTCAAGGAAGTCGCCGACACCGTGCAGATGTAAGCGTGCTGTCGGGCTACGGCGAGCGGTTTCGTCGTAGCGTCGCGCAATGGCGCCGCGGGCTGAACGCCCGCGGCGCTTTTTTTTGCGCGAGGGTCGTCGAATGGATTACCTCATATGTGCGCGCCCGTTTTCTACGCGCGTTCACTTGTTCGCCCCGTATGTCGGCGACGCCAGAGTTTCATGATGACCTTATAGGCGACGATGGCCACAAGCAGGTCGACTGTCGTCATGGACAGAATGTAGAGCATCTCCGCATCCTCGACGCCCACTGAGTCAGCGATGACGAGCAGGACGTGCTGTTGCGATTCGGTCATCGGCAACGGATAAGTGTGCACGTAACGCACCGCCAATAGAAACAGGCCGCTGAAAAGCGCTACCTTGATTAGCTTACGGACAAGTGTTGCCAACAGTGATCACCTCGATCCAGCCATACGCTTGCAGTCCGGAAGTGCCTGCCGCAATGGATGTCGTCTGTAAAAGGGCTTGGCGAAGTCGTTGAAAATCTGCCCGGCTCTTCAGCGTAATGCAACCATATGAAACGCCTTGGCCACCGATCGGGTGAAGGCGAAAGTTGCCGCGCTTGATTCCATTTACCCAAGTCCAGTCATCGATCAGCCCGTCATCCCGGTAAAGAGCAAACCAGTCGCCGTGGCTGGATGGATTCCCGGTTACAGTGTTCCATGCGTCTTTCGCCCACGCTTGAGCTTGAGATTTGATCCCGCCGGCCGGACGCTCCACGATCCAATATTTGCCGGCAGGGATAGGGCCTGCTCCGCGCATCGCAGTGCAACCCCCGCGGTTGCGATAGTTATCGTTCCCGGAAAACGCCTGAAACGCCCCGACACCAGCCATGACAAGCGTCAGCATCGGCGCATTATCGACCACGAACTTGCCCTGCAGAGCCATCTCGTTCCCCCGAGCCTAGCGTTCCGTCCACGCGTCGGAGAACTTGATGTTGCCGTCCAGGTAGTGCCAGGTGATGTTGTCATACATGAGCGATACGGCCTCGACGTGATTGAGCGGGCTCATGCTGGCGATCTTCGTGTTCGCGAAACCGGGATGAACGCCGGCCACTTTCACGCCCTCCAGCAGCATCGTGAAGTAGTTTTCCTCCCGGCCCGCGTCATTGATCCGATAGAACCTGATCTCGGCAGATCGAAGGGTTTGCCCTTTGGCAACCGCTTTGTACAGATACGGGCTGGCCGCATCGAACTCTTTTTCGATCGACATGGGCGCGTGTATGCGCGTGCCGGTAATCCTGCCGGCGTTGCCATCGACCGGAAGCGTCAGGCCGTGTCCAAAGCCGATGATCTCGATGCTGCCCTCGCGCCCTTGCACGGAGACACTGCCCTTGATCGGCGAACCGCCATCGTCCTTCAGCCACATGTATGCGGGAATCGGCATGGTTGTTTCGCTTAATTCGTTGGGAAGCCCAAACAATGGAGTAAGACACATCAACAGCGCAATACGCTTTTTCTTAACAAGGTCGATTGAGTGGCGAAGTAGACAGCGCATGATTCTGTCGCCGTCGCGGACGAAAACGAGCCGCCCCGATATCATCCCCAATCCATCAGCCCAACCCTGCCGACATCCATGGAAAAAGCTTTCAGCGACGCCGATCGCGAAGCCGTCTACCGCGCGATCCGCGAGCGTCGCGACATGCGTCACTTCGTCGGCGATCCGGTGTCGCCGCACGTCATGCAGCGCCTCATCGACGCCGCGCTGCACGCGCCGAGCGTCGGCTTCATGCAGCCGTGGCGCATCCTGCGCATTACCTGCGCGAACCTACGCGCGCGGTTGCGCGATGCGGTCGAACGTGAACGCGTGCTGACCGCCGATGCGCTCGGCGAACGCCGCGATTCGTTCATGCGGCTCAAGGTGGAAGGATTGCGCGAGTGCGCCGAAGTGCTGGTGATGGCGCTGATGGACGGCCGCGAGCATCATGTCTTCGGACGGCGCACGCTGCCCGAGATGGACCTCGCTTCCGTCGCGTGCGCGATCCAGAACATGTGGCTCGCGGCGCGTGCCGAAGGGCTGGGAATGGGCTGGGTCTCGCTGTTCGATCCCGTGGAAGTCGCCGCGCTGCTCGACATGCCCGCCGGCGCGCGGCCCGTGGCCATTCTTTGCGTCGGGCATGTCGAACGCTTCTACGATGCGCCGATGCTCGAAAGCGAGCGTTGGGCGGCGCGCCGTTCGACAGAGGAATGCGTCTTCGAGAATACGTGGCCGTCTCGGAAGGACGGATGAATTTTTTCGCGATATCTGTCCATCGGCGCACGGCCCGCGCGTCATCGTGATGGCGCCCGGATGATCCGGCCGCATCGACCTTGTGACGGAGGCTCACATGCACTATCTGCTGATGATCTATTCGGACGAAAACCGCTGGAACCAGATGACCGACAGCGAGCGGCAGCAGGGCGTCGCCGCGTATCAGGCGTACACGGAATCGTTGAAGAAGGCGGATGCGCTCGTCGGCGCGAACCGGCTGCAGCACACGAGCACGGCCACGACGGTGCGGCTCGTCGACGGGAAACCGCAAGTGCTCGACGGGCCGTTTTCCGATACGAAGGAGCAGCTCGCCGGCTATTACCTGATCGACGTGCCCAATCTCGACGCGGCGATCGCGTGGGCGTCGCGCTGTCCCGGCGCGGCGCACGGCCTCATGGAAGTGCGTCCGGTGTGGACCGCGCCTTACGATGCGCCATCCGCCGGATGAGCGAGCCCGCTGACGGCGCGAGCGCGGTAGCGGAATTGGTCGCGCGACGCAGTTACGGCAAGCTCGTCGCGCTGCTGGCGATGCGTACGCGCGACGTCGCCGCAGCCGAGGACGCGCTCGCCGACGCGTTCGCGGCCGCGCTCGCGGACTGGCCGAAGCGCGGCTGCCCGGCGAATCCCGAAGCGTGGCTGATGACGGTGGCGCGCCGCCGGGCGATCGACGGCGCGCGCCATCGCCGGGTCGGTGACGACGTCGCGCATCAACTGACGATTCTCTCCGGCGAAATCGACGAGCACGAAGCCGGCGCATTGCCCGACCGGCGGCTCGGGCTGCTGTTCGCGTGCACGCATCCCGCGCTCGAGGCCGCGATCCGCACGCCGCTGATGCTGCAAGTGGTGCTCGGGCTCGAAGCGAAGACGATCGCTTCCGCGTTTCTCATGTCGCCCGCCGCGATGAGCAAACGCCTCGTGCGCGCGAAGAACAAGATCCGCGAAGCCGGCATTCCGTTCAGCGTGCCGGAGCGCGAAGACTTGCCGGGCCGTCTCGACGCGGTGCTCGAAGCCGTGTACGCGGTGTATGCCGAAGGATGGACGGATCCGCTCGGCGGCGATGCCGCGCGGCGCGATCTGACCGGCGAGGCGCTGTTTCTCGCGCATCTGCTCGTCGACTTGCTGCCCGATGAACCGGAGACGCTCGGCCTTCTTGCGCTGATGCTCTACGCCCAGGCGCGATGCGACGCTCGACGCGATGCGGCAGGCGACTACGTGCCGCTGTCGGCTCAGGATCCGTCGACATGGAACGCGCCGATGATCGACGCAGCCGACAGGCTGCTGCGGCGCGCGAACGCTTTCAACGCGATCGGACGGTTGCAGCTGGAGGCCGCGTTGCAGTCGGCGCATGTGCATCGCTGCCGCACGCATCGGCCGAACTGGGACGAGATCGTGCAGCTCTACGATGCGCTGTTCGGGATCGCGGCGTCGCCGGTGGTGGCGGTGAACCGCGCGCTCGCGCTGGCGAAACGCGACGGCGCGCGGGCGGCGCTCGATGCGCTCGCGCCCTACGCGGACGATCCGCGCCTCGCCGACTATCAGCCGTATTGGGCGGCGCGCGCCGATCTGCTCGCTCGCGTCGGCGCGACGGACGAGGCGCTCGCCGCCTACGATCTCGCGATCGGACTGGAGCGCGATCCGGCGGTGCGCCGGTTCTTGCAGCGCAGGCGCGCCGCGGTGTCAGCGGGCGGGCGATGAACGCTCGGTTCCAGGCGTCGCGGGCTGCGCCGCGTTTCGCACATGCGTCAGATCGACCACGTTGGTTCCGTCGCCGTGATCGTATCCATCGATGTGGGGCAGCGCCGGCACGGTGTCGTCCTTCTCCAGCCAGTTGTCGCTCTTGTACGTGGCCGAGCGCGCCTGCATGTAGCCGTAGCGATCCGCGGCGATCGCCTGAAGCTGCGACGCGTCGCGAACGATCACCGGCCTCAGGAAGATCAGAAGGTTCGTCTTCTGCCGGCTTTTCGTCTCGTGCCTGAATAGCGATCCGAGCACCGGAATCTTCGAAAGCCACGGGATTCGGGAATTGCCGTTCGTGTAGTTGTCGCTGATCAGTCCGCCGAGCACGACGATCTGGCCGTCGTCCGCGAGAATGGTCGTCTGCAGCGAGCGCTTGTCGATGCTGTAGCCGCCCGCCTGATCCGCCGTGCCGTTCTGCACGCTCGAATCTTCCTGATAGACCTGCAGCGTCAGCGTTCCGCCCTGATTGATCTGCGGCTTGACGTTCAGCATCACGCCGACATCCTTGCGGTCGTACGTGTTGAACGCCGATACCGATGACGAGCTCGTCGTGTTCGTCGAATAAGACCCGGACTCGATGGGAACATTGGTGCCGACGAGAATGCGCGCCTCGTGATTGTCGAGCGTGACGAGGCTCGGCGTCGACAGCACGTTGACATCCGAGTTCGACTGCAATGCGCGGAACAGGCCCTTGGTGCCGAGGATATTGCCGAATCCCGCGACCAGGCCGACGTTCGTCGTGGTCGCGGCGACGGACTGCAGCCCCGCAGCCGTCAGCCATTCGATGCCGAATTCGCCTTCCTTGTCGGAAGCCACTTCGATGATGAGCGATTCGATATACACCTGAACCTTGCGCTGATCGAGCCGCGCTATCACGGTGGCGAGGTTTCTGAACACCGGTTCGGGCGCGGTGATGATGAGCGAATTCGTGGACACGTCCGCGACGACTTCGCCGCTTCCTTGCTCGTCCTTGTCATCGCCCGAGCGCGATTGCATCCCGCCGAAAGGGCTTTTCGAGGAAGACGCCGACGATGACGTCGCGCTCACCGACGATGCCGAATCCGTGCCGCCCGGCAGCGGCGGCAGCGTGCCGTTGCTGCTCGGAAGCCCCGACGAGCTTTGATTGCCGCCGCCGTTGCCCGAGCCCGATTGCGAATCGCCGCCGCCTGTCTGGCCGAGAATCCGTCGCAGCGTCTTGGCGATATCGGTGGCGTCGGCGTTGCGCAGGCTGACGATATGAATGTTGCCCGGCGCGCGCGTCGGCGTGTCCAGCTTGACGATCAGCGATTCGGCGTCGGACAGCCGCGCGGCGCCGCTCGACCGAAGCACGACCGCGTTGCTTCTCGCGTCCGGCGTGACGACGACCTTCTGCGTCGGATCGCTGTTGCCGATGCCGTTCAGATCCAGCAACTTCTGCGCTTGTTGCGAGACGGCCGTCGCATCCGCGAAATTGAGCTGCACGACCGCGATATGCGGGCTCGACGCCCCTTCGATGCCCGCGATGATCGACGCGATCCTGCGCACGTTATCCGCATAATCGGTCACGATCAGCGTGTTGTTGCTCGGGTTGGCGGCAATCGTGTTGTTCGGGGAAATCAGCGGCCGCAGCGTCGGCAGGATACTGTTCGCGGACTCCCTGCGAAGCTGAAATACCTGCGTGACGATCTGATCGCCCTTCGCGACGGGCTGATTGCCGACATAGGTCGGCACGCCCTGAACCTTCGCTTCCGATTCCGGCACGACCTTGAGTACGCCGTGATCCTGCAATAGCGCGAAGCCCTGCATACGCAATGCGGATTGCAGCGTCTTGAGCGCTTCGTCTTCGGGAACCGGATTCTCGGAGACGAGATCCAGTTGTCCCTTCACGCGCGGATCGACGATGATCGTCTTGCCCGTGGCGAGTCCGATCGCGCGCACGACCTCGTTTATATCGGCATGCGAAAAATTCATCACGACGGCGGCGAACGGCGCACGCGGATACGCAACGAGGAAAGTCATCCCCGCGACGAATGCGGTTCTTGCAAGAGATCGCGACAGGGCGCGGCGAAAACGGTCTTGGATCGGGAAAGTTGTCAAATCGGCGGGCGATGTAGTTGGCTTCAGCGCAGACAGGAAATACAGGCAAAAAAGCGCGCTGCGGGGACTATACGTGCCGTTCGATGACTAAAGGACTACAGGTAAGGTTTCGATAGGATTGCAGAGCCGTTCAAGGCGCGCGATGACGGTTCGACTATCACAAGATGTTTCGCAATCCTTCTTTAGAGCGAAGGCACTCGCACCGATCGACGACACAACCTGTTTCCCGGAGAAATAGTTGGTAAGAAGATCGTCGCGTGCGAGTGCCGGGCGCGCTTACTTGGCCGCGCCGACGAGCTTGAACGAGTCGAAAGCGGGATCGATGGGCGTGTGGCCGATATGCGTCAGCGCTTCCGCGACGAGCGGCTCGCACGCGCTGTAGTCGGAGTTCATGCTGTCGACGTGCGCCTGGGGAAAGTTCACGGACAGCACCTTGCCGCCCCAGCGTTCGGTGGTCGCGGTCATGCTGCACTTGCCGGCGCCGCCGATCTTCAGATCGAGCAGGATCACGTTCATTTCGAACGCCGCATCCGAATTCGAGAAGTTCCACTGCATCACCATGCGGTCGCCCGGCGTATTCGTATCCACGAGTTTCATCGTCTTGTCGGGAATGCCGACCGCTGCGACGAGATCGAGAACATTCGATCCGATGAGCGCGCCGGAATCGCTGCGCGCCTCATGTGTCCGGTAAGCCGCGCATCCGGAAAACAGCGTCACGAACAGCAGAAAAATCAGGGTGAAAGGCCGCACGACAACTCCTCCGTCGAAGTAGATGGAATCCCGCAATTGGAAGAAATGCAGAGTGGGCGCCGTGAAAACGGGCGCGCAGACGGGAACCAGCAAGAAGGCGACCCAGGCGGCCGCGCGGCGCGTTTGTCTCTCGCCGATTGCCTTTCGGAATATTTCACGGCGGTCCGCGTGAGGTATTAGCTACCGCTCCATCAACGTCCATCGGGCAAAGTCGCCGCGACGGGCATCAAGAATCCGTTTGCGCCGCCGACATATCGTGCATGGCCTCCGGTGCCACACACGAATAGCCCCCGCGAATTGCGAGGCTCATCACCGCCGGACGCCGCAACGTCAAAGATGCGCGCGCAGCCAGTCCCATGCGAGCGGCCCGCAGATCACGCCCCACGTAAGCAAGCCGATGACGATGGCCACCGTGACCGCCGCGCTGCCGCAGTCCTTGGCGCGTCCGGAGAGTTCATGACGTTCGAGCGAAATGCGGTCGATCGCCGCCTCGATGCTCGAATTGATCAGCTCGACGAGCAGCACGAGCAGCACCGAAGCCGCGAGCAGCACGCGCTCGGCGGCGCCCACGTGCACCGCGAACGCGATCGGCAGCAGCACGGCCGCGACGCACACCTCCTGGCGAAACGCGCTCTCCTCGCGCCAGGTCGCGGCGATGCCGTCGCGCGAATGGCGCAACGCGAAAAGGCCGCGCAGCAGGCCGCTGCGCTTGACTGCGGGCTTCGCGGTCCGCTCGGCGTGGCCGGATTTTTCGGATGCGGAAGACGTAGCGGATGAAGAACGGGATCGAACCATGTCGCGATATGGCGCTTTTTTTGATGAAGGACGGCTGAGGTGATACAAATTGTCACAAATTATGCTACTGTTGCGTCCGCTTTTCAGCGGCAAAGGCGCGTCATCGCACAGACCGGCGGGATGAACGCAGCAGCCGCACGACCGCACCCGCGTCGCGGATCACGCACGCCCCGACGCCTCGCTTCGTGCATCGCACGCTTGCCCCGATTCTTTCCCGCTCTTGCTGCATTCGTCCCGGTTGCCGCGCGCGCCGCTCGCCTGGCGATCCGATTGTCGTTGCGCCTCCGTCACGATGCCATAGCGGGCAGCGCGGCGCGCGGCCGTGAATTCCGTAGCTGACTCGCCGATGAAACCAGTCGTCTCGTTCTGCCTCTCGCTGGCGATGGCCGCCAGTGCGCTTTTCGCCGGCGTCTGCGCCGAAGCGGCGCCGCCGGCCGTCAATCCGGACGCCGCTGCCAGCGCCGACGCCGGCTCGATCCACGTCCCGTTCTCCGCGCTCGGCGCGTATCAGCCGATGCATCTGCGCGGCCTCGAAGATACGCGCTCGATCGTGCTCGGCGTGCGGCTCGACCGCGTCGTGACCGGCGCGCGCCTGCGTCTGCGCTACACGTATTCGCCCGCGCTCCTGTTCGCGCTGTCGCACGTCAAGGTGTCGATCAACGGCGAAGCGATCGCCACCGTGCCGTTCGACAAGGAGCACGCCGGCGCGATGCTCACGCAGGACATCCCGCTCGATCCGCGCCTGCTCACGGACTACAACCAGTTCGGGCTGCGCTTCATCGGCCATTACACGCTCGATCATTGCGAGGATCCGGCGAACACGGCGCTGTGGGCCGACATCAGCCCGACGAGCGAATTCATCCTCGATACCGCGCCGATCAGGCTGCCGAACGATCTCGCGCTGCTGCCCGCGCCGTTCTTCGATGCGCGCGATGTGAGCCGTCTCACGCTGCCGTTCGTGCTGCCCGCATCGCCGGACAGCGCGACGCTCAAGAGCGCGGGCGTGCTCGCGTCGTGGTTCGGCGCGCTCGCGGATTACCGTCAGGCGCGCTTCCCGGCGATGAACACGCTGCCCCCGAACGACCACGCGGTCGTCGTCGGCACGCGCGCGCAATTGCCGGCGGGTCTCGCGCTGCCCGATATCGACGGGCCGACGATTCTCGTCGCCGACAATCCGGCGTCCAAGGATCGCAAGCTGCTCGTCGTGACCGGCCGCAACGGCGCCGAAGTCGACGATGCCGCGTATGCGCTCGTGCTCGGCCGCACGGCGATGTCCGGCGATGCGGCGAAGGTCGCGCATGTCGACATCGGCCAGCCGCGCGAACCGTACGACGCGCCGCGCTGGATGCCGACGAATCGCCCGGTGCAGTTCAAGGAACTCGTCGACGACGTGTCGCAGCTTCAGGTCGCGGGCAGCGAGCCGGAGCCGATCCGCCTGAACCTGCGCGTGCCCGCCGATCTGTTCTCGTGGAACAGCGTCGGCGTGCCGCTCAATCTCAAGTACCGGTACACCGCGCCGACGGTGCAGAACAACTCCGCGCTCGCCATCGACATCAACGAGCAACTCGTGAAGTCGTTCCGGCTGCCGCCCGCCAAAACCGATGACACGCAAGGCCGCCTGCAATTGCCGCTGCTTTCGGGCGCGCCGGGCGGCACGGCCAACGCGCTGGACATTCCGGCGTTTCGCGTCGGCAGTTCGAACCAGCTGCAGTTGCGCTTCAACCTCGATTCGCAGAAGCAGGGCCTGTGCGCGGGCGTGCCGACCAACCCGGCGCGGGCGGCGGTCGACCCGGATTCGACCATCGACTTCTCCGGCTTCGTGCATTACGCGCAACTGCCGAATCTCGCGTACTTCGCGAACAGCGGTTTTCCGTTCACGCGCTACGCCGATCTGTCGCAGACGGCCATCGTGATTCCCGCGCGTCCCGCCAATGCCGAGATCGAAGCGATGCTGACGATGCTCGGCCACATGGGCCAGTGGACCGGCTTTCCGAGCCTGCGCGTGACCATCGCGCGTCCGGACGATGTGCCCGCGCTCGCGCAGAAGGATCTGCTCGTGATCGGCGGCGCGCCGTCGTCGCCGGTGTTTTCGCGCTGGCACGATGCGCTGCCGCTGTCGATCGCGGGTTCGGCTGCGGGAACGCCGTCGAAGGAGGGCATCGCGCGGGCGTCGTTCTCGGTCGGCGAGCATTGGCGCGATGGCGCGCGCGTCACGCACGGCGGCGCATCGCTGGATCAGAACGGGCCGCTCGCGGCGCTGATGGGCTTCCAGTCGCCCGGAACGAAGGGGCGCAGCATCGTCGGGCTCGCGGCGACCGGCGACGGCCATCTCACCGATCTGCTCGACGTGCTCGAACGCGCGGATCGCCTGTCGCAGATTCAGGGCGATGTCGCGCTCGTGCGGCACGGCGGCGTGGACAGCGCGCGCGTCGGCGAGACGTATGTCGTCGGCTACGTGCCGTGGTACGCGAAGCTGTGGGGCCACGCGATCCGTCATCCGGCGCTGCTCGGCCTCGCCGGCGCGCTGGCGGGCCTGCTGCTCGCGATCGCGGCGTTCGCGGCGCTGCAGGAACTGGCCGCGCGGCGCCGGGGTATCTGAGCGATGAAGGCTTCGGGCGTAAAGCGCGCGATCGTGTCCGGCGCGCTCGTCGTGTTCGGCGCGAATGCAGCAGCGACGGATCTGGCGTCGCCATCGGCGTGCATGGATTCGTGGCCGCGCTGGGACGCCTTCAAACGCGACTTCATTTCGAAGGAAGGCCGCGTGATCGACGTCGGTTCCGCCGACGAGCGCACGGTCTCCGAAGGCCAGTCCTACGCGCTTTTCTTCGCACTCGTCGCGAACGACCGCGCGAGCTTCGACACGATTCTCCACTGGACCGAAGACCGGCTCGCGCGGGGCGATCTCACGTCGCGGCTGCCCGCGTGGCTCTGGGGCCGCGACGACGCCGGCACGTTGCGCGTGCTCGACGGCAACGCGGCGTCCGATGCGGACTTGTGGATCGCCTACGCGCTCCTCGAAGCGGGCCGCGCGTGGGGCGAGCGCAGCTACACGGCGCGCGGCGCATCGCTTGCGAAGCGCGTGCTCGACGAGGAAACGGCCACGCTGCCCGGCCTCGGCCTCACGCTCTTGCCCGGACCTCTGGGTTTTCATCCGTCAGCCGATACGTGGCGCGTCAATCCGAGCTACGCGCCGCTGCAGGTGATTCGCGGCATCGGCGCGAGCCTGCCCGATGACGCGCGCTGGACGCGGCTCGCGGCATCGAGCGCACGCATGCTGATCGACACCGCGCCGCAGGGCTTTGCGCCGGATTGGGCGCTGTATCGCGCGAACCGGGGTTTCGAGCCCGACGAAGAGACGCACGCCGAAAGCGCCTATAACGCGATCCGCGTGTATCTGTGGGCGGGCATGCTCGCATCCGACGATGAAGCGCGCGCGCGCCTCCTCGCGCATTTCGCGCCGTTCGCCGCGTATATCGACGCGCACGGCGCGCCGCCCGAGCGCATCGACACGCGCGACGGCAAGCCCGGCCCGAACGACGGCAACGCGGGTTTCTCCGCCGCCGCCGTGCCGTTTCTCGACGCCATCGGACGCCCCGAACTCGCGGATGCGCAAGCGGCGCGCGCGGCGGGGGCATCGGCGCCGGGGTACTACACGAGCGTGCTGACGCTCTTCGGCCTCGGCTGGCGCGAGGGCCGCTATCGATTCGCGGGCGACGGAACGTTGCGCACGGCGGCATCGGCATGCGGAGCGGCGAAATGAAGCGCGCGCCCCGGACGAAGGCGACGTTGCTGCGCGCGGCGCTGATGTCGGCGAGCGTCGTGTGCGCGACGCAGACGCATGCCAGCGAGGCATCGACGGACGCGCTCGCCGAGCGTCTTTACGGCACCGCGCGCGCGTGGGCCAACAAGCATCGCGACGATCTCGCGTTGCAGGCGATCGACAAGGCGCTGCTCATCGCGCCGGACGATCCGCGTCTGAACGCCGAGCTCGTGCGTATCCAGTTGCGGCTCGGCCAGGCGCAAAAGGCGCAGGCCACGCTCGCGCGCATGAAAACGCGCGCGCCCAATGCGGCGCTCACGCAGCAAGTCGACGACGAATATCGCGTCGCGGTCAGCGGCCGTCAGGAAATGGCGGCGATCCGCCTGCTCGCACGCAGCGGCCAGTCGGACGAGGCCGCGCGCCGCGTGAGCGCACTCTTTGCGCACGGCGCGCCGTCGGGCCCGCTCGGCGCGGAGTACTACCAGATCATCGCCGCGACGCCCGCGCGACGTGCCGAAGCGCTCGCGGCCTTGCACCGGCGCATCGCGGACGATCCCGCCGACGTCGATTCCGCGCTCGTCCTCGCGCGTCTGCTCAACAGCAGCGACGCGACCCGCGCCGAAGCGAACCGCATCGCATGGAATCTCGCCACGCGCACCGACACCGACCGCAACACCGCGCTCGACGTCTGGCGTCACGTACTGCAATCGGCGGGCGCGGACACGGCATATCGGCAGGCGCTGCGCGCGTACCTCGAACTCGTGCCCGACGACACCGAGTTCAAGGATCGCGCCGATCTGCTCGACGCGCGCATCGAAGCGCAGCGCAAGCTCGAACGCGATCCCGATTACATCGCCCGGCAGCGCGGTCTGGCGGCGCTCGCTCGCGGCGACCTGAACGCAGCCGCGCCGTTGCTCGCGCGCGCGGCGGCCGCCCGTCCGGACGACGCGGAAGCCGTCGGCGGATTCGGTTTGCTGCGCATGCGCGAAGGCAATCGCGACGAAGCGCGCGCGCTGTTCGAACGCGCGGCGTCGCTCGCGCCGGACAACCGTGCGAAGTGGCTGGGCCTCGCGCGCACGGCGCGCTTCTGGGGCACGCTCGCGCACGGCCGCGACGCCGCGAACGCAGGCAAGCCGAAGGACGCCGAACGCTACGCGCGCGAGGCGCTCGCCATCGAGCCGGATAGCGCCGATGCCAAGCTGCTTCTCGCCGATGCGCTGCTCGCACAAGGCGACTGGCGCGCCGCCGAACCGATGCTGCGCGCGCAGCTTGCGGACCGCGAGCCGAGCCTGTCGGCGCTGAAGAGCACGCGTGCGCTGCTCGAATCGACCGGACGCGCCGATGAAGTCGAGCCGCTCATCGCCGCGTTGCAAAGCCGTTTCACCGCCGCCGACGATCGCCAAAGCCTGATCGCGATGCGCGCCGATATGGTCGCGAACGAGGCGCAGCAACTCGCCGCGCGCGGCCAGAACGGGCCGGCGGCGCAGAAATACGAGGCGTCGTTGCGCATCGAGCCGGATCAGCCGTGGACGCGCTTCGCGCTTGCGCGGCTGTATCGGGATATCGGTTTGCCGCAGCTCGGCCGCGCCGTGATGGACGACGGCCTCGCGCGCTCGCCGAACGCCGCGCCGATGGCTTACGCCGCCGCGCTGTATCGCAATTCGATGGACGATCTGGCGGGCGCGCGCGCCGCGCTCGATGCCGTGCCGCAAGCCGATCGCACCGACGCCATGCGCGCGCTCGCCCGCAATCTCGACGCGCAACAGTCGCTCGCCGATGCCCGCGCCGCCTTCGCGCGCAACGACGCCGACGCTGCCGCCGCCGCGCTCGATCGCGCGCAAGCGCTGGCCGCGGACGATCCCAACCTGCTCGCGTCGATCGGTGCGCTGTATATCGATCGAGGCGACGCGGAGCGCGGCCTCGCGCTGCTGCGCGACTGGATGGCCGCGCATCCCGAAGAAACCGATGCTGACGTGCGCCTGCGCTACGGCGATCTGCTCGGCGGCGCGCGTCGCGAAGATGCGCTGTCGCAGACGCTCGCGCAAGTGCGCGCGGAGCCGAAGCTCACGCCGCGTCAGCAAGAGCGTCTGGAGGATCAGGCGTTGCGCAGCGTGCTGCGTCAGACCGACGATGCCATCGACGCCGCCGATTACGCGCGTGCGCGCCGTCTGCTCGATACCGTGAGCGACGCAGGCAAGCGCGACAAGCGCTACGCGTTCGAGCTCGCCGATCTCGCGCGCGCGCAGGGCGATTACGACAGCGCACGCGCCGCGCTCGCGCCGATGCTCGCGGCATCGCCCGACGATCCCGAAACGCAGCTCATGCTCGCGCGCGTGCTCGGCGACAGCGGCGGCATCGGCGCGCGCAAGGAAGCGCTCGCGATCGTCCGCCGCGTCGCGGATGCCGCGCCGCCCGACGACATCGACACGCGCCTCTCTGCCGCGCGCCGTTTCGCCGCGCTGCGCCGTCCGCTCGATGCGCAGGCGCTGACGCAGCCGCTACGCGTCGCCTTTCCCGAACGCGCGGACGTCACCGTGCAGGCGGGACGCGTCGCGGAAGACCTCGGCGAGTACGAGCAGGCGGCGTCGCTGTATCGGCTGTCGATGGAGCAGGAACGCGCGTCGGGCATCGCGCCGGCGTTCAGCGTGCCGGCCGGCTCGGCACGCGCGACCCCCGCAACGTCCGCCACGCCCGCGCGATCCGCACTCGACGATCTCGATCAGCGCCGCAATCCCGAAGTCGAAACGGCGTGGATACCGGCGTACAAGTCCGGCGATGCGGGCGTGTCGCAGTATCACGCGCAGCAGGTGCCGCTGTACGTGCAGATTCCGTATCGCTACGACGGGCATTTCTTCGTGCACGCGGACGCCGTGCATCTCGACGCGGGCACGCTCGACGTGAGCGGACTCACCGATCAGGCCGGCGCTTCGGCGCCGAGCCTGCCGTACACCATTCAGACCTTCGGCACGAACGCGGGCTTCTACGACGGCACGGCGGCGTCGGCGAACGCGCTGCGCCAATATCTGACGAACTCGCCCGTCACGACCGGCGATCTGCATCAGCACGCGAACGGTCTCGGCGGCGGCTTCGGCTATCTGTCCGATGCGTGGCGCGTCGATCTCGGCTCGACGCCGATCGGCTTTCCGGTGCATTACCTCGTCGGCGGCGCGCGCTACAGGTTCGATGCAGGTCCGGCGAGCCTGTCGATAGCGGCGTCGCGGCGTGCGGTCACGAGCAGCGAGCTGTCCTACGCCGGTCTCACCGATCCGCTCACGCACGTCGTCTGGGGCGGCGTGCGGCGCGACGGCATCGACCTGCATGTGAGCGTCGATGTCGGCAGGACGAACGTATTCGCCGATATCGGCGTGGCCGAGCTGAGCGGGCGCAACGTCGCGAGCAATCAGGAATTCACGCTGCGCACGGGCTTCACCGTGCCGGTGTATCGGCGCGCGACGATGCGCGTGCAGACGGGCCTCGTCGGCAATGCCTGGCATTACACCGACAACCTGCGCTACTACACGTTCGGGCAGGGCGGCTATTACAGCCCGCAGCGCTATCTGTCGCTCGGCGTGCCGATCGAATGGATGGGCAAGCGCAACGGCTTCACCTGGGACATCGCGGCGACGGCGGGCGTCTCGAATTCGTACGAGAAGAACTCGCCGTATTTCCCGAACGGCCTGCCGGCGGTAGCGGGACTCTCGCCGGTCGATACGAGCAGCCTGATTTATCCCGGCGGCTCGACGCGTGGCGTGAGCTTTTCGTACGGACTCGGGGCGACGGTCGAATATCGGCTGAATCCGCAACTGGCGCTGGGCGCGCGCGTGTCCATCGACCATTCGCACGACTATGCGCCGAGCGCCGGGATGATCTACGCGCGTTTCGCGTTCTCGCCGCGCAAGGACGATTACCGCATCAGCCCGCAGCCGGTGCGGCTGTATTCGAGTTATTGAGGAACGGATTGCCGTGAACGACGAATCGAACCGATCCAGTGGCGCGACGAGCCTCATCGCCGCGTTTGCGCGCTTCGTGCGCGCGCGCGTCGCGGGCCGCGATGCCGCGCCGGGCCGCATCGGCGTCGATGCGCTTCCCGACGATCTCGCCGTGCTCGCGCCGGGCGCGCTCTACGCGGTGCACGTCGCGCCGCGTTCGCCCGAATGCGATGCGCTCATCTGGGCCACGGCGCGGGCCGCGAACACGCGCCATGTGAGCGTCGTGCTCGCGCGCGAGCGTGCGGAAGCGGCGGCGCGTGCGCGCGAACTGGGCTTTTCGGGCGCGGCGGCGCAAGGCTGGCCGCGCCGACTGAACGTGCTCGCGATGCCGAACGAAGCCGCATCCGCCGATGCCGATTCTGAACCGCCCGCTCTCGCGCTCGCGCGCCTTTACGGCGGCCTGCGCGCGCTCAAGCGCTTTGGCTTTCGCGCGAACGCGCTGTATATCGTCGAAGGCGCGGAGCGCTGGTTCTCGTGGCGCGATCCGGCGGCGCTCGCGCGCGAAGGACGGCTGTTGTCGAGCTGGTGCGAGACGCGCGGCATCACGATGATCCTGCTGCTCGGCGACGCCGCCAGCGATGACGATTTGGGCATCGACGAAACTCAGGCTTCGGCAAGCCGCAGCGAACTGAACGGCGCGTGCGCGGGCGTTGCGCGCGTGCGGCGCTCGCACGGCGAACTGCTGTGGCAAGTCGATTTCTGGCGCGCGGGCCGCGCGCTCGCCACCGGCGACGTGCACGCGTTGCGCTTCAACGAAGCCGGCCGCCTGAGCATCGCCGCGCCCGAGCGCGCGGGCGATGCGCGCCGCGATGCGCGTCTCGCGCCGGACGAAGCGCGCGTCGTCGTGAGCCGCGCGGTCGTCGGCGACGAGGCTTGGGTGCCGCGCGACTGGGAAGTGCTCGCGGACCGCGATGCCGTCGTCGCCGCCTGCGATGGCGCGCGCGGCGCGACCGTGGTGCTCGCGCATCGCAACGGCGCGCAGCTCGAAGCGCTGTGCGCCGCCGTGCACACGCTGCGCCGCCGCTGCGGACGCGCGCTCAAAATCGCCGTGGTCGAACGCGGCGAAGTGCTGCGTCATCAATATGAATTGCTGATGCTGAGCCTCGGCGCGAATCTCGTCGTCGGGCGCGACGTGCCGTTCTCGCGCCTCGAATCGCTGTTGCAGTCGCTGCAAGGCCAGCTCTACACGCGTCCGCTTTTGTCCGATTACCGCACGGCGCTCGCCGCGTCGCTCGCCGATGCCGCGCTCGGCTATCAGAACGTGGCGGCGTTCTGCGCGCAGACGCAAGGCGCGCTCGCACGCGGCGCGGTGCTGCGTCTGCCGCATGTGCTCGTGAAGCTGACGCTGCCGCCTGCGCTCGCTCACGTCGATGCGCTCGCGTGGTGCCGTCCGCGCCGCGCGGGCGATGTCTTCACGGCGGACGCGTCGCATCTGTACGTGTTCCTGTTCGGCTGTCGTCTCGCCGATGCCGACGCCGCGCTCGCGCGCATCTTCACCGTGCCGGTGGAGCGCGTGGCGAAGGACGTCACGTATCTGTCGGACGACGGCATCGGCGCGCAATTGCAGGCGCTCGAAGCGGAGAACCGGCGCGCGCCGTCGGCGGATTACAGCGATCTGTTCGCCGCGACCGCGCCCGTCATCGCGATGGAAGACAAGGCGGATGCGGCTACGGAAAGCGAATCCGTGCGCCGCTCGCGCGCCGAACTCGACGCGCTCGACGCCGTGCTGAACCAAGAAGCGCGCAGGAACGCGACCGACGAAGGTCCGTTGCATCCGCCCGCGCGCCGCGCCGTGCGTGCGCATATGCCGCTCGCCGAACCGGGAAACTGAAACGATGGACACCTTGCTCATTTCGATGCTGATCGGCGTGCTGGCCGGCGTGCCCGCGTGGATCGTCTGGCAGCGCGCGGGCGCGCGGCGCGGTCTCGTGGCCGCGCGTGGTTTCGATCCGCGCGACGCGGTGCCGTGCCGCATCGAGCCGGTCGTGCTCAACGCGCGTCTCGTCCCCGATGTCGATGCCGCGCCGAAGGACGCCTCCCGCCCATGAAAACCATCGCGCTCATTTCGACGGCGGGCGGCGCGGGCCGCACGACGCTCGCCGCATCGCTCGCGACGCTGCTCGCCCGGCGCGGCCGCGCCGTGGTCGCGCTCGACTTCGATCCGCAGAACATGCTCGGCGCGTATCTCGGGCTGGACGCGTTCGCGGCGGAAGGCATCGGCGGCGCGCTCGCCGATCCGTCGCGCAAGTGGCACGAATCGACCTGGCGCAACGAGGACGGCGTGCTGTTCGTGCCGCACGGCGGTCTCACGCCCGCGCGATCCGCCGCGTGCGAAGCGCGTCTTTGCGAGCATCCGCGATGGCTCGAACGCACGATCGGCGAGATCGGCTTGCCGGAGACCGGCGTCGTGCTGATCGATACGCCGCGCTATCCGTGCTCGCATGCGGATCACGCCGCGCGCGCCGCCGATCTCGTGCTCGCCGTGTGCCCGCCTGAGCCGGCTGCGTGCGCGACGCTCGTCGCGCGTTTGCCCGCGCTGCGGGAATCGTGCGCGGATGTGCGTCTCGTCGTGAATCGCCTGAATCCCGCCCGCGCGATGCAGCGCGACGCGCTCGCGATGCTGCGCGCCGCGACCGGGAACATGCCGCTCGCGCAACGCATTCATCTGGAAGCGTCGATGCCCGAGGCGTTTTCGCGCGGCGCGTGGATTGTCGACGAAGCGCCGCATCTGCAGACGTCGCACGATCTGCACGGTCTCGCGCAGCACGTCGATGCGTGGCTGCCCGCGCTCGCCGCGAGCGAGACGGCATGAAGCGCGAACCAGGCTCCCGCTCGAACCGCGCGATCGGCTGGATCGCGCGCGGGCTCGGCGTGCCCGACACGCGCTCGGCGTTCGACTGGTGCGTGCGTCTCTTCTTCAAGCCGCCGCGCGCGGGCAAGCGCGACATCGCGCGGGACATGCTGCGCGCGTTCGTGCTCGCGTGGGCGCGCGAGTGGGGCGTCATCGACGTGCGCAATCCTTGGGCGTGGCTGCTGCGCGCGTTCGTGCGCCCGCCGCGCGAAAACGCGAAGCCGCTCGCCGCGTATGCGCGGGCCGCGCTCGGCCTGATCGAACGCGCGCTCACGCCGCTCGCTCTCGCGCTGATGTGGATGAAGCGCCGCATCGATGCCGCCATCGACGGACTGCCGTGGGCGCGCTTCGGCGCGCGGCTCGAAGGCGGCGCGAATGTCATCGGCAAGAAGCGCTGGATGCTGCCCGCGCTCGTCGTGATCGGCGGATTGCTGTGGGCGGTCGTCGGCACGTCGCCGCTCGCGTCGGGAAGCCAGTTCGTGTTCTTCGCCGTGCTGATGATCGCGGCGCTCGTCATCCGCCGCATTCCGGGGCGCATGCCGGTGCTGATTCTCGCGTCGCTCGCGCTGCTCGTCACCGCGCGCTACGTCTGGTGGCGCACGACCGAGACGCTCGACTTCCGCACGCCCGGCGAGGCGATCGTCGGCTACGCGCTCTTCGGCGCGGAAGCCTATACGTGGATGATCCTGCTGTTCGGCTTCGTGCAGACCGCGTGGCCGCTCGAACGCGCCGTGTCGAAGCTGCCCGACGATCCCGCCGACTGGCCGAGCGTCGATGTCTTCATTCCGACCTACAACGAGCCGCTGTCGGTCGTGAAGCCGACGCTTTTCGCCGCGCAAGGCATCGACTGGCCGCGCGACAAGCTCAATATCTGGCTGCTCGACGACGGCCATCGTCCGGAGTTCGAGGCGCTCGCGCGGGCGGCGGGCATCGGCTACATCACGCGCGACGACAATCAGCACGCGAAGGCGGGCAACATCAATCGCGCGCTCGCGAAGACGCACGGCGAATACATCGCCATTTTCGATTGCGATCACGTCCCCACGCGCTCCTTCCTGCAAGCGACGATGGGCACCTTCTTCGCCGATCCGAAATGCGCGCTCGTGCAGACGCCGCATCACTTCTTCTCGCCCGATCCGTTCGAGCGCAATCTCGACACGTTCCGCCGCGTGCCGAACGAAGGCAATCTGTTTTACGGGCTCGTGCAGGCGGGCAACGATCTCTGGAACGCGACGTTCTTCTGCGGCTCGTGCGCGGTCATCAAGCGCGCGCCGCTGGAAGAGGTCGGCGGCATCGCGGTCGAAACCGTGACCGAAGACGCGCACACGGCGCTCAAGCTGCATCGGCGCGGCTATACGACGGCGTATCTGCCGACGGTGCAGGCCGCCGGTCTCGCCACCGAAAGCCTCGCGAGCCACATCAAGCAGCGCACGCGCTGGGCGCGCGGCATGGCGCAGATTTTCCGCATCGACAATCCGTTTTTCGGGCGCGGGCTGAACTTCTTTCAGCGCCTGTGCTACGGCAACGCGATGCTGCACTTCTTCTACGGCATTCCGCGCCTCGTGTTCCTCACCATGCCGATGTGGTACCTCTTCTTCCAGATGTACTTCATCAACGCGGCGGCGACGACCATCGCGGGTTTCGTGCTGCCGTACATCGTCATCGCGAACATCGCGAACTCGCGGATGCAGGGCAAGTTCCGGCATTCGTTCTGGGCCGAAGTCTATGAGTCGGTGCTCGCGTGGTATATCGCGCTGCCGACGACCATCGCGTTCTTCAGCCCGAAGCATGGCAAGTTCAACGTGACGGACAAGGGCGGGCGCATCGACGAGACGTATATCGACTGGGCGATGAGCAAGCCGTATCTCGTGCTGCTCGGCCTGAACGCGCTCGCGATGTCCGTCGGCATCGTGAAGCTGATCGCCGGCGCGGGCGACGAAGACGCGACCATCCTGATGAACGTGTTCTGGACGCTCTACAACCTCGTGATGCTCGGCGCGGCGGTGAGCGTCGCGCGCGAGGCGAAGCAGGTGCGCGTCACGCATCGCATCGCGATGAACATGCCCGCGACGCTCGTGCTCAACGACGGCAGCAGCATCGCGTGCAGCACGAGCGATTACTCGACGGGCGGGCTCGGGCTCGTCGTCGGCGAAGGATTGCTCTCGCTCGAAACCGGCGACACGCTCGGCGTCGTCGTGAGCCGCGGCGAGCGGCAGTTTCACTTTCCGGTGCGCGTGACGCGCCTTTCCGGCACGCATCTGGGCGTGCGCTTCGATTCGCTCACGCTCGAAGACGAGCGCCGTCTCGTGCAATGCACGTTCGGCCGCGCGGATGCGTGGATCGAATGGGACGAGCGCACCGAAGACGACGCGCCGCTCAAGGGCCTGAAGGAAGTGCTGCTGATGGGCTTCGAAGGCTATGCGCGGCTGTTCGGCGGAGCGCGCCGCGCGCTGCTCGACAAGCTCGCGCTCGATGGCCGCCGCTACTGACGAGAAGAACGAAGATGACCTTCTGGAACCTGTATTTCATCATCAAGATCGCGCTCTTTTCGACGGGGCATCTGAAGCCGATATGGCTCGCGAACATCGCGTTCGCGGTGGCGCTCGCCGCGAGCTCGCCGCTGCGCTCGCGCATCTGGCGGGCGGTGCGGTTCGTCGCCGGGCTCGGCATCGGTTTGCCGCTGATGTATCGCGAGGCGAACGTGCCGCCGTTCGGCCGCATCGTCGAGGAATTCGGCAATCTCACGACCTTCAGCTTCGGCTACTGGCTCGAGTTGCTGCCGCGCTTTCTTCCGCCGATGCTGCTCGCCGTCGCGCTCGGTCTGCTCGTCGCGTATCTCGTCGTCAATCGCTGGCTGCGCGTCGCGACCTTCGTGATGATCGCGCTCGTCGCGCTGCCGGTGTGGCAGGGCGCGAATGCGGTGCTCGCGCGCATCGAGGCGAAGCCGCAGGGCAATGCCGTTGCCGCAACTAACCGTCAATCCGCGGACCCCCTGGATTACAACGCGACGCTCGCGGCATTCAGGGCGAAGGAGTCGCAGCGACAGGTGAGCTTCGGTCATCGGTCGAGCGATCCGAAAGAGCAGTTCGACGTGATCGTGCTGCACATCTGCTCGCTGTCGTGGGACGACCTCGATGTATCGAAGGAGCGCAATCATCCGTTCCTGTCGCACTTCGACTATCTGTTCACGAACTTCAGCACGGCGGCGAGCTACAGCGGCCCGGCGGCGATTCGCGTGCTGCGCGCGTCGTGCGGACAGGAAGCGCACGCCGATCTGTACAAGGACGCGCCCGCGCAGTGTCATCTGATGGCCGATCTTGCGCAGGCCGGCTACACGCCGCAGGTCACGTTCAATCACGACGGCCACTTCGACAACTTCACGCAGCTCGTGAAGGAGAACATCGGCGTGCCGAACGTGCCTTTCGTGCCGAACACGGCCGCGCCCGTCGCGATGCACGCGTTCGACGGCTCGCCGATCATGGACGATTACGGCACGCTCGCGAACTGGTACGCAGAGCGCGCGCGGGAGCCGGGACCGGTCGCGCTGTACTACAACACGATCAGCCTGCACGACGGCAACCGCCTGCCGAACAACAAGATGACGAGCCTCGAGTCGTATCCGCTGCGCGTGGCGAAGCTGATGAGCGATTTCGACAAGTTCGCCGATCTGATCCAGCAATCGGGGCGGCGCGCGGTGATCGTGTTCGTGCCCGAGCACGGCGCGGCGCTGCGCGGCGACGCCAATCAGGTCGCGGGCCTGCGCGAGATTCCGACGCCGAGCGTGATCCACGGGCCGGTGGGCGTGCGGCTCGTCGGCTTCACGGGCAATCACGGCGCGACGACCGTCATCGATCAGCCGACCGGGCATCTCGCCATCGCGCAATTGCTGTCGAACCTCGTGTCGAACAGTCCGTTCAAGGCGGGCGTCACGCTGTCGCAATACGCGGCCAATCTGCCGCAGACGCCGATGATCGGCGAGAACGAAGGCACCGTCACGATGAAGACCGCGACGGGCTATGTCGTGAAGACGCCGGACGGCGTATGGGTGGATCAGAAATGAACACGCTGAACAAGGAAGCGCGCGACCGGCATGATGTCGTCGCGCTTGCGGAGCGCGTCGCCGGTCTCGACGCCGCGCGCTATTTCGATGCCGAAGCCGACGAGGAATTGCGCGCGGCGGTGACGCGCTGGCCGGTGCTCGCGCGGCTGATGGCGCTCGCGCCCGTCAGCGCCGACGACGATCAGCGCGCGATGAGCGGTTGCGCGACGGCGCCGTCATCGGCGTGATCGCGCGGGCGTCGATGGGCCGGAATCGCTCGTGTCGTACAGACGTTCCGGAATGAACAACGTGCCGATGCCGCTCGGAATGAACACCGCGCCGACGAGCAGAAAGCTCACGCCGAACGAGAACTGCGTCGCGATATGGCCGAGCGCGACAGGCGACGGCCCTCGCAGCACGAATGAAGCGCGTTCGGACTATTTCGCCGCCGTCTCCTGCACTTGCGCATCCTTGCGCCAGCCGCCGCCCAGCGCCGTGTAGAGCGTCACCATGTTGGTCTGTTGCGCGGCGCGGTCGGTCACGAGCTGGGTCTGCGCGCTGAACAGCGTGCGCTGCGCCGTGAGCAAAGTGAGGAAGCTGTCCAGGCCGCCGCGATAGCGCGCATTGGCGATGTCGTAGTACTGCTGCGCGGCATCGACATACTGAAGGTCCGCGACGGTCTGATCGACATACGTGGCGCGCGCCGCGAGCGCGTTCGACACCTCCTTGAAGGCGGTCTGGATCGTGCCTTCGTACGCCGCGACGTAGATGTTCTTCGAGATCGTCGCGGAGTCGAGCGAGGCGCGCAGACTGCCGAACTGGAAGATCGGCACGCTGATCGACGGCTCGAACGCCCACGCGCCCGAACCCGCCTTGAAGAGCGACGACAGCCCGTTGCTCGCGACGCCGCCCGTCGCGGTCAGCGAGACGGTCGGGAAGAACGCCGCGCGCGCCGCACCGATATACGCGTTCGCGGACTTCAACGCATGTTCCGCCTCGATGATGTCGGGCCGCTCCGTCAAGAGCGTCGAAGGCAGGCCCTCGGGCACCGCGGCGAACAGCGGTTCGTCGGGCAAGGCGCGATCGTCGGGGAAGCCGTCGGGCAACGGGCAGCCGATCACCGCGATCAGGTTGTTGCGATCCTGCTCCACCGCGCGCCGATACGCGGCGAGATTCGCCATTGCGCTCGTCAGCGATGTGCGCGCGGACTGCACGTCTTCCATCGAGCCGCTGCCGAGATTGGCCGCGCGCAGCGTCGTCTCGTAGGTGTCGCGATACGAAGCCACCGTGCGTTCCGTCACGTCGAGCAGGGCGCGATCCGCGAGCCATGTCAGATAGTCGCCCGCCGTGGTCGAGATGAGGCTGATCTGCGTGCTGCGGCGCGCCGCGTCCGTCGACAGATACTGCTCCAGCGCCTGATCCTTCAGGCTGCGGATGCGGCCGAAGAAGTCGATTTCCCACGCGCTCGTGCCGAGTTCGAGGCTGGTGGATTTCGTCGTCACGCCCGACTGGTGCGACGCACTATGCGTGCCCGTCGCCGTGATCGACGGCCCCAGTTCGGCGCGCACGATCCGATACTCCGCCTCGTATTGCGCGACCTTCAGCGCTGCTTGCCGCAAGTCGCGGTTGTTCGTCAGCGCAAGCTCGATCAACTGACGCAGATACGGATCCCGCACGAACGAGCGCCAGTCGGACAGCAGCTCGGCAGCCGATGCCTGTTGTTGCGCGCTCGTCGATTCGTACTGCGGATAGGACGCGGGCATCGGTGCGGCGGGCCGCTCGTAGTGAGGCTCGAGCGTGCACGCGCCGAGCGCGAAAACCGTCAGCGTCGCCGCGACGATGCGGCAGACAGCGAAGCGCTTATTCATGAGCGGCTCCTTCCTTCTTCCTGTTTCCGAAGCCCCGAATCAGCACGAAAAATACTGGCACGAAGACGATGGCGAGCAGCGTCGCGGCAATCACGCCGCCAAGCACGCCGTTGCCGAGACTCTCGCGGCTCGATGCGCCCGCGCCGCTCGCGAACGCCATCGGCAGCACGCCGAAGCCGAAGGCGAGCGAGGTCATCACGATGGGCCGCAAGCGCAGATGCGCCGCTTCGATCGCCGCCTGACGCACGCTGTGACCGCGCTCGTGCAGGGACTTCGCGTACTCGACGATCAGGATCGCGTTCTTGGTCGCGAGTCCGATGGTCGTCAGCAAGCCGACCTTGAAATAGATGTCGTCGGTGAAGCCGCGCAGATGCGCCGCGACCAGTGCCCCGACGATGCCGAGCGGCACGACGAGGATCACCGAGAACGGCACGGACCAGCTTTCGTACAGACCCGCGAGACAGAGGAACACGACGATCAGCGAAAGCGCATAGAGATACGTCGCCTGCGAGCCCGCGAGCTTCTCCTGATACGACTGGCCGGTCCACTCCATCGCAATGCCTTGCGGCAACTGCGCGACGAGCGCTTCGATCGCGTTCATCGTGTCGCCGCTGCTGACGCCTTGCGGGCTTTGCGCGGTCATCTCCATCGAAAGGCTGCGGTTGTAGCGTTCGACTTGCGGAGAACCGGTCGTCCAGTGGCCCGAGGCGAACGACGAGAACGGCACCATCTTGCCGTCGTAGCTGGTCGTGCTCGTCGTCGTATTGCTCGATGTCACGAACCATTTGCCGATATCGGCGGGCATCATGCGGTATTGCGGCAGCGCCTGAACATAGACCTTCTGGATGCGCCCCGTGTCCACGTAATTGTTCACGTAGGTCGAGCCAAACGCGGTCTGCAGCGTGTCGTTGATATTGGAAGCGCTGACGCCGAGCGCCGACGCCTTCAGGTAATCGATATCCACGGCGTACTGCGGCACGTCGGCCATGCCGGCGGGACGCATACCGGTGATCTTCGGATCCTTCGCGGCAAGAGCCAAGAGCTTGTTTCTCGCGGCGACAAGCTGATCGTGACCCAGACCGGCCATGTCCTTCAGTTCGAAATCGACACCGCTGTAACTGCCGAGACCTTGCACGGCGGGCGGATTCATCACGAAGACCTGTCCGGCGCGCAAGCTGCGAAAGTGCGCGTTCGCGGCGCCGACGATCTCCGCCGCGGACTGGCCTTTGCCCTTGCGATCCCTCCAGTCCTTGAGCTTGACCATCGCCATCGCCATGTTCTGTCCGCTGCCCGACACGCTGAAGCCATCGAGCATGACGACGTTCTCCACTTCGGGAAGCGCCGTGAAATACGACTCGACCTGCTTCTCCACGACGTTCGCCTGCACGCTCGAGCTGCCCGCGGGCAGATTGACGATGGTCATCAGCGTGCCCTGATCCTCATCCGGCAGGAACGACGATGGAAGCTGCCAGTACAGCAGCGCGGCCACGCCGCAGATCGCGGCATACGCGGCCATCCAGCGCAGCGGGCGCGCAACGAGGCGCGTCACTACACGCTCGTAACGGCGCGTGCCGCCTTCGAATGTGCGCTCGAACCACGCGAAGAAGCCGCGCCGCTGATGTTGCGGATCGACCGGGCGCAGCAGCGTCGCGCACAGCGCGGGCGTGAGCGTCAGCGCGAGCAGCACGGAGAGCACCATCGCCGATGTGATCGTGAGCGAGAACTGACGATAGATCTCGCCCGTCGAGCCCGACATGAACGCCATCGGAATGAACACGGCCGTCAGCACGGCGGTGACGCCGATCAATGCGCCGCCGATCTCGCCCATCGCCTTGATGGTGGCATCGAGCGGCGACAGGCCTTCGCTCAGCAACCGCTCGACGTTCTCGACCACGACGATCGCGTCATCGACCAGAAGACCGATGGCCAGCACCAGCGCGAACAGCGACAGCACGTTGATGGTGAAGCCGACCGCGGCGATCAGCGCGAACGTGCCGAGCAGCGCGACCGGCACGACGATGGTCGGAATGAGCGTCGCGCGCAGGTTGCCGAGGAACAGGTACATCACGAGGAACACGAGCACGACGGCTTCGAAGAGTGTCGTGATGACCTCGGAGATGGACGCGGATACGAAAGGCGTCGTGTCGTGCGGAACGCTCAGTTGCACGCCGCCCGGCATCTGCTTCTGCAACACCGCGAGTTGCGCGCGCACGGCCTTCGCGACCGACAGCGCGTTCGCGCCGCTTGCGAGCATGATGCCCATCGCGGCGGCGGGCTTGCCGTTCAGACGCGACGTCATGTCGTAGGAGTCGCCGCCGACTTCGACCGTGCCGACATCCTTCAGATACACGCGCGAGCCGTCCTGATTGACGCGCAGGAGAATGTTGGCGAACTCGTCCGAAGTCTTGAGAAAGCCGCGCGTCACGATGGTCGCGTTGATGGCTTGCGTCTTCGTCTGCGGTGCGCCGCCGATCTGCCCGACGGAAAGCTGCGCGTTCTGACTGTCGATGGCGGTCGTGACATCGCTCGGCATCAGGCCGACGCTGCGCAGCTTGACGGGATCGAGCCACACGCGCATCGAGTGCTGCGCGCTGAAGAGCGTCACTTGCCCGACGCCGCTGATTTGCGTGAGCGGATCCTGCACCCGCGTCGCGAGCAGATTGCCGAGATCGACGGTGTTCATGCGGCCGTCCGTGGACGTGACCGATACGACCATCAGGATGTTGCCCGCGGTCTTGCTGACCTGAATGCCCTGTTGCTGAACGGCGCTCGGCAGCGATGCGTTCGCTTCCTGCACCTTGTTCTGCACCTGCATCGCGGCGACGTCCGCGTTGGTGCCCGACTTGAATGTCAGCGTGATGGTCGCCGTGCCCGCCGAGCTGCTCGTCGACGACATGTACATCAGATTGTCGATGCCCGTCATGTCCTGCTCGATCACCTGCGTGACCGTGGTGGCGAGCGTATCGGCGGATGCGCCCGGATAGGTCGCGGTGATGCGGATCGACGGCGGCGCGACGTTCGGATATTGCTCGACGGACAGCGTGCGGATCGAGAGCGCGCCGATCAGCATCACGACGATGGCGATGACCCATGCGAGCACGGGCCGGTGAATGAAGAAACGGGAGAGCATCGTGCGTCAGTCTCCCTTGGCGAGCTGCGCTTGCGCATCGCGTTCGACGGGCGAGACCTTCATGCCCGCGCTCACCACCTGCAGATTGTCGGTGGCGATGCGCTCGCCCGCGCGCAGGCCGCGCGTCACGATCCAGTCGTTGCCGTGCGCCGTATCGGCGGTGACGGTGCGGCTTTCGACGACGTTCTGCGCGTTCACGACGAGCACGGTCGAGGTGCCGCCCGCGCCGCGATTCACGAGCGTTTGCGGCACGAGAATCGCGTCCTGCTCGCCTTCGTCGAGTTGCGCCTGCACGAACATGCCCGGCAGAAGCTGATGCTCCGGGTTGGGAATCGATGCCCGCAGCGTGATCGAGCCGGTGGTCTGATCGACGGTGACATCGGAGAAGAGCAGCGTGCCGGTATGCGCGTAGGTCGCGCCGTCTTCGGTCTGCACCGTGACCTTGCTCGTGCCGGGCTTCAGCGCGCCGGACGCGATGGCCTTCGAGAGCCGCAGCGCTTCAGTGCTGGAACGCGTGACGTCGAGGTAGAGCGTGTCCATCGACTGGATGGTCGTGAGCGCCGTCGATTGTCCCGACGTGACGAGCGCGCCGACCGTCACCGCCGACTTGCCGATCTTGCCGCTGATCGGCGCGACGATGCGCGTGCGCGCCAGATTCACGCGCGCGGTTTCGAGCGAGCCGCGATCCGTGACGATATCGGCGCGTGCCTCGTCGGCCGCGGCGGCGTAGTTCTCCACGTCCTGCGCGCTCACGCTCTTGATCTTGAAGAGTTCCTGATAGCGCTTCGCCGTGACGTCGGCGGCCTTCGACGTGGCGATCGCCTTTTGCAGCGTGCCGAGCGCGGTGTCGTACGCGGCCTGGTAGCTCGCGGCATCGAGTTGATAAAGCGGCTGGCCGGCCTTGACCGTCGAGCCTTCGACGAAAAGCCGCTTGGTCACGATGCCATCGACTTGCGGGCGCACGTCGGCGACTTCGACCGACGAGAGGCGTCCGGACAGATCGTCCACGATGTCGATGCGCTGCGCCTTCAGCGTCATCACGCTGACTTCGGGCGCATTCGCCGCGGGTGGCGCGCCGGCGGCGGCGGATTTCTCGCCGCACGCGCACAGCGCGAAGGCGGCGGCCGCGACGAGCGCGAGCATTCGCGCGAGCGGGGCATGGGCAAACGGCGGGGCAAAAGCGTATTCGTTGTCTGGCATGTCGGAAGTGGAAGGGCTGGCGTCGCGCGGGAGTTCATCGCTTGATCGGGGAATGCGATTCCCGCCGCCGTGCATCGGACGAGCCGAAGGGCGGTTCACAACGTGACGAGAGGATGTCGCGACGCGGATTGCAGGCGTCGATCAGGAGAGACAGCGCGAAGTATTGCCGAGGGCCCAACGATAATCGCAGCGCGCGCCGAAATCAACTAAGTCTTTGATTTATATCGACATTCACATAATGTGTCTGAATTGACACGATTCGGCGACGCGCTCGCGACGGAGAATCTAGCGCATTCGCGTGGCATTGGGAATCGGCGCAAACGCCGTCAGGCGATGCTCGGCGCGAGCGCCGATTGCATCAGCGATATTTCGGCCAGTTCCGGTCGCATCGGGCATCCCAGCCAGAAGCCCTGTACTTCGTCGCAGCCGTTGTCGATCAGATAATCGAGCTGATCCGCCGTTTCCACGCCTTCCGCGACGACGCGTATGTCCAGCGCCTGACCCATGGCGATGACCGCCTTCACGATGACTTCGTCGGCGCGCGAGCAACCGATGCCGCGCACGAACGACATATCGAGCTTGACCCGATCGACCATGAAGCTGCGCACGTAGCCCAGGCTCGAAAAGCCCGTGCCGAAATCGTCGATGGCGATCGACACGTCGAGCCTGCGCAGCGCTTGCAGCGAAGGCAGCGCGCCGGGCGCCATGAGCGTGCTTTCGGTGATCTCCAGTTCGATATTGCGCGGATCGACACGCGAGCGTTCGAGCACGCGCGCGACCATCGCCGGGACGTCGCTGCGTTCGAACTGCACGGGCGAGACATTCACCGCCACCACGACAAACGGCGACAGCCTCGCCCATTCGCCGGCCTGCCGGCACGCCTGCTCCAGCACCCATTCGCCGATCTGCACGATGAGCCCCGTGCTCTCCGCGAGCGGGATGAACTGCGCGGGATTCACGAGGCCGAACTCCTTGCTCTGCCATCGGAGCAGCGCTTCGAAGCCTTCGACCCGCCGCGTGCGCAGGCAGATCTTCGGCTGATACAGCACGAACAGTTCGTTCTTCGCGATGGCGAGTCCCAGCGCCTTGACCATGGCGCTGCGCGCCGTCTCCGCCGCCGCGATCTCCGGATCGAAAACCTGTATCGAACCGGCGTGAAGCGACTTCGAGCGATACATCGCCGCATCGGCGGCGCGCAGCAGCGTCTCGGCGTCGCTGCCGTGATCGGGAAAGAACGCGACGCCCATGCTCGCGACGGAGACGACGGTGGCATCGGCGGCTTTCATCGGCTGCGCGAGAAGCGTCGCGATCTGCCGGGCATGGGCGAGGCATTCGTCCTGGCTCCGGCCCGGCAGCAGCACGACGAACTCGTCGCCTGCGTAACGCGCGACGAAACCGGGCGGCGTGACGCTCGATTCGAGCCGTCGCGAGACTTCGCGAAGCACATCGTCGCCGGCCGCATGGCCGAGGCTGTCGTTGACGTCCTTGAAGTTGTCCAGATCGAGGAAGATGAATCCGAGCCGGTCGCCGTTGCGCCGCGCGATCCGCACGGCGTGGTCGAACAGTTCGCCGAGCGCGAGCCGGTTCGGCAGACCGGTCAGCGGATCTTCGAGCGCCTGGCGCTTCAACTGCTCCTGATGGCGCACGCGCTCCGTCACGTCGCTCAACACCGTGATGCTGTGCGTGACGCGTCCGTGGTCGTCGAGAATCGGACCGACGTAGGTATCGCTCCAGAACGTCGAGCCGTTGCTGCGCGACATCTTCAGCAGTCGCGATGCTTCGACATTGCCGCGCATCGCGTGCGTCAGCGATCCGGTCTCGGGCATCGCGCGATCCCAGCCGAGCGCCGCCTGCGTTTGTGCGCCGAGCACATCCGCCACGCGGCGGCCCGTCAGGCGCTCGAACGCGGTGTTCGCATACGTGATGCGGTGCGAGCCGCAAGAGAGATGCGAAATGACGATGGCGTCGCGCGTCGCTTCGAGCGCGCGGCTGCGAAGGTGCAGTTGTTCCTTCGCGTTCTCGTGCGCGGTGACGTCGTGAGCGGTGATGAAACACGCCTCGTGACCGCCGAACGAAAGCAGATGAAACGACACGTCCACGAAGATGACATCGCCATCGAGCCTGCGATGACGTCGGATGCCGCCCGCGCCCGAACCGGCTCCCGACTGCACGTAGCCCGCGAGATCGAGCCGGAAGTTCGCGACTTCTTCGGCGGGGCGCAGATCGAAGATCGTCAGCGCGTTGAGCTGTTCCAGCGTCGCCCGGTACTGACGTTGCGCTGCCGCGTTCGCGGTGAGAATCGCGCCGTTCCCGACATCGAAGATCAGCATCGCGACCGGATGCTGGTCGAAGTACTGGCTGAAGCGTTTCTGCGCTTCATCGGCGACGATGCGCGCCGCGTTCTTCGCGAGCGCCGAGCGATGCCGGCTCGACGCCGCGAACGCGAGCAGCAGCATGCCGGCGGCGAGACCCACGATGAGCGCGATGCGCTGCTTCAGAATCTGCGATTGCGCTTTCTCCTGCATGCTGGCGATCAGCTCCCGCTCGTCGCTGCGCAGCAGGGCGAGAATGTCCATGATCGATTTCAGCGACGCGTTGGCGAGCAGCAACCTTCCGGAGTCGACTGCGGTGCCATGCGACGCAAGCGCGACGTTCGCCGCGGCATCCTGCAGCGCTTTGGGCCATTCGCCGCTCAGGCGTCTGAGTTCCGCGAGCTTTTCGGCGGCGGCGGGCGAATCGGCGAGCAGCGCATCGAGATGGTTATAGGCGCGCGCCACCATCACCGCGCGGGCGATGGGCCACGCGCGCGATTCGAACGTGGCCGAGCCGACGCCCTTGAGGAAGTCGGTGTTGGCGGCGAGATGCAGATCGACGAGCAGTTCGAGCTCCGAGCCGACGTCGAGCGCCCGGCGCAATTCCCGCTCGCCGATGTCGCGATCGACGGTGATGGAAACGGCGGCGAGCGCGGCGAGGCACAGCCCGGACGCCGACAGCGTCGCCAGAACCAGCGTGGTCGCGAAACGCCGGCGAGACCACGAGATCAAGGTTCTGAGGCGAAGGTGAAACATGGTCAATCCTGTACACGGTTTGCATGTTTTACGACCTTCGTCAAAAGCTCTTTAGCGGGTTAAGCCCTTATTGGAATGATTCTTCTGACGGTTGAGGCAATAAATACCTCTCGCCGGAACGCGTAGCGCCCGCGCTCATCGATGCATGACGTATTGCCAAAGCGCCTGGCATTCGGTATCGGCGATGCGGTAGTGGGGCATCGACTTGCGCAGCAGCACGCCCGCCGGATCGATGCCGTCCTTCACGGCGCGGCAGAAGGACGTCGCGTCATAGTGACTGAGCGGCCCGCCACGGCGGCTTGCGACGCCGAGCAGGGCGTCGTGCGTCAGCGGCGGCGCGAACGCGGGCTTCGTCGATGTGCCGACGTGGCAATTGACGCATCGCGTCGCAAAGGAAGGCAACGGGCGCTCGTCGTCGCGCAGATGCGCGGTCATCGGATGTTGTCCGTTGAAGATCGCGCAGCCCATGTCGGCGGGGTCGCATGCGGTCTGCGCGCGCGCAAGCGGCGCAATTGCCACGACCGCGACGAATGCCACGACCGCGACGACCGCGACGAATGCGACGAATGCGACGCGCATCGCCGCGGCCCGCGCCTCGAGGAAGCGGCGTCGGGCCATTCAACGCACGCGCAGCACGCGCGAAACGCTCGGCACGCCGTTGGCGTTCAGCGCGAACAGCATGTAATAGCCGGGGACGACGACGCCCGGATCGGACGGAATGTTCAACTGGAATTCGCCCGCCGTACCGACGCTGAACGTGAGCGGCACGCGTCGTTGCTCGTTGTTCAGCGAATGCGTAACCGAAGACGAGCGCATCAGCACGAATGCGCGCGTGCTCCGGCTGGCCGTCACCACGATCGTCGTGCCGAGCTGCGCATCGCTCGGAACGGAGCTGAGAGTCGGACGCGACGCGGCGGAACCGTCCGAGTTGAGCAGGTACGGCGGCGTCAGGATCTCGATGTCGGTGTGATTGGTCGAGCATGATCCGCACAGACCCCCGCCGCCGCTCAGCACGCGTCCGTCGTTCAGCAGCAGCGCGACGCTGTGATAGGTGCGCGGCACGGCCTGCTGCGCGAGCGGGGAAAACGTGTTGGTCGCGGGGTCCCAGAGTTCCGGGGTGAGGACCGCGTTGTTGTCCGAGAAAGGCTCGGCGAAGGTCTGTCCGCCGATCACGACGACCTGTCCGTTCGGCAGCACGACGCTGTTGTTGAACGCGCGCCGGTAGCTCATCGGCGGGATGGTCCGCGTCGTCGCGTTGCCGCTGCTGATGTCGATGAGCGTCGCGTTGGCCGTGGCCGGCGACTGATCGTAGCTCGGCGCGCCACCGACCGCGAGAATCTTGCCGACGTCGTACATGACCGCGTTGCCGTTCATCGCGTCGCCGTCGCTGCCACGGTTGCCGGCCGGGCTCACGTTGCCGTTGCCCGCCGTATCGAACCAGTGCATCGCCTTGCTCGGTCCCGCATGGAACACGCGTCCG
Source organism: Caballeronia sp. LZ008 (assembly GCF_031451435.1). Classification (NCBI taxonomy): domain Bacteria; kingdom Pseudomonadati; phylum Pseudomonadota; class Betaproteobacteria; order Burkholderiales; family Burkholderiaceae; genus Caballeronia; species Caballeronia sp. LZ008. Next base: position 193,197 of record NZ_JARUXK010000002.1, on the reverse strand, counting down.
TTGCCGACCGCGAACATCCACGCGTGATTGTCGGAGCGGAACACGCCTCTCGCGTCGTTCGTGACGATGTAATCGTCGAGAATCGCGCTATTGATCCGCCAGCCCGAACCCGAGGTCCACGTTTCGCCGGACTTTCCTCCGAGCCCTCCGCTCCACGAGCCGCCCATGACGAACACGTTGCCGTTGCTCAGCGTCACGCTACCCTGATAGCCGCGCGGGATGTTCATCTGATTGCCCGCGGTCCATGTGTTGGTCGTCGGCGAATAGATGCTGGTCTGCCGCACGCTCAATCCGCCGGTCACGAAGATGCGGCCATCGGGGAGATTGGAAATGCCGGGGCAGAACATGTCGTGCGCGGTATTGGTCACGATCACTTGCGAACTCGTGCCGTTCGATGGATTGAAGATCGCCGTGTAGGTTCTCGCCGGCGGATTCGCGCTGTCGGTGAAGTCGAGCGGCGCGTCGGCCGACCAGACGAGCACGTTTCCATTGGGCAGATTGGCGGCTTGCAGCGGGACGAGCGGCAACTGATACGGCGTCGTCCACTTCGACGGCAATGCGGCTTGCTGTACCGGCAGGCCGGCCACTTGCCACGTTTGCGTCGCGCTTCCGTTGCACACTTGCTGCGATAGTTGATTGCCTTGCGACGTCGTGCTCGATGCGGTCACGCACAAGCCGCTATGTCCCGCGACGATCGCGTAGCCCGCGCCTTGCGGCGTCAACGAGAACGCCTGATTCGCGCCGCCATTGCAGGTCCACTGGATGACGGGGCCGCCCGGACTCTGGCTTTGGCCCGAGACGTCCATGCACAGGCCGCTGTTCTGATTGATGAGGTTGTAGCGCGTGCCGGTCGCTGACGGAAACCACTGCTGATTCGCGCCGCCCCAGCAGGACCACGTAATCACGGGCGCGCCCGGCGCCCTCGATTCGCCGCTCACGTCGGCGCACAGGCTGGTGCCGCTCAGCGTGATGGGCGCCGAGCTTTGCGCGCGCGCGGCGTGCGGCATGCCCGCCAATGCCAGCGGCAACGCGACGAGCAGCAAGAAGCGCATGCATCGGACGAACAGGCTTGACGCGTGGCTCGTCGAACGGATTCCAGGCATGGTTGCACCCCGTACATGAAGCGGGTTACGTACGTGCGAGCGCGCCGAGCACATCGCAGATGTCTTCGACGCGAGGAAGATCGGCGCTTCGCCAGCGCAACATCGCGTTGGCATCGAAGCAATAGACCTGGGTGGAATGGTCAGCGATGTCGCCGAGAGGCGCGTTGCTGCCCGAGAGCGCCACGCGCATCCGGTCGACATCGGCGAGTGCCGGCGTCGCTGCATTCCAGGCGGAACCCGCCTGAAAGCGCGCGAGCCACGCGCGCAATGCCGACGGTGAATCCGAAAGCGGATCGATCCCGACCGACAGCAATTGCACCGGACGACGCGCGCGGATTTGCGGTATCCGTTCCTGAACCGCGTTGAACAACGCGCCTTGCAAGGGACATATCGTGCCGCAGCCGGTATAGACGGTTTGCACTGCAGTCACGCGCTGATGCAGCAAGTCGCTGAGCAGACGCTTCTTGCCGGTCTGATCGACGAGCCATGCATCGTCGAGACGGACTGGCGGCGTGACGAGTCCGAGATCGCCATGCTGCGCGAAGGAGGGCGACGACACTGCACCCAGAGCGAGCGCGGCCATGTGGCGAAGCAGCGAGCGGCGAGCCGATGAGCGCGCGGGCGCCTGCGTGCCGGATGTCATTCGGTCGGGCATCGTTTCGCGGATTTCCGAAATCGTCGTCATCGGCACGTTCCTGGTCCCGGCGAGGGCTCTCAAGGTGAGACTTGCATGTCGGACATCCGGACAGACGGCCTTGCGATTTGCATGACCATTGGCCCAAAGATTAGCAGCCCAAATCGGCAAAAAAAGTTCGAGACGCGAAATAAGTAGGTAGATATGTGCACTCCCCCACATTCGTTTTTACAGCCCCGGCAACATGTCATCAACGACGCGCACGATTTCGAAAAGTGCAATGTAAAACCTGCGCGATTGATTCACTCCGCGATTTGCGATAGCTTTCAGTCGGTAAAGAGCCTTCCCCGTTACGCCCGAACGTTCGGTGACAAGACTGCTCTGGTTCTCCGTCACCATTCCGCGAAGGCGCGCGAGTCGCGAGCAAAGCTGACGCGTTCTTTTGTAAGCCAGGTTCGTCGCTCGCCCTCCGTTTCCCGATGTTCAATAGCGGCCGAATTGCGTCCCTCGGGGCGCTCGACGGCTTCCTCGCTTCGCTGATGCGCTGGTTTGCGGGTACACGCTGCTATGGGGCATCACGATTGCTCTGTTGCAGCACCGATGTCGCCCGACACCGCGTTGTCCGTTCCGGCCCCTTCCGGAGAAGGAGAATGCAAATGAATGCGCGTTTTTCCGCTTATGCCGCCGCACTCGGCGCCGTGCTGATCGCGGCAATCATCGCCGCGTGCAGTGGCGGCGACTCCGGCGGCGATGCGACATCGGCCGCGGCGAGCCGGGCCGCGTCGAGCGTGGCGAAGGCAACGTCGCCCAGCAACGCGATGGACGTCGTCACCTGGCACAACGACATCGCCCGCACCGGACAGCAACTCGCCGAAACGACCCTCACGCTCGCGAACGTCAACCAGAACACGTTCGGCAAGGTGGCTTTCTATTCCGTCGATGGCGCCGTCGATGCGCAGCCGCTCTTTCTCGCGAACGTTCCGATCGCGGGCGCCACGCACAACGTCGTGTACGTCGCGACCGAGAACGGAAGCGTCTACGCGTTCGATGCCGACAGCGGCGCGACGCTTTGGAGAGTCTCGACGCTCGGCAGCGGCGAGAATCCGAGCGACGATCACAAGTGCCATCAGATCACGCCGACGATCGGTGTGACGGCGACGCCCGTCATCGATCGCGGGCGCGGACCGAACGGCGCGATGTATGTCGTCGGCATGTCGAAGGATGCATCGGGCGGCTATCACCAGCGCATCCACGCGCTCGATATCACGACGGGCGCCGAGCTCTTCAACGGTCCGACCGAAATCCGCGCGACCTATCCGGGCAACGGCGCGGGCAGCCAGAACGGCACGCTGACGTTCGATCCGGGTCAGTACGCCGAGCGCGCGGCGTTGCTGCAGTTGAACGGCGTCATCTATACCGCGTGGACATCGCATTGCGATTTCATGCCGTACACCGGCTGGGTGATCGGCTACGACGCCAACACGCTGCAGCAGGCGAGCGTGCTGAACGTCACGCCGAACGGCCAGATGGGCTCGATCTGGATGAGCGGCGCGGGCCCTGCGTCGGACGGCGAATCGATCTATTTCCTCGATGCCAACGGCACCTTCGATCCGACGCAGAACGAGCACGAGATGCCGATCAACGGCAACTTCGGCAACGGCTTCCTGCGGCTGAACCTCGGGCCGTTGAGAGTGCAGGACTACTTCCAGCCGTCGAACACGGTGCAGCAATCGAACGAGGACGAAGACCTCGGTTCCGGCGGCGCGATGGTCTTGCCCGATTTCACCGATGCGAACGGCAAGGTCTGGCGTCTCGCGGTCGGCGCGGGCAAGAACTCGACGATCTATGTCGTCAACCGCTGGTCGATGGGCAAGTTCGATTCGAACGCGGATCACATCTATCAGGAGCTCGTCGGCCAGATACGCGGACCGATGTTCGGCGCGCCCGCGTACTTCAACGGCAGGGTCTATTTCGGCTCGGTCGGCGACAACATCAAGGCGTTCACGGTAACGAACGCCGCGCTGTCGCGCACGCCGTCGAGTCAGACGCTGAACTCGTTCGGCTTCCCGGGCGCGACGCCGAGCATTTCGGCGAACGGCACGTCGAACGCGATTCTGTGGGCGGCGGAGAACGGGTCGATCGGCGTGCTGCGCGCCTACGACGCGACCAATCTCAATCATCAGCTTTACAGCAGCGTCGATGCGGGCGCGCGCGACCAGTTCGGTGCGGGCAACAAGTTCATCACGCCGATGATCGCGAACGGCAAGGTGTATGTGGGCGCGAAGAATGGCGTGGCCGTGTTCGGATTGCGGTCGCAATAGCGCTGTCTGCCTATGACCGAACACGTCACGCACAGGATCGAGGCGAAGGAGAAAGCCACCGGGTTGCTCTTCGCAGTGGCGTACGCAGTACTTTCGTTGACGGCGATCGCGCTGGCCGGCCCATACGGATGGGACGACGGCGCCATCACCGTCGCGTATGCACAGACGCTCGGGCGGCACGGATTGTTTGCGTTGACCCCGGTGTCGCCGTTGGGCGAAGGTACGTCGACGCTGCTCATGACGGCGATGCTCGCGATCGGGCATTGGCTGTTCCATCCGGGCTTTCTCGAAGCGATCAGGGCGGCGCAACTGCTTTCGTTCATCGCGCTCAGCGCTACGCTGGTGCTGATGTGGCGCGCGCTTCAACCGTCATTGCCGAGCCCGACGCATCGGCTCATCGTCGTGTCCTTGCTCGGGCTGCTTCCGATGTGTCAGGCCGAGATCGTCAACGGCATGGAGATGACGGTCTTCGCGTTGCTGCTGCTCGCGTTCGTGCTCTACTGGCGCGCGCAATCGACGCTCGCGTATGCACTCGTGCCGCTTCTGATGCTGACTCGCTTCGAAGCGGTGTTCTATCTGGGTTTCGCGCTGGGCTGGATGGTCGTGTTTTGCCCGCAGGAACGCTCGCGCGCGTTTCGAATGTGCGTGTGCCTGATGCTTTGTTTTCTGCTGATGACGCTCTGGCGATATTGGGTCTTCGGCGTATTGTTGCCGAACACCATTCTGGCCAAGCTTCACGCGCCATACAGCAAGAAGGGCTGGGACGGCTTACTGGAGAAGCTGCGCGGCCTCAAGGATTTTCTCTTCGTGAACGCCGCGCTGCTGGCTGGCATCGTCCTGAGCTGGAAGGGCGGTCAGGCGCGCCGTCTCGATCCGATGCCGCTGCTTCTGATAGTGGCCTTCGGCGTGTTCGCACTGATATCGGGAAGAAACTGGGGCTATACCGGCCGGATGTTCGTGGCGGTGCTGCCGATCCTCGTGCTATCGCTCGCGGAACGTTTCGCGAACATGCGTCGGCCGCGCGTCTTGCGCTGGCTCTTGCTGTGCCTTGCCGGGACCTTCGTGTTCAACGCCAAGGTGCTGCGCGAAAACGTCGACACGATGATCGTCGGCGCGGCGATGCGCGGCGCGCTGCCGGCTTCGATGGATGCAATGGGAAGCGCGGTTCGCAAAAGGGTGTGGAATCAATCGCCCGGCGACTGGCGAGGCGTAACGCCACAGAACTTCGCGATGACCGGCGCGTCGGTCGATCGCTTGCGCGAGCATCTCGGGCAGCCGACGCTCAAGTTCCTGACGCCGGACGTCGGCGGCACGGCATTGTGCTGCGAACGCCTGAACATCCTGGATCTGGGGCTGCTGACGAATCCATCGCTGACGCGTCAGGGGTATGCGAAGCTGGGCGACTACATAAGCACGGAACGTCCCGAAGTCATCGAAACGCATGGCGTATGGAGCAGGGACAGCGACATCTACTCGCTTGCCGCGTTCAAGGCGGATTACAGGCCCGCCATATACGACGGGTCGCTGTTCTGGCTGCGTGACGACGTTCTTCAACGTCTGATCGCGCGCGGCATGTCCGCCGATCTCGTCTCGCCTCGCGCGCTGCCGGATACGCGCTATCTGGGCGACGAGTGGGACGTTGAAAATCTGATGCGCTTTCCCGCCGTGACGGTGCTCGGTCGATGAACGATTCACACGCGCTGATGCGACCTGCGGTAAGGAAACGAAAGGCATCGCATTGAATCAATGAGCGCGCCATCGCTCTCATTGGTTTTATGGAGATGCCTATGAACAGACTTGCGATTGCTTCCCTTCTTTGTGTCATCACCTTTGGACAGACGGCCGCGTTCGCTCAACCGGCCGGACCGGATGCAGGCCCGGATCATCGACAACAGGAAGGGCCCGGCAAGCCGCGAAACGCCGGACCCGAAGCACGCGGACACGACGATGCGCGCCGTCCGGTGCCGCATCAGGACTGGCATTCGGGCGACCGTCTGCCGGATTCGTATCGTGGATCGCGTTACGTCGTGAAGGACTGGCGCGCGCATGACCTGCACGCTCCGCCCTCGGGTTATCAGTGGGTGCAGGTGAACGGCGACTTCGTGTTGGCGGCGATCGCCACGGGCGTCATTTCGAGCATCATCGTGTCGTCGCATTGACCGACAAGGCGGCTCGAATCAGCCGTGCAAGGCCAGTCCCTTTACCGCCTTGTCGACGGCCTTTTTGGCGCCGTGCAGCGCGAGGCCGACGAGATCGAGATTCGCCGCGTCCTCGGCACGGAATGCCTCGCGATTCGCGGCATCGTGCCCGGTGGAAAACATCGCGTGAACATACGGCACGATTCTGAGTTCGCGCGTGATCGCCTGTCGATGCGCGGCTTGCAGGCCGGACAGATCGGCGGCGAACACGAGCATCGGCTGGCCCAGCATGCGGCCGTAGCGATGTCCGGCGGCGTCCTCGTAAGGCTCGCCGAGCGCTTCGGGCACCGCGGCCGCGACGCCGGTCGCGAGAAAGGCGACGACATTGAGCTTTTGCCAGACGGGCAGATCATCGCGCACGATGAGCGCCACTTTGGTGTCGAACATGAAGGTTCCTCCTTGGAACATTCATGTTGCGCGATTCGCGGCGTTCAGTCTGGAACGTTTGTGCACATCCGCCGATACGCGGCCGGTGTCATCCGGTACGCGCGATGAAACCAGCGGCCGAGGTGGCTCTGATCCGAGAATCCGACGATCGCGGCAACCTGCGCAGGCCGATGACCGGCCGCCAGCAAGCGACGCGCGGCGCGCAGGCGCAAGCGCACCAGATACGCGTGCGGCGACGTGCCGAACGCGCGCTTGAAGAGGCGCGTCAGGCGGAACCGGTCGATGCCCGCAACGGTCGCGAGCTCATCGAGTCCGATGTTGCCGTCCATCTGTTCATGCAGGAGATCGCGCGCGCGAAGGGCGGCGAGCGGCGCGGTGACGCCGCCGATCGACGGCGCGTCGCGCAACTGGCCGCTGAGTTGCGTCAGCAGGCGATCGAACGCCTGATCGCGCGCGAGCCTGCCTTCGTCGTGATAGATGGCGTGGAACGCCGTGCGGATGACGTCGACGAGCCGGCGATCGTCGACGAGCGTTCGACTGAACGCCGCCTCGACGCTGCGCAGGCCCGGAAGATTCAGTTCGTGCGCCGCGCGTTCGACCCATGCTTGCGGCAGGTACAGCATCGCGTAGGTGAAGCCGCCGGCTTCCGGCGCATGACCGTCGTGCAGCGCGCCGGGTTCGATCAATATCGCGCGGCCCGGCACGCTCGTATGCAAAGACCGATGACACTGAAAGCGCTGTACGCCTTGTTCCGTGTAGCCGATCAGCATGTCGTCGTGATCGTGCGGATCGTAGGCGTGACCGCTGAAATGCGCGCGCAGCCCTTCGATACCCGTCTCCGGATCGCGCCGCGCGGCGAGCCAGTGATCGGCGTGCTCGTTGAATACGGTTGCGGTTGTCATCGCTCGCTCCGGCGCTGCTTAACCAAGGAATGTTATCCGAAAGGGCACGCATCCTGCTGCGCGCGTAGTGCGTTCTTCCATCCAATTTTCGCTACACGATGTCCACAGAAACAATCGACGTTGCCGTTTCACCGATCCCGTTAAACCAGCGCCGGCGCGTGTTCGCGGGCCTCATTCTCGCGATGATCCTCGCGGCGCTCGACCAGAGCATCGTGGCGACCGCGCTGCCGGTCATCGCGGGCGAACTCGGCGGCCTGAACCATCTTACGTGGGTCGTCACCGCGTTCATGCTGACGTCGACGGTCAGCGCGCCGCTCTACGGCAAGCTCTCCGACATGTACGGACGCAAGCCGTTCTTCGCGCTCAGCATCGGCATTTTTCTCGTGGCTTCGGCGCTGTGCGGCGCGGCGCGATCGATGAACGCGCTCATTCTGTTTCGCGCGCTGCAAGGATTCGGCGCCGGCGGGCTGATGACGATGTCGCAGACGCTCGTCGGCAGCATCGTGCCGATGCGCGAGCGCGGGCGCTATCAGGGTCTCTTCACCGGCGCGTTCGCGGTGAGCAGCGTCGCGGGGCCGTTGCTGGGCGGCTTCATCACGAGTCACGCGTCATGGCGATGGGTGTTCTACATCAATCCGCCGATCGGCGCGCTGTCGCTCGCGCTCGTGATGATGTCGCTGCCGAAGGTCGAGCGCGGCGGCGAGCACGCCGTCGATTACGCGGGCGCGGTGCTGGTCTGCATCGGGACATCGGCGCTGTTGCTGGTGTTCAATTCGGCGTCCGCGTCGTTCATGTCGGGCATGCGCTTGCCGTTGTCGTGCGTGCTTGCGCTCGCGTGCTTCGTCGCCCTGTTCTTCGTCGAGCGGCGCGCGCGGGAACCGATCATCGATCTGAAGCTCTTCGGCAACGTGCCTTACGCGACCTGCGTGGCGGCTTCCGGCATCATGGCCTTCGCGATGATGGGCTCGCTCGTCTTCATGCCGCTCTATTTCCAGCTCGTATTGGGCGAGACGCCCGAGCAGTCCGGCGCGATGATGCTGCCGCAAGTCGCGATGATGCTCGTCACGTCCGTGACCGGCGGACGTTTTTCCGTCGGCAGCATGCGGCGTATCGCGACGCTCCTGTCGATCGGCGTCTTTCTCGAATGTCTCGGTCTCGCCTCGCTCGCCTTGCTTGCGCATATCGGCGCGAGCGTGCCGCTCTTTCTCTGCGCGATGGCGGTGCTCGGCGCGGGCATGGGCATCGGCATGCCGAACGCGACGGTCATCGTGCAGAACTCGGTGCCCGAGCGCGTGCTCGGCGCCGCCACCGCGACGATGGGATTCGTGCGCTCGCTGGGAGCGTCGCTGGGCGTGGCGTTGTCCGGCGGCATCATGACCTTCGTGCTCAAGCGCGAGATGAGCGGGCTGCCTGCGTCCCTCGATACGCAGGCGCTGCTGGATCACGGTATCGCCGCGATCGCGCAGATGAGCGCGGCGCAGCAGGCGCAGATCGTCGCGGTCTATCGCGGCGCGATCGGTGCGAGCCTGATCGCGGGCGGCATCGTCATGTTCATCGGCTTCCTGCTGGTGCTGAATCTCACGCGGCGCGCCCTGCCGCAACGCTAGCCGCGCGCGTTACAGAATGCTGTTCAGCGCCTTCGCGAATCGGGCCTCCGTGCCTTCGATGTCGTGAAGCTTGTCCAGCCCGAACAAGCCGATGCGGAAGGTCTTGAAATCTGCCGGCTCGTCGCATTGAAGCGGAACGCCCGCCGCGATCTGCACGCCGGCATCGGCGAATTTCTTGCCGGTGCGGATGCCGTCATCGTCCGTGTAGCAGACCACGACGCCCGGCGCTTCGAAACCTTCGGCCGCCACGCTCTTGAAGCCCTTGTCGGCCAAGAGCGAGCGGATGCGCTTGCCCAGCTCGAATTGCTCCGCTTGCACTTTGTCGAAGCCGTACGCCTCGGTTTCCTTCATGACATCGCGCAGTGTCGTGAGACTGTCCGTGGGCATCGTGGCGTGATACGCGAAGCCGTTGTTCTCGTAGGCTTCCATGATTTGCAGCCATTTGCGAAGGTCGCAGGCGAAGCTCGTGCTCGTCGTCGCGTCGATTCTTTCGCGGGCGAGCGGGCTCAACATGACGAGTCCGCAACACGGCGACGCGCTCCATCCCTTTTGCGGCGCGCTGATGAGCACATCGACGCCGCTCGCTTCCATGTCGACCCAGACGGTGCCCGAGGCGATGCAGTCCAGCACGAACATGCCGCCCACGGCGTGAACCGCATCGGCCACGGCGCGCAGATACGAATCGGGCAGGATGATTCCGGCTGCGGTTTCGACGTGCGGCGCGAAGACGAGATCGGGCTTGTTCTGCTTGATCGCGGCGACGACTTCTTCGATCGGCGGCGGCGCAAATGCGGCCTGCCTGCCTTCCGCGACCGGGCGCGCCTTCAGCACGGTCGATTCGGACGGAATGCCGCCCATGTCGAAAATCTGCGACCAGCGGTAGCTGAACCAGCCATTGCGGATGACGAGGCACTTCTTGTTCGTCGCGAACTGCCGGGCGACCGCTTCCATGCCGAAGGTCCCGCTGCCGGGAACGACCGCGACGGCCTTGGCGTTGTAGACCTTCTTCAGGGTGTTGGAGATGTCGCGCATGACGCCCTGAAAGCGCTGCGACATATGGTTGATCGATCGGTCGGTGAAGACGACCGAGTATTCGAGAAGTCCATCTCGATCGACGTCAGGGAGTAACGCGGGCACGCTGGCCTCCTGTAGCGGACGATTCGACGAATCGGAATTAGATTCTAACGTCGCCATCGGCGAGGTGTCGGCTGCGGCCGCGCGATGTCGGCAATCGGACTTTGTTACAAGTCTTACCGCCGACGTGCGGCAGTTTTACCGAAGGTTTTCGTAAGCCGCGGTTATACTCGGCCCGTCTCAAAAACAATCATCCGAACTATGTCAAAGCGAATCATTCGACTCGTTGCAATCGCAGCGCTCACGGCTGCTGCGTCGGTTTCGGCGATGGCCGGCGACATGAACAATGCGCTCGGCGGCGCGCTCGGCGGCGTAGCCGGCGCGGCGCTGGGCGGCGCGGTGGGCGGCAGCACGGGCGCGGTGCTCGGCGGGGCGGTGGGTGGCGGCGCCGGCGGCGCGGTCACGTCGAACCGTCGCGAGCGCACGGGCGCGATCATCGGCGGCGCGCTCGGCGGCGGTGCGGGCACGGCGGCAGGCAACGCCATGGGCGGCCGCGGCGGCGGTCTGATCGGCGCGGCGCTCGGCGGCGGCGCGGGCGCGGCATTGGGCGGCAATGTATCGCGCTCGAATTCGTACGCGGACGACTACAGCCGCGGCTATAACGGCCGTCGCGGCAAGCATCACAAGCATCATCGCCACGACTGACGTTCACGCGTCGGCATGCTGTCTGCGCGCGCCTTTCATCGCATCGAGCACGGTCCTTGAATGCGATGGATGCGCGCAATGATCACGTACGTCGCAGAGGCGCCGCTTTCGGCGTCCGCGCGCTCGCGCGCCGCTTCGCCGGCCCGAGCGCGCATCCAAACGCGAAGCGACGCGTCCTCACCGTGCGCGGGTGCGTCGACTAAGGCTTCAAAACCACCTTGATGCACCCGTCTTGCTTATCGCGGAAGGTTTCGTACATCTGCGGCCCGTCCGCCAGATTCATCCGGTGCGTGATGACGAAGGACGGATCGATCTGTCCTTCTTCGATGCGCTTGAGCAAGTCGTCGCTCCATCGATTGACGTGCGTTTGCCCCATGCGCCAGGTGAGACCCTTGTTCATCGCCGCGCCGAACGGAATCTTGTCGATCAGTCCGCCATACACGCCCGGCACCGAGAGCACGCCCGCCGGACGGCACACGTAGATCATCTCGCGCAGCACATGCGGCCGGTCGGATTCGAGCATGACGGCCTGCTTGATTCGATCGTAGATGCCGTCGAACGAGCGCGTCGCGTGCGACTCCATGCCGACGGCATCGATACACTTCTCGGGGCCTTTGCCTTGTGTCAGATCGCGCAAGCGGTCGAGCACGCTTTCGTCCTTGAAGTTGATCGGGATCGCGCCCGCCGCCTGCGCCATCGCAAGCCGCTCGGGAATGTGATCGATGACGATGACCTGTCGCGCCCCCAGCAATATCGCGCTGCGGATCGCCATCTGCCCGACGGGGCCCGCGCCCCAGATCGCGACGGTGTCGGTCGGTTCGATTTCGCAATTGACCGCGGCCTGCCATCCGGTCGGGAAGATGTCGCCGAGAAAGAGCACCTGTTCGTCGGAAAGGCCATCGGGGATCTTGATATGGGTCTTGTCCGCGAACGGCACGCGTACGTATTCGGCCTGTCCGCCCGCATAGCCGCCTGTCAGATGCGTGTATCCGAAGAGGCCGGCCGTCGTATGACCGAAGAGTTTGTCGGCGGCGTCCTTGTTCCGGTTCGAGCGTTCGCAAACGGAGAAATTGCCCCGCTTGCATTGATCGCATTCGCCGCAGATGATCGTGAACGGCACCACGACACGATCGCCCACTTTGAGGGCGGTGTTATCACGGCCGACTTCGACCACTTCGCCCATGAATTCATGACCCATCACATCGCCCGATTCCATGCCGGGCATGAAGCCATCGAACAGATGGAGGTCCGAGCCGCAGATCGCGCAAGTCGATACCTTGATGATCGCATCGCGGCCGTGCTCGATCACGGGGTCCGGAACGGTGTCGTAACGGATGTCTTTCTTGCCATGCCAGATGAGTGCCTTCAAGGTCGCCTCCTGCGGATTGATCCGATCGTCGGATAGGTGCGTCGTCGCTGCCATTCGACTTGCGCAACGCGTATTCCCGCCGAGGCATGGCACATGCACATGCACGCTTGAACGATTCCTCCGACATCAAGGATAAAGCGCGATGACAAACGGTATGGCCGACCTCTTCCGGCGTCTGACGGCAGGCGTCCATGTGATCGGCGTGGCGGACGGCGCGACGAAGAACGCGTTTACGGCGAGCTCCGTCATGCAGGTCTCGTTCGACCCGCTGCTCGTTGCGATCGCAATCAATCCGGCGCATGCGTCCTATCGGATACTGCAACGCGGACGCGCGTTCTCCATCAACGTGCTGCTTTCGGATCAGCAGACGTTGGCCGCGCACTTCGGGACACAATCGGGCCGCACGATCGACAAGCTGTCGTCGACGCCTTGGAAAACCGGCCGAAGCGGCGCGCCGATACTGCCCGATGCGCTGGCGTATTTCGACTGTCAGGCTATCGGCGATATCGAAGCCGGGGATCATCGCCTCGTGACAGGCAGCGTGATCGACGGTGCGGTGCTTTCTCCCGAAGCGCAGCCGTTGATCTATGCCGCGACGGAAGATCTGGACCGGAGCGCGCAGCTCTACGCCAAGTCGTTCAACGAATCGAAGTAGAAGTTACGCTTGCGGCGGCTGTACGTTGGAGGCGCTCAGGCCGCCGTCTACCGGCGCATCGACGCCGGTGACGAAGCGCGTCGCATGCTGGGTCGAGATTCGTTCATGGATCGATCAGGGAAAGCGGGTTCTCATTTCAGATCGGCCGGCACCTTGCCGCCGTTCTCCGCGAGCTTCGTCATGACCTGCTTGTGCAGCCAGATGTTCATCGTGGCGGAGTCGTCGGTGTTGCCGGTGTAGTGCAGTTCTTGCGCCAGCGCCTTGCGCGATTCGAGACTGCTATCGAGATCGAGCAGCTTCAGCAGATCGACGATGGACGATCGCCAGTTCAGCGCCGCGCCGTTTTGCTGCTGCTTTTGCGTGAGGATCGCAATGACGTCCACTTCGGGCAATGGCGTGACCGGTGGCCGTGCAGGCTCGACGCCGGGCGTTGCGGGCGTGCCGGCGGCGCCGCTCGCCGAACCCAGAGGCGTGCTGGTCGGATTGCCCGATGACGTCGTGCTCGATGGCGGCGCCGCATTGGGTGCCGCAGGCGGCACGGTCCCGCCGGAAGCGGTCGCCGCCGGATGGTCGTGCGGAAAGATCTTGTTCAATATGTTCGAGAAGATGCTCATGTTTTCCTCTGTGCGTCAGTGATGTCGATGTTCCGCGCATCGCGCATCGAGCGTGCCGCGCGTCTCGTCATGCGACGGGCCCGTGCACGAAGTAACGAAGCAACGGCGCGAAGGTCATCGCGTCGGTCGGCTTCGCGCAAAACGCGTCGAATCCCGCTTGCTTCGCGCGTTGCAGATCGGCCTCGCTTGCTGCCGCCGAATGGGCGATAAGAATGGTCCCGGACGTGTTCGCGTCCGCGCGAAGGCGGGCGGCGACTTCGAGCCCGGACATGTCGGGCATCCAGATATCCAGCAGGACGACTTCCGGTTTGCATCGCGTGGTCGCGTCGATTGCGCCGAGGCCGCCGTAGACGGCATCGGCATCGAATCCGCACACGGCCAGAACCATGCTGATGGCGTCGGCCGTATCCACATAGTCGTCGACGACGAGCACGCGCGGCGTGCCGGGCGCGGTTTTCGTTCTACGTGTCCAGATCGCGCATTTCGGTACCAGGTATTCGCTCACGGCACTCATGATTCGTTGGCGCATCGATAACGCTCGAACGGCGCTGCCCCGAACCGGAGCAGCGCCGCGGGTCTTACACTTCGTTCGCCTTTCCAGCGCCCAGGTCGGCGCCGGTGGTCGGATCGGCGGACGGATCCGAAGCCGTGCGCGATGCCATCGCCTGCAGCACTTCGACATCGCGTTCGGTCACGGTCACGGTGGCCGCCCCGTCGCCGCCATCGACGGCCGGTTGCGGATCTTCGACGAACTTCCAGTCGCCGCCTTCGTTCCACGGCCCGCGCGCGTCATTGCCCTTCGACATGTTGAAGTACACGCTCGTGAACTCCGGCTCGCCCGGCAGCTTGCCTTGCGGGAAGTTCGGCTGAATCGAATGAAGCGCCTTTTCAAACGACTTCTGATGCGCGATTTCGCGCGTCATCAAAAAGCCCAGCGCTTCCTTGATGCCCGGATCGTCCGTCACGTTGATGAGACGCTCATAGACGATCTTCGCGCGTGCCTCAGCGGCGATATTCGAGCGCAGGTCGGCCGTCGGTTCGCCGATGGTGTCGATATAGGCAGCGGTCCAGGGCACGCCCGCGGAGTTGGTGAGGGCAGGGCCGCCGCCATAGAGCAGCGCGGTGGTGTGCGAATCGTTGCCGCCGCCCGTGAGCGAGCGATACAGCTCGGCTTCCGATTCCACTGCTTCCGCGAGCTGGCCCTTTGCGCCCTTGTTCAGCATCGCGACGATCGAGCCGATCACTTCGAGATGGCTCAGTTCTTCGGTGGCGATATCGAACAACAGGTCCTTGCGGCCCGGATCGTCTTCGCCGACAGCTTGCGTGAAGTACCGGCACGCGGCAGCCAGTTCGCCCTGCGGCCCGCCGAACTGCTCGAGCATCAGATTGGCGAGACCCGGATTGGGCGCGCTCACGCGGACGGTGTATTGCAGACGCTTGTTATGCACGAACATTGCATGGCTCCTTTTAGGGCGCACGAAACCCTTCACGGTCCCGGCGCGAATCATCAAGGTTGGACGGTTATGCTCGCAGCGACCAAGAGGACGTCGAAGGCGTCGGTTACGGTCATGCTGCTGCAAGCCTCAGCGCGATGCATCGCGCTGGCGTATCGCGGGGGAAAGCCGCGTCGTGGAATGGAAGGCCGGCTGTCCGGATCGAGTCCGCGGCATCGGCCTGAATGGGAATCAGCAACGCGTATGCCACGCGATCCAACTGACTTCGAAGGAGCGGGCATCGACGATGCTTGATGCCGAGCGGATGAATCAACGGAGACAACCATGAACGTCAAGTCGCTTATGGGACGAACCTTCGCGTGGCCCGCACGCACGTTCAAACGTTTCAGCGCGGATCGTGCTGCGCCGATGGCCGCGAGCATCGCGTTCTATTCAGCGTTCTCGCTCGCGCCGACGCTCGTCATGGTGATCGCCGTCGCCGGCCTCGTGTTCGGCGCGGAGGCCGCTCGCGGTCAGCTCTTTCATCAGATCAACGGCATGCTCGGCAAGGATGCCGCCGCGAGCGTGCAGGCGATCGTCGAGCACGCGCATCAGAGCGGCGGAAGCGGCATTGCCGCGGTGATCTCGTTCGTACTGCTGGCCGTGGGCGCATCGGCGACGTTTTCATCGTTGAACACGGCGCTATCGATCATCTGGCCGAAAAGCGGCAGAGAAAAATCGGGCGTCGCCACGCTCGTCAAGGTTCGGCTGATCTCCTTCGGTCTCGTGATGGGCGTCGCGTTCCTGCTGATCGTGTCGCTCGTGCTGGACACCGCCGTGCAGGCAGCGGGCAAATGGGTGTTCGGGGAATCGCCGCTCGTCGTCATCGGCGACATCGTGCAGTTCGTGCTCGGTCTCGCGATCCTTTCGTGCGCTTTCGCCGCGCTGTTGAAGTATCTGCCCGATGGTCACGTACCGTGGCGCGATGCGCTCGTAGGCGGCGTTATCTCCGCGGTGCTGTTCTCGGTCGGCAAGAAGCTGTTCGCGCTCTATCTCACGCATGCCGGGACCGCGAGCGCATTCGGCGCGGCCGGGTCGCTCGCCGTGCTCCTGATGTGGCTGTATTTCGCGGCAGCCGTCATGCTGCTGGGCGCGGAAGCCGCTGCAACGCGAGTCGAGGCGCGCGAAGGCAAGACCGACGAATCGAACGAGAAGCGCGAGCCTCATGCAGCGCCGGCGACGAACGTGCCCGCCACGACACGTCCGCAAACCGCGCCCGCGATGCAAACGCGCCCGAGCGTCGCGCCGAACGGTTCGCCGGTGATCGCGAAGGTAATCGGTGCGGTAAAAGCGAACCCGAGTCGATTCGCAATCGCCGCGGCAGGCGCGACGCTCTTCGTGTTCGCGAGGGGCGGACATCGACATCACACGGAAAGACGTTCCTGAGCAACTTCGGCACGGCGGATGCTGCGAAACGCGTGAGCATTCGGCAAGGAGCCACACATGCAAGGGCATTTCGACGACCTGATGAAGCGGGCCATCTATTCAGGCTCCGCTGCGGGACTGGCTTCGGCTTGCGCCGCGTCGACCGCGGCCGTTCGCGCGGGACACGAGCCATACGCGGCGATCAACGCCGTATCCCACTGCTTATGGCCGAGAGCAATCTGGCATGAAGAACCGAGCTTCAGATACAGCGCGTTCGGCGCAACCATTCACATGGGAAGCGCGGCTTTCTGGGGCGTGTTGTTCGAGTCGTTATGCGGACCGCGTTCCCGGCCGGCGACGATCGTCGCCGCCGCCGCGACGACCGCGCTCGTCGCCTATGTCGTCGATTACCACGCCGTGCCCAAACGAGTCACGCCCGGCTTCGAAGCTCATCTGTCGAAGCGCTCGCTCGCGATGACCTACGTCGCGCTCGGCGCAGGCTTCGCGATCGCGGCGCTGATTCGCGGACGCGCGGCGCGCTGAAGGCATCGGCTGTCATCGCCATTTGTCCATCACACAGGAGCACACGATGAACAAGGATCAAAGGGAAGGGATCAAGGAACAGATCAAAGGCTGGACCGATACGGCCATCGGCACCGTGACGCGCAATGAAGATCGCAAGGTGAAAGGCGATGTCGAAATTACCAACGGCGCCAATCGCAAGGACTATGGCGATCAGAAGGACAACATCGAAAAGGGCGTGGAAGACCCGGGCGATCCGACCAACGAGTAATCGATAGCGCGCAAGCGTTGAAACAAGAGTGGCCGTATGGTGCGGCCGCCGCAACCGTAAGGAGCATCGAACATGAGCACGCCATCCCAGCAAAGCGGACAGGACCAGAAGCCCTCCGACGACGAAACCTTCACCACCGATGTCTCCGAAACGGACGACGAAGGCACGACCGTGCGCGAAGCCGAAGTGCGGAAGGACGACCTTTCCGAAGTCAAGCCGAACGAGGGCGCGGGCACGCCGGAGTAACGCACGTCATTTGTGGATGGTCGCGCGAAACGATCCCACGTCGTTGGCCGTGACCGGGCGCGCGTCGTTGCCCCACGACGCGCGCACATACGTAAGCACTTGCGCGATCTGTACGTCGGTGAGGCGTCCGGCGAAGGGCGGCATCGCCTGACGTGGCGGGCCGTGGATCGTCGCGGGGCTGTTGCCGCCTTCGACGAGCAGCCGGATCAGCGAGGTCGTATCTTCGCTGATGACCGAGGGATTGCCCGCCAGCGCGGGAAACGCATTCGGCACGCCCTTGCCATCGCTTCGATGACACTGCGCGCAAAACCCCGCATAGACCGCCGCGCCCTGTTCGGGCGCAACGTCGGGCGCGCGCGTCTTGAGACGTCCCGGCGACGCAAGCGACGGATCGAACACGCCGTCCGCCGCGCCGGTCGCGGGCAGCGTCTTCAGATAGACGGCGATCGAGCGCAGATCGTCATCGGTCAGGTATTGAGTGCTGTCCTCGATCGTTTCGACCATGCTGCCGAATGCGGCCATGCCCGCGCCGTGGCCCGTCTTGAGAAACGCGGCGATATCGTCCTGTGCGATGCGCCCGAGCCCCGAGCCGGAATCTCCGCGCAAATTCGGCGCGAACCAATTGTCGTTGACGCCGCCGGAGAGGAACGTTTTCGATGACTCGTCGTATCCGCGTTCCTGATATGCGATCCCGCGCGGCGTGTGGCACGAGCCGCAATGCCCGAGCGACTGCACGAGATAGGCGCCGCGATTCCAGCTCGCATCGCGATCGGCGTGCGGTTCAAACCGCTGCTTCGGCGCGAACGCCATGCGCCACAGAGGCAACGCCCAGCGCTGATTGAACGGAAAGGGTACTTTCGTTTCCGGCGGCCGGTGATTCACGGGCGGCACGCCATGCATCATGTAGGCGTAGAGCGCGCGCAGATCGTCGTCGCTGATCTTCACGAACGCCGGATAGGGCATCGCGGGATAAAGCCCCTTGCCGCCCGGCGCGACGCCCTCGCGCAACGCCTTCGCAAAGTCCTCGTAGCTGTATGTGCCGATGCCCGTCTCGCGATCCGGCGTGATGTTGCTGCTGACGATGGTGCCGAACGGCGACGTCATCTCGAGCCCGCCCGCATACGGCGCGCCGTTCGAGGGCGCGGTATGGCATCCGGCGCAGTCGGCGGCTTTGGCGAGATACGCGCCGCGCGCAATCAGTTCGGGCGATGGCGACGCCCTGTCGTCCGCCATGACGGCGAGCGGCCACAGAAGCAGAACGGAGAGGAAGCGGGATACGTTCATCGTTATTGGTGATACAGGTATGCGGCGATGTCACGCGCATCGATTTCGCCGACGCCGAGATCGGGCATCGCGCTCTGCGGTGAAATGCGCTGCGGAAAGCGGATCCATGTCTGCAGATTCTCCGGTGTGTTCGGCAGCTTGCCCGCGACATAAGCCCGCTCGCCGATGTTTTGCAGCGTCGGTCCGACCTTGCCGTAAGCGCCCGGCACGCCGTCGATCCGGTGACACGCGCCGCAGCCGTAACGCTGGATCGCATCGAGGCCGTGTCGCGGATTGCCGCCGGTGATCGCGTCGGCCGAAGGCGGCTTGCCCTGGCAAGCGGCGAGCGTAGCGATCAGAAGGAGCGCGATTGGAGTCGTGTGCATGTGCTCATCCTTCGCTGGCCACGTCGGCGACGGCGCGCGGCGGCGGCCGCCGCATCAGCCAGCGCGCGCCGACGAGCAATCCGCCGATCAGATACGCAAGCCCGCCCGGAACCCACATCACCAGACCGCCGAGTTGCTGATCCTGCAAGGGATCGAAGCCGAGGGCGCGCGTCGTCTCGATGCACGACGGATACCAGACACCCGGCGCGAGCGTCAGCAGCGCACCGAGCGCGCCGGTGTGGACCATCGTCGTGAAGAGGGAAAGCATCGCGTGGGCATTGGATGCGCCCTGCGCCTCCGATGCGCGGCCGAACACCGTCCACCAGAACAGCAGCGCGCTCGCCAGAAAACTGGCGTGCTGAAGCGTGTGGATGCCGGGGCGCGCGAGCGCCGCCTCGAAGAAGCGCGGCGCGTGCCAGCACCACAGCGCGGCGGCGTGCAACGTCCACGCGACGACGGGCAAGGTCAGGAAGCGCCATGGCAGTTTGATCCAGCGTGAACGCGTCGCCGCGCCGATGCGCGCTCTCGCGTTCGCGGGAAACGCCCAGAGCCACACGGCGAGCGGCCGGCCGATGACGAGCAGCGGCGCGGCCACGAGCATGAAGAGCTCGTGCTGCAGCATGTGCGCGGAGAAGAGCCATTCGCTCAATGCGTGCAGCGGCGAAACCAGCGCGACGACGAGCGTCGACCATCCGGCGGCGAACGCGATCAGCTTCGCGGTCCGCTCGCGACGGCCTTGCGCGCCGCGCTTGTTCAGCTTCAGATAGCCGGCGAGATAGAGCGTCAGGCTCGCCGCCAGCACGGCGACGATCCACGGCTCGAACGTCCACGCGAGCGGCGATGCCTCCGTCGCTGGGACGTGGGCATACGCATCGGCGGACGACAGGAGCACGCAAGGCAGCGCGCATTTCAGCAGGCGGACAGTAGCCATTGCGGTATCGAAATCGCGATCACGGAAAGCACCGACAGCGCGCCCACACCGGCCGCCACCGCCGCGATGAAACCGGCGCGTGCCGGACGGTCGCCGGTATCGGGCGTCGGCAGGGCGAGCTTACGCCGCGCGTCGCGCCAGCGCTGCCATGCGAGCAGCGTCGCGGCCACGCAGACGATCGCGCTCGCGCCGCTCACGCCGTCGAGCAACGCATGGCCTCCGAGCCGGCACGCGGGCGTCACCAGCGCGTAGTTCAAGCTGAGACAGGCGAGAACGATGAACGGAGCGCCGAGCAGCGCGAGCCAGGTTTTCATAGCCGCGCCGCCCAATAGATGACGCCGTAGATCGGCAGCCAGCTCAACACGACGAAGTACCAATAGAGCGCGTTTTCGCTGACATCGACGAGCCGCTTGCCCTCGAACGGCCCCGTAAAGAGCAGCACCGTGAGCACGGCCGTATCGACGGTATCGGTGATGAGGTGAGTCGTGTGCAGACCGAGCAGCAGCCAGATGACCGAGCCATACGCGTTCGCGTACCAGCTCACGTTGAGCGATGCGAATTCGAATCCGCGTATCACGAGGAAAATCACCGATGCGACCAGGCACACCGCGAGCCAGATCGCCGCTTTCCGGCGATCGCCACGTTCCGCCGCGTTCTTCGCGAGCTGGTTCGGCCACAGGCTGGCGAGCAGCACGACCGTGTTGAGCGTGCCCCAGAAAAGACGCGGTGGCTCGGCCGCCATCGGCCAGGCGGGGGCGCGCGTGCGCAGATAGAAGACCATCATCACCGCGATGGCGAACACCGTGCCTTCGATCAGCATCAGGCCGGCCGTGCTCCACCACATGAGGCTGCGGTGACTGAAGGCGAAGGTCGGCAACGCGCGCACGTCGAGCACGAGCTCGCCGGTGCCGTGCGCTTCGCGGCGCGTTTCGGCGTTCATGGCCGGCGCTCCCGCGCGACCGCGAGCCGGTTCTCGCCGCGACTCGGCCAGAACCAGCCGATCATCGCCACGGCGACCGGCAGCGACGCCCATACGATCGCCCACGGCGTGTAGATCGAGCCGATGAACAGAATCGTCGTGGCGACGGCGCTTGCGAACGGCCACAGAGAGGGCGTCGGAAACATCGGCCGATGATCGGGCTGCGCATCGAGCACGCTCGTCACGAGCACTTCGCGCGCATCGGCGGCGAGACCCGCGACGAAGGCCGGTTGCGCGGACGGCTCCCACAGCGGATCGCGTCCGTGCACGACCGGAATCGCATCGAAGTTATGCGGCGGCGGCGGCGACGGCACGCTCCATTCGAGCGTGCCCGCGCCCCACGGATCGGCGGCGGCGCGTTCGTCGCTGCGCATCGTCTTCACGACATTGACGATGAAAAGCAGCACGCTCAACGCGATCATGTAAGCGCCGATCGTCGCCGTGAAATTCATGCCGTCCCAGCCCATGCCGTGCGGATACGTCCACACGCGCCGCGGCATGCCTTCGAGTCCGAGCAGATGCATCGGAAAGAAGGTCACATTGAAGCCGATGAAGAACAGCCAGAATTGCCATTTGCCGAGCCGCTCGTCGAGCAAGCGTCCCGCGAATTTCGGAAACCAGTAGAAGAACGCGCCGAAGAGCGGAAACACCGCGCCGCCGAGCAGCACGTAATGCAGATGCGCGACGACGAAGTACGTATCGTGAACCTGGAGGTCGAGCGGCACCGACGCGACCATGATGCCGGTCATGCCGCCCATCACGAGGATGAAGAAGAACGCGAGGACGAACAATAGCGGCACGCGCAGATTGAGCTTGCCGGTCCATAGCGTGCCGATCCAGCAGAAGATCTGTATCGCCGATGGAATCGCGATCATCAGGCTCGCCGCCGTGAAAAAGCTCTTGCCGAGCTCGGGAATGTTCGTCGCGAACATGTGATGCACCCACAGCCCGAAGGCGAGAAACGCCGTGGCGATGAGCGACAGCACCATCGCCGGATAGCCGAATATCGGGCGGCGCGCGAACGTCGGAATGATCGACGAGATGAAGCCGAGCGGCGGAATGAAGATCAGATACACCTCGGGATGGCCGAAGAACCAGAAGAGGTGTTGCCACAGCAAAACGTCGCCGCCCTTCGCCGGGTTATAGAAATGCGTGCCGACGAGGCGGTCGAGAATCAGCGCTGTGCTGCACAGCATGACGGCGGGCATCGCGAAGATCACCATGAACTGCGTCACGAGCGTCGCCCAAACGAAGAGCGGCATGCGGTTGAGCGACATGCCGGGCGCGCGCAGCTTGAAGATCGTCGTGATGAGAACCACCGCTTCGAGCAGGCCGGAAAGCTCGGTGAAGGTAATCATCTGCGCCCAGATGTCCGTGCCCTTGTTCGGCGAGTAGTCGGGACCGGCGAGCGGCACGTAGCTGAACCAGCCGGTGTTCGGCGCGGTGTTCACGGCGAGCGCGGCGAACAGCAGCAAGCCGCCGAACAGGAACACCCAATACGCATACGCGTTCATGCGCGGAAATGCGATGCTGCGCGCGCCGATCATCAAAGGCACGAGGTACGCGGCGACGGCCTGCATCACCGGCACGGCGAAGAGGAACATCATCGTCGTGCCGTGCATCGTGAAGAGTTCGTTGTAGAGGTTCGGGCCGATCAGCCGCTGATCCGGACGCGCGAGCTGCGTGCGCATCGCGAGTGCGAGCAAGCCTGCGAGCACGAAGAACACGAAGGTCGTCACGATGAAGCGTCGCGCAATCGTCTTGTGATTGACCGCGCTCAACATGCCGATGAAGCCCGGCGGATCGCTCCAGGTTTTCGCGAGCGCATCGCGCACTTCGGGCGATGCGTGCGGACCGTCTGTCAGCGGTGCTTCACTCATTTGAGCGTCTCCATCCAGACGAGCAGCGCTTGCAGATCGGCGGGCGGCAGGCGCGTCGGCGGCATGACGGTGCCGGGCTTGAGCGCGCGCGGATCGACGATCCATCCGGCGAGATTGCCGCGATTGTTGGAAAGCGTCCCGGCCGCGATGAACTGCCTGCTCGCGACATGCGTGAGATCGGGGCCGATCGTGCCTTGCGCTTCGGTGCCGCGCACGGTGTGACAGCGCGCGCAGTCCTGGCTCATGAACACGTCGCGGCCGCGCACGGCGATGTCGTCCGATGGCGCGATGGACGGCTGGCGCTGACGGGCGGCCCACGCTTCATACTGCGCAGGCGGATCGGCGATGACCTGAAACGCCATCAACGCGTGTTCGTAACCGCAGAACTCGGCGCATTGTCCGCGATACACGCCCGCCCTGTCCGCGCGAAACTCGATGGTCGCATCGCGGCCGGGAATCATGTCTTTCTTGCCATGAAGATTCGGCACCCAGAACGTGTGGATCACATCGGCGGCTTTCAGCGACACGACCACCGGCCGTCCGACCGGCACATGGAGTTCGTTGGCGAGCGTGAAGCCGGGCGCGTCGCCATCGCTCGCGTAGCGCACTTGCCACCACCATTGATAACCCGTCATCTCGATGCGCAACGCGTTGTCGACGGGCAGGCGCGAGAGCGCGCGGTCCGTGAGGACATCGGCGAGAACGAGACCGAAGAGCAGAAACGTGGACACGCCCGTCGCGGCGACGACCCAGAAGCGCACGCGCGGCTCGCGATGCCCGACAGCGGAGAGATCCGCAGGCGTTGCGCGATTCGCGCGAGGCGCGCGCATCATCGCGATGAGACACGCGAGCAGAATCGCCGCGAACACAACGCAGCAGACGGCCAGCGTCAGATGCCACAGGTCGAGAATGCGGCTGGCTTGAATGCCTGCGGGCGTCAATGCGCTTTGCATGGGTGCATCGTCTCTATGGACAGAAAGCGGACGTGCGACCTGTTTAGCAATCGGCGTGCCGCACGCTGACGCGAGACGGGGGCATGACGGATGCTGTTTCTCTCATCGCGAGAACAGCGTGATTCAGACGGGAGAATGTCATGACCAAGGTAGCCGATGTAATGACACGAGACGTGCAGGCGATCGCGTCGGGCGACACGATTCGCCGCGCGGCCGAGCTGATGGACGAATTGAACGTGGGCGCGCTGCCGGTATGCGACGGCACGCGGCTCAAGGGCGTCGTGACGGATCGCGATATCGTGGTTCGCGCGGTATCGGCGGGCAAGGATGCTTCGTGCGCCGTGCAGGAAGTGGCGAGCGAGCCGGTGGAATGGTGCTTCGAGAGCGACGATATCGAAGACGCGATGCGCCGGATGGAACGGTTGCAGATACGCCGTATGCCCGTCGTGAACGGAGAAAAGCAACTCGTCGGGATGCTTGCGCTGGGAGATATCGCGACATGGTCGGACGGCGAAGTTGCGTCGACGCTCGGCGCGATATCGACGCCGTCCGTGCCGAGTCGCGATGAACGGAAATAGCGTCGTGTCGAAGTCCGTCCGAGCGGTACGGGATTTGCTCGCGTTGCGACAGGATGCGCGTCCCTTCAAACACCGGGAGCCGGCCGCAATCGGCCGGAATCGACAATGCTGTTTCTGTTCGTCGAAGATGATGCAAACGTCGCCGCGGCTTTCGCCGAACTGGCCGCCTCGCTCGGCCATCACGCGGACGTCGCGCGTACCGGCGGCGAGGCGCTGCGCATGACAGGCCAGACTCGCTACGACTCCGTGTTCATGGATATCGGCTTGCCGGATATCGACGGACGCAAGCTCTGCGAATTCGTGCGCTGCGCGGGCGCATCGACGGAGGCGTGCATCGTCGCGGTGACCGGTACGCGCGGATTCGACATGGATTCATCGCGTCAATTCGACGGCTATCTGCGCAAGCCCGTTACCGCATCGGAACTCACGGATGTCATCCGAAGCTGCTGAGGCGCCGTGTGTGCGACGTTGCGCGGATCGCGCGGCTACGTATCCTGCATAACATTCGCTTGAGGTGAGCGACGCTACGATCGCAGCACGACAACGCACGTGCGCCTTCATGAACCGATACTTCACCAACACGCAGGGCGCCATCCGCCGCATCATCGATCTGAAGCGCAACGGGCCCGAGGCGAGCCGCGCGAACGTCGTCGGCCAGCAGAAGGACGGCAGGGAAGTCCACGGACTCGAGCAAGTGCTTCTTCACTTGCGCATCGGACGCATCGCCCATTTCACTTGCAGCAGTTCATATGTTCAGGAGATCGTCTTCGTCAGCTAGCGACGAAGACGGCATTCGTTAGCGTCCCCTGATCGCATAGAGCCGCGTCGGTAACGCGACGGGGCTTTGCGGATCGAACCAGTTCATGTCGGGAATGCGCGAATCCGTGACGTAGATCGTGCCGTCCGCGCCTTCCGAGAACGTGTCGGGCCAGACGAGACGCTTGTCGCGCAGCAGCGTCGTGAAGCGATCGCCGTCACGCACGCGGATCGCGTGATGTTCGACCGACGACACGTAAAGCCGTCCGCGCTCGTCGAACCAGAGACCGTCCGCGGGACCGTCGATGCCGACCGCTTCGACGCGCGACGAAACCTGCTGCGCGCTCAACTGCGCGTTCTGAAGCGCGTCGGTCGCGATGCGATACAGCGTCTTGCCCTTCACCGCCTGCCAGTACAGATAGCGCCCATCGGGCGTCAGCGCGATGCCGTCGGCGGAAAAGCTCACGCGCCGTCCGTCGGTCTGCTGCAGCGGCTTGCCGTCGACCTTCACGGTCACGCTTTTGTCGGCCTGCGTGCTCGGGTCGCCGTCGAGCACGCGGCGCGCCGAGCCGGACGCCGTATCGACAACGACGATCGCGCCGCGTACGCCCGAATCGGTGATATAGACGAAGCGGCCGTCCGGGCTGAGGCGGACATCGTTGAGATAGCTGCCTTGCGGTGCGATCGTTTCATCGAACGAATAGACATGCGCGACGCGGTTCGATGCCAGATCGATCTGCACGAGCTTCGGCGCGCCCGGCACGACGAGCGACTGCGCCGGCGCACCCGGATCGATGACCCAGAGATTGCCGCGCTTGTCCGCGACGACGGACTGAACGCAGACCCAGTGATCCTGCGGCGTGACTTCATCGCGACGTGAATTGCGCCAGCTATTCCAATCGGCATCGGGATAGGGTCGCAGATCGCCGGTGCTGCCGAGCTCGGCGACGGATATCGGCGCGTCTTCCGTCCAGCGCGGAAAGTTGACGAAGGTGCGGCCATCGGGCGTCACGGTGACGCCGGTCACTTGATGCTCGAAGGTCGCGACGAGCTGAAGCCTGGCATCGCCGCCTTGCCGGTCGTGTCGGCTGGCGGTTTCCTCTGCGCTGGCCATCGGCGAGAGGGCGGCGAGGCTCAGAACGAGGAGGGTTTTGACGAGCGGTCTCATGATCGGCTCCGATTCGGGGATGCGCCATTTCAGCAATCGCAATGCCGTGGCATGGGCACAGGCGATGCTCGCATCGTGCAAACCTCTCAGCGACTCAAGCCGAATTGACAATCATACGAAGACGCCCCCGACGCATCGGCCGGTTCGATGCGCTGCGCATGTGCGTGCAATCGCTCATCGCGAGCGTGCTGACGTATGCGTGCATGAATTTCATCGGTTCATCGAGTACAACGTGGGGCGTTTTTTCCAGTCTGTTCGCGCTGCAGGTGAGCTTCGACCGAAGCCTCAAGTACGGCGTAGGCCAGATGATCGGCGCGGCAATCGGCACCGTGGTGGGCCTCGCGACGCTGCATTTCTTTCCCGATGCCGCCGATGCCTTCCCGCGGCTCGGTCTCGCGACGCTCGTCACATGCCTTGCGTCGACGCTCTTCCCGACGACGAACTACAGCATCGTCGTGGCGGCGGCGCTCGCGCTCGAACCATCGGCGGGCGTTGCAGGCGCGGTGTCGCGCGCCGAAGCGATCGCGCTGGGCGCGGCCATCGGCATCGGTGTGTCGTCGAGCGTGTGGCCGCAACTGTCGCGTTCGCGCGCCTTCGAGATCATGGGCGAGCTTCTCGATGACTGCCGTGCGTTGCTCGCGACGATGCCGATCCTCGGTCCGCTCGAAAACCGCGAACGCGTCGATGCGCTGCATGAGCGCTTTCTGCGCCATCTCGTCGAAGCGCGCGCGGTCTGCGGCGAGACGCGCGTGCGTGCGCGCTTCGAAACCGGATCGTCGCTCGGCGCCGCGCTCGTCGCTTTCGAAACGCTATGGCATGGACTGGTGCTGCTCGATCGCATCGGGCAATCGCAATGCGGCTGGCTGACGAACGAGGAAACGGAGCCGCTCGCGGAGCGCATCGAACTCGTGCGCGATTGCGCAAGCGGCTATCTGCAGGCACTGGCTGCATGGATGCGCGGCGGCGCACCGCTGCCGCCTGCCGAACGCTTCCTCGGGCCGCTGAACGATGCGTCCGCTGCCGTCCAATCGGATATCGCGAACGTGATTCTCGGCTACGCGAACGACTCACGGCAGTTGCAGGCGTTGTCGACGCTGTCGTTCGCACTGGAACAGATCAAAGCGAATCTCGCGAATATCGCCGGCGTGCTGGAAACACGCTTCGATCGATCCGCGTAAGCCGTTTGCAAGACGACGGCACACCATCTGCTCTGTCTTCCGACCACCTACGGCAATCGGATATGAGCAAGAACAGCAAAGCGAACAAAGGCATGCCCGCGCCCGATGACCGGCAGGCGCTTCTGACCGAACTGCGCCGTTGCAAAATGGCGCGCTCGCCGCACGCGTACGTCAGGGGCAATACCGAACGATTCTATGAGTGGGTGATGGAGGCGAACGGCGATTCGTTGCCTCGCGGCCCGGCGGTGTGGATTTGCGGCGACTGCCACACGGGCAATCTCGGACCGATTGCCAATGCCAAAGGTAAAGTTGAAATCCAGATTCGCGACCTCGATCAGACGGTGATCGGCAACCCGGTGCATGACGTCGTTCGTCTGGGCTTGTCGCTTGCGACGGCTGCGCGCGGATCATCGTTGTCGGGGCTGAACGTCGTGCGAATGATCGAGGCGCTGGCCGCAGGATATGAATCGGCATTCGCGGATGAAGTCATCGACATCAAGCGTCCCGAACCCGTTCACGTGACGATGAAGGAAGCCGTGCATCGATCGTGGCAGCATCTCGCGCGCGAGCGCATCGAGGACCTGCATCCGACGATTCCCTTGGGCAAACGCTTCTGGCCGCTTGCCGGAGACGAGCGAAAGGCGATCGAAGCGCTCTTCGCCGATGAGGACATCGCAAGCCTGCCGACGAGCCTGAAGGGACGCAAGGATTCGGGCGAGATCGTCGTGCTGGACGCGGCGTACTGGGTGAAGGGTTGCAGCTCGCTCGGCCGTCTGCGTTATGCGGTCCTGCTCGATGTCGATGGTGGCGTCGTCGAAGGCGACGACCTGTGTCTGATGGACATCAAGGAAGGCGTGAAGGCCGCCGCGCCCCGTTACGACGACGTCGCGATGCCGCGCGACAACGCCTTGCGCGTCCTCGAAGGCGCGCGAAACCTGTCGCCGTTTCTCGGTGAACGCATGCGCGCGGCCCGCCTGCTCGATCGCGGCGTGGTGATCCGCGAGTTGTTGCCGCAGGACATGAAACTCGAGATCGAGCAACTCGGCAAGGATGACGCGATGCACGTCGCGCACTATCTCGCGGGTGTCGTAGGCAAGGCGCATGCGCGTCAGATGGACGACGCAACGAAGCGCGAGTGGCGAGCCGAACTCGGCCGCAATCGATCGAAGACCATCGACGCGCCGCTATGGCTTTGGAACAGCATCGTGCAGTTGGTGAGCAGCCACGAAGCGGGCTACCTCGAGCATTGCCGTCGTTACGCGACCGACGCGTGAGGGTACGCATCGCTTCAAAGCATCGGCATATGCAGATGATGCGGATCGGCCATCATGTCCGCCACGCGCCTTAGCGCTTCGCGGCAATCCTCGCGATCCTGTGGCCCGCCGAGACACAGCCGCAGCGCATTCGGCGGATTGCCATCGGTAGAGAACGCGGCGCCGGCCACCGCGCCGATGCCTTGATTGCGCAACTGCAACGCGAGTTCCGGCGCGCTCCAGTCGGACATCGAAGGCACGGGCAGCCAGAGATGAAACCCTTGCGGATCCGCGTCGAAGGCGAGACCTCGAAGCTCCGCCGACGCGATAGCCTGCCTCGCCGCCGCTTCATCGCGAATGGAATCGAGCACGTCGGCGGCGGTGCCATCGTTGATCCATTGCGTTGCGAGCAGCACGGTGAACGGGCTCGGCATGACCGACGTCGCCCGCAACGCTCCCGCGATGCGCTGAGTCTGCCGCGACGTCGGCGCCTTCAGATACGCGACACGCAACCCCGCGCCAAGCGTCTTCGATAAGCCGGTTACGTGATACGTGAGTTCCGGCGCGAGTTCGGCAAGCGTGGCGGGTGCATCGCAAGGCAACATGCCATAAGGCTCGTCCTCGATGATCGGCACGTTATAACGCAAGGCCACATCGGCCAGCGCTTCGCGCCGCTGCCGCGTCAACGTCAACGTGCTCGGATTCTGCAAGGTCGGATTGCAATAGAAGCCGCCGGGCTTTTCCGTTCTGCACAATGCCTCGAACGCATGCGGCAGCGGCCCTTCATCGTCGCGCAACACGGCTTGCAGACGCACGCCCAGTTGCGATGCGATCGCCTTGATCCCCGGATAAGCGAGCGAATCCAGACAGATCATTTCACCCGGCCGCGCAAGCTGCGAAACGAGCGCGACGAGCGCGCCATGAATGCCGGGACAGACGAGCACGGTATCGACATCGACATCGGGAATGCGTGCCTTGAGCCACTCGCGGCCCGCAACGCGATCCGCCGTCGTGCCGCCGAAGTCCTGATAGCGCAGCAACTGAAACGGATCGGCTCGTTCCATCAGACTCGCCGCCGATGCACGCAGCCGCGCCGCGAGCGCGGGCGGTTCGGGTGGCATGTTCATCGACATCTCGACACTGCTGCCGCCCGCGAGCGGCAAGGTCTGCGTCCTGCCGCGCACGAACGTGCCGCTGCCCGCGCGTGAATCCAGCAGGCCGCGTTTGCGCGCTTCGGCATACGCGCGCGCGACGGTCGTGTAGTTGAGCCCGAGCAGATCGGCGAGGTCGCGCAGACCGGGCAGCCGGTCTCTCGGACGAAGCCGGCCGCTCGCCAAGTCTTCCTCGATCAGATCGGGAATCGTCAGATAAGCGGGCTTTCTGCTGTCTTCGAGCTTCCTGACCCAGTGATGCGCAAGCTGATTCATGACCGCGATGTCTCCGGCGATGGTTCGGATGACCTTAGCATGACAAAACAATCGATCGCAAAGAGATCGCATGCGTTGATCGCACTTGATTGCATTGATCGCATCGATGCACGGCTTCGGTGTGCCGCGCACCATGCACACGCTTTTCTGCGCTGAAATCGTGCGTGGGGTAGGCGGGCATGAGCGAGGCGGCGCGTCGCGAAGGCCCGTGAATCAAGGCTTCCGCAAAAAAGTTTCGCTTCGCGCATGCAAGATCGTTTTGCTTGATTGCAAAGTGATTGCATTTCGCGGGCCAATCATTGGCATATCCGTTGCGTTTTAGCGTTCGCCGTCGCGATGAATGCGATCGACCACGATCGAGAGCGACGGCTCGTTCGCGAACCCATACATCGGAGAATGCCATGCCCGCAGTCAATCAACCGCTTCACAAGAACGGCGACTTTCTGGTCGACTACGAAGAGAAAGTCTTCGAGGATGTGAAGGCCGAACCCGGCGAAAAGGCGCTCGTCACGTTTCATACGGTTGCGTTCGAAGGCTCGATCGGCTTCGTGAACATGCTGCAGGCCACGCGTCTGCAACGCAAGGGTTTCGATACGTCGGTGCTGCTCTACGGTCCCGGCGTCACGCTCGGTCT
This sequence comes from Caballeronia sp. LZ008, assembly GCF_031451435.1. Lineage (NCBI taxonomy): Bacteria > Pseudomonadati > Pseudomonadota > Betaproteobacteria > Burkholderiales > Burkholderiaceae > Caballeronia > Caballeronia sp. LZ008. The sequence goes on along the minus strand of NZ_JARUXK010000002.1, from coordinate 162,345 downwards.
GCAACGCGGTTTTCCGACGCTCGGCGACGAAGCCTTCCCCGGCCATCTCAACTTCAACAAGCAACTGCAGAAGTTCATGGCCGAAGGCGGCAAGGTGTACGCGTGCCGCTTCGCATTGCAGGCGCTTTACGGACACGGCGAAGCCTCGCTGATCGAAGGCATTCGTCCGATCAACCCGCTCGACGTGCTCGATCTCCAGCTGCTTCATCGCAAGGAGAATGCGCTCGTCATCCATACGTGGACCGTGTGACGATCATGGCCGATGCCCTTTCGAAAAAGCGCATCGTGCGCGCCGCCGCCGTGCAGATCACGCCGGACTTCGAGCGTCCGAACGGCACGCTCGACCGCGTCTGCACGGCCATCGACGAAGCCGCGGCGCAGGGCGTGCAGCTCATCGTGTTCCCCGAGACCTTCGTGCCGTATTACCCGTATTTCTCGTTCGTGCGCGCGCCGGTGGCATCGGGCGCCGATCACATGAAGCTCTACGAGGAAGCGGTCGTGGTGCCGGGGCCGGTCACGCAGGCGGTGGCCGAACACGCGCGGCTCGCGAACATGGTCGTCGTGCTCGGCGTGAACGAGCGCGATCACGGCAGCCTGTACAACACGCAGCTCATCTTCGATACCGACGGCAAGCTGCTGCTCAAGCGCCGCAAGATCACGCCGACGTTTCATGAACGCATGATCTGGGGACAAGGCGACGCAGCCGGTCTCAAGGTCGTCGAAACGGGCGTCGGACGAGTCGGCGCGCTCGCGTGCTGGGAGCACTACAACCCGCTCGCGCGCTATGCGCTGATGACGCAGCACGAAGAGATCCATTGCAGCCAGTTCCCCGGCTCGCTGGTCGGTCCGATCTTCGCGGAGCAGATCGAAGTGACGATCCGCCATCACGCGCTCGAATCGGGCTGCTTCGTCGTCAACGCGACGGGCTGGCTCACCGATGCGCAGATCGAAGCCGTCACGCCCGACCCGAATCTGCAACGCGCGCTGCGCGGCGGCTGCAACACGGCGATCGTCTCGCCCGAAGGCCAGCATCTCGCCGAGCCTTTGCGCGAAGGCGAGGGCATGGTGATCGCCGATCTCGACATGGCGCTCATCACGAAGCGCAAACGCATGATGGATTCGGTCGGTCATTACGCACGGCCCGAACTGCTGAGCCTCGCGATCAACGATCGCCCGGCATCGCCCGTCACTTCCTTCAAGGACACCGAACACGATGAGCGCCCGAGAGAACCTGCCGGCATCGACACGGCAATTGATGACTGAGCTTCAGTCGACGGGCCTGCGGCTCGTCGATCCGCGCGCGGGCGTGTCGAGCCGGCGCGGCGGCGCGGGACCGTCGGATCACAAGGCGGTCACGGTCGATGGCGTGACCATCATGGTGCCCGTGCATACGAGCACCGCGTGGGAATCGCCGTTCGTCGCCGGGGAGCCCGATGCGAACGGCAAAAGCGCGCTGATGCGCAACACCATTCCGATCGCGAGCATCAGCTTTCCGAAGACGCCGCGCTTCTATGCGATGCAGACGCTCGACGGCGTGCCTTACTCGCACATCGCGACGCTGCATAGCGCCGACGTGCTCGCGACGACCGTGCTGCAAACCTGCATCCGCTACGAGAGCCGGCGCAAGTCGTGCAAGTTCTGCGCGATCGGCCAGTCGCTCGCGGCGGGGCGCACGATCGCGCGCAAGACGCCGGAGCAGCTTGCCGAAGTCGCGCGCGCAGCCGTGCTTCTCGATGGCGTCAAGCATATGGTGCTCACGACCGGCACGCCGCCCACATCCGATCGCGGCGCGCAGATCCTTTGCGAAAGCGCGTTCGCGATCAAGGCCGCGGTCGATCTGCCGATCCAGGCGCAATGCGAGCCGCCCGACGACGATCGCTGGTTCGAGCGCATGAAGGCAAGCGGCATCGACACGCTCGGCATGCATCTCGAAGCGGTGACGCCTTCCGTGCGCGAACGCATCATGCCGGGCAAGGCGACGGTGCCGGTCGCGCGTTACATGGAAGCCTTCGGGGCGGCGGTCGCCGTATTCGGACGCGGACAGGTGAGCACGTACATTCTCGCGGGGCTCGGCGACAGCGCGCAGGCCATCGTCGATACGGCGCGCGAGCTCATCGCGCTCGGTGTGTATCCGTTCGTCGTGCCCTTCGTGCCGATCAGCGGCACGCCGCTCGAAGATCATCCCGCGCCCACGCCCGAATTCATGCGCTCGGTGCTGGCGCCCATCGGCGCGATGCTCGCAAACGCCAACATGCGTTCCGCCGATATCAAAGCGGGCTGCGGCAAATGCGGCGCGTGCTCGTCGCTTTCTTCGTACGAGGTGTGACATGTTCGTCGAAGCCATCGAGGGCGATGCATTCGATCTCGCCTATACGCCGGTCGAATATCGCGTCAAGTGGGCGACGCTGCCGTGGGAAGCGGATGAAGCGTACAAGCTGCGCCGCGCGGTGTTCTGCATCGAGCAGGGCGTGTTCGTCGGCGACGATCGCGACGAGATCGACGAACGCGCGCAACTGCTCGTTGCGCTGAGTTGCGTCGCGGGCATGCCGGAGCAGGTCGTCGGCACGGTACGCATCCACGAGACGCAGCCGCGCGTGTGGCTCGGCTCGCGGCTCGCCGTGCACGCCGCTTTCCGTTCGCACGGCAAGATCGGCTCGACGCTGATCCGGCTCGCGGTGTCGAGCGCACACGCGCTCGGATGCGAGACTTTTCTCGCGCATGTGCAGGCGCAGAACGTGCCGCTTTTCCGGCGTCTGCGCTGGGACACGCAGCGGGAAGAGACGCTCTTCGGCCGCCCGCATCATCTGATGCGCGCGCAACTCGATGCGTATCCGCCGTGCGTCACGCCGCAAAGCGGATTCGTCGCGCTGGCGCGGAGGCCGTCGTGAACGCGCTGGCCGGTCTCGTCGAACGCTTGCGCGAGAGTCGCGGCTTTCGTCACAAGAGCGATATCTCGGGCGTGTTGTCGCGGCTGCCTGAAGGCGCTCAGGCCGTGCCGATAGGCGACGACTGCGCCGCGATTCCCGATGGCGACGGCTATCTGCTCTTCGCCATCGAAGGGCTGGTGAGCGACTTCGTGCGCGCGATGCCGTGGTTCGCGGGCTACAGCGGCGTGATGGTGAACGTGAGCGATATCTACGCGATGGGCGGACGTCCGATCGCCGTCGTCGATGCGCTGTGGAGCGGCGACGCGCAAGCGGCATCCGAGGTGCTCGCGGGCATGGCGGCGGCATCGTCGGCGTATGGCGTGCCGATCGTCGGCGGCCATAGCAACGTGCGCAGCGACGGCGCGCAGCTCGCGGTGGCGATCGTCGGGCGGGCCAGGAAGCTTTTGACGAGCTTCGACGCGCGCCCCGGCGATGCGCTCGTGATGGCCGTCGATTTGCGCGGCCGTTTCGAGGAGCCTTATCCGTTCTGGAATGCATCGGTCGGCGCGCCTGCTGGCCGCGCGCGCGGCGATTACGAACTGCTGCCCGCGCTAGCCGAAGACGGCCTGTGCGATGCCGCGAAGGACATCAGCATGGCGGGCGTGCTCGGCACCGCGCTGATGTTGCTCGAATGCTCGAAGGCCGGCGCGCGCATCGATCTCGATGCGTTGCCCTGTCCCGAAGGCGTCGATTTCGAGCGTTGGCTCACGGCGTTTCCGAGCTTCGGCTTCGTGCTGTCCGTGCGTCCCGAACAGGTCGATGAAGTGCTCGCGCGCTTTGCTTCGCGCGACCTCGCGAGCGCGGTGATCGGCGAAGTGGATGCATCGCGTGAAGTCGTGTTGACGCGCGACGGCGATGCCGCGTTGCTATGGAACCTGCACGAGGCGCCGTTCATATGCGCGCGATGAACCCCGCAACCGAGGCTACACCATGCCAGTGATGCATTTTCTGATTCGTTGGCCCGACGGCGTCGAGGCGAACTGCTATTCGCCTTCGACGGTCGTCGGCGAGTATTTCGCGGCAGGCGAAAGCTATAGCGTCGGCGATTTCGTCGCGCGTTCGCGCGAGGCGCTGCACATCGGCTCGGAGCGCGTGCGGGAGAAATACGGCTTCGCGTGCTCGGCCGCGCTCGATCAGCTTGCGCGCATCGAAGAGGATGCGAGCCGCTTCAGCGAAGCGCACGAGGCACGCGTCACCGTGCTGGCGCTCGATTGACTCACTTGTCGAATGGTAGAGGGATTGAATATGTCGAACATCGATTCAGCACAGACCGCGCCGGCGCATTACAGCGTGATCGTCATCGGCGGCGGACAGGCCGGGCTTTCGGCCAGCTACTTCCTGAAGCAAGCCAGCATCGATCATCTCGTGCTGGAGAAGCACAGCGTCACGCACACATGGCGCACGCAGCGCTGGGACACGTTCTGCCTCGTGACGCCCAACTGGCAATGCGCGTTGCCGGGGCATCCGTATCAGGGCGCGGACCCGCACGGCTTCATGAAGAAGGACGAGATCATCGACTATCTCGATGCGTTCATCGCCAAGGTGAATGCGCCGGTGCTCGAGGACGCGGCGGTCACGCGCGTCACGCGCGACGCGCAAGGACGCTTCGCCGTGACGAGCACGCGCGGCGCGTTCACGGCGGATCAGATCGTGGTCGCGTCGGGCGGCTATCACACGCCGATCGTGCCGCGCATGGCCGAGCGTCTGCCCGCTGACATCGTGCAGGTGCAGTCATCGGAATATCGCAACGCCGGTGCGCTGCCGCCCGGCGCGGTGCTCGTCGTCGGCTCGGGTCAGTCAGGCGCGCAGATCGCGGAAGATCTGCATCTGTCGGGACGCAAGGTTCATCTCGCGGTCGGCGAGGCGCCGCGTTGCGCGCGGTTTCATCGCGGTCGCGATGTCGTCGACTGGCTCGCGGACATGCGCTATTACGACATGCCCGTGACCGATCATCCGCTGCGCGAAGGCGTGCGCGACAACACCAATCATTACGTCACGGGCCGCGACGGCGGACGCGACATCGATCTGCGCCGCTTCGCGCTCGAAGGCATGGAACTGTTTGGCCGGCTCGAAGACTTCCGTGACGGCAAGCTGCGTTTCGCGACCAACCTGCGCGCGAATCTCGATGACGCCGACGATACCTATAACCGCATCAACGCGAGCATCGACGGTTTCATCGCGAAGCACGGCATCGACGCGCCTCCCGCCGCGCCTTATGTACCCATCTGGCAGCCGCAGGAAGAGCGCGCGGAGCTCGACCTGCAGGCGAGCGGGATCACATCGATCGTATGGTGCATAGGGTTCACGCCGGACTTCGCGTGGCTCGATGCGCCGGTGTTCAACGGACGCGGTTATCCATCGCATACGCGCGGCGTGACGGCGGTGAAGGGCCTCTATTTCGTCGGCTTGCCGTGGCTGCATACGTGGGGCTCGGGCCGCTTCTCCGGCGTGGCGCGCGATGCGCAATACATCGTCGATGCGGTGTGCGCCGAGCGGGCAAACGCGCCGGAGCGCGCGTCGATCGCGTGCGCGTAAAGGAAGCTCATGCCTCGTCACGACGATACGTATCGCGCCGGCATGCCGCAGCTCAATTGCGCGGGGCTCTCGGAGAACTGGCTGCTGAAAGAGTGCGGCGACCGGCATTGGGACGCGCTCGCACGCGAAACGGCGAGCGACTTCATCTCCGACGAAGGCGGCCGCGCGTATGCCGCGTTCACGTCGATCCGGCTGCGCGCCGAAGGCATGCACGATGTGCGCGAGAACGACGCGCTCTGCATACGCACCGAGCTTTCGCGTGTGGGTCCGGTGCGGCACTTCAGCGAGCATCGCGTAAGCGGCAAAGGCGGCACGATTGCCGCGTTGTCGATGATGTCCACCTTCGTGCGACGCACCGAAGCGCGCAACAATCGCTCGGTCGCGCGGGCGAGCTTTGCGAACCTCAAAGGCGAGATCGCGCCGATGAATCCGCTCATCGCCGACATGCAGGATAGGGCGCGCAAGCTGCGCCTGCGTGAAGCAGGAGCGAGCATCGACGGAATCGCTTTTTACGAGGCCGAATGCGCGCCGGTCGAGTTTATGCCGTGCCCGTACAGCGACTTCAACGGCGCCGACTTTCTGTACTTCGCGAGCTTTCAGGCGTTCGTCGATCGTGCGGAATGGCAAACGTGGCGTCTCGCGGACTTGCCCGCGCTCGTGTCGCGCGAGCTGCATTATCACGGCAACATCAACGTCGGCGAAGGGCTGCGGGCCACGTTTCGGCGCGTGTCGATCGACGATGCGCGCATCGCGCACTGGTGCGAGATCGAGCGCACGCGCGATGGCGTGAAGATCGCCGACGTGCTGACACACAAGACACGGAGACGCGCATGAACCGCGTGCCGCGCAAGCCGCTTTACACGGCGGCCGATCTGGAAGGTCTCGCGCATCTCGACTCGATGCCCGGCGCCGCGCCGTTCGTGCGCGGACCGTATCCGTCGATGTACACGACGAGACCGTGGACCCTGCGCCAGTACGCCGGTTACGCCGATGCCGCCGATTCGAACCTCGCGTTTCGCCGGGCGCTCGATCGCGGCGCGCAGGGCTTGTCCGTCGCGTTCGATCTGCCGACGCAACTCGGCTACGACTCGACCGACGATGAAGCGCGCGCCGATGTCGGTCTTGCGGGCGTGGCCATCGATACCGTCGACGACATGGCGCGTCTTTTCGAAGGCATCGCGCTCGAACGCGTCTCCGTGTCGATGACGATGAACGGCGCCGTGTTGCCGGTGCTCGCGGCGTACATCGTCGCGGCGGAGGAACGCGGCATCGCGATGGCGTCGCTCTCCGGCACCGTGCAGAACGACATCCTCAAGGAGTTCATGGTGCGCAACACCTGCGTGTTCCCGCCGGAACCGTCGATGCGAATCGTCGCGGATGTCGTGCAGTTTTTGAGCGAGCGGATGCCGCGCTTCAAGGCGCTGTCCGTTTCGGGTTATCACTTTCAGGAAGCGGGCGCGGATGCATCGCTGGAGCTGGGGCTGACGTTCGCCAACGCCCGCGCGTATGTGCGTGCGCTGCGCGCGCGCGGCCTGAACGCGGATGCCGTCTGCGAGCAACTGAGCTTTTTCTTCGGCGTCGGCGCGGACTTCTTTGCGGAGATCGCGAAGCTGCGCGCGGCGCGACTCATCTGGTCGGGCATGGCCGAAGAAGAGGGCGCGACGTCGGCGAAGAGTCGCGCGCTGCGGATGCATTGCCAGACGTCGGGCTGGTCGCTCGGCGCGACGCGCACGCAAAACAATATCGTTCGCACGACCGTCGAAGCGATGGCGGCAGTGTTCGGCGGCACGCAATCGCTGCACACGAATGCACATGACGAAGCGCTTGCGTTGCCATCGGCATCCGCTGCGCAGCTCGCACGCGACACGCAATTGATTCTTCAGCACGAGATGGGGCTGTGCGAGGTCGTCGATCCGTGGGCGGGTTCGTACATGATGGAATCGCTGACGGCGAGCGTCGCCGCGCAAGCGCGCGAGATCGTCGACGAAATCGAGGCGCGCGGCGGTGCGCTCGAAGCAATTCGCACGGGCTGGGTTCATCGGCGAATTCAGGAGCGTGCGGCGGCGACGCAGGCGCGCATCGATTCGGGAACGCAGACGATCGTCGGCGCGAATGCGTTTATTGCCGACGATGCCGGCGACGATGCGCCCGCCTGTCTCGCGATCGATGGCGAACGCGTGCGCGTGCAGCAGTCGCACAGAATCGCCGACGTGCTGCGTCGGCGCGACGAATCTCGCGTGCTTGCCGCGCTCGCCGCATTGACGCGCGCCGCACGCGACGATGCCGGCAATCTGCTCGCGCTGACGATCGATTGCATGCGCGCCCGCGCGACCGTGGGTGAATGCACGCGCGCGCTCGAAGCCGTATGGCCGCGTCATGATCCGGCATCGGCGAATACGACACGCGTGTACGGTGAATGTCGCCATGACGACGCATGGCACGCGGCGTGCGCTCGCGTTGCGCAACTCGGCGAAACGCTCGGCCGAAAGCCACGCATGTTGATCGCGAAACTGGGACTCGACGGACACGATCGCGGCGCGAATGTCGTGGCGTGCGCGCTGGAAGATGCAGGCTTCGATGTGACGGCTACCGGATTGTTCGCATCGCCGGCGCAGGCCGCGAAGCTCGCTGCGCAACGGCCGTACGATGTCATCGGCGTCTCGTCGCTTGCCGGTGCGCACGGCACGCTCGTGCCTCGATTGCTGCGCGAGCTTGCGGAGCGCGACGTGCATACGCCGCTCGTCGTCGGCGGAATCGTGCCCGACGAAGACGCCTTCTTGCTGCGAAAGAAAGGCGTCGCCGACATATTCAATCCAGGTTCGACGATGCACGAGATCGTAGAACGGCTGGTGAAGTTGATCTGCCCGGACGCGCGCTCCGAATCGCGCCTGGTCACTTCGCAGGCCGACTTCAAATGACGTCGCTCAGCGACTTGATCCATCCGGCGATGACCACGATCCCGAGCATGGCGACGACCGCTTTGCGAACCATCGACAAGCGGTCATGTCCGTCCGAAGACCTGCCCAATCTGCCGGCGAGCGCGCCGATCATCGAAGCGGGAAGGGCGGCCAGCGACGCCACGCCGAGGTACAGCAGCACCGACGTCATGCTCGACTCGAACGTCGATTGCGCGTTGAGGTCGATGGTCACGAGGCCGCCCACGCTCATCACCGCGCCCGCGATCGATCCGGCGCACACGCCGTAGAGCGCGTTGAACGCGCCCCGACGCGACGCCGCGATCAGCGCCGCGAGCGCCGCCGTCAGCGCGATCGGCATGACGATCGCGAAGCCGCTTTCGCCCGCGCGTTGCGCGACGTGCAGCAGCGCGGAGAACGTCGCGTAGATCGTGCTTTCGGCATCGTGCGGAAGGAAGCGGCGAAACCGCAACAGTTCGATCCAGAGACAGAAGACGAGCCCGGCGATGATGCCCGTCGACAGCGCGCGGCCCGGTCTGAACTCGGGAAGACGCAAGCGGAATGCGTCGTCGAGAAAGACCCACGACGACGGCGCGAGCTCGCGGCGCGCGCGGCCGAACCATCGCGATGCCCACGGAAAAAGCCACGACCCGAACGCCGCGATGACCACCGGCGGCGCGGCCATCACGAGCGACGTATAGAACGTCTGATGCGGCCCGAGCGTCACGATCGACATCGACGCGAACGTGCCCCACGCGAACATCCCCGCGACGCCCGCGATGGAAACCGCGCTCGTCAGCCTGAGCGCGAAAAGCGGCGAGCGGCTTCTCACGGCGACGCCAGTCCACGCGGCGGCCGAGCGCGCGATCCAGTCGCAGATCATCCAGCATCCGATGGCCGCGAGCACGAGCGCGACCGCGTGGACTTCGAGCACCGTCGTCAGCGTGTCGGCGGTCATGCGCGGCTGGGCCGGGCCGCCCCAAAGCAGCCCCGCGCCGAGGAGCATCTGATTGACGAAGTAGCCGAGCGCGAACACGGCGCCCGCCGCCGCCGTGCCCTTCACCGGATCGCGGCCGTTCAGCACCGCTGCATAGGCGCCGCGCCAGACGCCCGTCGTGAGCGCGCCGATCGCGAAGATCATCACGGCGAGCGGCACCACCGCCGACGCGATGATCGTCACGCGCAAGACCGCCGCTTGCGCTTCGCCGGGCACGAGGCCGAGCACGAGACCGTTCATCGTTTCGATGACGACGCCCGCGCCGAAGCCGATGCCGAGCGCATCCCACTTGCCGAGGCGAAAGAGCGGCGTGGTGTCGGCGAGCACGGCGCGACGCGCGTCGCCGCGCGGATGCAGGCTCAGGAACGTGCGCGCGCGCTTGTTGCTGTCGTCGCGCATCCGCGCGAGCACACGATCGACGTGAACGGGCGAGCCGTCCCATTGCGACGCTTGCACGTCCGCGTAAAACTCCCTCACGCGCAGCACCGACGCGCCCGACAGCAGCACGAGCGCGCTCCACAGCCCGGTCTTTGCGAGCAGCCAGGCGGTGTCGCGCAGCGCGTGCCCGGCAAACAGAGTGACGCCGAGCAAGGGCACGACGCTCACGGTGACGAACGCGAAACACGCGGCAATCGTCATGAACGTCTTGTCGATGTCGCGGTTACGGATGTGCGCCAGTTCATGCAGGACGATCGCGCGGAAGGCGGCGCGATCCGCGTAGAAATAATTGGCGACGAACGCGCCGGAGAGCGCGACGTAATAGTCGCGGCGACGCCCGAACGTGACCGGCAGGCCGGTCGCGAGCGGATTCCAGACGAACGCGGGCGGCGGATTCAACTGCGCTTCGCCGCAAAGGGCGATGAGGGCATCGAAAAGACCGGGCGGATCGTCCTTTGCGATCGGCACGAGCCGCTGCGACTTCAGCTTCCACGCGGGAAAGCGCCAGTAGAAGACGCCGGCGAGCGCGAGCGTCGCGACGATTCCCGCGACTTTCCACGCCATTTGCGGTCGCAGAAGCGCCATGCAATGCGCGAATTGCGGTGCGAACTGCACACGCATTTCCGAAGCGGACAGCACGTCCCGAGTCAGTAATCGCGGATCGAAAACGCCCGCGAACATATCCGACGCGCACGCGACGAGCTTTTCCGTCGCCTCGACGTGCAGGCTTTCCCAGAAATGCCCATAGAACTGGATGCTGACGCACACGATAAGCACGATCAGCAGATCGAACCTCAGCGCGATGTCGGACGGAAACGGCAACGGATTGAGCCGCGGCCTGCGCGTGTTCGTCGTGACGGATTGCAGCACGATTCGCTCACTTCTTCGGCAGGACCAGTTGCGCGACGACGGCATCGGCGAGGTGCGCGGCTCGTGCGCGATCGAGACGCAGGCGCGAGCCGGCCGCGATCACATGGCGATGGACTTCGCCCAACTGTTCGGGGCTCAGGATCGCGACGGCTTCGGGTTCTTCGCCCCGGAACATCTTCCGCACGCGCGCGGACACTTCTTCGCCGATGGCCGTTTCCGCCGCCTTGAGCGCGATGCCGCCGAGGATCGGCATGATTTCCGACACGACTTGAAGCACGAGCGGCGTGAAGAGGATCGAGAACGATTCGGCGCCAAAGCCGAGCGCGGCATCGCGATTTTTCGATGCCTTCATCGCGGCGTCCGGATCGGCAAACCACGCCGCGCTCGCCGCCGCGAAAAGCGGCAGCTCGTTCGGCGCGAGCTGCATCAGGACATTGCGGGACAAGTCCCGGATCAGGTCGTGTTCGGCGGTCGAGTCCATGTGTTGTCTGAACGCGTGGCTGCGTCTTCGTGTGTGGAAGAAAAGTGTTCGTCGTTAAGGACGAAGCAGCGCATCCGGTTCTGAACCGTTGCGGTCAACACTTCTGAACGAAATGTGCGCTACCGCGCGTTTCGCCGCCTTTCAGTTTGTTTTTACGATTGAAGCCCGTTCGCCGATAACACGACTAGCGCGACTGACGCGACTCAAAACAGGGCATGTTTTCGCTTCACTGGTGCTCGGTGAAAGCACGCGTCACTTCCCAAACGTTTGCTTCGTAAAAACTCAATCGTCAGACAACAGGCGCGAACCTTGCATTGATCGGGATACAAAACCGACCCTACGAAGAAGCCACATGTCCAATCCGCAAGCTATCGTCGATCTGACACATGAAGTCAAACGCCTCGCCTCGGGCAAGATCAGCGACATCAACGATATCAACCGCGAGACCACCTTCCTGGCACTGAACGCGCTGATCGAAGCTGCCCGCGCCGGCGATGCGGGCAAGGGCTTCGCTGTCGTCGCCAAGCAGGTGAAGCATGTATCGACACGCATCTCCGACATCACGGCCGGCCTCAACAAAGAGCTTGCCGGATCGCTTGCGACGCTCACGGAACTCGGCGACAGCATGATCGAGCGGATGCGATCGCTCGACGGTCAGCGGTACACGGACCTTGCGTTGAACATGATCGACATCATCGACCGCAACCTGTACGAGCGCTCCTGCGACGTGCGCTGGTGGGCGACGGACTCGGCATTGGTCGGATGTCTCGCCGATGAGCGCGCGGCGGCGCGCGATCATGCCTGCAGCCGCCTCAAGGTCATCCTGGATAGCTACACGGTTTATCGGGATCTCTGGGTCGTCGATGCGAACGGCGTGGTCGTGGCGAACGGACGTCACTCGACTTACGCGGTGCGCGGGCAGAACGTGGCGGGCGCGGAGTGGTACAAGGCCGCAATGAAGACGGCGTCGGGCGCGCAGTACGTGGCCTCGGATGTCGAGACAGTCGCGCCGCTCGACAACGCACAGGTCGCGACGTATTCGACGGCGATTCGCGAGGGCGGCGCGCCGGATGGTCGCGTGCTCGGAGCGCTCATCATCTTCTTCGACTGGGCGCCTCAAGCCGAGACCGTCGTCAAAGGCGTTCGCCTGAGCAACGAAGAGTGGGCGCGCTCGCGCTGTCTGATCCTGGATTCGTCGTTTCGGGTGATCGCCGCGTCGGACGGCAAGGGCATCCTCAACGAGCGCTTTCGCTTGCAGACGGGCGGCAAGGAATCGGGCTTCTACCGCGATGCCGGCGGTGCAGTCGTATCGTTTGCAGCGACGCCCGGTTACGAGACCTATCGCGGTCTGGGCTGGTACGGCGTCATCTGCCAGATGCCGGCATGAGACATCGGCGGTCGCTCAACGGCGCGGACTTCGCTTCTTGCGCTCGCGAAGTTCGCTGCCTGTATCGACCGGCGTGAAGGGCGCCTGAAACCGGCTGACCAGGAAATCGATGAACGCGCGCGCCCGAGCAGTCTGATTCTTCTGCCGCGGATAGTAGACGAAGAGATCGGCCGAGGGCAGCACGGTGTTCGGCATCACGAGATTGAGCCTTCCGCTTTGCACGTACTTCGCGAGATCCCATTCCGAGCGGATCAGAATGCCGTGTCCGTCGAGCGCCCAGCGAAGCACGATATCGCCGTCATTGCTCGACAGCGCGCCCTTGACCTTGATCGCCTCGATGTGGTCATTGACGATATAGCGCCACACGCCGTAGGCATCGTCGTTCTGTCGATGAATGATGCAGCGATGCCGAGCCAGTTCTTCGACGCGCTCCGGCGTGCCGTATTTCTCGAGATATTTCGGCGACGCGCATAAGAACCGCCGGTTGCTCATGATTCGCCGCGCACTGAGCCGGCTGTCCGGAAGATCGCCGAAGCGTATCGCCAGATCGAACGCGCCTTCGATCAGATCGACAGGACGGTCCGATACTTCGAACTGGACTTCGACGCCCGGATAGCGCTTCGCGAATTCCGAAACGATCGGGGCGATGGTCGTCCGGCCGAATCCGAGCGTTGCATTGATGCGCAACGGGCCTTGCGGATCGCGGCTCGCGACCGATAACGCCTCTTCCATCTCACGCACCTGTCCGACGATGTGAGTCGCGTAGCGCAGATACGTTTCCCCTTCAGGCGTGAGGCTGACGCTGCGGGTCGTCCGGTTGACGAGGCGCACGCCGAGCCTTTGCTCGATGACGCCAAGCCGCTTGGTCGCGGCGGGCGGAGACAGATCGAGCGCACGCGCCGCCCCCGACAAACTCCTGAGCTTCGCAAGCAGGATAAAGAACTCGAAGTCGGTCGCGGTCTGCGTTTCGGTATTCACCAGATGTGAATAATGATGTGAACGGAAGTGCAGTTTAGCAGCGTTCGTCGCGGGTAAGCTACGTTCCACGTTGCAGCCGCCGGGTTGCAATACCTGCCAAGACCCTGGAGACATTGCCGTGAGAATCGTCGAAATCCGCGAGAAGCCTGTACCGATCAGTTCACCCATTCGCAACGCCTACATCGACTTCAGCAAGATGACGTTGAGCGTGGTTGCCGTCATCACCGATGTCATGCGCGATGGCGAGCCGGTCGTCGGCTACGGCTTCAACTCGAACGGCCGCTACGGCCAGGGCACGCTGATGCGCGAGCGCTTCATTCCGCGCATCCTCGAAGCCGATCCCGCTTCGCTCATGAACGACGCAGGCGACAATCTCGACCCGCACAAGATCTGGGCGACGATGTTCACGAACGAGAAGCCGGGCGGTCATGGCGAACGCTCGGTCGCCATCGGCACGATCGACATGGCGATCTGGGACGCGGTCGCGAAAATCGAGGGCAAGCCGCTATTTCAACTGCTCGCCGACCGCTATGGCGACGGTGAGCCGGACCGCAGGATTTTCGTGTACGCGGCGGGCGGTTACTACTATCCGGGCCAAGATCACGAAAAGCTCAAGGACGAGATGCGCAGCTACATCGATCGGGGTTATACGGTCGTGAAGAAGAAGATCGGCGGAGCATCGCTCGATGAAGACCTGCGCCGTATCGACTCCATCCTGAGCGTGCTGCAGGACGGCCAAAAGCTCGCAGTCGATGCAAACGGCCGCTTCGACCTCGACACGGCCATTCGCTATGCGAAGGCGCTCTCGCAATACGACCTCTTCTGGTACGAAGAGCCGGGCGACCCGCTCGACTTCGAACTGCAAGCCACGCTGCGCAACTACTATGCCAATCCGATGGCGACGGGTGAAGACCTGTTCTCGATGCAGGACGCTCGCAATCTCATCCGTTACGGCGGCATGCGTGCCGACCGCGACTGGCTTCAGTTCGACTGCGCGCTGAGTTACGGTCTCGTCGAATATCTGCGCACGCTCGACATGCTGCGCGAGCACGGCTGGTCTCCGAGCCGATGCATCCCGCACGGCGGCCATCAGATGTCGCTGAACATCGCGGCGGGCTTGGGTCTCGGCGGCAACGAGTCGTATCCGGACCTGTTCCAGCCATACGGCGGCTTCCCCGACGGCGTCAAGGTCGAGAACGGCTACATCACGATGCCGGACCTGCCGGGCATCGGCTTCGAAGGCAAGTCCGATCTCATCGTCGAGATGAAGAAGCTGCTTACCTGAGCGGCAATGCGCTGCGCGCGCCGTCTACCGACTCAGCCTTCTTCCTGACCGACTGCCTTCGACACCTCCGCGGGCGTCTGAAACTGCTGATCCGGCAACGCATCGAGCGCGGACATCACGTCTTCGCTTGCGCCGTTGCTGCGCGCGGTTTCGACGAGCGTCTGCTTGTCGGCGGGATAGTCGACGCCCTTCAAGGCTTTCTGCATGTCGATGAACACGCTGTTGGAACCGCCGGAGGATGAGTTGCTTGCCATGATTCGCTCCCTTGATCGATGAATCATGGGCTTCGACAGCAGCCGTTGTGCCTGTCCAGCGCGGGGCACGGCATCGCAATTGCTGACATATGCCGCGAATCGACCATTTACTCAGGAGGCTTCCATGAAGGCACATTCGGCTCTCGTTACACTCGTCGCGGCAGGTTTCATCGGCGCGGCGCCTATCACCGTGCTGGCACAGACGCAGGCAGCGAGCACCACCCAGGCCAACGACCTGCCGGCGGTGGACAAGGCTTTCGTACAGGCCGCCAGCGAATCGAGCTCGACCGAGATCGACACGGCCAAGCTGGCGACCAGCCAGTCGCAGGACAAGGACGTGAAAAGCTTCGCGCATCACATGATGATCGACCATACGAAGCTGACGATGCAGCTGAAGATGGCGGCGCCGCATGGCGTCGAAGTGCCGAAGGACAATTCGGACACGACGGTTATCGATGCGCTCAAGCCGCTCAAGGGCAAGGAATTCGACACCATGTACATTCAGAAGGTCGGCGTCGAAGGGCATCAGAAGGCCGTCGCCGCTTTCCAGAAGGAAGCGCAGGAAGGCCAGAACGCAGACCTCAAGAAGGCGGCGCAGAAAGCGCTGCCGACCATCCAGAAGCACCTGAAGATGGCGCAGGATCTCGCCGCGAAGAAGGGCGTGCAATAAGCCCGGCTGACGGTTTCGAGCACCGAAGCCGAAGCGATGGACGAAGCCCCGCGCGGAACCACGCGGGGCTGCTTTTTCTTGCGGGCTCGCTGGCGCGTCTACGAGGCAGCGCGGGTTCGCCGGATTCATCAGACCGAACGGGTAACGCATGTCAGATACACGAACCGGATCCCTGCTCTCGCGCCGCGCGATAGCCGGCGGCGCGGCTGTCGCGTCGATCGGTCTTGCCGCATGGACGGCCATGCGAGCGCGGCGCGCGGAACGCGACTTTCCGCCCACGGGCCAATTCATCGATGTCGATGGCGTGCGCCTCCACTATCTCGACGAAGGAGAAGGCCCGGTCGTCGTCCTGCTGCATGGCAATCTGGTCGCGTCGCAAGACTTCGTGGCGAGCGGATTGTTCGAGCGGCTCGCCCGGCGTCACCGCGTAATCGCCTTCGATCGTCCCGGCTTCGGGCACAGCGAGCGGCCGCGCGCGCGCATCTGGACGCCGCAGGCTCAGGCCACGTCGATCCAGCTTGCGCTTAAAAGGCTGGGACTGACGCAAGCGGTGGTCGTCGGTCATTCGCTCGGCAGTCTCGTCGCAGCGGCGATGGCGCTCGAACCACGTCTGGACATTCGCGGGCTCACGCTGATCTCGGGTTACTACTATCCCACTGCGCGCGCGGACGTTGCGATCAGCGCGCCCGCGGCCATGCCGATCGTCGGCGATGTGCTGCGCTACACCGTGTCGCCGATCGTCGCTCGCATGATGTACGGCCGCACGGTGCAGGCCATGTTCGCGCCGCGCGCCGTACCCGATGCCTTTCACGGCCATGTACCGCGCGAACTGGTCTTGCGCCCGTCGCAGATGCGCGCGACGGCAGAGGACGCCGCTTGCATGATTCCGGCCGCGGCATCGATGTCCGGGCGATACGGCGAGATCGACGTGCCGGTTCGCATTTTTGCCGGCAGCGACGACGCAATCGTCGATACGGACTCGCAGTCGGGCCGTCTTTACAAGGACATCGCACAAAGCGCGCTTTCGATCATGCCGGGCCTCGGGCACATGGTGCATTACGACGACGCGGGCCGCATCGGCGACGCCATCGAGACGATGGCGCTCGAATAGCCGCGACTGCGCATCCAGAACCGTTAGGCAAGCTGATCAAGATTGCACGGTACGCGAATTGCGCGGAGAGAAGCGGGCGCCGGTCGAGCCGGCGCGTCCCATCAACCCGATCCCGAACCGGAGGCATCATGGCATCGAAAACGTTGCAGGACCTTTTCATTCATGCACTTTCCGACGTGTACAGCGCCGAGAAGCAACTGACGAGAGCGCTGCCGAAGCTCGCACGGGCGACGACCAACGGGCAACTGAAGCAGGCGTTCGAGACGCATCTGGAGGAAACGAACGGGCAGATCGAGCGCATCGATCAGGTGGTCGAACTCTTCGGCGTCAAGTTGAAGCGCATCAAATGTGCGGCGATGGAAGGTCTCGTCGAGGAAGCGCAGGACGAAATCGAAACCTTCGAGCAGGGCCCGATCCGCGACGCCGCGCTGATCGCCGCCGCGCAAAAGGTCGAGCACTACGAGATCGCGACCTACGGCACGCTGGCGACGCTCGCGAAGCAACTCGGCAACGAGGACGCGATGAAACTTTTGCTCGATACCTTGCAGGAAGAGAAGGCCACGGACGAGAAACTGACCCAGCTCGCGAAGACGCAACTCGCCGAGGAAGTGCAGCAAAAGGGCTGAAATTCGTTCACTCTGGAGATGAAGATGGCAGGCGACAATTCATACAAGCCGGGCGAGATCGTGAAGGTCTCGGGTATCTACTCGGTGGTCCACGATGACGGCAAGGACACGTTCGAAGTGACCTGCGTGGAAGGCGAGCACTTTCCGCCCACCCGGAGCGGAAAAGGCGCGCACTTCGAGCTGAAGTACGGCGCCACGCATGCTCACAAGCATGGAAATCTCAAAGGAACGGAAGCCCGGTCCTGATCGACGCCTTGCCGTAAGCGCGACATCGACGCACGCCGACAGGGTTCGGCGTGCGTCGTTTTCTTTGCGGCTGTCACACGACATGCCGGGCTCCCGCAGTGGCATACGAACTGCTAACAGCATCGCAACAGACCAGAACCTTTCGGAAGGCCGAATCATGGACATTCCCCGTCAGGCCGTGTCATTCCTCACCTCGCGCGGACTCATGCTCGCGACAGCCGAATCGTGTACCGGCGGATTCATCGCCTCGCTGGTGTCGTCGGTGCCCGGCAGCGGAAGCTGTCTCGACGTGGGCTTCGTCACGTACTCGCCGACTGGCAAGGCGGGCTTCCTCGGCGTGCGCGAGGACACCATGCAGCAGCATGGGCTGACGAGCGAAGCCGTCGCGCGCGAGATGTCGGAGGGCGCGCTGCGGCAGGAAGCATGTTGCGCGCAGATCGCGGTATCGAATACGGGCGTCGCCGATGCGGTGCCCGACGGGCCGCCATCGGGTACGCAGTGCTTCGCGTGGTCGTATCGTGCGCGCGATGGCACCATCGTCACCTTCAGCGAGACGAAGAAATTCGAAGGCGAACGCAACGATGTCCGGCGCGAAGCGGCG
The DNA here is from genome assembly GCF_031451435.1 of Caballeronia sp. LZ008. NCBI lineage: Bacteria > Pseudomonadati > Pseudomonadota > Betaproteobacteria > Burkholderiales > Burkholderiaceae > Caballeronia > Caballeronia sp. LZ008. The sequence continues at coordinate 144,024 of NZ_JARUXK010000002.1, read as the reverse complement.
CTTTATGCGCTATCGCGCATCGAACACTACTTCGATCAGCAGCACGCACAGCGAGTCAGGGAGAAACGATGAACGAGCAAGCTACCGATTGGCGCAGCTGGCAGGCAGCCGTGATTCGCGAACTGGGTGTCGCGAGCGATTTCGACGTCGAAGCCGAGCGCGAGCGGCGCATCGACTTTCTTTGCGGCTATCTCTCATCGCAGGGACTTCGCACTTACGTGCTGGGGATCAGCGGCGGCGTGGATTCGTCGACGGCGGGGCGCCTCGCGCAACTGAGCGTCGAACGTCTTCGCGCGAGCGGTTATGACGCGCACTTCGTCGCGCTGAGACTGCCCTATGGCACGCAGCGCGATGAGGAAGACGCCCGGCTCGCGCTCGATTTCATACGTCCGGACGAAACGCTGACCGTCAACGTCAAGGGCCCATCCGACGCCATGCTCGCGGCGCTCAAAGAGGGTGGCGCGCAGTACACGGACGACTTCCAGGAAGACTTCGTGCTCGGCAACATCAAGGCGCGCGAGCGCATGATCGCGCAATACGCCGTTGCGGGCGCGCGGGTGGGCGTCGTCATCGGCACCGATCACGCGGCCGAATCGCTGATGGGATTCTTCACGAAGTTCGGCGACGGCGGCGCGGACGTGCTGCCCTTGTCGGGTCTGAACAAGCGCCGCGTGCGTGCGCTTGCGCGTTCGATGGGCGCGGTGGATCGCCTCGTGATGAAAGTGCCGACAGCCGATCTCGAATCGCTTACGCCGCAACGCCCCGACGAGGATAGCTATGGCGTGAGCTATGAAGACATCGACACCTTTCTGGAGGGCAAGGAAGTCAGCGAAGAAGTGCTGCTGACCATTCGCCGCTTCTATACGGCGACGCGCCACAAGCGCGCGCTGCCGGTCGAAGTGCCGCGCGAAGACCGCTCTGCTTGAGGCATGGCGTGCGTGTTCATCACCTTAACTGCATATCGAGCTGTCCGCTCGGCGGCAAGCTCTTCGATGGCCGCACGCCCGGCCTTCTGCGCCGGGGCGAACTGACGTGCCATTGCCTGCTCGTCGAAACGGGCGAAGGTCTCGTTCTGATCGATACAGGCTTCGGATTGCGCGATGTCGCCGATCCGCGCAGCCGCCTGTCGGCGTTCTTCCTGCTGATGCTCAAGCCGGACTTTCGCGAGGAGATGACCGCGCTACGCCAGATCGAACGGCTGGGCTTTTCGGCCAGCGACGTGCGGCATATCGTGCTCAGTCATCTCGACTTCGATCATGCGGGCGGCCTCGATGATTTCCCGCACGCGAAGGTGCATATGCTGCGCATCGAGCGCGACTATGCGGTGCGTCAGCAGACGTGGCTCGATCGGCAGCGCTTCAGACCTCAACAATGGTCGACGCAGCCGAACTGGCAACTTCACGACGCCACCGCCGGCGACCGCTGGCATGGCTTCGAATGCGTGCGGCCGCTCTCGCATTCGTTGGACGATATCGCACTCGTGCCGCTCAGAGGACACACCTTCGGTCATGCGGGCATCGCGGTACGCAAGGAAAACGGTTGGCTGCTGCTGGCGGCCGACGCGTATTTCTTTCATACGGAGATGGATCTCGAACATCCGCGCTGTACACCGGGACTGGCGTTCTATCAATGGATGATGGAAAAGGACCGCGCGGCGCGGCTAAGGAATCAGGCGAGGCTGCGTGAGCTGTGCGCCAGCGTCGATTCGCGCGGCAAGCTCGACGTGTTTTGCAGCCACGACCCGATCGAATTCGAGCGCATGGCCGGACGATCGGCGGGCATTCCGGCCGACGCTTTCATACGGCCCGCGCGCTCGTGGGCGTAACGCGGCATGTCGCATGCTCTCCCGGTTTGGTCCAACCATAACCGGCGAGATCATCATGCGAGTACAGCTCAAACCACTCAGCGAACAAGTGATCGTCATCACGGGGGCGACGAGCGGTATCGGTCTCGTCACCGCGAGAATGGCGGCGAAGCGCGGCGCGCGCCTCATGCTCGTGGCGCGCGACGAAGCGGCGCTCAAGGCGCTGTCGGACGAGTTATCGCACGGTGACACCCAGCGAGCGGCTTACGCCGTTGCGGACGTGGGCGACGCGGCACAGTTGCAGGCCGCAGCCGATGCGGCCATTGCGCGATTCGGGCGCTTCGATACATGGATCAACAATGCGGGCGTATCGCTCTATGGCCGATGTACCGACGTCCCGCTCGAAGACCAGCGCAAGGTCTTCGATACGAATTTCTGGGGCATCGTGAACGGCTCGCTCAGTGCGTTGAAGCATCTGCGCGAGCATGGCGGCGCTTTGATCAATCTCGGCAGTGAACTGTCGGATGTCGCCATTCCGCTGCAAGGGGCATACGTCGCGTCGAAACATGCGGTGAAGGGCTATACCGATGCGTTGCGCATCGAGCTGGAAAACGATCGTGCGCCGGTGTCCGTCACGCTCATCAAGCCTGCGGGAATCGACACGCTCTTCGTCGAGCACGCGCGAAACTATCTCACGCACGAGCCGAAGCTGCCGCAACCGGTCTATGCGCCCGAGGTGGTCGCTAAAGCGATATTGCATTGCGCCGAGGTGCCCGAGCGCGATGTCCATGTCGGTGGGGCGTCGCGCGCGATGGCGTCGTTCGGCCAGCGCGCACCGCGACTGTATGACAGGCTGGTCAGTCTCGTCGGCGTGAAGGCGCAACTCACGCGGCAGCCTCATGGCGAAGGCGACGCGTTGTATGAAGGGGCGGGCAGTCTGCGCGAACGGTCGGGCCGCAACGGCAAGGTGCGCGAGCGAAGCCTTTACACCGATGCGCGCATCGATCCGCCCGGCATGCGCGGCGTGGCGATGGGCGTCGCCGCCTTGCTGCTGCTCGACGCCGGCCGCCGCTATCTTCGGGCGACGCGCAAACCGAGGTTCGAGTAAGCGCGTCGTCGAGTCATCTTCGAGATCAGCGAGAGGACGGCGATGCGCCGGCGGGCTCGCCTCCCGGCAATTCGTTGCCGCCCATGCCAGGCTCGGTCGCCAGTTGCTGCTGCGCGATGATCCAGAACTCGTCCGAGCGGCCTTCAGGGCCGCCCGCTTCTTCCCAAAGCCGATAAGCGAGTGCCCGAATCTGTTCTTCGCTAGCCGGGACGTCCATGATGCTTTCCTCCTTTTCAACGAACGAGCGATGCTCAGCGCGCGGCGAGCATGCCCACGACCACGCCGACCAGCGCGGCCATCGTGATCGCCTTCCACGGATTCTCGTGCACGAAGTCGTCGGTCGTATCGGCGGCGGCGCGGTACTTTCGGGTCATCGCGTCTTGCATGTCGGCGAACCGGGCCTTCGCATCGGAGCGCAGATTGCTCGTCGACGTTGCATCGTTGCCTGCATCCCATGACTTCGATGCTTCGCGAAAGCTGCTGTGGTCTCCATTCGAGGATGTCATGTTGTCGCTCGTCGGGAATTCATAGGCGCTGTCGGCTCTTTCGGTCTTGATAGCGTTGACGGGTTCGAGCGCGCGGTCGTTGTCAGCCATGCTTGCCTCCACTGGAAATCGTTTGAATGCGATGAAGTCGCGGTGCGCGTCGAGAGACGCGCATGTGCGTGGCGCAATCGGCGTGCCGTCCTGACGAAACGAAAGTCCCGCGTGTATGGCATACCCGTTGCTCCCTGATTCGCCGACTTTCATCGCTAATGGAGCGTACAAATGTTTCCTGTTCTGATGCAGCCTTTCTTCTCCGTCGCGCGCACGAATCTCGAGACGGGCTTGCGCGCCGCTTCCAGTTTTGCGGTCGGTTTCCGGCAACTCGGAGAACTGAACGAAAAGACGATGCAATCCGCGCTCGCCGATGTGCGCGTTCAATGGGGCGCGCCGCAGGCCAGCGAAGCGCAGCCTGCATTGCCGGTCGCGTTCCTGTCGTACGCAAGCGATCTGCTGTCGATCATCGCCGCGACAGCCGCCGATGTCATCGATGCAATAGGCGCCACGTCATCGCAGCCGGACGCGGGCGCGCCGAAACTCGTGCTCGCGGAATCGATCGAGCCGCCGGCATCGGTGAGCGCATCGGGCGAGACCGCAATCGTCGACGCGACCGGCGCGGTCGTGGCCCACGTCCCCAAGTAAAGCAAACGACAGGCACGACGACTGCTGCGTTGCCGGCAACGCATCCTTCTTCCATCGAATGAACACATCCTCCTCGCCGCCGCCCGCGCGGCATCGTTCGCCTTCGTCCGTGCCGAAGTGGATCACGATCGTCTTTCTCGTTCTGTCGGGGCTTTACATGGCCGTCGGCGGCGGATGGCTGATCGCGGTGGGCGGCTCGCCATACTACGTGGTCGCCGGCGTGGCGATGCTCGTGATCGCGTGGCTCGTCTGGCGCGCCAACGGCCTCGCACTGTGGCTCTACGCGGCGCTGTTGCTCGGCACACTGATATGGGCGATCGTCGAGTCGGGCTTCGACTTCTGGGCGCTCGCGCCGCGTCTCGATGTGCTTGTCATCGTCGGCATATGGATGGTGCTGCCATTCGTGCTGCGCATCTTTACGTGGCCCCGGCAGTCCGGCGCACTCGCGCTCGGTGCGACCATCGTGCTGTCGGGCATCGCGCTCGCATATGCGGTGTTCAACGATCCGCAGGAGCTGGACGGCACGGTGCGCGCGGCGCCGTCGGCTGCCGCCACTGCGCCCGCGCAGCAAGATGGCGACTGGCGCGCTTACGGCAATACGCAGACCGGCACGCGCTATTCGCAACTCGCGCAGATCAACGCGGGCAACGCGCACGAACTGAAGGAAGCCTGGCGCTTTCGCACGGGCGACATGAAAGGCCCGAACGATCCGGTCGAGATCACCGATGAAGTGACGCCGCTCGCCATCGACGGCACGCTCTTCTTCTGCACGCCGCATCAGAATGCGATCGCGCTCGATGGCGCCACGGGCAAGGAGAAATGGCGCTTCGATCCGAAGCTCAAGCCCAATCCGAGTTTCCAGCACGTGACTTGCCGCGGCGTGTCGTACTACGAGACGCCCGCCGCCGAGCAGGCGCGCGCCGCCGGCAACACGACGAATCTGCCGATGTGCGCGCGCCGCATCGTGTTGCCCGTCAACGATGGGCGTCTCTTCGAACTCGACGCCGCGAGCGGGAAGCCGTGCCCCGAGTTCGCGACGAACGGCTTGCTGGATCTTCAGCATCTGCAGCCGGTCAAGACGCCCGGCCAGTACGAGCCGACGTCGCCGCCGATCGTCACGTCGAAAGTGATCGTCGTCGCGGGCGCGGTCACGGACAACTACGGCACGCGCGAGCCGTCGGGCGTGATCCGTGGTTTCGACGTGAACACCGGCAAGCTGCTGTGGGCCTTCGATCCCGGCGCGCACGACCCGAACGCGATCCCCGACGATCAACATAGCTACACGCAGAACTCGCCGAACTCGTGGGCGCCCGCTGCCTACGATGCGAAGCTCGATCTCGTCTATCTGCCGATGGGCGTGACGACCCCCGATATCTGGGGCGGCAACCGCACGCCCGATCAGGAGCGCTATGCGAGCGGGCTGCTCGCGCTCAACGCATCGACGGGCAAGCTGGCGTGGTTCTATCAGACCGTGCATCACGATCTCTGGGACATGGACCTGCCCGCGCAGCCGACCATCGCGGATATCAGGGATCAGAGCGGCAACATCGTTCCGGCGATCTACGCACCGGCTAAGACCGGCAACATCTTCGTGCTCGACCGTCGCACCGGCAAGCCGATCGTGCCCGCGCCCGAGCAGCCGGTCCCGCAAGGCGCGGCGAAGGGCGATCGCCTCTCGCCGACGCAACCGTTCTCGCAGCTCACTTTCCGGCCCGCAAAGAACCTGACCGACGCGGACATGTGGGGCGCGACGATGTACGACCAGCTCATGTGCCGCGTGATCTTTCATCGGCTGAAGTACGAAGGGCCGTTCACGCCGCCGTCCGAGCAGGGCACGCTCGTGTTCCCCGGCAATCTCGGCATGTTCGAATGGGGCGGGCTCGCCGTCGATACGGACCGACGCATCGCAATCGCCAATCCGATCGCGCTGCCGTTCGTCTCGAAGCTCGTGCCGCGCGGCCCCGGCAATCCGATCGATCCGCCGCAAGCGGGCCAGGCGGGCACCGGCACCGAAGTCGGCATTCAGCCGCAATACGGCGTGCCGTATGGCGTGGAGCTGAATCCTTTCCTGTCTCCGCTGCGTCTGCCTTGCAAGCAACCCGCGTGGGGTTATGTCGCCGCGCTCGATCTCGACACGAACAAGGTGATCTGGAAGAAACGCATCGGCACGACGCGCGATGCATCGCCGATTCCGGTTCCGTTCCGCATGGGTATGCCGATGCTGGGCGGACCGATGACGACCGCCGGGCACGTCTTCTTCATCGGCGCGACGCAGGACGATTACCTGCGCGCCTTCAGCACCGACACCGGTGAAAAGCTCTGGGAAGCGCGTTTGCCCGCCGGCGGCCAAGCCACCCCGATGACCTACGAAGCGAACGGCAAGCAGTACGTGCTGATCGCGGCGGGCGGTCACGGCTCGTTTCTGACGAAGCTCGGCGATTACGTGATCGCGTATGCGCTGCCGGACAAGCATTGACCGCGACTCGTCCCGCCTGATCGATCGATTCGGGCGGGACGGCGGAGCCCGGCTAGTCGCTTTGCTCGTCGAGGTTCTTGCTCGAGGAATTCGATCCTTCCGTGTCCGGTTTCGACGACTGGTCTTTTCCGGACTCGGTTCTCGATACGTCCAGTTCATCGAGCTTTTTGTCGATTTTTTCCTTGTCGCCGCGGTCCAGCGCTTCGCGAGCCGCGCGGTCTTTTTCGCGCTCGTCCTCTGCATTGGCTGCGTTGTTTTCCGGCTGGTTCATGCTTTCGTCTCGGTGGTCGATATCAGGGATGGGATCGTGCCGACGCGTCATCGCGTATTGAGCCGCACGAAAGCGTCGATCCAGTCGCGGGCCCAGATCCTTGCGTACGCGATCGCGTCTTCGCGCGTGTCGAATCCGGCAAGATCGCCGCTCATGAAGATCTGGCCCTCGCTTCCGTTTTCCGCGGGCATGGTGATTCGCGCGTGGGCCATGAACTCGCCGTCTGCCCGGCGCGGGGTGGGATCGATGTCGAAAGTAAGGGAAGTGGGGCCCATGGCGTTGCTCCGGCTGACATCTGATCGGACGCGGCGACGTCGCGCTTCCTTACATCAGCATTGATCGGGCCTGGCAGGATCGGCTTCGGTACGCTCGCGCCTCACGACGCCGATCACCAGCGCAGCAGCCTGGGCCCGAGCCAAGCGCCGATGCCCGCGGGCAGCATCATGCCGATTGCGTACCACACGCTCCAGAACGCCGGGCTCATCTCCGGGCAATGCAGGCAATAGGCGACGGTGGCGATCGCGCTCGCGAGCAGACCGGCGACCGCGCCCACGAGGCGAAGGCGTGTGGGCGCGAGACTCTTCATCGCCCAGAACACGGCGGGAAAAGTCGGGACCGACAGCAGCAGAATGTTGAACGGACACGTACGCCACGACTGGCCGAGCACGATGGGCAGACGTTCGGCCGGCGCGGCGCCCTCGAGCACCAGCCAGCCCGCGAGCCACACCGCGACGAACGGCACGCCGACGAGCGCCCACGCATAACCCGCACGAACGCCCGGACGCCCGAGCCGCGTCACGGCGATGAACGCGCCGATCGCCACCACGAACGGATACGCCATCTTGGCCCAGAACACCGGCGTGCGCGCGATGCTCGCGAGATCCGGCCGCACGCCGTAGACGATGGCCATCAGGATCACCGAGCCGAGCGCGCCCAGCAGCAGCGCCCTGGCGAAGCGCCGCGCCACCGCGCCGCGGTCGATGCGCGTCACCTGATTCGAGAGCAGCCCGATGAGGTCGTCGGTTTTCATCGCAACCCCCGAAGCCGTGCGGCGAGCGCCTTGAGCCCACGATGCACGCCGACCTTGACCGCCGATTCCGACAGCCCCGTGATGCGCGCGGTTTCCATCACCGACAAGCCTTCGAGTTTCATATGCACGATCGGCAGGCGCTGCTTGTCCGGTAAGTCCTCCAGCAATTTGCCTATGTCGCGCCGCGCTTGCGCGGGTTCGTCGTCGGAGACGGCGAGCAAGTCGGCATAGTCGTCGATGGGATCGTTCAGGGATTCGCGGCGTGCGCGCGAGCGGAAATAGTCCATCAGCTTGTAGCGCGCGATTGCGTGCAGCCACGCGGTCAGCGGTTCGTCGGTGCGATAGGTGTGACGCGCATTATGCACGGCGAGCAGAATGTCCTGGACGAGATCTTCGACATCGTCGCGATGCTGCGGAATGCGTCTGCGCAGATAGCCGCGCAAGTGCCGCGTAAGCGCCTGCAGAAAATCGCGGTATGCGTTCGGGTCGCCATCGAGTCCGGCGATGAAAAGCACTCTCAGGCGGTTTTCCGCTTCTTGCAAGATGGTTCCCGTATTGGCGAGACGGCCGGACGGCGATTCATACACGACGCCTGACGTGCGCGTACGGGGCGCGGACGCGTCGTGTGTCAGATCGGGCGCTTCAGAATAGACGAAGCCGTGATGCGCCGCAATAGCGCTCACGAGGGTCGAAAACGCGCCGTCGCGGTCCATCTTTTTCATTGCGCAAGCGTGTTGAAAGCCGTGCGTATCCGCATGACGAACTCCTTGCATGTCTTGTGAGCTAGTTCGTCTTTGCGTGCCGATTGGTTACACGACGGGAAACAGAAAAAGAAAAACCCGTCTGTAACCGAACGCGGACTCGCGACGAATTCACCCGTATCCGACGCTTCATCACGGGGACCGACATGCAAACGACACTCACGCAGACGCGCGAAACCGCGCAACGCATTCCGCCCATTCATCCGCTCTGGCTGCGCATCACGCATTGGCTCAACGCGTTCGCCGCGCTGATCTTGATGCTTTCGGGCTGGCGCATCTACGACGCTTCGCCGGTGTTTCCAGGCATCGTCATTCCGACGTCGATCACGCTCGGCGGATGGCTCGGCGGGGCGTTGCAATGGCATTTCGCCGCGATGTGGCTGCTGGTCTTCAACGGCATCGTGTATCTCGCGCTCAATCTCGCGAGCGGCCGCTTTCTTGCAAAGTTCTTTCCGCTCTCGCCGCGCGCCGTCCTGCACGATCTGATCGCGGCGCTCACCGGCAAGCTTTCGCACGCGGACCTTCGTCAATACAACGCGGTGCAGAAGCTCGCTTATCTCTTCGTCGTGATCGATCTGATCCTGCTCGTTCTGTCCGGTCTCGCGATCTGGAAGTCGGTGCAGTTTCCCTTGCTGCGCGAAATGATGGGCGGCTATGACCGCGCACGCGTCGTGCATTTCTGCGCGATGGCGTTGATGGCTGCGTTCGTGGTCGTGCATGTCGCGATGGTCGCGCTCGTGCCGCGTTCGCTGCTCACCATGCTGCGCGGCCGCTGATCGGGAGACTCGCGATGAACACGAACGACAGAAAGATCATGAAGCTCGACCGCGCCTCGATACTCGCGGACGCGCGCCGCGAACTCGACATGCCTTCGCGGCGTCTCTTCGGCAAGCGCATGCTGACGCTCGGCGGCCTGTCGCTGTTGACCGGCTGCTCCATCACCGATGAAGACTCGGTCAACACGTTCCTGACCGCCGTCTCGCGCCTGAACGATCGCGCGCAGGCGCTGCTCTTCGACCCGAAGCGTCTCGCGCCCACTTATACCGAAGCGCAGCTCACGCGACCGTTTCCGTTCAACGCGTATTACGGCATCGACGACGTGCCGCATGTCGATGGCGGCGACTATCGGCTGAAGGTGAGCGGCCTCGTCACGGGCAAGCGTGTGTGGACCTTGCCCGAGCTGTATGCGCTGCCTCACGCGGAGCAGATCACGCGGCACATCTGCGTCGAAGGCTGGAGCGCGATAGGGCGATGGGGCGGCACGCCGTTCTCCGAGTTTCTGCGTCGCGTGGGCGCGGACACGACCGCGAAATACGTCGGCTTTCGCTGCGCGGACGACTACTACGAAAGCATCGACATGCCGACCGCGCTGCATCCGCAGACCTTGCTCACGTTCGAATACGACGGCGAGCGTCTGCCCGCGAAATACGGTTATCCGATGAAGCTGCGCATGCCGACCAAGCTCGGCTACAAGAACCCGAAGCACATCGTCGAGATGTTCGTCACCAATACGTATCCGGGCGGCTACTGGGTCGACCAGGGCTACAACTGGTTCGGCGGTTCCTGATCGCCGCACCGCATTTTTTGCTTTTCAACCCACGAAGGAGATGCACCATGAAGCGACTGATGACCGCAGTGTTTGCAACCATGATGGCGCTCGGCGCTTCGTCCGCGTTCGCGCAGGCGAGCGGCGCGATGTCCAACGACGCCATGTCTCACGATGCCATGAGCAAAAACAGCATGTCTCACGACTCGATGAGCAAGGACGCGATGTCGCACGACTCGATGAAGAAGAGCGACAAGATGAAGAAGAACAACGCGATGGGCATGGACCATCCGGCTTCGGGCGCGATGTCGCAGTAAAAGCGAAGGCCGGGTGCGCGCCCGGCCTTGCTTACCCGTGATTAATCGGCGAGGAATTCCTTGATCGCCGCCGCGATCTGCGCCGCGTGCGTTTCGAGCGCGAAGTGGCCCGTATCGAAGAAGCGCACGTCCGCGTTCGGGATGTCGCGCTTGAATGCTTCCGCGCCCGGCGGCAGGAAGAACGGATCGTTCTTGCCCCACACGGCGAGAAACTTCGGCCGATGCTCGCGGAAATACGCCTGAAACGCCGGATAAAGCGCGACGTTGTTGCGATAGTCGGCGAACAGATCGAGCTGCACTTCGTGCGCGCCGGGACGGTTCAGGTAGTAGTCGTCGAGCGAGTAACCATCGGGCGAAACCGCCGACGCATCGGGCACGCCGTGCGTGTATTGCCACTTCGTCGTGTCCTTCGTGAGCATCGCGCGCAACGCATCGCGATTCGTCTGCGTCGGCGTCTGCCAATACGCGCGGATCGGACTCCAGCCGTCGCTCAGTCCTTCCTCATAGGCATTGCCGTTCTGCGAAACGATCGCCGCGATGCGTTCCGGATGCTTCAGCGCGAGGCGGAAACCGGTCGGCGCACCGTAATCGAAGACGTAGACCGCATAGCGATCGAAGCCGACCCGTTCCGTGAAGCGGCCGATCACGCCGGCGATGTTATCGAACGTGTATGCGAAGCTGTCGCGGCTCGGCATGTCGGAGAGGCCGAAACCGGGAAGATCGGGCGCGACGATATGAAAGCGGTCGGCCAGGAGCGGAATCAGGTCGCGAAACATGTGGCTGGAACTGGGAAAGCCATGCAGCAAGAGCAGCTTCGGCGCGTCTGCCGGACCGGCTTCGCGATAGAACACGTTGAAACCGTCGACGTCGATATGGCGATGAGCAATGGTGGACATGGTTGTTTCTCCGCGAGTGAGGGCGTTCGTTCGTGTAACCGTTAAACGTCTGCGATGAAGGTTACTTATCGACTGTGTAACTTGTCAAGTGCGTTTTTAGCGGTTACGATGAAGTCATCGTAGAAACACCGCTGGACCGAAGAAATGGAATACCGCTCACTTCCCGCATTCTTCGTGGCTGACGCGCCCGGCCTCGACTTTCTCAACTCGGTTGCCACGCCGGTCGATGAACCCGTCGACTGGCTCGCCGACGGCGAAGGCTTTTTGTCATGGCTCGAACAGGCGAGCCTCGTGCCCGCCGACGTGCTTGCGCACATGCGTTCGCAAATCGCACCCGCCGAACTCGACGACGTTGCGGCGAAGGCGCGCGGCTTGCGCGAATGGTTCAGATCGTTCGTGCAGAAGAACAAGGGGCGGCCGCTTGCGGCTAAAGACCTGCGCGAACTGGAAGCGCTGAACACCGTGCTGATGCGCGATGAACAACACGGCGCGATCGTCGCGGATGCGAGCGCTTCGAGCGGGCTTGCATTCGCGATGCAGCGCCGCTATCCGACGGCCGAGTCGCTGCTGATGCCGATTGTCGAGGCGCTCGCGAAACTCGTCTGCGAAGAGGATTTCACCTACGTCAAAGCGTGCGAAGGTCCGACATGCACGCTGCTATTCGCCGATCACACGCGCGGTCACGCTCGCCGCTGGTGCAGCATGGCCAGTTGCGGGAACCGCGCGAAAGTCGCCGCGCATCGCGCGCGGCTCAGGGAAGGAAAGGGCGGTTGAGTTCTAATGGCGTGACGCGAGATCGAAGGTCCGGCCCCTGCTCAAGGTTACCGGACGCCGGGACAAGGTCGCGCACTCATTGTTCGCCGCAGGTCTGGAGCTCTGGTGTCGCGTGCGACGGTTCACTGGATCGGCGGCACCACGCCGAGCTTTTCGGCCAGCATTCTCTCGTAGACTCCGAAGTGCAGATCGACCTCTTCCTGCGTGACCACCGTCACGGAAATATTGATCTTCGTGGGCTGCAGGCCGAGGACCGTCGCGATCGCCACCTCCAGTTGCGGCGCACATAACCGGTCGTCGGCGAACGTGGTGCCGACGGCAATCTCGTAAGCAGATTCCTGCTGGAAGACGACTTCAACGAGCCGCGCACGCGCGCTCATGTTGCTGTCGATAGCCAGCCGGATGACCTCGACCGCCGTACGCATCGTCTCGGTCGGAAAACCCCTTGTCGAGCGCAGCCGGATTCGGTGCCGGCCCAGGGTCAGCCAATCGTATTCGAATTCCATGATGTCCTCGCATGGTCCGTCGGGAGCGTCGTGAAGATAGGGTGCGGGCATTCCAATTCAAGAGCGGAAAGTCGCAAAAATCCCCTTGAAATTTCCGCTCGGGATCCTATCTTGAATTCCGCTCAGGCAGTCGCGCCAGCAGTCCGGCGCGCTGCGTGTTTCGATTTGTTTGCCCGCAGCATGGCAGACGAACTGGAGCGCGTAGGCCGGTTCGTCTTCCTGCTGGTTTCAAGGAGGAAATGACCATGAGCGATCTCTACTTCGGGACCGACCTTTTCAGCGAGTTCGACCGTCTGCAACAGCAGATGGCGAGCCTCTTCGGCGGTTTCCCCTCCAGCATCCGTTCCGGGCGCTCGGGCGCCTTCCCGCAGGTCAACATCGGTTCGACCGACGACTCGATCGAGATCGTCGCGTTCGCGCCGGGTGTCGATCCGGCCAGCCTCGATGTATCGATCGACAAGGGGCTGCTGACCATCAGCGGCGAGCGCGGGAGCGCACAGCCGGAAGCCGGCGACGACACGCGTACCTATGCGCAGGAGCGGTTCGTCGGCGCTTTCCGGCGCGTCATCGAACTGCCGCAGCACGCGGACCCGGACAAGGTCACTGCGCAGTACACCAATGGCTGCCTGACCGTGAGCATCGGCAAGCGGGAGACGTCGAAGCCGCGCGCCATCACGGTTCAATGAAACGCGTCGCAGAACGTAGGAGGACATCATGAACGACACGACCAAACTTGCCAGGAAAGACGACACGACGGTGGCTCGGCGCGACGACGAGCAGTCGCCACGCCGGATCACGCTGGCGCCGCCCGTCGACGTCTTCGAGGATAGCCAGGGCGTCACTCTGTGGGCGGATCTGCCCGGCGTGACGAAGGACCGGCTCGATGTGAAGGTCCACGACGGCAACCTGTACATCGAGGCCGAGGCGGTGGTGCCCACGCCGGCAGGACTGCGCCTGCAGCATGCGGAGATCCGCCAGCCTCATTTCGCGCGGGCGTTCTCGCTGGGGGCTGACTTCGACGCATCGAAAATCGATGCGAACCTGAAGAACGGCGTGCTGAAGCTGACGATACCGCGCCGCGACGAAGCCCGGCCGCGCCGAATCGAAGTGCGTACGAACTGAGGCCGGCGGGCGGGCAGCAACGACAGGAGAACGTGGGTGGCGGCCGTCTGCCGCCACCCTCCGACTGCGCAGACCCGGATGCGCACCGTCATCAAGGAGCGCTCGCGCGGACATACACGCGATTGCCGGCCATCGGCCAGGGCAGGCACCCAAGAAGCGCCTTTGTGGCGGGCGGAGATCGGGCGAGCCGGGCCGTTAGCTCAGTTGGTAGAGCAGCGGACTTTTAATCCGTTGGTCACTGGTTCGAATCCAGTACGGCCCATATCGGCATCACACGTCGGGGCTTTCGCCCAGGCAGGGCACATTCTTTGCGCAGCAAGGGGCATTGCAAGGAGATCCCAGCATGACCCAGAAATCCGCCGATCCGCATGACAACCCCAAATCGCACCCGACGTCGAACGCGGAAAAAGACCCCGCCGACTGGACCACAGGCGATGAGCCGATGACCGGCGCGCAGGCGTCTTACCTCAAAACGCTCTGCGAAGAAGCCAAGGAACCTTTCGACGAAACCCTGACGAAAGCCGACGCGTCCCGCCGCATCGACGAACTTCAGCAAAAGACGGGGCGCGGTAAATCAGGCTGACGGCACGCGTCCGAATCCGGCACGCGTGCCTAAATTTTCCGATTCTGCCGCCGTAAACGAGTCATGTCAGATCGTCTTCGGCCGGAAGAAGGCTTAACGAGCGCATGCGTGTCGACCTCATCACCCTTTACCTGTTAGCGATAGGAACGCTCCTCGCCAGCAGCGCGCTGACGCTCTGGGAGCGCCGGTCGTATCCGCGGCGCAGGCGCGAACTCGGCGTGCTCGCGGCCGGTTATGCGACGCTCGCGCTCGGCTGCGCCGCCGCGTCGATGCGGCACGGCGTGCCCGGCCTCCCCGGCGTCGTGGGGGCCGCGGTGTCGAATCTCATCATCGTCGGCGGGTATCTGCTCAATCTGCAAGGCGTCGCGCTCCTGAACGGACGCCGCTACGGCCGGTTCGCCGTCGGCATCCTGTCGATGCTCGCGCTCGCCTGGGCCATCGCGGGCAAGCGCGGCGAAGCGGTCATGTGGGCGTACATCAGCGCCATTCCCATTGCCGTGGTGTGCGGTCTGACTGCGCGCGAACTCCTCGGCACGCGGGATTCGAAATGGAAGCAGTCGCGCAACATCGCCGTGGCCGTCACGGGCGGCCACGCGCTCTTCTACGCATTCAGGGCCGCGATTCTGCCGTGGCTGGCGGCGTCGTTCGGACCGCAGTTGCTGGCGATCGCCGGTCAGGCGACGATGTATGAAGGCGTGCTCTATTCCGTCGTTCTGCCGATGACGCTCCTGCGCCTGGCGCGCGACGAAGCCCACGCCGATCTGCGACGCGAATCGCAGACCGATTACCTCACGGGTCTCGGCAACCGCCGATGGTTCTTCGAAGAAGGCGCACGCGTCATCCGCGAAAGCGACGCCTTTCCGCCGGCGTCGTGTCTCGCGCTCGACCTCGACCGCTTCAAGGCGATCAATGACCGCTTCGGCCACGAAGCCGGCGATGACGTACTGAAGTCGTTCGCGAAGATTCTACGCAGCGTGCTCGGACGCGATGTGATCCTGGCGCGCATCGGCGGCGAAGAGTTTGCCGCGCTGTTGCCGGGGCACGAAAGCGCCCGCGCGAAAGACCTGGCCGAAGCCGTCGTTCGCCGCTTCGCGCAGACCGTCACGCGCACGGCGGGCGGCGTGGAGATCGAGGCGACGGTGAGTATCGGCATGGCGCGCATCGGCACCGATGAAGACACGCTGGAAAAAGTGCTCGCTGCCGCGGATCGCGCGCTCTACAGCGCAAAATCGCGCGGCGGCAACCGGCTTGAAATCGCGCGAGCCGCGACGGCCCGCGCGAATCTCGACGATGCGCCGGACCGCCGTCTGACGGCGCTCTGAGCGTTCATTCGCCTGGGTCGAGCAGCCCGTCGCAACACCCGGACGATCACCGGCTGCTCAAGAGCTTGTCGAAGTCACGATCGAGTCCGGCCAACGATGAATCGATCGTCTTGCG
Source organism: Caballeronia sp. LZ008 (assembly GCF_031451435.1). NCBI lineage: Bacteria > Pseudomonadati > Pseudomonadota > Betaproteobacteria > Burkholderiales > Burkholderiaceae > Caballeronia > Caballeronia sp. LZ008. The sequence goes on along the minus strand of NZ_JARUXK010000002.1, from coordinate 128,209 downwards.
CTTCTCGGCCACCCATGCGTCCTGCTGCGCGATCTTCGCTCTTGCCGCAGTCAGCATGCGTTCCATCTCGGCCGGTTGAGGCCCGCCGACGGTACGCCGGTTATCGACGATAGCCGCCGGATTCAGCGTCGAACGAAATTCCTCTTCGCTCATCGGCAGCACGCCGTTGCCGTAGCCTTTGGTCGTTTCGGCGTAGATGCGCTGCGCCTGATCGTAGGGGAAATCGCTGGGCTTGATATCGTTCGCTCGCGCGTATTCCACGACCTCCGACGCGAAGTGGTGGCCCAATCGGAAAGGCAGCTTGTATTTGCGCATCAGCACGTCGGCGACTTCCTGCGATGCGGTCCAGTCGCTGTTCAGTTCCTCCAGCGCCCGGCCCTGATCGATCACCAAAGCCTTGAGAATGTCGTCCCATTTGCGCAGGACGGTGATAGCGCTGTTCACCATTTCCTTGTTGTCCCTGACTTCCTTCGCGTCCGGCATGCCGGGCGGCAGATTGTGTGCGCGAATGACCGGTCCCATCGCGAGCGTGATGGCAGTCGATGCATCCGCGCGTGTCGAATTCAGCAGGCCCGGATTGCGCTTCTGAGGCATCGCGCTGGAAACGTAGGTGTTGTTGCCGCCTTCCTGAAGCAGAATCCACGGACGCGGCTGCGCATATTGCGTCATGACGTCCTCGATGAAACTGCCCGCATGAAGCGCGATGCTCGTCACGATCGAGCCGACTTCTACCGGATGATCGACCGCGGCGATCTGATGCGCGTCGTAGGCGTTGTCGACGATGTCGGCGAAGCCCAGATATTGCGCCATGCGAACGCGGTCCAGCGGCCAGCTCGTGCCGTTCAGCACCGTGGTTCCCATCGGGCACAGATCGATGCGTGCGTACGCTTCGCGGATGCGCTGCGCGTCGCGATCGAGGGCGGCAGCGTAACCGAGCAGATAATGCCCGTAGCTGTTCGGCTGGGCGGCGACGCCATTGGTGTAATTCGGCACGATGGTGCGCTCGTGCTTTTGCGCCAGCGTCACGAGCGTCGCGGATGTCTTGTTCAACTGTTCGGCGAGGCGCAGCATATCGTCGCGCAAGATGGCGGCGCGATACGTGGCATGCATGTCCTGGCTGGAGCGCCCGGCGTGCAGCAGCGTCACATCCATTCCTGCGGCTTGAATCAGCAGCGGCTCGAATGTGATGACGGTGGAAGGGCGCTTGCCGCCGGGTTGATTGCCGTCGTGAATCACTTTGGCGAGGCCTGCCGCGATGCCGGGCACCAACGCCTTGTCCAGCAACCCTTCCTGACCATTGATGACCGCGGTAGCCTTGTTGATTTCGCCGAGCCAGTAAAACTCGTCGCGGTTCGTCGTCTGCTGGGCGCTCGCGGGCAACGCATGGAGAAGAATCGCGAAAGCGAGCGGAATTACCTTCTTTCTGAGCATGGTCTCGATTGTCCTTGTCGCTGCAGTGACAGCGTTTGTTCGAATAGCCGTTGCGCCGATAGCGAAGAGCGCATTCTAAACGCGGGCCTTTTCATCCATCATCGCAATCGATGAAGCGGGTCATCGCGGTGTCTCCTCGATCTCGCAAGCGCGGCGGGTTCATCGATGCGAATCTGGAACCCGAGCTTTCGCGCCGCTTTCGATGGCGCGCGCCGCCGATGCGCGCTTCGTAAAGCTAAAATTGCGGTTTTAGCCCGGAATACGTGCATGTCCTTCGCCTCGCTTGGCCTGATCGGTCCGTTATTACGTAATCTGCAGGACCTCGAATATCGGACACCTACGCCGGTGCAGGCGAAGGCGATTCCTGCCGTGCTCGGCGGCAAGGACGTCATGGCTGCGGCGCAGACCGGCACTGGCAAGACGGCGGGCTTTGCGCTGCCGCTGTTGCAACGGCTGGTGCAGCACGGTCCGCCGGTGTCCAGCAACCGGGCGCGCGTTCTGGTGCTGGTGCCTACGCGTGAGCTGGCAGAACAGGTGCTGCAGAGCTTCATCGAATACGGCAAAGGCCTCGACTTGCGATATCTGGCCGCCTACGGCGGTGTGAGCATCAATCCGCAGATGATGAAGTTGCGCAAGGGCGTCGATGTGCTCGTCGCCACGCCGGGCCGTTTGCTGGATCTCAATCGGCAGAACGCGGTGCAGTTCGATCAAGTGCAGACGCTCGTGCTGGACGAAGCCGACCGCATGCTCGATCTCGGCTTTGCGCGCGAACTCAACGCTGTCTTTGCGGCGTTGCCGACCGAGCGCCAGACGCTGCTGTTCTCCGCCACCTTCACCGACGATATCCGCGCGATGGCGGCGGGCATTCTGCGCGGGCCGGTCAATATCAGCGTCAGTCCGCCCAATGCGACGGCCAGCAAGATCAGGCAGTGGGTCGTGCCGGTGGACAAGAGAAACAAGCCTGATCTCTTCATGCATCTCGTGGCCGAGAACAACTGGGAACACGCGCTGGTGTTCGTCAAAACCCGCAATGGCGTGGATTATCTGGCGGCGATGCTGGATGAAGCGGGATACGCCGTCGACACCATTCACGGCGACAAGCCGCAGCCCGCGCGCTTGCGTGCGCTCGAGCGCTTCAAGACGGGCGAAGTGAGCATGCTGGTCGCCACCGACGTAGCCGCGCGCGGGCTGGATATCGATGACTTGCCGCTGGTGATCAACGTCGATCTGCCGATCGTCGCGCAGGACTATGTGCACCGTATTGGCCGTACCGGACGCGCGGGCGCCAGCGGTGTGGCGGTGTCCTTGGTGTGTGCCGATGAAGCGCCGCAACTGGCCGCGATCGAAGCGCTGATCCGGCAAACGCTGCCGCGTGAAGAAGAGCCGGGTTTCGAGGCCGAACACCGCGTGCCGCAAACCAGCGCGACGGGCCAGATCATCAAGAAACCCAAAAAGCCGAAGAAGCCCAAAGTCGCGCCGGCCGCGACGTCCCGCGTTGCGGACGCGGACAAAGGCATGATCTCGCCTGGCAGCAATCCTTTCGGCGTGCAGAAGCCACGCGGCAAATCCGCCGGCAAGCCAGCGGCGGGGTCGCGCAAGCCCGCTGGTAAATCCGCTGATGGGCGAAGCAAACGGCGACCCTGATCCGGTCTGAACCTCAGCGTGGCGATAAACGACCGCTAGTGGCCGAGAGCAATCAGCGAGACCCTGTCATGGCACGGCGGTCGAGCGTGACGTCACGGATGCGCCGCGCGGCCACGATCCGCTCTTCTTTAGCCTTTCGAATCCGCTGAACAACCGGCCGTTTTCGAGTCTGATCGCCGTATCGCGGTGCTGACGCTTGCCTTACGCTGATGACGTCGATGGTCGGCTTCCCGAAAGCCGCATCGGACACATCAAGCGCGGTTCATCGCCGCGCCCGCATCCTTATCGGTAAGGTCATCGTGAAGCCCATTCTTTTCACCGCCGCGGCGAGCGCGGCGTTTTCCCTGTGTCTGTCCGCGTGCGGCGGATCGACTCCGTCGACGTCGGGCGGCGTATACATGGGCCCGGTCGCGAACGCATCGGTGACCGTGCACGAGATCGGCGCCGACGGCACCGTCGCCGACAAGGCTTCCGCCATCGCCACGACCGGCAGCGACGGCACGTTCAAGCTGACGGGCACGCTGCGCTATCCGCTGCTCGTGCGCGTGAAGGGCGGCAGCTTCGAGGAAGAAGCGAACGGCACGGCGACGACGCTCACCGGCGAACTCGACGCGGTCTATCTGAGCGCGCCTTCGCAGATGGTCGTCTCCGCGTATTCGAACGCGATCGTCGCCGATGCGCGCGCCGCGGGCGGTCTTATCGCGGGCAATATCGCGGCGGCGATGGCGCGCGTGAACGCGTTCGCCGGCGATATCGACGTGCAGCAAACCATGCCGGCGCTCGTCGCGGCCGGCACGGCGTCGACGGTCACGGACGGCGCGAAGATGGCGCTCGCCCTCGGCGCGGAGTCCGAAAGCCGCACGGCCGACGGCAGCAGCATCGAGGCGAGCACGCAGGACATCGTCGCGCAGGCGGCCAACGGCGACACGCTGACGTCGTGTCACGCGGGCGCGGGCAACATCGCGGAAGACGGCACGGTGAGCGCGCCGGGCGGCGGCAACTGCTCGATCACGACGGGCGCGGCGACGTACATGTCGAATCCGCGCAACCGCTCGGGCATCACGTCGGTCGCACAGATCGAGCCGGTGATGCCAGGCGCGGTGCAGACCGCGAAGGGCAGCGCGAGCACGTGCGGCGACCGCGTCGCGCTTCTGACCGATAACCTCGCGCTCTTCGATGGCCGCCGAAACGACGTGCAGGCGAAGCTCACCGGCAAGCTGACGAAGACCAACTGGTCGACGCTCAAGACGCCGAGCAGCTGGGGGCCGCTCGCCGGCCAGTACGGCGCGATCCAGGCGCCCGCCGGGTGCGCGGATATCGGCACGTTCCAGCGTGAACTGGTGATCGCGGTCGAGAATTACTGGGTCGATCAGAACATCAACTATTGCCACCACCATATTCCGGGCTGGCTGCCGTTCGACGATTCGTCGGACGCCGATCCGAAATATCGCAACTCGTCCAAGGGCAGCACGTCGGGCGGAAAGACCGATCCGGCGCAGAAGTACGGCATGACGTGCACGGCGCAGCGCAGCGGCGTCGACGGCTCGCAGGTCGTGCAGCGCAAGGGCGAAACGAACGCGGCCGCGCTCGAGCCGGCGCAGATTCAGTGGCACGGCGTCGACTGCTCCGACTTCACCGCGTGGGTCTACAACTTCGCGGGCTTGACCACGGACAATCGCGAAGTCGAAACCGGCATCACGACGCAGGCGTGCATGACGCCCGCGGGCGCCACGACGACACCGAAATGGGCGGGCGTCAAGCAAATGGGCGTGTTGCTCGACATCAACCACGGCAATTTCGATGCGACGTCGAAGCTGCTGTTGCCGGGCGATCTGCTCTATATCACGCAGGCGCCGAAGAAGGTCAACGGCGTGACGGTGCCCGAAACGGCGACGTCGACGATCGCGTTGTCGCACGTCGTCACGTGGACGGGCAAGACGTGGTCGCAGTTGCGCAACGGGCCGGACGGCTGGCGCTACGATCCGGCGCACATCGGCGAGCCGGGTTCGCGTCTGGGCGGCGATCTCGCGTACATCCTCAACGACGACGACGTCGAGGCCGCGCTGAAGCGTCTCGATCCGTACATGATCATCGACAGCCATTACGCGGGTCCGGCGTATCGCCCGTTCTACGGCTGGTATCGCGGCAGCGTGTCGAACGCGCGACGCATCATCGATGCGGACGCGGCGCGCGCGAACCCCGAACTCGCCGATCTGATCATCGAGCAACGTTCGACGCGCGCGGCCACGACGACCACGCTCGGCCAGATCGTGCTGGCGTCCAATCGCGGTCTCAAGAACGGCTACACGCTGCAGTACACGCAAGGCAGCAACGGCGCGATCGCGGACTGCGAACGCGTGGGCATCGCTAAATAAAGCGGCGTGAAAGCCGTCAAGCAACGGCGCGGCAAGACCACGGACAGTCGCCTCTTCGGCGCACTGCTGGACGTTTTTGGCCGCGCCGCTTCGACTAGGCGAGGACGTCGCCGCGGCCGGATAGCGTGTGTTCGAGGCCGCCCGCACGAGCGACCCTGTGTGCGCGCCAAGCTACGGACATTACTTCCCGTACATGTCGAAATCGAAGTACCGTGCTTCGATCTTGCGATAGGTTCCGTCGCGCAGCATTTCGGCGAGGGCGCCATTCAACGCCTCACGCAGTTCCGGATCCGATTTGCGCACGCCGGCGGCGTCGCCGTCGCCCATGATCTTCGCGTCATAGACCACATCGCCCGCGAATGCGAAACCCTTGCCCGCGGGCGTCGCCAGAAAACCCAGCTTGCCCTGCACGGCATCCATCAGCACCGCATCGACGCGGCCCGCCGTCAGATCGGCATACGCCTGGTCGTAGCTCGGATACGCGACCACTTCGACGCCGGACGATGCCCACTTTTCCCGCGCATAGGTTTCCTGCACCGTGCCTTGTTCGACGGCCACCCGCTTGCCCGCGAGCTTCGACGCGTCGGGCAGCAGATGCGCGCTCTCCTTGGCGATGAGGCGTGTCTGATTGCGGTACAGCCGGTCCGTGAAATCGATCTGCTCGCGGCGCTTCGCGTTCGCTGCCATCGATGACAGGATCACGTCGAACTTGCGCGCCTGCAGGCCGGGGATCAGGCCGTCGAAGCTGCTTTGCACCCAGACGCACTTCGCCTTGAGTTTCGCGCACAGTGCATTGCCGAGGTCGACGTCGAAGCCCACGACCTGACCGTCCTTCGCGACCGATTCGAACGGCGGATAGGTCGGGTCGACGCCGACGCGGATCGTGCTCCATTCCTTGGCCGATGCCATCGTGCTGACGGCCATCAGTGCGAGCGCGGCGGCGGTCAACATCGTCTTTGCGCGGGTGGTCTTCATTGGGGGCTCCGTGTGTGGGGTGTCGTTTCGTCTGTCGTGGATGGATTCAACTGGGAAATTCGCCGCGTGCGAAGTCGTCGTCGAGCGCGATGGACTCGGCGATTTCATCGACCGTGACCGGCTTGATCGGCGCGCGGATGCGGTAGTAACCGACATCGCCGACCGCGCGCTCCTGCACCTGCGCGATCAGTTCGCCGACCGTCGTGCCGCACCATCGGCCCTGACACGGGCCCATGCCGCAGCGTGAGAATGCCTTCATCTGATTGGGTCCCTGGCAGCCCTTCGCCGCGATCGCGCGAATCTCGCCCGCGGTGACTTCCTCGCACCGGCACACGATTACGTCGTCGGCGGGACGGCGCAGCGCGGCGGGCGGCGCGTAGAGCGCATCGAGCAGCGGACGCACGGCGAGATGGCGTTTCATCGCAAGCCGCGCAGGACGGCTGCGTGCATCGGGCGCTGGCGCATCGAGCGCGCCGAGTTCGCGCGCGATATCGAGCGCCGCAAGCGTGCCCGCGTGCGCGGCGGCCTTCGCCCCGCCGATGCCCGCGCCATCGCCCGCGATCCACACGTTCTTCACGCTGCTGCGCCCGCGCGCATCGGTGCGAGGCCGCCAGCAGGCCGACGACGCATCCCATTCGTGCTCGCAAGCGAGCGCGCGCGACAGTTGCGTCGACGGAATCACGCCCTGATGCAGCAGCACGAGCGACGTGCCGATCGATCGGGACGCGCCTTGTTCATCGACGAAACGCACGCGTTCGGCCCGTCCTTCGCCTTCGATCGAAAAAGCGCCAGCACGGCGATGCACCGGGATGCCCGCGCGCTTGACCGCGCGCATCATGCGCAGACCCTTGAGCAGATAGTCGGCGCCGGCGAGTGCGGGGAGCGCATGAGGCAGCGCGGCGCGCCAGGCATCGCGCGGTGTCGTGTCGATGATGGCCCGCACACGGCGTCCCGCATTCAGCAATTGCGATGCGAACAGCCACAAGAGCGGTCCGCAGCCGGCGAGCACGGCGTCTTGCGAGGGCGCCAATCCGGACGACTTCAGCAGCGTCTGCGCCGCGCCGACGCCCATCACGCCCGGCAAGGTCCAGCCCCGCACGGGCCACGGACGCTCCTGCGCGCCGGTCGCGACGAGCACCGCGCGCGCCGAAACGTCGAGCGTGCCGCCGGGCTCGCCGTCGTGCGCGCGGCGCGTGAGCATGGCGACGGCGCGGCCGTTTCCGGACTCGATCTGCCATACGACGCAGCGCGCGAGATGGGTCGCGCCGCTGGCCTCGAAAGCGTCGATCAGCGCGCGTCCCGCGAGATAGTCGTCGCCGAGCACGGATGCATCCGCGAGCGGAGACCGCGACGCGTTGCGATAGATCTGTCCGCCGGGCGCTTCGCCTTCGTCCGCGACGATCACATCGAGGCCCGCGCGGCGCGCGACGATCGCCGCCGACATGCCCGCAGGCCCGGCGCCGATGATCAGCAGATCGCACTTCGACTGTGCCGGATGCCGTGTCATGCGAGTCTCGCCTTGCCGGACATCGGACGCACACGCATGCCTTCGCGCACGCGCGTCATGCACGCCTGCACGTTCGGCACGCCGTCGATTTCGACCAGACAGTCGAAGCACACGCCCATCATGCAGAACGGTCCGCGCGGTGCGCCGCTGACCGGCGTGTTCCGGCACGCCAGCGTGCCGCTTTCCAGCAGCGCCGCCGCGACCGTGTAATGCGTCGGCACCTGCCGATGCGCGCCGTTGATGTCGATGCACACCAGCGGCGTCGACAGCGTGGCGAGGGATTCGAAGTGCGTGGGCATGTCTAATTCGAAAAGCGCGTGGCGACGAAAGGATGAAGAATCGCGGGACGTGCGCCGCCCGCGATCCACGGTGCGATGACGTCGGCGTGCGCGGCGGCGAGCGTCACGCCGCTATGACAAATGGCGAGGAACGCGCCGGGATGCGCCGCCGATTCCTCGTAGACCGGCAGTCCGTCCGGCGTCATGATGCGCAACGCGCCCCATGCCCGCACGATGCGCGCATGCGCGAGTGCCGGAAACGCGGTGCGTGCGCGCCGGGCGATATCGGCCATGACGGCGCGTGTCTGGCCGTCGTCGAAGCCGACCTGCTCGGCGGAGTCGCCGAGGAGCACGGAGCCTTCGCGCGTCTGCCGCACGACCAGCGTCGGATAGTCGAGAAACGGCGCGAGCCGCTCGGTCACCATGATCTGACCGCGCAGAGGCGTGATCGGCGCGTTCATGCCGACCATCGGCGCGAGGCGCTTGTTGTCGAGACCCGCGGCGAGCACGACGCGTCCGGCTTGCAGCATGCCGTGCGTCGTGTCGATCTCGAAGCGGCCCGCGCGAGGGCGAATCTCGCGCACCTCGCTATGCGGAAGATACGTGCCGCCGTGCGACGCAAAGGCCTGCTGCATGGCGCGCAGCGTGTAGAGCGGGCTCGCGTGGCCATCGTGCGGCGAATAGAGCGCGCCCGCAAGTTCGTCCGATGCCGAAGGCACACGCGCCTTGAGCGCGTCGATGTCGAGCACTTCGTAGTCGAGCGATGCGTCCTGCGCATGAATCGATTGGAGCAGCTGCCGGCCGGCTTCGAGCTGCTCGGCCGTCTCGCACAACTCGATGCCGCCGGGCCGTTCGAATCCGGCGTCGATGCCCGTTTCGCGCTTCAATTGCGCGGCGAAAGCGCTCCAGCGCTCCGACGACTCGCGCGACCATTGCGCATACGGCAGGCATCGTCCGCCTTTGCCCTGCACCCAGACAAGGCCGAAATTGCCGCGCGCCGCGCGATGCGCGGAGTCGGCTCCGTCGCACACGGCAACGCGCTGGCCCGCACGCGCGAGCCCGTAGGCGATCGCCATGCCGACGAGTCCGCCGCCCGCGACCACGATATCGAACCGGCGGCATGTGTTATGGGCGAGATCGACGTGCATGAATTGCGCTTTGTGCCTGCATTGATGTATCGAGACGCAACTTTCGGCGGATAAAAAACGCCCGTCAAATGCCGAATGATCGGTCATCTATAATTCAATGTTATGGAAATGTCCGAGCTCAAAATCCGGCAGATCGAAGCGTTTCGCGCGGTCATGCTTCGACACACCGTCACGCGCGCCGCCGAGTCGCTGCATATCTCGCAGCCCGCGGTGAGCCGTCTTATCGCCGATCTCGAAAGCCGCGTCGGCTTCGTGCTGTTCGAACGGCAGCAGGGGAGGCTTGCGCCCACGGCCGAAGCGCGCGTGCTGTTCGAGGAAGTGGAGCGCGCGTTCGTCGGACTGGACCGGATCACGCAGGCGGCCCACCAGATTCGCGCGATGCGACGCGGTTCGCTGCGCGTGGCAGGGTCGCCCGCCGTCGCGCTCGATCTGCTGCCGGCGGTGATCGCGCGTTTCGTCGAGCAGCATCCGGGCATCGACGTGAGTCTGCTCGCGCACAGTGCGACGACGGTGGTCGACAAGGTTGCGTCCGGCCAGTGCGACGTGGGCCTGACCGCCGAGGCTATCCCGCATCCGGCCGTGAAGAGCGAGCGGCTTCCGAACGCGGTGATGCGATGTATCGTGCCGCGCGGGCATCGCCTGGCGCGCCGTGCATCGTTGAGTCCCGACGACCTGCGCGGCGAGCCCTTCGTTTCGTTTCCGCACAGCTTCGACGCCCGCGCCGCGATCGACCGCGTCTTCGTGGAAGCGGGCGTGACACGCAATCTCGTGATCGAGGCGCAGTTATCGCAAGCGATCGTGGCGCTGGTCGCCAATCGAGCGGGAGTCGCGCTCATCGACCCGGTGACGGCGGCCTACGCACGGCAACGTGTGGCGGTGAAGCGTTTCGCGCCTGCCGTGCACGATCATTTTTATATCGTGACGAATGCCTCCCGGCCCGTTCCCGTTGTGGCCGACGCGTTTTGCGACGCCGTGCGGGAGGCCTTCGGACGGGTTGTCGCTGAGGTCTGACTTCATGCGGAACTCGCCCCGGTTTCATCCGTGATGGATGTCGAGGCCAGCGCACGCTCGTCACCGTGCAGCGACTGCCGCATCAGCCGCCAAGACGTCCGTAGCGAATCGAAACGTCAAGAATCTTAACGGTCCGCCGTTCCGACGTCTTGCAAAATCGCCCGAAGCCCCGCCCGACGGGGCTTCGGCGCATATGGCCCGGACCTTGCCTTATTGGCGGCTACACAACCCGGAGCCGCACATGATCGAACGAGGCCGAGCCGCCACGCTCACCCACACCGTCACATCCGCGGATCTCGCATCCGCCCACGCGCGCGACGCGGACGAGCGCTACCCCGACGTGCTGTCCACGCCCGCGCTCCTGTCGCTGATCGAGCGCGCTTCTGCCGATGTGCTGCGCGACGCCATCGGTGACGGGCAACTGTCCGTTGGCGTGACGACGCATCTCAACCATCTCGCGCCGACGCCGCTCGGCGCCGAAGTATCCGCGACCGCGACCTTCCGCGACATCGACGGCGCGCTGTACTGGTTCGACATCGTCGCCACCGATGCGGGCGGGCCGATCGGCACCGCGAGCCACGCGCGGGCGATCGTCGAGCGGTCCGCGATCGAAGCACGCGCCGCCAAACGCCGCCGCGCCGAATAACGCCAACACGACAGAGGACCACACATGAACGTAGCAGTTCACTCGCCGGCGCACGGCGTCTACTTCGACGAAGCGTTCGAGACGCTCCCGCTCGACGAAGTGCGGCGTCATCAGGATGCGTTATGGGCGTCTCACTGGCCGTATCTGCGCGCGATGTCCGCGTTCTATCGCACGAAGCTCGAGCGCTGGGCCGGCCGCGACGACATCACGCTCGACACGCTCCAGGAGATGCCCTTCACCGAGAAGGACGACTTGCGCGTAAGCCAGGAGAACGCGTCGCCGTATGGCGATTACGTCGCGTGCACGGAGAGCGGCATCGCGCGGCTGCATCGTACGTCGGGGACGACGGGACGGCCGCTGATCCTCGCCAACAGCGCGCGCGATGCCGCGGATATCGCCCGCGTCGGCGCGCGCTCGATGTGGGCGGCGGGACTGCGCCCGGAGCATCGCGTCGTGCACTGCCTCAACTACTGCATGTGGACGGGCGGCTTCACCGATCACACGATTCTCGAAGCCGCCGGCGCGACCGTCGTGCCGTTCGGCGTCGGCAACACGCGGCTTCTGATCGATTCGATCCTGAATCTCGGCATCGACGCGATTTCGTGCACGCCGTCTTATCCGGCGCTGATCGAGCAGGTGCTGCGCGAGACCGGCGGCCCCGCGCCGCGCGATCTCGGGCTGAAGCTCGGGCTTTTCGGCGGCGAGGCCGGTCTCGACAATCCGGAGTTGCGCGCCGCGATGGAGGAGAAGTGGGGCTTCGCGGTGCGCAATGCGAACTTCGGCCTCTCGGAAGTGCTGAGCATTCTCGGCGGGCAAACGGACTGGACGACCGATCTGCTGTATCACGCGGCGGACGTGGTGTTCGCCGAGATCATCGATCCGCACACGCTCGCGCGTCTGCCGATCCAAGCCGGCACGACGGGCGAACTCGTCTGCACGCATCTGCGCAAGCAGTGCCAGCCGCTCGTGCGTTATCGCACGCGCGACGTCGTCACGGTGACGGCCACCGACGCCGGCCCCGATGGCCGCAGCGCCTGGCGCTTTCGCGTGACGGGCCGCACCGACGACATGTTCAACGTGCGTGGCGTCAACGTGTTCCCGGGCGCGGTGCGGCTCGCGGTCGAGGCGTTGCCGCAATGGGCGTCGGGCATGTTTCGCATCGTGCTCAAAGGGCCGGGGCCATACGACCGCATCGCGATGACGGTCGAGGCCGCGAACGGCTTGCCCGTCGCACGCTGGAACGATGCCGCCGCGCGCATCGAGGCGGCCGTGCGCGAACGCATCGGCGCGAGCGCGGCTGTGACCATCGTCCCGTTCGAGCACTTTCCGCGCACCGAAGGCAAGACACGCTGGATCGACAGGGAGCCCGCATGAGCTACGTCAGGACACGCACGGAAGGACCGCTTCGGGTGGTGACGCTCGACCGCCCGGAGCGCATGAACGCGATCGGCGGCGCGCTGCTCGACGATCTGCACGAGGCGCTGCAAGAAGCGAACGACGACGCCTCGTGCCGCGTCATCGTGCTGACGGGCGCGGGCCGCGCGTTCTGCGCGGGCGACGATCTCAAGGAGTTCGGCGAGCAGAGCGCGACTGACGCAAGCATTCGTCTGCATATCGAGCGCATTCAGCGCATCACGCGCGATCTCATGTTCAACGCGAAGCCCGTCGTCGGCGCGGTGCATGGCTTTGCCGTCGGCGGCGGCTTCGAATGGATGCTCAATTGCGACATGGTCGTGGCGTCCGACGATCTCGTCGCGTTCTTTCCGGAGATGGCGTGGGGCCAGTTCGTCACGGGCGGCGTCACGCATTTGCTGCCGCAGGCGCTCGGCCATCAACGCGCAATGGAATTGTGGCTGCTCGGCGAGCGGCAAAGCGCGCAATCGCTGATGTCGATGGGACTCGTCAATCGCGTCGTGCCACGCGACGCCATGCTCGATACGTCGATCGCGCTGGCCTCGCGCATCGCGGAGCAATCGCCGGGATCCATCGCGCGGCTGAAGCGCCTCGTCACCACGCAATTGAGCGAATCGCTCGCACGGAGTCTCGAACTCGAGTTCGACGCGACGATCGACGCCTTCGCCGATCCCGACGCCGCCGAACGCGTCAAGCAGTTCGCCACGAGAAAGGAGCGCGCGCAATGAACCCCAAAGCCCTGACGTTCGATTACTTCGGCACGCTCGTCGATGTGGATCGCGGCGGCACGCTCGGCATCGCGGAAGTGTTGCGGCGTCTGTCGATCGAGACCGGCGACGCGATGTTCGACATCTATCTCGACTGGGATATTCGCAATGTGCGGCTGTATCGCGGGCAGGCGTATGCGCGTTACCGCGACGTGGCGGGCGAGGCGCTCGCCGCCGTGCTCGATGCGCGCTGGCCCGGCGCGCGCAAGGGCCACGCGCTGGACGAGCTGACCGACCTGTTTCTCGCGCATCTCGTCGAGGCGTCGCCCGCGCATGAGGACGCCGAGCCGTTTCTCGACTGGGCGGCGTCGCGCTATCCGCTGATGCCGATCACCAACATGGACAGCGACCTGTGGCGGCGCACGCAGCTCACCCGCTACTTCGAGCATGTGACGACGGCCGAGATGGCGCAGGCGTACAAGCCGTCCGAGGCGATCTTCAGGCTGGCGCTCGACCGCCTCGCGCTGCCGGCGCATGACGTGTTGCACTGCTCGCTCGCGAGCTGGGCCGACATCGACGGCGCGAAGCCGCTCGGCATGGCGGTCGCATGGATCAATCGCGGCGCGGACACGCTGGGCGCGTGGCAGCCGCGCCCGGATTTCGAGTTCGACACCTTGTCGCCGGTACGGGACCTTCTTGAGAATCTGACACTCACTGCGACGGGAGAATCACGATGAAACCGATGAAGACGGCAATCACGTTCATTGCATGCGCGGCGATGCTATGCGGCGCGGCGCATGCGCAGGAAGTCGTGAAGATCGGCGTGGCCGGCCCGCTGACCGGCAGTGCGGCGTCGAGCGGCAAGGACGACGAGCGGGGCGTGCGGCTCGCCATCGACGAATTGAACGCGAAGGGCTTCGCGATCGCCGGCAAGCCGGTGAGATTCGAGCTGATTTCGATGGACGATCAGGGCGATCCGAAGGTCGGCGTGAACGTCGCTCAGAAGCTCGTCGACGATGGCGTGTCGGCGGTCATCGGCCATTACAACTCGGGCGTGAGCATTCCGGCGGCGCGCATTTACAACGACGCCAAAGTCGTGATGATGACGGGCGCCTCGTCGAACCCGGATCTCACGCATCTCGGCTATCCGTACGTGTTCCGCCTCGCCACCAACGACAACGTGATGGGCGGGCGCATGGCGGTCTATGCGTCGAAGGTGCTGGGCGCGCAACGCGCCGCCGTCATCGACGACCGCACCGCCTACGGCACGGGCGTCGCGGACGTGTTCATCAAGACAGCGCAGAAGGAAGGCTTGCAGATCGTCGCGCGCGAGTACAGCACCGACAAGGCGACCGACTTCAAGGCCATTCTCACGCAGATCAAATCGCGCAATCCGCAGGTCGTGTTCTACGGCGGCTATTACGCGCAGGCCGCGACGCTCGCGCGGCAAATGACCGAGCTCGGCCTGAGCGCGACGCTCGTCGGCGGCGACGGCATCTGTTCGCCCGAATTCGACAAGCTCTCGGCGGGCGTCGCGGACAAGCGCATGTTCTGCGCGCAAGGCGGCGCGCCGCTCGACACGCTGCCCGAGGGCAAGACCTTCCGCGCGAAGTTCAGGAATGCGTTCAGCGCCGATGTCGATACCTACGCGCCCGCGTTCTATGCGGCGACGCTCGTCGTCGCGGATGCGATGCGCAAGGCGGGATCGGCGAAACCGGAGGTATTCGTGAAGGCGCTGCGCGATCAGTCGTTCGACAGCATTCTGGGCCCCGTCAAGTTCGATTCCAACGGCGACTGGATCGATGCGCCTGTCACGGTGTACCGGCTGAACAGCGGGGCGCTCACGGCGATCGCACAGAAGGACTGAGCGCGCGATGCCGCGATGCGCGGGGCGGCGGGATTTTGTCCTGTTACATTCGAAGCCGTTGACCCACCGCATCGCAGGTAGATATGGCCACCGTCGCGCTCGATCCCAGCATCGCCACACTCGAGAGCGCGCTCGCGTCGCCCAGATGGCGCGATGCGCGCCGCCTGGCCGCGCGCGAGGCCGGCGCGTGCATCTTCACGCTCGATCGCAGTGGCCATGTGCTCGAACCGCTCGCGCACATTGGCGATGCCGCGCTCGATGCCTTCCTCGCGCGCTGTCCTTCGGCGGGGCTCGCCGCGCTCGCCGAAGCCGCCACGGTGTCATCGGACGGCCGCTGCGTGACGCTGGCGCTGCAGGACGCCGATGCATCGATCGCGCAGGCGTTCGCGCTGCGTGTCGATGCGCATGGCCGCCGGGTTTTTCTCGTCGCGTTGCGCTGGCGGAAGGCGGCGAATGAAGCGGCGGATGAAGCGGCGAATGAAGCGGCGAATGAAGCGACCCCCGCGCCCTGGATCACGCTGCTCGGCGCGACGCTCGACGTGCTGCTGCAAAGCGCGTTCGACCTGGCCGCCTACGACACGCTCGTCGAGGAACAGCGCGCGATCATCGATCATATCGGCGATGGGCTGATGGTCATCGGACAGGGCCAAGTGTTGCGCCACGTCAATTCGGTCGCGGGACGCATTCTGGGCATCGATCCGCGGACGAGCATCGGCAAGACGCTGAACGAAGTGATCGATTTCGAGCCGATCGTCGGGCCGATCTATCGGACAGGTGTGGGTTACGTCGATCGCGAGCTCATCATCGATTCGCCCGCGCGCCACTTGCACCTGCTCGATACCGCCATCCCGATCAAGAATCGTTGCGGCGAAGTCGTGTCGGTGGTGAACACGTTTCGCGAGATGCGGCGCGTGCGCAAGATGGCGGGGCGCTACGCGGGCAATCACGCGCGCTTTACCTTCGACAACGTGATCGGCTCCAACGCGGGCCTCAAGCGCGCGGTCGATGCAGCGAAGAAGGCGGCGCGCGGCGCGTCGAACGTGTTGTTGTCCGGCGAAAGCGGCGTCGGCAAGGAAGTGTTCGCGCAGGCGATCCACAATGCGAGCGCGCGCGCCGCGCTGCCGTTCATCGCGATCAATTGCGCGGCGCTTCCCCATGCGCTGATCGAAAGCGAGCTCTTCGGCCACGCGCCCGGCAGCTTTACCGGGGCGGCGCGGGAAGGCCGTCCGGGCAAGTTCGAATCGGCAGACGGCGGCACGGTGTTCCTCGACGAAATCTCGGAGTTGCCCATCGACGTGCAGGCGAAACTCTTGCGCGTGCTGCAGGAGCGTGAAGTCACGCGCATCGGCGATACGCGCGGCATTCCCGTCGACGTGCGCATCATCTGCGCGAGCAATCGCGATCTCGCTTCGATGGTGCTCGCGAAGACGTTTCGCGAGGATCTGTACTATCGCTGCAATGTCATCGAGATTATGATCGCGCCGCTGCGCGAGCGTCGCGAGGACATTCGCGCGATGGCCGGGTTCTTCCTCGATCGATATTGCGCGCGCATGCACAAGCCGAGGCCCGAAATCGCGGAGCGGGCACTGCGGCAACTAGAAGCGCATGACTGGCCGGGCAATGTGCGCGAAATCGAGAATCTCGTCGAGAAGATCGTCAACTTCAACGAAGGCGAGCCTGTCGCGGATGTATCGGCGTTTTTGGGCGGCGCATCGGTTCCGCCGGCGCGCGATGGGTCGGCCGAGCATCATGGCGAGCCGGTGTCGCTGAAGGAGGCGGAGCGCCTCGCCATCGAAAGTGCGTTGAAGGCGTGCCACCTCAATGTGACGCATTGCGCGAAGCTCCTGCAAGTGTCGAAGCCCGCGCTCTACGCAAAGATGAAGCGGCACGGCATTCGCGTCGAACGGTCGATTCGTCAACTGGACTGAGCGAGCGGGCTTTTCACGGCAATCAAATGGTGCGCTGCGATTGCCCCTCTGCCAGATCGGCGGCGAAGTCGCGATAGGCGTGCAGGGGACGGCCCAAAATGCCGACAAGGCGCTCGGCATCGCCGAGTTCGGGCACCATCCCGTCGCTGACGTAACGCTCGGCCATCAGGCGCATCTCGTACGCCATCCACTTTGGCATGAAGCTCGCCAGATTCTGCTCGAAGCCAGTCGGGTCGTCGCCACCGTAGCCAACGGGACGACCGAGCACGTCGGTCCAGATGGCGGCGAGTTGGGGGCCGGTCAGCGTGTCAGGCCCGACAAGGTTGATGACCTCCAGTGGAAGGTGAGCGGCCGCCTCGTCCCGACGGATCAGTTCGAGGGCCGCGACCTCCGCAATGTCGCGGGTGTTCACCATTGCGACGCCCTTCGTTCCGATAGGCATCGGGTAGACGCCGTGCTCGATGACCACGTCCTTGATCATCAGTTCGTTGTCCATGAAGTACGCGGGCCGCAGGATAGTGGCGCTGAAGCCCATCGCCTCGATCATATGCTCCGCACCGGACTTGACGGCGAAATGCGGCACATTGACGAAGCGCTCTGCGTGCATCACCGACAGATACACGACGCGTTCGACGCCGGACTCGCGGGCGATATTCAGCGCGATCAGCGCCTGCGTGAATTCATCGCCCGAGACCGCGTTGAGCAAGAACAATGTGCGCACGCCGGCGAACGCGCGGCGAAGTGAGTCGATGTCGAGCATTTCGCCCTGCACGACACTCACGGCGCTGGGAAAGTCGGCCTTCGACGGATCGCGCACGAGTACGCGCACGTCGGCATTGCGACGCACGAGCTGGTCGACGACCTGGCGGCCGACACGGCCGGTGGCGCCGGTAACGAGAATAGTCATGGTGTTGCTCCTTGAGCGTGGTTGGGATGGCTCAAAGGTACGTGATCCAAATTTGGTCCGGAAGATGCTATAAAGAGACGACGTGTCTCACCAATGGAACGCTGGAATAGCGCGAATGGATCTTCTTGCTCTTGCTGATTTCAACCTCGTCGCTCGTTACGGAAGCTTCGGCGAGGCGGCTCGCGCCGCGGGTCGTCCGAAGGCGACGCTTTCGCGAAGGGTGAGCGAACTCGAAAGCGACCTTCAAATCCGGCTTCTCGAACGGGGACCGCGAGGCGTAAAGCTCACGCAGGAAGGACTGGCGCTCTATGAGCGCACCGGTGCGCTTCTCGCCGAGCTCAACGCCAGTGCCGCAGCGATAGCATCGAGCAGCGAGCAGCCTCGCGGCCGCTTGCGAATCAGCGCACCCGCGCTTTTCTCGCAAATCGCCATGGGAAAACTGGTCGCCTCGTTCGCGCTGAAGTGGCCGGAGGTTCGATTGGAAGTCACGACGGAAGATCGCCCGGTCGACATGATCGAAGAAGGTTATGACCTGGTTATACGGGTCAACCCGGCTCCCGACGAGAATCTGGTTGGACGGATCATCCTGCACGACCGGCTCGTCGTCGTGGCGAAGCCCGGACTGGAGCCGCCCGAGGGAAAAGCGCGCGTGCCGGCAGTCATCCGTGGAGCGGCCGATCAAACGTCGTTCTGGGATGTCACCGGCGCCGAGGGGAGAAAGCGCATATTCGTCGAGCCATTCGCCAGACTGTCATCGCTCGTCATGGTGCGCGACACGGTCCGGCTTGGCGTTGGGATCGCGTGCCTGCCGCTGTCGCTCGTCAGCCGCGATATCGCCGCCGGTCGACTTTCACAGTGGGGCGAGCTGGACGGGTCCGACATCGCGCTGTGGGCGCTTTACCCTTCAAGGCGCTTTCTGAGCGCGCGCGTGTCCGCTTTCCTGAACCACCTCAAAGCATCGTTTCCCTCCGGCGCTCCGGAGGAATTGGCGGCGTTAATCGACGGGTAGGAGCGTCAGACGATGCGCTGATACGAGGGTCTCGCCGTTGCGTTCGTCTTCGAGCCGGCCGCAACAAGCTGCGCTGCGGTGAATCGCGCTCGGACGCTTCGCCCTCAAGCCTTTGCCCACGCTGCCGATAACAAACGCATGGTGGCGTCAGCGACGCAAGTGGATGATTATCGGTGCCGGACGACGGCGCGGCAGGATAGGAGTATGTCGGGGTTGCCCAACACATCGCGGGAGATTACGGAAGGCGCAACGATCGGCGTGGCTATCGTGGGCCGCAATGCGCGCGGCGGTCTGATCGTCAGGACCTGCAACGACGCGTTCATGCGCATGACGGACGCCTCGCGAGCGGACACGCCCGCGCTTCCCCTCGCGGTCGATGCCATGATGCCGGCCGAGGCGCATCCGATCCTCATCGAAAAGTTGAAGGCGTGCTTCGACGGCCAGACGCACACGCATCGATTCATCGACGGCGCGCGTTCGTGGCGTCTCACGCTCGAACCGCTCAGGGGGCCGGGCGCGCTCGAAGCCGTGCACGAAGTCATGATTTCGTGCATCGACGATACGCCGAAGAAGCCGCTCACGCGCGAAGTCGAATTCGACGCGTCGCGCTTTCGCGCGGTCGTGGACTCGGCGTACGACGCGATCGTGAGCATCGACGAGCGGCACGAGATCACGCTGTTCAATCGGGCCGCCGAAAATCTGTTCGGCTACACATCGGCAGAAGCGCTCGGGAGGCGCATCGAGATGTTGCTGCCGGAGCGCGCGCGTGCGCATCACGCGGACAACGTGCGGCAGTTCGCGAATTCGCCGATGACGAACCTGCGCGCGATGACCGCGCCGCGCATGGACGAAAGCAACAGCGTTTTCGGGCGGCATCGCGACGGCACCATCATTCCGGTGGAAATCGCCATCTCCAAGATCGACGTGGGCGGCGTGGTCGAGTTCACCGCGGTCATTCGCGACATCACCGAGCGCGCGCGGCTCATGGAACTGCTGAAGCAACAGGCCGTCACCGATGCGCTCACCGGTCTGCCGAACCGACGCGAGTTCATCGACTTCGTCGAAAAGCTGCTCGCGACCGACGAGATCCTGTCCGTCTTCATTCTCGACATCGATTTCTTCAAGGCGATCAACGATAACTACGGCCACGATATCGGCGATGAAGTGCTGCGCGTGCTCGCGAATGTCGGAAAGTCGATCCCGCTCGAATCCATGCTGTTCGCGCGCTGGGGCGGCGAGGAGTTCGTCGCGGCGCTGCCGGGCGCGGACGCGAGTGCCGCGCCGCGGATCGCGGACGCCTTGCGCCAGCGTCTGGAGCGGCAGGATGTCGAGCATGTCTGGCGCGTCAAGGCGATTCCTTTCACCGTGAGCATCGGCGTGGTGACACGCGAGCCCGGCGAGCGCGACGTGGATGCGCTCATGCGCCGCGCGGACCGGGCGTTGTATCACGCGAAGGCGGCGGGGCGTAACCGTGTAGAGGTCAGATGAACGCGGGCAGAAGCCCGGCCTGCACGAAGCGCGGGACCGCGCTCAATCCGTGAACAACGCCTTGCGGATGATCGCGTGCACGCCCCAGTTGCCATCGACGACTTGCGTGACGCCGAAGTCCACCGCCACCGACATCAGCGAGATGGCTTCGTCTTCGGTGAGTCCCTTGGTGGACATCAGAAACCGCCGCGTCTTGATGAAGGCATCGCGCATGGCCTGATCCAGCGTGGACTTCTGATAGACCTCGCTTTGCGCGCTGGTGCCGAACTCGGCCAGATAGTCGGGATGGCTGAAGCCGTGCAGCACCCATTCATCGGCGGTTTCGACGAGCGGATACGTGAGGTCCGCGAACGACTGCGAGGCAAGCGTGTGCTTCTTGTGCAGGATCAGTTCGAAGTCGCCGGTGAGCGAGCATTCGATGGCCGTGCCGCACAACTCGGAATCGCCTTGCGACGCGTGCGGGTCGCCGATCGACAAGAGCGCCCCGGCCACGCCGACCGGCAGAAACACGCTCGCACCGGGACCGACGCGCCAGTTGTCGAGATTGCCGCCGAAGGCCGAAGGCGGAATCGAATCGATCAGACCGTTCTGCTGCGGCGCCACGCCGATCACGCCGAAGTGCGGTCGCACGGGAATGGTCACGTTCTTCAGCACGTCGTGATTCTCGACGACGCTCGCGTGATCCACCGGCACGCCCGGATAATCGATGATCGGATGCAGCACGCCGAAAGGATCGCGCTGCGGCGTCCAGCGGTAGTTGTAGACGGCGCGCGCATAGGCGCTGTCGTCGCGCGCTTCGTCCGTGTGGATCTCGTAGATGGTCACGACTTCGCGCGGCTTCGGTTCGGTGAGCAGTTCGCGATAATGAAAGCCCCACCACGCCGCGACGTTGCTGCCGAACGCGCGGCCGTGGAACTTCGGGTTCCGGCAGCGGCGAGGATGAATATCGACGATGCGCACTTCCAGGACATCGCCCGGTTCCGCGCCTGTCACCGCAATCGGCCCGGTGCAGATATGCACGCCGAAGCCTTCGCCCGCGCCGCGTCCATAGATGGAGGCGTTCATCGGGCCCGCGCCGCGACGGTCCACGTTCTTGCGTTCGGCTGTCCAGTGGAACACGCTCTCCGCGCCGGGATCGCCCGCGATCATGCGGTCCCAGTCATCCGACGCATGCTGCGTGAGCGTTTCGACCGTCACCGTATCGCCGCTCGCGACTTCGAGCACGGGCTTGAGATCGTGGCTGAAATAGCCCCAGTGCACCGTGTTCGCCGTTGCGCGCAGCAAATGATGCCGCGGCCTGCCGCCCGTCCGCGCAGGCCGCGCTTGCACGGCATCGCTTTCGTCGCGCACGGCGACGAGCGTGTCGCCCGTCTCTTCGCTGCGCGCCTGCGCGATCAGACTCGCGGCGTTCACCGGCAGCCCGCGCGATAGCGAATGCACGAGATGGCGCGCGAGTTCCAGGTTCGCTTCGTGCCGGAACGTGCGCGGCGATGCGCCATAACGCTCGCGGAATACGCGGCTGAAGTGCGCCGGATCGTTGAAGCCCCAGCGAAAGCAGATGTCGGATATGGAGACTTTCTCCGAGAGCGGATCGGCCAGTTCCGCGCGGCAGCGTTCGAGGCGGCGCGAGCGCACATACGTCGAGAAACTCTGTCCGGCGAGTTCGAACAGCTTCTGCACGTAACGCGGCGACACGCGTTCGTCTTTGGCGAGCGAGGCCACGCTCAGGGTCGAATCGGCGAGATGCGTTTCGATGAAGCGGCACAGTCGCGCGAACAACGCCGACTGCGGCGGCGTCAGCCCGTTGAACGAACCTTTGCGTTCCTGTCCGGCGAGACAGGCCACGAGCATTTCGGCGAGCGCGAGTTCGGTGGGACGCAACTCCTCCGCGCTCAGCGTTTCGAGGCTTTCCACGACCGAACGCAGAAAGCCCGAGAAGATGTGGCCGATGCCCGTCGCGCCCGGCAACAAGGCCACGCGCAGCGAGAGCGGCGAAATGAGACGCGCGTTGATGGCGCTCCTGGGCGCCCGCACGATGAACGCGCGAAAGCGTCCCGCGAAAACCAGCGACGCGCTCTGGCCCGGCGCGGCATAGACGATGTCATGCGGGCTCACGCGCTCGCGCAGACCATCGGCGACGAGCGTGGCGTCGCCATCGATCAGCAGCACGAGCATGAGACTGTCCGCGTGATCCGCGCTCATCTGCAGCGTCTGCGCGGCCGAGGCGATGGTCGTGAACTCGATCCCGCCCGCCGATACGCGCGATGTCAGCGTGCCGTGCAAACCGCGTTCGCCGCCTTCGATCTTGCCGCGCCATCCGAGACGTGCGAGCGCCGCGTTCCATTCATGCCGGCGCTCGAACTCGGGATACGACTCGGTAGTGAAGCGCGACAGATTCAACGAAAACTCCACGATAGGCGAAGCAGCAAGCGCTTTTCAAAAGCAACCTTCGCGCCATCGCGATGCTGACGGCGGCGGGTGCATCGCGTATCGAAGACAGTGCATACATGCGCCATCGCGGCGCACGTCTGCACTTGCGCGCATCACCCGACGCGCGGCCTCATGCGTTCTTGGACGAGCGTGCACGCCAATACCAGCAGTTGTGCGCAGCCAGTCAAGTTCGCGGGATTTCGGTCGCCTACGCTCTGGGCATCGCAAGTCAATCGTCATCAGCCGTCAGGAGCGTATCGATGCAAAGGAATCTCGTGGGCCGTTTATCTCGCGCAGGACTTGGCGCGCTGTGCGCGGTGTTGTTCGCCTTCGCGGGACAGGCGCACGCCGCCGCGCCCGCCGAATGCAGCGCGTTGCAGGCGAAGTACCCGCAGTTCAAGGGCAAGACACTCACCAATGCGATCAATCCGCATACGCCGGGCTATGAAGCGCTCGACCCGAACGATCCGAGCAAGTACATCGGCTTCGATATCGATCTGGGCGAGTTGATCGCGCAATGCCTCGGCTTCACGATGGCCTACAAGCCCGTGACCTTCGCCGCGCTGCTCACGACCTTGCAGAGCGGTCAGGCCGATATCGTCATCTCCGATATCTACGCGACCGAGGAGCGCGCCAAGGCCGCCGACTTCATCACGTACTCGAAGGTGTTCGACGGCGTACTCGTCGCCAAGGGCAATCCGAAGAAGATCACCGGCATCAACACGTCGATGTGCGGCACGACAGCCGCCGAAAACACGGGCTATGTGGAAGTGCCGCTGATTCAGGCACTGGCGCCGCAATGCAAGGCGGCCGGCAAGCCCGAAGCCACCGTGCAGCTCTACGACAACAACGCCAACTGCATCCAGGCCATTCTCGCGGGCCGCGCGGATACGTACATCAACGACGTGAACACGGTCGACCAGGCGGTGAAGGCGTATCCGGACAAGCTGGAGAAAGCGACCGCCGTGACCTTGCCGTACTTCGTGGGCATCGGCGTGCCGAAGGACAAGCCCGATTTCCGCGATGCCGTGATGGCCGCGCTCGTCGCCATTCAGAAGAGCGGCGCGCAGTCCGAACTGCTGAAGAAGTGGGGCCTCGGCGTCGAGAATCTCGCGACGCCGCAACTCGTCGTTGCCAAGTAAGCGCGGAAGCATCGGCATATGGACCTGTTCCTTCACTATCTCGGCCTGCCTTATCTGCTCGACGGCATCCGCTTCACGATCACCGTCACCTTGCTCGGACTCGCGGGCGGGCTCGTGCTGGGACTCGTCCTTGCCGCCATGCAACTGAGCCGAATCGGACCGCTCGCGGCCATCGCGCGCGGCTATACGGTGATTTTTCGCGGCACGCCGCTGATTCTGCAACTCGTGTTCGCCTACGACGCCCTGCCGCATATCGGCATCAAGCTGAGCGCCATCGGCGCGGCGGGCCTCGCGCTCGCCGCGAACGAAGCGCCGTTCATCGCGGAGATATTCCGCTCGGGCGTGCTCGGCGTGGATCGCGGACAGACGCTCGCGGGGCAGGCGCTCGGCATGACGCCTTCCGTGCTGATGCGCCGGATCATCGCGCCGCAGGCCCTTCGCTCGATGATTCCCGCGCTCGGAAACGAAACCGTCAGCGCGTTGAAGAACTCTTCGCTGGCTTCGGTCATCTCGGTGGGCGAGCTGACCTTGCGCAGCACGCAGCTTGCTTCGTCGACGTTCGACTTCTTTTCGATCTTCTTTGCGTCGGGTCTCTTGTATTTGTGTCTGACGGGCGCGATCGCCGCCATTCAGCTGATGATCGAACGCGCGCTCGATCTGGACCGCGCCAGCACGCGCGGCGGCTTCTGGGGACGACGCCGGAGCACGCCCGTACCGACGAAGCCCGCAGGCCCGACCGATCTGCCGCCGGTCTTCGTCCCGGCTCGCGTCACACCCGGCGACCGCGCACGCCGCTACGACGCGCTGTCTCGCAACGGCACCGCCGTGCAGATCAATGGCGTACACAAGCGCTACGGCGAGCAGCCGGTGCTCAATGGCTTCGATCTCGACATCCGCTCGGGCGAAGTCGTCGCGTTGCTCGGACCGAGCGGCTCGGGCAAGAGCACGCTGCTTCGCTGCATCAATCATCTGGAACAGTGGGAACAAGGCGAGATACGCGTGGGCGGACGGCGCCTGGGCTTTCGCGATGACGGGCGGCGCATGAATCCGCGCGAGCTTGCGAAGGAGCGCGCGAGTCTCGGCGTCGCCATGGTGTTCCAGCAGTTCAATCTTTTCGGCCATCTGACGGCGCGCGAGAACATTGCATTGCCGCTCGTCTGGGTGCACGGCGCGACGCTCGCCGATGCCAACCGACGCGCGGATGCCCTGCTCGAACGCGTGGGCCTCGCGCATCGCGCCGATGCGTTGCCGCGTCATCTGTCGGGCGGCCAGCAACAACGCGTGGCGATTGCGCGTGCGCTCGCGCCGAATCCGCGCGTGCTGCTGCTCGACGAGCCGACTTCCGCGCTCGATCCGGAACTCGTGGGCGAAGTGCTCGAAGTGATCCGCCGCCTCGCGCTCGACGATGGCCTGACGATGATCATTTCGACGCATCAGTTGCGCTTCGCCGATGAAGTGGCCGACCGCGTCGTGTTCCTGAGCGGCGGGCGCGTCGTGGAGGACGGACCCGCGCATCAGGTCTTGACGCGGCCGCATCATCCGTTGACGGCGCGCTTTCTCAACGTGATGGGCGCGGGGAGCACGCTCGAAACCGTGCACTGAATCGCATCGATAACACAGCCACTCGCCGAGGACGAATCAATGAAGCATTACACGCTGCCCGTTTCATCATCCACCGTGCATTGGGGATACTTCAGCAAACGGGTAGAACCGCGCCTCACGCTGAAGTCGGGCGACCGCGCCACCATCGAAACGCTGACGCATCACGCGAACGACGACCACGAGCGCATGATCGCGGGCGATCCGGGCGCGCAGAGCGTGTTCGAATGGACGCGCGAGCACAAGGCCGTTTCGCGGCGCGGCGCGGGTCCGACCGAAGGACCGTTCCGCCTCGGCGCTGGCGAAGGCGTGGGCGTGCATCTGCTCACCGGTCCGGTGGCAATCGAAGGCGCCGAACCCGGGGACGTGCTCGAAGTTCGCATCCTCGACGTCAGGCCGCGGCCGAGTTGCAGCGCGTGTCATGCGGGCAAGTGCTTCGGCTCGAACGTGGCCGCGTCGTGGGGCTTTCAGTATCACGATCTGATCGAGGAGCCGAAGCCGCGCGAAGTGGTGACCATCTTCGAACTCGATACTTCCGGCGAGCCGTATGCGCGCGCGGTCTACAACTATGTGTGGACGCCGCAGACCGACCCGGATGGCATCGTGCACGCGACGATCGATTATCCCGGCGTGCAGGTGGATCACCGGCTCGTGACGAAGCGCGAAAACATCTTGCCGGATATCCGCGTGCCGGCGCGACTGCATTTCGGCACCATGGGCGTCGCGCCCGCCGAAGCGGACTATGTCAGTTCGATTCCGCCGAGCTACACGGGCGGCAACATCGACGACTGGCGCATCGGCCGGGGCGCGACCATGTATTACCCGGTCGCGGTCGAAGGCGCGCTTTTCTCGGTGGGCGACCCGCATGCCGCGCAGGGCGACAGCGAACTGGGCGGCACCGCTATCGAAACATCGTTGACGGGGGACTTCGAATTCATCCTGCACAAGAAAGCGGATCTCGAAGGCACGCTCCTTGAAGGGCTCACGCATCCGCTGCTCGAAACGGATCAGCAATGGTCGGTGTACGGCTTCACGTTCCCCAACTATCTGGCCGAACTCGGGACGAACGCGCAAGTGGAAGTGGCGCAGCATGCGAGCCTCGACAAAGCCATGCGCGATGCCTTTCGCAAGCTGCGCCGCTTTCTGATGACGGTGCACGGCTTGAGCGAAGACGAAGCCATTGCGCTGATGTCGGTAGCGGCGGACTTCGGCGTGACGCAGGTGGTCGACGCGAATTGGGGCGTACACGGTTCGATCCGCAAGGAAGTGTTCAAGAACTACAAGAAGCGTTGATCGACGCGATTCAAGACATCGATCCATAGCCTGTCAATCAGCGCGCACGCGCGCGTCGCTTGCCTGACTGAGGCGAGCGGCCTGTCCATCCATCCATAACGTTCACGAAACCCTCGCCAAGGGAATGCCGGGTCGCGTCCGTTCGTATCGGCGGGCGAGAAGAGGGCATCGCCTGCACTTCGGCGATGCGCGTCGCGCACCAATGTGTTTCGTCGCCTTACGTGCGTTTTTGTCCGTCCGTGTCGCTTCGGAACAGAACGGACATGCGCTCATGCACGCCGCGCCAAGTATCGCCCGATGGCGGCCAAGCGCGGGAAATCGGAACGGAAGCCGCTAAAGGGTAGGCGTTCCTAATCGACGCACGCGAAGGATAACCCTCATGCGACCCGCCAAAGTGCCTGCCACTGTCATTACCGGTTTCCTTGGAGCCGGCAAGACCACGCTCGTGAATCACCTGCTCGAATCCACGCGGCCGATGCAGATCGGCATCGTCGTGAACGAATTCGGCGAAGTCGGTATCGACGGGCAGTTGATCGTCGCCGATGAACGCGCCGTGATCGAGATCAACAACGGCTGCGTCTGCTGCACGGTCCGCACCGATCTCGTCGCCAGCGTGCGCGACATGTTGATGCGCTTCGGCGATCGGCTCGCGCGTCTCATCATCGAAACGTCGGGCCTCGCCGATCCCGCGCCGGTGCTGCAGACCTTTCTCGCCGATCCCGACGTGCGCGAGCGCGTGGAACTGGAATCGGTCGTCGCCGTGGTCGATGCAATGCACGCGCAATCCCAGCTACATGACGACATCGCGCGGGAGCAAGTGGTGTTCGCGGACCGCATCGTCATCAACAAGACCGATCTCGTTTCGACCGATGCCGTCGATGCGCTCGTCGCCGGGATTCGCCGGCTCAATCCCACTGCACGCATCGAGTACGCGCAGCGTTCGAGGATCGACGCCCATGCGCTTTTCGGCACGCGGAGCTTTTCGGTCGACAACCTGCTCGCCATCGAGCCGAATCTGCTCGACGAAGACGGCCACGATCACGAACACGACGACAGCATTGCATCGTGCGCGATCGTGGTGCCCGGCGGCATCGATGCGACGCGTTTCAACCGCTGGATCAATCAGCTCGTGCAAACGCAAGGCACACAACTTCTGCGCATGAAAGGCGTGCTCAACATGCACGACGAACCGCGACGCCTGCATTTCCATAGCGTGCATATGTTGCTCGACACCACGTTCGGCCGTGCGTGGATGCGCGACGAAACACGAGAGAGCCGTTTCGTGATGATCGGCCGCAACATCGACGCCGCGCGAATGCGCGATGGCCTTCTGAGTTGCATGAACTGAAGCCTTCATTCATTTCTTCTTCAAGGAGCTACGCATGAAAAAGCCAGAGGCATACACGGTGAGCATCGGCGTATTGGCGGTCGTCGATACATGGCTCACCGGCACGATCTTTCCGGTTCCGGTTTGGGTGACGTTCATCGCGTGGGCGTCGTTCTTCGTGCTCGGCGGCGGGCGCGCGGGCTTCGTCAAGAGCGTGGCGTCGAATCTCACGGGACTCGTCATCGCTTCGCTTACCTTGCTCTGCATTGCGACGACGAGCGGCGGCGCGATCGCGGTGGCCGTGCTGGTTGGCATCGGCAGCGCGGCGATGGTTCAGGCGTCGAAGATCAAATTGCTCGATGTCTTGCCCGCGATCGTCTGGGGCTTCGCCTCGACGGTCGGCACGATGGTCGCAACGGGCAAGGCGATCACCACGGCGGGCATCGGCAATCCTGCGCTGGTCGCGGCCGCCGCGCTCGTTACCGGCGCAGTGTTCGGCTTCGTCTCGGAAGTGGTCGGCGAAGCCCTGCAATTCAGACGCGAGCATCGGCTCGGATAAGACCGTTTCCATTCAAGCGGAGCACAACATGAAGCTGCAACATCATCTCGGCGGCATCGAAAATCTGGGGCCGGTCAGCACTGAAAAGCGCGTATTCGTCGAGCCGTGGGAGAAGCGCATCTTCGGCATTCATACGGTGATGATGGCGGAGAGTGCGCATCTGTCGGACACGCCGCATCGCTATCCGGTCGATACGCTGCCCACCGCCTTCAAGAGCAACTGGACCTGGGCCTCGCTGCGCACCGGCGCCGAAGACATGCAGCCGTTCGAGTACTTCAAGTATCGCTACTACGAGAAATGGCTCGGCGGCATTGCGCAGTTTTTCGTCGATCAGGGGTATGTGTCGGCGGAGGAACTCGCTGAGAAAACCGCCCACTACAGCGCGCACCCGGACGCGCCTTTACCCGATCGCCCCAATGCCGAACTCGCGGCGCAGATCGACGCCTATTTGCAGCACGGCGACTCGGGCTATCACGCGCTCGACGGCGCGGCGCGCTTTCGAGCGGGCGATGCCGTGCGTATCGCCGATCCCGAAGCGGTGGACCACACGCGCTTGCCGGGGTATTTGCGCAACAAGACCGGCGTGGTGGATCTCGTCTATCCCGGCGCGTTCTCCTATTTCGTCTCGACGGGCGTGGACGGTATCGGCGCGCCGATGCCTGTGTATCGCGTTGCCTTCGACGCCGCGTCGATCTGGGGCGCCGGCAAAAGCGAGCCGAACACGACCATTTACGCCGACCTGTACGAAGCCTACGTGCAGGCCGCCGATTGAACTCGAACATAAGCCAACCCCGAGCGAACCCATGAGCCAACTCTTCGAATTTACCGGCGACCGCGAAGCATCGAGCGCCGCCAAAGTGCGTGCGCTGGAAGCCTTGCTGATCGAAAAAGGCGTGATTGCCACCGACTCCGTCGATGTCGTGCTCAAGCACTTCGAGACGATGGCCGGCCCGTTCAACGGCGCGAAGATCGTCGCGCGCGCATGGGTCGATCCCGACTACGCGAGACGTCTCGTCGAAGACACACCGAAGGCGATCGCCGAACTCTCGCTTCCGCTCGGCATGGCGGGCGCGGAAGGCGAGCATATGGCGGCGGTCGCAAACGACGCGAACGTGCATAACCTCATCATCTGCACGCTGTGTTCGTGTTATCCGTGGCCGGTGCTCGGCCTGCCGCCGTATTGGTACAAGGACCCTGTATTTCGCGCGCGCGGCGTGCGCGAACCGCGCGCCGTCCTGCAGGAATTCGGCGTACAGGTGCCCGCCACGAAGGAGGTGAAGGTGTGGGACAGCAGCGCGCAGATTCGCTGGTTCGTGGTGCCCGAGCGCCCCGCGAACACGGAGCATCTGAGTGAGGAAGAACTCGCCGCGCTCGTTACGCCCGAGTCGATGATGGGCGTCGCACTCGTCGAAGCGCCCGCAGCCTGAGGAGCGTGCCATGTTCACGCGTTTCGAAGAATACGCTGCCGCGTCGATGCTCGGCGCAACAGATTCTCCGCCGCGTCTCGACGGCAAGCTGCTGTTCACCAATCGCTGGGAGCGCGATGTGTTCGGCCTCGCGCTCTCGCTATCGAAGGCAGGATGTTTCGAGTGGGAGGACTTTCGCCAGAGCCTGATCGCGTCCATCGCGAAGTGGGAAGCAATCGAATGCGCGAATCAGCCGCGCTGGGACTACTACGAGCGTTTTCTCGAAGCGCTGCTGAACGTGGTCGAGACGAGCGGCGTGCTGTCGCGCCGCGAGATCGAAGCGATCGTCGCGGCGCGCAGCCGTTAACATTTTTCCGACTCTTTTGGAGGTACTTCATGAATCAAGCTGTCCTGCATTCCACTGACACGTTCGAACCGATTCCACTGCGCGAACTGCTGCCGTGGACGATCTTCGGCGGATTGCTGATGCTGCTGGCGCTGTATTTCGTCGGCGCGGAGCAGGGTGCTACCGCGGTCTTTCAGGGCACCGCCATTCACGAGTTCGTGCATGACGGACGCCATCTGTTGGGCTTCCCCTGCCACTGACGAGGAGACGACGATGGTCGGCAAACTGTTGATGCGCGGCATGCTCGCGGGCCTCATCGCGGGACTGCTGGCGTTCTGCTTCGCGCGGGTGGCGGGCGAGCCGCAAGTCGAACGCGCGATCGCTTTCGAGGCCCATGAAGCGCACGAGCACGCTCACGCCGGCGATGCGCCCGAGCCTGAAATCGTCAGTCGTGAAACGCAAGCGGGCGTGGGCTTGCTGACGGGCGTACTCGCGTACGGCGCTGCATTCGGTGGGCTCTTCGCGTTGTGCTTCGCCTATGCGTGGGGACGCGCGGGAAGCATGGGCGCGCGGCCGCTTGCAGCATGGCTTGCGCTCGCGGCTTTCGCCGCCCTGGTGGTGCTGCCGGCGCTGAAATATCCGGCGAATCCGCCTTCGGTGGGCGCGGCGGAAACCATCGGCGTGCGCACCGCGCTTTATTTTTTATGCATGGGGATTTCCGTCGCCATTACACTGCTGTCGATAGCTTTGCGCCAAGCCCTGTCGCGCAAATGGGGCGATGCCAACGCGACGCTCGCCGGTCTGCTGGCTTTCGCGATCATGGCCGCCGCGATGCTCGCGCTGTTACCGGCTATCGACGAAGTGCCCGCCGAGTTTCCCGCCACGTTGCTGTGGCAATTCCGGGTGGCGTCGATCGGCATGCAGGCGATCATCTGGACGGTCATCGGCGCTGCGTTCGGCGTGGCGGCGGAGCGCATGGCGTTGCCCGGCGCTGCGCGCGTGGGTCGAGGCATGACCATGAGCAAGTCTGTTCTCAGAGGATCCGGATATCCGCGATGAAACGCATCAAGGTCGGAATGCTCGTCTTTCCTGGATTTCAGCTGCTCGACATCGCCGGGCCGAAGGATGCGTTCGCCGAAGTCAAGGTGCTGAGTTCAGGCGAGTGCGAGTACGAAATGATGATGGTCGGCACGACGCGGGGCACGGTGCAATCGTCGAGCGGCCTGACTACCGTGCCGGATCGTACGATCTTCGATCCGTGCCCGGAGTTCGACACCATCATCGTGCCGGGCGGGCTCGGCATCTTCGACGCCTTCGACGATCCGGCGCTGAGCAACTGGCTGCGCGCGCAGCATCGGCAGTGCCGCCGCGTGTCCGCTATCTGCAACGGGTTGTTCGCCCTCGGCTCGGCGGGGCTGCTCGACAACAAACTGGTGACGACTCACTGGATGGACGTGCCCCGGCTCGCCAGCACTTTTCCGAAGGCGCGCATCGAGCCGGATCATATCTTCGTTCGCGACGGCAGCATCTACACGACGGCCGGTGTCACGGCGGGCATCGACCTCTCGCTCGCGATGATCGAAGACGACTTCGGCCGGCAAATGGCGCTCGATGTCGCCAAGTATCTGATCGTCTATCTGCGGCGCTCGGGCGGGCAGTCGCAGTTCAGCCCGCTGCTGGAAACGCAGGCTTCGCCGGGTTCGCAGACTATCGAAGTCCAGCAATTCATGCTGGATAACCTGCATGTGGATCATACGGTCGCGTCGCTCGCGGAACGCGTGCATATGAGCGCGCGCAATCTCTCGCGCATCTTCGCCAAGGATTGCGGCATCACGCCGATGACTTACCTCGCCAATGCGCGCATCGATGCCGCGCGGCGCTACCTGGAAGCCACGGACTTGCCGCTGAGAGTCATCGCACACCGATGCGGCTTCGAGGACACCGACAAATTCCGCCGCACCTTCCTGCGCCGTCTGCAGATCAGTCCGGTCGATTACCGCAACCGGTTCAGATCGATGAACAAGCAAGAGTCGCTCAGTGCGGTCTGAAGAGACTCGCCACGCGGGGATGATGCGCTGAGCGTGACTTTTCCGGCACTAAACGCGTGCATGGCCATGCACTTCTTCGGGGCTAAAGCGGCGCACTAAGACTTTAATTAAAGGTTAATTTTGGCGAGCCGTAAGAGGCGTAATAGATAGGTGGGCGAACACGATCGCCGGCGGCCATTCGCTGCCCTGTGAACGCCCGCCTGCATGACTCTTCTTGCACGTTTCCAAACGTCTCGCCCATGAAACGGAATCCTTTCTTCAAGCTGCTCGCGCGTTTGCGCGTGGGGCACAAGTTGCTGCTCATCTACCTGCTCGATCTCAGCGCGGTGATCTACATCAGCGGGATTCTGATTCACGAAAAGTATCTGGCGATCGATTTTTCGAACAAGGAGATTGTCGGCAACGCGTATGTTCACGAGGTCGAACATGGCATCACGTCCATCGCGATGGCGGGCGCGGGCAAACCGCCGACGGCGGCGCAACTCGATGCCGAGATCGACAGGCTCGTTCGTGCCGAGCAGCAATACGGCGCGCAAATGGGAAGCGCGGAGCCGAGCAACGCGCTGCGGACCGCTCTGCAGACGATGGCGCACGAACGCGAGGTCGGGATCGCGTCGACGGACCAGGCGCTGACGGCCTCCCGCGATCTGATAACGCGCATCGGTAATCAGTCGAACCTGATTCTCGACCCGGATCTCGACAGCTACTACGCGATGTCGCTCTCGATCTTGCGCTATCCCGCGCTGCTGACCGCGGTGAACAGCATCGGGCGCCATCTGCACGACGGCGCTCACGCCCGCTCGCGAGAGGAAGTGCGTTCGCGCTATCTGGTCCTCGAAGGGCAACTCGACGGGGTCATGCAAGGTTTGCGGTCGGACTACGCCGAGGCGGGGGCTGCCAATCGTCAATTCGAGCGCACACTCAGCCCGTCGTTCGATCGAATGCGCATTGCCGTCGAGGCATTCAGGCATGCGGCGCGCGTGGTGGTGGACGACAACGTGGCGCCGGATGCAGCTGTGCTGATGATCGTCGACAGCGCGCAGCAAGCGCTCGTTCAAAGCGTAGACGGCCTCTGGCGCGATACCGGCGAGCAGCTAGACGGCCTGCTGCATGCACGCGTGCAAGCCCTGTTTTCGCGCATGTGGCTGCATTTGGGCACGGCGCTTTTCCTGCTCTGCGCCATCCTGACACTGGTTTATTGCGTCGCGCAGCAGATTTCGTCGCCGCTACGCAAACTCGCGCGCGTGATGGATGTGGTGCGCCGCACCGGCGATCACACGAAGCGCGCCGACTGGGACAGTCAGGACGAGATCGGCCAACTCGTGCGCGGCTTCAACGAAATGCTTGCGCAACTGGATCGCGAACGCGTCGTGCAGAAGGAATTGGCGGCGACCGCCCGCGCGTCGGCCGCGCAATCAGCGCTCGTGGAAGCCACGCCCGTGCCGATGGTCGTCACCGCCATTCCCGGCCACGAGGTATTGCACGCCAATGCGCCTGGACTCTTCTGGCTCAATGGGAGCAGCACCGACCCGTGGGCTCAGGGTCTCGACTCCGCGACCCGCGCGCGCTTCTTTCAGCAACTTTCCGACCGCGAAGCCATCGACGAATTCGAAGTTCACTGGAAAGCGACCTCGCAGCCGAGCTGGGCGATGCTGTCGGCGCGCCGTCTCGACTTCCAGGGACGCGACGCCATTCTCACCGCCTTCACGCCGATCAATCAGATCAAGCTCATGGAGCAGCGGCTGGAACTGTGGGGCAAGGTGTTCGAGGCATCGTCCGAGGCGATCGTCATCCTGAACGCCGAGGCGCGTCTGCTCACTGCGAATCCTTCGTTCTTTCGCGCAACCGGTTATCGGATGGACGACGTGGCGGGCAAGCCGCCGGCCTTCATCGACACGCAGGCGCAGGAAGACGAAAACGGTCCGCTGGGTAACCTCTTGCAACGCGTCGGGCGCAGCAGCACCTGGCACGGCGAAGCGCAAATAAGCCGCCGCGAGGGCGGTGATTATCCGGCGTGGCTCATGATCAGCGCGGTACACGACAAGCGCGGCACCGTATCGCATTACATCTGCACGCTGATCGACATCACGGACCGCAAGAAGAGCGAAGCGCGCATTCAGTTTCTCGCGCAGCATGACGTGCTCACCGAACTGCCCAACCGTGCACTCTTTGCCGCGAAGCTCGGCGTTGCCATCGCAGCAGCGCAGCGAACGCGGCAGCGCGTCGCGGTGCTGTTCATCGATCTGGACCGCTTCAAGAACATCAACGATTCGCTCGGACATCACATCGGTGATGGCCTGTTGCGGTCCGTGTCGCGACGCCTGCTCAATGCGGTCGGCACCCACGACACCGTGAGCCGCCTGGGCGGAGACGAGTTCACGGTGCTGCTCAACGGAGTCGGTCACGCGAGCGAAGTGGCGCGCAGCATCGAACAGCGGCTGCTCCCGCTGCTTCGCGAAGCGCATGAAGTGAGCGGGCTGACACTGCAGGTTGCGAGCAGCATCGGCGTCGCACTGTACCCGGATGATGGCGAAGACATCGATACGTTGATGCAGAACGCCGACGCCGCGATGTATCAGGCCAAGTCTGCCGGACGAAATCAGGTCAAGTTTTTCTCGGCCGACATGGCCGAACAGGCGAGGCATCGGCTCACGCTGGAAACGTGTTTGCGCACGGCTATCGAGTTCGGCGAGTTGCGGCTCGAGTGGCAGCCGTGCCTCGAAGCGCGGTCCGGTGCGCTCGCGAGCGTCGAAGGACTGCTGCGCTGGAAGAGCGCGGTACTGGGTGAAATCGGTCCGGCTGTGTTTATCCCGGTGGCGGAGGACACGCGCCTCATCGTTGCCATTGGCGCGTGGGTGATCGAGGAAGCGTGCCGGCAGCTTGCCGCCTGGCGCGACGAAGAGGGCCTCGAAATACGCGCGTCCGTCAACATTTCGGCGCTCCAGCTACGCGAGCCGGAGCTCGTTGCGGCGCTTGGCACGAGTCTGCTCGCGCATGGCGTGCCGCCGCATTGCCTGGAACTCGAAATCACCGAGACGGTTCTCATGGATGGCGCCGAACACTACGCGCAAGCCATTCACGCCATTCGCGGGCTAGGCGTCAAGCTCTCGCTCGACGACTTCGGCACCGGCTACTCGAGTCTCAGCTATCTGAACCGGTTTCCGCTCGACCGTCTGAAGATCGACCGCGCGTTCGTGCGAGACATGCTCGACGCATCTGCCGATCTTGCCATCGTCAAGGCGATCGTCGATCTCGGGCATGAGCTTGGTTTGCGCGTGGTGGCCGAAGGGGTGGAAACCGGCCATCAAGCGCAAGTGTTGCGCAAGATCGGCTGCGATGAGTTGCAAGGTTTCCTGTTCGCACCGGCGATCCCAGCCGAGGAATTGGTGCTGTGGAACAGGGCGCGGCAGGACGAGGCGCTCGATGCTTCGCCGGCTTGAGGCGAAGCATCGAGGCCGGCGCCCGTGCAGCCGTCGAACTCTGCTGGAATGACGAGCGGGATTGAGCAA
The DNA here is from genome assembly GCF_031451435.1 of Caballeronia sp. LZ008. NCBI lineage: Bacteria > Pseudomonadati > Pseudomonadota > Betaproteobacteria > Burkholderiales > Burkholderiaceae > Caballeronia > Caballeronia sp. LZ008. Next base: position 92,216 of record NZ_JARUXK010000002.1, on the reverse strand, counting down.
ACGGCCGAATTTGGCCGATCCCGCTCGAGACAGCGCGCCCCCTTTACTTGCCTAATTTCTCAGCCTCGCTCGGCTCCTCTCTGGGGTTGTAGCGCGGCGTGGGCTGTGGCAGCAGAAAGAAGGCGATGGACAGCAGTGCAATGGCCACGCCGATGCGGCACGCCGCGATCGCGACGGGAACTGCAGCGATCTGAACCAGCGTCGCAGCGCCGTAGCGGCGCGTCATCTGCTGGAGGAAATCCGGCGCGAGCCGTTCGTCCATCAGCCGGCGGCCTGGCATTGCATAGAACCACTTCGCCATCCAGGTGCAGGCGGTCAGGGCAAGACCGGCAACGAGGGTTACTGATGCGACGGGCTCGAAGCCCGTGCCCAGGTGAAAGCACCACACGCGGATCGGATAAGGAATGACGACGATCGCCAGCAGGAACAGGAGGTTGATTACGCCGAACCAGTGATCGCTCTTTGCATAAATGCGACCCGAATAATGGTGTTGCAGCCAGTAGGCTCCGATCACGACATAGCAGAGAACGAGCGCGAGATATTCGCGCCACTGCTCCGCCATGGCGCTTGCCAGGTCGCTGTAGTCATGCGTGCCCTCGGGGGATCCGGGAACCTTGATCTCGACGATCAGCAGGGTCAGCGCGATCGCGAACACCGCGTCGCTGAATCCCTCGAAGCGGTCGAGTCCGCGCTCGGCACCATGCGTTTCCGTGTCGGCAGATTTACGCCTGTTACGTAGCATCATCTGAGTCCTTTCGCGCTCGGCAAGATCAGAATCACCGGCCGAAAAACGGCAACGCTTTTCCTTTGCGTGCCGCCTTCATTGGCAGCCGACGAAGCACGGCCCGGACGACTCGCGCGTTCGCAAGGCTGACTCGAGCGCCGAACCCGTCTGACGCGGCCCCGCTACGACGGCGTCGCGGCGGAAAGACTCGAAGCATTCGGTGTGCCGCCCACGCGTTCGCAAGCGGGGGTTGGGCATCACGATACCGGCCGACCAGACGTAGTTTGGCTTGAAAGGGGTCAAGTCGACCTTTGAACACGTCCGACGGGGGAACGCTCGCGTACCGCGGCAGCGTGTCCGCAGCGCGTCCCGCGGTCGGCCAGACGAAAACCGGATGTCCGCCGCGATCCTCGACTCAAGTGCTTGCGGTTAGTGCCGTTAGCAGGGAGGACGCCGCGAATTGCCGCGACCACAACCATGCACACGGAATCTGCAATGAAAGTTTCTACTCGGCTGACACTGTTAGCCGTCACAGCGCTTATCGCTTTGCTCGTAGTCGGAGGATACAGCGTCTATAGCGAGCGACGCGCAATGCTCGATGCGAAACAGGCGGAGATAGTCAACCTGTTGAAAATGGCCGAGCACCTCGCTGAGTATTATCACAATCAGGAAGTTGCCGGTGCGATGACTACGGAGCAAGCGCAGTCCGCAACGAAGACCGCTTTGAACAGGATGAATCATTCCGATCAGAGTTACTTCTGGGCCCGCCTCCCGGATGGGACCTCGCTCGTTCATCGCAAACAGGAGAACATCGGCAAAATCCTGCTGGGCAAGGCGCCGGACGGACGGCCAGACACGGAGTTCTATCGCGAGATGCTCGCCAAGGAGCACATCCCCGTGGTGATGGTGGTCACCGCCCACCCATCGACCGGCGTCATGACAGGCAAGATGAACGGCATTGTCGAGTTCAAGCCTTGGGGCTGGTGGATCGGCACCGGATTCTTCACCGACGATATCAGCGCCACCATCCTGCATACGACGCTTCAGACTGCCGGCTTGATAGGCGTAGCGCTCTTGGTCATTGCTGCGTTGGCGTGGAAAATCATACGCAGCGTCACCGGAGCCCTCGGCGGGGAACCAGAGTTTGCCGCGCGCGTTGTTCGGGAGATTGCAGGCGGAGACCTCGGTTCGCCAACGCCCTTGAAGGACGGTGATGACCGCAGCCTTCTCGCGGCAGTCGAAAGCATGCGCCGTGGTCTGCAAGACATGGTTATCACGATCCGCACAAGTTCGGAATCCGTATCATTGGGCGCTGTTGAGATTGCGGCTGGCAATACCGACCTCTCGAGTCGCACAGAGCAGCAAGCGGCATCGCTGCAAGAAACCGCCGCGAGCATGGAGGAACTGACGGCGACGGTTAAGCAAAACTCGGAGAACGCCCAGCAAGCGAGCGGACTGGCGGACAATGCGAATGCGGTCGCCAACGAAGGAAGCGCCATCATCGGTCAGGTGATTCAGACGATGGATGGCATCGAGCAGAGCTCCGAAAAGATCGCCGAAATCATCGGGATTATCGAAGGCATCGCATTCCAGACCAACATCCTGGCGCTCAACGCTGCAGTCGAAGCAGCACGCGCCGGCGAGCAGGGCCGCGGCTTTGCCGTCGTTGCGAGCGAAGTGCGCAACCTTGCGCAGCGGTCATCGACGGCCGCCAGGGAGATCAAGGATCTCATCGAAACGTCAGGCGGAAGAGTCCAAGAAGGGACCGTACTCGTCGCACAGGCAGGCGAGACGATGAAGCGTGTGGGCGCGGCGATCCAGCGAGTCACCGACATCATGGGCGAGATCGCGTCCGCATCCAACGAGCAAAGCCGTGGCATCGAGCAAGTGAATCAAGCTATCTCGCAGATGGACGAGGTGACGCAGCAGAACGCCGCGCTCGTTGAAGAGGCAGCGGCCGCGGCAGGTTCGATGGAGGACCAGGCGAAGCAACTGACCGCCGCCGTAGGCGTGTTTCGCACCGGTCAGACGCTCGCCGTCAAGCCAATCAGTCATCGCGCTCCTCAGACGCCGCGATCCGCACTCGCCGAAAAGAGCGGGACGACGCCGCGCGTGCCGAAGCCTTCGAGCGGGCAGAAGCCGGTTACAGTCGCGGCGGCGGCTGACGGCGACTGGTCGACGTTTTGAGCGTGGCGGGCGGCCGATGCCTTGGCCTGAGTCGGCGGCGAAGGCTTGCGTCGAATTCGACGCGTCGTCTCGATCGGACGTCCTTGGGCTCGCTCAACACCGTCGTCTCGAAAGGCGGCCGTTGTAGTGAATCAATAGTGCGAAGCATCTTGCAGGGGTGATAGCCAATACTTGCGAGCGCTTCTTTAAATGAAGGAGAAGGAAAGGGTGGTAAATGCTCACACGCGTTTGTTGGTGGTCGATGACATGGCCACCATGCGCAATCTGATCCGGAAAATGCTGAGAGCGATCGGTTATACGACCATCGACGAAGCAGAGGATGGAGTGTCAGCGCTCGAAAAGTTGCGCACGCAACAGTTCGATCTCGTCATAACTGATTGGAACATGCCCAATATGGACGGGCTGACTCTCCTGCAGGAGATCCGCAAGTCCGATCTGGCCGAACTGCCGGTATTGATGGTGACCGCCGAAAAGCGGCGCGAGAACGTGCTCGCCGCGATCAACGCCGGTGCGAGCGGCTATATCGTGAAGCCGTTTTCAGAAGCCGCGCTCGCAGACAAGCTGGCTCAAATTGCGCCGCCTTTAGCCAGCGCCGCGCCGACAGGTAAGGACACATCCGGATTCGGCGCGATCTTCGAGAGAACCCTATGATGGCGCGAGCGCTCTGCTTGGTCGCTCGCAAGCGACACAAGAGGATTTTTTCGGCGTCTGCGAGAAGCGCTCGAGCGTAGTTTCTACATAACCGGCGGCGTAGACGGCAGGGCGCTGAGCATGGAGCGCGACCGGTGGCCGGATGCTGACTCGCGTTTAATCGACTACGCGATGCGTCTGGCTGGCCGTCGCTGGGACTCACCATCCGCCTCGGTGCGCGCGTGAGGGCCGTGCCGATGCTGCGGATGTCGCGCTGAACCTGCATCGCGTGCGCCCACCCGAGCAGGTGCGCCCGCCGTTTGCATTCGACGATGGACCATGACCAGCCTCCGTGAGCCGGCCGTCAACGTTGTCCTTCATTCGCGCCAGTGGACGGCACGCCGGCCGGACTTGGAGGATCGCGTAATTCAGCGTCTTCGTTAGCGCGGTGGGGCGGGTTCTTGGGCTGTGCCGGACCGAGATCGGTGAGCCCGTCGAAATCGATCGGATTCTGAGGCGGCTTGCTGTTTTCCGTTCGTGCGGCGCACATGATCGGCTCCATCGTTGTCTTGATTCTCAAGAACAGCAAACGGTGTTCCGGCCGTTGGGCATTCTTCGTGCTGCAGTCGATGTTGCGCGCCTCGAGGCGCTCACATTCACGTACCGATTGGAGCCGATCATGACCATTCCGCAGAACGAACCCGGCACTGACGTTGTCGATACCGACAAGACGAAGCAACCCGATACGAAGCCCGCCGAACCGAAACAGGATTTGCCGTTGACGGAGGCTGATGACGGCAACACTCGGACGCCGCCGAATCCATCGTGACCGGCAAGGGACCGGCCATTAGCAAGCGCCCGAAACGCCCTTTGCACGTCATTCCCGCACCAGGCGCGCTTCTCGATCAGCACCCAAAAACTCGATGCGGAAATCGTGATGGATGACCGCCCAATCCATCCGTTCGAGGTCGCATGACGCGATCGGCGCGGAGGCGCTACGGCGCATCACGCGTCTTCAAAACTCTCGCCGCGCTCGGCGATCAGCTTGCCCAGTTCGCGCGTCGATAAGACGCGTCGCATGGGATTGGTCGAGCCCGACTCATCATCCGCGAGATTCTCGATGATCGTGAGCAGCACCTTGCGCGCTGTCTTGATTTCGCGGTCAGTCAAACCCGTCACGCTGATCTCGTTAACTTCCTCGGCAAGCGGAACCAGTTGGTCTTTCAATGCGCGCCCTTCGGCGGTGAGGAACACATGCGTGTTCTTCTTGTTGTCCGGCCGCTGCTGACGCTCGACGAGTCCCAGCTTCTCCATCGCAGTGACGGCGGCGAAGGTCGTCGGCGCCATCACGCCGGCCTGTTCGCTCAATTCGCGCTGCGTCAGGCCGTCTTTCTCCCACAGAATGCGCAGGAAAGTCCAGTGCCCGAACGACACCGAGTGCTCGGCGAGCCGCATCTGCAGTGCGCGCACCATCGAGCGCGTGGCGTCCTTTACAAGGTGCGCGAGGCGATCGTTGGGCACCGATTCGTGCCAATGGCGCAGCATCTCCGCGGTCTCGCGGGGCGCGCCCTCCACAGCCTTCTTTCGTGTCATGGCGGTTCGTTCCCGAATGCAGTTGGTCTTCCCGACATCATAGCCGCGCAGCCGTCGCGCCCGCATCCGTTGCAAAGCGCGCAGAACTCCGTGCAAACCCGAACTTGTCCGCGCGCGCCGGTCTCCTTACCATAATGATTAGATATCGAATAAAAATAAGGTATGTCCGGGTCGCGGGAGGCATCTTTCTGCGCCAGGGCATCGTCCTCATGAGCATGGGAATCGGAGACGCTTTGTGGCCAAATCCACAGTCACGCAATTCATATCGGAATCGGACGCGGCGGCAGCGCGTGTAGAGGCCACGTATCACAAGGTCACCTGGCGGCTGATGTCGTTCATCTTCGTCTGCTGGGTGCTCAATTATCTGGATCGCGTGAACGTCAGCTTCGCGCAACTGCATCTGAAGCAGGATCTCGGTCTGTCCGACGCCGCTTACGGTCTCGGCGTGAGTCTGTTCTTCATCGGCTATATCCTGTTGGAAGTGCCGAGCACGCTGTGGCTCAAGAAGATCGGCGCACGCCTCACGATTTCCCGCATCATGATCCTGTGGGGCGGCATCTCGACCGCGATGGCCTTCATGACCACGCCGGCGCAGTTTTATATCGCGCGCATCCTGCTCGGCGCGGCGGAGGCCGGGTTCTGGCCCGGCATCATTCTCTATCTGACGTACTGGTACCCGGGCGCGCGGCGCGCGCGGATCACATCGCGCTTCCTGCTGGCGATTGCCGCGGCGGGCATCATCGGCGGGCCGCTCTCGGGCTGGATCCTGCATAACTTCGTCGACGTGCTCGGCTACAAGAACTGGCAGTGGCTCTTCTTTCTCGAAGGCCTGCCTGCGCTGCTGATGGGCATCGTCGCGTTCTTCTATCTCGTCGATCGCCCGCAAGACGCGCGCTGGCTCGACGAGGAACAGAAGAAGATCATCCTCGATGCGCTCGCCGCCGACCGCGCCGAGAAAAAGCCCGCCAAACATACGCGTCATCAGTTGCTGGCGGCGCTCAAGGATCCGCGCGTGTATATCCTCGCGGCGGGCTGGGGCACGGTGCCTTTGTGCGGCACGATCCTCAACTACTGGACGCCGACCATCATCCGTCAGGCGGGCGTGTCGGACGTGCTGAACGTCGGTTTGCTGTCCGCGCTGCCGTACATCATCGGCGCGCTCGGCATGTTCGCGGTCGCGCGCAGTTCCGACGTGACGCTGGAACGCCGCTGGCATTTCTTCCTGTGTACGGCGGTGGGCGCGCTGGGCGGCTTCCTGCTGCCCGTGCTGGCCGGCAATACGACAGCGGCCATCGTCTGTCTGGGCATGATCTCCATTTCGTACTTCGGCGCGGCCGCGATCATCTGGTCGATTCCGCCGGCCTATCTCTCCGATGACGCCGCCGCTGCGGGCATCGGCGCGATCAGTTGCCTGGGGCAAGTCGGCGCGTTCTGCGGACCCATCGCGCTCGGCTGGATCAAGACGATGACGGGCAGTCTGGCCATCGGGCTATCGGCGATCGCGGCCATCGTCATGCTGGGCGGACTCGCCGTGCTGATCGGCGTGCCGGCCAACACGCTGCGCGAGCACGCGGAAAAGCATTCGTAAGCATCGATTCTCGCAGCAGCGGCGGCGCCTTCGTCATGAAGGCGCCGTTTTTTCTTGTAACGAGGTGACGCGTTTCAGGGAAAACCCGCTTGCCGATAAATGATTAGATATCTAATATAAACGTCATGGTGATCGACGCTGGGAAGGCTCGATCGAATGAGGCGACAAGCAGGGGAGCCGGTGCAATGAACGACGAACTGTCATTCAGGACGCTCGTGGTGACGAAGAAGGATCAGGTGGCGGAAGGCATCTTCCGTTTCGAGTTGCGTGACGGCGCAGGCGGCGAGCTGCCTGCGTTCACGGCCGGCGCGCATCTGACGGTGCGCGTGCCGAACGGCGCGAATCGCAGCTATTCGCTCTGCAACGATCCGGCCGAGACCGACCGCTATGTGATCGCCGTGAAGCGCGACGCGGCGGGTCGCGGCGGCTCGGTCAGCATGGCGGACGACCTCGCGCAAGGCGATCGCATCGACGTCTCGGAGCCGCGCAACGAATTCGTGCTCAACGAGCGCGCGCGCAGTTTCGTATTCGTTGCGGGCGGCATCGGCATCACGCCGATTCTCTCGATGATGCGTTATCTGAAGGCCATCGACGGCCCGCGTTTCAAGCTCATCTACGTCTCGCGCAGCCCTGAGACCACCGCTTTCATCGACGAACTGTCGGGCCCGGAATGGAAGCCGCATGTGGTCATTCATCACGACCACGGCGACCTCGCGCAAGCGTTCGATTTCTGGCCCGTGTTCGAGAAGCCCGCGAGCGGCGCTCATGTGTATTGCTGCGGCCCGCGCGCGTTGATGGACGGCGTGCGCGACATGACCGGGCACTGGCCGACCGGCAGCGTGCACTTCGAGAGCTTCGGCGTGGATCAGTCGCGCGCAGCCGACAACGCGCCTTTCAGCGTGAAGCTGGAACGCTCGGGCCGCTCTTTCGAGATTCCGAAGGACCGCTCGATTCTCGAAATCTTGCGGGACAACGGCATCCGCGCGCCGAGCTCGTGCGAAAGCGGCACTTGCGGATCGTGCCGTACGACGCTGTGCGCGGGCGAAGCGGATCATCGCGACATGGTGCTCGGCGAGGACGAGAAGCGCGATCAGATCATGATCTGCGTATCGCGTGCGAAGAGCGAAGAACTGGTGCTGGATCTCTGAAGAACATTCCCCACTGCATAGGTTGGTCAGGAGAAGCGTAAATGCTCACGCATGAAGAAAATGAATTGCTGTGCCGCGTCGAAGGCGATGCGCCGATGGGTCAGTTGATGCGCCGTCACTGGACGCCGGTGTGTCTCATCGAAGAAGTCAGCGAACCTGACGGGGCGCCGGTGAAGGCGCGTCTGTTCGGCGAGGATCTCGTCGTCTTCCGCGATACCGACGGCAATGTCGGCGTGATGGACGAGTACTGTCCGCATCGCCGGGTGTCGCTCGTCTATGGACGCAACGAAGATTGCGGTCTGCGCTGTCTCTATCACGGCTGGAAGATGGACGTGAAGGGCAATGTGATCGAGATGGTCTCGGAGCCTTCGTGCAGCGACATGACGAAGAAGGTCAAGCACAAGGCCTATGAAACGAAAGAGTGGGGCGGCTTCGTATGGGCTTACATGGGCCCGCAGGACGCCATTCCCGAGTTCGTGCCGCCGGCATGGGCGCCGACCGAAGACACGCGCGTGAGCATCGCCAAGGCGATCCTGCCGTGCAACTGGGCGCAGATTCTCGAAGGCGCGATCGATTCGGCGCACAGCTCCAGTCTGCACTCGTCGGACTTCGTGCCGGCGCGTGTGGGCGGCGCGGAAGCGACCTCGAAGAACTGGCTGCGTCCATCGACGGACAAGGCGCCGCGCCTCCAGGTGCATCGCACCGAATACGGCTTTCGCTATGCCGCGCTGCGCCGCCCGATACAGAACGCGGCTACGCATGACTACGTGCGCTCGACCGTGTTCGTCGCGCCGGCAACCGCGCTGATCCCGCCGAACAACCTCTACAACGTCGCGAACATCAACGTGCCCTGCGACGACCACAGCACGGCGTTCTACTTCATGGCGTGGGGCCATCCGGACAAGACGCCGGAAACCGAGACGTGGCGCAAGTTCCTGGGGCAGCAGGTCGGCATCGATCTCGACGAGTACTATCGGCCGCTGCGCAATCACGACAACCGTTTCTGGCAGGATCGCGAAGCCATGAAGGCCGGCAACTTCACCGGCATCAAGGGCTTCCCGAATCAGGACATCGCCATGTGGGTGACGATGGGCGCGATCGCGGATCGCACCGAAGAGCGCCTCGGCGCGAGCGATGTCGCCGTGGTCGAGTTCCGCCGCCGCATGCTCGATGCGCTCGAGGCGTTCAAGTCCGGCGAGGCGGCCATCGGGACCGGCGAGAAGGCCATTCCACGCAGCGTGTGCTCGTTCCAGGCGATGGTGCCGAAGGACACGGACTGGAAGCAATACGCGGCGCATCCGGTCTGGATGGAGTCCGTCGACAAGGAAGCGCCGGAACTCGAATCGAACTATCAGGTTCAGGTCTGATGACCACGATCAGACTCGGCATCGTCGGCCTCGGCCGCGCCTTTTCGCTGATGCTGCCGACGTTTCTCGCCGACGCGCGCGTGCGACTCGCCGGGGCGTGCGATCCGCGCGAGACGGCGCGCGCGCAGTTCGAAGCGGATTTCGACGCGCCCGCTTTCGACGACATCGAAGCGCTCGCGCGCCGCGCCGATATCGATGCGCTCTACATCGCGAGTCCGCATCAGTTTCATGCGGCGCATACGCGAATCGCGGCGGCGCACGGCAAGCATGTGCTCGTCGAGAAGCCGATGGCGCTGTCGCTCGCCGAGTGCGACGACATGATCGCCGCATGTCGCGAGGCGAACGTGCATCTCATCGTCGGTCACTGCCATAGCTTCGACACGCCGTATCTGCGAACGCGCGAGTTGATCGCATCGGGCGCGTTCGGCGACGTGAAGATGATCCAGGCGCTCAACTACACCGACTATCTCTACCGGCCGCGCCGTCCGGAGGAACTGAAAACGGAAGAGGGCGGCGGCGCCGTTTTCAGTCAGGCGGCGCATCAGGTGGATATCGTTCGAATGCTTGCGGGAAGCCGTGCTACGCGCATCCGGGCTGCCGTCGGCAACTGGGATACGGCGCGTCCGACCGAAGGCGCGTACACCGCGACGCTCTGGTTCGAGAACGGCGCATTCGCGACGCTTGCCTATAACGGTTACGGACATTTCGATTCCGACGAGTGGACCGGCTGGATCGGCGAAATGGGTCAGACGCGCAACGCCGACGAGTATGGCGCCGCGCGGCGCAAGCTCGCGAAAGTGGCGTCGCGCGAAGAAGAGGCGCGTCTCAAGGCTGCGGGCACGTACGGCGGCAACGCCTATGCGCCCGCCGCCAAGACAGCCGATACCCGCAGGCATCAGCACTTCGGGCCGCTGATCGTGTCGTGCGAGCGCGGCGATCTCCGGCCGATGCCCGATCGCATCGTCGTGTATGGAGACGAACGGCGCGAGCGCATCGAGCTCGATGCGCCCGAGGTGCCGCGCGCGGAAGTCATCGACGAACTCATGGCCGCCGTGCACGGCGAGACCGCTCCGCTGCACGATGGCGTCTGGGCGCGCGGCACGCTGGAGATCTGCCTCGCGATGCTGCGTTCGAGCGCCGAACAGCGCGACGTGCTCATCGGCGGCGAAACGTCAATCACAAAGGAAAGTTGAATATGGGCAAGCTCAATCTGTCGGTCGCGGTGGGGAACTACGATCGCATGCGGCCGCTGGTCGATGGCGAAGTGCAGATCGACGGCGTCGATCCGACCTTCATGCTGCAGGATCCGGAAGAGATCTTCTTTCGCGCGTTTCGCCACGCCGACTACGATATCTGCGAACTGTCGCTGTCGAGCTATAGCGTGAAGACGGCGGCGGGCACGAGCCCGTATATCGGCGTGCCGATTTTTCCGTCGCGCGCGTTCCGGCATACGTCGATCTATGTGCGCAACGATCGCGGCATCGAATCGCCTGCCGACTTGAAGGGCAAGCGCATCGGCGTGCCGGAATATCAGCTGACGGCGAACGTGTGGGCGCGGCTCTTTCTCGAGGAAGATCACGGTCTGAAGCCGTCGGACGTCACGTGGGTTCGCGGCGGCTATGAGGAAGCCGGCCGGCTCGAAAAGATCAGTCTCAAGCTGCCCGGCGACGTGAGGCTCGAAAACGCACCGGAGAACCAGACGATCTCGGGCATGCTCGCATCCGGCGAGATCGATGCGCTCATCGGCCCGCGCGCGCCGTCGTGCTTCACGAACGGGCATCCGAACGTCAAATACCTTTTCGACGATCCGCAAAAGGCTGCCGCCGACTGGTACACGCGCACGAAACTGTTCCCGATCATGCATCTGCTGGGCGTGCGGCGCACGCTCGCCGAGCAGCATCCGTGGCTGCCCGGCGCGGTGGCGAAGGCGTTCGAGAAGAGCAAGGCGCTGGCGCTCGCCAGACTCAGCGATACGTCCGCGACCAAGGTGACGCTGCCGTTCGTCGAAGAACAGTTGCGCAATGCGCGGCGTCTCATGGGCCACGATTTCTGGTCGTATGGCTTCGAGCCGAACCGGCACGTGTTGTCGCGGTTCCTTGAGCGGCATCATCAGGAAGGCTTGTCCAGCCGGCTGCTGCAGCCCGAGGAACTCTTTCATCCCGCGACGCTGGAAAACTTCAAGATCTGAGCGTGACATGGCCGCGGCGACGCGGCCTCACATCTTCGATAGCGCCTCACATGCCGGTTCCGGCATCTTCCGTTCAGTCTGGACTCACCGGATGACGGCCGTCGCGGCCGTCCATTGTCGCCACTCAGGCAACACGGTGTACGCACTCGCGACCCTACTGGCCTTCGCTACCGCTTCCTACAATCCGTCACACGCTCGGTCGAACGCGAGCGAAAGGAAGCGCAACGCGCGCTCACGCCATCAAATTTCCAGGACTATCGAAGATGAGCCAGACAACCCGCAATGTGCAGCCCGTTATCGCCAAGCTCGGCAAAGAAGGATCGGGCGAGCTCGTGTCTTCCCGATACGCAGTTCGCATAGGCGATATCGATGTCGTGCTGATCAGCGACGGCGTGCTGCCGCTGCCGACCTCCACCATGTCCACGAACGTGAGCGAAGCCGATCGCAACGAATGGTTCGATGGCCGTTTCCTGCAACGGGACACGTTCGACTGGGCGTTGAATATCGCGCTCGTGCGCAGCGGCGAACGCCTGATCCTGATCGACTCGGGCGTAGGCGATGGGTTCGAATACTTCTCGCGCGCCGGTCAGTCGGTAATGCGCCTGGAATCGGCCGGTATCGACCTGGCTGCCATCACCGATATCGTGATTACGCACATGCACATGGATCACGTCGGCGGGCTGAATGTCGATGGCGTCAAGGCGAAGCTGCGTCCCGACGTGCGCATTCATGTGTCCGCCGCTGAAATCGCGTTCTGGAAGAATCCGGACTTCAGCAAGACGGTGATGCCCGAAGCGGTTCCTCCGGCGCTCCGCGAGGCTGCTGCGAAGTTCGCCAAACGCTACAGCGAGAACATCGTGCAGTTCGATCAGACAGTTGAAGTCGCACAGGGCGTTTCGGCGCGGGTGACGGGTGGCCACACGCCGGGGCACTGCGTCGTGGACGTCGCATCGAACGGGGAGAAGCTGACGTTCGTCGGCGACGCCATTTTCGAAGTCAACTTCGACAACCCCGATTGGCAGAATGGCTTCGAACATGATCCCGAAGCCTGTGTGGACGTGCGTATTGCGCTGCTCGACGACGCCGCTGACACCGGCACGCTGCTCGCTGCTGCGCACGTCGCGTTTCCGTCGATCGGTCATGTTGCAAAGAGCGGTGAGCGTTACCGCTTCGTGCCGGTGCAGTGGGACTATTGATCGATACTTCGCGGCGCATTGCGAGTTGGATTCGAGGACATCCGCGTCACTGGCAATGATAGTCAGTGAGCGGCCTTCTTCTACTGGTTCTATACAACGGACACGATATGGAACTCAACGGTCTCCTGCCAGCCGTGTGCTGCACGGCTTTGCTTGCAACAGTACCCGCCATTGCGGTTGCAGATTCCTTCACTGTCAAGGTCGATGGGCTGAATCGCGGTCGGTTCGAAAATGAACAGGTGTACGGTCAATTCGGCTGTCATGGCGAAAACGTCTCTCCGCGCATTTCGTGGTCGCATGTTCCGGCCGGCACGAAGAGCATCGTCATCACCATCTACGACCCGGATGCACCCACCGGCGGTTTGGGCTGGACGCACTGGCAAGTGGCAAACATTCCGCCGTCGCAAACATCGATTGAAAAAGGCGCGTCGGGCAATGCCCGAGTGCTGCCGATAGGTGCAATCGAGACGCTGACCGATTTCGGTGCTTCGGCGTATGGCGGACCGTGCCCGCCGCCGGGCAATGCGCATCGATACATCGTGACGGCTTCGGCTTTGACCGTTTCGAGCCTCGATGTCAAAGCGGATTCAAGTCCCGCGCTTGTCGCCTATCAGATGCATGGGAAAGTCATCGGCCAGGCGCGCTACGTGGCGCGCTATCACCGTTCGGCGGACTGAGCAGACCTGCAAGGCGATAGTGATCACCGGTCCGGCTGTACACGCTTGGTCCATCCGGCGGCTCTCCGATGCGAACCGGCACGCGGGTTGCGGAACATACGCGATCAACCCACGGAGAGCACCATGAGCCAACTGACTTTGCACGATCTCGCAACCAAGATGGCGGAGATCGACTTCGCGATGCTTTCGACGCGCTCGCTGAACGGCAAGATCGCCGCGCGGCCGATGAGCAATAACCGCGATGTCGAATACGACGGCGACAGCTACTTCTTCACGCTCGAAGAAACGCATACGGTGCAGGAGATCAAGGCCGATGCGACCGTGGCGCTGACTTTCACGAGCAGCGCGAACCCGGACGGCGCGCCGCCGCTTTTCGTGGCCGTCGAGGGCCGCGCGGAGCTCATTCGCGAGAAACCGGCGATGAAGGATCACTGGAACGAAGACATCGAGAAGTGGTTCTCGGAAGGCTTCGAAACGCCGGGGATCGTACTCATCAAGGTTCGCGCCGAGCGCATTCACTACTGGATGGGCGAGGACGATGGCGAGATCACGCCTGACTGATTGCCGTAGCCGCTGACAGAATGATCTTGCCGACATTCGTCGACGATTCCATCCGCCGATGCGGGTCGGTTGCACGCGCGAGCGGATACGTCGAGTCCACGACGCGGATTGCAGCGAGCGAGGCTGCGCATTCAGCGGCGCTTCGACAGAAAGGGCACAACCAGTCCCGCGCCGAACGCCAAATAGACAGCGGCGATGTGCGCCGCGGGCAGGTGATATTCGAAGCCGGGCGTGAAGCGCTTGGGGACGACGATATAATCGCCGGCCGCTGCGGCAAGCGTCGTGGCTGCGGCGAGTGCGACGCGTTGTCCGTGAGTCGGCGCGGCACCGCCGCGCAGTCTCGGCGATGTGCGCGCGGCCGCGACAGCCAGCGCATTGCAGGCGGCCCAGCCGATCGACATCGACTGGTGAATGGCGAGACCGGCAAGCAGATGGCGCCATTCCGGCCGCGCGGTCTGGTTTGCTTCTTGCGGCCATAACCAGTGGCTGACGGCGCTGATCGGCGCGCTTGCGCGTTTGCCGTGCAGACGCCCACAGATCGCAAGGGCCGCCGTCGATAACAGTCCGGCAACGGAGCCGGGAATCAGGATATCCGTCACAGGGTCGATGTCTTCAGTCATGGTCATTTTTCTGACAGGCGCCACGGGGCTCCTCGGCTCGCGCATCGCGGCGGCGCTGGTTGCGCAAGGACACGCGGTGAGGTGCGCCGCGCGCCATGCGCCTGGCGGCGAAGGCGCCGTGAGAGGCTGCCGTTTCGTGGCGCTCGATTTGAGCGATGAACTCGACCCAGCAAGCGTGATGCCGCTGCTCGAAGGCGTCGATGTGGTCATCAATGCCGCCGGCATCTTCGAGGACCGGACCGGACACGACTTCTCGCGCATCCATACGCGTTCGCCGATCGCGCTGTTCCAGGCGGCCGTGATGGCAGGCGTGGGCCGCATCGTGCAGATATCGGCGCTTGGCGCGGATGCGGGCGCACAGACGCCTTATCACCGCTCCAAGAAAGCCGCCGACGACGCGTTGCGCGCGTTGCCCATCTCGTCGTTGATCGTGCAGCCTTCGCTCGTGTTCGCCGAAGACGGACGCAGCACGCAGTTCTTCGCCGCGTGGTCGACGTTGCCGGTCGTGCCGCTGCCGGGGTCGGGCGCGCAGGTCGTGCAGCCGGTTCATGTGGACGATGTGGTCGAACTCGTGACGCGCGGCGCGTTGACGCGCGCAAGCGCAGCCCCCGCGAGCGAGACGGTGGCGGCTGTCGGTCCG
This sequence comes from Caballeronia sp. LZ008, assembly GCF_031451435.1. NCBI lineage: Bacteria > Pseudomonadati > Pseudomonadota > Betaproteobacteria > Burkholderiales > Burkholderiaceae > Caballeronia > Caballeronia sp. LZ008. Next base: position 77,097 of record NZ_JARUXK010000002.1, on the reverse strand, counting down.
AGACCTGTGACGATGAAGGAATACTTGCGTCTGCTGAATCGGCTTTGCTCCGCCGGTGCCCCCTTGTTCATGCCGGTGCCGATGCCGCTCGTCAAGACGGCCGCCGCGTTATGCGCGCGCTTGCCCGGCGCGCTGATGAGCCCCGATGCACTCGCGATGCTGGAACGGGGCAACGCGGCATCGGCGGATGGCATGCAGCGATGGCTCGGCAGGCCGCCCCGATCGCTCGGCGACGAGCCGTCGAAACGCGCCACGCTTGGCCTGCGTGCGAAGCTCGCGTGGCTCGCGCCGCTGCTGGCGGGCGCCATCGGCGCGGTGTGGATATGGACCGCGATCGTGTCCGCCTGGCTTTATCCGCGAGCGGCGAGCCTCGACTTGCTGGCGCGAGTCGGCGCGCCCGAAGGCACGCGCCTCTTCCTGCTGTATTCGGCCGCGCTGCTGGACCTGCTATTGGGCGTGCTGTGCTTCGCGTGGCCCGCGCGGCTCGGACCGCGACGCCGTCTCTGGTGGGCGCAGATCGGGTTGATCGTCGTCTATTCGGTGCTGATTACCTGGCGCTTGCCGGAGTTCTGGCTGCATCCGTATGGCCCGCTGTCGAAGAATCTGCCGATGATCGCCGCACTCTTACTGCTGATGAACATTGATGGAAAGGGCTCGACGTGACTTATCTGACGATCAAGTGGATCCATGTGATCTCGTCGACAATCCTGTTCGGCACCGGAATCGGCTCCGCGTTCTATCTGCTCGCCGCGAGCATCGGACGCGATGCACGGACCGTCGCGCGCGTGTCGCGGCTCGTGGTGCTGGCCGACTGGCTTTTCACGACGCCGACCGCCATCGTTCAGCCGCTCACCGGCTATCTGATGATGCGGCTCACGGGCTTTCCCGTTTCGAGTCCCTGGCTCGCCTGGTCGATCGGCCTCTACGTTTTCGCGATCGCGTGCTGGCTGCCCGTCGTGTGGCTGCAGATGCGCCTCGCCGCCGAGGCGCAAGCCTGCGCCGTATCCGACGCCGGGCTGTCGAGGCGCTACTGGCGCCTCATGTCCGCATGGATCGCGCTCGGCGTGATGGCGTTCGTCGCGTTCGTCGGCATCTTCTGGCTGATGGTCACGAAGACGCTCTAGGCACGCGGTTCAATCCGTCCGGCTGTAATAAACATACGAAGGTTGTCTCAGCTCGCCTTCCTTCCCGGCGACATCGCCGGAATTCGGAAACTGTGGAAGCTTGTCCCACAGCAGCGCGCGTCCGAGCATCTGTTCGCGATCCAGTTCGGGATGATCGTGCTTGAGCCGATTCAGAAACTGCTCGAAGTCCGACACATAGAGATCGGTCTTGACGGCGTGCTCGCGCCGATGAAAGAGACGCTGCAAGAAACTCATCGCTTGCTCCTCGGGGTGCGGCCCGGGCTATTCGCGCTCCAGCCTGAACACGTGCGATGCGCGTGAACCGTTGCGCTCTTCGGCGTACACCGTTTCCGTAACGACGACCCGATAGCCCGGCTTCGGCAAGATGGAAGGGAGATTGCCCGTCACGCGGCTATCGATGCCGCCCAGTCCTGCGGCCGGCGCCGGCACGTTGTTTTCGAGCGTCGCGTTCGATGTGATGACGTTGTCGTGCCAGCCCGACAGATCGCGGCGCGCCTCGATCGACTTCGCGTCCGCGTCCACGGTATCGTCCGTCGAGCCCATGCCTTGCGAATCCACGCCGACGATGCGGCTGTTCGCCCGCTGCACCGGATCGCCGGAATCCCGCGCGATCGAAGCATGGTCGATGTCGGGCAGCGGCGACGGGTCATTGCGCTGCCCGGGCTCGGCCGAGCCAGCATTGCGGTCGCGGCCGAACTCCGCTGCCTGCGTGGCGGCATCGGGCGATGCGGTGCCTGTCGCTGGTGTCTTGGCGGGGCTTTTTGCCGCCATCTCGTTCTGCTGGGCCTGGGTCGGGTTGCCTTCGGCGTTCTGCATGCTTGCTCCAAGTCGTCGTTTCTCGCTGCACGACTCGGTCTGCGCATGGCGCGTGCCTAGCGCATGACGGACTCGCTGGCGGCATCCGTCTTCCGCCGTTGCCGCTTGCGCGAAGCGCGGATAGACGCTGCGAGTTCCATCGCGTACGGCACGGCGCCGAATATCGCGCAGAGCATCAGCACGGCTGTGACGGTCGTCGAGGACAGCGGAGGATCGCGCCATGCGGGCGTGTAACCAGCGGCGTTATCGAACAGTCTGGGGAAGACATCGGGATGTGCGAGACAAATGATGGCTAGCCCGACGATCGGCGCCATCTCAAGAACGCTATGTACCATTTGCTCGACGGGTGTAATGACGCGCGTCGCGGATGCGTAGCGCAGATCCGCATACACGGTGAGATGGTGGGCGACGATGAGCGCGGCCATCGCAACGATCGCGAACGCGTTGATTTGCAGGAACAACGCGCACAGCACGACACCGGCGCCTTCGGTTAGCTGGGCGATATGCATCAGCGATTCGCGCACGCCGGCAGTCTCGGGAAGATTCGCCCAGCGGTGACAAAGCGCGTCCGCGGTGCCGGCGGCGAGCCACAACGGAAGCACGCCGTAGAGCAGGAAGTGCTGCGCGAGCGCCGGATTCATGTTTCGCTGCCGCCGGGCGATGCCGCGGCCTGACACAGTTGAAGCGAGACGCCGCCGACGAAGTAAAGCGACGCGAGATGCTCGGCGCAGCGCCTGAGCGCGCCGACGTCGGCCTCGCAAACGAAGTTGATGCCATCGGGTGCGACGCGGGCATCGAGAACGGCGACGTGGCGCTGCATCAGTGCGGTTACAGGTCGTGCTCGGGGAGCGACTCCGCTGTCATGGTTCGAATAGTGATGTTGGCTTTAGGCATGTTCGACTGGTTTCACCACAGGTACGTGCTCATTGTCACGGGCACTGCCGCCCGTCACAACTCAGCGCGCATGTACGAAATGCGAGGAAGCGGAACGTCAACGCGGAAGTACAAACGCGGGCGTCCACAAACCGCGCGATCCGAACACCGAGGGTCTGCCTGGCAGCAGAGCGCTCGCGGATGACAAGGCGACCGGCGTCAGCCTGCCGCTGTTTCAAGAAGTGAACCCGGCCTCTTATATTCAAGACGCGTGCTGAAAGTTGCACGGCCACCGATCCACAGACGGTTGGCCGACCGGCTCGCGACACAATGTCCGAACATCGGTGCACCGTTCAGTGTGAAACACAGTCGGTCGGAACGCTGTGACAGGCGGACGGCGGGTTGCCTTTGGCCACCGAACCGCGCACCCGTTCTGATTGCTGGTTGATCTGGCGTCGCGATCATCCCACCCACAAGCGGGCGGCGGCGCTGCCCGCGCGAACGTCGGTGTCCTTCCCACGAAGCGCTCTTTCGGTGCCTCGACCTGAGACTGAGACGAAAGACGAGATTCGCTTTTCGACGAAGTCGACGGCTGCCTGGGCTGCCGCGCACGAGACCCGCTTGCTAACTCCGGGCATGTCGAATCGGCAGCGTGGCTCGACGGGTCGGGTGCTTGCGACCCTTACGCACTGTCGCGATCACTTTGATTGTCGGGTTCCAACATGGGACTTTTGGGAATCGGAATTGCTCAACCCTGCCACGAAGGCTTGTTAGTGAACCGCGCACCGTGTTGATTCGGCTATGTCGGTTGTGCAAGAAGGAATCGATGATGGATCAGGCTTTTGACTGTGTTGTTATCGGCGGCGGTCCGGCTGGGTTGACCGCTGCACTCTATCTTGCCCGGTTCAGGCGCTCGACCCTGGTTATCGATGCCGGTCAGAGCAGAGCGTCGCGGATCCCGATCGTGCGTAACCTTGCTGGTTTTGAAGGCGGCATCAGCGGCAAGGAACTCATCGTCAAGATGCGTCGACAGGTCGATTGCTACCCGGTGCCGATAATCGCCGGCCGAGTCGTCGCGATACGACAGGTGTCCGCCGGCTTCGTCGTGGACTACAGGAGCAGCGGCGATGCTGACAGGCAGAGCGCTCTGGCACATCGTGTCCTGCTCGCGTTCGGGATCCGCGATAGGCTACCGCCGATCGTCGGAGCCGAACGGCTTACCGAAAAAGGATTGCTCAGGTTGTGCGCGATATGCGATGGCTTCGAGGCGCAAGGCAAACGGGCGGCGATGCTGGGTTCCGCGTCACGAGCGCTGTCGCACGCTTTGTTCTTCCGAACGTTTTGCAGGCAGGTAGCTGTCGTCGCGCCCGACCTTTCGGCGCTGACGCAAGAGGAGCGCGCGTCGGCCGTAGAGAACGCCATAGAATTGGTGCCGTTGGGTGCGCTCGAAGCTTCGGCTAACGCTGACGGGCGCTTGAGCGTTGTCTGCCCGGATGGGCGGCGACAGAGGTTCGATATTGTCTATCCTGTGCTTGGCTCTCGCGAAGAAACTGAGCTATTGAGTGGCTTGAACGTCGAACGGGATGAGGACGGCATGATCGTGGCGGATAAGCGGCAGCGCACTAGCGTGGCCGGCATATTTGCCGCGGGCGATGCAGTCAATTCGTTGAATCAGATCTGCGTGGCAGTCGGCGAAGCCGCGATCGCCGCGACGGCTATCCATTGCAGCTTGCCAGGCAATCCGCTTTGAAGCGGCGGCAGGCCGCTGCGACATCAGCATCGGCGTGAGTAGGCTAACTGCGCCGCATCTTGCTTCGCACTGTCGCGGCTCAGAGCGAGGGAATCTGTGAAAAGATGGTCTGGCCGGGCCGGGACGCTCACGGCGCGGCTCACCCAGCTTCATGGTAGCCTGATCACTTGTCACGCAACGCGTTACGCTTGCCACCATGGCTTCCACGTCGATTCCCGGCACCACCCGCTATCAGGACGAGGCACACCATCCAGGGGATCTTCTCAAGATCTTTGTGCTGCCCCATTTGGGCCTCTCGGTGAGCCAGGCGGCCCGAGATCTCGGCGTGGCTCGTCAAACGCTTCACCGGATCTTCGACGGCAGCGCGAGCATCACGCCCGAAATGGCGGTGCGTCTCGAGGCCTTTTGTGGCGTGCCGGCGATGCACTGGTTGGAACTGCAATCCGCGCATGATGTCTGCGACGCTCGTACTTCGCTCGAGCAGGCGCTGACGAAAATTCCGAAACACAGGCTCTCCCGTGTTGCAATGAAGCAGCTTGGAGCAACAGATGAACGATAGTACCGTAATGCCCCAATACGCTCGCACGGGCGTCCCGGGGCTCGACGACATTCTCGTTGGCGGACTGAGCCGGGGCAACTTGTTCCTTCTCGAGGGAAGTCCGGGCACGGGCAAGACGACCATCGCGCTGAGTTTCCTGCAGGCTGGCGCCGAACTGGGGGAGCCATGCCTTTACATCACGCTCTCCGAGACGATGGAGGAACTGCGCAACGGCGCCTTGTCGCACGGATGGCGGCTCGGTCCACAGATCAGCATCTTCGAAGTCAGCCCGTCCGAAAATCTGCTTGACGCCGATCAGCAGCAGACGCTGCTCTATTCCTCCGACCTCGAGCTGGGCGAGACGACGCGGCTCATCCTCGGCGAGTTCGAGCGCGTGAAACCGAAGCGCGTGGTCATCGATAGTCTTTCGGAGATTCGCTTGCTTGCGCAAAGCTCGCTGCGCTACCGCCGGCAGATCCTGGCATTCAAGCATTACTTCGCGGGCCGCGACGCCACGGTGCTCATGCTGGACGATCTCACCTCCGATGCGGCGGACAAGACTGTGCATAGCGTGGCGCACGGCGTCATCAAACTGGAGGAGTTATCGCCGCAATATGGCGCCGAGCGCCGGCGCCTAAGGGTGCTCAAATACCGCGGTCAGCATTTTCGTGGCGGCTATCACGATTTTGCTATCCGACACGGCGGGGTGGCGGTGTTCCCGCGACTTGTCGCCGGTGAGCACCGAACCAGTTACGTGCGCACGCAAATGACAAGCGACGTCGCGGAACTCGATGCTTTGCTCGGCGGGGGTGTCGAGCAAGGATCCAGCACGCTTATCCTTGGTCCCGCAGGGACCGGCAAGAGCCTCTTCGCGATCCAATTCGTCACGGCGGCCGTGCGGCGGGGCGAAAAGGCTGCGCTCTTCGTCTTCGATGAAGAGCTCGGCCTTCTGTTCGACCGTGTGCGCCCAATGGGCATCGACCTCGAAGCCATGAGAGATGCCGGTGACCTGCACGTCGAACAACTGGACGCGGCAGAGCTGTCGCCGGGCGAGTTCGCGCATCGCGTGCGTGCGAGCGTCGACCGCGCGCGTGTAAAGACGGTTGTCATCGATAGTCTGAACGGGTATCAGGCCGCCATGCCTGAGGAAAATGCGCTCGTACTGCACGTGCACGAGTTGTTGCAGTATCTGAATCGGCAGGGCGCGAACACCTTTTTGACTGTCGCCCAGCACGGCCTCGTCGGCGACATGAAGGCGCCGGTCGACGTGACCTATCTTGCTGACACGGTCATCCTGCTTCGTTACTTCGAAGCGATCGGGCGCGTTCGACGCGCGGTGTCGGTCATCAAGAAGCGCACCGGGGCTCATGAGGAATCGATCCGCGAGTTCCGTATCGGTTCGGAGGGGCTCACGCTCGGAGAGCCGCTGGAAGATTTCCAGGGGGTGCTTCGAGGCGTGCCGACGTTCGTCGGAAAGTCGGCGCCTCTGCTGACGCCGAAGACTGCAACCAAGGACTGACGATCGCATGGCCGAAACCGAGCGATGTCCCGTGCTGCTCCTCACCCCGTCGGGACGCGACTGCGTCGTTGCGCAGGCGCTGTTGGGGGCGGCCGGGATCGACGCAGAGCCGTGCAAGAACGTAGCGCAACTCGGCGAGACGTTGAGAGACGACGTCTGCTGCGTTATCGTCGCCGACGAAGCGTTGAACGGCGCCGACCTCGCCACGCTGGCGGGATGGGTGTCGTCGCAGCCGCCGTGGTCGGACCTTCCATTTGTCGTACTCACACAGCGCAGCGGTCCCGTTCGCAGACCGATGGCCGAGCGGTTGATTACGGCACTCGGCAACGTCACGTTCATCGAGCGTCCGTTTCATCCGACGACGTTCGTAAGCGTCGTCGAAACAGCGGTGCGGGGCCGGAATCGCCAGTTCGAGGCTCGGGCTCGAATCCGAGAACTCGATGAGGGCGAAGCGCATCTTCGCATAGCACTCACGGCCGGACACCTCGGCTCCTGGAGCCTCGATCTTTCCAGCAACACGCTGACAGCATCGACGACTTGCAAAGCGATATTCGGCCGCTTGGAGACCGACAACTTTACTTATGAAGAACTGATTGCAAGCACTCATCCCGAGGATCGCGAGCGGGTGCAGGCAGCCATCGCGGTCAGCGCGGAAACCGGCTGCGACTATGCGATCGAGTATCGCAACGTCTGGCGGAACGGGACCGTGCACTGGGTTGAAGTCAGGGCGCGTGTCGTGCGCGACGACCGGATCGTTCGGCTCGTCGGCGTTTGCTCCGACGTGACGCTGCGCAAAACGTCGGAAGATCAGCTGCGCCGGGTGAACGAATCGCTCGAAGTCAAGGTGCTGGAGCGCACCGCGCAACTGGAAGACGCGCATCGAACGGTGCTCGAGGAAATACGGCAGCGCGAGCACACAGAGAAGCTGCTGCGGCAGGTCCAGAAGCTCGAGATGATCGGCCAGTTGACGGGCGGCATCGCGCACGACTTCAACAATTTGCTGATGGCGATCATGGCGAATCTCGAACTCGTGCGAAAGGAAGTGCCGCCGGAAGAGCGAGTGGGTCGGTTGGTCGATGGCGCGCTGAAAGGCGCTCAACGCGGCGCCGCGCTCACTCAACGGCTGCTCGCGTTCGCGCGACAGCAGGTCCTTAAGGTCGAGCCTGTCCAGATGTCTGCGCTGGTTCACGGCATGGCCGACCTTCTGGACCGGTCGATTGGCTCGATGATCGAACTGGTCATCGATACGCCCGAAGAAGTGCCGTTTACTCGCGTCGATACAAATCAGATTGAACTGGCGATACTGAACCTGGTAGTCAATGCGCGCGATGCGATGCCCGATGGCGGCGCAATCCAAATCAGCGTCGATACCGCGCATTCTGCGGGCGATGGCGACCTGCGAGCCGGCGACTACGTGCGGGTGACAGTGAGGGACACCGGTACTGGCATGGACGCCGCGACACTCGCCAAAGCGACGGAACCCTTCTTCACGACCAAGGAAGTGGGGAAGGGCACGGGGCTTGGCCTTTCGATGATTCACGGTCTCGCGCGTCAGCTACAAGGCGCGCTTCGTCTAGAAAGCACGTATGGAAAGGGCACGCGTGCATCGCTCTGGCTTCCTGTCACGGGTCGCCCGGCTGCCGAGGAGCGTATCGCCGATGACCCGAAGGACGACGGTCCGGCCGCCGACGCCAGCGAGCTGCGCGCCACCGTACTAGTCGTCGATGACGACCCACTTATTTTGTCAAGCACATCTTATCTCCTGCAGGACCTTGGACATGAGGTGATCGAGGCCGCATCAGGGGACGCCGCGCTCCAAGTCCTTCGCGCAGGCCAGAAAGTTGACGTTCTGCTAACTGATTTCTCAATGCCCAAGATGACCGGCGTTGAATTGGCCAATGCGGCGCGGGCACTCAGGCCCGTCCTGCCTGTCATACTCGCAACCGGCTACGCGGAACTGCCGGAGGGCACCGGAGCGGATCTACCGAGACTACGCAAGCCGTATCAACAGAGCCGGCTTCTGCAAGAGATCAGGAACGCCGTGAAAAGCTTGGAATCGCCGCAATCCGGGGCGCAGTAAGCTGTCCATCGCACGAGCCAGCGAACGGGCCGCCTTCCGGACACGTAACAGCCTTGACGAACGAACGACGTCTGCAGAGACGGTTGCCGCTTAACGCATATGGCTGCACGAATTTACTTCCTCACCCTTTCGTTAGCTGGTTGGCCGTTGTGCTAAATTCCGCAACCGGCCGGTTTCTGCCGTTCGACCAAGTCGCAGTGTGACCGCTCCAGCGGCCGGTTCAGGTCGAGACCGGACCGACGCCGGACCGGTGTACATTGGGTTGCATCAACCGGTTGAAACGGCCCCGAACGCGTTCGTTGACAGACGACTGCCAGCTAATCAGCGGATCGGCACGCCAAGATCCTCCTCCAGGAAGCGCAGAATCGCCTCCGCCAGCGCCTCACGAGGATACGCATTCTGTGTAACGAAGAGCGCCCCGATCGTAGGGTGGGTCCGCGCAACAGGCACCGCGAGCGCCCAGTGATCCGCATTGACGTAGGCGAGCAGCGTGCTTCCGGGGACAACCTGATCGTAAAAGATGACCTGACTGTCGTTCCGCGAGTCGACGCGCGCGAGCTTGTCATAGCTCGACTTCAGGATCGAGGAGATTCGCTCGGGCTGCGGGAACGTCACGACCGAGTAGTAATGCAGATCAGCCGGAAGCGGATGCTGCGCGAGCCACGCTTTGCGAGTCGCAGGTCTCAAACTCTCTACGGCACCACCATCGCCCGATGTGCAGGTTGCGCCCGGAACATATCGCAACAAGTCGGCCTGATATTGGTCGGCGTCGTTGGCGAGCGGGGAGCCGCCGATTGCACCGGCGGCACTCACCACCGCCGCCACGCGGCTTCGTATCTCAGGATAGGCGACCAGTGCTTCCAAAATGTCGGGCGCCCCCTTCGAATAACCAATCAACACGAGCCGCGGCGCGTCCTCCGATGCCGGCATAGCCATGATCGCGTCGCGAATTTGCCGTGCATTGTTAGTGGAACTCGACAGCGCGTCGACGTTGATGAGCGCTGCATCGAAGCCATACTCGCGAAGATGCGTCACGACGGTATCCGGCGTATCCAGCCAGGGATCGAAGCAATCGTAGCCGACGCCATGCACCACCGCCCCAATCAGGTGCCGCCTGGACTGGCCAAGTTCGACGGGCTCGCCGGTGCCAGGGGACTCTGCGCCGACCCGCGTCAGCGCTTGCTCGCACGGGCGGTAGTCGGGTAGCGCTGCACCGCGTGCTTCGAGGACCGCGCAATAAATTTCCCGAAAGCGCCCTCGCTTATCCATGACGCCAGCCTGAGACGCGGGCATGAGAACCATCGGGGGTGTATCGGCCGAGTACGGGATAAGCGGCTTCGCCGCGCATGCGCCGAAGAGAACGCACGACGTGATCGTCGCTAACCAAGCGCTGATCTGGCGGCACGCATCGAAGGCAGCGGCAACCTGACGCTTGAATTGAATGAGCGCCCATCTCGATCTCGAGTCACTGACTCGCATTGCCGGTTGCTCCAGTTTGACGAGTATCTGGCTCTTCCAGATAGGGGACCCACTCAAGAAAATCGACATCCGACAGACTCCGTGGCCGGGTGGCGAAGAACACGACCGCGCGCAATCCGTCCGTATAGTAAGTCGCACCGTCAAGGGTTATACGAGGACGAGTCGGCGGTGCGGGGCCAACACCGTTCACAAATCCGAGCTTTTCGAGGCCGCTCGAATACATCAGGTCCTGCATCAGAAAGTTGCGTGCCTCGTCGACGTTCTCGTGGAGAGTGAGGCGTTTTTTATCGCGGGGTGCAAAGCGCCCGCCGACAGGGCGGCCGACCTGCGCGACGTAGACCAGTTGTCCCTGAAAGCGGATCGGAGCGAGCCATCCCCGGATCCAGTTTGCGGGCGCCCCGGCCTGCGCCTGCTTGCGCATGACAAAGTCCGGTTCCCGACCGAAGACGCGCTGCGCGAGGTCAAACTCCCGCGCATCGCGCCGATAGTCGCGCCGCACCAGCGCTGCCCCGATGTCGGTGAGCTGGCCAATGCCAATGGCATTTAGCGGATCGGCCTGAATAGTCCCGCTCGGGTCGGTGGCACAGCATGGTAGGCGCTCGAGCGCCGCGCGCAGCGACGCCAGGTCCTGGTAGTCCGTGATTCCAGTGGCAGAGGGTGGCAGAGGGATCTGCGACAGCCGTGGATCCATCGTGCCGCCTGGCACACGCAGAAAGATCGAGAAGGGCATCAGCGTCTGGTTTCCCAGCAGATCGACATTGACGAGCTTGATGCCTTGATCGGGGTTGGTGAACAAAATGCCCGATCGTGTCTCCCCCGCCGGGATGGGGTTGTTGAACCTGAGATCACGGAAATAGTCGTCCATGCGCTTGTTGCTTGCGCCGCCAAACAGCGTATGCATTGACCATGCGACTTCATGAGGTGAAAAGTAGTCCGGGTCCGTGCCCGAGCGTAAAAGCCACAGCGCCTGCGACGTCCCATTCTGCACTTCGAGCCAAAGCGGCTGCACTCCCGTTCTGTTGACGTCGGCACCATACATCCGCTTGCTGTCTTCCTCGCTAAGCACCGTTGCGCTCACGCGTACGCCGCGACTGGAGGCGCTGACCTCGCGCTGACGCAACGGCTCAGCGTCCGCCTCGGGCGGAACTTGCCATGTCGAGCAGCCGGCCAGCGCGAGCGCCAGGCATAGCGCGAGTCCTGCATTAGACCGTCGCCTGCGCAAGGTCTGCTGGATGGTCATGGCCTCGCTCCTGGCGTCACCCGCAGTACCTTGTACGGAGTGATCCACGGGAAGATTTCGATCTGCGATAACGGCCTCGGCGTGCGATCGAACACCAGCACGACGCGGAAGCCGTCGGTGTAATACGGGTCGGTCGTCAAATTCCTTCGCGGCGCAGCTTCCAACACGGCACCCACTCCCGTCACTAGTCCCATCTTGAACAGGTTCTGCGAATACGCCATGTCTTCGGTCAGCGCAGTGCGTGCCTCATCCACCTCCGGGTCGATCTTGTGTGTCGTGAACGTTGACGAGTGCCACGTCAGGCGAATCCCGATATCGCGGCTGATCTGTCCAACCCACACAGGCTTGTCGTGATAGCGCATCGTGCTGAGCCAGAGCCGCATATGGTTGCGCTGGTGAATGTCGCCCCGCGCCTTTTGAAGCGCGAGGTCTTGGGCGCGTCCGAACAGATGAAGGTCGCTCACTGGCGCGTTGACGTACGCTTGGCCCGACAACGCGGCGCTGATCATCCGCTCGATTGCCCCCGACCACTTTCGTTCCGTGAGGCTCCAGCCCCGCCGCACCAGTGCGGGAAAGGCGTCGTCGAGGCTGCCGACGATCACCAGGTTGAGCGGGTCGCCCTTCTTTGAGCCGTCCTCGTCAGTTGCGCAACAGGGCAGTGCTTCGAGCGCTTCTCGAAAGCTCGCGTCGTCCGTGTAATTTACAGTGGGCTCCTGCGGATCGGTCGCCCGTCTGAAGACCTGACTACGCTTGTAGTCGGCTTCAAACCCAGGTACGGATACGAAAACGGAGAACGTCCGAGCGTGTCCGCTCGCGACGAGATCCAGTTGCACCAGCTTCGCGCCCGCGTTGAAATTCGTCAGCACAAACCCCGCGACCGTCTCTCCGGGACGCACGGGGTTATGAAAAGCGAGACTACGGAAGCGGCGCGCGAGCTCGGAACGCTGGTCGGGCGAAGCATCGCTGCTGAAAGCCTCTGCCGCCTCCGATGCGGGAAAGAAGTTTGGATCCAGGCCGGGTGACAGGAGAAAGTAGTTGTGGTCCTCGCGATTGCGGACCTCGATCCAGACGGGCTGAATTCTTCTTTCGGCAAGCGGGACACCGTACACCGCCGCGCTTTCCTCTGAGGACAGCACGGCTGTTGAAACCTCGATGCCGGCCTCGTCGCGTGTCACGGCCCGGTTTTGGTAAGCCGGTATTGCGGCTTCTGGCGGAACCGCAGCGCAACCGACCACTAGATAGCCGACGGAAATCGCAATCAGCATCCTGGTAACGACGCTGTTCATCAAGTCAACTCCGGGGTTGACACCGTGGCGTTCGGTCGCGCGGATCAGCTAGCTAACTGCGCGCCGCCCTCACTGAGCTTGCAGGAGTACGCTACCCAGTTTAGTAGAGGTTGGGGCGCCGAGACGGGGTAGCGACCGTGGATCGCATCCGTGCAGCACGGAGTTGATGATCGCAAAGTCTTGATTGCTTTCCGGCCGCGTCCCTAAGCGGCTTGCACGGATCGGCGCCGGCCAAATCAAAGCAGATGGCCCGCGGCGATTTCCGGGGGCGGAAGCACCGCAAAAAGATCGATCTGACAAATTCACTCACTAAGCACTGGCAAAACGCCGTCGACGCGACAGGCGTCGGTTGTCGTGGCTATGCGACAGACCGTCTGCGGATAGCAAAGCGTTGAGAGGGCGAGTGCAGGACGGCGAGTTCGCCGGCTTCCCGTCCCGACTCTGCTACAAGCATTCCTGCGCTTGCTCAGGTAACGCGCACGAACTACCCTTCGGCGAAGAACCACTCCGACATCGTCCGCGCTAGTTCGCGCACGACCTCCGCGTCGGTCCGGCCGGAGGATGCGCGCACGTGAAACGAATGATCTGCGTCGTCCACCACATGCAGCGTGGCGCGCGGCCCCAGCGTCTCGACGACCGACCTCAGCAGGTGAAGCTCGGCCAGCTTGTCGCGCGTGCCCTGCAGGAAGAGAATCGGCACCGTGACGTCCGCCAAGTGCCGCGCCCGCTCGACGCCGGGCGCCCCAGCCGGGTGCAGCGGGAACGCGACGAAAGCGAGGCCACGCACGCCATCGAGCGCGGAGATGGCTTGGGCCTGGGACGTCATGCGGCCGCCGAACGACCTGCCGCCCGCGAAGAGCGGCAGGGCTGGCAGCCGCCGGCGGGCCTCTGCGACGGCTGCCTGCACGGCAGCATGTGCCACGGCCGGCGAGTCCACCCGCCTGGAGCCCCGCTCCATGTACGGAAACTGGTAGCGCAATGTGGCGACGTTCGCCGCGGCAAGCGCGTCGGCCAAAGACGACATGCCGGCGTGCTGCATGCCCGCCCCAGCGCCGTGCGCGAAGACATATAGCGCTCGCGCGTGCTCTGGCACTTGAAGGAGCGCAGAGACCTTAGAGCCGTCGGGTAGTGCGAGCGAAAGCGATTCTGCGTCGTCCATGGTATTCAGGTCGTGTCGGTGTGGTCTTTGCGCCGATTCTGCATCAATGAGGCATCGGGAGCCGCTTGTGGCAGCTTCCGGCAAGGCATTGCTCGGGCGGACTTTGCCGGCCGATCCATGGAGCGCGCGCATCGCGGAGGGCGCCGCAGTCGCGATGTGTCGGTTGACGACCGAAAGCCCGACAGCAATGTGATCTGCGCTTCGAGACATTCGCGTAATAGCACGCCTGCATCATTGTTAGCGAGCTGTTACGACACTGCAAGCAGCGTCAAAGGAAGTTCCCGGAGGGCGGTTCATTTATCGGGCTCCCTGAAAGAGCAGGTCCGGCAGCAAGAAGCTCTTAGTCGACGCATGGTTGGCCGCGTATGGCCGCGACGCGGGTACGTCGCTCGCTAACGCCGGGACCATCGAGCGGCAGCGCGTTCGACGCTGCGCTAGCGTCGGCTCGATCCCGCCTGATGTGCCGCGAACAGACACAGCATCTCGTACATCATCGTTGCGGCGACGAGCGCGGTGTTGCCGCTCGGATCATACGGCGGCGACACTTCAACCACATCGCCGCCGACCCAGTTCAACCCGTCGAGTCCGCGCAGCAACGCAAGCGTTTCGCGCGTCGTCAATCCGCCGATTTCCGGCGTGCCGGTGCCAGGTGTGAACACCGGATCGAGCCCATCGACATCGAGCGAAAGATACACGGGCGCATCGCCGACCACGCGCCGCGCTTCTTCGACGATCGCCGCCGGGCCGCGTTCCTCGAACTCTTCGATGAACACCACGCGCATGCCGTGATCCAACGAATAACGCCAGCCTTCGTCGGTATTCTGCGCGCCGCGTATGCCGATCTGAATCGTGCGCGTGGGATCGAGAAGACCCGCTTCGACCGCGCGTCGGAACGGCGCGCCGTGCGTGAATTTCGAGCCCTTGAACGCGTCCCACGTGTCCGTGTGCGCGTCGATATGCACGAGCGCGAGCGGCTGCTTCGGCGCGATCGCCTGAAAGACCGGATAGGTGATCGAGTGATCGCCGCCCGCGATCAGCGCTATCTTCCCTGCGCGGAATACCGGCTCGAAAAAGCGGCGGATATCGGCGTGCGCGGCTTCTAGATCGTAGAGATGCTCAAAGGGCACATCGCCGATATCGGCCACGCGGCACGCTTCGAACGGATTGAATCGCGTGACGTGATGAATCGCGCGCATCATCGTGGACATGTTGCGGATCTCGCGCGGCCCGAAGCGTGCGCCAGGACGCGCGGTGACACCGCCATCGAAGGGCACGCCCGCCAGCGCGATATCGAGCGCCGCGAGGTCGCGCTCGAACGGCACGCGCATGAAAGTGGGAATGCCGGCGAAGCGCGGCAACTGCATCTGCGAAACATCGGTGCTGGCCATGATGAGTTCCCGCTGATCAGAACGTGGGCGGCGTGTTGACCCAGAGTATGCGCGTCACCGCATCGCCCGGATTGCGATAGCTGTGCGGCTCGGTGCTCGGAAAATAGAACGAATCGCCCGCCTTGAGCGAATAGCTCTGATCGCCGAGCGTGAGTTCCAGTTCGCCTTCGAGCACATAACCCAACTCTTCGCCGACGTGATGAATCTGCTCGTCGCTGCGGGCAAGCGGCTCCAGTACGTGGATGTCGCCCTGAAGCAACTGGCCCGGACTCGGCACGACAAGGCGTTCGAGCATGATGGAGCCCTCGGCACGTCTGCGTTTGCCGGCCGCCGGAGCGGCCCGCGCGCCCGGAAAGCGCACCGAGGGCCGCTCGCTCGCACGCTGAACGGGCGAAGCCGTGAGGGTCGGCGCGGACAGCAGTGCCGCGATGTTGGTGTCGAGCGCAATGGCGAGCTTGTGCAGCATGGCGAGCGAAGGCGTCGCGTGGCCGCCTTCGACCTTCGACAGAAGACTTTCCGAGCAACCCGCCGCTCCCGCGAGCACCTTGAGCGTCATCTGTCGCACCATGCGCGCATGACGCAGACGCGTGCCGAGGCCATCGGCGGCGGACGCCGGCGCGGCGTTGGCTTTAGGTGAAGTACGCGCTGCAGTTGAGGAAGGTCGTTTGCTGGCCACGAATGAACACCATCGAAAAGAAGAAGGGCGCGCTTATCCGAGCACCGTGAACTCGACTTCGAGCGGGTTGAGCGCGTTGATCGGAATGATATCCTGCGGGCACGCCGACATGACCACGACGCAGTCCATCGCGGCCCTGATATCCACGTAATCGCCGGACTTCGACACGGGCGGCAGCCAGTCAATCGAATAATCCGGCTTGACGGGAATGTTCATCCAAAGATTGAACGGCTGGGGCACTTCCTTCGTGCGCAAGCCAATAGCCTTCAGCGCAAGCCGCAGGTTGTCCGCGCAGTTGTCGTGATAGTGCTCGACGCCGAGATTGCGATAGCGGTACAGATCGCACGCGGCGATGAGCGTATCGTGCACGCCCGGCGACGTATCCGTGACGAGTTCGGCAATCGGGCGGCGCTGGTTGGTCACGAGCGGATCGCCCGGCTGCGGAATGATCTTGTCGATGAACGCGCGCGTATGTTCGAACGACAGAAACTCGTTCAGATGCTGCGCGTTGAAGATCCACGTATCGCACACTTGCGTGCCGTGCGGATTGGCGATGCGGATGGTCTGCCCGGCCTTCACGCGCACCGCGCGGCCGCAGCGCGCGGGCACCGTATACGTCATGCCGATTTCAGGCGTGCCGTCCGGGGAGATGGGTTCGTTGAGCGTGGCGTTGACGCCGGTTTCCTGGCCGTTGTCTTCGGTGCTTGCAAGAGTCGTTGCGGATGCGTTCATGTGGGCTCCTTCAGTCGTTGCAGAGTGTGGTGAGGCAATGAGCGAGCGCGCGTGCGCCGAGCACGAGATGTCCGGCGTCCGTCGCTTCGGCGGGGTTGTGGCTGATGCCGTCTATGCTGGGCACAAAGATCATTCCGCTCGGGCAATGTTTCGCGAGATACATGGCGTCGTGGAATGCGCCCGAGGTCAGATGCAGCGCGCGGGTATCGAGCGCGCGGCAGGCTTCGTCGATGCGCGACAACACGGACGGATTGAACGCGACGGGCGCATGGGCGAACAGCGCTTCGATGCGCGCGCCATGAGATTGCGCGATGGCCTGCGCGTGTTCATCGAACGCGCCGAGCACGCGCGCGTCCGGATGGCGGAAGTCGACGGTGAAACTCACCGCCGACGGAATCGTGTTGATCGAATTCGGCGCGATGTTCCAGCGGCCGAACGTGACGCGCGTATCGGCGCGGCCGAGTTCATGGGCGATGGCATCGAGTTCCCGATGCAGCGCGATGGCGAGCGTCATCGCGTCGCGGCGCAGTGGCATCGGCGTGGTGCCCGCGTGGGCGGCGATGCCCTGCACATGGAACGCGTACCAGCGCACGCCCTGAATGCCGCTGACGACAGCGAGCGGCACCTCGGCCTTTTCGAGTTGCGGACCTTGTTCGATATGCAGTTCGACGAAGGCATGCGCGGCGTCTTGCTGCGCGCGCGGCGGCAGTTCGGGGAACGCGCTGACGTGGCGTTGCAGCGCCGCGCTCAGGGTTGTGCCTTCGGCGTCCTGCACGTGCGCATAACGCGCCATCCGCGACGGCTCCACGAAGGCGCTCGATCCCATCGCGCCCGGCGAGAAGCGCGTGCCTTCCTCGTTGGTCCAGATCGCGACTTCGAGCGGGCGGCGCGTGGGCACGTTCGCATCGTTCAACGCGGCGAGCACTTCGAAGCCCGCAAGCACGCCGTAACATCCGTCGAGCTTGCCGCCGGCAGGTTGCGTGTCGATGTGGCTGCCGGTCATCACCGGCGCAAGTGCTGCGTCGCCCTCGCGGCAGAAAAACAGATTCGCGCACGCATCCACATGCACGCTGCAGCCGAGCGCACGCGCGCGGTCGATCAGAAAGCGCCGCGCTTCGATATCGCGTTCGCCGAGCGCGGGGCGGTCCACGCCGCCGTCATCGCGCGCGCCGAATGCAGCGAGGGCTTCGATCGATTCGAGCAGGCGCGCCGCGTTCACGGCATCCGCCACTTGTCTTGCGCTCACGATGTCACTCCTTCGCTCACGAAATCGAGGCTGCGTTCCAGCCACGGTTTAAGGAACTGCTGCAAGCGCGGTGTGCGCGTATTGCCGAACAGTTGCGCGGGCGGTCCGGCTTCGACGATTTTCCCGGCTTCCATGAACACGACCTTGTCGGAGATCTTCGCGGCGAAGCTCATCTCGTGCGTGACCATCACCATCGTCATGCCTTCCTGCGCGAGCGAACGGATCACGTTGAGTACTTCCTCGACGAGTTCGGGATCGAGCGCGGATGTGGGTTCGTCGAGCAGAATCACTTCGGGTTCGATGGCCAGCGCCCGCGCGATGCCCACGCGCTGCTGCTGCCCGCCGCTCAGCCGCGCGGGATACGCGTCCGCCTTGTGCTCGAGACCGACACGCGTGAGCGCGGCCAACGCTTTCGTGCGCGCGTCGCGCCTGCTCATCTTCTTGGCGAGCACGAGCGGCGTCGCGACGTTGTCCAGCGCGTTCATGTGCGGCCAGAGATTGAATTGCTGGAAGACCATCGAAATAGGACGGCGCACGTCGGCGATGCTGGCTTCGCTGTCACGATCCTTCGCCGTGCGTCCTGTCGATCGATAGCCCAGCAACTGGCCTTTGATCCACACTTCGCCTTCGTCATAGGCTTCGAGAAAATTCATGCAGCGCAGCGCGGTGGTCTTGCCCGAACCGGACGGCCCGATCAGCGTGACGATCTCGCCGCGCATCACATCCAGGTCGATGCCCTTGAGCACGCGGTTCTCGCCGTACGACTTGCCCACGGCGCGCAGCTTGAGTATCGGAAGGTCGCTCATGATGTCTTCTTCAGAAACGGAATGCGGGAAGTCGCGGCCTGCGCGATCACCGACACGGCTTGCGTCAGCAGCCAGTAACATGCGATCAGCAGCGCATACGGACCGATATACGTGTAGCTCGATGCGACGATATCGCTGGCCGTCATCGTCAATTCGGGCACCGTGATGATCGACGCGACCGCACTCTCCTTGATGACGAGAATCGTCTGGTTCGCGATCAGCGGCGCCGCGAACGCGAGCGCCTGCGGCAGCTCGATGGAGCGGAACGCGTCTCGCCGGCCCACGCCGAAAGCGGCGGCGGCTTCGAGCTGACCGCGCGGAACGCTCGCCCATGCCGCGCGAAAAAGCTCCGCGAAATAAGCGCTCGAATAGAACGCGAGCGAAAGGATCGTGGCCTGCACGGCCGACAACGTCACGCCTAAAACCGGCAGCCCGAAGTACACGATCACGAGCTGCGACAGATAAGGCGTGCCGCGCACCAGCCATACGAACGCGCCATAGACGAGCGCGAACGGACGGCCGAACGCGAGCCGCATCGCGTTGATCGCGAAGCCCGCGACGATGCCGATGAAGGCCGCCAGCACGCTCACTTCGAGCGTGATGCCCATCGCTTCGATGAAGCGCGGAACGAGTGCGATGAAGTTGTTCATGCCGATGCCTCACGGACGCCGTGCCACACGCAGCGCGTACACATGACCCGCGCCCGCGAGCAGCGACGTGATTGCCAGATAGAACATCGCCGCCAGCGCGTACACTTCGAGCGGCCGATACGTCGATGACGAAAGCTGCTGTCCTACGCGCATCAGATCCGTTACGGATATCACCGACACCACCGCCGACGCCTTGACGATATCGATCATTTCGGAGACGAGCGCGGGCAGCGTCGCGCGCACGACTTGCGGCACTTCGATATGCCACAAGGTCTGACGCCGCGTGAGATTGAAGGTCGATGCCGCCTCGATCTGCCCGGGCGCGATGGAGCGAAAACCCGCGCCCAGAATCTGCGACTGATACGCGCCCGTGTTGAGCGACAGCCCGATCGCGGCGGCAGCGAGCCCCGGTAACTCGAGCCCGAGCGCGGACGGCACGTAGTAGAACACCAACAGTTGCGCGAGTACGGGCGTGCCGCGCAGCAGGCTCACGTACACGCGCGCCGTGCCGCGCATTAGCCGGCTGTCGCTGACCGACATCGTGTAGACGAACACGCCGACGAAGAAGCCGCAGCAGACAGCAACCGCCGACAGCACGAGTGTCGTCAGCGCGCCGTCGAGCAGTTGCGGCAAGTAGCCGATGCAGCGCGTAAGCAGATCGGGACCGTTCATCGCGATGTCAGATAGACGGTGCGGGAAGCGTGGCCGGAACGTCCATCGTCGAGCCGAACCATTTCTCCTGAAGCTTCTTCATGGTGCCGTCGCTGTTCGCTCTCGCGATGCCATCGCTGAAGAGCTTGAGGAGGGCAGCGCTGTCGGCGTCCTTGCGTGCGACCCAGGCGAAGTAGCTCTTCGGACCGATGGTCTGCGGCAGCACCGCGAAAACGCCCGGACGCGACTTCAGCAATGGCCCGAGATTGGCGACGGACTGCGCGACGGCATCGAGCCGGCCGACGGCGAGGTCGGCATAGGCTTCGTCGAACGCGACGTATTGCTTGATCTGCTTGATGCCGGGACCGCCTGCTTCCTTCAGCTTCTTGTCGAGCGCCATCAGCGCCTGCAATTGTGCAGAGCCGGTCTGCGAGCCGACCACCTTGCCGTTCAGATCGTTCGGCGCTTTGATGGAGGTATCGGCGGAGCGGGTGAGTACGCCGGTGGTCGCGTCGGCGACGGGAACAGTGAAGGCGAAATGATCGGCGCGGTCCTTGTTGACGGTCACGGCCGTCACGACGAGGTCGAAGCGCTTTGCATCGAGACCGGGTAGCAGACCCTGGAAGGGCAGGTCGAGCTGCTTGACCTTCACATCGGGCAGAGACTTGAGGACGTAGGCCATCAGATCGGCGTCATAGCCGACGATCTTGCCGTTATCGACGTATTCGAAGGGCGCGTAACGCGCTTCCGTCGCGATCGTGATTTCCTTGTTCGATTTGATGCGGGCGAGCAGATCTTCCGCGTGCGCAAGCGACGGCGCGGCGGCGTTGAGCGCGAGCGCGCCCGTCAGTGCGGCCAGCAAATGGCGAAGACGTTTGTTCATGACACTCCCCTTGCGTATGGGCTATGTTGAAGGCAATCGGAATTTCATTCAAGCAACTTGAATGTAATTCATTAGGCATGAAGTGTGCCAACGCGAAGCGCCCGGACCTGCGGGGCTTCGTCTTACGACATGCACTGAAAGGGGGGTGTCGAAGCGGGCGAATGCACCGCCGCGCACGGCGATGCACCGGTTTGAAGTATGAAGGGAGTGATTGCGAGAGTCAGTGGGGTCCGCAATAGGGACGCAAGACGTCACACGAGCGACAGGGCGTCCGGCGGCCGCGGCTTAACCAGCAGCGGGGACATGGAGATGGATCCTCGATGCGTCGCGCGCAAGGGTTCGACTAGCAAGCTCGCAACGTTTCGTCAGTCTGGAGATTGCGAACTCGGGTACCCGGCGTACGATCGTACGTTCCGCGCGATCGACGCCCATCGTCCTGCTGCAAAATTGGCACTCGGCCTAAAGCTCGGCCGCCGCCAGTGCGGTCGCGACCAGCCGTGCTTGTTCCCGACGATGCGCCGCGACGGAAGAATGCGCGCCGGCTGGTGTCGCGGTGCGGCAGACATCGCGTAAGGCGCAATCGGCGGGAAGCACGGTCTCCAGTTCGTCGCGAACGAATCGCCATGCGCCCTGATTGCGGTCTTCCTCCTGCGCCCAAACGATGCTGCGCAAGCTGGTGAACCGGGCGAGCACGCGCCGGAGTGGGTCATGCGGGAACGGATAGAGCTGCTCGATGCGGATGATCGCCGTCGATTCGTCGCCGGACCCGTCGCGAGCATCGCGCAATTCGTAGTAGAACTTTCCGCTGCATAGGACGACGCGTTCAACCGCACTTGCATCTGCGATGCGTTCGTCGCCCAGTACGCATTGAAATGCGCCATCGATCATCTCGCGCAGCGTCGAGTGCGACGCGACGTTGCCGTAAAGCTTCGACTTCGGAGACATGACGATGAGCGGCGTCCGACGTTTCGTCGTCGCCTGCTGGCGAAGCAGATGGAACCATTGCGCCGAGGTCGAAGGTACGACAATCCGCATGTTTTCGTCCGCGCAAAGCTGCAGGAAGCGGCCGAGATAGCCGCTCGAATGCTCCGGACCGACGCCCTCATGGCCATGCGGCAGCAATACGGCGAGCGCCGACTCATAACCCCACTTGAACTCGCCGGCCGCGATGTACTGATCGATGAAAACCTGCGCGCCGTTGACGAAGTCACCGTACTGCGCTTCCCAGACGGTCATCGTGGTCTTCGTTTGAACACTGTAGCCATACTCGAATCCAAGCACGGCCTCTTCGGTCAGCGGCGAGTTCACGATGTCGAACCGTCCCTGCCTTGCCGCGATGCCACTGAGCGGCACATGACGGTGGTGAGTGCACGTCAAGCACGAAGACGCGGCCGAAGCGCGCGCCCAAATCGCCATAGAGCTTCCCGGTGAGCAACAATTTCAAACAGGAAGCGCGGCCAATTTCCATCCTTGGCTTTACATAATCAACATTATCAGAGTTTTAAGTGTAGGAGCAACATGAGAATGTCGTGTTCTAGCAAGATACAAATGTCGTGTTTTTGCGACCACTGGCAAGCTGGCGACTGACTGCACCACTGCAGGAGC
>NZ_JARUXK010000002.1:0-54475 GCF_031451435.1 Caballeronia sp. LZ008 | reverse complement strand
TCACGCGATGCAGGATCGATACCTTGCCCGCCAGCGGCAAGCGATACTTCGCGATCTGACCGATCCCGATGTTCCGGTATTCCGGCCTTGGTTTTTTTAATGCTTCAGCCACATTAGACCCCTTCCCAAACTGATTGACGATTCGCGCGCCGTCGACGATCGACACGGGCGCGACCCGCCCTGCCGATTCGCTTTGACGAGCAACCGGCAACGTATTCGGGGATAGTTCTAGCCCGCGCACTGCGCGATAGCGGTATTTTGTCGCGCGATTGATATACTGTCCAATATCTATCTCGTCTTTCTGAAATAGCTTTTTCATATATCGCATGGAATTGCGACATCTCCGCTACTTTCTGGCCGTCGCCGAGGAACGCAATGTGACGCGCGCGGCCGAGCGGCTCGGCATCGGACAGCCGCCGCTCAGTCAGCAGATTCACGCGCTCGAAGACGAACTCGGCGTGCGGCTCTTTCGCCGCACGGGGCACGGCGTCGTGCTGACGGAAGCCGGCGAAGCGTTCGCCGCCGACGCGAAGCGTCTCGTCGACGACGCGCGTCTCGCCGTCGAGAAAGCGCAGAGCGCGGGGCGCGGCGAGATCGGGCAGCTCAATATCGGCTTCACGGGATCGGCGGCGTTCAATCCGGTCGTGTCGAAGCTCATACGGTCGTATCGGCAGGCTTATCCGAACGTCATGCTGACGCTGACCGAAGGCAATACCGCGCAACTGCTCGCGCATCTCGACGCCGGCCGCGTCGATGTCGCGTTCGTCCGTCTCGGCAGCCAGTCGCCCGCGGGCGTGCAGATCAATCACATCGCGATCGAGCCGATGAAAATCGTGCTGCCCGCCACGCACAAGCTCGCGAAAAAGCGCAAGGTGCCGTTGGCGACGCTGGCGGAGGATCCTTTCGTGATGCTTCCGCGCGAGGCAAGTCCGACATTGCACGACGTCATCATCGGTGCGTGCCGTGAAGCGGGATTCGAGCCGGTCGCCGGCCAGCAGGCGCCGCAGCTATCATCGGTCGTCAATCTGGTCGCGGCGGAATTCGGCGTGTCGCTGGTGCCGGCGTCGGTGTGCCAGATTCAGGTCGATGGCGTCGCCTACACCGATGCGCTCGGCAGCGCGATCACGATTCGTCTGGCGCTTGCATCGCGCATCGATGCGACAACCGCCAAGACCGCCAACTTTCTCGACATCGCGCGGCAGATCGTTACGTCATCGACCTGACATTGTCATCAGAACAAGCGTGCATTGCATTCGACGATTTTTCGTCCAACACTTCATGTCGCAAGAAGAGCGTTGAAGAAGGCCGATTCCCGTCAGGTCGAGGAGCAAGGTCATGCGCGAAGATCTGAAGCATCCGCTGCAATGCACGCCCGCGTGCCGCCGGAGCTTTCTCAAATCAGTTGCGTCTGCAACTATCGCCGGGCTCGCGGTTCCGCCGCTCCTCATGACATCCGCTCACGCCGACGCGTTGACGCACGCGCAGCGCGACGCGATGTCGCCCGAGCAGATTCTCGATGCGATGAAGCGCGGCAACGAGCGTTTCCGCAGAGGCGAACGCAAGGCGCGCAACTACCTTGCCGAACAAAAGACGAGCGCAAAGGGACAATATCCCGCGGCCGTGCTGCTCAGTTGCATCGATTCGCGCGCGCCCGCCGAGGTAATCATGGATCTGGGCATCGGCGATATCTTCAACTGCCGCGTCGCGGGGAACATCGAAAACGACGACATTCTCGGCAGCATGGAATTCGCGTGCAAGCTGATGGGCGCGAAAGTCGTGCTGGTGATGGGACATACGTCTTGCGGCGCGATCAAAGGCGCGATCGCCAATGCCGAACTAGGTCATCTCACGGCGTTGCTCGCGCGCATCAAACCCGCCGTGGAAGCCACGAAGTACGACGGCGAGCGCACGGCGACCAATTACACGTTCGTCGACATGGTGGCGCGCAAGAACGTCGAGTCGACCATCGCGCAGATTCGCCAGGAAAGCGCCGTGCTGAGCGACATGGAGAATCAGCACGCCATCAAGATAGCCGGCGCGATGTACAACCTCGGCACCGGCGCGGTGGACTTCTTCGGCTCTTAACTTTCGACGCGCTCGCGAAGTTCTTCCGTTTGCCTGACGACACCGCGCTTCGCGGACCAATACTCGGTTCGCACGCCGATGTCCTCCGACATGAACGGTCCGCCGCGCGTCGAGCGGTAGTGCGCGAGCGCCTTGTACACGAGACGTTGCCCGATCAGCAGAATCGGCACGTTGAGCAGCACCATCACGATGTTCATCAGATCGGAAAGCGCCCACAGGTTGGGCAATTCGAGTCCCGCAAGCACGGTGAGCGCGCCGAACGGCACGAACACGAGCGAGCCGACGACGCGAATGCCGATGATGAAACCTCTGCTTCGTGAAATGAAGTTGGCCGAGATTTCGGCGAACGAAATCATGCCGAGCAACGTCGTGAACGCAAAGAGGCCGTAGCACACGCACATCACGATCTTGACGACATGCGCGACCGAAACCGGCACGAGCGTTTCGACCGATGCGAGATAGACCGTGATCTTCGATGCCCTGACCGACTCCCACGCCTGACCGTCCACCGTGCCGGTCCATACGTGCGCCATCACGACGATGAAGCCGGTCATCGTGCAGATGACCATCGTGTCGAAGAACACGCCGAGGCTCTGCACGAAGCCCTGTTCGCAAGGGTGATCGTTGTCGGCGATCGCCGCGGCCATCGTGATGGTGCCCTGCCCCGCTTCGTTCGACATCAGCCCGCGCTTGACGCCTTGAGCGAGCGCCGTGCCGATCGCGCCGCCGAAGAGCGCATGCGGCGCGAATGCACCGACGATCACCTCATGAAAGAAGTAGGGAATCAGCGGCAGATTGATGACGATGATGACGAGCGACATCAGACAGAAGAGCGTCGCCTTGATCGGCACGAGCACGTCGGTATAAGCGGTCACGCGGCGAATGCCGCCCATGATGATGAACGAGCACGCTGCGATGAGCACCGCCGCGATGACGTAATACACCGTCGACTGACGCCCGAGATGCGTGCCGGTCACCGTATCGGCGATGGTGCCGATCGCGGTGAACACGTTGAACGTTTGCGGCGGCACATTGAAAAGCGCATAGACGGTGAATACGAGCGACAGCAACGTGCCGACGAAGCGCTTGTCGCCGAGAATGCGCCGCCCATAGAACGGCAAGCCGCCGACGAACTCGTCGTGCTTTTTCTCCTTGAAGAGCTGCGCGAGCGTCGATTCCATGAACGCGGTCGCCATGCCGAAGAACGCGGCCACCCACATCCAGAACAACGCGCCCGGTCCGCCGACGGAAATCGCGCCCGTAATGCCGACGATATTGCCGGGCCCGGCACGCATCGCGAGCCCGAGCATGAACGACGCAAGCGCGCTGACGCCGGTTTTCGACGACTGCCTGCGCAGCATCATGCGAACGATCTTGCCGACGTTCATCGTCTGGATGAAGCGCGTGCGGATCGTGAAGTGAATGCCCACGCCGACAAGCAAAAGGATCGCGAACGAAAACTGCCCGAGCACGGGGATTTGTGAATAAGCCTTGAAATTCGTGGGGAAATCCCACAAGAAATCCGAGACGGGCGCAATGCAGGCAAACATTGCATTCACGGATTGGAAGAGACTTTCCACGCTTGGGCGTTCCTTTCTTGCTTCGGCCTGTCTGAGACAGGGGTTCGGGATGTTGATAAACGAGTCGTCGCGCGTGCCGCAACGGACGCGCAAACGTGTGCGAGGCCGCGATTATACGGGTCGGCGTCGTACATTCATCCGACGATCGTTTCGTGCAGAAAGGCGCTGGCGCAACGAGACAGTTAGTTGCAGCGAGAAATCAAGCTCATCTCATTCTTCTCTTGCACAATCACGTTCCCAACGCTGCTGGAGAATGAAGATGAAGATGACCGAACGCCTCGCGAAACTTCTCGTCGTGGCTTCGATGGCCCTGCTCGCGTCGCTCGTCAGCTTTGGCAATCTGACGGACTACGGCAGCAACCTGCAGTTCGTCGAGCACGTCATGCGAATGGACACGACGTTTCCCGGCAACGCGAACATGTATCGCGCGATCACGTCGCCGGTGCTTCAGCATCTCGGCTATGACGCGATCATTTTTCTCGAAACGCTCACCGCGCTTCTTTGCTGGACAGGCGTCATCGCGATGGCCCGCGCACTGCGCCAGGAGAGCGCGGCCTTCGCGCGAGCCAAACGCTGGGCGATCGCGGGCCTCACGCTCGGCTATCTCACCTGGCAAGTCTGCTTCATGTCGATCGGCGGCGAATGGTTCGGCATGTGGCAATCGCAGCAATGGAACGGCACCGAAAGCGCGTTTCGCTTCTTCATCACGTTTCTTCTGATATTGATCTTCGTGACGCGTAGCGAATCAGGTTGAACGCCGATCAGTTCAACGCGACCGCAGCCGCCGCGCCAACGGGCGTGCCTTCGATCGCCACCGACTTCTGCCCGTCCGGCCCCACGGGCACATCGCCGACGAGCGTCGTGCGATACAACTGGCGATCGAAGTCGAGATCGAAGATATCCGTCGGCGCGAGATGCGCGGTCGTGCGGTTGTCCCAGAACGCGATGCTGCCCGGCTCCCACTTGAATCTCACCGTGAATTCCGGCCGCGTCACATGCTCCCATAGCAGTTCGAGCAACACCTGACTTTCGCGCGGCGCGAGCCCCGCGATGTGCTTGAGAAAGCCCGGACTGACATACAGCGCGCGTTCGCCGGTCTCCGGATGCACGCGCACCAATGGATGCTCGGCGACGAGCGTGTGATCCGTCACGGCCTTCGTGAACGCATCGGTGCCGCTTGCGCCTTGCGGCGGCGCGAAACGATGCACGCCGCGCAGACCATCGACGAACGCGCGCAGCGGCGCCGACAGCTTCTCGTATGCGATCACGAGATTGGTCCATTGCGTATCGCCGCCATAGGGCGGAATCGTGACGCCGCGCAGGATCGATGCGAACGGCGGATTCACCGCGGCAGTCACATCCGTATGCCAGCCCGTCCACGGACGCAGCACCGATTGCCCTTCGAAGCGCGTGGCCTTGCGAAACTTCGAAATCGAGTAAATCTCCGGATGCCCGTCGACGTGGCCGAACACCGGATGCCCCACCGTGAGCTCGCCGAAGTGCGCCGAGAACGCGATGTGTTGTTCGTGGCTCAGAAACTGCTCGCGGAAGAAGACCACGCGCCATTTGAGCAACGCGGCGCGAATTGCTTCGACCTGTGCGGAAGACAAGGGACGCGTGAGGTCGACGCCGCCGATCTCCGCGCCGATATGCGCCGACAGCGGGCTGACAGTCACTTCCGTTTCATTCCCGATGGCCACTGCATTCATTTCGGATTCCTTTGGATGATGGATAAATGAAAGACGTGTCAACTGCCTTGCGCGCTCGAATCGTCAGCGAAGAAATAGTCGCGCCATGATTTCGGCTCGTGACGAATCACGCCGACCTTATGCAGGAACGTGCCCAGTTGGAGCGTGTTTTGCGGCGTCGTCGCGAAGCTCGCTTCCTTGTCGCTGAGAATGCGCTCGACGAACGCAGGCGAGAGCTTCGACCCGTCCTGACGAATATAGATGGCCGCCGCTTCAGCCTTGTCCTTCTCGACGAGCTTCGCCGCATCGTCGAGCGCCGCGCGCACGGCGGCGTAGGTCTTCGGATTGTCCTTGCGCCATTTGTCGGAAGTCACGACAACACTGCCCGTCGACGGTCCGCCGAGGATTTCGGTGGAACTCGTGACCTTGTGGATCTTCGGATCTTCGAGTTCCTGATACTGATAGGGCGCGTTGGAGAAATGCAGATTGACGACCGAGTTGCCCGATAACATCGCGGTCGTCGCATCGGCGTGCGGCATGTTGACTTCGAAACGGTCGAGCCGCGCATACTCGGCATCGCCGAACGCCTTGGCCGACGCCATTTGCAGCAGACGTCCCTGCTGCGACACTGCGACGGACACCACCGCGATGCGATCCTTCTCGCCAATATCCCTGATGCTGCGAATGCGCGGATCGTTCGTCACGAGATACACCGGCACCGCGCTTTGCGCCGCAATGGCCCGAAAATCCTGATGCCCGCGCGTGCGATCCCAGATCGTCATCAACGGCCCGATGCCGATAGTCGCGATATCCGCCGCGCCCGAGAGCAGCGCTTCGTTCACGGCCGCGCCGCCGGAAAGCGTGTTCCACTGCACGTCGATATCGAGGCCCGCGCGCGCGCCGGCCTTCTC
Source organism: Caballeronia sp. LZ008 (assembly GCF_031451435.1). Taxonomy (NCBI): domain Bacteria; kingdom Pseudomonadati; phylum Pseudomonadota; class Betaproteobacteria; order Burkholderiales; family Burkholderiaceae; genus Caballeronia; species Caballeronia sp. LZ008. Next base: position 48,211 of record NZ_JARUXK010000002.1, on the reverse strand, counting down.
GATGAGCTTCTGGTCCTTCGCGACCTTGAGCAGCAACGAGCCGATGCCATATTGATCGACGATCTTCACCTTGCCTTCGGCGTGCGCGCGATGCATCGGTAAAGCACATGCCGCCATCAACGCGAGCATGGCGAAGAGGCGATGCAATGAAGTCGTCGGGATCATGCGGGGATATCGTGGATGAGCGGCGAGCGATCAATGTACTAGCCGCTTCCTCACACGCGAACGAAGAAATCCCGATACGGATAGCTTCGTTCGCGATAAGCGCCAGGGCGGCGCTCACGACGATTCGATGCACTGCGCCGTTCGAAAGACGCAGTGCGGTGCAACATGCTTACCAGTGATAGTTCATGCCGGCGAACACCTGACGTCCGTAACCGAACGCACACCAGCTGCCGTAGTAGCACGACGCGACGTATTCCTTGTTGAACAGGTTCTGCGCGTTCACATACAGCTCGACGCCCTTGAACTGCGGCATGGCGCGGCCGAGATCGTAGTTCAGCGTGGCATCGACGAGGAAGAAGCTCGACACCTTGAAGCTGTTGTCGCTGCTATACGTCGTGCCGGTGTAGCGTCCGCCCGCGCCCATCGAGAGACCGGCGAGCGGTCCGCGATTGACCGTGTAATACGCCCACAACGAAGCCTGATTCTGCGGAATCGCGGGCAGGAACTTGCCTTCGAGACCGCTGTTGTCCTTCGTGTACTTCGTGCTGAGATACGTGTAGCTCGCCGTGACGTTCAACGAATCCGTGAGGCTCGCCTTCGCTTCGAGTTCGACGCCGAGCGAGCGCGCTTCGCCGACCGCCGACTGGAAGTTCGGGTTGTCCGCATTGACCGTCAGCAGATTCTTGCGCGTCAGGTCGAACAGCGCGGCCGAGAAGAACGCGTTGTAGCCCTTCGGCTGGAACTTCACGCCGACTTCATACTGACGTCCCTTCTCCGGCGAGAACTGCTGACCGTTGATGTCCGTGCCCGCTTGCGGCGTGAACGATTCGGTGTAGCTGACATACGGCGCGATGCCGTTATCGAACACATACGTGAGGCCCGCGCGACCCGTGAACGCGCGATCGAACTGATGCGACACGACGCCGTACGTCGTGTTGTTCGAATCGCTGCTCGCCCAGTCCTCGCGTCCGCCCAGCGTGAGAATCACGTTGCCCCAGCGCGCCTGATCCTGCGCATACACGCCGTATTGCGTGCCGCTCAGGATCTGGTGATAGCGGTCCGGCGGCGTGATCGCCTGGTTGTAGTTCGGCGCGAACATGTCGAGCGACGGCGCGGTGCCGAAGCCCGCATCGAAGTTGCTCGCATAGTGCTGGTAATCGAAGCCGAACAGCAGCGTATGGTCGATCGGGCCGGTCGAGACGTTGCCTTCGAGCTGATTGTCGAGCTGAATCGTGTTCAGGTTGTCCTTCGACGCAGCCGTGCCGCGATCGAGCGTGCGCAAGTCGTCTTCGAGCGCGCTCGCATAGACGCTCTTGTAGTCCTGCGCGAGATGCAGCAGACGTCCGTTCGAGCGGAACGACCACGCGTTGTTGAGCTTGCGGTCGAACTTGTAGCCGATCGATTCCTGCACGCGATTGAAGCTCTCGAAGTTGTGATCGCCGTCGTAAAAGTCGCTCGGCAGCTTGCCGTTCGGGTTGTAGAGCACCGTGCCTTGCGGCGGCACGCTGCCGTAGGACGTGCTGTCCGGATCGTGCTGATAGAGGCCGTACAGCGTGAGCGAAGTCTTGTTGTCCGGACGCCACGTGAAAGACGGCGCGATCGCGATGCGCTTGTTGTACGTCGATTGCACTTGCCCGTCTTCCGAACGCGCGATGCCGGTGATGCGGTACAGATAGCGATCGTCGCCCGCGATCGGCCCGGAGAAATCGAACTTGGCCGACTTGTGCGCGTAGTTGCCGAACTCGATGCCCACTTCATGCAGCGGCACGACCGTCGGCATCTTGCTTTCCTGATCCAGCAGGCCGCCCGCCGCCGCCTGACCGTACAGCACCGAGACCGGGCCCTTCAGCACTTCGACGCGCTCCATCAAATACGGATCGATCTGCGGCACCGCGTACCAGCCGTTGTCGAGCAGCTTGAGACCGTTCCAGTACTTGTCGGCGTCGAAGCCGCGCACTTTGAGCATGTCGTAACGCGTCGCGATGCCGCCGCGCGTTTCGGGCGTCACCCCCGACACATAGCGCACGGCCGCATTGAGCGTCTGCGCGTTCTGCTGATCCATCTGCTCGCGCGTGACGACCGAGACGGACTGCGGCGTCTCGAGGAGCGACGTGCCCGTCTTGAGCGCCGTCGATTCTTTCGCGACGTAGCCTTTCGTCGGACCATACGGTTCATCGACGTTCTGCGCCGTGACCTTCACCGCGGGCAGCGTGCTTTCGGCCGGCGCGTTCGACGCCGCAGCCGCCGATGCACCCGACGGCGCATCCGCGGACTGTGCCTGGGCGAGCGGCGCTGCCGCGAACAGCAGCAAGGCGGCCAGTTTCAAAGGCCGCATCGCGACCGGGCTCGTCGTTCCTGTCTTCATGCTCATTTCTTTTGGAGGTCCATTGCGTGTGAATGCGAATCGTTATTATTTGCGTCCGCATTGTGACAAGATGTTTTGTCTTTGTAAAGAATCGATTGGAAATCTTTAGTCCAAAAACGACGCTCTCGATCTGCCCGAGCCGCGCCAGGCACGCATGGCCTGGACTGGATTCGTTAATGCGGATGCGGTCGACATCGCCGCCTTCATCGGCGCATGGACGCGCGCAGCTTAACGAGCCGCTTTCTTCTTCGCTTTCGTCTGATTCAACGAGATCGCCGCGCGCACGAGATTCTTAAGCGCGTGTGCATCGATCTTGTCGCCTTCGAAAAAATCGATTGCACGCCGCGCGTTGCCTTCGAGGCTCGCATTGAAGAGCTTGTCGGGGTCCGGCAGGCTCGCCCCGTGCGCGAAGGTGAGCTTCACTTTGTCCTTGTGCGCGTTGCCCACCGCGATCATGCCGTCGCGATACCAGACCGGGCTGCCCATGTACTTCCACTCCTCGACGATCCCTTCGTCCGCCGCGAGGATGATCTTGCGCACATTGGCGAAGGTCTCGCCGCGCCAATCCGCGATGCCCGCGATCAGTTCGTCGATACGTTCCGATGCATTCATGCATTTCTCCTGTTTTTATTCGTGAGCGACATCAGCGGATGAGGCCCGGACTGCCTATGGTGATTTGCAGCCTTTGCGCCTGATCGAGATGAAAGATGAATGAAGGACGCGAGCGGATCAGCAAGGTTCGCGCGTCCGCGCTGCGCGCCGTGCGGATATAGCCTTCGACGGTACGCACCAGCTTCTGCAACGAGACGATCTCGTGTTCGAGATACGCTTCGTCGAAATCGTAGGTGCTGGTTTCATCGAGCTCGGCGATCTCGCTGTTGCTTTGCTTCGTCAATGCGTCGCTCGTCGCGCTGCGTTGCGGCTCCGTGCCGAAGCGCTGCGTCAGCGTCATGATCTCCTGATTGACCTGCGCGTGTTCCGACACGATCCGTTTCGCGTAGACCTGCAGGCTGTTGGAGCGCGTCTTGCGCAACGCGAGATTGGCCGCCGCGATCTCGGCCTGATTCGCGACGAAGACGACGCCGAGCATCTGTTCATCCGTAAGCGAAGGCTCTTGCGCGTACACACGAGCCGTCCAAAAGAGCAACACGAGCAACGCCGCGGCGATGCGCTTGCCGTTCATGCGCGCCTCCCGATCATGTCGACGGCGATGACTTTACCTTGAAACATGTGCTTCACCTGTCCGAAACGGTGGCCTTTCGTGTTCGATATGCGAGCCTTCAGGTCGCCCACTCCTCGCAAAGCAGCGTCCAGTATGGAGTGCAGGCCGATGCGTGGACTAAGATGTAGCCTTTGATCCAAACCAAGCTCCTGCCGCTTTTTACGAAGACGGCGGCACATCAACTTTCCCTTCAACTCTATGAACGCCGAAACGGTTTGGCCCGAGCAATCCTTCGACTGTGAAGGCTGGCGCGGCGAGATGGCTTCGCGCATCGCCAGCTTCGACTGGTCGGACACGGCCATGGGCCCGATCGGTCGATGGTCGAAGAGTCTGCGGGCAGCCGTGCAACTTCTGCTTGCTTCGCCTGTGCCGCTCGTCATGCTCTGGGGCCGGCGCGGCACGATGATCTACAACGACGCCTATGCGGGCTTCGCCGGTGGACGTCATCCGTTTCTGCTCGGCAAGCCTGTCGAAGACGGCTGGCCCGAGATCGCCGCGTTCAATCGCAATGTCGTGGACACCTGTTTGTCCGGCGCAACGCTGTCCTACGCCGACAAGCGTCTCACGCTGCATCGCAATGGCCGGCCCGAAGACGTGTGGATGGATCTGCACTACAGTCCTGTCGCAGAAGACGACGGTCATCCGGCAGGCGTGATTGCCGTCGTCGTCGAAACGACTCGCAAGGTGCTTGCCGAAGACAAGCTGCTCAAGCTCATGCAGACGCTGGAAGAACGCGTCGCGGAAGCGGTCACGGCGCGCGTCGAGGCCGAGGAGCGGTTTCGTCAGGTGCAGAAGCTGGAAGCCATCGGCAATCTGACGGGCGGCGTCGCGCACGACTTCAACAACGTCTTGCAGATCATCTCCGCGAACCTGCAGTTGATCGAACTCGCGACGCGCGACAAACCCGATCTCACACGCAGGCTGCGCGTGATGAGCGAAGCCGTCGCGCGCGGCGGCAAGCTCGCCTCGCAGATGCTCGCCTTCGCGCGACGTCAGCCGCTCAATCCCGCCGTCGTCGATCCGGCGAAGCTCGTCGCGGACATGTGCGAGTTCCTGCAACGCGCGCTGCCCGAATCGATCAAGCTGAAGACCACGGTATCGTGCGATGCCTGGAACCTCTTCGTCGATCGCCATCAACTGGAAAACGCGCTGCTCAATCTCGTCATCAATTCGCGGGACGCGATTCATGAAGGCGGCAACATTCAGCTCGAAGTCTCGAACGCGACCCTCGGCGATCAGATGACGACCGGTCTCGCGTTGCCCGCGGGCGATTACGTGAAGCTGGTTGTTACCGACGACGGCGATGGCATGCCCGACAGCGTAAAAGCACGCATGTTCGAGCCTTTCTATTCGACGAAAGCCGAAGGCCAAGGCACCGGTCTCGGCCTGAGCATGGTGTTCGGCTTCGTGTCGCAAAGCGCGGGCTGCGTGGATGTCGAAACGCAGGTGGGCGAAGGCACATCCGTCGCGTTGTACTTCCCACGCTGCACGCAAGTCGAATCGACGAATGCGCACGGCGCGCGCCCGCGTGCATCGAGCGGCGGCGAAGTGGTGCTCGTCGTCGAGGACGATGCCGACGTGCGCCTCGCGACCATCGACATGGTTGCGCAGCTCGGCTACAAGGTGCTGTCGGCGCCGAGCGCGGAATCGGCCCTTGCCGTCCTGCAGAAGCATGGCCACGTCGATCTTCTTTTCAGCGATGTCGTGATGCCCGGCACGCTGCGCGCGAACGAGCTCGCGAAGATCGCGAGCGCGCCGCCGTATAACGCGACCGTGGTGTTCGCATCGGGCTATACGCGCGACATCATCTTTCACGAAGGGCGGCTCGACAAAGGCGTCGTGCTGCTGAAAAAGCCCTTCACGTTCGATGACCTCGCACGCACGATCCGCCATGCGCTCGATGCGCGGCGCTGAACGTCAACGCGACACGCGCGCCTTCGCCCAGTCGGCCTTCTTCGCAAGCGCGATGAACGCCGCGAGATATTCGACGCTGACATCGGCTTCGCGCGTGCCGAGATAAATCTTCTTCGCAATGCCCTTCCTCCCTAGCTTGAGCACGGCGAGCGGCATGCGGTCCGCGTATTCTTCCGCGAGCCAGCGTGGCAGCGCCGCGACGCCACGCGCACTCGCGACCATCTGCATCATGATGTCGGTCGTCTCGATCGTCTTGTGCCTTCTCGGCACGACATTCGCGGGCGTGAGGAACTGGGTGTAGATATCGAGGCGATCGGTTTCGACCGGATACGTGATCAGCACTTCCTGCGCGACCTGCTCCGGCGTGACATGAGCGGCATCGGCGAGCGTGTGCGCTTCGGGCACGACGAGCACCTGCTCGTAATCGAAGACGGGCGTGAAGCGCAAGCCCGGTTTCTTCAGCGGATCGGGTGTCACGAGCACGTCGATGTCGTAACCGAACAGCGCGCCGATGCCGCCGAACTGAAAGCGCTGCTTCACGTCTACATCGACATCGGGCCAGCGCGCGAGATACGGCGACACGACCTTGAGCAGCCACTGATAGCACGGATGACACTCCATGCCGATGCGCAAGGTGCCGCGCTCGCCTTCGGCATATTGCCTCATGCGCGCTTCGGCGAGTTCGAACTGCGGCAGCATGCGATTGGCGAGGCCAAGCAGATACTGGCCCGCCTGCGTGAGCCGCATGCTGCGCCCTTCGCGCGTCCACACCGCCGTGCCCAACTGGTGCTCCAGCTTTTTCACCGTATGGCTCAGCGCGGATTGCGTGAGGTTGAGCACGGCGGCGGCGGCGGTCAGCGAGCCTTGGCGCTCGACTTCTCGCACGACCATCAGATGCGCGCGTTCGAGCATAGGCGTCTCCATGAACAAATTTAATCGATGCATGAAATTAAACCATTTTTATTCATGCGTAGGAAATTCTATCATCGTCGCCATTCACTCTCTTTCCGACGAGAACACGCAACGATGGCCACGACACACAACCTCGGTTTCCCGCGCATCGGCGCAAACCGCGAGCTGAAGTTCGCGCTCGAAAAGTACTGGAAAAAAGAGTCATCGCGCGACGAGTTGAAGGCGGTCGGCGCTCACTTGCGCGAGCGCCACTGGAAGCATCAGTCGCGTCTCGATCTCGTGCCGGCCGGCGATTTCGCGTTCTACGATCAGGTGCTCGACATGAGCTTCACGCTCGGCAATCTGCCCGAACGCGTGCGCGGCTTTCACGGCGATGCGCTCGACAACGCCTTCCGCGTCGCTCGCGGACGCTCTTCCGAAAGCGCTGAGGAACATGCAGCGTGCTGCGAGGGCGTGGCTGCGGGTGAGATGACGAAATGGTTCGATACCAACTATCACTACATCGTCCCCGAGTTCGATGCGGCGACGCAGTTCACGCTCGATACCTCGCGTCTCGTCGAGCAGCTCGGCGAAGCGCGCGCGCTCGGCGTGAACGCGAAGCCCGTCATCATCGGGCCGGTGACGTATCTCTGGCTCGGCAAGGCGAAGGACGACTCCGACAAGCTCGCGCTTCTCCCGCGCCTGCTGCCCGTCTATGCAGCGCTGCTCGATCACTTCGCGGCGCTCGGTATCGAATGGGTGCAGATCGATGAACCCGCGCTCGTCACCGAACTCGATACGCAATGGCGCGACGCTTTCGTCACCGCTTACGATGCGCTCTCACAACGACGCGTGCGCCTTCTGCTTGCGACCTACTTCGGCCAGTTGCAGGAGAATCTCGATCTCGCGTGCAAGCTGCCGATCGACGGCCTGCATATCGATGCGATCAACGCGCGCGATGACGTCGGCGCCGCTGCAAAGCTGTTGCCGGATTCGTCGGTGCTATCGGTCGGCGCGATCAATGGCCGCAACATCTGGAAAACCGATCTGAACGCCACGCTCGACTGGCTCGAACCGCTGCATGCATCGCTCGGCGACAGGCTGTGGATCGCGCCATCGTGCTCGCTGTTGCATACGCCCGTCGATCTTGCGAGCGAAATGAAGCTCGATGCCGAAATCAGATCGTGGCTCGCATTCGCGCTACAAAAGCTCGATGAACTCGATGTGCTCGCACGCGCCTTGAACGACGGTCGCGCCAGCGTCGCCGATGCGCTCGCGTGCAACGCGGCCGCGATCGCGAGCCGCCGCGCATCATCGCGCGTGCATAACCCGGCGGTGAAAGAAGCGCTCACAAAGATCGACGCGACGCTCGGCCAGCGCGCGAGCGCATACGAAACGCGCGCGCAGAAGCAGGCCGCGATGCTCGCGCTGCCCGCCTATCCGACGACGACCATCGGCTCGTTTCCGCAAACGAACGAAATCCGTCATGCGCGTCGTCAGTTCAGGAGCGGACAGCTCGATGCAACCACCTATCGCGCCGCGATGGAACGCGAAATCACGCGCGCCGTGAAGGAACAGGAGGCGCTCGGGCTCGACGTGCTCGTGCACGGCGAAGCCGAGCGCAACGACATGGTCGAGTACTTCGGCGAGCGGCTCGACGGCTATGCGTTCAGCGAGTTCGGCTGGGTGCAGTCGTATGGATCGCGCTGCGTGAAGCCGCCGATTCTGTTCGGCGATATCAGCCGTCCGAAGCCGATGACCGTCGAATGGACCCGCTATGCGCAAGCGCAAACCCGGAAGCCGATGAAAGGCATGCTGACCGGTCCCGTCACGATCCTGAACTGGTCGTTCGTGCGCGACGATCAACCGCGTTCCGAATCGTGCCGGCAACTCGCGCTCGCGATCCGCGCTGAAGTGCTCGATCTGGAGGAGGCCGGCGTTCGCGTGATCCAGATCGATGAGGCCGCGTTGCGCGAAGGCCTGCCGCTGCGCCGCGCGCAATGGGATGGCTATCTGCGCTGGGCGGTGGAAGCGTTTCGCATCGCCGCGAACGGCGTGCGCGACGAAACGCAGATACACACGCACATGTGCTATTCGGAGTTCAACGACATCATCGCATCGATCGCCGTTATGGATGCCGATGTCATCACCATCGAAACGTCGCGCTCCGACATGGAACTGCTCGAAGCCTTCGACCATTTCAAGTACCCGAATCAGATCGGGCCGGGCGTGTACGACATCCACTCGCCGAATATCCCGAGCGAAGCGCAAATCGTCGCGTTGATGACGAAGGCAGCGGAGCGGATTCCGCGCGAGCGTCTGTGGGTGAATCCCGACTGCGGACTCAAGACGCGTCAATGGGACGAAGTGATTCCCGCGCTGCGCAACATGGTCGCGGCCGCGCATACGCTGCGTGCATCGGCGTCAATCGCTTCATACGGTCAGCATGTTGCGGCCTGCGAGCTTCGTACGATATAGCGCGACGTCCGCATGGCGGCATTGCGGCATGGCCCTTGCTCGCCGAATACACATATCCTCGTCCAAAGGAGACGCGCATCATGAAGCTCTATTACGCGCCCGGCGCATGCAGTCTCGCCGATCACATCGCGATGCACGAAGCCGGCCTGACCTTCGACCGCGTGAAGGTCGATCTGAAGACCAAGGTGACGGAAGACGGCACGCCCTTCGGCGAAATCAACCCGAAGAGTTATGTGCCCGTCGTCGAGTTCGACGATGGCAAGCGTCTCACCGAAAACGTCGCGATTCTTTCGTGGGTCGCGCAAAAAGCGCCATCGCTCGCGCCTTCCGGCGACGACGGCCATCTGCGTCTGCTGGAAATGCTTGCGTTCATTTCGACCGAGATCCACAAGCAGTTCGGACGCGTGTTCCGGCCGACATCCGATGCGGAAGCGTCGGCGGCGCGCGAGAAAATCGGCCAGCGCTTTGCGTATGTCGCGAAGACGATGCGCGGCGATTATCTCTTCGGCAATGATGTAAGCGTCGCGGATGCCTATCTCTTCACGATGCTGACGTGGGCGCAGAAAATGGGCGTCGATATGCCCGCCGAGCTCCAGGCGTTCTACAAGCGCATGCGCGAGCGCCCCGCAGTGAAACTTGCGTTCGAGCACGAAGGGCTTGAATGAGGGAAACGCGTTGCTGGCCGCAAAGCCCGGAACGCGCCTTGCGCCATGCTTCGTACCAACATCGACTTACGGAGGCAGGTCATGCAAGCGAACAGAACCATCGCGATTTCGGCTTTACTGATGGCGCTCTCGGGCGGCGCATTCGCCGCAGCCGATCAGACGCAGCCGGGCGCAAGCCACGGACCGTCGAGCGCGAAGAACGCGCAGGATGCGGCTGGCATCACGCCGAACTCCGGCCACAGCAGCGGGCCGTCGACGGGGCCGTCCGGCGTGGGCGGCTCATCGAATGGAACGAGCGGCGCGGGTGCGGGCACACGCCAAGGATCGGGCGGCATGCAGCCGCGTCTGAACGGCAGCGGCGGCACGAACGGCCAAACGAGCCCGTCGACGACCGGCGGCGGCGCGCAAGGCTGGTAATGCGTCAGGGCGTGTCGGGTGTGTCGAACCAGTCGTCGGCGGCGCGAAGTTCGAGCGAGCATTCGTTCGCGTTCGCCTGACCCGAGCGCGACTGGTCGAACGCACTCCGCACGTGCGCGATCACGCGATCCTGCACGATGAGGCGCTGCGCGGTATCCATCGCGCCATATCGCTCGAACTGACGCGCCGCGATGCGCAACACGACGCTGCAACGCGCATCGAGCGTCGTGTCGCGGCCCGTCTCGATGGCCCACGATACGTTGATGACGATGCCGTCGCCTTCGTCCACCACGCCTACGAACGGCGTCTTCCGCGCATCGAACGCACGCGACAACGCCACCTGCAATTCCTCCACGCGCTGATCCTGATCGGTGTATTTCATTCCTCGCTCTCCTGGATGCCTGTTCGATAATCGCCCAGCAAGCCGCGCTCCTGTCTGCAACGCGAACGGGTCCGTTGCTTGCTGCGCCCGATACGAAGGCGCGCGCCGCGTGCCGCATCACGATTCCGGGAGGCCCATCATGACGTCAGACAAGCCCGTGCCGCATGCCACCGCCGACGATATGGACGAACCCGTAGGCGAAGACACGAAGCAGCGTCAACTCGACGAACGCGAAAAGCGCACGCACGAAGCATCGGAAAACGAATTGCCGTCGACGCAGGAAAAGAATCCCGTTCCGCCCAATTCCAACGCAACGTAGCCGATGCATCGCGCAGGTCATTCAACGAGGGATCACATCATGTCTACCGAGACTTACGTTCGCAACGGACATCGCGTCGAGATCACGATCGATCACGATCCAACGGGTCAATGCACCTGGTCCTACACGATCGATGCGGACGGCTTCACTGAAATGCGCGATCGGCCGTTGGAAAGCGCGGACGCCGCGAGGGAAGCGGCCACGACGCACGCGAACGCCAAGGCCGACGCACTGCCCCCCGGCGACGAGGCCGGGGCCTAAGCGCTCCGGCGGTCTTTGATTCGGCGGATCGCCGATGGGATGCGGCGCGCCATCGGGCGGCACGGGATCGTCATCCGGTACGGAAGGATCGGGATCGACGTCGGGCGGCGGGATTTGCATGCGTTGGTCGGCGTCTGCGGAAAAGCGCGGTGAGTTCATCCTCATCTCCGGTTTGTCGGTCAGATGAACTTCCGCATTCCCCATGCCGCGGCCCTTGTCATGGCAACAACGTCGATGAATCCAGATCGGCGAGCTTGCCGAGTTCTTCGCGCCGCGTATCGCATGCATCGCGCACGCGCTGCCCAAAGCCGATCCAGATCGCGAACGCGACGACAGACAAACTTCCAAGCGTGATGAACGCCGCCGGATAGCCATAGTGATGCGCGATCCAGCCGCCGAGCATCGGGCTCAGGCACGCGCCCGCCGCCTGGACGCCAAGCACCGCGCCCTGCCCCAGATTCACTCGTCCGCTTCCGTGCAGCAGATGCACGACGAGCGCGGGCACCGCGACGGTCTGCAAGCCCGCGCCGATGCCATCGAGCACCTGCACCGGCACGATGCCCCATGAAGGCGCGATCCACGCGGCCGTCATCGCGCGCAGCGGCAGCGTCGCGAGCGTGACGAGGATGATCCACCAGAAGCCCCATCGGCGAATCAGGCGGCTCGCATAGGCCGCCGCGACGAGCATCACGATCTGCGAGATCACGATATTGGCGGCCGTCACATGGCTGGGATCGGCAGTATGCGCCGACGCGACCGCGAGACTGTAGAGCGGCAGCATCGCGGAATTGCCGAGGTTGAACGCCGCGAGCGCGGCCGCCAGCACGAGCAGCGAGCGGTTGCGCAGCAGAACCTGTATGGCATCGGCGCGCGTGTCGGAGGGATCGTCGTTGTCGTCCTTTGCAATGCCGCGCGCGAAATGCCGATGCACCGAGCGCGGCGGAATCCACAGCGCCGCGAAGATGCAGCCCGCACCGAACGCCGCGCTCAACGCGAAGATGTACGGCATGCCGAGCCACGCGCCGAGCCAGCCCGAAAGCGCCGCGGCCGCAATATTGCCCGCGTGATTCGCCACCTGATTGCGTCCGAACTGGCGATCGAAAATTCTGCCGTCCGACGATGCCGAGCGTGAGGCCCGCGAGCGCGGGGCCCATCGTCGCGCCTGCGATCGCCGTGGCCACTTGCGACAGCGTGACGGGCCAGAAGCCTTGCCACATCCAGATGATGATCGCCGCGACGATGGATAGCGCGCTCGCGACCGCGACGATGGCGCGCCGGTGCGGCGTGGCATCGACGAGCGCGCCGGCGGGCGTCGTCACGAGCATGCCGACGATGCCGCCGATGGTCAGCACCGTGCCGATGCGGTCCGGCGTCCAGCCGTGCGCTTGCAGATAGATACCGAGAAACGGGCCGACGCCCGCCTGGACGTCCGCCGCGAAGAAGCTCACGGCGATGAGCGGACGGGTTGGCTTCACATTGTGTATTGGCATGTTTTGGATTCAGAGCACGACCTGCACGCTAAGTTCGACGACACCTTCGCTTCGAAGTCCGTAGTATTCCGCGCTCGATGCCGAATGGGTCTTAGTGCGCAGCATGAAATCCGATAACGCTTGCTTCGGCGCTGGCGTCATTCGACGATCGCTGCCGTCATCGCGCGCGGGGCGCAAGGCCCGATGCTCGCGTGCATCGTTCGATGTGAGTGTCATCCGAGGTATGCGTCTCCTTTATGCCGTGCCGAACGCACAGCAAATCGCATTCCGCGTGCTCGCGAGCAGCGGCGAACTGGGACTGTCGCTTGCTGCCTCTTCAACGTTCTGACCTTTTTCGGGAAATGTTCATGAACACCTTTGAAGAAGCGCGGGAACGCATGGTCGAACGTCAGTTGAAGGGGCGCGGCATCAGGAACGCGCGCGTGCTCGAATGCATGAGCGCCATCGCCCGCGATGCCTTCGTTCCCCCAGCCCTTGCCGAATTCGCCTATGAGGACAGCCCGTTGCCGATCGCCGCGGGTCAGACGATCTCGCAACCGTACATCGTCGCGCTGATGCTCGAAGCCGCCGACCTGCAACCTGGCGATCATGTCCTCGACATCGGCACCGGCTCCGGTTATGCGGCGGCGATCGCGGCATGTATCGCGGCGCGCGTCGATACGATCGAGCGACATCGAGAACTCGCCGACGATGCCGCCGCCTTGCTCAAGGCGCTCGGGCTCACGAACGTCAGCGTGCATCATGCGGACGGCACGCTCGGCATGCCGCAGCACGCGCCCTTCGACGCGATCATCGCGGCGGCGGGCGGTCCATCCGTGCCCGACGCATGGCGCGCGCAACTCAAGATAGGCGGACGGCTCGTGATGCCCGTCGGCGACGCGCGCGAATCCCAGCGTCTGATGAAATACACGCGCACGGACGACGATGTGTGGCGCGACGAAGACCTCGGCGGCGTGATGTTCGTGCCGTTGATCGGCGCGCAAGGCTGGAGCGACGAACCCGACATTCGCACGGACAAACCCACGCTCGAGGAGCCCGTTGCGCGCACGTTGCCCGATCTGATCCGCGCATCGGCGGTGCGTCTGCCCGCGCTCGATGCGCCCGACTTCGCACATGCGTTCGATCGTTTCGCGGACAAGCGCGTCGTGTTGCTCGGCGAAGCGAGCCACGGCACCGCCGAGTTCTATGTAGCGCGCGCCGCCATCACGCGGCGTCTCATCGAACGGCACGGCTTCAGTTTCGTCGCGGTGGAAGCGGACTGGCCCGATGCCGCGATCATCGACGAGCACGTTCGCGGCCGTCCGCGCGCGCGACCCGAAGCACGACCGTTCACGCGTTTCCCTACGTGGATGTGGCGCAATACCGAGTTCGCCGCGTTCGTCGCGTGGCTGCGGCAGCACAACGCCGCGTTGCCCGACGAGCGCCGCGCCGCGTTCTATGGACTCGACCTGTATAGCCTTTCCGAATCCATCGCCGCCGTGCTCGCGTATCTCGACGCACAGGACCCGGGCGCGGCGCGCATTGCCCGCGTGCGCTATGGATGCCTCACGCCCTGGCAGAAAAACCCCGCTGTCTATGGACGCACCGCGTGGCAGGCGGGCTTCGGCACATGCGAGGAAGCCGTCGTCGCGCAATTGCGCGATCTGCTGGACAGACGGCTCGCTACGTCCGCGAGCGATCACGGACTGCTCGACGCGACGCATAACGCGCGGCTCGTCGCATCGGCGGAGCAGTACTATCGCGCGATGTACGGGGCATCGGCGGAAAGCTGGAATCTGCGCGACACGCACATGTTCGACACGCTCGACAGCCTGCTCGATGCATGGGGACCGGACGCGCGCGCGGTCGTATGGGCGCACAACTCGCATCTCGGTGATGCATCCGCGACCGAGATGGGCCGCATGCGCGACGAGTTGAACGTCGGTCAGCTATGCCGCGAGCGCTTCGGCGACGACGCCGCGCTCATCGGCTTCGGCACGCACGCGGGCACGGTCGCGGCGGCATCGGACTGGGAGGAGCCGATGCAGATCATGCAGGTGCGGCCATCGCGCGCCGATAGTTACGAGCATCAGTTTCATCTTGCGGGCGTGAGCCCGTGCCTCGTCGATCTTCGTGCGGGCGTGAACGATGCACTGCGCGACGCATTGGGCGAGGAGCGGCTCGAACGCTTCATCGGCGTGGTCTATCGGCCCGATACCGAGTTGTACAGCCATTACGCGCAAGCCGAGCTGTCGGCGCAGTTCGATGCGTTCGTGTGGTTCGATACGACGCGCGCGGTCAGCGCGATCGAGCCTTCACAAGTCACGCACGAGACGCCAGAAACCTTTCCGTTCGGCGTCTGACGCGCGTTTGCGCGTAATGGAGCGCGTAATGGAGCGCGTAATGGAACGTAAGCGTTGCTTACACATGCTCACGTCATTTTCGTTGCCCATTGCGTACAGTCCGGGCATCCAGAACATCCCTTTGCCACTTCGAGAGGAACGAACATGAAGAAGAGTCGAATCGTCGCCGCACTGGTTTGCGCGAGCATCGGACTGACGACGGGCGCCGTTTTCGCACAGCCCGCACCCGGCGGTCCGGACGGCTATCACGACGCGCATCGCGCACCGGGCGGTCCGGGCGGTCCCGCTGCCAAGGGCGGTCCCGGCGCGCCGGGTCATGGTCCGGAGATGAATGGCCGCGACGCGCCCCGCCCGCCGCAGCATGCCAACGATGAGCCGCGTCGCGACTGGCGCAAGGGCGAGCGTCTTGATAACGATTACCGAAGCCGTCAGTACGTCGTCGACGACTGGCGCGGACAAGGCCTGCGTCAGCCGCCGCGCGGTTATCAGTGGGTCGGCGTCGGTGCGGACTATCTGCTGGTTGCGGTCGCGTCGGGCGTCATCGCGCAGGTCGTGTTGTCGCATTGATCTGCGTTGGTTGCGCATAAAGAAAAGCCCGCCTGTCGAGGCGGGCAAGATGCGCTTAAACGAGAGGGGGTCGAAGCGCACATCCAACGCGGTACGTTACGAATGATTCGTGCGACTACAGCTTCCTGCGAATCGTGCCGGGCGAATCGGCGCTTTCCGTGGTCCTTGCCGGCGGGTCCGGCACAGCGACCGTCTGATCGAAAACGAAGCCCATTGCGATGTGCTCGGTGTTCGTGGATCCGCATGCGGGGCACGTATCGTCTTCGAGAGCATCGTCTGAATATATGAGCTTGTTGCATGCTGCACAGCGTATAAGCATCTGTACTCCCGAAGTTCCAAGAAGATCGTCTCTCATTTATATGTCAAAACGAACGCACAGCCAATTGTTCTTTATGGGTGCCTTATGGGTCGCCTGTTGGGTCCCCTCTTAGGTCGCCTCGAGCACGCTTTAACCACCACGTTAATACGCTGTACACCGTTCAGCGGATGATGCTCCACTCGGACTCGATCGCGCCCGCAGCCATCGCGCACTCGCTGAACGGCGGCACCGGCTGCGCATCGGGCGCGCCGTGCCAGCGCACTTCGAAGCGCTCTTCCATCCGTTCCGGTCCCTTCGCCGCGCCCGCAATCGAGGCGAGCCTGCAACCCGCGGCCTGCATCGATTCAGCCAGCGTGTCCCGCGAAAAGACGCCTCTTTCATAAGTTATCCGGAGCTCCGCATGATTCTCGCGCGGTATGCGTCTTTCGACCTCCTTCAGAAACCAGAGCACGACGATCCCGAGCCCGAGTCCCGCCGCGCCGAGTCCGAGCTGACCGCCGCCGAAGCACAGTCCGACCACGGTCACGAACCATAACGTCGCCGCTGTCGTCACGCCTTTGACGAGGCCATCCTTGCGAAGAATCGCACCCGCGCCGATGAAGCCCACGCCCGACAGTATCCCGAGCGGCAGGCGCATCAGATCGATCTGCACGAACGAACCGGGCGTCTTGCCCGCCTGAGCAAGCAACGCGTTGACTTGCAGCATCGCGAGACACGCCGCGAGGCATACGAGCAGCGTGGTTTTCAATCCGGCGACCTTGCCCGATTCGCCGCGATTCAATCCGATGAGAATGCCGGCAAGCACGGCCAGCGATATTCGAATGCAGACATCCGGCCATTCGAGGGTGAGAGGCATGAGCGCCATCGTATGTGTCCTGAAGCAATCGTCCGCGTAAAGCGCTCTAGCAATCATCACGCCCGCATGGGTTCATCGCGCCTTGCAGCGATTGAAAGACAGCGGCATGGCCATTGCGCGCAAGCCAAACAAGGCGTGCATGCAATGCGGCGCATTCTTTCGATCGTGTTTTCCGGAGACTTCAATCATGGCTATTACCGTCGGCGATTTTCTGGTCGATCGCCTGCATGCATGGGGCGTGCGCCGCATTTACGGTTATCCCGGCGACGGCATCAACGGCGTATTCGGCGCGCTCAGTCGCGCTAAAGGCAAGATCGAATTCATTCAGGCGCGTCATGAAGAGATGGCTGCGTTCATGGCATCGGCACATGCGAAGTTCACCGGCGAGTTGGGCGTATGCATCGCGACATCGGGTCCGGGCGCGGCGCATCTCGTCACCGGTCTCTACGACGCGCGCCTCGATCACATGCCCGTTCTCGCCATTGCGGGCCAGCAGGCACGCGCCGCATTGGGCGGACACTATCAGCAGGAAGTCGATCTGCCCGCGATGTTCAAGGACGTCGCCGGCGCCTTCGTTCAACAAGCGAGCGTGCCCTCGCAGATTCGTCATCTCGTCGATCGCGCGGTGCGTATTGCGCTATCGGAGCGCAAGGTGACGGCGCTCGTGCTGCCCAACGATCTGCAGGATCTGGAATACGAGCCGCCGGGCCGCAAGCACGGCACACTGCATTCGGGCGTGGGCTATCGCGCACCGAAGACGGTGCCTTATGCCGACGATCTGCAACGCGCCGCCGATGTGCTCAACGCCGGCAAGAAGGTCGCGATTCTCGTCGGCGCGGGCGCGCTGGAAGCCACGGACGAAGTCATCGCTGTCGCGGACAAACTCGGCGCGGGCGTCGCGAAGGCGCTGCTCGGCAAGGCCGCATTGCCGGACGATCTGCCCTTCGTCACCGGATCGATCGGCCTGCTCGGCACCGAGCCGAGCTACAAGCTGATGACCGAATGCGACACGCTCTTGATGATCGGCTCGGGCTTTCCCTACGCCGAGTTCCTGCCGAAGGAAGGCGAGGCGCGCGGCGTGCAGATCGACCTCAAGGCGGACATGCTTTCGATCCGCTATCCGATGGAAGTGAATCTCGTCGGCGACAGTGCCGAGACCTTG
This sequence comes from Caballeronia sp. LZ008, assembly GCF_031451435.1. NCBI lineage: Bacteria > Pseudomonadati > Pseudomonadota > Betaproteobacteria > Burkholderiales > Burkholderiaceae > Caballeronia > Caballeronia sp. LZ008. Next base: position 30,396 of record NZ_JARUXK010000002.1, on the reverse strand, counting down.
CGCGCGTTGCTGCCGCTTCTGGAACAGAAGACGGATGGCGCGTGGCGTAAGGACATCGAAGGCTGGATGGACGACTGGTGGAAGAAACTCGAAAAGCGCGCGATAGAGCCTGCGAAAGCCGGCGTGAATCCGCAGCGCACGATCTGGGAGCTGTCGCCGCGCGTGCCCGCGAACGCCATCGTCACGAGCGATTCCGGTTCGGTCGCGAACTGGTACGCGCGCGATCTCAAGGTCAAGCGCGGCATGAAGTGCTCGCTCTCGGGCGGCCTCGCCTCGATGGGCGCGGCCGTGCCCTACGCGATCGCGGCGAAATTCGCGTATCCGGAGCGTCCGGTGATCGCGCTCGTCGGCGATGGCGCGATGCAGATGAACAACATGGCCGAGCTCATCACGGTCGCGAAGTACTGGAAGCAATGGTCGGATCCGCGCTGGATCTGCATGGTGCTCAACAACGAAGACTTGAATCAGGTGACGTGGGAACAGCGCGTGATGGAAGGCGATCCGAAGTTCGAGGCATCGCAGGACATTCCTTCGGTGCCTTATCACAAGTTCGCGGAATTGATCGGGCTGAAGGGCTTTTATGTCGACGATGCCGAGCGCATGGCCGCCGTGTGGGACGAAGCGCTCGCGGCGGATCGTCCCGTCGTGATCGAAGTGAAGGCCGATCCGAACGTGCCGCCGCTGCCGCCGCACATCACGATCGCGCAGGCGAAGGCTTTCGCGACCACGCTCATGAAGGGCGATCCGAACCAGAGCCATGTGATCGTCGATACGGCGAAGCAAGTGCTGGGCGCAGTGCTGCCGGGCCACAAGGACAAGTGATCGTCCATGCATCTGAGGATTCACGACGGCTCGGCATATCCGACCGTCGGCGGCGTGAATCCTTCTCTCACCATTCAGGCGATCGCGCGTTGCACGGCGGACGAAATCGAAGCGCTTGCCGCACGCGGGGAGTTATCGCGATGAGAAAGCCTCGGGTCGTGGTCATCACCGGAGCGAGCGCGGGCGTGGGCCGCGCGACGGCGCTCGAATTCGCCCGACGCGGCGTGGACGTCGCGATGATCGCGCGCGATCCGCAAGCGCTCGAAGACGCCGCCGCCGACGTGCGCGCGCTCGGCGTGCGTGCGCTGAGCATCGCGCTCGACGTGAGCGAAAGCGGCGCGCTCGACAGTGCCGCCGCGCGCGTCGAAGCCGAGCTCGGCCCCATCGACGTATGGGTCAACAACGCGATGCTGACCTCGTTCGCGCGCTTCGCCGATATGCCCGAACGCGATTTCAGGCGCATCACGGACGTCACGTATCTCGGCTTCGTGTGGGGCACGATGGCCGCGTTGAAACGCATGACGCCGCGCAATCGCGGCGTCATCGTGCAGGTCGGTTCGGCGCTCGCGTATCGATCGATTCCGCTGCAATCGGCCTATTGCGGCGCGAAGCACGCGATACGCGGGTTCACCGATTCGCTGCGTTGCGAGTTGCATCATGCCAAGAGCCGCATCCATCTGACGATGGTGCAGATGCCCGCGCTCAACACGCCGCAATTCGACTGGGCCAGGAGCGCGATGCCGCACGCGCCGCGTCCCGTCGCGCCGATCTACGAACCCGAAGTCGCAGCGCGCGCGATATGGTGGGCGGCCACGCATCGGCGGCGCGAGCTGTGGGTCGGCATGTCGTCGGTCAAGGCGATACTTGCGAATGCAATCATCCCCGGTTTGCTCGATGTCTATCTCGGACGCACGGGCTTTCGCGCGCAGCAGGACCCCGCTCTCTCCAGCGGCGAACGTCCGGGCAATCTCTCGCAACCGGTCACTGAACTGCATCGGGTGCATGGGCGCTTCACGGACGAGGCGAAGCGCGCGAGCGCGTCGTTTTGGGTGGACACGCATCGCGGCCTGCTGCTTTGCGCGGGGCTCGGGCTGGGCGCCATCATCGCGCGCTTGATGCGTCGGCGCGCGTAATGACGATGACCGGCATTCGCTTCATGCGTTGTGATCGTGCGCGGTGATGCCATGACGCGCGCCATGCTTGCGCAGCGCGTCTTCGAAGAACGCGAGCGGCATCGGCTCCGGCAAGCCGTATTGCGGCTTCAGTTCGGCAAGCGCACGATCGAAGCGCACGAAGGTCGCGAAGTCGCGCGGATAACGCCGTGCATCGACACCGAGAAAGCGCCCTTCGCGTTTCGCCTTGGCGGTCAACGCGCCCCATTCGTCGATGCTCGTCACGCCGACGCCTTCGGTGCCATGCGAGAACAGCATCATGTCGATCTCGTCGAAGGACTCGCGTTCGAGAAAGCGGCGCAGCGTCTCTGCCGAAGGGTCGGTGCAGAAGACGAGCCAGAATGGGATCGCGCGCAATCGCAGCGTCGTGTACGGGTCCATCAGAAGAAATGAATCGACGACGAGCCGCTTCGACTCGATCCCCATCTCGCGATACCACGCGCGATACAACTCGGCCGTCGCGAAGCTGAACGCTTCCGGCTCTTCGAAGCGCCATTCGACGACGCGCCAGTTCTTCTGCTTCGCCAGCGCGACGATGAATTCGGTGAGCGCCACGTCATAGCCCCATTCGGCTTCGGGCGCGCGCAGGGTCGGCGCGGGCGCGTCCCATCGCGTGCGCTTCACGCCATAACGCGCGAGATAGCGCGCGACACGCGGCCCACCTTCGAAGTACTCGCGCTCGGTCGCGCCGCCCAGCGCGCCGAACTGATAGAACGATCGGTCGCCGGTGCGCGTAACGGGCCAGTCGCGCGTGCATCGGACGATATGAAGCGTCGCGTCCGGCGCAAGACTGCGCAGCAGAAACTCGCGATACGCCAGCGGCAGCGCGCGCAGCTTCAACCGGAAGTAGCTCATCGCGGAGAGCATCAGCCGGTCCTGATTCGGATCCTGCATATGATGAATCGCGATACGCGGATCGGCGCGAAGCAACGCATCGACGGCGGCGAGGCCGTCATCGAAGCCGCTTTGCGCATCGTCGGGATCGCTGAAGGGCGCGCGCACCGGGCACAGAAACGTCTGCGGCAGCCAGGGCACGCCGAGCGCCGCCGCAACGTGCGTGAGCGCGCCATTCGACGAACCGATGAACGCCGCATCGTAGGTGCGCTGCGGGTAAAGCCCCGCGATCCATTCGCCGATGCCTTCCACATCGAGACGCCGCGCCTGCCGCGCCGTGATGCCCTCCGACATGCCGCCCACGGTGTACACCCATTCGCGGGCGCGCTTCGGCAGCAGGTTGATCGGCGGCATCAGGCTATCGAGCAGCGGCGACTGGCTCGGGCTGCTGAAGCGTTCGCCATGCAGACACGCGGCGAGCGCCTGCACCATGCCCGCGGCCGAATCGAAGCGGGCAATGCCGCGCGGTGGCTTCGTCATCTCGATGCGCCGCCCTGGAGAAGAAACGCGCGGATCGCGAGCGCGAAGCTATGCGGATAGACATAGTTGAGCGTGTGCGTGCCGCCGTCTATCGTCAGCAACGCGCCGTTCGGCACGCGCGCCGCCACTTCGCTCGCCCACGCGAGCGGCGCGACGGGATCGCGCGATCCGGCGACGACGAGCGTCGGCGCAACGATGCGCGACAGCTTGCGCTCGATGCGATCGCGCATGAGTTCGCGCATCGTCGCGAGCGCGCGCACCACGCCCGCTTTCGCATAGTCGATGCGCCCGATCGGCGCCGACGATCTCGCCTGTTCGAGCCGTCCATTGCGCCAGTCGCGACAAACTTGCGTGAAGAGCGAGCGCGCATCGCGATCGACGGTCGGTCCTTGCAGCACGAGCCGGTCGACCGACTCGGGATAGCGCGCGGCGAAATCCGCGAGAATCTGGCAGCCGAAGGAATTGCCGATGAACATCGCCCGCTCGATGCCGCGCGCGCCGAGCCAGAGGCGCAACGCATCGGCGAGTTCGGGCACCGACAGCGCGCCGCCGCGCAGTTTGCTTTCGCCGAAGCCGGGCAGATCGGGCGCGTACACGTCGAAGTCGCTGCGCAACGCGAGCGCGAGCGGCTCCATGTAGCGGCTCGATATCACGAGACCATGCACGAGCACCACGGGCAGGCGCTTCGCGTGGCCACCTTCGCATGCCGCGTGACGCGAGAACATGCGATACGGTCCGGCCTGCGTGTAGCGCGCCGTGATGCCCTTGCGGGCGCTTTCATCGGAAAGTGCGGGCGTGCGCTTGAGGCGCGTCCATTCGATCGCCGCCCAGGCCACGAACGCGCACGCGCCGACGCCCGCGACGATGCGCCATGAAGGCCGCGCGGCCGTCACGCGGCGGGATCGAGCGCGACCTTGATCCATCCCGGTTGCCTTTGATCGAATGCCTTGTATGCGTCGATGACGTTCATCATCGGCTCGCGTGTCGACAGCACGCGCAGCGGATCGAACGATCCGTTCCTCACGCGCTCGACGAGTCCGGGCGTCACCGCGCGATGATTGCAGTTGCCCATCTTGATGGTGAGATTCTTGTTCATCGCCACGCCGAGCGGAAAGAAGCGGTCGTTCGGCGGATACACGCCGATCACGCCGAGCGTGCCCGCCTTCGCCAATGCAGCCACGCCCCAGTCGAGCGCCTGCGTGGGCGCATCGCCGGGAATCCAGTTGCCGTCGTGTTCGTTGCGCTGCGCCGTCACGGTCCTGCTTTCCGCTTCGCCCTGCTTGACGGCATCCTGCGATGCAGCCGGCCCGCCCTGCGCGTGCACTGCATCGACGCCCACGGCATCGATCACACGATCCACGCCGATGCCGCCCGTCAACGCGAGAATCGTTGCGACGGGATCCTCCTCGTCGAAGTTCACCGCTTCCGCGCCTTGCGCGCGCGCCATCGCGAGACGATCCGTCAGGCGATCCACGACGATCACGCGTCCCGCGCCGAGCATGAACGCACTCGCGACGGCGAACTGGCCGACCGGTCCCGCGCCGAAGACCGCGACGGTATCGCCGTCACGCACCTCGGCAAGTTGCGCCCCGAAAAAGCCCGTCGGAAAGATATCGGACAGCAGGATCGCGCGTTCGTCGTCGATATTCTCCGGCAATTTGATGAGGCTCGCATGGGCTAGCGGCGTGCGCGCGTATTCGGCCTGCAATCCGTCGATCGGCCCCGTCGACTTCGGTCCGCCAAAGAACGCCGTGCCTGCCGCCGCGCCATTGGGATTCGCCGAGTCGCACTGCGCCGTGTAGCCCGTGCGGCAATAGGAACAGCAGCCACACGAAATCGTCGATGGAATCAGCACGCGGTCTCCCGGCTTCAGGTTGCGCACGCCGCGACCGACCTGCTCGATCACGCCGACGCCCTCGTGGCCGAGTATCGTGCCCGGCACCATCCCTGGCAGCGTGCCGCGCACCATGTGCAGATCGGTGCCGCAGATCGCGCTCGCGGTCAGGCGCACGATCGCGTCCTGATCGTGACGAATCGAAGAGTCGGGCACGTTATCGAGCGAGATATCGCCTATTCCATGAAACACAACCGCTTTCATTGCACACTCCTTGAATGGCCGGGTCCGTGTGCGATTTCAGCAATGGATGCGCCCGCGCACCGCATTAGGGACTTTCGTTTCAGCGAGAAGCAACAGCGGGTCCAGACCGGGTACGGCGCTTGCCCGCATGTTCGACACACATCGAGGAATGCGCCATGAATACGCTGCGCATCGACGATCTGCATCCGACGCAGGCGACGCACGGAGAACGGCAGGTCCGCCGCAAAGCCGAGGAATATCGCGCGCTGAGCGCACATGAACTGGCAATGTCGATAGCCGCGAAGCCGATTGCCGTCGTGCTCGGGCCGGGCGGCGAGCCGTATGTCATCGACCATCATCATGTGGCTTGCGCGCTGGCCCGCATCGGCGTGCAGGACGTGCCGTTCGTGCTGGTGCGGGACTTGTCGTCGTTATCGCGCGCGGCGTTCTGGCTGACGATGGAGAACGAGGCGTGGGTGCATCCCTACGACGCCGATGGCCGCCGCATCGCTTTCAAGGACATGCCGGTGCATATGCGGGACGCCATCGACGACGATTTTCGCAGCCTTGCGGCCTTCGTGCGCAGCGCGGGCGGCTACGAAAAAACCGACGTGCCGCTTGCCGATTTTCGCTGGGCGGACTTCTTTCGCGCGCACTTCCCGCGACCGCGCGCCGATGCGCAATTCGACGCGCTGCTCGAACGCGCCGCCGGTCTGGCCCGCAGCGACGCGGCTCTCGGCCTTCCCGGTTTCATCGGATGATCTTCAACGCGGATTCGCCGCAATGAAATTCTTGAGCGCGGTATAGACGGGTTTCTTCGTCACGCCGTCGTTGAGCATGATGCCGTAAGGGCCCTGACCGGTGGGCGGATCGTCGTAGAGCTCGTAGACCTGTATCGACTGAATGTTGTATTGCGGCGCGATTGAGAGAAGCCTGCCCATCATGTCGTTGGCCATGTAAGTGGCCGCCTGATCGACGGTGCCGGGAAAGTCCGGACGCATGCCCACTTCGTTGATCCAGATCGGCTTGCCGAACGACAGCAGCGTGCCGACTACGTTGTAGCAGCGGATTCCGCATGCGTGCGTGATATCGCCCTGCTCCGAGTACCAGTGCCACGCGGTGATGTCCCACGTCACGATGGGATGTCCGCTCGTGCCGTCGGGTTGCGTGCCGTTGGCGAGCATCGTATCGAGGCCGAGGTGCATCCACGTATTGCCGCCGATGATGATCTTGCCGACAGCATCCACCGACTTGATGCCCGCGATCAATCCGCGAATCACGCCGCGCGCGATCCGATAACAATCGTTGTGGTAATCGGCCGGATTCACGCCGTCGACCGCACCGACGAGACATGTCGGCGCAAGTTCGTTGGTGACTTCGTAATAGGCATATTGCTGCACGCTGACGATTTGCTGAGCGAGCGTGAAGCTCGCCTGATAAGCCGAATTCTCATCGGCGAAGTTGAGGTCTTGCAGGATCACCGGATAAACCATCACGCCGGATTGCGCCATGATCTTCGCGAACTTCGCGAGATTTTTCGCGCCGGCTACGTTGGAAATGTCGTTGCGGTACATCGTCATGTTGAGGTCTTTCAGTTGCGCGGCTTGTTGCTCCGGCGTCGACGTCTGATATGGACCGACCCAGTTGGCATGACCGTTCATGCCATAAAACACGCTGCCCGCAGGCGCAATCACAGGCTTTGCGGTGCTGCTCGCGCCGCCGGGGCTGCTCGCCGCCGACGGCGCCGATGCAACCGCTGGCGCCGATGCAACCGCAGGCGCCGACGCTCCGCCGTCCGAAGGGCTCGACGCCGCTATGGGACTCGATGCACCCGAAGGACTCGATTGCGCGCCACCGGTCGTGCTCGCGCCGCCAGTTTCACCGCCGCCACCGCCGCCGCATGCGGCCAACAGAAGCGCGATCGCGAAACCCGGCCATATCGAAAGCCGCCCCGCTGAAATAATGCGCCGCGATTTGAAGATGTGAGCAACGGATCGAATGAAAGTAATGGCTTTCATGGCGCGTTCGGAATATTCAAAATGAATATCGAGCGGCCGGTTCATTGCCGGAATTGAAACGCCCGCGTCGCGCGGCGAAATGCGAGCGCGAACAGGCACAGCCGCGTTCGACGAATGACGAACGCGGCCCCGCTTCGATACGAGAGATAAGACGACGCCCCACTGACCGATGCGCGCAAACGCGATGGCGCGAGCGTGGCAATCGCCGGACGCAACAAAGGGCCTTCGCGCTGCGTTTCAATCGAGCGCGCGAAGGAGAATCGGAAACCATCGAAAGACACGAACATGCATGGACATGCATGTCGCAAATACGTTAGTACATCATAACGTCGGTGCGCGCTTATTCAAGCATTGCGAGTGAATCGGCGAAGAATACTTATCGAATCGATAAGATCCATTGGACTGATGAAAACGCTTCGCGAAATAAAGCGCATTACATGCGTTGCGCCGTAAGGCTATCGTTGGGATCGTGGATTGCTCGGGGAACGAAGCCCCGCGCGCCCGTCTGGCGTGCCGGAACCTCACTGCGAGCCAATCTTTCAAGGAGATACATGCGGATGCCTGCTACGCACAAAGCGATCCATTGTGCCAGCCGGAGCACCCGCGCCATGATCGCTTTTCTCGCCGCATTCGTTTGTCACGCGAGCGCGCGCGCCGACGCGCCGCTCAATTACTTCCTCCGCGCCGACGGTCCCGCCGCCACGCCGACGATGCGTCTCGGCTGGGCGCTCGCGGCACTGGCCGTCGCCGTCGCGCTGATCGTGAGCGTATTGCTCGTCGGCGCGATCATCCGCAAGCGTCCGCCGCCCACGAAGCGCGATGCATCGCACGTGCAGGGCGAAGGCGGCGGCATGCGCTGGGTCTGGATCGGCACGGGCATCTCGTCGGTCGCGCTTTTCGTCGCGCTCGCCTATGTGCTGGTGACGCTCGAATCGGTCGCGTCGCCGAGAAAGGAGCCCGCGCTGACCATCGCGATCACGGCCTACGACTGGTGGTGGAAGATCGACTATGCGGGCGTGACCACGGCCAACGAGATTCACATACCGGTCGGCGAGCCTGTGAAAATCGAATTGCGCAGCGCCGATGTCATTCATGCGTTCTGGGTGCCGCGTCTCGCGGGCAAGACTCAGACGATACCGGGTGTCGTCAACGAGCAATGGATTCAGGCGGATCGCGCGGGCGTGTATCGCGGGCAATGCTCGCAGTTTTGCGGCGCGCAACACGCGCATATGGCCTTCGAAGTGATCGCGGAACCGCGTGCCCAATTCGATGCGTGGTACGCGGCGCAAGCGCGCCCGCATGCCGCCGACGCCACCGCGAGCGCCGGGCAGCGACTCTTTCTCGATCGCTGCGCGGGCTGTCACGCCGTGCGCGGCAGCGATGCGAACGGCACGCAAGCGCCCGATCTCACGCATCTGAATTCGCGCAGGCTCATCGCCGCCGGCACGTTGCCGAACACCGAATCGAATCAACTCGACTGGATACGCCATGCACAGCGCATCAAACCGGATTCGCTGATGCCATCGATCGCGCTCACAGCGGCCGAAGCCGCCGCGCTCTCCGCTTATCTTCGGACACTGCAATGACCGAACACGCCACGTCCCCGCCGCCGCTGCAACGCACGCTGGCGATCGGCCGCATCGAACCCGGCAGCGCCGAAGAACGCAAGCTGCGCGAGACATGGGAAACGCCACCGGGATGGCGCGGCTGGCTTTCGACCGTCGATCATAAAAGCATCGGCTTGCGCTATCTCCTCACCGCGTTTGCGTTTCTGATCGCGGGCGGCATCGAGGCGCTCATCATGCGCGTGCAGCTTGCGCGCCCGGACTCGACGCTGCTCACGCCCGAGCAATACAACCAGCTCTTCACGATGCACGGCGTGACGATGATCTTCCTTTACGCGTTGCCCGTGCTCTCCGGCTTCTCCAACTATCTGTGGCCGCTGATACTCGGCGCGCGCGACATGGCGTTTCCGCGCCTGAATGCGCTGTCGTACTGGATCTTTCTTTTCGCCGGACTCTTTCTGTATGCGAGCTTTCCGTTCGGCGAAGCGCCCAACGCCGGCTGGTTCAACTATGCGCCGCTTGCCGGTCTCACTTACAACACCGGTCCCAACATCGATGTCTATGCGCTCGGCATGGTGCTGCTCGGCATCTCGACGACAGTCGGCTCGATGAACTTCGTGGTCACGTTCCTGCGCATGCGCGCGCCGGGCATGTCGCTCGATCGCGTGCCGGTGCTCGTGTGGGGCACGCTCACCGCATCGGGCGGCAACCTGCTTGCAGTGCCATCGGTGAGTCTCGCGTTCTTTCTGTTGTGGCTCGACCGGCGCATCGGCACGCATTTCTTCGACGTCGTCAACGGCGGCCGCGCGCTGCTCTGGCAGCATCTCTTCTGGATCTTCGCGCATCCGTGGGTGTATGCCGTGGTGCTGCCCGCGATGGGCATCGTCTCCGATGCGCTCCCGGTCTTCTGCCGCAGGCCGCTGGTCGGCTATCTGCCGGTCGCGCTGTCGACTGTCGCGACGATGGTCATCGGCTTCGTCGTATGGATCCATCACATGTTCGCGACGGGCATTCCCGCGCTCGCGCTGTCGTTCTTCGGCGCGGCGAGCATGGTGATCGCGATACCGAGCGCGGTCGCGACGTTCGCATGGATCGCGACGATATGGACGGGACGTCCCGTGTTTCGCGTGCCTTTTCTGTATTTCGCGGGCTTCGTGTTTCTCTTCGTGATCGGCGGATTGTCGGGCGTGCTCACCGCAGCGGTGCCTTTCGACTGGCAACTCACGGATACCTATTTCGTCGTCGCGCATCTGCATTACGTGCTGCTCGGCATCAACGTGTTTCCCGTTATCGGCGGCATCTACTTCTGGTTCCCGAAATTCACCGGGCGCATGATGAGCGAGAGGATCGGGCGCATCGGCTTCTGGATTCTGTTCACGGGCTTCAACATCGCGTTCTTTCCGATGCATATCGCGGGCTTGCTCGGCATGCCGCGACGCATCTATACCTACGCGCCCGACATGGGCTGGAACACGGTCAACATGATTACGTCGATCGGCGCGTTCCTGTTCGCGTTCGGCGTGCTGATCTTCATGTGGGACTTCGTGTACAGCCTGCGGCGCGGTCCCGTTGCGGGCGATAACCCCTGGGATGCGCCCACGCTCGAATGGGCGACTTCATCGCCGCCGCCGCCGTATAACTTCGCGATCGCGCCGCGCATCGCGAGCCGTCATCCGCTATGGGAGGAACGCATTTCCGGCAAGATGCGTTCGCGGCTCGACGAAGGCTACATCCTCGACAAGGGACGCGAGGCGCTCGGCACCACCGCGCTCGACGGCGATCCCGACGTGATTCTCAAGATGCCGGAAGACTCGTATGCGCCTTTCTGGCTCGGCGTCGCGTCGCTGGTGTTCTTCTCGGGCCTCGCATTGACCGCATGGTGGCTCGCGGCGCTCGGGTTGATCGGATGCGGCGCGGCCATCGTCGTATGGTTGTGGCCGCGCCGCGAACTCGGCCAGCGCGACGATACGCCCGAGCCGCACGAAACCGGAGCGACACCATGAGCGATTTCGCGGAAGCGTTGCCCGAACGCGCGCGTCTGCCCATCGGCAGTCCGGGCGAACGGTCGGGCGGATGGTGGGGATGTCTCACGCTCGTCGCGACCGAAGCGGCGCTCTTCGGCTATCTGATCTTCTCGTATCTGTATCTCGCTTCGCAGACGACACAACACTGGCCGCCCGAAGGCATGCCGAAGCTCGGCCTCGGCATTGCGAACACCTGCATTTTGTTGTCGAGCAGCGTGTTCGTATGGGCAAGCGAGCGCTTCGTGCGGCGCGGAAAACGCGGCATGGGCGTGCTGATGCTCGCTATCGCGCTTGCGCTCGGGGCGATCTTCGTCGGCATACAACTCAAGGAATGGGCCAATCATCCCTACGGCCTGACGACGCATCTCTACGGCTCGCTCTACTTCACGATCACCGGCTTTCACATGATGCATGTGCTCGTCGGCCTCGTCGTGCTCGCGTTCCTGCTGCTATGGACCGCGCTCGGCTACTTCGACCGGGCGCGTTCGGCGGCGCTGACCATCGGCGGCTTGTATTGGCATTTCGTCGATGTCGTATGGCTCTTCATCTTCGCGACGCTGTATCTGTCGCCCTACGTGCTGGCGAAATGAAATGAACGACGCATCGCCCATCGACGAAAAGCGGCATCCCGTGCGTCCGGGCGGCATGGCGCTCGCGATCGGTCTCCTGCTCGCACCCGCCGCGTGGATGACGCAGACGACGCTCGCGCAGACCATCGCCGCGTGGGGCTGCTTCCCGCATGAGCGTCCGGTGAACGCGCCCGCGATGCCTTGGCTCGAGCACGGCATCGTGCTGCTGGCGCTCGTCGCGTTGCTGCTGGGCGTCGCGGGCGGCGTCGTCGCGTGGCGCAACTGGCGGCGTACGGGCGAGCTTGCATCGACGCTGAAAGAGCATGGAACGATCGACAGACATGCGGCCCGCGATGCGTTCATCGCGCGGGCGGGGGCGCTTGCGAGCGCGCTCTTCGTGTTCGCGCTGATCGCGACGGATCTCGCGTGGCTGCTCGTGTCGCCATGTGGAGGACGCTGATCGTGACGACGTTCCGACGCCGCGCGCTCTTCTGCGCTTTCACGCTGATCGCATCGATGCCGCTCGCTCGCGGACAGACGCCCGATCTCGTCACGCGCGGCGCGTATCTCGCGAAGGCCGCCGATTGCGCCGGCTGTCATACCGCGCCGCCCGCGCCCGGCAAACCGCAGCCGCATCCGTTCGCGGGCGGCCTGCCGATGGGCTCGCCCTTCGGCACGATCTGGTCGAGCAACATCACGCCGGACCCGCAACATGGCATCGGGCGTTATAGCTACGAGGACTTCGCGCGCGCGTTGCGTGAAGGCGTCGCGCCGGGCGGCAAGCATCTTTATCCGGCGATGCCTTATCCATCGTTCTCGAAGATCAGCGACGGCGACATGCGCGCGCTCTATGCCTATTTCATGCACGGCGTGGAACCCGTCGCGCAAGCCGCGCCCGAAACGCATCTGCCGTTTCCGTTCAGCCAGCGCTGGGCGCTCGTCTTCTGGAATCTCGCCTTCAGGCCGACGGAACCGTTCACGCCCGATCCGAAGCGCGAAGCGCAATGGAATCGCGGCGCCTATCTCGTGCAATCGCTCGGGCACTGCGGCGCGTGCCATACGCCGCGCGGACCTGCCTATAACGAACGCGGCTATACCGAATCGTCGCGGACGTATCTCACGGGCGGCACCAACGATCACTGGTACGCGCCGAACCTGACCGGCGTATCGGGCGCGGGACTGGGCCGCATTGCACCCGACGACATCGCCGCGTTTCTCAAGACGGGGCACGGCGCGGGTCTCGCCACCTTCGGCAGCATGGTGCAGGTGGTCGAAGACAGCACGCAATATCTCGACGATCAGGATCTGCTCGCGATCGCGTCGTATCTGAAGAGCCTGCCGGCGAACGGAAACGGCGGCACCTACGATGCGCGCTCGCGCGCGGCGCAACAGAGCGTGGCCGCATTGCGCACCGGCGACGACGAGCGTCCCGGCGCGGGTCTCTATCAAAGCGCATGCGCGCGCTGTCACAAGAGCGACGGCGCGGGTGAAGCGTTCAAGTATCCGCGGCTTGCGGGCAATCCGGCCGTGCTGTCGGAGAAGCCCGATTCGCTCGTGCGGATGGTGCTGCAGGGCGGCAACGCGCCATCCACGGAACATGGGCCGCAGCCGAAGAAGATGCCCGCGTTCGCCGACAAGCTCACCGATACGGAAATCGCCCGCGTGCTGACCTTCGTTCGCTCGGCATGGGGCAACGATGCTTCGCCTGTCACGACGCGCGACGTGCGCAGCATGCGCGATGCGGTCTCGAAGCGCGCGCAACCTTGAATTGACGAAGCGAAAGTGACCGATTCACTGCGCCGCATCGGCGATTCGCGGCCCGTTGTACCATGGTTGACTGGACAAAATTTCCTACTACGCGAACGTCCGCCATGGCCAACACCAAATCTTTAGAGGAACTCGCACGTCTTGACCTGCATATCGAGAATTGCGGGCGGCGCATCGTCGAGCAGACGGAACGCCTCGAATCGCTCCGACAGTGCGGATGGAACACCGACGACTCGGAAAGCCTGTTGCGCAATCTCATCACCAGCCTGCGCGCGCTCGATCAGCTTCGCAAGACCGTGGTCAAGGAAGTCGACGAAGCGGACCACTGATCGCCATTTCCGCTCTTCGCGCGTCGTAAGGCGCGGATTCCGCACGCCGTGTTTCGATTCCTGGAACGCTCGATGCTGACACGACCGCATGACCGCGCATGCGGTCGTCTTTCTAACCAGCACCGGAGTCGTGAATGAAAACACTCGTCAATGAAAGAGCGCGCAGCGCCGCTCGTACAGGCGCCCTCAGGGAAAGCCGGGCCACGGTCGTTCTTGAAGCGGCAGCGTAAGGAGCACGACATGAGCAATACCACCGATAGCGGATACCCACGCCCGCCGATGCCGGCGCAACAGCAGGACAATCGCCCGGGACTCACCGGCCCGATGGACCCGCCGCCCGATCACGGCGAATCGAGCTACAAGGGCAGCAACCGGCTCGCCGGCAAAGTCGCGCTCATCACGGGCGCGGACAGCGGCATCGGCCGCGCGGTGGCGATCGCCTATGCGCGCGAAGGCGCGGACGTCGCCATCTCCTATCTCAACGAGCATGACGACGCCGAGGAAACGAAGCGCTGGGTCGAGAAAGCCGGACGCCGCGCGCTGCTTCTGCCCGGCGATATCACGGATCGCGAGCATTGCAAGCAGATCGTCGCGAAGACGGCCGAAACGTTCGGGCGCATCGACGTGCTCGTGAACAACGCGGCGTATCAGGCGACTTACGACAAGCTCGAAGACATCAGCGACGACGAATGGGACAAGACCTATTCGACGAATATCGGCGCGATGTTCCGCATCACGAAGGCCGCGCTCGCGCATATGAAAGAAGGCAGTTCGATCGTCAACACGACGTCCGTCAATGCCGATGCGCCGAATCCCGGACTGATCGCGTATGCGAGCACGAAGGGCGCGATCCAGAACTTCACGGGCGGGCTTGCGCAACTGCTGGCCGAGCGCGGCATACGCGCGAACTGCGTGGCGCCGGGGCCGATCTGGACGCCGCTGATTCCATCGACGATGCCGCCTTCGAGCGTCGAGAACTTCGGCAAGCAGGTGCCGATGAAGCGCCCCGGACAGCCTGCGGAACTCGCGGCGCCTTATGTGATGCTGGCATCGGACGAGGCGAGCTACATATCGGGCGCGACCATCGCGGTAACGGGCGGCAAGCCGATTATTTAGCGCGGCCGGGGCACAGCGAATGCTGTATTGAAAGCATGAAAGGCTTCGCGCGAAGCCAATGACAAGAGCGGGCGATGAGCCCGAACAATCATGCAATCCGACATGTTGAAGCTGGCCCGTGAATCCGGAATGACCGTTCTGCTCGACGGCAGGATCGGACAGCAGGCGTACATGAGCGTCAGCGGATCGGCGGATGCGCTGCAAAAATTCGCTCACGACGTGCACGCTTCGCTATCCAGGGAGCCGCGACGCAAGGCACGCGCGGCACGCTCGCCCAGCCTCAATTCGCTCGTCATGGCGCGTATGCGCGAGTGCATCGCCGCACGCGCGTTTCGCGGCGTCGGCACGCTGCATCGCCGCCGGCAGACCCCGCGCGGCGCACGTCCTACGTTAAGATCCCGCTCTTCCACTGCGCGATGCGAGCCACAATGAGCGAGCGATGCTGCATCATGGCCGTCAGCGTGTCTTCGAGCGTGCTGAGCAGCCTGACCGCATCCGTCGTGTCGTGTCCGCCGGAGCGCAGTTGCTCGATTATCTTGCGCTGACGCTCGATGCGTTCCTTGCCTTCGTTGATATCGCGATCAGCCTGGACAAGCGCCAGGCTCTCCGCTTCGAGATCCATTCGATCCTCCGTTTCCCGTCAGTTCGTCAGTTCGCGGATGAAGATGCTGTCTGCACCGCTTCGCGCAACAATTCGACGAGACGTTCCGCTTCGTCGATGCGCGCCTGCTCGATTTTTATCTGATCTTCATTGCCCGACCGCTCCGCCCAGCGCTGCCGCTCTTTCGCGAAGATGACGCGCTCGTGCACTGCGCGCATGGCCGACCAGATCGCCGTCTCCGAACGCGCTTCGATGCCCTCCTCCAGCGACAGCCCGGTGAACGCGTGTCCGGTATGGCAGCGATAGCGCATCGGATGATCGTCCTTGATGCGCCACAGCGCGCCGCCGCAATCGGGACATGTCAGCGCCGACCGCTCGCCGACTTCGTCGAGCGAATCGATATCCGACAGGCGGCTGGCTGCGAGGCGAGCCTCTTTCTCGAACACGTTCTTGTTCATCTGCGCTCCCTCGGAAGCTTCGTCGGACGACATCCCGTGCACCGCCGCCTGAATGCACCGCGAGAGTTCGCGCTCGACACACAGCATGTCGGCGCCGCACGATTCGAGTGCGGCACGCGGCATGCTCGGCGCTTCGCAATCGTCCGGATTCTGCACGATGGCGAAACCGCGTTGGGCGCGGATGTTGGCGAGACCGGCGGCGCCATCGTCGAGATCGCCGCTCATCACGACGCCGACGACACGCGCCCCGTATTCCATCGCGGCACTGCGAAACAGCGGATCGGCGGCGGGCCGCGAGAAGTTTTCCTTCGCACCCTCGCTGAGCCACACGCGCCCTTTCGACAACACGAGATGCCGGTCCGGCGGCGCTACACGGATGGTTCCATGTTCGACCTTTTCGCCATGCGTTGCATAACGCGCGATCAACCGTCCCCAACTCGTGAGCAGGTCCGGCAGCATGCTGGCGTGACGGCCGATATGCAGCACGACGAACACCGCAGCCGGAAGATCGGCGGGAAGCGCGCTAACGAGCGCCCTGAGTCCCTGAAAACCGCCTCTCGATGCACCGATCACCACGATGTCCCGTTCAGCCATAGCGCCTCCTGTCTGATCTAGGAAGCAATCGGCGGACCGGCGCCGGTGCTTCAGCCGCCGCGCTCCTTCTCGCGCCCCGGCTCGAGCAATACATCGAGTGTATGAAGCAGCTCCGAAAAATCAACCGGCTTGGTCAGATGCGCGTCGAAGCCCGCCTGACGCGCCGCGCGTTTATCCTCGTCGCGGCCGAACCCCGTCAGTGCGATCGCCTTCACATCCGCGAGCGTCGTGTCTGCGCGCACGCGCCTGATGAACGTGTAGCCGTCGATGCCGGGCAACTGGATATCCGATATCACCGCATCCACGGAACCCTTGCCGAGCAGTTCGAGACCCTGCTCGGCGCTCGATGCGATCTGCACCGACGCCTGCTCGAGCTCGAGCAGCGCGGCGAACGATGCGGTCGCTTCGACGTCGTTGTCGACGAGCAAAAGGCGCGCGCCGCTGACAGGCCGCGCGCGGTCCTCGCTGCGCGGCGGCACGGCCTGTTGCGTCGCGGCGGCGGGCAGCCAGACCGAGACCGTCGTGCCGCGGCCGAGGCCATCGGAACGCGCCTCGATGCGCCCGCCGTGCATGTCGACGAGCTGCTTCGCGAGTGCAAGGCCGATGCCGAGCCCGGACGATGTCGGATTGCGCCCGCCTTGCCGGTACATGTCGAAGATATGCGGCAGCGCGGACGCCTCGATGCCCTGCCCGGTATCCACGACATCGATACGCACCATGCCGCCGTCGCGCGCGATCCGCAGATCGACGGAACCGCCGCGATCCGTGAACTTCAGCGCATTGGAAACGAGGTTCCAGAGAATCTGCTCGCAACGCACAGAATCGGCGAATGCGTAGATCGGCTCCGCGCGATTGCTCGCGAGCAGCGCGATTCCACGTTGCACGGCTTCCGTTTCGGCGACATCCGCGATGCGCGCGAGTACGCCCGCGACATCCACCGGCGCGATGCTCAGCGCGAGCTTGCCGGTGCGAACGCGCGAAAGATCCAGCAGATCGTCGATGATCTGCGCCTGCCCGCGCACCGCGCGGCGGATCGAATCGGCGGTTTCCTGCACCACTTCGATACCGCGCGTTTCCGGCAGGCGCGGCAGGATTTCCGCCTTCATGCCGATGAGATTCAGCGGATGCTTGAGTTCGTGCGACAGCATCGCGATGAAGTCGTCCTTCAACTGGTTCGACAGCGACGCCTTCTCGCGCTCGGCGTGCTCGTGCGCGAGCGCTTCGCGGTTGGCGTCCTCGCGCATTTTGCGCTCGGTCAGATCGCGCGCGATCTTCGCGTAACCCGTGAACGACGGATCGGAGATCGGCGTCACCACGCCGCTGCAATACACGCGGCGTTCGTCGCGCGTGATGTGCCAGCGTTCGTCGTCGGCGCGTCCGTCGCGTTCCGCGAGTTCGCGCTCGTTCGCCGGCACGTTCGCCGCGCGGTCTTCGGGCGAGTAGATGAGCGAGATGTTCCTCCCGACGACTTCCTTCTCCGAGAAGCCGAAGATGCGCTCCGCGCCCGCGTTCCAGGTGACGATCGTGCCGTTCGGATCCTGCACGATGATCGCGTAGTCGGCGGTCGATTGCGCGACGAGCCGCAGACGCTCTTCGCCGATGCGCGCCGTCTCTTCGGCCACATGCCGCGCCGTGACGTCGATGAGCGTGAGCACCGCGCCGTCGATGCGGTCATCGGCCGTGCGGTACGGCAAGAGGCGCATCAGATACCATTTGCCGTCGTGGCTCTCGACTTCGCGCTCGATGAGCTTGAGCGTATCGAAAGCCTGCTTCACGTCGTCCGCGAGCGAGGAATAGCGCAGCGAATGCGTGATGTCGAAGAGCGAGCGGCCGATATCGACGTCGATCAGCTTGAACACGCGCGTCGCGCTCGTCGTAAAGCGCTTGACGCGAATCTGCTTGTCGACGAACACCGTGGCGATTTCCGTCGCCGCGATGATGTTCTGCAGGTCGTCGTTCGCCTTCGCCGTGTCCTCGACGCGCGCCTGCAATTCGGCGTTGACCGTGGTCAGTTCCTCGTTCACCGATTGCAGTTCTTCCTTGCTGCTTTCGAGCTCTTCGGTCGCCGAGCGCAGCTCTTCGTTGATCGCCTGCAATTCCTCGTTCGACGCCTTCAGTTCCTCGACGGTCGTCTCATGCTGCTCGATCGTCGTCGCGAGTTGCTCGCGCGTGTGCTGCAGTTCGCGTTCCAGTTGCAACAAGAGCGGATCCTGGCCGCGTTGCTCGGGCAGTCCTTCGTCGGCCATGTGCTCTTGCACCTCGTCGAACAATACGAGGAAAAAGTCGGCGTTCACGCCGGTGTCATGAAATGGACGCACCGTCATGTTGACCCAGACGGCGCGGCCGTCCTGAGTCAGCTTGACGCGCCGCGCCTCGACGCTGCCGCCCGTCTGATGCGCGCGAAAGAGCGTCGTGCGCAGGTCGAGCCGCAACTCGGGCAGCACGAGCGCCATGATGTTCGAGGACAATTCGCCGCCGCCGTGCCGCAGGAATCGCCCGGCCGTCGTGGACAGATGCACGATGTTCGAATCGCGATCGACAACGACGCTAGGCGGCGCATATTCTTCCAGCACGCGCTGATGCAGCGCCGCGAAGGAGAAGCTGCGGCGCTCCGGCGTTTCGGGCCCGGCGGCCATGCTCACCGGCGCGGCGGTCGTCATCAGCTCTTCGCGCGGCCCGATGTTCGTGGGGCCGAGCGAAGGAAACGAGACCGGCGGCTTCACGCGGTTCAGCACGGTGCGCGCGCGATAGATGCGGCTCTTCTTGTCCACGATGGTGAAAAGATCGTCGGCGGTATCCGCGGATTCGGCCGTGCCGAGAAAGAGATAACCGCCCGCCCGCAGCGCGAAGTGAAAGAGCTCGAGCACTTGCCGCTGCACCGCGCGATCGAGATAGATCAGCACGTTGCGGCAGGAGATCAGATCGAGATGCGAAAACGGCGGATCGCGCAGCAGGCTGTGCGCGGCGAACAGAATGCGCTCGCGCACCGATTTGACGATCTGGTAGCGTCCGCCTTCGTGCTTGAAATAGCGGCGCAGAAGCTCAGACGGGATATCGGTCGCGATCGAGCCGAGATAGGAGCCGCTGCGCGCCTGCGCGATGGCGGGCTCGTCGATATCGGTGGCGAAGATCTGATAGGTCGCCTCGAAACCGACGGTTTCGCGCGCCTGCGCGAGCATGATCGCGAGCGAATAGGCTTCCTCGCCGGTCGAGCAGCCGGGCACCCACACGCGTATCTGCGACTCGCCCTTGGTCGCGTCGAGCAACTGCGGCACGACATCGCGCCGCAGCGCGTCGAACGCCTCGCGATCGCGAAAGAACTGCGTCACGCCGATCAGCATGTCGGCGAGCAGCGACGTGGTCTCGTCCGGATTCGAGCGCAGATGATCGCGGTATGCGCCGATATCGCGCAGCCCGTTCACCTGCATGCGCCGCTCGATGCGCCGCAGGATGGTCGCGCGCTTGTAATGACGGAAATCGTGTCCGGTGCGAACGCGCAGCTGCATGAGGATATCGCCCAGCGCGCGCTCGGCGCTGCCCGCCGTGGGCGGCGTTTCCTTCTCGGCCGCTTCGTTGGCCTCGGCGATCGGCAGGTGGATTTTCTTGGCGTTGTTCCAGAGATCCAGCAGCTTCTCGGGCATCTCCGCCGCCGGCAGGATGAAATCGACCTGGCGCGTGGTGATCGCGTGTTGCGGCATTTCGGCGAAATGCGCGTCTTCCGGTTTCTGCGCGACGGTGATGCCGCCCATCTCCTTGATGCGCGAGAGTCCCGCCGCGCCATCGGAGCCCGAGCCGGACATCACGATGCCGATCGAACGCGTGCCGTGCGCCGAGGCGAGCGTGGCGAAAAAGTGGTCGATGGTCGTGGGCGCGCCGTTGGCCGCGCGATCCACCGCACGAAGATGACCCTCCGACATTTCCAGATGCTTGTCGGGCGCGTTGATATAGATATGATTCTTCTCGATGGCCGTGGTCGCGGAGACCTGCTTGACCGGCATGTCCGTCACGCGTTGCAGGACTTCATCGGCGCGGCTCAGGCGATCCGCCGGCAAATGCACGATGACCACGAACGCCATGTCCATTTCGGCCGGCGCATTATCGAAGAAATTGAGCAATGCTTCGATGCCGCCCGCGGACGCGCCCATGCCGACTACGGCGAAAGGCAAGGGTTCGAAGTTCTCGGATGCCGCCGCCTTCGATCGACTGCTGGTCATGTCTCCGAATCCTCCGGGTTCATCCCTTGTTTCCGATCACCGCGCATATTGTTTGAGTTCACTCGTGAGCCATGTCGTTGTAATGAAAACGCGGCGCGGGACGCGCGTCGCGCCTCTTGAGGCATCGATTGTAGTGTACGCAACGCGACCATTCGGCGCGCGGGTTTCAATTCGACGCGTTTGGCACGCGTCGTCAGACATGGAAGCATAAAACCGGCCGCTGCGTCAGGACACGCAGGGAGAGAAACGTCGCCCGGAGACGAACCGTGCGTCGCGCTACTTCGCGTCGTTGGCGGCGAGCGGTTCGGGTCCGTCCGGAGCCTCGATGACCGCGTGCACCGCGCGCTCTTGCGGCGGAGCGGCGTGCGCGATGCGCAAGCGCATGATGGTCTGCCGCGACGTGTTGAGCGAGCGGGCGATCTCGGTCACGGTGAGGCCGGCGTCGAGACCGAGCATCGCCTGACGTTGCTGCGCTTCAGAAAGCGAACTCGGGCGGCCCTGCGCGACGCCACGCTCCTTGGCGGCGCTTGCAGCCTCGCGCGCGCGGCTGCGGCGCGTGACGCGCTCGAGCTCTTCCGCGAGCCGCAGCGTCTCGACGAACGCGAGACCTTCCTTCGAGCACAGATCGCTCTTGCCGTACGCGAGACAGATCGTGGCGATGCCGCGCCGCTCCAGCAGGCCGATCGTCGCGACGACGTCCTGCACGCTGTTGCCGAGACACCAGAGTCTCGTCGTGATCATCGTGTCGCCCGCCTGCAGCCGTCGCAACGCGCGCTGGAACGCGGGGCGCGCAGCCGCGGCGATCGTGCAACTGCAGCGCTCGACGAAGACCGCGCTCATATCGACGAGAAAACCCGCGGAGTCTATCTCCAGCAAGTCGCGCTCGTGGGTCGGTACACCTCTGCTTTCCTCGAAAACGTATACGACGGTTGCCATCGGTTCGGCCTTTTTCCGGTGCAAAGATCGTGCGCGAGCCATAACGGACAGACGCACGGATGCCTGCAGTATGACAGTCCGAAACGCGCGTTCAAGGTACGAAACCCGTTATTTTCGGACTTTCGGACGCAGTCGAAGGAACGAGCGGGATCCCGCTCGACTTGTTTCGAAACGATGCGAACGATCGTTTCAGGCGACGGCTACCGAATGCCACAGACGGCGGTCCACCTCGTCCTTGCCCGCGACGAGCGCGAACGCACGGGCTTCCTCGACGGACGCGAAATGTCCAAGCACGCCCGTCGCGCGCTGGAGCCCTCCGGTGTCGGAGATGATCGTCATCGCGGCGTAGAGACCGCCGTCGAATGCGGCCATCGGCATGATGACGAAGCCGCGATAGGTGACTTGAGGCTGGTTCATGGCGTGCCCTCTCTCTTTTATCTAATGACCGTCCCTTGCTCTTTCGGGCAGTGTGAATGCCCGTAGGCTGTGCGCAGATTGTCCATCAGAAGAATGAGCCGACGATCAGGGGAAACCATAATCAAATATCGTACGAAAGTAATCCCTTTAGGCGGCACGACCGTACGTTCACAACTCCGGGCGCGCCAGGTCGGCCTTCACGAGCTCGTCGCCTCGGTCGAGCGCGGCGGCGACCGCGGCCGCCTTCGACGGAAACGGACCGATGCTGTCGGCGCCGTCGAATGGAAACAGCAGCTTGCCGTCGGTTTTGCGCACGACCTTGAGCGTGCCGAAAAAACCGCTTGCGCTGCTGCCCCGGTACGAGGCGTAAATTTGAAAGTCGTCCTCGCTGGTTCCGGGCGTAGGCGTCATCGTGCGCGTCGGATACAGGACCAGCTTAGGGCGTCGGCCGCTCGATTGATTCACTGGAATCACCGCTTCTCATGTCGATGATTCATTGTGGGACACCGCACATGCGCTCATCGTGTACTTAACGCATCCCTTCGCGCCGCTGTTGCAAAGGGGGTCGACGGCATGTCCATTGCTGCATGCCAAGACCCGAAAACCGGGCGACTTGCGCATAAACCGCGCGAAGTCCCAATGCCCGAGACCGATAACAAGAACGATGAAGGAAGCGCAAATGCGGGCCACCATCCTCTCTCACGAAGTACCGTCGGAAGTATCGTCCGTGGAGGTGCATCGGTTCAGCTTCAGGATCGACGACGAGCCGTCGCGACCCATGACCGAATTCATATCGCTGCGCACGGCGCGCGTGCTCGTGCAGCACTTCGAGGATGGCAACGCGTTCATCCGGATGCTGCGGGCGATCGTCGCCGCGCGTCGCGACGAATACGACGACCTGCTCGGACGCGTGTATACGGATCATCCCGGCTGAAAGGATCAGCGGTGCGCTTCGGTCGCCATTCTCAACGCGAGGCCGGCGAGCACGGTGCCCATCAGCCAGCGTTGGATCAGCAGCCATGCGGGCTTGCGCGCGAGAAAGAGCGCGATGGTTCCGGCGGTCATCGCGACGATCGAATTGACGGTGATGCTGAGGATGATCTGCACGACGCCGAGCACGAGCGACTGGCCGAGCACGCCGCCGTGCGAAAGATCGATGAACTGCGGCAACAGCGACAGATACAGCACCGCGATCTTCGGATTCAGCAGGTTGGTGACGAAGCCCATCGTGAAGAGCTTGCGCGGGCTGCCGATCGGCAGATCGCGCACCTGAAACGGCGAGCGTCCGCCGGGCTTCACGGCCTGCCACGCGAGATAGAGCAGATAGAGCGCGCCGCCGAAGCGCAACGCGTCATAGGCGAACGGGATTGCGATGAGGAGCGCGGTGATGCCGAACGCCGCGAATAGCATGTAGACCACGAAGCCGAGCGCGACGCCGCCGAGCGAGATGAGTCCTGCGCTGCGGCCCTGACAGATCGAGCGCGAGATCAGATAGACCATGTTCGGCCCTGGCGTGAGCGCCATGCCGAGCGCGACCAGGGCGAAAGCGAACAGTTGCGGCGTATGAGGCATCGACGGACTCCGGCGGAAATAATGTCGATGCATTCTCCCGCGCGGTTTTCCACGACGCCAGATACGGAACCGGCGTCGCCCGTCGATACACTTCGTGTTTAACGCATGCCGCCGCTTGCAATGAGACTTTCGCCGGTCATCCAGCGCGCGTCGTCGGATGCGAGGAACACCGCGATCGATGCGATATCGTCCGGCTGACCGAGACGTCCGAGCGGCGTTTGCGCGAGCGCGGCCTTGTCGAAGTCGGAATCGATGATGCCCGCGCTATGCGTGCCTTCGGTCACGACGACACCCGGATTGATCGAGTTCACGCGAATCTTGCGCGCGCCCAGCTCGCGTGCGAGCACGCCCGTGATCGCATCGACGGCGCCTTTGGTGCCGCTGTAGACCGCGCTCGTCGGCGGCGTGATACGCGTCACGACCGAACTCACGTTGATGATGCTCGCGCCTTCGCCGAGGTGTTTCGCGGCGGCTTGCGTCGTCAGCAGCGTGCCGAGGACGTTGATATTGAACTGTCTATGGAAGTGCTCTTCGGTGATCTCTTCGAGCGCGGCGAATTCATAGACGCCCGAGTTGTTCACGAGGATATCGAGGCGTCCGTAGGTCTCGATCGCCGCATTCACGATGCCCTGCGCATCGGCCGCTTTCGACACATCGCCGCCCACGGCGATCGCCTTGCCGTTCGATGCCGTGATCTCCGCGACGACTGCATCCGCGCCCGCCTTGCTGCTCGCATAATTGACGACGACCGACGCGCCTTCTGCCGCGAGCGCCTTTGCAATCCCGGCTCCGATACCTTTCGATGCGCCCGTGACGACCGCGACCTTGCCTGCGAGTTTGCTCATGATGGAATCCTTGAAGAGGTTATTTAATGCCCGGATGCGCCGTTGCGTTTTGCAAGAGCGGCGCGACAGGATGAAATGTAGCCATCTCCGCCAAGGCGATAAAGCAGCGTAGAGTGAAAAGACTTGAGGCCTCACGCGAATAATCGATCGGAGACGGCGCATGAATACGACTATGCCTCGCACGGACGTTCAGTTCGCCGGTCAGATTCCCGAGCTTTACGAGCGGCTTCTCGTGCCGATGCTCTTTGCGCCCTACGCCGAAGATCTTGCAGCGCGCGCGGCGGCGCTCGCTCCATCGCGCGTGCTGGAAACGGCAGCGGGCACCGGCGCCGTCACGCGCGCGATGGCGCTTGCATTGCCCGCTCATGTCGATATCGTCGCGACCGATTTGAATCAGGCGATGCTCGATCGCGCCGCGACGACGCCCATCGGACGCACCATGACATGGCGGCAGGCGAACGCGTTGCAGTTGCCTTTCGACGATGCAAGCTTCGATATCGTCGTCTGTCAGTTCGGCGCGATGTTCTTTCCCGACAAGCCCGCGGCTTTCGCAGAAGCGCGTCGCGTGCTGCGGCCGGGCGGCGCGCTGCTCTTTAACATATGGGATCGCATCGAAGAGAACGCGTTTGCCAATACGATCACCGATGCACTCGGCCATCTCTTTCCCGATGATCCGCCGCTTTTCATGAAGCGCACGCCGCACGGCTACTTCGATCGCGGATTGATTTCGCGCGATCTCGCATCGGCGGGCTTCGACGCGATGCCGCGTTTCGAAACCGTCACGCGACGCAGCCGCGCATCGTCGGCGCAAGAGGTCGCGCTCGCCTATTGCCAGGGCACACCGTTGCGCAACGAGATCGAATCGCGTGCGGGCGCGAGTCTGGACGAAGCGACATCGATATGCGCGCAAGCCATCGCCGCGCGCTTCGGCTCCGACTATCCCGACGGGAAGATTCAGGCGCACGTCATCGAAATCCGGCGCTAACCGAGCACGCGTCCGAGCCATGCAATCAACGCATCCGGCGAGCAACGCGCGCTTCTATAACCGATATGTCCGTCCGGCCGCACGACCCACGCCATGCCGTTCTTCGCGCCGAAGGCATCGGCGAATTCGCGCGCTTCGTCGCTCAACGTCCGATACGCTTCACACGCAGGCACGAACGACGCCGCCTTCGCAACGTCCGGCGACACGATCAGCACCGCGCTCGCCGCCGTGCCGAGTGCGGCGCGCCATGCTTCGACCGTTGCAGCGAACGCGGCGACGCGTGCGCCATCGGCATCGTCATCGATATAGCCGATGAGCGTGTGACGTCCGCGTCCGAGATGATCGTGCAAGCGCTGCGCATGACCGATGAACGCCTCCACGAGACCGCCGGCTTGCGGTGCACGATCGCCGGGCGCGGGCAATGCGGGCGTCAACTCGATGGTTTCGTCTGCAACTATCGAGCTGCTGCCGCGATAACTCACCAGCAATTGCGTCTCGCGCATCGCGGGCTTGATCTCGCCGTGCGCGAGAACCGTGTTCAGCGCGCGGCTCGTCGATTCGACGACATCGAGCCCGACTGGCCGCCGCTCCGCTTCGTAACTGTCGAGCAGCGTCTGACTCGCGAGACCGCGCGACGCGAGCGTGAGTTTCCACGCGAGATTGTGGACGTCCTGCAAGCCCGTGTTCATGCCCTGCCCGCCGACGGGCGGATGAATATGCGCCGCATCGCCTGCGAGAAACACGCGGCCGCGCGAATACTGCTGCGCGATCCGGTAACTCACGCGATACACCGACGACCAGCGCATCGACGAAAGCCGCGTGCCCTTCGGCAGGACCGGCAGCATGATGCGCTCGATCTCGTCGAAAGCGGGCGTGGCGTTCGGCGCGTGTCTGGCGGCATCGTCGGGAAGCAGGACCATCGACAGACGATAGCGACGCACCGAACCGCGCACCGGCAACGCGGCGAGCGTCGTCGATGCGGCCCTGTCCTCACCCGACACATTGAAGCGATACATCCTTCCGCGCGGCAGATTCCAGTCGACATCGACATCGGCGAGCATGAAGGTCTGCGGATACTGATCTCCTTCGAACGCGACGTTCAGATGACGACGCACCGTGCTGCGCGCGCCGTCGCAGCCGACGAGCCAGCGGCATCGAACCGTGCGGCTCTCGCCACATGCGTCCTGTACGCATGCGTCGATGGCATCGGCCGATTCGCTGAAATCGATGAGCGTCGCCCCGTATTCGACGTGCCCGCCGTTGCGCGCGAGCGCCGCTTCGAGAATGCGTTCCGTCTCGAACTGCGCGAGCGAGAGCGCGCCGTACGGCAGCCCGGCGCGCGGCACTTCGGCGCTGAACGCGGGCGCGCCGTCCTGATACGTGTCGGCGCCGGTCAGCCACACGCCCGCATCGATCGCGTCGCGCGCGATGCCGATATCCTCGAAAATCTCAAGCGTGCGCGCCGTGACGCCCAGCGCCTTCACGAAAAACGCGCGCTCGTCGTGTGCATCGATGATGCGCACGTTCACGCCATCGCGGCGCAGTTCGGCAGCCAGCATGAGGCCGACGGGCCCCGCACCGGCGATCAGCACATCGGTCGAATCGAACATGATGCGTGTTTCTCCTGAGGAAACCGGCGAATGTCATCGACTGCCGTCAGGGAGAATAACCGCTGGATGCGCGCTCGTGGCGATGTGCATCAACCGGCGAGCGGCCCGAGACGCATGCCGATCGCGCAGCCCGCCGCGATCACGAGAAGCACGGTCGCGGCGATCGTCGCGTAGAGGAAATCGCGTTGCCGCGCGAACATGGCGAGCATCAGCACGACGCGCAGCACCGGCAGCAAGATGAAGAGCGCGACGCCCGCCGTCAGAAGTTTCGTGCCGGCGAAGAGACCCGCGCCGATCAGCGCGCACGCGGCCCATGTGCCGCACTGTAGAAAACCGGCGAGCAGGCGATCGAGCGTTTTCGGCGTGAGGTCCTTCATCGCAGCAGATCGATACCGATGCCTTGCATGAACATCTGACAGGCGACGAGCAGCAGCATCGACAGAAACAGCAGGCGCAGGCGCTCGCCGCGCACTTTCATCAGCACGCGCGCGCCCGCGATCGCGCCGATCACCGAGCCGAGCGCGACCGGTCCCGCGATCGCGCTCACGATCTCCCCGCGCAGAAAATACGCGCTCGCGCTCGCGGCGGCCGTGACGCCGATCATGAAGTTCGACGTCGCCGTCGATACCTTGATCGGCAGACGCAATGCGTTGTCCATCGCCGGAATCTTCAGGATGCCGCTGCCGATGCCGAGCAGCGCGGAAACGAGTCCTGCCGCGTACATCAACGTGAGGCCGACGGGCACGCGGCGCACTTCGTAAGGGATGTCGCGACGCAAGGTTCTGTCGGGATAGCTGGAATGAAGGCCGAGCGCGGCGGCGAGTCCGTTCGATGGAATCGGCCTCGACGTGCCCGCCGGATCTTCGCGGCGGATGAACATCTGCCACGCCGACACCAGCAGCACGCCCGCGAAGAGGAAATCGAGCGCGGCCACCGGTACGACGCCCGCGACGAACACGCCCGTCAGCGCGCCGAGCGTCGTGCCGGTTTCGAGTACGACGGCGAGCCGCACGTTCGTCAGACCGCCGCGCAGAAACGCGGCTGCGCCGCCGCAGGAACACGCGATCACCGACACGATGCTCGTGCCGATGGCGGCGTGCATGTCGATATGGAAGAACATCGTCAGGATGGGCACGATGAACAGGCCGCTCGCCATGCCCAGCATGCCGCCCGCCGCGCTCGCGCCAAGGCCCGTGCAAAAGAGCCAGAATGTGGCTTCGAAGCTCATCGTCAAAGCATCGGTGAGGTATCGCCAAGAAGTCAATATAACATGTTATGACGAGTGGCAAAGGCCGACGATGCATGGTCTCGCGCTATGATTGCCCATTGCACGACGACAACGACAGCCAACATGGCCCGACGAAGCAAACAGGAAGACATTCAGGCGGAGACTCTCGACACGACAGATGAGGACGCGTCATCTGGCGGCGGTTCCAGCTATCTCGTGCCGGGCCTCGAACGCGGCTTGCGCATCCTCGCCGAATTCTCGGCGCGCGAGCCGGTGCTGGCCGCGCCGGAGCTCTCGCGGCGCATCGGCATTCCGCGCACGACGACGTTCCGTCTGCTGCAAACGCTCGAAGCGCTGGGCTTTCTCGAACGCGTGAACGGCGATCGTAGTTTCCGGCTCGGCGTCGCCGTGCTGCGGCTTGGGTTTGAGTACGTCAACTCGCTGGAGCTGACCGATTTCGGCACGCCGATTCTCGAACGTCTGCGCGATGCGACCGGACTTTCGACGCATCTGCTGATCCGCGATCAGCGCGATGTCGTGTTCGTCGCGAAAGCGCAGAGTCATGAGCCGCTGTTCAGCTCGGTGAAGGTGCATGTCGGTACGCGTCTTCCTGCTCATGCGACCGTGCATGGTCATGTGCTGATGGGCGATTTGTCGATGGCCGCGCTGAAGGCGCTTTATCCCGAGGCTCAACTGGAGAAGTATACGGAGCGGACGCCCGCGACTATCGAGGAGCTTTACGAACGCGTGGAAGAATGTGCTTCGCTCGGGTATGGGCTCAGTGAAGCATCGTTCGAGCGGGGGATTTCGGTCGTTACTGCGCCCGTGCGGGATCATTCCGGCGCGATCGTCGCGGCGGTGGCGGCGACCGTGCCGCGGTCGGATATCGGCGCCGATGATGAGAAAGCGCGGCTTGTCGCGAAGGTATGTGGCGCTGCGGTCGAGCTTTCCATGCGGCTGAATTATCGGCCTTCTGAGGGGGATCGTACTGTGGGGCGCGCTGCGAGTGCTTGAGGTTTTCTCTCGCCGGATCCCGTTTTCTTTTTGGTCTATTAGCACTGCCCCTGTGCGGGGCGGCGGTCACTTTCTTTGCTGCAAAGAAAGTAAGTTTTCTTGTCTACGAGTTTAATATTAGAAGAATTTCTCGACCGTCGAATACCGCGAGCGTGCACATTGGTAGACACTAGGAGTGTCGAGCAAAAACGCCGCATCGACGCTTTCGCGCATTCCGCCAAGTTCGGTCCTGAGACAAGCCGCACTTGTTACGTCGCGCATTTCATAAAGACTGTCTTCATGGTTGCGCATCGTGTCGACGGTTCTTTTAAGCGTGCGAAATAGCAGTCGCATGGCAGCGATACGTGGATCGAGTGTAGAAGGCTCGGAATACGCTGAGGAAGGTTGTCGCCGTGAGGATGCGTGTGAGACTGCCGATTGTTTTTGATGTAGCACCGGTCAAGCTCCTCTTTTGGACAAACCCGGAGCCGCCCCCTTTCTCTCAGTTGGGGGCGGGCGGGAACAATGACAGGGTTGGAAGACCGGGACGCTACACCATTGCCAGCAACCCTCGCGGGTTCCCTGCCACGTCCCGCTCTTAGGCCCGACAAAGCATCGAGCGCCGTTGGTCAGATGGCGCACGTGGTCTAGCTGCGCTTCATGTCGAAAGAGCGCGACGAACGTCAGCCGGCATTGCGCGGGCTCACGGGTGCAGAGTGTCTTCAAAACCGCTGAGTCCTGGCCAGCGCTACCACACGCCAGCGAGGTAACTATGCGTCGCACCCGGGCGAAATCATTTTAAGAGAAATCCGATTTTGTATTGCTGCTTCTTGGCAGTGTCTTTGGCCTAAGGGTTTTTTTTGCTTCCTCTCGAAATAATTCCCGCCTACGTTTCGCCAGTCGTGCGCTGAATCCGTATGCGCCCGATTAGATAGGAATGTTTATCAGGCCATGGCCTGGCAGCATCTCGATGCAGGGAATCTGAATGGAAGCACAAACAAAGCGATCCAGCGCCCTCGCGCGCTGGATCACGGGCAGGCAGAACTACTATCTCAAGGTGCGAGGCGCACCGCCGAGCGATGGCCTCTCGATCATCTCCGTCAAGGCGAT
>NZ_JARUXK010000001.1:3007603-3076572 GCF_031451435.1 Caballeronia sp. LZ008 | reverse complement strand
CATCAAGCTGAAGCTGAAAGGGCTGAGTCCTGTGATGTACAGAACTCAGCCCTTAGCGGCCTAGCCCAAAACTGTCCAACTTTTGGGGTGCAGTTCAAAACGTCGCGGGGGTTTTTTATTTGCGCCTGGCGCGAGCCTTTCAGAAAGGCGATGCCGCCGGCACACGCCCTCGCGTACGCGACGGTTTCGATAGCTTCGGCGCGAGTTCGCCGTCGATCGGGCGCGCGCGCGGCGCGGGCGTCGCCGGTTCGTCGGCGTGCTCGTAGCGCGAATGCGCCACCGGCCTGCCGCGGCCATCGCGAATCCACTGCTCGCCGAGTTGATGATTCGGCGTCTGGCTGAAATGCTCGACGAGGTGATCGATGAACGTCCGCACCTTCGCCGGCAAATGACGGCGGCTCGGATACGCGACGTTGATCTCGACCTGCGGCAATTGATAGTCGCCGAGCAGACGCACGAGCTGGCCGCGCGTCGTGTCGTTGCCGATCAAATAGCTCGGCAAAATCGCGATGCCCATGCCGAGCAGCGCGAACTGCCGCAGCATCTCCGTGTTGTTCGCGATGATCACGTTCTGCGGCCGCACACGCACTTCGCCTTCCGGACCGGTGAACACGCGCTCGTCGCCCCAGTATTCCGACGGCAAGCTCAGGCACGGATGCTCGAGCAGATGCTCGGGGCGCGTCGGCGTGCCGTGCGTTTCGAGATACGCGGGTGTCGCGCAGACAGTCATGCAGCCCGTCGTCAGACGCCGCGTGACGACGCTTGCGCTTTTCACCTGCCGCGCGATCACGATGCCGACATCGAAGCCTTCCTCGACCAAATCGACCTGACGATCCACCAGCGTCACGTCCGGCACGACTTTCGGATAACGCTGCGCATACGTCTGTAACACGGGCGCGAGATTATGCAGACCGAACACGACGGGCGCGACGATCCTGAGCGAACCGAGCGGTTCGTGATTGCGCGCCACCACCATTTGTTCGACGTCTTCCAGTTCGTCGAGGATTTGCCGCGCCCGCTCCAGATAAACCTGGCCGGACTCGGTGAGCGAGAGGCTGCGCGTCGTGCGGTTGAGCAAGCGCGTGCCGAGGCGTCCTTCCAGGTCCGCGACGTGCCGCGTAGCCACCGCATTGGAGATGTCCATCGCGCTTGCGGCACGGGCGAAACTCCCGAGATCCGCGACGCGGACGAACACTCTCATCGACTGCAAATGATCCATAAGACAACTCCTGCCGCTAGACGGCTCGAATTCTGCTGCAAAGCAATTCAGGATTATCCTAGGACCGGCGTTTTTGTGCAGAAGTTGCCCGGAAGCACAAAAAAATCGAAAAAAATCTGGATGTTAGGCGCGTTACGCGGATGAAAGATCACCGATTGTTGCGATTTTCACAACACCAAGATCAGTGCAATCCGATTGATGGAATTTTGAAAGCACTTGCCGCGTCAATTTCGGCGGTGTACGCGAGGAGCAAATCGGGCCCGTCGCTGCGGGCCCGATAAAAAGGGATTGATTCAGTTTTCGACATAAATCCGGCGCGCGAGCGCGCCGGATGCGACGCTTATGCGGCGAGGCGCTTCTCCATACCGGCCTTGGCGTCCGGCAGAGCTTCCGGCAAACCGTGCTTGAGCTTCGAAAAAAGCTCGTCGTGGAGCGCGAGTTCGTCGCGCCAGGCGGCATCGCTGACGGAGATGACCTGCTCGAACTGCTCGCGCGAGAAGCCGAGCGCGCCCCAGTCGATGTCCTCGTAGCGCGGCGAAATGCCGAACGCGTGCTCCTCGCCCTTCGTGGTGCCTTCGATACGGCCGATCATCCAGTTCAGCACGCGCATGTTTTCGCCGAAGCCCGGCCACACGAACTTGCCGTCGTCGCCCTTGCGGAACCAGTTGACGCAGAAGAACTTCGGCGCTTTCGCGTTCGTCGCTTCGAGGCGCTCGCCCATTTTCAGCCAGTGGCCGAAATAATCGGCCATGTTGTAGCCGCAGAACGGCAGCATCGCGAATGGATCTCGGCGCACGACGCCTTGTTGCCCCGCGGCGGCGGCGGTGGTTTCGGAGCCCATCGTCGCGGCCATGTAGACGCCTTCCTTCCAGTCGCGCGCTTCGGTGACGAGCGGCACGGTGTTGGAGCGGCGTCCGCCGAAGATGAACGCATCGATCGGCACGCCGGCCGGATTTTCCCAATCGGCATCGATCGACGGACATTGCGACGCCGGCGCGGTGAAGCGCGCGTTCGGATGCGCGGCTTTCGCGCCGGTTTCCTTCGCGATTGCCGGCGTCCAGTCGCGGCCCTGCCAGTCGATCAGATGCGCGGGCGGCGTGTCGGTCATGCCTTCCCACCAGACATCGCCGTCGTCGGTCAGCGCGACGTTCGTGAAGATCACGTTTTCCTTCAACGTGGCCATCGCGTTGAAGTTGGTCTTTTCGCTCGTGCCGGGCGCGACGCCGAAATAGCCCGCTTCCGGATTGATCGCGTAGAGACGCCCGTCGCGGCCCGGCTTGATCCACGCGATGTCGTCGCCGATGGTCGTGACCTTCCAGCCGTTCAGGTCGCTCGGCGGAATCAGCATCGCGAAGTTGGTCTTGCCGCACGCCGACGGAAACGCCGCCGCGACGTGATACTTGCGCCCCTGCGGCGAGGTCACGCCGAGAATCAGCATGTGCTCGGCGAGCCAGCCTTCGTCGCGGCCCATCGTCGAGGCGATGCGCAGCGCGAAGCATTTCTTGCCGAGCAGCGCGTTGCCGCCGTATCCCGAGCCGAAACTCCAGATTTCGCGCTTTTCGGGAAAATGGACAATGTACTTCGTGTCGTTGCACGGCCAAGGCACGTCCTTGCGCCCATCGACGAGCGGCGCACCGACGGAATGCACGCACGGCACGAACTCGCCGTTCTCGCCCAACACGTCGTACACGGCGCGTCCCATGCGCGTCATGATGCGCATGTTCGTCACGACATACGGGCTGTCCGACAATTCCACGCCGATATGCGCGATCGGCGAGCCGAGCGGGCCCATCGAGAACGGCACGACATACATCGTGCGGCCGCGCATGGACCCGTCGAACAGGCCGTCGAGCGTGACGCGCATTTCCTGCGGATCGATCCAGTTATTCGTGGGGCCGGCGTCTTCGCGCCGCTGCGAGCAGATGAACGTGCGATCTTCGACGCGCGCCACGTCCGAGGGATCCGAGCAGGCGAGGAAGGAATTCGGGCGCTTCTCGGGATTGAGCTTCTTCATCGTGCCGGCTTCGACCATCTGCTGGCAGAGCCGATCGTATTCTTCCTGCGACCCGTCGCACCATTCGATGCGATCCGGCTTGGTCAGGGCCGCGATTTGCTGGACCCATTCGATGAGTCTTCGGTGCCGGACATAGGCCGGCGCTTCGATTTCGACGGCGTTTTTATGGTTGTCTTCGACTACTGCGGGCTGGTTCATCGAGCTGTCTCCGTTCTTCTGCAATGAAAACCAATGGCCCCACTGACGCTGCATGCGAGAGGCGTGTGCGACTCGAACCGCCGGGCGCTTTCATGAATTTTGCAGCGCTGCTTTACGCGCTTTCATCGCATGAAATGCGGTTCGCGAGCCAATGCGGCGTCACGGGCATGAATCCTTACGCAGCAAACCGTACCTTTTCGCGGCTTGCGTCGCAAAGGAACAAACTGTTAAAAAGAGATACTAAGTGGCCTGTCTCCTCGCGGATCATCGTGTTTTCCGCTACTTGTGCCGAATTTCTTTAATTTGGCGCGGCCTGACGAGGCTCCTGAAAAATGGGAGTCAAGCATAACACTGCATTGCATGAACTCGTTGATGCAGCGCAATAACGACAAATAGAGCGCAATTTATCGGTATTTACCCGAATTTAACGCTACATTCTCGCCTTCGATTAAAAAGCAGCACGTTTGATGCCTAACAAAAGCCACCCAATGCCCATGAAAATCGCCATTCTCGACGACTACCAGGATGCCGTCCGGAAGCTCGATTGCTTCCATCTGCTCGATGACCATGAGGTGAAGGTCTTCAATAACACGGTGCGTGGTCTCGGACAGTTGGCCAGCAGACTCTCGGAAGTGGACGCGCTCGTGCTGATTCGCGAACGCACGCGCATCAGCTCGCAACTGCTCGACAAATGTCCGAAACTGCGCATGATCAGCCAGACGGGACGCGCGGGCGGCGGGCATATCGATATCGATGCGTGCACGGAACGCGGCATCGCAGTGCTGGAAGGCACAGGTTCGCCGATCGCACCCGCCGAACTGACGTGGGCGCTCATCATGTCGGCGCAGCGGCGCATTCCGCAGTACGTCGCAAACCTGAAGCAAGGCGCGTGGCAGCAGTCGGGGTTGAAGACATCGGCGCTGCCGCCGAATTTCGGCTTGGGCCAAGTGTTGCGCGGACAGACGCTCGGCATCTGGGGCTACGGCAAGATCGGCAAGCTCGTCGCGGGCTACGGCAAAGCGTTCGGCATGAACGTGCTCGTCTACGGACGGGAGCATTCGGCAAGCGCCGCGCGCGAAGATGGATTCGCGGTCGCCGAAAGCCGCGAGGCGCTTTTCGAACAGAGCGACGTCCTCACGCTGCATCTGCGTCTGACGGACGAGACGACTGGCATCGTCAAGCAGGACGATCTGATGCGTATGAAGCCGACCGCGCTGTTCGTCAACACGAGCCGCGCCGAACTGCTCGAAGAGAACGCGCTGCTCAACTCGCTGCACCACAACCGGCCGGGCATGGTCGCCGTCGATGTGTTCGAAAGTGAGCCGATTCTGCAAGGCTACGGCCTGCTGCGTCTGGAGAACGTGATCTGCACGCCGCACATCGGCTATGTGGAGCGCGAGAGTTACGAGCTGTATTTCGGCGCGGCGTTCAGGAACATCCTCGCGTTCGATGCGGGCGATACCTCGAGCGTTTTCAACAAGGAAGCGCTTCACCACGCGCGCCGCCGTTGAGTTTCGTCGCGGCGAAGATCAGAGCGTCGACATTTCGATCGACGGCTCGCAGCGCACCGGAAAATTCACCGAGTTCGCGATGAAGCAAAAGCGGTGCGCCTCTTCGTGCAGGCGCGCCGCGAGACCGGCGTCGCTGCCCGCGCCGATCGTCACCTTCGGACGCAGCAGCACATCGACGAAACGTCCGTCGCCCTTCGATTCCTCCTGCATCGTGCCGATGGCTTCATCGACATAACCGGTCACCGCGATCTTGTTCGTCGCGCACAAGTGCAGATACCAGAGCATGTGGCACGACGAGAGCGACGCCACGAACAACTCTTCGGGATTGTGACGCGCGGGATCGCCGCGAAACGCCGGATCGCTCGACGCCTCGATCGCCGTCTTCGTGCCGACGCGCACGAGGTGATCGCGCGAATACGCGTCG
The DNA here is from genome assembly GCF_031451435.1 of Caballeronia sp. LZ008. Lineage (NCBI taxonomy): Bacteria > Pseudomonadati > Pseudomonadota > Betaproteobacteria > Burkholderiales > Burkholderiaceae > Caballeronia > Caballeronia sp. LZ008. The sequence continues at coordinate 3,071,206 of NZ_JARUXK010000001.1, read as the reverse complement.
TAAGCCGATGTGCCGGAACCGAGATTGCCGGTCCAGTCGACGGTCAGTTCGTACGTGTGTTTCTTCGCCACGGTCTGCTCCTCAAGCGAGATGCGAAGCGGTTTCCATCAGGCGCGGAAGACGTTCCAGGAAGTCTTCGCCGTCCGCGCGGCCCAGATCATAAGCATGTTGCATTTGCGCCGGACTCGTATAGTCCCAGCTCGAAATCGGCACTTTGCGCGACGGCTGGATGTAAAGGCGCTTCTGCTCGCCGTGCGGCACGACGAACATGCGCTCGCGCGGATAGAGGCGCGTGACCATCACGAGGACGAGTCCCGGCGATGGATCGAGCGCGGAGACGGGCACGTTGTCGACCATGCCGCCATCGAGAACCGGGCGGCCGTTGCGCCGGAGGATCGGCGTGAACGGCGGCGTGCTCGACGATTGCAGGATGAGATCGGCGAGATCTTCGATCGTCGCGCATTCCTGCGCCTTCACGAATTCCGGATGAAAGCCGAGCGCCTGGCCGAGCGTCGGATGCAGCGTCTTGCGCACGTATTTTTCGATGTTGTACGCGATGAGGCCCGCCGCGACCGCGCTGCGCGCGCCGAGCCAGCGCGGCAGATGCGACACGCCGATGCGGATCTCGGGCGCCGACGCGAGTTCGTGGAAGCGGTTCGCGAAGATGTCGAGCAGCGCCTGGCGATAGATGCGGTAGTGCGGAAACACCGATCGGCCGCGCAGCACGTTGCCCCAGTAGGCGTTGCGCGTGTTGTCGCGCAGGGCGTGGGCGTAGTAGTCCATCACCCAGCGCGACTGGTTCGTGTAGAGCATGCACGCCGTGGCCGCGCCCGCCGATATGCCCGCGATGATGCGCGGCCTGAGATCCAGTTCCGGCTGGATGACGTCCCAGAAGCCGGCTTGCCACCAGCAGCGGTTTCCGCCGCCGGCGAATACGACTTGGTCGAACATTTATTTGTCGTTCACTTGTTGATGAGCGCGTAGGTAGTCGTGGCGTGCGCGGCGAGTTCGCCTTGTTCGTCGTGCATCTCGATTTCGCCGAAGACGAGATTGCGGCCGCGGCGCTGGATGTGCGCGGTGATCAGCACGTCGCCGGTTTTGACCGGGCGCATGAATGTGGTGTTGAGGGAGACGGTGGTCATCGGCTGGAACCCGCCGAGAATGTGCGAGACGGCGATGACCATCGCGGTGTCGGCGGCGGCCATGAAAACTTGCCCACAGATGACGCCGCCCGCGTGACGCAGATGATCCGAATACGGCAAGCGCAGCGTGACGGCGTTTTCGGCGATGAATTCGGGCGCGAGGCGCAGTTCCTTGACCCACGGCGCGAGGATGTCGTCGAGCAAGGCGCGGATGGCGGTTTCGTCCATGGTTCTTCTTTCGCGATGCGGTGGCTGAAGATGCGTCATGATACCGGGGCGTCGCGCGCTCGCAGACGCCCTTCAGGGACGGTTTCGTCAGAAAGTTAAGAATTTTCGCTGCGAGGGCTTGCGCTTCTGCAAAAGCTCCCGCTATAATTTCGCTTCTGTTGGGGCGTTAGCTCAGTTGGTAGAGCAGCGGACTCTTAATCCGTAGGTCGAGTGTTCGAGTCACTCACGCCCCACCAAGCATTACGAAGCCCGGTTAGCGAAAGCTGACCGGGCTTTTTGCTTTTCGTGCGCGTCGGATCAGCACGGCGTCTTTCTCATGCAACGACCGTCGCGCGCGCAGTGCATCGCAAACCCGGCCGAACGTAGCGACCTCCAACCGGGTTGATTTTGTTTGTCAGTTGTCGCATACACCTCGCCGACAACCTACGCGTCGACAATTCTCAAACCACTTCGAACCAGGCCTTGATCTTGAGGGCCATCAACTTTCGACGCTCCTCCAGAAAGACGTCATATTCGTCGACATTTCCATACAGCATGGAGACCGGAACGCAGTTGGCTTCAAGATTTGCGATGAGATCCTCTCGCTTGTCGATGCACTACTAACTACTTGCCCCATCGCGACATCCGTTCGGGTTGAATTCAGACATCCGAATCAGATTGCCGACGCGCCCGCCCAGCCGCGGGCGCTCACTTGAAGCCGAATTATAGACTCCGGCTTTGGAGTTATCGGACTCTCAAACCACCTCCGCCCCGCGCGCCTGCAACAACTCCCGCAACACCGAGCGATGACACCGCGCCTCATCCTCGCAATAACACCCGACCGAAAAGTTCGCGGTATGCGACAACGCCGCCAGCAAATCGAGCGTCTTGCTCGCATCCGACTCAGCCATCTCCGCTTTGAACTTCTTCACGAACGCGCGCCAATCCTTGTCGTTCTCGGCATGAAGCGCCTGCGTCACCAGTTCCGGCGTCGGCGCTAGCACCGGATACCACACGTCATAAAAATCGCGCTTCGCGAACTCGGCCTTCGGCACGCCGCGCGGCGGCCGCCGCACCGTGCCGATCCGCAATCCCTCGTTCTCCGCGCGCGGCGTTCCCAGTCTCACGATCCGTATCGTCATCATCGGTCTCCTTCGATGAACCAAAGCCGTAAAAGCATAACCGCTGACATCGCTTTGAAAGCTCCCGGGCACCCATCCAGCGAAACCGCCAATCTTCCCGTATCGTTTCGGATTATTCTCCGTCCGCTTACATCCGGAATGCCCGTCGTGCTCACCGAAGAACGCCCGCAAGACCTGCCTCACGATCCCGACGCCCCGATGACCCCGCTCGAGCGCCGCGGCATGGCCGCGATCCTGCTCTCGGTCGCGCTGGCGACGCTCGACACCGCCATCGCCAATACCGCGCTGCCCGCGATCGCCGCCGATCTGCACACGACGCCCGCGGCCTCCGTCTGGATCATCAACGCCTATCAGCTCGCGATGGTCGCGACGCTGCTCCCGTTCGCCGCGCTCGGCGGCATTCTCGGGCATCGGCGCGTCTATCTCGGCGGGCTGATCGTGTTTCTGATCGCGTCGGCGGTATGCGCGTTTTCGTGGTCGCTGCCGACGCTCGTCGCCGCGCGCCTGCTGCAAGGCCTCGGCGCGAGCGCGATCATGAGCGTCAACGCGGCGCTCATCAGCGCGATTTTTCCGCCGCACCGGCTCGGACGCGGCGTCGGGCTGAATGCGCTCGTCGTCGGGATCGCGTTCGCGATCGGGCCGACGGTCGCGTCGATCGTCCTCTCGCTCGGCACCTGGCCGTGGCTCTTCGCGGTCAACTTGCCGGTCGGCGTGTTCGCGTTGATGATCGCGTGGCCGTCGCTGCCGCAGACGAAGCGCGCAGCGCACGGCTTCGATCGTTTCGCGGCGCTGCTCAACGTCGTCACGTTCGCGTCGCTGATCTTCGCGCTCGGCGAAGCGGCCCAGCGCGCGCCGGCGCACACCGTGCTCGCGTCCTTCGGCGTCGCGCTCGTCGCGGGCTTCCTGCTGCTGCGACGCGAACGCGGCCATCCCGCGCCGATGCTGCCCGTCGATCTCTTCCGCCGCCCGATGTTCGCCCTTTCGACGATGACCGCCATCTGCTCGTTCGCCGCGCAAGGGCTCGCGTTCGTGTCGCTGCCGTTCTTCTTCGAAAGCGTGCTCGGTCGCAGTCAGGTCGAAACAGGATTTCTGATGACGCCGTGGTCCGCGCTCGTCGCGCTCATGGCGCCGATCGCCGGACGTCTTTCCGATCGTCACGCGCCCGGTCTGCTCGGCGGCGTCGGGCTGGCGATTCTATGCGTGGGAATGGTTTCGCTCGCGATGCTGCCCGCAGAGCCGCATGCGCTGGAAATCTGCATTCGCATGGCGATTTGCGGCGCGGGCTTCGGTTTCTTTCAGTCGCCGAATCTGAAGGCGTTCATGTCGAGCGCGCCGCGCGAACGCAGCGGCGGCGCGAGCGGCATGATCGCGACGTCGCGTCTGATCGGACAGGCGACGGGCGCGGCGCTCGTCGCGTTGTGTTTCAGCATCGCCGGAAAGCATGGCCCGGCGCTCGCGTTGTCGCTGGGCGCGGCGTTCGCGGGCGCGGGAAGCCTCGCGAGCGGATTGCGGCTCGTCACGCGCAAACAGTCGTCCGAGCGCATCGTGGGAGACGCGTCGCGCGAGGCGTGAGCGCGCTCACATCCGGCGCACTTTCACTTTGCGGCCTTTGAGCTTGCCCGCGCTCAGCTTGCGCACGGCGTCGTCCGCGACCTTTCGCTCGACGGCCACGTAGGTGACCATGTCCATCACGTTGATCTTGCCGATCTGCTTGCCGTCGAAACCCGCTTCGCCGGTGAGCGCGCCGAGCACGTCGCCGGGGCGAATCTTGTCCTTGCGGCCGCCGAGAATTTGCAGCGTCGCCATCGGCGGCTTCAGATGACCCGGTTCCGCCGACGTCAGTTCGTCGAGCGGATGCCATTCCACTTCCGCGCGCTGCGCCTCTTCGATCGCGCCGACGCGCCCCATTTCGTCCATGCTCGCGAGCGACAGCGCCCAGCCTTCCTCATCGCCGCGACCGGTGCGGCCAATGCGATGCACATGCACTTCCGGGTCCGGCGTCACATCGACGTTGATCACCGCTTCCAGTTGCGCGATGTCGAGCCCGCGCGCGGCGACATCGGTGGCGACGAGCACCGAGCAACTGCGATTCGCGAACTGCACGAGCACCTGGTCGCGCTCGCGCTGCTCCAGTTCGCCGTGCAAGGTCAGCGCTTCGAAGCCTTGCGCGGACAGAACGTCGAGCAGATCGCGGCATTGCTGCTTCGTGTTGCAGAACGCGATCGTACTGACCGGGCGATAGTGATCGAGCAGCAAGCCGACGGCATGCAGGCGCTCGTGATCCTCGACCTGATAGAAGCGCTGCTTGATCTTCGCGTTGCTGTGCTGTTCCTTGAGCTTGATTTCGCGCGGATTGCGCAGGAACTGCTGGCTCAGTTTCGCGATGCCTTCCGGATACGTCGCCGAAAAGAGCAGCGTCTGACGATCTTTCGGGCATTGGCGCGCGACCGACGCGATATCGTCGAAGAAACCCATGTCGAGCATGCGATCGGCTTCGTCGAGAACGAGCGTGCGGACCGCATCGAGCGAAAGCGTCTCGCGCTGCAGGTGATCCATGATGCGTCCCGGCGTGCCGACGATGATATGCGCGCCGTGCTCGAGACTCGCGATCTGCGGGCGCATCGGCGTGCCGCCGCACAGCGTCAGCACTTTCACGTTCTCTTCCGCGCGCGCCAGGCGGCGGATTTCCTGCGTGACCTGATCGGCGAGTTCGCGCGTCGGACAGAGAACGAGCGCTTGCACCGCGAAGCGGGTCGCATCGAGTTTGGCGAGCAGCGGCAGCGTGAAAGCAGCGGTCTTGCCGCTGCCCGTTTTCGCCTGCGCGATGAGATCGTGGCCCGCGAGCGCTGGCGGCAGGCTCGCGGCCTGGATCGGCGTCATCGACAGATAGCCGAGCTGCTGCAGATTCGACTGCATCGCCGGCGAGAGCGGCAGGCTGCTGAAAGAGGTGTCGGTGGTCATGTCGGTTATCGCTTGCCGTGCGGCGTGATGTCCTGGACTTGCTCGTAGGTCACGTCGCCGTCGTTGGTCTCGTGGCGCGTGACGTAGTTGCGCGCGCCGCACATCGGGCAGCGGAACAGCAGGCCTTGGCCCTCGTTGTGAATATCGACGTCCGACAGCGCCCAATCGGCGCCGCAGGACTGGTTTCGGCAGGTGAACATGTTCGTATTTCTCGGTTCGTGGCGCGTTCGTGCGCTCAAAGGCGAAAGTGTACGCGTGTCTCGTGGCGGCGCGGTCGGCGCAAGTCCGCAAGAAATGCTAAAGCGGGTCGTGCTACGTTTCCTGACATCGAGTTTTCTTTCCTTTCGGAGCTGGCGATGAGCGAAAAGTCTTATGAGACGCGGCTCGCGCGCGTGGTCGCGTATATCCACGATCATCTCGACGACGCGCTCGATCTCAATCGGCTCGCCGAGGTGGCGTGTTTGTCGCCGTATCACTGGCATCGGATTTATCACGCGTTTTATGGAGAGACGGCGGCGGCGACCGTCCGACGCTTGCGGCTGCATCGCGCGTCGAACGAGCTTTTGCAGGGCGCCCTGCCGATCGATTCGATCGCCGAACACGCGGGTTACAGCAGCGTGCAGGCGTTTTCGCGGGCGTTTCAGGCGAGTTATCGAATTCCGCCGGCGCAGTTTCGCAGTGAGGGCGGCGCTTCGAGATTCGTTCCTTTGGATGAAGTTCGATCAGGAGATACGGCGATGCATCAGGTCGATATTCGTAGTCAGCGTGGATTTACGGTCGCGGCGATGGAGCATTGCGGGTCGTACATGAATATCGGGCGGGGGTTCGAGATGCTGTTTCACTGGCTCGCGGTGCGCGGGCTGGTCGATCCGCGGGCGCGCTCGCTCGGGATTTATTTCGATGATCCTTCCGCCGTCGCCGAAGACGATTTGCGCTCGATGGCTTGTTGTGAGCTCTTCTCCCCCGACGATGTGAAGTTCGAAGCACCGGTTTCGCGGGTGGAAGTCGCGGGTGGGGAGTTTGCGGTGCTCACGCATATCGGGCCGTATGCGCAGCTTTGTTTTGCGTATCAGTGGTTGTATGGGGAATGGTTGCCGCGCTCCGGGCGTGAAACCGGAGAGGCGCCGGTTTTCGAGGTTTATGTGAATGATCCGAGGGAGACCGCGCCGGGGGATCTGGTGACGGAGATTTGGTTGTCGTTGCGGCAAAGCGCGTGATGCGCGAAAAGAAAAACCCGTGCCGCTTGCGCGGACACGGGTTTGGATGATGCAGAGACAATCAGCTGTAGACGGTCGCATATCCCGAGAAACTGGCCCTTACCAGACAAGGCCTCCCCGCCGGGGCGGATGCATAACCTGAGAAAGACGGACGCATAAGCCGAGAAATTCCAACCAGGGCCACGTTAAATGCGGTGCGGTCGAAGTCCCAGAAACGACCTCTCCCGTCAGCGGACGGCGCTCGCGCACGTGCGCGATTTTCGAAAAACTACGCTTGAAGTAAGAAAATTCTAGCGATTTTCGCGGGTGATGGGAATCTGCCGGACGTGCGCCGACGACCATTCTGTATTTCCTCTCAGGCGAGCGAATTCGCTAGTGGGTCAGGACGGCCGCGGACGCCCGTCTCGACCCGACACGGAGGGGCCCCATGAAATCGACCCGCCTCTGTCTTGCCTGCGGCAACGCGTTCGTGCCGCTGCTGCATGTTCCCCGTCAGCGATATTGCTCCTGGAAGGCTTGGCAGAAAAGCCGGTTCCGTAACGATAGTGACTAAAGCGACAGCCGGGCCCGAGCCCAAGCGAAATGACGCGCGGAACGGCGCATCCGACGTCTCGATAGCGCGAGACCGCAGCATGCGGCGCTTGTCCGGTGCGTCTCGATTGGGCTTCTCTACGCGTTGAGCAGTGACTTTGGGGTGACCGAATCGTGTGCAATTCCAGGCATGGACGGCTGTGTTTTGTCCGAAAAGTGTGCGATTCGTCTGCAAGTGTGTCCGAAAACTGTATGTTTCTGGCACGCCATCCTCCTAGGCAACGCATTCCGGTGTCGGTGTCTGGCTCAAAGTGCTTCATAGCGCGCGACGGCCAGGTCATTTTTCGTCGGACGTCGATGCGTTATAGGCCTCTACTGCGGCCTCGCGGGTCGCCCAATACTCCAGCACCGACGCCTTCGTGACGAATCGGTCGCTCCCCTTTTCATGATGTAGTTCCAGTTTCCCTTGCTCGAGCAGCTTCGAGATGTGCGGCCGGGACACGAACAGCAGGGTCGCCGCCTCGCCGATGGACAGGAAGTCGTCGGTATCATGCCGCCATGCGGGGTGCCGGCTCAGAACGTCAACGAGTATTGCCTCCACGCCGGCGGAGAGCTCGCGCCGAACGTCGGAGGGCAGACTGGCCCCAACACGCCCGAACATCTCGTCCATACGTACGCGCGCGACCTGCACCGCATCGGCAATTGATGGCGAAATTTTCCCGTCTGTCGACATATTGGCTCCCGGGCGGAGTAGAAATTGAGTGTAGCCCCTTTGTGAGACACCGAAACGCGCCAGCTGCGCCCGTCGCAAGCCGAACTGGAGGGGCCCATGAAATCGACCCGTCTTTGTCTCGCCTGTGGCAACGCGTTCGTGCCGCTGCGGCACATTCCCCGTCAGCGATATTGCTCCGCGAAGGCGTGCCAGCGCGTCCGTCGACGCGACTGGCAGAGCAACAGGCTCCGTAACGACAGCGACTATCGCGACAACCAGGCCCGCGCCCAGGCGAAATGGCGCGCGGACCACTCAGCTACTGGCGCCAATATCGGGCTGCGCATCCCGCGTATCGCGAGCGCAACTGAAGTATGCAGCCGTCGCGCAACGCGCGACGGAGCTCCAGGCCGATTGCAAAGATGGACGTCATCAGGCTTCCTCGGCCGCTGGACTCGGGGTTCTACCTGCTGTCTTACGCGGATGATGCCGGCGTTGCAAAAATGGACGCGTGGACCGTTCACATCGCCGTGCTGTCTGCACCGACAGCGCCGCCAACGTGATTGCAAAGAGATGACCTAATACGCTTTGGTTTCCAGCCTGCTACCTTTGCCTTGTGGCCGTTCGCTTTCGAACGCGACCATCTGATGTAAAGCCACGACGCTCGCATCGGGCGCCTACTTGCGTCCGATGCCTGCCGCCTGTCGGTGTCTGAGTTGCGGGGTGGAGCATGTCATTCAATAACGCGGATGCACCGGTCGTCGCTAGTTCGTCTGCCGGGCGTGCAGCGGAGTACGTCCAGACGTCGACCGAACACCAGCAGTATTCGACCGAGAATCAGCGCGACCGGATTGGAGACTACGCTACCCGCCGTGGACTCGAAATCGTCCGTACATATGCCGATAAGGGCAAAAGCGGTCTTCGAATTGACGGCAGGCAGGCACTTCAAAATCTCATCTCCGATGTCGTCAACGGCAATGCTGACTTCTGCGTCATCCCCGTCTACGACGTGAGTCGATGGGGTCGATTCCAAGACGCCGATGAGAGCGCGTATTACGAGTACATCTGCCGCCGCGCTGGCATCCAGGTCGCGTACTGCGCCGAGCAGTTCGAGAACGACGGGTCCCCCGCCTCGACTATCGTCAAAGGGGTAAAGCGGGCGATGGCTGGAGAATACAGCCGGGAATTGTCGGCGAAAGTCTCCGCCGGCCAGTGCCGTTTGATTGAGATGGGTTTCCGGCAAGGAGGTCCCGCCGGCTACGGACTGCGCCGGAAGGACACTTCCAAATTGGACGCGAGAACGCTTCGCGAACGGCCGTTGTCGATTCGTGGAGCATTGACAACGCGAGCCGCGTCGTCCGTCATCGCGCCATGGCCAGCGGTTGAGCTATTTATGGACAAATACACTCAAATAGACCTTGATGATTTGTGCACATGTCGACGCGTACGCGAAGCCGACGATTTGGGCGCTCAGTTCAAAATGGGCAAAAGTGGCGAAGGTGTCAGCCACGTATTTCCGTTGAAGGACCAAGCGCTTCAGCGAGCGCTTTGGTAAATCAAAGACGAGCTCACTCATCTTGAGGCTACGCCACGCCTTCACGCCGGCGAGGGGTGCGGTGAAAAGCAGTAGCACAAGCATCATGTTAGCCATGAGTGGGTCAGCGCGATGGCGGAAGGGTGCTACATCGGTCGCGTAGGTCTGAGCTACGCTACTAAGGAGTGCGATGCCAAAGTAGAGCAACCCGAGGACGGCCGCACCGGTTCCGCCAAGAAAGACAATTGCCCCGAGGAGACGCTTTCGGATGTTCTTGCTGTATTTCCGAAAAGACCGTTGACTCCGGATAACAAAGAGCGGCGTGAATCCTGCGAAGGCTGCGACAACACAATCGATAGCCGTAACGCCCGTCTTCACCACGAACCAAGCTGCAACTATGGCCACGCACCTCGTGAACAGTTCCCAGCCGAGCTTTCGGTCCTCGCTCATGAGGCTCCAGTAGTCTTCAGTGATGCCGCGCTTCACGATTGCTGTCATGGTTTTCGAATTTGAACCGCTCTATTATCGGAGTTCCGGTAGAAGGGGAGGCCTAGAACTTTCCTCGGGCCGCGTTGAGTCGAGTGCGCGTTATCCCATGCGGCCGATTTGCTACACAGGCGTTGTCTACCCTGTGCCTCGGGGCCGTCGCTAACCATCGGTTGACTGCACCGCGCGGCAAAGCCCGTTCGGAGAAACGGATAGTCCCACGCCTTCCTCGACGTTAGTCCGACCCTCAAGCGCATGCACTAGCGTTTCTATCGACGTAGCCCAGTACAGACGCTCTTGCTCAAGACGGACGCGCTGCCCCCAGCTACCAGCGCGTAGGTTGTCGTAGACGCGCCGCTCTTCAGCCGTCAGTTCATCAAACGGGACATTGGGACACAGTGAAGATTCCTCCACCCACAGCGGGCGGTGCGAAACCAGTGTTGCTTCGTCCATGAGTACCGACCGAAGCTGAGGCATGACCCTGCGGGCGCGGTCGAGAATTGCAAAACCGTGAGTGTCGATGTCACCCCAGTAGACAATCTGCGGCCCGCGCAACCATCGCAGGACATGCAACGCACTCACCGCATTACCAAGCCGCATGATTGCCACTGTACCCGGAACATCCGGGAGTGCCATGCCCGTCTCAAGATTCTCGACGATAACCACTGCCTTGGGCTCAATAGGCAGCGTCGCAAGTTCAGCTATAGGTGCCTCGATGTCACAGAGGCCACCGACCCGTTCGCGCAAGACTGGGCATAGGAGTCGGATTCGGACCCTGTGCGCAGGTTTCCTCAGGCCGGACAAAGCATGGAAGTCGGTGTCGTCGACAGTGACTCCGCGCAACGACCGAAGGAGCCCCGCCACCAGGCCTGTTCGCTTCTCCAACCACTTCGTGTCAAGCCCCTCGACAGGAAGTTGCCGAAGATACTGTCCTCACTGAGAACGCGACTAATCGAGCAAGCTGTCGGTGAGGTGGCCGGGGCCGGGGCCGGGGCCGGGGCCGAGGCCGGCAAAGCATTGCTCACCGCCGGATGTTTCAGCGAGCACCCCGGTCAGACCGAAAGCAATATTCCGGTCCATTTACTGACCGGATGGGCAAGCTGCTTGAACAGCCAAGCCCAAGTATGTTCGGTGCATTGAGAACATTGCTCGAAAATCTCGCTCATCAAACGACGCCGCCCCTCGCCCGTCAGCTCATGCCCGCGGGGATTGGGCACTTCTCCGTTAATATTCGGAAGAATATGCCGTAATATTGAGCAAATGGCCTGACTGCCTGGCGATTTGACCGGGGCCGTTGCTTGGCTGCCGAAGCGCGTCTTGAGAGGGAAGCGCCGAGAAAAACACGCTAACAAAACAAGCCCTTAACCGGGAGACCGAAGTTGAACATCCAGTCGTTACTTGCGGGCGTACCGACGCCCGCACTCGTCACGGGCGCATTTCTGGCCGCCCTCGTGGTTGCTGTCATTGCGTTTTTCTTCGGTCCGGCGATAAGGCATCTGGCTCGGCTGCGCTCTATTCAGCGTCGCATTGAAAGGTTTGAAGACGGAAATTACCCTTCACAGTTTGAGGCGGTATTCGCTGGCGACCGTCGGCTCGCCCATCTATGGAACGAGTATGCCGAATCGTTGCACGTTCAGCGTGAGGAGCGCGATGGACAGATGGTCGTGCGCGCCGTACGCGCCACCGTGCCCGCCGAGCTGTATTTCAACAGCCAGGTTGTCGTCGACAGCCGCTTGCGCACCGAATTTTTTAAGCATGTCCCGGGAATTTTTACTGGCATCGGTATCATCGGGACATTCAGCGGGCTGATAGAAGGCCTTCACGCGTTCCAAATCAGCGATAACGCGGCGACCGTGCGCGGCAGCCTCGAATCACTTATGCATTCGGTGGGAGAGGCGTTTCTTGTGTCCGCCTCGGCAATCGCTGCGGCGATGCTAACCACGCTCTTCGAAAAGCTTCTCCTTGCCTCGCTGTACCGACGTACAGAAGAAATCGTTCATGCGATTGACGCGCGTTTTGAGGCGGGGGCCGGCGAAGAATACCTGGCGCGTCTGGTCAAGGCATCGGAGGAGTCGGCGAGCCAATCCAAGATATTGAAGGACGCTCTCGTCAAGGAGATGGGAGAGCTGCTGCGTGAGTTGACTAGCGCGCAAATCGAAGCGAGCAAAGAACAAGCCGCTCTGGTCGCGGAGGCGGGTCGCCAGAACAATGCGGCTCTAGGGCAGGTTATCGCAGAGAGCATCCAGCAGGGTCTCAAAGGCCCGCTCGATGAAATTGCAGCAACAGTCAAGAGCGCCAGCGGCGACCAGAGCGCAAGCGCCGGACGGATGCTGCAGGACGTAATGACGAGTTTCAGCCAACGTCTAAATGACTTGTTTGGCGGCCAGATTTCGGGGCTTACCGAACTTAACCAGCAAACCGCCCAGAGCATCCAGCAAGCCGTTAGCACCTTGCACACCCTGGTCTCGAACATCGAAGCTTCGAGCCAACGTTCGACCGATGCGATGGCGCAGCGCATGGCGGAGGCCATCGAGAAGATGGAGTCGCGACAGGAGGCAATGAACGCACAATCGGCTGCATTCATCGAGCAACTGCGCCAATTGGTCGCGACATCCCAGTCGGAGACGAGCCAGAAATTGCAGACGACGCTGGAAACGCTTGGCACGCATGTGGGAGAGATGCTGACCACACTGAGTGGCGCGCAGAAAGAAGTATTTGAGAATAATCGGGCACGCGAGAGCGCCATGTCTGAGCGTGCGACTGGGGCTGTTACAGCAATGTCCGAATCCGTCGATGCCGTTGTCAAGGAACTGGGTGTCGCGACGACGCAGATGGCGCAAAGCGTCGCTACCTTGACCCAGTCCACCGCTTCATCGGTAGACCGCATGCACGCTGGCGCTGAAGCATTGGGTACGGCGTCGCGAAACTTCGCCGCCGCTGGCGAGCGCGTCGCCAGCGTCATGGGCCAAACCGCCGATGTCTCGACCAAGCTCGCCGCAACGGCTGGGAATCTGACAAGCGGGGCGGGAGCCATCCAGGAGCTTCTGGGCGACTATCGCGCTCATCGCGACAGCATCGGCCAACTTGTCACGGAGTTGCGCGCCACCGTCGAGTCCGCACGAAGAGAGGCCGCATTGACTGGTGACATTCTCAGCCGAATCGAAACATCCACCGGCCATCTCGGCGCGGCGCAAAAGCAGGCCGACGAATACCTCGCCGGTGTGAGCCGCGTTCTGGCCGACGCACACGGTGCATTCGCGACTGAAGTGAAGCGCACGCTGGATAAAGCGAATGCCGAGTTCCATACAAAACTGACCTCGGCAGTGGGCTTGCTTTCGTCAGCAGTCGGTGAGCTGGAAGTCACGCTTGCCGCGATGGGAACCCTGACGCCGGCGCGGAGGTAGACGATGTTTGGAAGTCAAATCGTCGTCAAGCGAGGAAGCCGTGACGAGGCGGAGAAACCCTTCTGGATTTCCTTTGCTGACTTGATGACCGCGCTGATGGTGCTCTTTCTCGTGGTCATGGGCGTCGCTTTGCTCGCCGTGACGAAGAATGTAACGGAGAAGGAAAAGCGCGAAGAGCAGCATCGGAAGGACATCGAGCTAATTCTCGACCGGTTTCAAGCTGCATCTAAGCGCTACAACGGCATCAAGATAGACCGTGAGCGGCATGTCATCGATTTTGGGGACCGCGCGCGCTTTGCATTTGGGAAATCAAATCTGGCGCCCGAGCAGGAAGCCGTATTGCGTCAATTCGTTCCCGAAATCCTGACCTTGGCGAACGGTGAGCTGGGCAAGCGCGTACTTAAGCGCGTGGTTGTCGAAGGCTACACAGATAGAACCGGTACATACCTGAGCAATCTCAACCTTAGCCTTCAGCGCAGCGAGCGGGTGTTGTGCAGCATGTTTGCTACGGCTGGTGCGAGTCTGCTCGTCGAGGACCAGAAGGAAGACGTACGAAACCTGTTCCTGGTCGGCGGATATTCGTTCAATGACTCGAAGGACACGGACGAAGAGAGTCGCCGCGTCGAGATGCGTCTCGAGTTCCTGGGTGTTGGCGAAGAAAGAGCTGCGGTCCCGGTGCAATCGGGGAACTTTGGCGACTGCGCACTGCGATGAATGCACTGAACTACCTCGCGTCCTTACTGCAATCGTCCGTCATCGAGGAGACGCAACCGGTTCGCCTGGGCGGCGAAATCGACGCACTTCTCGAAGAGCTGAAAGCGCGTGCAAAATCAGGTAGCGGCCGGGAACCCGTGCACGACCATCAGCTCGATGCGGTCCGGCGGTACTGGAGCAGCCAGGAAGTGCCCACGTTCCGCGATGCATACCTACTGTCCTTTGGCTTATGCATTCCGCACCGCCCCCAGGGTGAGTGCGTCATGGAGGACCGACCACGCTTGCAGCGTGTCCTCGAAAGTGTCGACGGCTACATAGCCAGAACAGCGTCATACAGGCGCTGCTATCAAGGACTCGCAAAGAGCTACTTCACTTATGACGTAGACGCGCCGGAAGCAGCGCCCGCTGGAAAGAAGAACTGGTTGACTTTGCGAGACTACCTTCACGACCGTAACCGTGAGATACGAGACAGCAGACCGGGGCCCGCATGGGTTGACACAGCAATTGAGAATCGACAACTTTTCGACGAAGCGCCCTGCACGCCCTATGTGAGCCAGTTGCTGCGCGGCGACGAATCGCATATCGACCGCATTTGTGAGCAGCTTCAAATCGGAAAAGAGTCGTGGTTTCTGCGCCAGCTCGTGCTGACGCAGGTTGAAGGCGCGACGAAACTCGATGACGACGAGTTTGTGAGCCTGCTACCTCGCTTGCTTGGCCTGCTGGCCCATAACGAAGTGCTCCGCGACCGAGGGACCATTCTGGTCCTTGACCGATACGCACGGGTCTCTGGTAGCCCGCTCCATCCCAAGCTTCGCGACCATGCTGTTACCTGGTGGGGTAATCCGTGGCTGCCGTCGAATGCGACACGATGGGGTGGCGTCGCGCCCGCGGCTCGAACAATGGTCTCCGATTGGTTGAAGCTTGAATTTATCGAGACATTCTTTACGAAGCTGGCAGAGGACGGGCTCGCCGACCGTCGCCGAATGGAATTCTGGAAGCGATATGTCAAGTCCATTGACGACATCGAGTTTGCATTGGGCTCAACCGCACGTAATTCGCGTGAACCTGACCTTGTCGCGCTCCGTAGGAAAATGAAGGGCCTGACTCGCGAACTCGATGCCTCTGGTGCCAACAACGCTTTCATCATGACGATGGGTAAGTTGGTCGCGGTGGAGTTTAGTGGCCTTGGAAACGCATTTTATGGCTACGACGCCAGTCGTTCGCTGCCCTTCAATACGAGTCAGACATTGAAGCTCGGGAAAGACGAGCGGAATTCGCTCAAGCGTTCGAGTCGCATGCTCTGGCTCAAGCATGGGGATGGCATTCACGGCTGGAGTCGCTGGGAGGATATGTTCGAGGCAACGCTTCGCGAGAGTTTTCAGATTCTCCCCTCTGTCGACACCTCACGTTCTTCTACCAGAAGCCAGGCTGCTAACGAACGCACGCGGCCGACGAGTCCGGGCTCGTCTCGCGAGAACACTCGCTCGACGCAAAACCACACTGCAACGCACGAATCCTACTCGCATGTCGCGCTCAAGCGATTCGCGGCAACGCATGGTCTGCAAATCGATGACCGGACTGCACTCGGCGGAAACTTGTGGATTCGCGGAGACGAGGACGATGGGCATATCGGCCAGGTTCTGGCGGATTGGGGCTTCCATGTGAAGCCGGGCAAGGGTTGGTGGAAATAAGGCGAAACTGTGTTCAAGTTATTCAAGCCGGCAAAAGCGCGAGACGTCGCCACCTGGAAGCGGCAGTGGTCGGATAGGGGCATCGTTCTGACTCGTCGAATTGAAGGCCCGGGTGCGATGGTCGACGGAGACCTCGTCGGTGGCTACCTCACGCAGCTCACCGATGACGGCCTCGCCAATGCGGTCGAGGACGGCTTCTTGGTGGACTGGCAGTCGGTATATGAAATCCTCGAGCGGCAGGACTACGGGCAGCTGCGCGACGTTCTTCGAATTCCACCTTTCACCGACTTCCGTCCGTACCTGCGAAGTGGCCATTCGCTGGTCGACCGCGAGTTCGGTATTGCGGTAGATGGATGGCGCGTTGATGGTGGCCGCGAATTTCAAGGCACTCTCACGGGTCCGGTGATGTCGGAAGGCACCGCAGAGACGCTGATGCACCCAGCGCAATGGAAGCTCTTCAAAGCGGTGGTTGCATTCTCGCGCCGTGGTGACGAAGACCGCTCTGATTTGGCCAACCGGCAAGGTTGGGGGCGAATTCGCAAGCTCGCGCTCGAAGCCGAAGCAGGACTCGATGATTTTCTCTACCGCTCGGTGGTGTTGAGTCCCGAAAAGCTCAATATCGGTCTGAGGCGGTCGGTCGAAGTGGCGGACGACCACGTAGTCGAAATCGAGCCAAGCTTCGTCGGCGCACCAGACGACTGGCTCGACACCTTTGACAGAGCTCGCGAGATTCGTGACCGATACGACATCACGACCCGAGAAGGAATCGTCCAGGTTCTGGTCACACCGAAAGTGAAGACGGTGCTTCGTGAAATCAAGCGCTTGCCCGGACGGCGCGTCGCCGGCTCACGGGCACAGGCGTTTTTGCTCAATCCTTACGCGGCGCTGGGCGCTGATGCCGTCGACGTCATCGAAGAGTCGCAGTTCGAGCGCGCTCGCGAAGACGCCGGTCTCGACTACGAACGCTTTGTACCGACGTTCGAGCGCAACGCTGCGGGCTATGCACTGCGCGTCGGCCTGCTTGTCGAATCGGCCGTGGCGAGTGGACCGACCTCCTCGAAGACGCGTTGGCTCGACGACAACGAGCTTTCCACGTTCGTCTCGGCTCTTTCGCGGTCGCTCGCGCTTGGCCACCAACTGCTTGCCTGGCAGGGTTACGACCTTGCTCTGCAGGGGGATTCGGAGCAGCACCTCAAGGAATTGCCGGCTGCACTCGCACAACGGCGTACTCCTCCCACGCTGGTCTCCTACGCTCAGGTCCATGACCTGGGAGGCTACTCGACACGTATCGAATCGATTGGTGTAGAGAAGCCGTACCATTCGCCGTATATCGCGAAGAAGGATGAAGGTGAGGGTTGGTTCCCTGAGAACATCCTGCCCGTCGTTGTTTATCAGCCAAAAGACGGTGGCGAGTCAGTGGCTGTGCCCACCAACAAGCTGGCCATCGAAAAACTGAAGAACGACGTACAGGAAGCTGACGCGAAAGGCGTGGCCAAGCTCGATGTCGGCTGGCTCAAGGACCCTATTTCGCTATCGGATGCGAAAGAAATCATCTCTACGTTCGAGAATCTTTTTTCCGACCTGGAATCGGGTAAGCAGTTTGACCCGGGAAAAACCCGCAAACGGCCCGGCGAACGGGCCACCAAAAAGCAGCTTGTTCTGCGCGCAAACATCCAGGCACTCGAATACGAGGAATTGCGCCGTGAGGCGCTGCAGTCGGTACCAGCAAGTCCGAAGCTTCCGCAAAGCATTCGCCCAGGGCTCGCCTTGCTGCCGCATCAACAGGCAGGGCTCGCCTGGATGCAGCATCTCTTCAGTCTGCAAACCGATTACCAGGTTCGCGGCGCTATCCTTGCCGACGACATGGGGCTGGGCAAGACCTTCCAGTTGCTGGCGCTCATGGCCTGGTTGCTGGAGCAGGACGCCGCCATGAATCCCATGCTGGTGGTCGCGCCTGTCTCATTGCTGGAAAACTGGGCGGAGGAAGCGAACAAGTTTTTTCAGCCGGGGGCATTGCCACTGTTGACTGCGTACGGCGAGAGTCTTGCCGAGTTTCGCGTACCACGCGGCCAGATAGACCAGCGTTTGCAGACTGAGGATGGTCTGGTCAAGTTTTTGAAGCCCAACTGGATTGGCGACGCCAAGGTCGTATTGACGACATACGAAACATTGCGCGACCTGGAGTTTTCGTTCGCTGCGCAGAAGTGGTCGTTGATGGTATGCGACGAGGCTCAGCGCATCAAGAACCCGGCCGCAATGGTGACCCGGGCAGCCAAGAAGCAGAACGTGGCGTTCAGGATTGCCTGCACGGGCACGCCGGTCGAAAACACACTCGCCGATATGTGGTGTCTTTTCGACTACGTGCAGCCGGGCTTGCTGGGTGCACTGAACGATTTTGGTGAGCGGTATCGGAAGCCGATTGAGGCGAAGACGGACGAAGAAAAGTCCCGTGTCGAAGAGCTGCGCGCCCGCATCTCACCCCAGATTCTCCGGCGCCTGAAGACCGAAGTCGATACAGGACTCCCACCGAAAATCGTGGTCGACGGCTGTCGGCGGCTTCCCATTTCTAGCGTTCAGCGCAACCTTTATGCGAAGGCGGTGGATGGCTTCAAACGCCGCAAAGAGCCCAACCATACGACGCCGTTCAAAAATCACCTTGGATTGCTTCATTATCTCAGGCTGGTATGTACCGACCCGAGAGTGCATGGCTTGAGCGTGTTCAAGCCGGAGCCGATGGGCGAATATCGCGCGAAATCTCCGAAGCTCGACTGGCTGCTCAAGCAGCTCTCCGAAATCAGGGCGAAGGGCGAGAAGGCAATCGTCTTTTGCGAGTTCCGGGAGATTCAGCGACTTCTGCAGCACTACATCGAAGCCGAGTTCAGCTATCGTCCCGACATCATCAACGGGGACACGAGTGCGTCATCGACTCACGTCGCCAGTCGGCAGAAGAGAATCAAAGCCTTTCAAGAAGCGCCGGGCTTCGGCGTTTTGGTGCTTTCGCCTGTGGCCGTTGGATTCGGCGTGAACATCCAGGCGGCGAACCATGTTGTTCACTACTCACGCACCTGGAATCCCGCCAAGGAAGACCAGGCGACCGACCGCGCTTACCGTATCAATCAGAAAAAGCCCGTCTACGTCTACTATCCAACCGTTTGGGCGGATGATTTCACGACGTTCGACGTCAAGCTTGACCAATTGCTTGCCCACAAGCGAGGGCTTTCAGAGGACATGCTCAACGGTGCGGGAGACGTGGCGCCGGGCGACTTCAATATCGCAGACGTTGTGCCACATTCACAGTCCAGCGACCTGGATGAACGCATCAGTCTCGATATGGCGCTTCGTATGGGATGGCAGCATTTCGAGTGTCTTGTCGGCGCACTCTGGAGTAAGCGTGGATTCGACTGCTACCGGACACCGGGCACGAATGACAATGGTGTAGACATTGTGGCCATCGACGGCGCACGAGGTCAGCTTATTCAGGCCAAAACAAGTGGAATTGATGGTACGAAACTTGGCTGGGACGCCGTAAAAGAAGTTGTGGCGGGTGAGGCCTTCTACCGACGCAGGCACCCGAACGTCTCGTTCGAAAAAGTCTGCGTCACAAATCAATTCTTCAATGCGCAGGCACAAGAGAACGCCAGTTTGAATGCGGTACAGTTGATTGACCAGACGGACCTTGCCGACCTGCTTCAGACGCACGAAACAACTATGCTCGAGGTCGAACGGATGCTGTTCGTCGAATGGCAGTCGGCGGACCTTACGGATTAAATCAATGAGATGACCACCAGGATAGTGCCGTCTTAAGCATCGCCGGCAGGTTCGCTGCCGAATATGGACGACCGCCGTTATGCATGTATGGACCTGCAGCCTGCGGTCGCAGCAAGCGGGGCGCGCTCGTCCCCGGTGGTTATCGCCGGAGCTTGAGGTCCGCGCCGCCGGTCACACTGACCCGGTGTTTGGGCCGGCGCGACAAGGCTCGGGTTTCCAGTGACTTTACCGTACGAGCTTCACCGACTGGTTCATGGCGAACCGACGTCATCACAACATCACCGGTCACCTGGTTCGGTCTCGGCTGACGGCTGGCTGGTCGGCAAATTGTCGTGCCACGCGGCATAAGTAATCGACGTTCCTCTGAGTCGCCATGAATTGCGCCCATTGTCGGTTCTACCCAGGACCGTAGCGGATGCTGCGCTGGGACTGACAAAGGCCACATCCTGCGCGAAAACCAGATGGGAACCGTCCGACGACTGTTGCAAGGAGCCAAGACTTTGCAGACTTTCTCGCAACTGCTGATATGAGTGTGGCTGTCCCGACCATCCCAACCGCGCTTGCGACTGTGCGAGAACGGTAAATGAGCGGGTACTTTTCCGCGCGAGTGCGACGAGACCATGCTTGGCACTTTCGAGCTCGAAGTAAATGCCGTCGCCATCCGACGACAACTCCGCGAGCAGTTCCTTTGAGATTTCCGACTTGCTTTTTCGGTCTTCCAGACGCCAGTGCGTCTCGAACACGTTCATTACCAAAGTCTGCTGCGCTTGCATGACATCGGCGGTCCACTCCGGATGCTGCAATACCTGAGTAGTAAGGGCGAAACCGGAAACGCCCCCTTTGGTGAAGTACGAATTTTTCTTCCAGGCAAACTCGCGGTTGCTCGCCGAGCTATTTTTCTTGCGACTTAACAGAACAAGGTTACCAAGCCGATGGACCCAGCTTTGGTAGATTTTTGTGTCGGGAACCCATGTTGCCCATTGACTGTTCGGAGCGGGCTGTTGGGGCATCACGTGCTCCACCGAGACGACGTCATGCTCGTAGACCGCGGAGCCATCGGACAAAAGACGGTCCAGGCGCAAAAGCAGCAGCGCCACTGCCCGCGCGGAATGGGTGTCATACAGCGGGCCGTTCAGCACCGAATAGGTGTCGTATTGCTCGCTCGGAGACAGTTGCAGCGGTGACGCCTCGGCGAACAGATTCTGGCCATTTTCGATAGCCCCCGTCAGTGCAGAAAAACGCTCTACACGACCATTGACGCCAGTTTTTCGCGCGAGCATCGAATACGCCAGGCGCTCGAGGTCACGGAAGAAAGCCAGCATCGTAGCCGGTTGCTCGGCATGCCGTACGTAAAACGCCAGGGCAGGCGGCAGCCAGTCCTTGAATTCCAGCTTGTTGAGCCAACGCAGATGCTCGTTCACCAGCTCCGCATGCTGTGTGCTTGCGTAATCCGCGCCGCTGAGTGCGGCAAGCGCCTGCGCCATCGGCAGCAAAACCGTGTCAACAAAGGTCTGCGGCGTGGTCGCCTGTGTAACGTGCTCCTTGAACTCCTTCAGCAAAGTCCCTTGAGGTTTGGCTTTGCGATAGACCATGCGAATGTGGCTGAACAAGTCGCCGAACTCGTCGCGCCCCAGGTCCTCCTCGGCGTCCTCCCATTTCTTCGTGTACGTCTCACGAAGCCCAGATTCGATGCCCCCAATGATTTCTGCCTTCAAAATGTCCGTTGCGCTCAAGTCCAGGCCGCGACTGTTGAGAACACCGAAGATGCGGTACGCCGAATCGAGGTCGGGAGTCGCCACGGTGACGAGGTAGCAACGCGTGATGATGAACTGAACGAGCCGTATGAGCTTGGGTTCTCCCAGGTTCACCAGTCCGCTCATGAAAACCTTGGCGTTTGCCCGCAGGCGCGCCTGCGCACTAGGCAGCGTCGAATTGAGTTCAATGAGTTTAGTGAGACCGTCCTCATGTTGAACATATTGACGGAAGAAGTCTCTGTCTCGCTCGCGCAATGAAAGCCGGTAGCTCGCCTCGGTGGCTGAGACAACGTCGCCGTGCTCGTAAATACGCTTGGTGATACCGGCTTGCACCGCACGGTCACTGATTGTGGCTCTGATAGCTGAAAGCAGTAGCGTCAATGTCGTCAGGCGCTGCTGGCCATCGACTACGGTGGCGTCAGGCGACGTTTCGCTTTTGATGAGAACGATGCTTCCGAGAAAGTAAGGCACACCGTCGGCAAGTTGTTCCGGGGACGCGTCGAGCGCACTCAGCAAGTCGTCCAGGAGCTCTTGCGCCTGGTCGTTTCCCCAGGAGTAAGGGCGCTGATAGCCCGGGACGGTAAATACATACTCGTCGCTGAAGATTTTTTGCAGCGTTTGTTCTTTTGCCGTGAGCGTGTGCGACACCTGTAATCCCCGGGAAGTAATTCGAAGCGTTTTGAGATTGCAAATATACCGGCTTTCGCAAGGTTCGAGCTAGCGTCGCGGTTCCCGTTGCGGCGCCTCCGACTCCCGAGAAATCGGGCATTACACTACCTCTTCCGCCGACGGCCATCCGGACCTTCGCGTCCTTTGGTAGCTCTGCCAACCGACTTGTCCCGGTGTTCGGAAACAAATGCGTCATGCCGTGGCGCGGGGTGAATTGCAAAGGCGTGCGCAGGAACGGTGGTGCGTTGTGCGCGAATGGTCGCCTGAAACAATGCATTGGCAAAAGTCAGAGTCGGATTGCACGTGCGACCAAGGCTTTGCGACTAATCGCCGTAGCGCGACCAGTACGCGTGTGCAAACTTGGCGAATAGTCCCTTGCCCCTTATACGTTTGCTGACGGCGATGACCGCGTCGCTTCAGTCCTCACTGCATTCTGTCCAGCCGCAACGGTTGCGGAACCTCACTGCAACATTCACAATCGACGTGCGCGTGTGTTTTTACACGCATTTCATGGTATATGGCTATGCGGAATCATGCGAACCCTGTGACTGTCGACGCTCTTTGGTCAAAACTCGCCTCACGCGCCATCCGGGTCGCGTTGGCGCGCCGGGACGTGAGCTACGCGGAACTTGCCGACGTGCTGAATACTATGGGCTTGTCCGAGTCGTCGCGTTCTGTGGAAGGGAAAATCCAGCGCGGCACCTTCCGCTTTTCCTTCTTCCTTCAAACCTTGGCCGCCTCGGAAAGCCAATACCCCGAGCGATGGACTGTTCCGCTGCGCAGTGGCGCAAGCGGGGAAAAGTGCGCTGCTGACGTCATTCAGGCGGAACTCGTGGCCCAGCCATGGCTGAACCATATCCTGCTTTCTCAGCGCCTGGCCGAAATCGGCGTCGAGGTTGCCGCCGAGACATTGAAGAGCCAGATAGTGGACGGAACGCTTTCCACTGCATTGTTTCTTCAATGTGCCACCGTCTGTCGATTCCCTGACCTCCAGTTCTTTCTCGACAGTCAAGACATGATGGACGCCGCGCTCGCGGGAGCGTCGGCTCGGTAAGCCAGCGCCGCGGACAAAAATTTCTTGCTTTTCTTCATGGCAAGTCTATATTTCGCCCTGTGCGGAGCGCGTGTAAAAACGCACGGTGACGGTGGCTGGTGGAGGTACTTTGGTCGTCAGAGTGCGTCGCGGGCCGCTCCGGCAATGTGGACCGGCATCATATTGCGTGATGGAACGCCCGGCCCCTTGAGACTTGGAGGTGACTATGCCTGTCTGGAGAGTGGCGGATGTGAGCGCTGAGCCTGAGATGTCAATTTCCGACTGGCAAATCCTGGAAACGCAACTTGGCTCCAGGCATTTCGTAGGCTGCGATGTGCGCAACCTCACCGGCCGTGTCAGCACCGCCATTCAAGAGTTCGACCCGGCCGTACTACGCGGCATCACGTCGTCCGGGCGTGTCTATCAGCTCGTTGGGCCTCGTGGATGGTCCGAGAGCGGTCGGTATCTCTGGGAACGGTGGTGCAAGGTCAACGACATCACGTCCTACACAGATGTCACGGCCGAGTCGCTAACGGAGAGGTCGTGATGACCACGCCGGCTGAGCGAACCAAAGCAGTGCTCGGTACCCGCGATTTCCTTGAGATACTTTCGCGCGCGGACGAGGTTACGATTCACGGCCTTGTACAGTCGGTCGCTGCGAGTCTTCTGCGGCACTACCCTTTGAAAGTCGACCTCGATTTATCGGCAGCGGCGCTTCCGACAGTCTGGGCACCGCCATCAACGCCCGGAGGCAAAGGCGAGCATGTCGCACTCGAGTTCAACCTGGCGCATCAGACATGGATTGTTAAGAAATAGCATTTCCAGGGAGAAGCGAAGATGGCACGGATGGGGAGTTATGGAAGCCAGGATAGTCCGCATCACGACGACCGGGCCTTGCGAATTATAGACATGGCCGCCGTGGCAGCAGTCTTGTTTGACCCAGCAGGCGCTCGAGCGCTTCTTGAGATTTCCGATGCAGAGCTGGGCAGGCTTTTCAAAATCCGTCTCATGCGAATCGCTGGCCTGTCCACGGCATTGAACCTGGATGTCAGCTCGACTATTGGTCAAATGCAGTCGGCATCGAATGAAGGCAAACGCGGTAAGTCGGCACGTTACGACCTTATCGCCAAGGGAAGGCTTCTGCACTTCACAGATTTCCTCACGGCCTCGGACATCTCCGAACACAGGCTGGCCAAGGACCTCGCCGCCCGTCGCTTGTTCAGCGTTGAGATTGGGAGGGACGCCTACTACCCGGCGTTCTTCCTGGTCGATGAGCTGGACCGCAAGGCTTTGGCGAAGGTATCGAGACGGCTTGGCAACCTTGCTGGCTGGCGCAAATGGAAATTTTTCACAACCCCGAAGATGACGCTTGGCAATTCGACGCCGCTACAGTCGCTTATGCGTGGCGATGCGAAGCAGGTGCTGCGAAGCGCTGCGGCGTTTGCTGACAAATAAGAGTAGGCCTACGTTTGAGAGAATGCCGAAGTCAGGCGCTTGCGAAGCACCGAGCTTCATTCGAGCATTTGGTGTCGATGAGCTCGTCGTCGCGGGCGTGCCGACACATTCATTCTCGTGTCATCGGATTTGGCATCGATTCGCGCGAGTCTCAAGTGCTGCACGGCGAGGCAGTACAGGCGCTTGCGTCCTGTTCCCATCGAAACCGCCTTATGCCTCGGTGACTCGGACAAAACCGTCTTGAGGGTCAGAACTTCAACTGATTCTCGGAATTGAATCTCCCAAAAACACGGGCATGAAAGCACATCTTCAAGACCCTTCGCAATATCGCCCAGCATGCGCGGCTGGCGGTGCTCGGCTTCGAGCGCGTGCCAGTAGTCCAGCTTACGCGTGTCGATAAGCGCAACGAACGGTTCGCCATTCTTCGCCAAGCCTTTCTCGGCGCGCCAACGCATCGTCTACCAGCCTGGTGTAACGAGCGCTGGCCCCGTTGAACGCAACATCTCGTGGGTGCGAATCGGCATACGTGTCTCCTTGGTAGAGCTCGCCATCATTGGCACACGAAAAATCGCGAAACGTCCCCGTGTCGATGCAACGTCAACAATATTGTCCATACACTCGCCGGTGCGCGGGAATACGACACAACATGCTCACTTGCGCGACATATACTTGATTGCAAGGACGCACATGCCTTCCGCCGCGCGCAATGCCGCTGGATGGTCGGGGCCGCCCCATCCATCGATGGGCTTCGGTGATGTCGTCTTGCCGCTCACGCTGGCGAGGTGCTGACCGCCAGGGCATGGGGGAAATTCGAGCACTGGGGGGATGCCGCGAGAGGCTCGACGCGCTGGCGAAGATAGAGGCGTGAGGCGAAAAGTCTGTCGGGCGAGGCGGCTCCATACCGAAGCGGGGTGGCGGTGGCTGAGTGAAGGCGCATCTCGGGCAATTCTGCCAGGGAGGGCTGGGCTCAGCCTCACCACCCGAAGCGAAGAAATATGCATCTGTTTTTTGGCTGAGCCTGGTGAAATTCATAGCGATGCGTAACGACAATCATGTCTGCTGCGCAGACACGAATAAGTCCTGCCCAGCCCGTGCGCCGATAACTGCAAGACGACACAGGTCTGCGATTCGGACAAGCCCGCCACGCGCATTCCCGTCCGGAAGTGGCCGCGCACCGACGAGTTCAACGCCCGGCAGCAGTTTGGTCAGTGCTGACGACTTGGTGCCGAAGCTGCGCGCGAGGTCCGCCAATGGCACGTAAGTCTGCCGGAACGCCAGCAACTGATGCGGCAGCACCACCCGGCATGGCTGGCCACGTAACACAATCGACCCCGATTCCAGCAGGCCCAGGTCAATCCAGTAGGCGATGCTCTCCCATTTCCATCCGGTCATTTTCGCCAGGGCCTGAATCGACATGCCGGCTTCGAGCAAAGGCGTGCCGAAGTACGGCGTGACGTCCACGCGTCGGAATGCTGTGTCGCCGAGCGTACGACCACGAACCACGGCCTTTACCTCGCCTTCGGCAATGACCCTCATCAGGGACTGGATGGCCTGCCGGTCACCCATGCGGCGGCTGGTCAGCCCTGCCCACGTGAGCCGCTGCGATTCGGCGATGGCGGCAGGTTCCGCGGCGGCGCGAACGCGCTCAAACAGCTCCAGTATCGAGCAACGCTCGACCTGGCCGCCCTTCAGAATATCGTGACGCCAGTTTGCGTCGGACCGTATCACGCCTGCCATCATCATGTGCGTGAGCACGGACGAGGGCACGCCGGCAAGTTCGCAGGCCTGCTCGAGGGTTATCCATTCATTGCGCCGCTGCTGGATACGTGCCAGCTCGGTGCGCGGGATTTCGTAGACTTGACCACGAGTGCCGACGCGGCGCGTGCGATAGTCGCACTGCCCGGCTTGCATCGCCTTGTGCAGCCGGTCAGCACTGACGCCGATAGCTTTTGCTGCCACCGGCGCACGCATGAACTCTGTCGCGTCCGCCACGATGTCCTTCGCCGAATCCAGTCCGAGCGCGCCGTCGAATCGCTCCGCGGCGACTTCGATAACGATTCTGAGGAACGGTTCGAGCGCCGTCCCCTGACAGAGTTTGCGCAGGCCGATGTACCAGGGGCCGAGTAGCGTGTTGAGTGTCCGTGCATCGGGGCTGCCTGCCGCGATGCGCTTTTCCACATGCGCCTGAAAGCCCGCCGGCCAGTCGGCAAGCAACTTCTCCAGTGGCTCCAGCAGCACGACCGCTTCAGCAATTGTTTTCGGCAGCGCCGCGCTGCGACGTGGGGCTGGCCGCGCCGGGTCGGCGCACAGGCAGAGTGTTTGAACAACGTGCACGAGAGCATCGACATCAACACCACGAACATCCGGTGCGATACCGCCAGACTGTCTGCCGGCGCTCGCAATCAGCGTCGACAACCAGAGTTGCATCCGGGTTGCCGCTACGCGCGGAAGCATGCGCAGTTCATGACCACAATCGCATCGGTCGATATGGTATCGATTCGGTGACAGCAGCTCCCCGCAGTCGTCACATCGGTCCACATGCTGGATACGGTGATGAGGACATGCGGTAACAAATGTGTGTGCCCAATGATGCCGCAGGTAGGGCTCGTCGAGGCAGGCGGGACAAACCGCGTCGGTCTGTACGCGATGCAGTCGTCCCCAGTTGCGGCAAGTGGCTTCCTGCTGGCTCGCAAAGTGCGCCCAAGTCGTTTCGAGGCCCAGCTGTCCCGCGACGAATTCGGCATGAGCGAGCAGCGCGCTGCGGCTGCGCTGGACGCCGGCTAGCCCCGCGAGTTCGCGCCAGTTGGACAGCACGTTCTCGGCAGTGAGCGCGCGATAGTAGCCGAAGCCCGATTCGTCATCGCGCGGCGCGCGCGTTACGAGCAGACTCATCGGACACCTCCAGCCCCGTGGAGGATGGGAACGGCGAGGTCGTTGTCGTTCATGACCTGCGCGAACGCCTGATGAAGGGCCGCCGGAGCAACCTCTGTCACCATGACCTCCCGATTTACGAATGCGGGGAACTGGCGGGAACCGGCGGCCTCAATGGCGTTCGCTGCTGCCTGGCAGTCAGCGAACGTGAGCGGCCGTGGCGACTCATACGCCATCTGGCTCGCCAGCTCCTGCATGAACCGGCTGAGCACGCCAATCAGCCCGCCGGTCAGGAGATAGCACTGCAAGGTAAGTCCCGCCGCTGGTACGTCTATCGGATAGCCCGACTCGCCAAAGAGACTGGCGTAGGTCGCGACACAGGTATGAAACGCTTTCATGTTTTCGGGGATTCGTGAGTCATAAGGCATCAGAAGGCGCCGTGCCGATGCCCTTGTGCGGAGTTGCTCGTTGCATTCGAACAGGCGCTCGAGTCGGGGCACGCCAAACATGAAAACGGTACGGTTGTCCGAATCCGCCAGTTCCTTGAACCAGTCGCCGGCGCCGCGCGGTGGCATGCGCGCACCAGGCTCAACGAGGTGGCTCGCTTCCTCAAACATCACAACGCGGTTATTGGCAAGCTTCAACTGGTCCAGCATCCTGCCGCGCATGGCTCCTGTTGTAATACTGCGCTGCACTGGCAGGCCGAGCGCGGCGAGGACGCTCGACGGCAACTGCAACGGCGATACGGGCGTTGGCACTGGCACCACGAGCACCGGCACATTGCGACGGCCGTCGACCTTCGATTCCGGAAACGCGCGCCTCAATGCATTGATGAGCATCGACTTGCCGACACGCGACGGTCGCATGACACGCTCGATGCGGCTGGCGCCTCCGTCTATTGCATCCTCGATGCGTTGCCTGAGCGGTTTGAAGTGTTCAAGGAACAGCGGATGAGGAAGCTCGCACGTTTCAATCGCAATGCGTAATTGTTTTGCGGGCGTCATATCAATAGGTCTCCGCTGTTGCGGTCCAGCAGTGGAAGCGGCGACACGTCGTCGAACATTGAGCCAGTGGCCTGCGCTGCGGAGGACGGCAAGTCTAGCGCGCTACGAGGCTTGCTGGCAGGTGCCGGCGGTTGTGGGACCGGATGTCTGGCTGCGCGCTCGACGGCCTTGGCTTCCTTTTCGCGACGGGTTGTCTCGCGGTTACGCTCGTGCTTGCCCGGCTTCTTTCGCCTCGTCGAATGCGAATCGGCGACGACCTGCTCTCGCATGTCCGCGTCGAATTTTTCGGCCTGCGGTGCCGGCGTAAAAGATGCTTTGCGTTTTTTCAACTTTTCCTTCGCGTCAGCGAACGACCAGGCCGGCGTTTCCGGCCGCAGGTGCTCGAATGGAAGCGTGACGACAGGGAAGTCGTCGCCTTCGTAAATGTAGATGTGCCGGAAATCGTCCGGGTTGAAGAGCACGTGCAGGAATTGATGCTCTCCGTATTTCTCGAGCAGAACCGAGATGTCATCCTCCTTGTAGTGCAACCCGTCTATCGTGATGCCAGTCTTTCGACTGAGCCTGCACGGCTTATGTTCATAGAGGGTCGCCAGCCACTCCGAGCGTGACGGTGGAAGCGAAATGGCGAAGCATGACGCCTCAAAATGCTTCCAGCGTTCGGCCGGCGTATCGCCCGCGACGAAATCCTCCAGTACGACGTCCCACTGCAGACGCTCAAGCGGTTTGTGAACCCACTTCTCGTAGTACCACCGGACAATCCAGCGCTCCAATTGCTCCAGCGTCATCAGCTCATCACCGAGCGCTATGGGGTCACGCTTTCCATCTACTCCGTCCATACGCGTACAGCCACCCAGTCCCTCAAGAGCCACCTTGAGCGACTTGTTCAAGCGCTCAATAAACGGCTTTTCTTGCGGATTTCTTGATTTGCAGTGTTTAACGTCCGTGCCGAGCTTCTCCAGATTCTGGATGCGGCTGCCCTTGGCTTCAGGACCGTTATCGAAGATGAGTTGCCCCGGCGTGCCGCACACGTTCATGGCGTGGTCGATGGCCAGTTCCTCAAAACGCTTCACCTTCATGGCAGACATGTACATCTCGACACATGCGAGCGTGTCAGCGTCCACGGGAGCACCGACGACAAGGCGCCAGCCAAGTGGATAGCCCGTACAGCAGTCAATCGCATGAACGAGATAAATCGTGCTGCTTACGCCGCCCGGCGTAAGCACGACAAACGGCAGATGCAGCGCATCCTGTTCAACGCGCTCGAAAGGCAACTCAGCCCGAATGCGCTTCTTCGCGAGTGATTTCGCGGCACCGACATCTTGAGGGAGCATACGGCCGCCTTCAATGTCCGTTGTGACGAAGCGCTCGATGGTCCTCTTTACATACCTGGCACTAATCGGCGCATGGCTCTCCGGCAGATACGTACCGCGGACTGAATGGTCGACATAATCAGTCAGCCGCACCAGAGACCAGCGGGACATCGGCACAAGAAAATGCTGTTCTGCTGCCGTGCATATCGTGTTGACGACTTCCATGGGGTAGCGCGGCACCCGGTTACCTTTGTTTTTGTTGCCGCGAAGCATCGGAAGCCCACACAAGTCGTGCTTCCGGTACCGGTACATCGTCGATTGCGGTGGGAATGGCGGTGATTCAGGAGGAGCGTCCGCGTTGTACGCCGCTTCAGCGAGCCTGTACGCCTGCCGAAAACTGAGGCCCCGCTGCTTCTGGATGGACTTGATACGCTGCATCACATCGAGCAGAAACCGGTTTCGCTCGTGCAGCGCTGCGTCGTCAGGCTGTGCCGCATGACTGAAACGGGGTTTACCGGACCGGAGAAGGGTCAGCTTGCCGACGTCAAGGTCACTGAGGACAGTCGTTACGCTAACGTACCTGTCCTCCAGTTTGTCGGCATCGAACACCTTGACGTGTCCGTCCCGTGGCTTGGGGTCGAGGATTTCCAGATATGCGTCGTGATTTCCCGGCGGCGCGAGCCGGTCGTGAAGGAGCAATGTACGTGTCATTTTTCGACTCCCTCCAGCAGGCAGAGGTGGTCAAGGTCGCCATACGCGAGGAACAATTCGAGCGTGCCGCAGATGGTGTGATGCGCGAGGTCTGCGCTGAGCACGCCACTGACCAGCAGGACCGGAATCAGGCCGGGCAGAATTCCCAGGTCCGAGCACAGCGCACGCAGCAGGACCGGACCACTTTCGCAGCGACGTGTGACGCGCTCGACGAGTTCGTCGGTCAGGTACGCACGAACCTGATGGGTGGCCTGCTTGAGCATGCGCGAATTCATCCGAATGGGATGGGCGGCCTTCGCGGGAAGGACGACGGTGCGCAGGGGGTAGCCATTGGCAGCCAGAATCGAACGGGCGCGGCCGACCTTGGCCCAGTAGACATCGTCGCCTTCGAAGCCTTCCGCTTTGACCTCGACCGCATCGTGCAAGCCGTCCTGCCAGTCGATACTGAAATCGGCCGTGTACAACTTAGGCCCCGGCACATCGCGATGCTTATGCCACGCTGCGCGCACAGCCTCCCGCGTCAGCAGCAGGCGCTGGTCAATCAAATCGACGCAAAACGGTTGCGGCTGGAAGGCCCTGACGCGCGGGTCAATGGCGAGAAGATGGGCGACGAATCGCTCGGCATCCGATTCGACGATGAGATGGCCTTCTGCCTTCTCACAGTGCGTGCCGAGTTTGGCCTTCCCGTACGTTGATGCGGTGTGACGGATACCGGTGTTGGCCGAGTTCAGACGGCCGCGACGACCATAGGATGCGGATGCGCGGGTCATGGCGCACCGCCGTCTTCACTGCGCATAGCCGGGGCGCCCAGGTCCCGGGGCATGCTGCGTGCATCAATCTTGGCGCTGGCGGGTCGGAATGGTGAATCTATAGTGGGGTTCTTATTCAGCATCATGCAGTCAATCAAACTCTCGACTGCATCACTTACGGCGGGATTTTCATGAAATTTAGCGGCTGATTGGGCGACGTTACACGCCGCGTGACCTAAGGCGACCGGCGTGCGGAGTGTTCTTTCTGCGGAAATATTTTTCGCGTTACGTCGTTGTAACGTCAGCGTTACAAGGCATCGAAAGTCGGAATTGCGGCGCGTGACATGGCCCGTACGAAGACCGGGAAAGAACGCGTGGCAGGCGGATGATTCAGGGCATCGAGCCTTGCCGCATGTGTGGCCGTGGCGAATTGGGCGACGGCTGGTGTCCTGACCCGATTCCCGAGCGTGGGCCCTGGCTGCCCGTGGCTGCCTGGTGGAGACGACATCAACATCCGTCGAAACGGCGACGGTAGAAGCGCGATGCTTCGCGTCGCGCCGCCAGACATCCGGCCGAGCCCTCCAGAAGATGACCTGTCCCATCGCCTGCTCCTGCGTCGTACCCTCTCATAAATAGGGCTCGACCGCGCGTGCGGGCAAACTACGAAGACAGGTTCATTCTCAAAACTGCACGCGAGCATTGCGCTGACGCCGTTTTACCTTAGGAAATACTGGGGGGATTTTCAAGCTGAACGGCCAATATCCCGACTCTTCTATCACGCTGCCGGACCGTACGTGACTTTCACTGGTCAGCGCGACACCGGAGATAAAATGTATGTTGAGACAGCTCGTTTTTTCGGGTTTGCACGATAAGCAAGAGACGGTTGTCCGCTGTCGTCATGCGTCGAGTCCACGTGAAAAAAGTGCTCCAGCGAAATTTGACGCATCTTGAACGGCTCGATGCACGCGCAGCCACCTCACAGTCGCACTACTGCGATGGCCAATCAACTGACACTCGAGACCCACGGGGCCGGCTCTGAGAGTCCACGAATATCTTGCGTGGCTCCGTCGTCTCCCACAATTTCGAGAACCACAACTTCGGCCCCTGTTCCTTAAGCGTTTTAGCGGCGTACTCGCGGAGTGCTAGCAACAAATCCGTCGGGCTCATCGAGCAAGTATTGACACATCTAGGTGCAATCGCACAGCCAAAGTCCTGCGCCTCGTATGCGAAAATGTCGTTGACGTTTCATACAGCAATGAACAAATTTCAAGGCAATCAAGCATGCTGACCGGCGAAATTCGAAGCCAAATAAACGCCATCTGGGACTCGTTCTGGTCCGGTGGGATTTCAAATCCGCTGGAGGTGATGGAACAAATCACCTACCTCCTGTTCATCCGCCGTCTGGATGAGATGCATACGCTGGAAGAACAGAAAGCCATTGTCACTGGCAAACCTCAGGTCACCCGGATTTTTCCGCTTGGCAAGGACGAGAAAGGCCGTGAATACAGTGACCTTCGCTGGTCGCGGTTCAAGAATTTTGCGGCGCCGGAGATGTACTCGGTTGTCGGCGAACATGTGTTTCCGTTTCTGCGCGCGCTGGGCGGCCCAGATACGACCTATGCGCACCACATGAAGGATGCGCGCTTTACCATCCCGACGCCTGGCCTGCTTGCCAAGGTCGTAGACATGCTCGACCAAGTGCCGATGGACGACCTGGATACCAAGGGTGACGTCTACGAGTACATGCTCGGCAAGATTGCGAGCGCGGGCCAGAATGGTCAGTTCCGCACGCCGCGCCACATCATCAAGCTGATGGTCGCGCTGACCGAGCCGAATGCCGATGACGTGATTTGCGACCCGGCCAGTGGCACCTGCGGCTTCTTGGTCACAGCAAGCGAGTATCTGCGGAATACGTATCCGAAGCTATTGAACGATGCGGGTCGCCGAAAGCATTTCCACAATGGCATGTTCCACGGCTACGACTTCGACAACACCATGCTTCGCATCGGCAACATGAACATGGTGCTGCACGGGGTTGAGAATCCAGACATCCGGTACAAGGACTCGCTGGCGCAGGACCACGCCGGCGACGAGGAGAAGTATTCTCTCCTCTCCTCTTAGCAAATCCTCCTTTTTCAGGGTCGCTCGACTACGAAAACACGGCAAAGGACCTATTGTCGATTGTTCGCACCAGAAAAACTGAACTCCTGTTTATGGCGCTGTTTCTTCGCCTGTTGAAACCGGGCGGAAGAGCAGCCGTAATTGTTCCGGCTGGGGTCATCGAGTCAGATAGTGCAGCACACAAGACACTCCGAAAGAAACTAATTGAAGAAAATCGACTGGAAGGGGTTATCTCTCTTCCTCATTGGGTGTTTAAGCCTTACGCGAGCGTCGCAACTGCGATATTGATTTTCGGAAAATCAGGAAAGACAGAAAAAGTTTGGTTTTATCGGATAGACAACGATGGCTATAACAATGATGCTATAAAAAGCACCCGAGATGGTAGCGAGCTACCGAAATTGGTCGACCTGTGGAAAAATCGACATGAGGCCAGCTACGAGCCCCAACAAGGGAAACATCGATTTGTAAGTCGCGAAGAAATTCAGGCTAATGACTACGACCTTTGCGACCGGGTATATCTCAGCGGATACCAGTATCCCTCTGATGTGCCGCTTCGCCCACTCTCCGAATTATTCGATATATATCGGGGTACCGTTGGTGCGACCCAAGCAGTGGGTGGAGACTATACCTGCGTTACGACCTCGGAAGAACCAAAGAGACATACTGAGTGGAATTTTGACGGGGAAGCTATTTGTGTGCCCATCGTTTCCTCAACAGGACACGGGCATGCGTCCATTAAGAGAATTCACTATGTTACTGGAAAATTCTCGGCTGCAACCATTACAGCAGTCATGCTCAAAAAGAAGAATGAAAAAATCCACGTCCCGTATGTATATCATTACTTATCCGCGCACAAAGATGAACTCCTCGTTCCATTGATGCGAGGCGCCGCTAATGTCTCTCTCAATGAGGGGCGCCTTGGAAATCTCAGGATTCCAGTTCCGTGCGATTTGGAAGAACAGAAACGCATTGTCGAAGGCGTTGTTCAAGCAAGGCTCAGCATAGAGTCTCTAAAAGAAAGGCTTGCTCAGGCTGAAATGGACTTCGATAAAAAATTTGCTGATTTACGCAATTCATTCTAATTTTCTACGGTAATCCGATGAGCAACTTCGCCTTCCTCCAACCCGAGTGGTCCTTCCTCTATGAAGATGCACGCAAGGCGGAAGGCGCAGTCAATGGCGACCCGCGGGTCGCCTGCATCTATGCCCGTAGGTGCCTTGAACTCGCAGTCGCGTGGCTGTATTCCCACGACAGCACGCTGAAGCAACCGTACCAGGACACGCTCAGCGCGTACATCTACGAGGCAACGTTCCGCAATGGCGTCGGACAGGCAGTGTTCGCCAAGGCCCGACTCATCAAGGACCTTGGCAACGAGGCTGCTCACAGCCAGAAAAAGCTCACGCAGTCCGATGCCCAGACCGCGGTCCGTGAGCTTTTCCATTTCTGCTACTGGGTTGCCCGAACCTATGGACGCAGTTCGCGGCCAGAACCCGGCAAGTTGTTTTCCATTGAGCTGATTCCCGCCTCGTCGGCCGTGCCTCAGCAGACACAGGCCCAACTGCAGAAGCTGACCCAAGAGCTCCAGCAGCGTGACGACAACCTGTCCGCGCTTCGTGCAGACCACGAGCAGACCACGGCGGAATTAGAGCGGCTGCGGGCAGAAGTAGCCGCCGCCAAGGCTTCAAACACAGCCCAGCCAGATACGCACGACTACTCGGAAGCGGAGACCCGCAAGGCGTACATCGACCTCCTGCTGAAGGAAGCTGGCTGGACGCTTGACCCGGCCAAAAACTACGAGGTCGAAGTTACCGGCATGCCGAACGGGCAAGGCGTGGGTCATGCCGATTACGTGTTCTGGGGCAACGACGGCAAGCCCCTCATGGTCATCGAGGCCAAGCGGACCACGAAGAGCGCCACGGTTGGCCAACAGCAGGTGAAGCACTATGCCGACTGCCTTGAGAAAATGTACGGGCAACGCCCGGTCATCTTTTACTCGAATGGTTACGAGCACTGGATGTGGGACGACCACTTCTATCCGCCACGTGAAGTGCAGGGTTTCTACAAGAAGCATGAGCTCGAACTCCTGGTCCAGCGCCGGTCCAGTCGCAAGAAGCTGAGCGAGACGCTGATTGATGGAGACATCATCGAGCGCCACTATCAGACCCGCGCGGTCCGGCGCGTCGGCGAGACGTTCGAGAAGGAAAACCTGCGCAAATCCTTGCTCGTGATGGCAACCGGCTCGGGCAAGACGAGAACAGTAATTGCCCTCGCAGACGTGCTGATGCGGGCGAACTGGGCGAAGCGAGTTCTCTTCCTGGCCGACCGCGTCGCGCTGGTAAACCAAGCTGTGAACGCGTTTAAGACACATCTTCCGTCATCGTCGCCTGTCAACCTAGTGACCGAGAAGAACACGGATGGCCGTGTGTACGTGTCCACGTATCCTACAATGATGAAGCTCATTGACGAGGCGTTTGACGGCAATCGTCGCTTCGGTGTGGGCTACTTCGACCTAGTCATCATCGATGAGGCACACCGCTCGGTGTACCAGAAGTACCGCGCGATTTTCCGATACTTCGATTCGATGCTGGTGGGGCTTACTGCGACCCCGCGCGACGAAATCGACAAGAATACCTATGGCCTGTTCGACCTCGAACCCGGTGTTCCAACCGATGCTTATGGCCTGGATGATGCCGTAGCCGAGGGCTATCTTGTCCCACCCGTTGCCATATCTGTTCCGCTCAAATTCCAGCGCCAAGGCATCAGATATAACGACCTGTCAGAGGAAGAAAAAGAGGAATGGGACGAAAAGGACTGGAACGACGACGGCACGACGCCTGATGAGGTCGGCTCGGAAGACCTGAACAAATGGCTGTTCAACACCGATACCGTCGACAAGGCGCTCGAGGTGTTGATGCAACTAGGTCACAAGGTGGCAGGCGGCGACCGTCTTGGCAAGACCATCATCTTCGCCAAGAATAACGACCACGCAGATTTTATCGCCGAGCGTTTCAACGTGAACTATCCCCACTACAAAGGGAAGTTTGCCCGCGTGGTGACGTACAAAACCGAGTACGCGCAGTCGCTCATCGACGATTTCTCAGACGAAGACAAAGCGCCTCATATCGCCATCTCCGTCGACATGCTGGATACGGGCATCGACGTGCCGGAGGTCGTGAATCTAGTGTTTTTCAAGGTCGTGCGCTCAAACACCAAGTTCTGGCAGATGCTGGGGCGCGGGACCCGCCTGTGCAAGGACTTGTTCGGCCCCGGGCAGGACAAGAAGGACTTTTTTGTTTTTGACTTCTGCCAGAACCTCGAATTCTTCAGCCAGAACCCAAAGGTCTCTGAAGGGGCGACTGCCGAATCTCTCACCACCCGGTTGTTCAAGGCACGGGTCGAAATGCTCGTGGAACTTGATAAGCGGCTTAAAGATGAGACTGACGATGCTGCGGATGGCGAGCTGACCGTTGAGAAGCTTCGTGGCGACACGGCCACGCTGCTGCAGGAGCGTGTTGCCGCGATGAACCTGGACAATTTTGTAGTCCGTCCGCATCGGCAATACGTCGAGCGCTATGCCACCAGCGAAGCATGGAAAGTCCTTGGCGACGAGCAGGTTCACGAACTGAATGTTCGCGTGGCCGCACTCCCGTCCGAACAGGTCGACGAGGATGAAGAAGCCAAACGCTTCGACATTCTGGTTCTGCGAACCCAGCTAGCCGTTCTGCAGGCAGCGCGCTCATTCGTGGGCCTTCGGGAAAAGGTTCAGGCCATTGCCGGCGCGCTGGAGGAGCAGATGGCGATTCCCGCCATCAAAGCTGAGGCCGAACTCATCCAGGCAGTTGCTGGCGAAGAGTGGTGGCAGGATGTGACAGTTCCGATGCTGGAAACTGTCCGACGACGCCTCCGGGCCTTGGTCAGGTTGATTCCGAAAGGCCAGAAGCGGATTGTTTTCACCAGCTTCGAGGACGAACTTGGAGACATTGGCTTCATCGAGTTGCCCCAGGTGATGGCCGGACTGAACATGAACAAGTTCCGGGAGAAAGCGCGACAGTTTCTCCGGGAGCATGACTCCCATCTATCGCTGCAACGTCTACGACGAAACCAGTCACTGACATCGTCCGACTTGGAGGAGCTGGAGCGCATGCTGGTCGAAGCAGGCGGCACGCCTGCGCTCATCAACGAGGCCAAAGAGAAGAATCATGGTCTTGGTATCTTTATCCGTTCCCTAATCGGCCTAGACCGGGAAGCCGCCGCTGCTGCCTTCAGCACCTTTATCCAAGGTACAACAGCAACAGCAGACCAAATCGAATTCATAGACCTGATTGTTCTGGAGCTGATACAGAACGGGGTTATGGAGGCCGGACGCCTCTTCGAATCGCCATTCACGGACATCAACGCACAAGGACCATTTGGGGTGTTTCCCGAGGCAACGGTGACGCAGATAGTGCGAGTTCTGGTGGAGATTCGGGAACGTGCTGTAGCTTGAACGAACGAGACAACTCCATTTATCGTCAGAGCATCTGAAATGCCGACCGAACTTAGCAGGCTCATTCGCGGAATCCAGCCAGAGCGGAGCCTACAATAATGCGCTGTCGATGGTCTGCGAACGAATCTCGGTCAATGCAAGCCACAGGAGAAGTGCGAAGACGTCCGCGGTACGCTCGTGCGCACCACCGGCGGCATGACGTATGGTTCGTTAGTGTCTACGAGCCAGGCATCGATTAAGCGGAGAGCGTCCTCAAGGCTCGAATCGCCTACGAGCATTTCGGACATGACGGGCCCGTCTCTCGCTATCAAATCGTCTTGATTACATCCCGGGCAGGGCGCTCGCCGGGGCTCCTCAAGGAAGACCGAATTGCAATTTTGAATCAGGCAAGGGAACTGGCCATCGCCAGCATTGCAAGGTTTCCAAATCACAAGAGTGTGCTCCCAGCTTATTGCGAAGTGGGCATCGAACTGTGCAAGCTGACTGGTGCATATAAAGTCTTTGACGACGCTATTTCTGAATTAAAGGCTGCCGAGGAGCGAGTCGGCGACCCCGAAATAAGCAAAATCATTGCAAGATTTGAGGCACGAGTCACGGCACAAAGCGGCGATTTCAGCGATACGGCAGCGCCGGAGACAGCCTAGCCTCGGTTGTTATCCAATAAACTCTTTCCGCGCACAGGCGGGAAGCCTATCAGCGCGCCGCCAAGTCGTTAATGGGCCTGCGCTATCAAAAAAAGCGGACCCATAAGTTTCTCAACTTATGGGTCCGCTTTTTTCAGCTTATGCGTCTATCTACATCAGCAATCAAACATCAATATTCCCCGCCCGCAGCGCGTTATTCTCGATAAACGCCCGACGCGGCTCGACATCATCACCCATCAGCGTCGTAAAGATGCCATCCGCCGCGATCGCGTCCTCGATCTGCACTCGCAGCAAACGCCGCACGTTCGGATCCATCGTCGTTTCCCACAGCTGCTCGGGATTCATCTCGCCCAAGCCCTTATAGCGCTGCTTCGAAACGTTGCGCTCGGCATCCGCGATCAGCCACTTCATCGCGCTCTTGAAATCCGTCACCGCCATCGAGCGCTCGCCGCGCTTGATCAACGCGCCTTCGCCGATCAAGCCCTTGAAGGTATCCGCCGTCGAAACGAGCTGCTTGTAATCCGCGGTCAGCTGCAGGTCTTCGTCGAACACCGTGACCTTCACGTTGCCATGATGACGCCGCTTGACATGCAGCGAGCGCAGCTCACGCACCTGATCGTAAGCCGGTTCGACGCTCACTTCCGGCTTCAGCGGGTCGGCACGCAGACGCTCTTCCAGACGCTTCGCCGATGCCTCCGCCGCTTCCTGCGACGACAGATCGATCACCACGCCGTCCATCACGGCCTCCAGCGAAGCCGCGTCGTAAATGCGGCTGAGACGATCGACGACGGCCTGCGCGAGCAAATAAGCACGCGCGAGCTCGCCCAACGCATCGCCGGAGATCGGATCGGCGCCTTCGCTCGGGATGAGTTCGGACCCTTGCAACGCCAGCTTCAACATATGCTGATTGAGCTCGTGCGCGTCCTTCATATAGCGCTCGTCCTTGCCCGCCTTGATCTTGTAAAGCGGCGGCTGCGCGATATAGATGTACCCGCGCTCGACGATCTCCGGCATCTGCCGATAGAAGAACGTGAGCAGCAGCGTGCGGATGTGCGCGCCGTCGACGTCCGCATCGGTCATGATGATGATGCGGTGATAGCGCAGCTTGTCGAGGTTGTAGTCGTCCTTGCCGATGCCGCAGCCGAGCGCCGTCACCAGCGTCACGATCTGCTCGGAAGACAGCAGTTTGTCGAAGCGCGCCTTCTCGACGTTCAGCACCTTGCCGCGCAGCGGCAGGATCGCCTGGAACTTGCGGTCGCGTCCCTGCTTCGCCGATCCACCCGCCGAGTCGCCCTCGACGA
Source organism: Caballeronia sp. LZ008 (assembly GCF_031451435.1). Lineage (NCBI taxonomy): Bacteria > Pseudomonadati > Pseudomonadota > Betaproteobacteria > Burkholderiales > Burkholderiaceae > Caballeronia > Caballeronia sp. LZ008. The sequence continues at coordinate 3,031,592 of NZ_JARUXK010000001.1, read as the reverse complement.
TATAAATCTCGGACTTCGCCGGATCCTTCTCCTGACAATCCGCGAGCTTGCCCGGCAAACCGATGCCGTCGAGCACGCCCTTGCGACGCGTCATCTCACGCGCCTTGCGCGCGGCATCGCGAGCACGCGCGGCATCGACGATCTTGCCCGTGATGATCTTCGCGTCGTTCGGCGTTTCCTGCAGATAATCTTCCAGCGCCTTCGCGACGATTTCCTCGACCGGCGCGCGCACTTCCGACGACACGAGCTTGTCCTTCGTCTGCGAGCTGAACTTCGGCTCCGGCACCTTCACCGACAGCACGCACGACAAACCTTCGCGCATGTCGTCGCCGGTGGTCTCGACCTTCGCCTTCTTCGCGATGTCGTTATCGGTGATGTACTTGTTGATGACGCGCGTCATCGCCGCGCGCAGGCCCGTCAAGTGCGTGCCGCCGTCGCGCTGCGGAATGTTGTTAGTGAAGCACAGCACGCTTTCGTTGAAGCTGTCGTTCCACTGCATCGCCACTTCGACGGTCACGTTCTCGCGCTCGCCGACCGCGTGGAACACGGTCGGATGCAGCACCTGCTTCGCCTTGTTGATGTACTCGACGAAACCCTTCACGCCGCCCGCGAACGCGAAATCGTCTTCCTTGCCGGTGCGCTGATCCGTCAAGCGAATCCGCACGCCGTTGTTCAGGAACGAAAGCTCGCGCATGCGCTTGGCGAGAATGTCGTAGTGGAATTCGACATTGCCGAAGATAGTCGCGTCCGCCAGAAAGTGCACTTCGGTGCCGCGATTTTCCGTTTCGCCGACGACCGGCATCGGCGAATACTGCACGCCGTCTTCCTCGACGAGCTCGCGGTTCTGCACGACGCCGCGCGCGAACTCCATGAAGTGCTTCTTGCCGTCGCGGCGCACGGTCAAGCGCAGCCATTCCGACAGCGCGTTCACGCACGACACGCCCACGCCGTGCAGGCCGCCCGACACCTTGTAGCTGTTCTGGTCGAATTTGCCGCCCGCGTGCAACTCGGTCATCACGATTTCGGCGGCGCTACGCTTCGGATCGTGCTTGTCGTCGCGCTTCAGACCCGTGGGCACGCCGCGGCCGTTGTCGGTGACGGAAATCGAGTTGTCAGCGTGAATGACGACGTGAATGTCGTCGCAATATCCGGCGAGCGCTTCGTCGATGGAGTTGTCCAGCACTTCGAAAACGAGGTGATGCAGACCGGTGCCATCCGACGTATCGCCGATATACATGCCCGGCCGCTTGCGCACGGCCTCCAGACCCTCGAGGATCTGGATCGACGATGCGCCGTAGCTGTTGTCAGGCTTGTTGTCGGGTTGCGAATTTGTGTTTTCAGTCATGGATTTTTTCCGGTTCTGCGTCACTGCTTCGACACTGCTTCGATAACGCTGCGATTACTGCTCGAACTTTTCAAAACACCTTAAAAACGCCAAAGGGGCGCGCCGCCCCTTGGAGTGTTCTCGGTATTGCGTGCGTCAGATACGCATCGGCATCACCACATACTTGAATTCCTCGTTCTCGGGAATCGTGATGAGCGCGCTGGAATTGGCGTCGCCAAGGCTCACCTTGAGCGTGTCGACCTTCAGATTCGCGAGCACGTCGAGCAGATACGTGACGTTGAATCCGATATCGACGGAATCGCCCTGATAAGCGATTTCCAGTTCTTCCTGCGCCTCTTCCTGGTCCGCGTTCGTGGACATGATCTTGAGCTGGCCCGGCTCGACGAGGCAGCGCACGCCCTTGAACTTGTCGGACGTGAGAATCGCCGCGCGCTGCAGCGAGCGCTGCAACTCTTCGCGGCCGATCTCGAACGTGTTCTTGTGCGACTTCGGAATCACGCGCTGGAAGTCGGGGAACTTGCCCTCGACGAGCTTCGACACCAGTTCCACCTGACCGAAGCTGAACTTCACCTGCGTCGCGGCGATGTCGATCTTCAACGAGTCGTCGATGTCTTCGAGCAGGCGCTGCAACTCGAGAATCGTCTTGCGCGGAATGATGACTTCCTGACGCGGGAACGAACCTTCGATCTTCATCGACGAGAACGCGAGACGGTGGCCGTCGGTCGCGACCGCCATCAGCTGGTCGCCATCCACCACGAGCAGCATGCCGTTCAGGTAGTAGCGGATGTCCTGCTGGGCCATCGCGAAATAAACCATGCCGAGCAACTGGCGGAACGTCTTCTGCGGAACCGAAAGGCTCGCGCCGAAGTCAGTAGCCTGGTTGACCGTGGGAAATTCGTCGGCGGCGAGCGTCTGGAGCGCGAAGCGGCTCTTGCCCGAACGCACCGTGAGACGCTTGTCGGAGAGGTCGAGCACGACTTCGCCCGAAGGCATCGCGCGCAGAATGTCGAGCAGCTTGCGCGCTGCGACCGTCGTGGCGACCTGATCGCTGCCGACGCCGAAATCGGCGCGCGTCGTGATCTGGAGTTCGAGGTCGGTCGAGAGGAACGACACATCGGCGCCGTTCTTGGTGATGAGCAAATTCGCGAGGATCGGCAACGTATGGCGGCGTTCTACGATGCCGCTCACGGTTTGCAGCGGCCTTAGAAGATTATCTCGTTCGGTCTTGACCAGTTGCATAGAGTTCCTTCGTTGATGTGACGGCCTGTCCGCCGGTTTCGCCACCAGATTTGCCCGACGGACAACCTCGTAACACGCGTTGCCGGCCCCCCGCCGGTCACTCGCGAAAACTGCGCTCGAATGCCGCCCAGGCCACGGACGGCTAAACCTATATTGTGCCTCAAAACGGAACCGCTCCCTAAAAATGGGGACGTTTTCGTTAAAAAACAGGCCGCCGGGCGCAATAAATGACGCGTGCGTTCCTGGCAAAGCGTCGATCGGTCGCTTAGCCCTTCAGCGTCTGTTCGAGCACGTGCAGTTCGTGGTTCAACTGCGCATCGGTGCCGCGCTCGGCCGCGATCTTGCGCACCGCGTGGAGCACGGTCGTGTGATCGCGTCCGCCGAACAGTTCGCCGATCTCGGGCAGGCTCTTCTGCGTCAGTTCCTTCGCCAGATACATCGCGATCTGGCGCGGGCGCGCAATGTTAGCCGGCCTCTTTTTCGAATACATGTCGGCGACCTTGATGTTGTAGAAATCGGCCACCGTCTTCTGGATGTTCTCCACCGAGATCTGCCGGTTCTGCACCGTCAGCAGGTCTTTGAGCGCTTCCTTGGTCAGTTCGATCGTGATGTCGCGGCCATGGAACTTCGAATACGCGAGGATCTTGCGCAGCGCGCCTTCGAGCTCGCGCACGTTCGAGCGCAGATGCTTCGCGACGAAGAACGCGACGTCCTCCGACAGGCTCACGCCTTCCGACAGCGCCTTCCTCATCAGAATCGCGACGCGCATTTCCAGTTCGGGCGGCTCGATCGCGACCGTGAGACCGGAGTCGAAGCGCGAGATCAGGCGATCGTCGATGCCGGAGATTTCCTTCGGATACGTGTCGCTCGTGATGATGACCTGCGCCTTGTTCGCGACGAGCGCCTCGAACGCGTAGAAGAACTCTTCCTGCGTGCGCGACTTGCCGGAGAAGAACTGAATATCGTCGATGAGCAGCAGATCGAGCGAGTGGTAATAGCGCTTGAAGTCGTCGAACGCCTTGCGCTGGTACGCCTTCACGACATCGGACACGTATTGTTCAGCGTGGATGTAGCGGATGCGCGCGCCCGCCTTGTCCATCAGCAACTGATTGCCGATGGCGTGAATCAGGTGCGTCTTGCCGAGACCCACGCCGCCATACAGAAAGAGCGGGTTGTACGAAATGCCGGGGTTGTCCGCGACCTGAATGGCCGCCGCGCGCGCGAGCTGGTTCGCCTTACCGGTGACGAAGTTGTCGAACGTCAGCACCGGATTCAGCTTCGAGCGCTCGTAGGCGGAATCGTTTTCACCCGCGGCCGAAGGCGCGCCGCCCGGACGCCACGTGCGTCGGCCGGCAGCGGCTTCGTTGGCGTCGAGGCTCGGCAGGTCGAGATCGGCCTGATCTTCCTGCGTGGCTTGCGCCTGCTGTGCCGCTTCTGCGGCGAGCGCGTTGATGTGCGCGGTGGCGTTCGCATGCGCAACGACCGTCGGCGCCTGAGGCGCGGCCGCAGCCGGCGCCGGGGCGCGCGGCGCGACGGGCGCGCTCGCGGTCGGACGTGGCGCGGCATTCGGTCCGCCGCCGATGGCGTTGCGCGCGGTCGCTTTTGGATCGAGGACGAATTGCACGTCGATGGGCGCGCTGAAGAAGTCGCGCGCCACATCGGCGATGCGGCCCGAGAACTGGCTCTTCACCCAGTCGAGCTTGAAGCGATTGGGAGCGGCGATGCGCAAGGTGTTCGCGCCGGCATCGAAGTCGACCGGGGTCAGCGGCTTGATCCACGTGACGTACTGCTGCGGCGTGAGTTCGCGCGCAAGCAGTGCGGAACAGTGTTCCCAGAAATCGTTCATCGAATGCGGTCGTTATGGTTTGCTCCGCACCTGCGGGCCGTGCTTGCCGAACGTTCGGACAAGTCCCGGCACGGCCGAGCAGGGATGCTCCGGAGGCTTACGCCGCAAGGGTTTGCGGGCGGACGGCGGGCCGAAGCAGCGGGCGGATATTTGGGAGTAAGGCGAGATTCTAACGCCAAACGAGGGTGGCGCGCGAGTTATCCACAGGGTCAAATCAGCGCGTCGGACGCGGTGGAAATGCGCCGGAATACGCGTTCGGTGGCGCTAAACTATTGACGGTCAATAGGAAAACGGTTTAAATAGCGGGTTCCGCGAAAACAGAATTCCTGAACCTCCGGCCATCGCGCTTGCAGTGACCACACTGGAGCCTTAGCCCGCGCGGTCAATCAACTCAAGTGAGAGCACCATGAAACGTACTTACCAACCTTCCGTTACCCGTCGCAAGCGCACCCACGGCTTTCGCGTTCGCATGAAGACCGCTGGCGGCCGCAAGGTCATCAACGCTCGCCGCGCGAAGGGCCGCAAGCGCCTGGCCATCTAAGTCTGCCGAGTGTTCGCTCGCGGTTGGATGTCACACTCGACGGCGAGCCGCTCACGCGCCGCACAGAAGTCTTGAGACAGGACATCGTTCAGTTGCCGGCGCAGGCCGCATTCCCCAAGGCCGCAAGGCTGCTGAAAACGGATGAGTTCTCATCCGTTTTTCGTTTGCGCCCTTGGCGCCGTTCGCCGCATTTCGTTCTGTACGGCAAGCCGTCCGGAAAGGAAGCGCGGCTCGGGCTGGTGATCGGCAAGAAGCAGGCGCCGCGCGCCGTCACGCGCAATCTGATCAAACGGCTTGCGCGCGATGCGTTCCGGCTGCGTCGCACGCAGTTGGACGGATTCGACATTCTCGTGCGGCTGCACGCGAAGATCGACCGCAAGGCAATGCCGAGCGCGAGCTCCCCGCCGCTTCGGGCGCTCGTCGGCAGCGAGCTGGAAACTTTGTTCGACCGTGCCGTGCGCGAAGCCGCGCGCCGCAGGGCCGAAACCGTGGCGGCGCCGCCCGAGGCGCCCGCCGTCGACGAATCATCCGGCCCGTCAGGGTCATGAAGCGCGGATTGCGCAGACTCGCCTCCACGGCAAGTCCGGCGCGCGGCGCGAAGCTTATGCAAACGGCACTCATCGCGTTGTTGCGCTTCTACAAGGTTGCTGTGAGCCCTCTGCTCGGCAACCGGTGCCGCTTTTATCCTTCCTGTTCCGACTACGCGCGCGAGGCAATCCAGTATCATGGCGCCGCGCATGGCACGTATCTCGCCGTGAAGCGGCTTTGCCGCTGCCATCCTCTTTCGGCGGGCGGCGTCGATCTCGTGCCGCCTCCCAACGCACAAGAATCTGGCGCGGACGCCACAAGCCCCGGGCAAGACAAGCTTTCAACACCAAACGGCGCTAAAGCGCTTTCCGATCGACACTGAGACAACGCATGGATATCAAACGCACCGTCCTATGGGTCATCTTCTTCGTGTCAGTTGTCCTGCTGTTCGACAACTGGCAACGCGACCATGGGCGCCCGTCGATGTTCTTCCCGAGCGCGACGCAACCGGCGAAGACCGCCAGCAACCCGGCACCGGGCTCGGCCGCATCCGGCGCGCAGCCGTCCGAACTGCCGAACGCGCCCGCGGGCACGGCCGCTCCCGGATCGACGACGCCGCCCGCCACGGCGCAATCGCAGCTCGTCAAGTTCACGACGGACGTGTATTCCGGTGAAATCGACACGCGCGGCGGCACGCTCTCCAAGCTTTCGCTGGTCAAGGAAGGCGACGGCAAGCAGCCGGACCTTTACATCACGCTGTTCGATCACACCGCGAACCACACGTATCTCGCGCGCACGGGCCTGCTCGGCGGCGATTTCCCGAATCACAACGACATCTTCACGCCCGTTCCCGGCCAGACTTCGCTGACGGGCGACGAAAAGACGCTGAAGATCGCGTTCGAATCGCCCGCGAAGGGTGGCGTGAAGGTCATCAAGACCTACACGTTCACGCGCGGCAGCTATGTGATCAACGTCGATACGAAGATCGAGAACGTGGGCACCGCGCCGGTCACGCCGAAGCTCTACATGGAGCTCGTGCGCGACAACACGCCGGTCGAGACGCCGCGCTTCTCGCATACCTTCATCGGGCCGGCGGTCTACACGGATCAGAAGCACTTCCAGAAGATCGACTTCTCCGACATCGACAAGAACAAGGCAACGTTCGAGACCTCGTCGGATAACGGCTGGATCGCGATGGTGCAGCACTATTTCGCGTCCGCGTGGATTCCGCAGCAAGGCGTGAAGCGCGACATCTACGTGCAGAAGATCGACCCGGACCTGTACCGCGTCGGCGTGACGATGCCCGCGCAGACCATCGCGCCGGGACAGACCGTGAACGTCGATGCGCGTCTCTTCGCCGGTCCGGAAGAAGAGCGCATGCTCGAAGGCATCGCGCCGGGTCTGGAGCTGGTGAAGGATTACGGCATGGTGACGATCATCGCCAAACCGCTCTTCTGGCTGCTCGAGAAGATTCACAGCTATGTCGGCAACTGGGGCTGGGCGATCGTGCTGCTCACGCTGCTCATCAAGGCCGTGTTCTTCCCGCTGTCGGCGGCGAGCTACAAGTCGATGGCGCGCATGAAGGAAATCACGCCGCGCATGCAGCAGATCCGCGAGCGCTTCAAGAGCGATCCGCAGAAGATGAACGCCGAACTGATGTCGCTGTACAAGACCGAGAAGGTCAATCCGTTCGGCGGCTGTCTGCCGGTCGTCGTGCAGATTCCGGTGTTCATCTCGCTGTACTGGGTGCTGCTGTCGTCGGTGGAAATGCGCGGCGCGCCGTGGATCGGCTGGATTCACGATCTGTCGCAGCAAGACCCGTATTTCATCCTGCCGGTGCTGATGGCCGTCTCGATGTTCCTGCAGACGAAGCTGAACCCCACGCCGCCGGACCCCGTTCAGGCCAAGATGATGATGTTCATGCCGATCGCGTTCTCGGTCATGTTCTTCTTCTTCCCGGCCGGTCTCGTGCTGTACTACGTGGTGAACAACGTGCTGTCGATCGCGCAGCAGTACTACATCACGCGCATGATGGGAAAGAGTAAGAAGGCGGCGTAAGCGCTGCGTCTGCTTTTGATGCGAAAACGCCCGGCTCTGGCCGGGCGTTTTGTTTTGGTGAGTGGAAATTTACCGCTTCATCGATCCGTAGAACTGCTCGACGAGCTCCTCGAGCAAGTATCGATGATGCGGCGACAGCGCTTCGATCTTCGTCGCCAGTTCGAGCGTCTCCTCGGACGCGGGATATTGCTCGTCGCGCGCAAGCGGCTTCGGCGTGACCTGCGGATTGCCGCTCGGCGGCGGCCCGTAGTGCAGCCAGTGCTGGTCGACCTTGAACCAGTCGGCGAGCGTCTTCAGCTTGTCGGCGGTCGGGATCGAACGCGCGGTGAGCCACTTGTGCGCCGTCTGCGGCGAAACGGGCTCGCCTTGATAGCGCAGGTTGAAGTGCAATGCGAGATCAGTCGCTCCGCGCATCTTTTCGGGTGCGCGGGTCATCGAGAATTTGAGCCGCTCGGAGAAATCGGCCTTTTCTTGTGGTGTAGGCATGGGCTGGATTGTGCGAGGCAATCGCTGCTTACCAGTCAACCAATTGCGCTACTTTTGGCGCGAGGCTGCGCCTCTTTATCTTGATTAAGTGTTGTTGTTGATTGCCGTTTGGCAGCGAGCTTGCATCATATCGCCAATCGCTGCGCGGCTTGCGTTCTTCAATGCACGAAGTTTCGCTTTCCGTTTCGTTGGGATCCTCTATCTCAAAAAAGATAATTCATACGGGACGCTTCCGACAGCGCTGGACAAAGGGAATCAGACGCCGCGATACAATGCCCGCACTTTGAAACCATCACATTGCGCATCGACATGCTGAGCAACGACACCGATCCAATCGTCGCAATCGCCACCGCACCGGGGCGTGGCGGGATCGGCGTCGTGCGGCTGTCGTTCGGTCGCGCAGGCGAGGCCGCCGCGCAAAAGGCGATGCACGCGTTGTGCGGCCAGGCGCTCGCGCCGCGTCATGCGAGCTACGTGCCGTTTAGCGACGGCAACGGCGAAGCGCTCGACCGCGGCATCGCGCTCTATTTCCCCGCGCCCAACTCCTACACCGGCGAGCATGTGCTGGAGTTGCAAGGACACGGCGGCCCGATCGTGCTGCAACTCGTCCTGCAACGGGCGATCGAAGCCGGCCGCGATTTCGGCCTGCGGCTCGCCGAGCCGGGTGAATTCACGCGACGCGCGTTTCTCAACGACAAGCTCGATCTGGCGCAGGCGGAGGCCGTCGCCGATCTGATCGAAGCGAGCACCGAAGCCGCCGCGCGCTCGGCCGGGCGTTCGCTGGAAGGCGCGTTCTCGCGCGAGATCCATGCGCTGGTCGAAGACGTGATTACGCTGCGCATGCTCGTCGAAGCGACGCTGGATTTTCCCGAGGAAGAGATCGACTTTCTCGAAGCCGCGGACGCGCGCGGGAAGCTCGCGCGCATCCGCGAGCGGCTCGACACGGTTCTCGCCGACGCGCGTCAGGGCGCGCTTTTGCGCGAGGGTCTGTCGGTCGTGCTCGCGGGCCAGCCGAACGTGGGCAAGTCGTCGCTGCTGAATGCGCTCGCGGGCGCGGAACTGGCGATCGTCACGCCGATTGCCGGAACGACGCGCGACAAGGTCGCGCAGACGATTCAGGTCGAAGGCATTCCGCTGCACATCATCGACACGGCGGGGCTGCGCGAGACGCAGGACGAGGTGGAGCGCATTGGCATCGAGCGCACGTGGGGCGAAATCGAGCGCGCTGATGTCGTGCTGCATCTGCTCGATGCGCGCGAAGGCGTGACGCCGGAAGATCAGGCCATCGCGGCGCGCTTTCCGGCTGGCGTGCCCGTCGTGCGAGTGATGAACAAGACAGACCTCGCGGGCGCGCCGTCATCTGTGCGCGATGCGGAAGGTCACGCGCGCGAAGTCAATCTGTCGGCGAAAACCGGCGATGGCATTTCGCTGCTGCGCGACCAGCTGCTGAAGATCGCGGGCTGGCAAGCGGGGGCGGAGAGCGTGTATCTCGCCCGCGAGCGTCATCTGATCGCGCTGCGCGAGGCGCGGGAACATCTCGCGCTCGCCGCCGGACATGCCGATCAACAGTCGCAAGTGCTCGATCTTTTCGCGGAAGAACTGCGGCTCGCGCAAGACGATCTCAACACGATCACGGGCGAATTCACTTCCGATGACTTGCTCGGCGTGATTTTCAGCCGCTTCTGCATCGGAAAGTAGACGTCCAAATAACTACGCGCCCGCCGGTTTGCCGAGCTCGCGCAATTCCACGCTGAGCTTTTCGCTTTCTTCCGGCCGTCCGTGAAACGCGGCAGGCGTGTTCTGGAACATCTCGATCCGGTACACGCCATCGCAAAGCGACAGCACCATCGTCTGAACCGCGCTCAGACTCGGCTCGAGCGCCGTCGCGCCGCGCGGCCACATGCCCGCGACGGCACGCAGCAGCAACGTCTGCCCGTTCGCCATGCGCCTCACCTCGCGCACCTTCGCGACGAAACGCGGCGTCGGATGCTGGGCGAAAATCGGCTGAAGATGCGCCTCGATGCAGGCGCGCCCGTCGATGGCGCTGCCGTCGAAACCGACAAGACTGCCGCGCTCCGTGAAGCGCGCCGCCATCGCGGCCGCGTCCTGCCTGTTCCAGTCGTCGAGCAGGCCGAAATACACGCGCCGCGCGCTTGCGGTCCAATCGTCCGGCTGACTCATGCCGCTTTTTTCCATGCCGCGGCGAAAATGCCCGCGCCCATCAGGAGCGCGCCGCCGGTGCGGTTCACCGCGCGCTGCACGGAAGCCTTGCGGATCGCCTTGCGCGCGCCGGAGGCGAGCAGCGCGTAGGCGAACGCGTTGGCGGCCGCCAGTCCGACGAAGGTTGCTTCGAGAATCGCGATCTGCGACACGCTCGCCGCGTGGGGATCGACGAATTGCGGCACGAACGCGACGAAGAAAATGATGCTCTTCGGGTTCAACGTCGTGACGGCGTACGCGTGGGCCATGATTCGGCTCGTGCGCAGTTCGCCGGTAGGCTGGACCGCGTCCGTATCGACCACCGGCGCGCGCCAAAGCTTGATGCCGAGGTACACGAGATACGCCGCGCCGATCCACTTCACGACCATGAACAATTCAGCCGATGCCGCCAGCACCACGCCGAGGCCGAGCATCGATGCGGTCATCGCGGTAAGGTCGCCGAGCGCGACGCCGATGGTCGTCGCGAATGCGTACTTGCGGCCGTGGCCGAGCGCGTAGGACACGACGAGCAGCACGGTTGGGCCGGGAATTGCGACGAGGATCGCCGACGCGATCGCGAACGGCAGCCATTGGGCAAGGGTCATGCTTGATCTCCAGAGTTCGATGCGTCGATTTATCCATGAACGCCGAACGCTTGCAATAGGCCGATTGGCCATCTTGACGCGCGCAGAGCGCATCGGTCGTTATGTGTTGGATCAGTCTCACGGGCGTCTAATGCAACGCACCACGCGCGCGCGGGAGGCAAATTGTCGCAGTCCTTCCGGCATAAGAGCGAGCTTTCATTCCTTTTCGCGCTTCGTTTCGCGATTTTTATCTGGATTTCAATCACCGCTTCACATGAAAAGCGCCTGCGACATTCTGACGTGTTGCGGTCGCACATAACATATGCTTGCAAGTTTGCCTCGCTCAACTAGCATGAGTTTTGCGGTCAGCCGCTTTTAAATACATAGCTAATTTCGAAACGGTTTCGTTTGGGGGCTATACATGAAAAGACGCGTCGGTATTCTCTTCGCGATGATGGGTTTGTTTGCAACCGTTTCCGCAGCGCAAGCCCAGGACGGCGTTATTCAGCCTCAGCAGACGTTCACTTTCAGGCCAAACTCGTATGGCTGCTTATCCAAGGACAAGTTCGATTCGGCCGATCAACACGCGAAAGCCGGCGAGCATCAGAAGATGCAGCAGTTCTTCGAGGGTTTCGAATGCATTTCGACTCCGGTCGATTCGCATTTTCGCGTGATTCGCGTGGTGGGCCATGACATCGAATTCGTCAACGCCTCAAATAGCGACACGCAAGGTATGTGGACCGCGGATCGTTTCATCGATCAATAAGCGGTTCCTCGCAGAATATCCAGCCGACGATCCGGCGCGATTATTGAATTGCGCCGGAAGCGGGATTTATCCGTGAATTAATCGTCGGCAACAGGCCATCGATCCATTCCGCCGCGATCGAAGCACGATCGTGCGCGTCGGCGTCTTCCAAATTTCCTTCGATTCCCCGCACAATGTCGGTTTCGCGCGCAAACGCTCGCGCCATCTCGACAATTCTTTTCCGCTGGCCGAAAGACCGGCGTCCGATGCTGAATGGCTCTCAAATCCACGATCTACAAGGCAGACCTGCAAATTGCCGACATGGATCGCCACTACTACGGCGATCATTCCCTGACCATTGCGCGCCATCCCTCGGAGACGGACGAACGGATGATGGTGCGCGTCACCGCGTTCGGCATGTTCGCCGACGAGCGTCTCGAATTCTGCAAAGGCTTGTCCGACACGGATGAGCCCGATCTGTGGCAAAAGGATCTCACCGGGCAGATCCAGACGTGGATCGAAGTCGGCCAGCCGGACGAACGGCGCATCTCGAAGGCGAGTGGCCGCTCGGAGCGCGTGATCGTGATCGCGTATGCGGGAAAGACCGCGGATATCTGGTGGAACGGCGTGAAGGGCAAGGTCGAACGGTTGCAGAACGTGACGGTCTGGTCGCTCGCGGATGGCATCGCAGAAGCGCTCGGCAAGCTGGCCGAACGGACGATGCGTTTGCAGATGATGGTGCAGGACGGCGACGTCACGCTAGGCAGCGAGACTGCCGACGCCGTCGCGATCCGCTGGAACGTTTTGAAGGACGGCGCGGCCTGAACATCAGACGTCGGGCGGACCTTTGAACTCGATCATGTTGCCTTCCGGATCGAAGAAATAGAGCGACGGGCCGAAGCCTTCGGCGCCGTATCGTCGCGCCTCTTCACCGATGCGCGCGCCATGCTTTTCGAGATGCGCGCGTAACGTGTCGGCATCGAACGGTTCGACGCGCACGCACAGATGATCCATATTGCGACCCGCGCCGGGCTGACCGCTCTCCGGCCGATCGATTTTCGCGCCGACGGCCAGCAGATCGATCAGCGAACGGCCCGCGCGCATCTGCACGAGGCCGATATCGCGCTGCTCCTTCTCGACCGGACAACCTAATACGACGCGATAGAAGTCCACCATGCGGTCGAGATCGGCGCAGCGGATGACGACGTGGTCGATTTCGCGGATTTCGAAGTGCATGCGGGCCTCGCATGTTTTGTATGGCGATCAGTTTAGCCGGTTGGGGAAGTGCAGAGGGGTGCAGAAATGGGAAAGGGCCTGGGTTTGAGACAGGCCCTTTGGATTCGTGGGAGGAGGGCTATCAAATTACTTCGCGAGTCCTTTGCGCCTCAAGGGGTTCGCCGCGAAGACCAACCGAGGTGCCCCCAAAGTTGCCCCCTCCACCATGGAACAGCTGACTTTCGAACGAACTCGCCGACATATTAACGCGATACCCGTCCTTGACCTGCGCGTATAACTGCCGTTACCCTCAACCTGGTGGGGCGCTCCCAGCTACACGTCTCGCTCGGACGACCATCCTGTCACAAGTTGCCGAAACGCCTCGGTCTCATTCAGTACCTCCGCTGTACCCTCCCAGTCCCGATCCACCGACTCAGTCGTCTCTTTCAGCGTGAACGGATTCGCCCGCCTCTCCGCGATTATGGTAAGAACAGTGTTTCCGTCCCACGCCTTATCGTCGAGCATGTCTGTCACCCATTGATCAACGATGAAATCGGGAACTGTGCCAAACACGGTTGTGATCTCTTGAATTCGATCAGATAGCGTCTCAAAAAGCTTTTGCTCAACGCCCTTGTCATAGCGCATGTTGTAGAAGGGAATACGCTTAGCGAGCGTGCCACGCTGAACGCGGCCCTTGCGCTGCTCCAGAATCGTCGGATTCCAAGGCAAGTCAAGATTGATCAGGCAGCCCAGCCGCTGCAAATTCAATCCCGTACTTGCTGCGTCAGTGCCGATCAGAAGCTTCAGTCTTCCTTGTATCACCTTTTCCTTCAGCAGCTTGCGATCGACGCTCTGGATCTTGCCGTCCTCGAAAAGCTTGCTTGCGCTGCTGTTCGCATAAAGCCCGATCGGCTCGTCAAAGTGCCGTAGCAGATACTCGGCAAGCGCATACGCGGAGTCGTAGAACTGGCTGAAGATCAGGACGCCTCGTTCGATCCACTTCTTGTGCTCGAATTCAAATTTCAGCACGTCCCTCACACGCTCGAATTTCGGATCGTCTTCTCGCCCCAGATGTGCAGAAAGATGATCTCGTAAGCGCTGCAAGAGCTCCTTCTCATTTTCTTCTAACGGATAGATTGAGTCACCCTCCTCGTCAGGGTCCTCATCGTCGTGAGGCTTCTTGCCAGCAAGCATTTTCTCTGTAGTTCTCAACCCCGCAACGAGGGAACTGCCGACGCGCCGCTGCAGAAGAGTCTTGATGAATCCCCCCGCCTTCACTCGATGATGCAGGGTCTTGGCGAAATCCTCCGCTATTTCGAATGCCTGTTCCATGCTGTGCGAGCAAAGAATCGGCTGCCCGTCCCCGTGCGGGACCATTTCGATTTTGACTAATTTACCCTCCGTCTCCAGCCGATCGCGGGAACGCTTCACGACCCATTGCGTGAACGGGTTCAGTTCGCGCAGCTGCAGAAACTCCAGATCGAATTTTCGGGCTTCATCAACGAGATCTTGATCAGCGCTGGTCGCCACGCAGTCCGTCAAGCGGAGCCCGAGATCGTGACGCACCCAGTCAAAGACCTCTGTCTTTGCATCGAGCGGTGATGGCAACGGGTTGCGCCAATATTGCCATTTGTCATACAGCGAATTGACGTCTTTACGACCAGCGACTATGTCGAAAACCTCCGGTCCGTCGACCCTTCGCCATAGGCTATTGGCGGTTCCTAGTACCTGGGGATTGTTTATTGACAGTATGTAGAGTAAATCCCAAAGCTCCATCGAGTGCAATTGCACCGGGGTAGCGGTAGCTAGCAGAAGAGTCTTGGCTCTACCGGCCAACTCTTCTGCGAATTGATACAGCAACTTCTTGTCCGCAGGAGAGTAGACGTTGCTGGCAGCCAAGTTGCCTCGTCGGATCCTGTGTGCTTCATCCCAAATAACACACGAGAAATGCTTCCCCAGCAACTGCTCCACCAGCATGCGATTACGCTCAGACCGCGCAGCACTAGTAACGACTGATGTCGATACGATCCCTATCTTTCGCGGACAGTTGATTGCCTTCCCAGGGAGTGCAGGGTGAAACTCGTCGCGTTCCGTGAGCCATCCACCTTCTTCCCAGCGAGCTGAGGGAATGGCGAGCTTCGACATCAATTCTTCCTGCCATTGCTCAAGCAAAGGCTTCGGTGCCATGATCAGGATCGGATTGGAGTCCAATGTGCCGATTAATTTCGCGATAGCGCCCAGTTGCAGCGTCTTGCCCAAACCAACGCCGTCGCAAAGCAGAAAGCGAGCGCCACGCTGCGAATCGCGGCGATATTTCAGATGCTCTTGGAAGGCCAAGTTAATGAAATATTTCTGGTGGTCCCAAAAGCCGAACAGCTCGGTGGCCGTTGGGACTTCGGCCAAAAGTGGTTCGGGCTCAGGCTTCTCCTTCCAACGACCGACATGCTCGATCACCGTACGCTGCGATAGCCGTCCGATCTGCTTTACGATGAACTCTGACAATGGAAACGCTTTGGCCCAGAGCGCTTCAAATTCGTCCTGAAGCCATTTTACGCTCTGCGGATCGTCGTCCTCCCACACCAGCTCGTAGTTCTGTGTCCACGCACGGGAACTGTCATTGGCACTTCCGATGAAAGAGGTTTTGCCCCAAGTTCCTTCGATCACGCCTCCTTTGCCATGCACGAAGCCGAATTCCGCGTCCGGCACCAACCGTATCTCGAACAATCGGCCGTCCTTGCCAGAGGCCAGCAACATATCGTGCAATACCTTCAGTCGGCGCTGGGCTGGGCTACCGTGAACTTCAACAACGTGGGGAAAATGACCAGCGTTCCAAGCCAGTCGCAGCAAGCCTTCTTCGAGCTCCTTGCGCCGTGCGCCGGTAGCCATTCGCACGGTTTTGACATCATCGGCACTCACCTCCGTATTACAAACGATGCGAATGCGCGGGACACTGGCTAGCGATTCGTTAGCAAGCTCGAGCAGGCTGCTTTGAAAGTAGCCTGCAATGCGATCATAGCGATGTGCCCCGGCAAGCCGCGGCTTGAGGAATGTCTCATACAAGCTCGCAAGCCGAGAGCTGTGACGGCTCAGCATCCAATTGTCCTTAAATCAATCAGCCACGATGATGTTCGACGCCGATAGCAAGCTGTGCCAGAGCGTCTTGATACACTGCCCAGTGCGCCACGTGCTCCGTGATCTCCTTCAAGTAAGCCAAGATGGCGGCTAGTCGGCTAGTACGCAGATTCCAAAAATCGGTGTAATCGACAAGATGTTTGACCGCTCGCTCGACATCGGCGCCTTCTGCCAGCAGTTTGAGTGCATGATAGATGTGACGGGTGGGTGAATGGCGCCAAAGACCACGGTTCGCGGCAGCCACCTCGTCGTAACGCAGTGCATCGGGCCGCGGCATTTCTTCAGGCAGAGCGGTTCTAGTGTCATTCGCCCGGGTGGGCCCGAGCAAACTTTCGTAGTCAGGTAAGCCGTAAGCACGCCCCAGGTCTTGGAACGCACCCAACTTGAACACGCTTTGTGACTCGCCTTCGAGCCCTTTGAGCAAGAATTTCTCTTCGGGCGAAAACTGGCGCCAGAACTGGTAGGCGTCGCCACCATTCACCTTTTTGATTGCTCGATCCATTACCGCCGGCACCAGAAAGTCAGTCGCCGTGCGCTTGGCATTGTCCATGAGAGTCCGAAGCGCCGAGCGCCCCCGCTGCGCGTTCGGTGTGAGAAGCTCCAAATTAAGGTCCACGCCATCGATACTCTCGTATCCTGTTACCACCTCTGCGGCGGCGGCTTGGGCCGCGAGCAAATAATCGGTGTCTGTGTAGCCACAGTGGGGGAGACCAGCGTCGATCTGGCTTTCCCGCATTCGGGTGATGACCTCTTTCACCCGCTTATTGACCTGCGGAGTGATAAAGTCAACAAAGCCCACCTTGTTGCTTTTCCGCTTCCGCAAAACCATGTTGTAGGTTGCCTGAACGTAGTTACCGGAGCGCACTCCTAACCCAGCAGTCTCCGTCGCCACGCTCCAAACCTGTTTCACCTGCAGTCCTGCTGACCACATGATAAGAGCTAGATCTTCCCAGACATCCGTAGATTTGTGGGTGAACATCAAAACCTGCATGCCGTCGTCGGGCATTCGGTTCGCCAGACGGCGATAGCACTCGGCCATTCCAACTCGAAAAGGCGCGTCATTTCCCTTCACGGACCGATTACGCATCGAGTCCGTGTACCAATCCGGGAAAGCGGCTTTAAGGTGTGGCACGTACCACCCGAGGAAGAATTCAGACAGCTCTTCGTAGTTCACTGCGTCCGCGTATGGCGGATCGGTGATCCAAATAGTGCATTCTTCCGCGACATCCCTCGCATCAACCAACGCAACGGACCGTGTGCCGCTCGCCGTTAATGCCCAGTGTGTGGGCTGAAGATTGTCGCGCAATCCAGCCCAGGTTCTAACCGGATAGTTCGGAAACGTGTTGAGTGCTTGGTTGTAGAACGTCCATTTCGTTCCACCGATGCCACCGCCTTGCGTTGGAAGCCAGTGACAAATACGACTAGAGTAGTTACAGGCCATGCCCAAGACCAACGCGAGCGCGGCTCTTATGGGCGGCTCACAACCACCAAGACGCCGAGAGTATTCGCCGATCATCAGTAGCTGTCTGGGCGCCCACATGTGATGCCAGTGAGTCCAACCTCGCTCTCGCATGGGCTGCGAAGTGTTGAACCCTGGTTCAATGCGCCAGCTTGGTAACCAACCCGCGGCCTGCCAATCGTCGAACACTTGGCGGACCTCTCCTAAGATCCTCTCCTCGACGTCGAGGTCATGACTATGTGGCTCCCGATACACCAGGTCTCCCCGGCGCATCCGACCGCGTTCGTCGAGCCAATCCGGCGTACGCCAGCGAACGCAGAACAAGCGCTCGCGCAAAACATCGCCAGGCCTTGGCACAACGTCGCGGTTTTCCCAGCGGCGCAGGCCTCCGGCATTTACGATCAATTGGTTGTAACCGACTGTCCGTGGGATCTGTTGATGACGCCCGTCCTTTTTGAACAGCTCCCATAGCACCGGCGGACAGACCAGCTCACCGCCCTGCTGATCGCCGCCTTGCTTGGTGCCGAGCTGCGCATGCGCATACCCCGCGCCGCCGTTATGAAGTCGGAAATCGAAGCGCTTCTCCGCCTCGTTTGGCACCAGCTCTACCCAAGTCTCCGTTTTAGGTGCGATGACCCAGCTAGGGCTTACCGGCACAGTCCAGCCGTCCCATTCAGGTACCGTCATCTCGAGGCAGTACAAGTAGGCTTCGGCCCGCCAGCCTTCCTCGCTAGTCTCAAAGCCTCGTTCGACGACCCAGGCATCGACTTCGTCGTATAGGCGCATCTGCTCGGCATGCACCCTGTTCCGAAATTCCTCGCTACCGCTGACGATGTTAAGTGCGCCCCACGTCATTAGACATGCGATTGGACTGAGGTCCGACGCGTAGACGTCACAGCCCAACTCTGCCGCTTCGCAAGGGATGGATCCAACGCCGGCAAAGGCATCGCCCACCTTCAGTCGCTTGCCGTAACGGCGGATCGCGAGCTGCTCGATCAGTTCAGGCAAGTTTCGAGCACTAGTCCCTAGGTAAGCGTTGATTTCGACCCAAGATTCCGGAGGTGGGCCATCGACTTGTTCCGCACGGCAGCAGTAGCCACGCTGCGCAGTGTGATCGAGAGTGTAAAAAACGCGCTTTTCCAGGGCAAGTCGAGCTTCACGATCTATGCCGCGGCGCTTCCAGGTGTCGTCGTCTTCAAAAAGTGCAGCTCTCTCGCTGAGACTTGCTTGCGGAAAGCAGAGGCTCGCGGGCAGCGATTCGGTCTTGCGCTTCCACATTCCCGCGTTGTCCAGAGTCATGCACCGCAAGAAGATGTCGAGATCGTCCGGCCAACGCTCTGGATCGTCGGAGGCCGGAAACACCGTACCGAGAATGATTGCACGAGTCAAAACCAGTGGCTTCGACCCCCACCATTTGCCTAAGGAAGAGAGGGCTTTCGAACCCTTGGCGTCGCGCTCAATATAACTTTCCAGCGAAAGTGGACCAATCGGGAACTGAACTTCGATAAAGGTTTTGATGGGCTTTGCGTCGGTCATCTCAAAACAGATCTATTTGCGGGTCGCCGCCAGAGCCGCCGCTGCCTTTCTTATTTTTGCGGCGGGGCTCGGCTAACTGACTATCTTGGCTCACATCAGGCTGAGTGTCGGTCTCGGCGGGGTCAACCGCGGAAAGACCCTTGCGCGGGAGATCGTGACTCTCACGTGACTTTTTTTTTTCGTGGCTGGCGGTTCAGCGCGGCTCTCTTGAGCTTCCGAGAGTGCATGAAACAGGGCACGGCGCCAGCCAGTTCCAGTGTGCTGGCCAGGCGCGGCAGCCTTCCCGAAGAGCCACCAACGTTCTTCACGAGCTAGTTCGCGCCAACCGTGCAAAATGGCTTCATGCTGGTCTTCAGCGCCTTCTTCGTGCAAGGCCCATAGAAGCAATGCGAGTTCACGCCCTACAAGCGGGCTCAGGCGGTTAGCGCCGGACTTCAGCTTCGGAGCTGCTCTGCTGCGCTCATTATCACTCATCGCTTGTGCCAACTCGCGCGCTGCGCGTACCCCGACCTTTCGCCACAGCGCACCGGAGATTTCAGCGATTTCGCTACGCCTTGCTCCGCGCTCTGTCTGGTCTACAGCAACGAGTCGACAAACGCCGCCCGCAGCAGAATCAATCCAAAATTCGAAGCTGTCACCGTGCTCAGGCACCACTCCGAAATCGTTCAAGCTTGGGGCTGTCATTGCGTCACCTGGACAGGATCGATCTTGCAGCTCGTATCTACCTGCCATTGCAGCAACTCCTTGCCGCTAGCGAAATGCAATTGTTCAAATTTGAGGGACCATTCCGCGCCCGTCAGTTGTTTGTCGAGAAACTCGAAAGCAGCCAACGCTTGCTCCGCTGTACGACGAGTCTTGCGGTCCCAGGTGAGTGTCACTGTATTATCGGTGGCGGCGACCGTAACCTTTGCCTGCACCATTTGCAATCGAGCGTGGGCAGGGAGGCTGGTAAGGAACTGATAGGCAGCCGAGCGCGTGACCAAATGCGCGAACGCTTTCCCGCTAACAGTAACCGGCAAGTCCGGCTTGATCCCTACCGACGCACCAGTGCCACTGCCGCCCGCGTGCGGTAGCGGCACAGTGATAGAGAGATCACGCACCACCCCTCCCTTTTCGACATGCAGGCGCACCGTCACACCCTCAAGAACTTCAATGCCGGGCTTACTGTATGGCTTGCCGTTGTTCGCGGGATTCGACCCATCGAGAGAGTAAAGCAATTTGCTGGATGGGGGTACAACCTTGATTTTGACGAACTGGTGCCCAGGGTTAGGCGAAGGTACGAAGTCGTGAGCGAGGTCAATCGAATTCTCTATCCGATAAGGTTTCCCTTCCTGATTCTTGCCAGTCGAATCCACTGCTTTGAACTCGACCAACATGGCTTCGCTTACCAGCGGCTGGTCGGTCGGATGCGCCTTCCAATCCCCGGCGTCCTCTCGAACAAACAATTTGTCTGCGTGGGCGAGCTTAATGTCGGTAGTGGTGATCGCACCACTCTCCTTGTCCCGAGCATATTCGATAACAACGCCAGTAATCTCATCGAACGGTGGCTTTTGAAGCTGACCTGCCTCCTCACGCCACGCACCTGCCGTGACGAGCGCTTCGCGCATGCGGTCCAGAGTCCCGGGTTCAGTCCAGAGCATATGACCACGAGATGCCGCGCCGTCCCTGATCTGATCCCAGGTGGCTCGACCAGTAGGCGGAAAGAGGAACGCTTCGATACGGGTGCGCAGTGGCTGATAGACCTTAAGCTTGTCGTCGCTGGCTCCCGGGGAAAACACCTGGAACTTGTTGGCTTCTCGCAGAGTAGCCTCCACCACGAATTCCCCCTTCGATGCTTCTTCGTTGCGATACTTCACATGGTGGCCGGTTTTTTGATCGATATAGCCGTCCAATAAAGTTGTTCCTATCAATGCCGTTTCGCCTTCATCATCCACCAACGGATACGCAAACTTGCTAAAAACTGCCTTGAGGGCAAGAAACAGCTCAGTTTGGTATACTGCTTCCGTTTCTTTCGCTTTCTTGTACTGGCTATCATCAGGCGTAAGATCTCTCACCACCTGGCTAATTGCCCATAGTCTTTGCGCCTTCTTATTGACGTTGAAGATGCCTGTTTGATCCACTGCAGTGAGGAAGGCCACGCGGTTCTTGTATTTCTGTCCAAGGAAAAACTTCTGGAAGTCCGTATCAGGCTTTAGAATAACGAGCGTCGCTTTATCTCGCTCCAACTGTACTTGATCGAGGGCGGGCAAGACCTCGAGTCGTTGATAGCAACCCTTGCCTTTGGGCTCGAACATCTCGCCAAGTTTGTCCTCGATTTTCGAGTCCCTATCGGCGTTTGTGCAGACGTTGGTGTAGCTATTGACCTGAGCGTTCAGGTTTTTGTGCCGATTGAATAAGTAGCGGCCGGATTTTGTTTGTTCAATATACCAACAGGTATCGTACAGCTTCTTCAGCGCGTCATGTAATCCAAGGATCGATCGACCGGGCGCAAGCAAATATTCCGCAAGTTCCGCGTCGGTCAAGCCGCGCGGATGCACCTCCGAAAGCGAGGCGGAGAAGATCCATTTGGCACAGGAAGTAGCGAGATCGTCGGTTTCTTCATCCAGCGTCTCGGCATGGGAAGTTCCGCTATTCGCAATATCCGTCTGCATTGCGTCTTGCAAGGACTTCTTGATCTCAATGAATCGGCTGGCTACATTCGCGTCATTAAGGTCCGCGACGTCCAGCGACAGCAGATGATGCCGACCCACTTCGGCACTACCCTTTGCCCACAAACTGCGCACGATGGACGCCATCAGTCTGATGACGTCCCGCGTTTTCTGAAACCCAGGGTTATCGTTGAACGAGGCGATCAAATGCTTCGTTGAAAAGTGAAACGGGTAGGAAGCCAGAATCTCTTCCCGTACCTTCATTGTGGGCCGCTCAATGATGGCACTTGCCTTTTTCAGTTCTGTTGCGTAAGCATCAGCGATTGCATCCACGTCTTTGGAGCTAACATCGATCGCCTTGAATAGACGTCTCCGTAAGATTGCATACAGCTCATCCTTACTGTTGTCCACCGGCGCGATGGTTTGTGCGCCTTTCGCCATTTCGTTACTGACGCTTTGCATCGTTCCGCCAAGCACATCGTTGGCGCGCATAATTCGCGCCAATTCTTCTGCACCTTGCTCCCAGTCCTTTTGCAAGTCAGCGATAACGATTACACAGCGCCGACATTCCTTGTAATCTCGCACCGCGCCGAACAGGTTTGTTAGCGCGATAGCTGCAAGCGTCGCAGCACGCGTGCCGTCTTCCTTACTGCCTTGGCTCGCAGCGTGCACGAGATAAAAGGCCAATTCGTCAAGCAAAATCAGCGCGGAACGACCCTTAAGCGCATCCCGCCATTCGGTCTCCGAAGGGGCTCGGTCGGCATCAAAACTAGTACCTAACGCTTTACCGACGGCCACCCAGACTCTCTTGTCGGTTGAGCGCCCGGTGAACGACGCGACTACGTCGGGCTTGGCGTCCGGCAAGTGTGCATGGAACTCCATCCGTTTGGCCAAGTGCGGAAAACGAGCCAAGATACCGGCCACGATCATGCTTTGCGTCTTACCACCACCCATGGACTCAGACAGCTTATAGATACCACTTGCACTGCCAATGCCCGCCAACCGTGCGAACGCTTGCGACAGCAGCATTTCCATACCAGAGGTCAGCACGTTGGAATCGAGAAACTCGCGCGCTTCGTCCTCGGTGAGCGTTGCTAGATCTGCCAGGTTAACGACAAAGTCGGCGGTGCCGTCCAAGACGGAACCACGCGGGATCAGAGCTGAAAGAGATTTCATTGTTATTTTCCTTGCTGACGATCGCTTGCTTGGCTA
Source organism: Caballeronia sp. LZ008 (assembly GCF_031451435.1). Taxonomy (NCBI): domain Bacteria; kingdom Pseudomonadati; phylum Pseudomonadota; class Betaproteobacteria; order Burkholderiales; family Burkholderiaceae; genus Caballeronia; species Caballeronia sp. LZ008. The sequence continues at coordinate 3,008,819 of NZ_JARUXK010000001.1, read as the reverse complement.
TATGGCTTTGAAATCGCTATTCCATTCCGGTCACAGTAGTCCCGAATAAGAACTTCTACCATGTTTGCAACGGAGCGATGTTCAAGGCTCGCCGCCATGCGGAGGGCCTCTTTCAAGCCGGGTTCGATGCGGAAGGTCAACGTTGTGGTCTTCGCGGGACTCATTTACCCTCTTCCGGGTGGATTACTGCGTTTGTACTGCAATGTACAGTAAAACTCAGTCTAGACCAAGACCCGGCAGCACCAGCGATCGCTGGCGACAGCTCATCCCTCAACGGTACGTCGCGAGTCGCATCGGGTCGCCTCGCGCGAGCCCGAAAAGCCGCGAGCACTTCGCCGAGTTCCGGGAAAGGTCCGCGCACTTTCCGAAGACGCACCATTCAGAACGAATCCACCAGCACGCTATGCCGTGTCCATGCCAAGTTCGTTCTGGATGCGTGGCGGCGCGCGACGTCCATGATAAGCACCGCCGCAATGGCGCCCTCGTGGGCGCACGCGTTCGCTTGTTTAGGAGAAAATTTCGCCCCAGTGCTCATCGGGCACTCGGCCGTTTATCGTTCGGCCTCGACCGCCGGGTCCGTCTCGAACCGCGGTAGAAGTTCCGCATAAGGCATAAAAAGCCGTCATCGCCTTGCGGACGGATGATCCGCCGGCCCGTCGCGATGACGCTCATACTTCACTAGTGTGCCGACCTTTTTGATCCGGCCGGCGCCAACCAGCACGCGGGAGGTCCCTTCCACAAACGGGACATGGTTCGCATGGAAAAGAGTCAGCAAAGGCTCTTCCTTCAGATGTCCTGCGAAGCCGTCGGGCAAAGCCGCCTGATTACCCGCCTCATGAACCCAGCGGCTCTCGTATTTCAGTTGAGGCTCGCGGTTGAGATCCGCATCGAGCTCCAGTTCTTCCGCACGGCGCGACAATTGTTCGCGCATAAGCCAGCGAAACGGGACGACGTCCGCGGAGTAAGCCGGATAGCGCTGGCGCGTCGGCTTAAAGTGGCCGTAGCCTTCCTGATTGCGCTTCGCAAGCGCGTGGTGCTTGACGGGCTCAAGTTCGACCGGTGCCATGAACGTCCCTCGTTAGTTGACGGAGCGCGCCCATTGCTCGATGGGAAGGTCGTCTAGCAGGCTGTTGAAATACCCTCTGCGTGGGTCATCCGTGCGCAAGGGAGAAACGTTGATTCAAGGAATCGAACGACACTGAGACCGAAACGATGC
>NZ_JARUXK010000001.1:2688647-3007503 GCF_031451435.1 Caballeronia sp. LZ008 | reverse complement strand
AAGGATGTCGGCGTCAATTCATTCGGAACACTGCATCGCGCCAGCTCTTCCGAATAAGCGAGCGCGCGTTCACAAGGGGATATTTCAACAGCCTGCTAGTCTTTTGCCTGCAATCGTGAGTTCGCTATGGTCGATTTTCGAGGTGGCTATGCCGGTCAGCTTCGCGCATGAACCGTTGAGGTGCGGCGCCCGACATACGACGCCCGTCCATCCCGCGTCATGCCAGGGAACGCGAATGGAGACGTGACGCAACGGAAACTTATTCATCGGGCCCCGTGTCTTTCAGTATTTGATTTTCTTAACGCAACCGCTCGCCTCGCATTGGAAGCCGACGTCGATCGCGTACCGACTTGCGAGTCTGAGTCGTCGACCAACTAACGCCGAAGCATTGGTCTCCTTTCGCAGCCAGTCAAGGGAATTCGGAAACGGCTTGTACTTGGTTCTTCGTTTTCATTGACCATCTCTGCCTCATAGTCACCCCCGTACCGAATGTCAGGCCCGGGTTCTGCCGAGCTCATCGCCCCTTTCGATGACGATACGCTCAACGTGCCCTGTCATTTTCCTAAGATAAAGACGCCGTCATCGAAAGAACATGAGCGACATAGAGGGGACTTTCGTCCTCTCTTTATGCCCCGAGACCCAGCGCTTAACACCTGCTAATCGTCAGAGCCAATATACGAGCCATTTGGCGTCATCAGCGGGCGACCGCCGACATACGAACCATCCGGGGCCATTGTCGGCATTCCGCTCACGTACGAGCCATCCGGTGCCATTGTCGGCATTCCACCAACGTAGCGTCCATTGGGAGCCATGGTCGGACTCCCACTCACGTAGCTTCCGTCAGGCGCCATCACTGGCGTCCCGTTGACGTAAGAGCCGTCCGGCGCCATTGTCATCTGCGCGAAGGCGGATGAAACAGCAGCAAGGGTGGTCAAAGCGAACAGCGTCGGCAACAGTTTCATGACGTCTCCGTTATGTATGGCTTACGACTCCCGTTGGGCGTGCGAGCACGGCGCGGGTGGGACCTCGGCTTTCTGGTTATCGGCGTAACCCCTCAGAACTTAAGCCGACTCGCAGCTCTTCGGAATGGGAAAGGGACGCGGACATATGCCCAGGGCGAGCGCCCTGGGCTTTGCGACGTCCGCTTAGATTAGGCTGTCAGCTTCGCTTCGAAACTCGACCACGTCGCGGCGCCCTTGTACTGCTGGTTCCAGGGCTCGACCATGGTCGTCCGAAACTGGGCCCGCTGCCCTTCGCCTTCTGAATCAGTATCGCTTCCCGCAAGTTCCGCGGCCTTGTCTGTTGCGTCGTCGCCCTCCTTGCTGACGGTAGAACCGACGAAATAGCCGTCGCTCCTTTCAGGCCGCAACCACTCGGACTGGCGATGATGCAAATGCTTCTTAAAGGCTACTCGATTAACTCGGATGGAAAGGGGCGTAGGCGAATCCACTTCACAAAATGACCAATCCCCCAGGACGCCTTTTTTAGCCTTCACGGCATAGCGAATACGATCGGGATGAATATCGAGGGCGGTTCCAGCAATGTTGCGACTGACATACCTCTCCTGCTTACCTGTCACACGGTTGGTTGCGATGACGGTTTTTGGTGGAAAGATGACACGATCCTTGTAGTGTGAGACCCGCTTCAGAGCATCCGGAAGGACGTTGAATTCATAACGTACGTACCAGCGGCCGAGATACGGTTCATTCAGGTTGCGCTGGTGGAGGTTCTGCAGCGCACAGACACGGAGCCCAATCGCGGTCGCCAACTCATTTAGTGTACTGGCGATGTGACAGTTGCCGGTTTCCTTATCAGTGGCGATCCATGCGCCAAAGGACATGTCCCAACTATTCTCTTCGCGATGCTCGTCTTTTAGATCCGGGAATGGCAACTGATCTGCATACCGGAAAACACACCACTGCTTAGTCACGTATCCGGCGCGCTTTGATGAGAGGTGCTTTCTCAGGCGCAGACGGCTTACGCCAAACACGTCGGCACAGGCGTCCGACGACTTGAAGTACTTCAACTCGCCCGAACGTATATCTTTCGCGTACACGCTGAACGTCAGCCGGTCCCTGCGCACGTAAGGAAACCCACGATCGCGCCGGTGTTTTAGTCCCATCGCGAAGACGTGTCGGATATTTTCAAGAGCAGTAACCCACTCAAGGTTTTCAAGTGAGTTGTTCGACTTGTTGCCATCGATATGATTTACTTGCAGATCACGAAGTGACCTCCTATTATGACGGTCCGGCTTCGGAATGAATGCAGCCGCTAGCAGTCGATGGTGGTAGAAGTTGTGCGTCTTGCCACGCACAGCTACGTGAACGGTTCGGTAACCTTTCTCTCGGTTTGACACCACTTTGATCTGATTTCCGGTGAGTAAATTCAAACACTCTCCGGTCCGTTTTATGGCGACTTTGTCGTTGCCGGGGATCCGGAAGTAACCCGATGGCAGTTCTGGATCGCATTTCTTTCCGTCGGCATTCATGGTAAGTATCCGTAAGAGACACACCATTCGCCCACGAAGTAAGAAAATTCCACGCGTGAATCGTTAGTCCGCTCAAAGCCTTTCCTAGCTCAAACGTGCAACCTCAAAAGCGTAAGAAATTGGTTTAACGTCGTGCGAACTACGTCATCTGGCACCGCAAGGCGACCAACATGCGCCGGTCCGTACACGGGTTGAGCCAGATTCGGCGGATTCAACCGGTCGATGCAACGATTTGTCTAAATCGCTCGGCTGGGGTATCGAAGTTAAGTGTTCTTCTAGGACGTTCGTTGAGCCTCCTGGCTATAGCGTCGAGTTTGGTCTGTGAGTAGGCAGATAGATCGGTACCCTTAGGGAATTATTGCCTCAGAAGCCCATTCGTGTTTTCGTTCGAACCGCGTTGACAGGGGTGCTGTGGGTCGCAGAAATAGACCTCAATGTCGGTAGCGACAGTAAAGCGGTGGTGGTCGGCCATTTCGGAACCTCTCTCCCACGTCAGCGATTTATATAGTTCCCGACGTAACTTGCTGGCGTGTCGTATCAGCCGTTCGAAGCTTCCGCTACTTACTTGATTCCTCATCTTTCGCGGGCCCTTCTTGACGTCGCTTCGCCCGCTCCTTGAGTTCTTGTCTGAAGTCAGCGGCCGACGTTACTCGCCCGTTGCGGGCATCTTCCATCCCGCGCAGCGCGTCGGCCAGCATTAGCAATCGACCGCGCTCGACCGCGCCCAAGCTACTGCTTTCTTTAAGGTCTGCCCGTCGCTGCACGCTCTCAAGAAGTTCTTGATCGTGTCGCCGACCTTCTTCTTCAGAAATCAGGCCGTGCGTCTCGATCGAGCGCAGCGCTTCAAGCACGTCATCTACGGTGAAAGGACTGGACACTCCCGACTCCAGCTGCTCGAGTTGCGCCAGCCGATGCACGTCAACAATCGCAGCTACTTCCCTACCGTTCTCGTCCGTCAGAATTGTTTTTGTGCCTCGGGCAGCGTCGTCTACCAACTCGGGCAAACGGGCGCCGGCTTCCGCGATCGGCACGACGTCTTCAGGTCGCACGGTCATTTCGCTTTCTCTATTCAGTCGGTTCGTTGGGTACGCTCAGCTTCCCGAATGATCGCCTCCATCTCTGCCATCACGGCCTGACGGTAAAGGTCGGGACCAGGATCGTCGAGGCCCTTCCTGTACCTTCCGTCGAAGCCATGCGTCGTAGGCATCTGCCTGCTCCTTCGTATCGTGCACGTAGATGAGTGGATCAAGCTTCGTTGTCATCGTGCTTCTGCGTCGTAAGGAAGCGAAGTATTTGATATCTCATACTCACCGTGGGACGGCCATCAAGTGGATTGATGATCGCAGCACAGGCGGAAGGATTCGTTGAAGAGCGACGGGGCGCTCTGCGAACTTCGTTCGAGTTTCAATTGCGCCGACTTTTCCCGCCTAACGTTCACCTGCGACCTTGGATTGATTTGGGTCGCGCGTGGTAGATGCAATTCTTCAGCTCGGCCTACGTCTCGCGCGGTTTTCTATGGTACCGCCGCTGTGCGATCACCGCATGGATCTTTCCGCGCTTGGCGATAACGTACCGCGGCTTCACTCCTTTGCTTACGGTTCATCACATTTGTCTGAACGTGTATAGCCAGCATTCACGAATGTCGTACCTTTATGCGCGCACAGTCTAGTAGTCGCCCGCGACGTGCTGAAACATTGGCTATTCTGACGAATGCTGCGTGCATACAACCCGGATCAACGTCAACACCGATGTGCACCGGCATGCCGAGCTTCGTCTAATGCATAGCGCGGTCACGGCCGCCGCTTTAGCGGTCAACGGCACTAGTTCGGTGACCGCCGAAGCGGCGACTGAAATCCATTGCCCGACGCGCGACGAACCATTTTGCATATATCGAAGAACCATTTCCGCTATGGCTTCCGGGAAGGCGAATCAACGGTTGGTCCGCTCGCCGAAAGCTCGAACCGAGGGACTACCTTGTACGTGGGCGGCCTCCCTTCGGCTTATCGCCGGGCAGATGGCCCGTCGTGAAGAGATTTGATTTCACGGACGGCTTCACATACACGAACTGATCCCGCTTTGCCAGGTAGCTCAAAGCATGCATCAACTTTTCGCGCTTGCCTGTATCGTGATGATCAACCATGCCGATCGCCCAGTTCTCACCATATTGCTTTCGATTGCGATTGCAGTTGAAAGCAAAGCCACGCCCTTCGGTGATCACGTCGCGCCAGTACTTTCCGATCTCATCGCCATACCACTCGTGCTTTTGCACCCTTGATCCGTCGAAGAATAGTGCCACGTGAACGTGGTAACCACCGACACGCGAGAACTCGATGCTAGACACGTAACCGACCAGATGCTCGAACAGGCTGGTTTTGCTACGCATGTTGCGGAATAGCCGACTGAGATCTTTCTTAACCTCGCGAATGTCGATGCGAGCCAGCGTCTCACGTCGCCCCATCATGTCGTCAATATCGTCGCCTGCCAAGAATCGCTTGGCATCGTCTGCCGCCATCGCGCTAAGGCGCTGGCCCAGCTCTAGCACGTCATCGTTGTCGACAAGCGACTTCACGTAGTTCAAATCCAGCCGAACCACCATCAGTTTCGAATAGCGCTCGAACAGCGCAGGCACGTAAGTACGAATGCGCTTGACGTTTTCGGTCGCATTGCGCTCCCAGTCACGCAACTTCTTTTTAATACCGATCCTCTTGCCTTCTGCTCGCAGCCAACCGACGAACTCATTTGCAATCTCAGCTTCAATGCGACCATCCGGCAACGCAGCGTTCGGCCGGAAACCTGGGCCGAGTTCACGCAACAAATGCGCACGTGCGCACTCAAAAAACAAGCGGATGTCAGGCGCAAAATGCAGGTCAGCTGAGTACAGGTCGAAATAAACACTCAGTTTCTTAACAACGTTCTCCAATCTGCGCGACTCAATCTCGGCTGTCTTACTGCGCCCGGTGGTCGTGATCTTGTATGGCTGCATGTCCGTATGGATCACCTGATGCATGAAGGTGATTAGGCCATAGATGTGCTTCGTGTACTGCCCGACCAGATACCGCCCTCCTTCGGTGGTCCATACGCTATTTAGCATTTCATCGATTTTCAACAGATCGGCATACAAATTCAACAGCGTCGTTTCACGCGCTGTTGTATTTCGACTACTTCGAATCAATTTATTTTACGTCCAGTAGAGACGATACGGCCGTTGCATCATGACCTTCCTAGCGGAGCACTAACACGCTGACGATGACCGTAGCATCATTGAGGTCAATGATGTAATTGATGAGATTTTTAGAATCTCATCAACCTTCACACGTCTTCTATGCGTATCGATATAAACAGCAGATAGCTCTTAGTTGCGTCTTTAGTTTAGGCACTGTCAATTCAATCCTATTAATAACCAAAATCGTCAATGTCATTACAACGGTCAACACGCACTTTCAAGGATCACAAACATCGCTGAATCTTGAAATTACTGGCAAACCAATATATACATAAATGTCGCGCTCTTTGTAGCACGGACTCCGTCACTCGCAAGCTGACTGCAGTTGCGACATGGAAGAAAAGGCCCGCTCATAGCTGTACGGCCATGGCTTGTTCGATGACCAACCGCTACACGGTTTCGAAGACATTAGGATCGTTGCCATCACGTCGAACGACCGGATACGCGCTAATCTTCTTGCGAAGCGTGACGGCCGACACGTTGATGCCCTTCACCTTCAAGGCGTCCACGAGGGACTTCACGCTATTGCCGTTCGCATGAGCCAAAGCCAGCGCAGGCAGCAGTTTCTCGAGACGAATCCGCGCCACCTGGCCGGCCGGCGGGGTAAGATTCTTAAAGTAGTCGAACAGCATGACGTCGTCTGCCGCTGCGTTTGAGTCGTGGCTTGTCGACAGATCGCGCATCAAGGCCGACATCGTCTGAGGCCTTTCGTCGCCGTGGGGGAGTTTCTGTCTGTCAATCATGATCGTCCCCTTACGCCGCAACGCACAGTTGCGCCCGGGATGCAATCCATCCGTCCAACTCGACTTCAAGCCAGCCGACCGTACGCTTGGTCAAATAGATCTTGCGTGGCCAGGTGGGATCGTTCGCCTGCAGGACATAAATAGTCGCGCGAGACAAGCCAGTGCGCTCCAAGACTTGATGCAAGCGCAGGACGCGAGCGCCAACAGGAATCGCCCGGGTCGCGGGACCCGTCGCATTATCCATATCGGGGCAACCGCCCGCCCGGCCAGCAATGTGACGAGCGATAGGTGAAGTGTCACACGCAAGGTGAGGGTTCTGTTGGGTCGCGGCCTTGGAGGCGTTGTAACTTAACTTGTTAGTAGTCGCGTTCATCGGTAGGTTCCTTTGCTAGATTTTGTTGAACATCTTCAGCGCTGAAGAGGTTGCAAGCGTAAATTCGAGGAACCATGAGTACGACCTGCGCACCGGCAAGCGGGGATGTTTTCCAGCATGCAGGTATACTTTCTCAGCGTTGTATGCTAGCGCCCTTTCTTTTGTATATAGTCTGCTTCATCAGGCATTGCCTCTAACCAATCGCAGGTCCGCTTCACGCCATCGAATTGCGGAAATGTGATTTCGTTTTCACGGCAAAACTGCGCCACGGCGGACTCAATAGATTCTGCCGCATTCTTTCTGGATGGCCATTTTGTTTTGCGACCGCTATTTCGAATTAACGAATACGCGAAATCTCGCGCAGGTTGCCATTTTGCTGAGCGTTTCTGGCCACCAGACCTTGAATGCTCTTTCTTCGTTTGTGCCTTGGTCTCCTCTACAGTGCGGCGAAACATTGGTTCCACGGCAATGCCTGTATGAGCGACACCGCACCAGTAGCTGGCATCGGCAAGATAACGCCATGCCAGCTCGTTCTCGCAATTTCCGATTGCTTTGCCAGCTCTGCTGAGAAATACGCACGATGCAATCACGGCGGCGACCGGCGATTCGATAACTCTCTCCCGAGGCAAGGATTCGTCCGACGGACGTGCGAGTCGCAGAACGATCGCCTTCGGATCATCGACACTCGGATCGTCACCGTTCACCACGACCTCGACAATTTCGGATAAAAAGTCTTCATCGGACGCGCCCGGGACATAATGCTTGTAGCAGTTTGACAGCTTGGTCGTCAGCTCCAAGACTCTGTTCTCGAAATTTAGATCCGCCCGTGAAACATAGCGAGATTTAGTGTTTGCTTCCATAGTTCGATATTGCTGATATTGATTGCGAGAACTCTACTGCCCCGCTTTTACGATATCGGCTGATACACGTCGAACCCCGAGTCGCAGAAAAATAGGTTCGACTCCCCCGTTCATCGAGCCATTTCATCGGGGCGCTTAAGTTCATCAAGGTAATCCGCCCACTTTTGCATCATCAGAATGCGGTCGTCGATGAACTTCGTGCGGTTGTAAGCGGTGCCGAGAGAATCCGGCACCTTGTGCGCGAGTTGATGTTCGATGACCTCACTAGGAAAGCGTAGCTGCTCATGCAGAATGGTGCGAGCCATTGCTCGAAATCCGTGGCCCGTAATCTCGGTCTTGGTATCAAAACCCATCCGCCTGAGCGCCGCATTGATCGCCGCACCACTCATTAATTTCTTTACATCACGCCCGGGAAAGACAAATTTGCGTTGGCCCGTGAGCGCATGTAGCTCGCGAAGAAGCGCGACGGCTTGCGTGGCGAGCGGCACGAGATGTTCCGTTCTCGTCTTAGAGACCGTATAGCGCCACTGAGCCTTATCCAAGTCGAATTGCACCCACTCGGCTGACCGCAGCTCGCCTGGGCGTACGAACAGCAGTGGTGCAAGACGCGGAGCGCACTGAACGACGAACGTCCCCTGAAAAGCATCGAGCGCCCGCAGGAGGCTCGCAACCTCGGTGGGCTCTGTCACGGATGCGAAATGGGTGTGCCGCGCAGGCGGAAGCGCACCTCGTAGATCGGAACTGATGTCGCGTTCCGCCCGGCCAGTTGCAACTGCATAACGAAACACTTGGCCGCAATTCTGATGAACGCGATGGGCGGTATCAAGTGCGCCGCGAGCCTCCACCCGTCGCAATACCGCCAACACCTCAGGGGGTCTGATCTCCGCGATCGCTCGGCCACCCAGCCACGGAAATACATCTTTCTCGAGACGTCCCATTATCTTGTCCGCATGACTGGCTGCCCACCCAGGCGCTTGCCTTGCAAACCACTCGCGTGCAACCGCTTCGAAGCTATTGGCGGCACGCTCCACCGTCGCCGCCTTCTGCACTTTGCGCTCAATGCCCGGATCGATACCGTTGGCTAGGAGCTTGCGCGCCTCATCCCGGCGCTCCCTTGCTTCCTTCAGACTCACGTCCGGATAGACGCCAAGAGACAGCCGCTTCTCTTTGCCCCCGAATCTGTATTTGAGGCGCCACCATTTACCGCCCGAAGTCGAAATCTCCAAATACATACCGCGCTCGTCGAACAGACGATAGAGCTTATCCCTTGGCTTGGCGTTGCGAACGCCCACGTCTGTCAATGCCATTTCTACTTTTTTACTCCTTGACGAACACACCGCGCGTTGCGTCTAGAAAGGCGCGGAACGGGCGGCTTCCAATGGTCCAAGTTAACTCTGCGCGCATCGATCCTGGCCGAAGCCGCTCCGTCACTACTAGGAAAAACGCAGGCCGCATCGAGGCGCGCGCCTCCGTCGCGCACAGTCGCGCGCTCCTGTTCCACTTCTTCGTTCAGCCCGAGCCTCGCTTCGCCCTTTCCTGCCGCGAGCGTGACGTCAGGGCAGATCCCGAGCGAGAGGCTTTTCTCCTTACTACCCGAACCGCTACTTCCGCCGCCGCAACTTGGCACCGTCGGCGCGATGCGCAGGCACAGCCCACCGCTGTCCAAGGGTTTTCTCGACTTTCGACGGGCTCCGGTGCTCCTTGTGGCGGCTTTGGTAGCGGCGTTCGGGGAATACAGTACTGACAGCGCAAATAGTTGCCCCAAAAGTCTTCCCCCTTTGGGGGCAGCTGTCAACAGACACCGCTAGACATCACCAGAAATAAAAAAACCCGCGGAGCCTTTCAGCTACGCGGGTTTCAGGACTTTCTCGTACAACATCAGACATGTTCTTGGTGGAGAGGAGGAGGATCGAACTCCCGACCTTCGCATTGCGAACGCGACGCTCTCCCAGCTGAGCTACCCCCCCAACGAATCAAAATTGTACCACAGCAAAATCGCCGTCAGGCAAGCCTTCAGACGACTTCAATCAACGCTCACTTCTGCGGCGCCCCCGCCAGAATCCAAGACACGACCGTCTTGATATCCGCGTCGTTCATCTTCGGGTGCGAAGGCATCGGAATCGAGCCCCACACCCCCGCGCCGCCGTTCTTCACCTTCTTTTCAAGCATCGTGCTCGCCTGCGGATCGCCCTTGTACTTCTCGGCGACCTGTTGAAACGACGGCCCCACAAGCTTGCGATCGATCGCATGACAACCCATGCACGCGTTGCTGCGCGCGATCGCCATCGCATTCGCGGATGAACCCGTCTGCTCCGCAGCAGACACACCAAAAGACGCGGCAACGATCACCGCGCCGACAATCAAACGCATCATGTTCATTTCACCGTCGAAGCCGGATTGGCATTCCCCGGACGCACATCCGAGTTCTTCACGGGCGCGGGCGATTGCGTATCGAGCGGACGCGACGTCACGCCCGAATCAGGCACCGTGCCAACCGTCGCCTCAGCCGGCGCGCTTGCCGCCGGCGCCACGCTCGTGCCCGACGCGGCCGCCGCTTCCAGCGCTTGCGCCTCTTCAGGCTTGATGTACTGGAACACCTTCACGACCTGCTCGACGCCCGGCACGCGCGCGGCGACATCCGCGCCATGCGCGCCTTCGTCCGGCGTGACGAGCCCCATCAGATAAACGACACTGCGCTCGCACACCACCTTGTAGTCGTTCGCGTGCAAGTCCTTCTCGCCGACCATCGCAGTCTTCACGCGTCCTTCAAGGTAGGAATCGTTCGCGCGCGATGAGTACGAGCTCGCGCCCTGCACCGACAGCTCGTTGACGATGCTGCCGACGTTATTGATGTCGCGCACCACCGCCTCGGCCTTCGCCTTCGATGCGTCGTCCGGCACTTCGCCCGTCAGCAACACGCGCCGGTTGAACACGGTTACGTTGACATGCGACGTATCGGGCACGTTCTCGTTGATCCGCGAAAGCGCCTTCACCTGAATCTCGCGATCTTCGGTCTGCGCGCCGAGCGTGCGGCGATCCGTGGCGATCAACGTGCCGCCGGCCGCCGCGCCGACGACCGCGAGCGCGCAGCCCTGCAACGTCAATGCAACTCCCGACAACATGCCCACCATCAGCGTGGCCTGGGCCAGCGTCGCCTTGACGCGTGTCTTGTTCATCAACTCCGTTCCCCCTTTCAGTTTCAGTCGTCGCCGAGCAGCATCGCATCGATGCCGTCGCACAGACAATGAATGGTCAGCAGATGGACTTCCTGGATGCGCGCCGTTCGTTCGGCCGGCACGCAGATATGAATATCGGTTTCGGCGAGCACGTCGGACATCGCGCCGCCGCCCTTGCCCGACAACGCGATCACGATCATCTCGCGCTCGTGCGCTTCCTGAATCGCAGCAAGCACGTTCACCGAGTTGCCCGACGTGCTGATCGCAAGCAACACGTCGCCCGATTGGCCGAGCGCGCGGACCTGGTTCGAGAAGATCTGCTCGAACGCATAGTCGTTGCCGATGGCCGTGATTATCGACGTGTCCGTGGTCAGCGCAATCGCCGGCAAGCCCGGACGCTCGCGTTCGAAGCGGCCGATGAGTTGCGCGGCGAAGCGCTGCGCATCGGCAGCCGAGCCGCCGTTGCCGCACACGAGAATCTTGTTGCCGTTCGCGAGCGCGCCAAAAAGCGTATCGACGGCGGCCGCGATCGGAACCGCCAGCGCGTCGAGTGCTTCGAGTTGAAGTGCCGCGCTGTCGCGGAATTGCTGTTGAATGCGTTCGACTGACATCGACTCTCGATCATCGGCCGCGACATGCGCGGTGTGTGGCTTGAACGCTCAAGGCGTCGGTTGTTGCGCAGTTTACCGCATGCATCATGCGATGAACCGCAGTCACGCCTCGTCGGCGCGAAACGCATCGGGCAGCCAATGGATGCGGCCCGCATCGAACGCGACGACGTCGAAACGGCACGCAGGCAACGCGCCGCGCCATGTCGTCAGGAAATGCTGCGCGGCATGTACGAGGCGCGCGCGCTTCTTCGCATCGACGCTTGCGACGGCATTCGCGTAACGCCTGCTTCTTCTCGCGCGGACTTCGACGAACACGAGCGCGCCGCGTTCATCGAGCATCACGAGATCGATCTCGCCGCCGCGACACGTCACGTTGCGCGCGACAAGACGCATGCGCTGCCGCTGCAGGAACGCGAGCGCGTGCGACTCGAAAGCGTCGCCGAGCGTTTTGGACACGGCTCCTCCGTAAAAGTTGTCGGCGGGCCACCGAATCGCGCATGGCAAAATGACGCCTTTCCTTCGACGCCCGCGCTCATGCTTCAGATCTCCGAACTCGCCGCTGGGCAGCACTATCCGACAGGCGCGCTGTATATCGTCGCAACGCCGATCGGCAACGCGGCGGACATCACCGTGCGCGCGCTCCACGTGCTCGGACTCGCGGATCGCATCGCCGCCGAAGACACGCGCAACACCGCGCAACTGCTCGCGCGCTATGGCATTTCGAAGCCGTCGATCGCCGTGCACGAGCACAACGAGCGCAGCGCCGCCGAACGCGTGATCGAGCATCTCAGGAACGGCGAGCGCATCGCGTGCGTATCCGACGCGGGCACGCCCGGTATCTCCGATCCCGGCGCGCGTCTCGTCGATGCCGTGCGCGAGGCCGGCCTGCCGGTCATCCCGCTGCCGGGCGCGAGCGCGCTCACGACCGCGTTGAGCGCGGCGGGCGCGTTCGTCGGCGGCTTCTCGTTCATCGGCTTCCTGCCGACGAAGGCGAAGCAACGTGCGTCGGAGCTGAAGAAGCTCGCAAGTCATCCGATGGCGCTGGTGTTCTACGAGGCGCCGCATCGCATCGTCGAAACCGTGCGCGCGCTCGGCGACGCGTTCGGCGGCGAACGGCAACTGCTGATCGCCCGTGAGCTGACGAAGTTACATGAGAGCCTGCATCGCTGCACCCTGGCCGAAGGGCCAACGTGGCTCGAAGCCGATGCGAATCGTCAACGCGGGGAATTCGTCCTGGTCGTCGAAGGCGCGCCCGAAGCGCACGACGCCGACGACGCCCACGACGCGCTGCTGTCGACGCTGCTGGAAGAGTTGTCGGTGAAAAGCGCGGCGCGCATCGCGGCGACATTGACGGGCGCGTCGCGCAATGCGCTGTATGAACGCGCGCTGAAGCTCGCCAAACGCGACGAGAAATAAAAACGGGCCGTTGCGATAACGGCCCGTCGGGTTCTGCGAAGCTGTCGGCGAGATCAGTTCACGCTGTCGTCGGCCAGCGCCTGAGCCTGCTCTTCGCGCGCCGCACGCGCTTCCTGCTGCGTGAGACCTTCGATCTTCACCTTCTGCGTGCCGGCGCCGCGCATGCCGAGCACCGCCGCCGCTGCATACGACAGATCGATCACGCGTCCGTGCACATAAGGGCCGCGATCGTTGATCTTCACGACGACGGTCTTGTGATTCGCTTCGTTCGTCACGCGCACCCACGACGCGAGCGGCAGCGTGCGATGCGCTGCGGTCATCGCGTTCATGTTGAACTTCTCGCCGCTCGCGGTCTTGCGACCGTGGAACATGCGTCCGTACCACGACGCCTTGCCCTTCTGCTCGAAGTTGCTGGCGTCGGGACCGGTCGTGATCGGCTCGGCGTCGGAAAGCGACTGCGCCGGTTGCGCCGGCTTCTCGGCGGGCAGCGCGGAAAGGTGCGAATCGAAGGCGAGCGGCGCCGTCGAGCGGGCACTGCTCGTGCTGAAGGAGTTTGTGTTCTGAGGATTGGATGCGACATCGCCCGAACCCGGCGCGGCGCAACCCGCCAGCACGCCAACTGCTAGCAGGCTCCCGACATGTCGAATAAATCGAGCATTCATAGACGTGTTTTCAACGATAAAGGAGCGGCCGCGCTGCGCTGGTCGGCGCGCGCAAGGCTGCTCGAGGCTTTGCCGTGCAAAGCAGAACGCCGCTCGCTGAAGCGAACGGTGGACTGTGCTCGGATGCGGCGCACTCGTGCCGCAAGCGCCCGGTTATTGTTCACGTCTGGCGCAACCTGTCCCCGGCAGCCTGACCAGACCCCACAAGCCGCCATCGAACGTGGCATCACGTTCGTGCGCTGGTGAAGCCAAGTGAGCGCAGGAACGGCGGCGTAGGCCCCATCCGGCGTGACGGCGGCAAAGGCCATCTGACAGACGCGCGGCGTCTGGCCGGACAAGACGTGTGCACCTACTGGAGGTGCGTGAGTTGCAATTGCGAGGCTTTTGGCCCCCAACAGCGTACTGACAGCGATTGTAAAAACGCACTAGCGTTTTGGCATTCGCCCAATGACGGCATGGTTCGATCCATGCACAAGTAGTGCCATTATACAAAAAAACCGTGGTCCGGCTCATCGGACCCATCGAATTGTCATTGATTTTCGCTATGAGCGTAAGAATTGCCGCTTTTTTGAGCAACGCCGTCGCGGCGCGCGCTGCCGTCGGACCCGTGGTCGCACCGGTACAATGAACGTTTTTACAGGCCCGCGCGCATCGACGTCAGTCATATGAAAGTCATTCTCGTTCCCGTAACGCCCTTTCAGCAAAACTGCTCGATCGTGATCTGCGAAGCGACCCAGCGCGCCGCCATCGTCGATCCGGGTGGCGACATCGGACGCATCATCGCGGAAGTCGAACGCCAAGGCGTGACCGTCGACAAGATTCTTCTCACGCACGGCCATCTCGATCATTGCGGCGGCGCCAAGGCGCTCGCGGACCATTACGGTATACAAATAGAGGGACCGCATCGCGAAGATGCGTTCTGGATCGATCAGTTGCCCGCGCAGACTCAGCGCTTCGGTTTTTCGAACGCCGAAGCCTTTACGCCGGAACGCTGGCTCGACGACGGCGACGCCGTGCAGTTCGGCAACGAGTCGATGGAAGTCTATTTCTGCCCGGGCCACACGCCGGGTCACGTCGTATTTTTCAGTCGGGAGCACAATCTGGCGTTCGTCGGCGACGTCCTGTTCGCCGGTTCGATCGGCCGGACCGATTTCCCGCGCGGCAATCACGCGGAACTCATCCGCTCGATCCGCGAAAAGCTCTGGCCGCTCGGCGACGATGTCACCTTCGTTCCCGGACACGGCCCGGCATCGACGTTCGGCGAGGAACGGCGCAGCAATCCTTTCGTGCGCGACGGCGCGGCAACGGGTGCGACAGCGTGAACGCAATTCCCGAAATCTACGTCAGCACCGATGTCGAGGCCGATGGCCCGATTCCCGGACCGCATTCGATGCTGAGCTTCGCGTCCGCGGCCTACACCGCGGACAAGCAGCTCATCGGCACCTTCTCCGCGAATCTCGAAACGCTCGAGGGCGCGACGCCGCATCCGGTTCAGGCGGCTTGGTGGAAGACGCAGCCCGACGCGTGGGCCGCATGCCGCAAGGATCTGCAGAAGCCGGAAATAGCCTTGCCGGCCTATGTCGAATGGGTGGAAGCGCTGCCCGGCAAGCCCGTGTTCGTCGCGTATCCGGCGGGCTTCGACTTCACGCATATGTTCTGGTACATGATGCGCTTTGCCGAGCGCTGCCCGTTTTCGTGGTCGGCGCTCGACATCAAGACGCTCGCCTTCGCGATGACCGGCCTGCCGTATCGCAAGGCCATCAAGCCGCGTCTGCCGAAACACTGGTTCGACGAGCTGCCGCATACGCACGTCGCGCTGGACGATGCTATCGAGCAAGGCGCACTCTTTTGCAACATGCTGGCCGACCTGCGGATCTCGCAGGAGAAGCTGGCCAGGCTTGCGAAGGAATCCGGCGACGACACTGAAGGTAAAACCGCGCCCTGAGGCGGGGGAGTTAGGGAAACTCCCTCAGTGCGGGCGCGTTTGCATTGCGTTTCTTTTTCGACGCCTCTACTATGAGAGTCAAATCGCGACCGAACGGAGGCGCAGTTGACTCTCGATACATTCTCACAAAAAATCTTGCGTCTCCTGCAGCTGGACGCACGCCGCTCCGTTCAGGAAATCTCCGACCAGGTCGGCTTGTCGAGCACGCCGTGCTGGCGTCGCATCAAGGACATGGAGCAATCGGGCGTCATTCAGCGCTATACCGCGCTGCTCGATCGCGAAAAGCTCGGTCTGCATGTCTGCGCGCTCGCGCATATTCATTTGACACGGCATACGGAAGGCGGCGTCGAGCAATTCGAACGCGAAATCGCCACTTGCCCGGAAGTCACCGAGTGCTATAGCACGACCGGCGAATCCGATTACATCCTCAAGATCGTCGCGCCCGATATCAAGGCTTACGACGCCTTTCTCCACGATCGCATCTTCAAGATTCCTGCCGTCGCTCAGGTGCGAACGAGCGTTGTGCTCCGAGAGATCAAGTTCGACACGCAATTGCCGCTCTGACGGATTGCGTTTAGCGCCGCGTTTCTAATGCGCGCTTGGACCGTTAGTTCCAGCGCGCGGAATCGGTGCGTCCGTTGGAAGAGCCTTGTAATGCAATGGGCGAACGCGCATCCAATTCCCTTTCAGCCAGTCGATAAAAATCAAACTACCCAGCACGCCCGGCCTGATACGGGCGAAATATCCTGATGGTTGGCGATCCCGGTTCGCTCGCGAGCCGGCATTGCGGCGCGAACCGTGAACAGCAATCCGCCGAGGAAATTAATGCCGAAATTCGACG
This sequence comes from Caballeronia sp. LZ008, assembly GCF_031451435.1. Lineage (NCBI taxonomy): Bacteria > Pseudomonadati > Pseudomonadota > Betaproteobacteria > Burkholderiales > Burkholderiaceae > Caballeronia > Caballeronia sp. LZ008. The sequence continues at coordinate 2,991,165 of NZ_JARUXK010000001.1, read as the reverse complement.
GCAGAACCACGATGATCCGAGTTGCCGCAAGTCCACTATCTGGCGCAATATTCCTTCAGGAGACGTCCCGGTTTTCGGCCTGCGCGCTGTTGACGCAAGCGCGATGTAATGTGTCTCCGGTCTTCGAACTTCGGCAAATGACGAAACACCGTTCATCTGATCGCACAAATGAAAAAGCCGCGTCACGTAACGCGGCTCTTCGAATGCATCGATTGATGCTTTGCAATTACTTGCCGATCAGAAAATTATCCCGATCCTGCCCGGCGATCCACTTCGGCGGCTTGCCGCGACCCGACCACGTGCTGCCACTTTCGGGATCGCGATATTTCGGCGCCACGCCCGAGCGGCTGCGCGCGGCCTTCGCGCCTTTTGCGCCACGGCCGCCAGCCAGTTCCTGAAGCGTGATGCCATAATCCGACATTTTCTGCTTGATCTCATTAAGCACTTCCGCGTATTCGCGCGACTTCGCTTCTTCAATCTGACGTTCGAGAGACTCGCGTTGTGCGAGGAGTTCCTTGTATGAAGGCATGGCAATTCCCTAAGTGGTTTGCTGACTTGCGAATCGGCGCGCTCGCTTTCAGTTATCAGTATAGCCTCGGACTGGCACGCAGATTAACACAGTTCCCAATAACGCGGCATGTGCGAATCGCCACTTATTAAAAGTTTAGCAATTTTCTTCGTAACAATTGCCGAAAGCTCAGAAGGTTCGCTTGTTCGCTCTTCGGACTTAAAAAGCTCTGCCAGTCGCGACGACGACTCGACGATGGCATCGGATGAAAACAAAGACAAACGAGTCAGTCGCAAAGTTTCATGAGATGGCAACTTGCCACGAAAAAGCCGCTCTGCAGCGCGTTCCATGCGGTTGAAATCGGGTCGCAACGTCTCGGATTTATCTCGTTCAAATATTACGTTGACGCTCAAAACAATCGATAACCGCGGCCTTCAAATCCTCGTTCGTCAGTTTCGGGTAATCGAATGTAAAACGATTGCGGATGTCGGCGAGCAGCAAATCGCAGCCGTACCGGTCTATCCCCAATAATCCGAGATTCTCCGGACGGCCGCTGTAAGCATCGAAATATTTGCATAACGACGATTCGTCGTCCGCCGAAAGCGGCGGCAGCGAATCCAGTTCTTCTCCGCCGAGCCATCCCATCGCGCCGAATCCGCCTATATAACGCATGCGCTCGAGCGACATCACCCAGAAGGAAAAATCGCCGAGTTCCAGATAGCGTGCCGCATCCGGGTGATACCGCAAATAGCGCCGCGCGAGCTCTTCGCGATCTTCGGGCGCGGCGGGCGCGAAACTGCCGAGCATCGTCAGGCGCTGGCCTTCCAGCACGCCGCCATCCGCCGCGTGGGAAACCAGAAACCCCGCGCGCGCATCGGCCTGAAGATTGCGCGTGTGCTCGGCGAGATGGCTGATGAGCACCATCGGCACATGGCGCTCGGTCGGCGCGAACGGCAGCGCCGTCGGATAGGGAAAGCCGCGCGGCTCGCGGGTAAGCGTGGCGAGCGTGCCTTCGGAGACGCGATGCAGCAGATGCAGCGGCGCTTGCGACGGGATGTTCATCCGGGCCTCCTGCGTGGGTGAATGGTCGGACGATGGTAATGCAGCAGGTCCGAGCGTGTCGCCTGGCCGTTCGATAGAATCGAAAGCCTTCGCGTTCGATGGCAACATGTCCGGTTGTCATCGCATCCCGCGCAACTTCAAAGAACGATTTCATTCGTGTCCGATTCGACCACTGCCTCCGCCGCCTGCGAATCCAATCCGACGCTCGCGCTACATCGCACTCTTCCGCATGCCACACGCGTACGCGCGCGCTACGCGACGATGGCCGTCTTCTTCATCGCGGGCATGATGTACGCCTCCTGGGGCGTGCACGTTCCCACCGTGCGCGACAAGTTCGCACTCAGTCCCGGCATGCTCTCGTTCGCGTTGCTGGCGGTCGCGGGCGGCTCGATCTTCGCGATGCTCACCGCCGGATCGTGGATCGCGCGCGCCGGCACGCGCACCGCGTGCATGGCGGGCGGCATCACGATGATGATCTGCGGCTCGCTGATCCTCGTGACGCCTTCTTACTGGATGCTGCTCGTCGTGCTCGCGATTTTCGGCTTCGGCATGGCGACGCTCGATGTCGCGATGAACGCCGAGGCCAGCGCGGTCGAGCAGGCTCTGGCGCAGCCGATCATGTCGTCGCTGCATGGCATGTTCAGCATCGGCGGGATGGCGGGCGCGGCCGCGGGCGGCGCATTGCTCGCGCACGGACTCGCGCCGGCGGCGCATCTCGCGCTCGCTTCCGGTGTGAGCCTGCTCGTACTGCTCGTATCGATGCCCGCCGTGCTGCCGCACGTTCCGCATCACGACGAGCACGCGAAGGCGTCGTCATCGAATCGCTGGCGCTCGGGCGCGCTGTGGGCGCTCGGCGGCCTCGCGCTCGTCGCGCTGATCGCGGAAGGCGCGATGTACGACTGGGCCACTGTATATATGCGCGATGTCGTCGAAGCCACGCCGTCGGTGTCGAGCGCCGCTTACGCCGCGTTCTCGGGCGGCATGGCGGCAGGCCGCTTCGGCGGCGACGCGGTGCGCGCGCGTTTCGGCGCGCCGCAACTGATCTTCGGCAGCGCGGGGCTTGCGTTCATCGGCATGGTGATGGCGCTCTTGCTGCCGAACACCATCGTCACGATGACCGGCTTCACGCTGATGGGCTTGGGCCTCGCGAACATGATGCCGGTGCTGTTCGCAGCAGCGGCGCGCGTCGAGGGCGTGACGCCCGCGGAAGGGCTCGCGCAGGTCGCGGGCCTCGCGTATTTCGGGCTGCTGCTCGGGCCGGTGTTGATCGGCGGCGTTGCACAGGTCAGCAATCTGCCGATCGGGCTGTGCGTCGTCGCGGCGTGCTGCTTCGTCATCACGCTCATCGGACCGCGCATTCTCCGGCGCTGGAAGATATGAAAAAGCGCGCGGTCCGTTCGGAACCGCGCGCTTCTCTGGACTTCGAGAAGTCCGAAGGAAATTACATCTTCACGACGTCGAGCAGCGTCTTCTTGCCGCCCTTGTAGTTGTACAGCGAGATCACGCCGTGCTTCAGATCGCCCTTCGAATCGAAGGTCGTCTCGCCGATCACGCCCTTGTAGTCCGTGTTCGGCATCGCGGCGACGATCTTCGCCGGATCGGTCGAGTTGGCGCGCTTCATCGCGTCGACGATGATGTACACCGCGTCATACGTGAACGGCGCGTAGATCTGGATCGGCTGGCCGAAGCGCTTCTGGAACTTCTCCGCGAACTGCTTGCCGCCGTCCATCTTCTCGAGCGCCATGCCCGCTTCCGAGCACACGACGTTGTCGGTCGCATCGCCTGCGAGATCCGACAGCTTTTCCGTGCAGACGCCGTCGCCCGCGAGAACCTTGGCGCGCAGGCCGAGCTGCTTGGCTTGCTTGGCGAACGGGCCGCCGGTTGCGTCCATGCCGCCGTACATCACGGCGTCGGGGTTCTCACCCTTGATCTTCGTCAGAATCGCGCGGAAGTCGACGGCCTTGTCGTTGGTCGCGTCGTGCGAGATCACCTTCAGGCCGAGCGACTTGGCGGTCTTTTCGAACTCGTTTGCGAGACCCTGGCCGTATGCCGTCGAGTCGTCCACCACGGCGACGCTCTTCACCTTCAGGTTCTTCGCGGCGTAGTTGGCGAGCGCCGGACCTTGCTGCGCATCGGTCGCGACGACGCGGTACGTCGTCTTGAAGCCTTGCTGCGTGTAGGTCGGGTTCGTCGCCGACGGGGAAATCTGCACGATGCCCGCGTCGCTATAAATCTTCGACGCCGGGATCGACGTGCCGGAGTTCAGGTGACCGACGACGCCCACGACCTTGTCGTCGACAAGCTTCTGCGCGACTTGCGTCGCCGTGCGCGGGTCGGCCGCGTCGTCTTGCGCGTCGAGTTCGAGCGTGACCTTCTGGCCGTTGATCGTCAGGCCCTTGGCGTTGATCTCTTCGACTGCGAGCCGCGCGCCGTTTTCGTTATCCTTGCCCAGGTGAGCAATGCCGCCGGTCAGCGGAGCGACGTGACCGATCTTGACGACCTGGTCGGCTGTTGCGGACGTTGCCAACGTCGCGAAGAGCACGGCTGCGGCGCTGATCGGCAACAGTTTGTGAAGCTTGGTGTTCATGTAAGTCTCCAGTTTCGGTCCCAAAAACAACGTAATCGCCCTGTGCCCCGTCTTTCATCACGATCGCTCAGTCCCGTGGACGACCACGCCGGATGCATCGTCATGCACTTGGCAAGTCCTTCCGGCAGGCCGTTCGTGGCAGCCGCCATCCGCACTGCGCGCAAGTGTAGGGTTGTCAAATTAATTTAGGGAAGTTTTTTAAGATAGTGGTGTCACTACCAATTAACGGCCAGTTGTGATGCGCCGCCGTTTGTGGTGGCGTTCGCGTGAAGAAGCCCTGTGCATGCGGGTTTGCGCGACATCGGCGCGCAAAGGTTTGGCCGTCATTCGAGTCCGGCAGACGCGCGCCGATAATCCCTGCCCATCGGCACCATTAGCCTGTTTTTTAATGACTGTTTTTAGCTGGCGTTTAGATCGGCGCCTCTAAAAACCGGCTGCGCGTCAAAGCGCGTGCCAGAGGGCCCGCGGGCGTTCAGGGCGACTGAAAGGGAAAGCTGGCAAACTCACACGCCTGCATTCCCACACACAAGGAGTTTGACGTGACCGTTTCCACGACTTCACGCTGGATCGACATTCCGGCCGATGGCGGCAGCTTCCAAGGCTATCTCGCGCTGCCGAAGACGGGCACCGGACCCGCCGTGATCATCCTGCAGGAGATCTTCGGCGTGAACGGCCACATTCGCAGCGTCGCGGATCAATACGCCGCCGATGGCTACGTCGCCCTCGCACCCGATGTTTTCTGGCGCACGCAGCCGCGCGTCGAGCTGGGTTACGAAGGCGCGGATCGCGAAAAGGCGATGGAACTGCTGCAAAAGACCAAGCTCGATGCCGCTGTCGCGGACGTCGGCGCGGCTGCGAAAGCGCTGCGCGCGCTGCCCGAAGTGACGGGCAAGATCGCGGCGATCGGCTATTGCTTCGGCGGCCGGCTCGCGTATCTCGCGGCGGCCGAGGGTTCGGTGGATACGGCGGTGGCCTATTACGGCGGCGGCATTCAGAACGCGCTCGACAAGGCCGATCAGGTCAAGGTGCCGATGCAGTTCCATTACGGCGAACTCGACGCGCACATTCCCGCCGATGCCGTCGATGCCGTCCGTCAGAAGTTCGCGGGCCGCGAGGATTCGGAACTGTATGTCTACGCGCAAGCCGACCACGGCTTCAACTGCGGCGATCGCGCGTCGTATAACGGGAAGGCGTCGGCGCTCGCGCACGGACGCACGCTGACCTTCCTCGGCGCTCATCTGTAATAGAAGCACCTTTCGCAAGCGCGCCCTGAACGGCGCGCTTGCTATATCAGCGCGGGCAATCCTTCGACGAGCAGAAAGGCGGCGAGCACACCGAGCAATGCGCCGAACACGCGCAGTACGTTGTTTCTCAGATGCGTCGCGCAGGGAATGGCCCCGAGGAACAGCGCGCCAGCGAGCGCCATCGGGATGATCAGAATGAAGTCGCCGATCGTGAAATACGTCGTCATGGTGCGTCTCCCATCGTCCTGCTTCTGGCTTTATCGTCGCGTGTGAAAAGCTGCATCGACGATTCGAGTATAGGCCGCGCCAACGAAGGCGTTAGCCCAACTTCGTACGACGGCAAACCACGAAAACGTACGAAAGCCTTGCGCGACAAGGACTTGCAGGCACCTATTTTTAAGCGGACGCGGAAAAACCCTTAGCTTCGGCTTATTTCAATCGGCTTTCGATTGTTCAGACGACAGCGTGCTCGCGCCGGTTCAGATGCACGGCGCCCGCGATCCCGACGAGCAGCAGCGCGCCGATCAACCCGGCGACGCCCTTCCATCCGAATGCGGTCCAGAAGTGCCCTCCGTACGATCCGATCAGACTCGACCCTATGTAATACGCGAGCAGATAGAGCGCGGCCGCCTGGCCTTTCGCTTGCATCGCGAGCCGTCCGACCCAGCCGCTCGCGACCGAGTGCCCTGCGAAGAAGCCGAACGTCAGGCACGCGATACCCGCAATGATCACCGGCAGCGCGTTCGACAAGGTCAACGCGATGCCGAGCATCATCAGCACCAGGCTTGCGATCAGCACGCGGCCGCGCCCGAAGACATCGGCCATCTTGCCGGACCACGGCGACGCGACCACGCCCGTCAAATACACGGTGAAGATCGCGCCGATCTGCGTCTGATTCAGTTCGAACGGCGCGCCCAGCAACCGATATCCGACGTAGTTGTAAAGCGTGACGAAACTGCCCATCAGCACGAAGCCGATGAGAAACAGAAACGGCAAACCGCGATGCCGCAGATGCCCGCCGAGCGAGCGCCGATGATGCGCGAACCCGACGCCGCGCCGCGGCTTGAAGCGTCGCGACGGCGGCAGCAGCGAGCGGAACGCGAGCGTGGCGAGCAGACCCAGCAGCCCGATTCCGCCGATCGCGACGCGCCAGCCGAAAAGATCGGCGAGGATGCCGCTGATCACGCGCCCGGCCATGCCGCCGATGGCCGTCCCGCCGACGTAGAGTCCCATCGCGAGACCGAGGCCTTCGGGATGCACTTCCTCCGCGAGATACGCCATCGCGACCGCGGGCACGCCGCCGAGCGCGAAGCCTTCGAGCGCGCGCACGACGAGCAGCGCGTGCCAGTCCGGCAGCACGGCGGCGATCACCGTCAGCACCGACGACGCGAGCAGCGAAAGCGTCATCAGCCGATGACGGCTCCAGCTTTCCGAGACGAATCCCGCGATGAAGATGGCGATCGCCAACGCCGCCGTGCTCACCGACACCGCGAGCGCGCTGACCGCCGGACTGACGCCGAACGCCTTCGTGAACTCGGGAAGCAACGGCTGCACGCAGTAGAGCAGCGAGAAAGTCGCATAACCGGCGAACAGCAACGCGAGCGAAGCACGCCAATAGGCGCGCGAGCCGCGTTCGAGATACGGAGCGGCATCGGCGGCCCGGTTTGCGTTAGCATCCACGAATGAAGTCTCTGCTGAAAAAACTCTCGACGATACGCCGATCCTCAGGGTTTTGCCTGATAAGCAAGCCGCGATCCGGCCACGTAGCCCATTAATTGCTGCTATTCGTCTGCGATCGGCAACATAACGAAGCGAATGGCGTCGCGCCGACGCGCCGCCATGCGCTAAAGTTAGAGCACAATCGTTCATGAAAGCCGCGCGTGTCGCGCTTCCCGCAACAGCGACGCGGCGATTGTCTGGTGCACGAGCCGTGAAAAGCCTGTGCTTGGTGAAAACATATGACCGGCGCTTCAATCCCAGCCGGCGTTGAAACGGGGATTCATCATGCAAATCGGTTCGATTGTCCGCTCCGTGCATATTGCCGTGCCTCAGGGCGCGCGCGGCATCGTGATGCGCATTCTCGGCGACATGGCCATGGTCGCCTGGTACGCGGGCGAGCCTGGCGTAACCAAACTGCTCAATACCGAGCCGTTCTTTCTCGAAGACCTGATCGATACGGGCGATGTCGTGCGCCCGTCGAACACGGTCGTGCACTGAGAAGCGACGCGCCGCATTGCGGCACAATGCCGGGATGAACTCGATCCATCCCGACTCCCAGGGCGCGCCCGCCGACGACGCGCCGCCCTTCTCCGGCCTCACGCCCGATTGCGTACTCGATGCAGTCGACCGCGTGCTGATGCCCGCAGGCGCGCGTACCGATGGCCGCCTGCTGCCGCTCAACAGCTACGAAAACCGCGTCTATCAGGTGGGCGTCGAGGACGGCGCACCGATCGTCGCGAAGTTCTATCGGCCGAAACGATGGTCGAATGCGGCGATTCTCGAAGAGCACGCGTTCGTCGCGAGTCTCGTCGCGCGTGAGATTCCGGCCGTGCCCGCGCGCGCGCTCGATGGCACGACGCTGCACGAATTCGACGGCTTTCGCTTCTCCATCTTCGAGCGGCGCGGCGGACGCGCGCCCGACCTCGATCGCAGCGACACGCTCGAATGGCTCGGGCGCTTCATCGGGCGGATTCACGCGGTGGGCGCGGTCGAGCCGTATCGCGAGCGGCCGACGCTCGATATCGACACTTTCGGCTATGAACCGCGCGAGTTCCTGCTGACGCACGGCTTCGTTCCCGCCGATGTGCGTGAAGCGTGGGAAGCCGTCGTGTCGATGGCGCTCGAAGGCGTCGCGCAATGTTTCGAGCGCGCGGGCGATGTGCGGCACGTGCGTCTGCACGGCGACTGTCATCCGAGCAACGTGCTGTGGACCGACGCGGGCCCGCATTTCGTCGATTTCGACGACAGCCGCATGGGCCCGGCCATTCAGGACTTGTGGCTGCTCTTGCCCGCCGGACGCGCGGATGCATCGCGCGCGCTCACCGATCTGCTCGCCGGTTACGAAGATTTTTGCGAGTTCGATCCGCGCGAACTGCATCTGATCGAAGCGCTGCGCACGCTGCGGCTGATTCATTATTCGGCGTGGCTCGCGCGCCGCTGGAACGATCCGGCGTTTCCCGCCGCCTTCCCGTGGTTCAACACGCAACGTTACTGGGAAGACCGAATCCTCGAATTGCGCGAGCAAGTCGGCGCAATGCAGGAAGGCCCGCTTTGGCCCGTTTGAAATTTTTTGTGACATTCGCGGACTGTCAGGCGATCGCAAAGCGTTGAAAAGCGCTTTTCGGCATGTAATGATAACAATTCTCATTTGCCCGCCTGACATCGATCGCCGCGCGCGCGTGCGCGTTTAGCCGATCGGGGCGCGGCTTTGCCTGCCAACGCCCGAATTCTGGAGAGACGCGTGAACGCGCCTGAAACCCTCAATACGCCGCCGTCCGCGACGGGCGGCTCGACGCATTACCGTCCGCATGGGCGTCTCATCGACGATGCCGAGCAGATCGTCCGCAAGAATCGCTCGCGCCGCTCGACCTTCCTGAAGTGGCTGCGCAAGGTGCATGGCTGGGTCGGTTTGTGGGGCGCGCTGCTGGGCCTGCTGTTCGGCGCGACGGGTTTTCTGCTGAATCACCGCGCGCCGCCGCTGCGCATTTCGACCGGCGAGCCGCAGGTTTCGCAGATGCAGATGCCGCTGCCCGCCGAAGGCTTCAAGTCGCCGCGCGACATGGGCGCGTGGCTGAAGAAGGAACTGAAGATCGACGGCAATCTCGGACGCGCGCGCAAGGAACCGGCGCATCCGGTCGGCTGGGGCGACAAGAGCACGATGCAGCCGGAACAATGGTCGGTGATGGTGGCATCGCCGGGCGGCAGCGTGATGGCGGAGTACTGGGTCGGCAACAATTTCGTGTCGGTGAAGCGCACCGAAAACACCTTCCTCGCGATGATGACCAACCTGCACAAGGGCGTTGGCCTAAGCGTGGGCTGGGTGCTGCTCATCGATACGTTCGCGGGCAGCATCATCCTGCTGTCGCTTACCGGCGTGCTGCTGTGGACCGAGCTGAACAAGAAGCGCACGGCGGGCGTGGTGATCGTGGCGGCGTCGCTGATTGCGGCGATTGTTTGCGGGTTGATTTGAGGGATTCGGGACGTCCATCACGCGGCCGACGTCCCCTTCCCCTTCCGCGGGTTATGCCGCGTCAGCCACAAATAAAGCCCGCTCCCGAGCACGACGATCGTCAGCACATCGAAGGCGGCCCAGAAAATCTTCAGCGGCATGCCGCCGAAATCGCCGAAATGCAGCGGCTGCGAGCCGAGCAGCACCTTCAGATACCACGGCAACTCGCGTGAATCGGTGAGCGCGCCCGTCGATGCATCGACGAGCACAGGTCGCATGATCCGCGTCGTCAGAATGCCGTCGCCGCGCATCCACACGGCATAGTGATGCGGGCTCGCGAAGCGCGTCCCCGGAAACGCGACGAACGACGGAATCATCTCGGGCGCGACGCGTTGCGCTGTCTTCACGGCATCGTCGATGGAAGCGCGCACGACGACCGGCGGCTTGTCACGATACGGCGCGACCATCTGCGCGAGCTGATCGTTGCGCCACGCTTCGAGCATGAGATCGGCGAGCGTGTTGATCGAACCCGTCGCGCCGACGAGCAACGCCCACGCGAGCGTCAACATGCCGATGGCGTTATGCCAGTCGAGCCACACGATCCGCCGCTTCTTCTTCAGGCGCACGCGCCCGAGCCCGACCTTTCGCCAGAACGGGAGATACACGACGATGCCCGACACGATCGCCGCGAGAAACACGACGCCCATCGCGCCGAGAAAGAGCTTGCCGAAGAGCCCGGCGAACATGTCGACGTGCAACTTCAGCAGCACGAACTTGAGCGAGCCTTTGCCGGGCGGCATGCCGAGGGGCTGGGCGGTGCGCGCATCGACGGTCGTACTGAGCGTATCGTCGGGCGGCGTGTCGGCTTTCGGCGCGGTGACGACGACCGGCAAAAGCGGATCGTCCGGCTCCCAGATCATGTATTGCGGCACATGGCCCGGATGCTCGGTCAGCGCCGCGCGCAACACCGCGTCGTAGCTCGCGCGCGCATTCGCCTGCGATGCAGGCAGCGCTGGCGCTTCGATCGCATCGCCGGTGAGGATGTCGAGTTCGTGGCCGAACACGAGCGGCAAGCCGGTCAGACACAGCAGCAACATGAACGCCGTGCAGACGAGACTCGTCCACCGATGCACGATCGACCATACCCGCAGCGCGCGCTGGCTCATGTGGCGCTTGTTCGCGGACGAGCGCGAGTCGGGCGATGCATCGGCGCGGGCGGCTGCGCGCTGGTCATCGCCGGTCAAAAACTTGCCGGGCATTCGATTGAATCGTTGAACTGAAGGGAAACGGCGGCGCGTCAGCCGAAGCTGGCCACGCAAATGAGAATGATTATTATATAGCCGTCGCGCCCGTCCGGGCCGCGTTTCGTCAGGATTTTGTAATAATCAGACGCCGCAGACTTCGCCTTTTCCGGCAACCTCGCGCGCCGCTTTCGCGCCTTCCACCTGCAACAGTTCGGGCAACGACACGCCGTTCTTCGCCGCCGTGACTTCCGCGAGAATCGACACCGCGATTTCCGGCGGCGTCCGGCTGCCGATATAAATGCCTACCGGCCCATGCAACCGCGCCAGTTCGGCCTCGCTGAGATCGAACTCCTTCAGACGCTCGCGCCGCGCCGCGTTGTTGCGCCGCGAACCGAGCGCGCCGACGTAGAACGCGGGCGTCTTCAGCGCTTCCATCAGCGCGAGATCGTCGAGCTTCGGATCGTGCGTGAGGGCGATGACCGCGCAGCGTTCGTCGAGCTTCATCTCCATGACCGTGTCGTCGGGCATGGTTCGCACGATCGTCGTGCCGGGCACATTCCACTCTTCCGTGTATTCCTCGCGCGGATCGCACACGGTCACCTGATAATCCAGCCCGACCGCGATACTGCACAGATAGCGCGACAACTGCCCCGCGCCGATCACGAGCATTCGGTAACGCGGGCCGTGAATCGTCAGCAGATGCGCGTCGTCGAAGAGCACGCCGTCGGTGGCCTGCGCCGGTTCGAGGCGCGCCGCGCCCGTGGCCATGTCGAGCGTGCGCGCGACGAGCCTGCCGCTTTCCACCGCCGCGCACAATTCCGAGATGCCGCTTTCCATCGTCAGCGGCTCCAGCACGAGCTGGATCGTGCCGCCGCACGGCAAGCCGAAGCGATGCGCCTCTTCCGCGCTGATGCCGTACTTCACCGCTTCCGGCTTCGTCTGCTCGATGCCCCGCTGCCGCACGCGATCGATGAGATCGTCCTCGATGCATCCTCCCGACACCGAACCGACGACGTGGCCATCGTCACGCACGGCGAGCATCGCGCCTTCGGGTCTCGGCGACGAGCCCCATGTCTTCACGACCGTCACGAGCAGCACGCGATGTCCCTCTTCGAGCCATCGCGCGCTGTTCTTCAGGACTTCGAGATCCACGCTGTCCATGATTTCTTTCCCTTTTCCTTCTCTTCTGCGCCGCTTTCGTCTTGGTCGGCGGCTGCAACTTGCGATTCCTGGCCGCCTTGCAGCTGCGCGCTGAATCGCTTGAAGAACTCTCCCGCGATCTTGCGCGCCGCGCCGTCGACGAGCCGCGAGCCGATCTGCGCAAGCTTGCCGCCGACCTGCGCGTTTGCACTGTAACTGAGCTTCGTCGTGTCGGCTTCGTCGCCGGGTTCGAGGTTCACGGTCGCGCTGCCCTTGCTGAAGCCGGCCGCGCCGCCCTGCCCTTCGAAGACGATCGTGTAAGTATGCGGGGCGTCGATATTCGTCAGCTCCATTCTTCCCTTGAAGCGCGCTTTCACCGGACCGACCGCCGCCGTCATCGCGACGTTGTAGGCGTTCTCGCCATCGGCGTCGATGCTGTCACAGCCCGGAATGCAGACCTTCAGGATCGACGTGTCGTTCAGCGCTTCCCACGCGCGCGCCTGCGGCACCGGCAACGTGTGTGTTTCGGTCAGTTCCATCTCGTGTCTCCAGTGTGCCGTGACAGCGCGGCCAGTTCGGCTCCGACCGCGCCGAGGCTGTCGAGGTTATGTGCCGCGAGCATTGCATCGACGTGTGGCAGGATCGCGCGCACGCCTCGCGCGCGCGGCGTGAAATCGGCGAAACGCAGCAGCGGATTGAGCCACACCAGCCGATGCGCGAAACGCCTGAGTCTTTGCATCTCGGCATCGAGCACGTCGATGGCTTCGTGATCGAGGCCATCGGTGACGAGCAGCACCGTCGCCCGACCGGCCAGCACACGCCGCGCCCAGCGCCGATTGAACTCCGCGAGCGTCGCGCCGATGCGCGTGCCGCCGGACCAGTCCGCGACGTTCTGTCCGAGCGCGGCAATGGCGACATCGGGATCGCGTTCGCGCAAGGCGCGCGTGGCGTTCGTGAGCCGCGTGCCGAACAGGAACACTTGCAGACGCTCGCGCGATTGCAATAGCGCGTGACAGAAGTAGAGCACGGCGCGCGAATACGCGCTCATCGAGCCGGAAATGTCGAGCAGCAACACGAGCGGCGGTCTGCGCTCGACCGCCGCGCGATATTTCCACACGGTCCAGTCGCCGCCCGAGCGCACGGCGTGTCGCGCGCTCGCTTTGAGATCGGCATGCGTGCCGCGCGAGCCCGCCTTCAGCCTGCGCGTCGGTTCCGTCGCGAGCGGCATCCGATGCGCGCGAATCTGATGCCGCAGCGTGCGCCATTCGTCGGCGCTGAGCGTGTCGAAATCGCGATGGCTCAAGCGTTCCTGCGCGCTGAACGTGATGCGCGCGTGCGCCTCTTCCGGCTTCGATTCCGGCGGCGGCGTTGTCGACGATGCCGCCGCGCGCGTCGCCAACGCATCGGCGAGACGGTTGTTGCGCTTCGGCGGCGGCATGCCGCTCTTCACCTTCGGCAGCAACAGCGCGCGCAGCTTGCCTTCCCAGTCGGGATCGCGCCAGAAAAGATCGAACGCCGCATCGAAGATGTCGCGTTCGTCGCTCGCGTGGACGAGCAAACACGCGAGCGTCGCGCGCACATCGTCGCGGCGATTCAGATCGACGAAGCGCAACGCGTCGAGCGCATCGACCGCGTGCGCCGGCGACATGCCGAGCCCCGCGCCGCGCAGAAGCCTCACGAAATGCACGACGTTGCGCGCGAACGGTTCCATCGTGGTCGTCATGGCGTGGCCGCGAGGCATTGCGCGAGCGTATCGGCGTCCATGCGCGCGAGATCGTCCTGATACTTCAGCAGCACGCCGAGCGTGTTCTGCACCGATTGCGGATCCAGTTCCGTCACCGACAACGCCGCGAGCGCGCGGCACCAGTCGATCGTTTCCGCGACGCCCGGCGCCTTGAAGAGATCCAGCGTGCGCAGCTCGTGCACGAACGCGACGGCGCGCTGCTGCAACGCCTGCCCCGCTTCGGGCGCGCGCGCCGCGACGATCGCCAGTTCGACATCGCGCTGCGGATAGCCGATCCACTGATAGAGGCATCGCCGCTTCAACGCATCGTGGACTTCGCGCGTGCGGTTCGACGTCATCACGACGAGCGGCGGTTGCGCCGCGCGCACCGTGCCGTACTCCGGAATCGACACCTGAAAGTCCGACAGCAATTCGAGCAGAAACGCTTCGAACGGCTCGTCGGCGCGGTCGATTTCATCGATGAGCAGAACGCGGCGCGCGTCGGGATTCGACGCATCGGGCAGCAAGGCCTGAAGCAGCGGACGCTTCAGCAGAAACTCGCTGCGATACAGCGAATCGTTCGACGGCGTTTCGCCCGACGCCTCCGCGAGCCGCAGCGCCATGATCTGCCGCGGATAGTCCCACTCGTATAGCGCGCTCGCGGTATCGAGCCCTTCGTAGCATTGCAGGCGCAGCAGCGTCGTGCCGCACAAGCCCGCCGCCGCCTTCGCGAGTTCGGTCTTGCCGACGCCCGGCTCGCCTTCGAGGAAGAGCGGCCGCTGCATCTTGAGCGCGAGAAAAAGCGCCGTCGCGAGCTCGCGGTTCGCGAAGTAGCGATGCTCGCGCAAGCGCGCGAGCGTCTCGTCGATGGATTGCGGCGCCTGTTCCGTCATCGCGGACTAGAACGACATCGCGCGCTCGATCGCGCGGCCCGCGAGCACCGGAATCAGATGCGCGCGATATTCGGCGCTCGCGTGCATGTCCGCGTTCAGCTCGTTGGGCGAGATCGTCACGCCGCGCGCCGATGCCACCGAAAAGTCCTTCGACAACGCCGCTTCCAGCTCCGCCGGACGAAACACCGAAGACGCCGCGCCCGTCACGCCGACGCGCACGCCGTCCTTGAACTTCGCGACGAACACGCCGACGAGCGCGAAGTGCGACGCGGGATTGCGAAACTTCTCGTAGCCCGCGCGCTCGGCCAGCGGAAACTCGACGGCCGTGATGAGCTCGTCGGGTTCGAGCGCGGTCGTGTACATGTCGATGAAGAAATCGTCCGCGGCGATGCGCCTTCTGTCGGTCACGACCGTCGCGTTCAGCGCGAGCACGGCTGACGGATAGCACGCCGCCGGATCGTCGTTGGCGAGCGAGCCGCCGATCGTGCCGCGCTCGCGGACCTGTCGATCGCCGATGCGTCCCGCGAGATCCGCGAGCCCCGGCAGCGCGCGCTGCACATCCGCGTTCGATGCGACCGCCGCATGAGACACCGCGCCGCCGATCGTGAGCTTGTCGCCGTCGAGCGTGACGTTTTTCATCGACGCGATGCGCGTCACGTCGACGAGCGCCGAGGGCTGTGCGAGCCGCAGGCGCATCGTCGGCAAGAGGCTTTGGCCGCCCGCGAGGAACTTGGCGTCGCCGTTGGCGGAAAGCACCGCGACCGCCGCCTTCGCTTCGTCCGCTTTCTGATAGTCGAATGAGTACATTTGCCGGTCTCCTCAGGCGCGTTGAGCGTTATGCATCGCGGTCCACACGCGATGCGGCGTCGCGGGCATCTGCAAGTCCTTCACGCCGAGCGGCGCGAGCGCATCGAGAATCGCGTTGATGACCGCCGGCGGCGAACCGATTGCGCCCGCTTCGCCGCAGCCCTTCACGCCGAGCGGATTGTGCGTGCACGGCGTGCCCTTCGCGGTCTCGACGGTGAAGTTCGGCAGATCGCTAGCGTGCGGCATCGCGTAATCCATGAACGAGCCGGAGAGCAACTGGCCGGTGCTGTCATCGTAGACGCAGCGTTCGAGCATCGCCTGGCCGATGCCCTGCCCCAGCCCGCCATGCACTTGCCCTTCGACGATCATCGGATTGATGACGTTGCCGAAGTCATCGACGGCCGTGAACTTTTCGATGCGCGTTTCGCCGGTGTCCTGATCGACCTCGACTTCGCACACATACGCGCCCGACGGATACGTGAAGTTGGTCGGATCGTAGAACGCGTTTTCGTTGAGGCCCGGCTCCATGGTTTCGAGCGGGAAGTTGTGCGGCACGTACGCGGCGAGCGAGACGTCGACGAACGATTTCGTGCGATCGGTGCCCTTCACGCGGAACACGCCGTTGGTGAACTCGATATCTTCCGCCGACGCTTCCAGCAGATGCGCCGCGATCTTCTTCGCCTTCGCTTCGACTTTATCGAGCGCTTTCATGATCGCGGAGCCGCCCACCGAAATCGAACGCGAGCCGTACGTGCCCATGCCGAACGGGATGCGCCCCGTATCGCCGTGAATGATCTCGACGTTCTCGATCGCGATGCCGAGCCGGTCCGCGACCACTTGCGCGAACGTCGTTTCGTGGCCCTGTCCGTGACTGTGCGAACCGGTGAAGACGGTGACGGAGCCGGTCGGATGCACGCGCACTTCGCCCGCTTCGAAGAGACCCGCACGCGCACCGAGCGCGCCCGCCACGTTCGACGGCGCGAGCCCGCACGCTTCGATGTAGCACGAATAGCCGATGCCGCGCAGCTTGCCCTTCTGCTTCGATTCGTCGCGCCGTTTTGCGAAACCCGCGACATCCGCGAGTTCCAGCGCGCGATTCAGGCACGCGTCGTAATCGCCGATGTCGTACGTGAGACCGACCGGCGTCGCGTACGGAAACTCGCGGATGAAATTGCGCCGCCTCAATTCGACGGGATCGATGTTCAGCTCGCGCGCCGCCGTCTCGACGAGCCGCTCGACGACATACGTCGCTTCCGGCCGGCCCGCGCCGCGATAGGCATCGACGGGCACCGTGTTCGTGAAGACCGCTTTCACTTCGGCGTAGATCGCGGGCGTCGTGTACTGGCCCGCGAGCAGCGTCGCGTAGAGCACGGTCGGAATCGACGATGCGAACGTCGACAGATACGCGCCCATGTTCGCCGTCGTATGCACGCGCATGCCGATGAACTTGTTGTCCTTGTCGAGCGCGAGTTCGGCCTTGGTCACATGATCGCGGCCGTGCGCGTCGGAGAGGAAGGCTTCGGAGCGCTCGGCCACCCACTTGATCGGACGCCCGACTTTCTTCGATGCCCACGTCAGCGCGACATCTTCCGGATACAGGAAAATCTTCGAGCCGAAGCCGCCGCCGACATCCGGCGCGATCACGCGCAGCTTCGATTCCGGCAGCGACAGCACGAACGCCGCCATCAGCAAGCGCTCGACGTGCGGGTTCTGATTCGCGACGTAGACCGTGTAGCTGTCGTCGTGCTTCGAATAGCTCGCGTTGACCGCGCGCGGCTCGATCGCGTTCGGCACGAGCCGCTGATTCACGATATCGAGCGTCGTGACGTGCGCGGCTTTCGCGAACGCGGCGTCGGTCGCGGCCTTGTCGCCGTGGCCCCAGTTGTAGCAGACGTTGTTCGGCACGCTGTCGTGCACGAGCGGCTGGCCCGCGTCCGATGCGCTCGCCGTATCGACCGTCGCGGGCAGTTCGTCGTAATCGACCTCGATGAGTTCGAGCGCGTCCTTCGCCTCCTTCACCGATTCGGCGACGACGAGCGCGACCTGATCGCCGACGTGCAACACCTTGTCGTGCGCGATGACGGGATGCGGCGGCTCGTGCATCGGCGAGCCGTCGGTGCTGTGGATGAGCCAGCCGCACGGCAGTCCGCCGACGTTCTCGCCCGCCATGTCCTTGCCGGTGAAGATGCCGATCACGCCCGGCGACTTCAGCGCCGCTTCCATATCGATGCGCGCGATCTTCGCGTGCGCGTGCGGCGAACGCAGGAACACGCCGTAGCTTTGCTGCGGCATGACGACGTCGTCGGTGTACTGGCCCGCGCCCGTCAGGAATCGATAGTCTTCCTTGCGCTTCACGCCAGCGCCGATCAGTTTCTGTTGCTCAGGGGCATTCATCGCGATCTCCTTGGTCAAAGGCGCGATACATCGTGTGGAATGTGGATTGACGCGGAATCAGGCGCCCGCTTTCATGTTTTGCGCGCCCTGCAAGACCGCCTTGACGATGTTGTGATAGCCCGTGCAGCGACACAGATTGCCGTCGAGCTGCTCGCGCACTTCTTCTTCGGAGAGATTCGGCGATTGCGCAGCCAGCGCGCTCGCGCTCATCACCATGCCCGGCGTGCAGAAGCCGCACTGAAGGCCGTGACATTCCCTGAACGCCGCCTGCATCGGATGAAGCTGGCCGTCTTTCGCCATGCCTTCGATGGTCGTGACTTCCATGCCGTCCGCCTGCGCGGCGAGGATGTTGCACGACTTGATCGCGCGGCCATCGAGATGGACGGTGCACGCGCCGCACTGCGCCGTGTCGCAGCCGATATGCGTGCCGGTGAGCCTGAGTTGATCGCGGAGAAACTGGACGAGCAGAACGTGCGGTTCGACGGTGGCGGTCACCGGTTTCCCATTGACCGTCAGGCTGATGCTGAGCGCCATTTTCACTGTCTCCTAAGTGAGGACGATCCAGCTTCACGCCACGCACCTGCCATCTGCCGCCGTGAGCGTTCAGCCGGAATTGGTGTTATGTGTTTGTGACAATGAGTAAAACACAAATCGGCGGGCGTCGCTATCGGCGCGAACGTCCGTCCCAAACTCAAGGTTTTGCCGCTGCAAATGCAAAGCGCCGCCTCGAGGGCGGCGCTCTTGTGTCGAGCAAAGACGCTCAGTGCGTCACGGTCTCTCGCTGCTCGTGCGTTCGACGTCCGAGCACCGAATGGCGTCGCGAGTACACGAAATAGATCGCGAGGCCGATCACGAGCCACAGCACGAACGCGATCCACGTCATCGCCTGAAGATTGACCATCAGGAACAGACACGACGCCACCGCCAGAATCGGCACGACCGGCACGCCGGGGCAGCGGAACGCGCGCGGCAAGTCAGGATGCGTGCGGCGCAGGATCAGCACGGCGATGGAGACCATCGAGAACGCGGCGAGCGTGCCGATGTTGATGAGCTCGGCGAGCACGTTGAGCGGCACGAGCGCGCCGATCAGACCGAAGAAAATGCCGACGATCCACGTCGTGAGGAACGGCGTCGCGTAGCGCGGATGCACCTTCGAAAGCCGCGCGGGCAAGAGGCCGTCGCGCGACATCGCGTAGATGATGCGCGTCTGGCCGTAGCTCATCACGAGAATCACGGTGAGCATGCCGAGCACCGCGCCGAGATCGATGAAGCCCGCGACCCAGTTCTGACCCGCGACTTGCAGCGCGAACGACACCGGATGCGGATTGTTCGCGAACTGCGGCGCGGGCACGATGCCGGTCACGACGGCCGCGACCGCCACGTACAGCACGGCGCACACCGCGAGCGACGAGATGATGCCGATCGGCAGATCGCGCTTCGGATTCTTCACTTCCTCGGCCGCCGACGACACCGAATCGAAGCCGATGAACGCGAAGAACATGACGGCCGCCGCGCCGAACACGCCGGACCAGCCGTTCGGCATGAACGGCTGCCAGTTTGCCGGCTTCACATGGAACACGCCGACCGCGATCACGAGCAGCACGATGGTCACTTTGATCGCGACCATGATGTTGTTCAGGCGCGTCGATTCCTTCACGCCGACCGAAAGCAGCCAGGTGATCGCCATCATCACGAGGAACGCGGGCAGGTTGAAGAACGTGACCTCGCCGGGCAACGCGCCGGGCGCGGCGGTGAGGGCGGTCGGCAGCGAGATGCCGAAGCCGGCGAGCAGCGACTGCAAGTAGCCCGACCAGCCGACCGAAACGGCGGACGTCGCGAGCCCGTATTCGAGCATCAGATCCCAGCCGATGATCCACGCGGCGAGTTCGCCGAGCGTCGCATACGAATACGTGTAGATGGAACCGGCGACCGGAATCGTCGACGAAAATTCCGCGTAGGCGAGGGCGGCGAAGCAGCACGCGATCGCCGCGATGATGAACGAAATCATGAGCGCCGGGCCGGCCTGGACGGCGCCGGTGCCGGTCAGCACGAAAATGCCCGTGCCGATGATCGCGCCGATTCCGAGGAACGTCAGATCCAGGGCGCCGAGCGTCTTTTTGAGCGATGTGCTGTGCGCGCCGGCCAGCATGTGCTCGATGTTTTTCTTGCGGAACAACGACATTGCGATGAGTCTCCTTCTGGCGCGCGCGAGCGGCCGTTACCTCGGGAAAACCCGATATTTTATCGGAGACTCAGAGATTGCCTATCCATTGAGCATGCAACGCAGAATTGCGGCAATTTGTTACGATCCACCCGTTTTATCTAGCACGAGATAAAACCTACCCGGCGATGGCGGGATTCATGTCGACGAGACGGTTGCTCATCACATAGAACGTAAGCTCTGCGTTGTTGGCGAGCTTCATTTTCTCCAGCAACCGCGCGCGATAAACACTTACGGTCTTAACCGAAAGCGATAAGGCGTTCGCGATATCAGTGAGCCGTTTTCCCGAAGCAAGCATGCACAGCGTCTGATATTCGCGGTCCGATAGCTTCTCGTGCGGCAACCGGTCCGTATCGAGCGAAACGTAGGTTGCGAGGGCTTCGGCCATTTCAGGGCTTACGTATTTTCGGCCTGCGGCGACTTGCTGAATCGCGCCGATCATCAGCGCGGGGTCCGCCGTCTTCGACAGATAGCCCGCCGCGCCCGCCTTCAACGCGCGCACCGCATATTGATCTTCGCGATACATCGAAAACATCAGCACCGGCAGACGCGGGCTTTCGCGCTTGAGACGCTTCAACACGTCGATGCCGTTGATGTCCGGCAGCGAGATGTCGAGCATCGCGACATCGAGCGGGCGACGCGCGGCGAGCGCGAGCGCCTGCATGCCGGTCTCGGCCTCCAGCACTTCGGATGCGACGCCGCGCTCCAGCAGCAATTGCGCGACGCCGCGGCGCACGATGCCGTGATCGTCGGCGAGCAGGATTCTGAGCATCGCGGCGGCCTCAGGCGTTGACCACGCTGAGCGTGAACAGGCCCGGACCCGCCGCAGCCCACGGGAAACGCGCGCGCACGCACGTGCCGGCAGGCTTCGCCGCCGCGACGCGCAGATTGCCGCCGAGCGCCTCGCAGCGCGCGCGCATTCCCGAAAGGCCGAAGCGTCCGCTCTTGCGACGCGCCGCCGCGCTGATGCCGACGCCATCGTCTTCGACGAGCAGGATCACGCCTTGTCCGTCGAGCGCGACGGACACGCGCGCATGCCCGGCGTGCGCGTGACGCGCGACGTTGCCGAGCGCTTCCTGCATCACGCGAAAGAGCGCGAGCGACATGTCGTGCGACATGCGATCGAGGCGCGCATCGTCGGGGCACGAGAAATCGACGGCGATCGCCGTGCGCGCGCCGAAATCCGCGATCCAGCCGGCCAGCGTGGCGGCGAAGTCGGCATCGAAAGTCGGCGTCTGCAATCCCTCGACGATGCGATGACTCGTCTCGCAGACATCCGCGAGCGCTGCGCGCGCCTGATGCAGCGCGTCGTCGAGCGCGGCGGGCGCATCGGCGGGCAGCCAGTGCTCGGCGCGAGCGAGCGCGATATTCGCGACGGTGAGCGCGGCGCCGCTCGCGTCGTGCAGGTCTTGCGCGAGCGCCTGACGCGCGCGCTCTTCGGTGGCGGCGAGCAGCGCGGCGAGTTCCTGGACGCGGGCGGTGAGACGCTGAATCTGACGGTCGCCCTTGAGCTTGGCGTCGATCAGCGCGGAATAGGGTGAGGCAAACGACGCGCCGGAGCATTCCGGCGACGGTGACGGAACCGCGCGCAGCGGAGCGCGGCGAATCGGGTTCTCATCGAGCGTGATCGTGGCCGACGGGTTCATTCACTATCCTCGCTTCGAGCGCAACTGGAGCTACGTCCTCGGGTAACTCACGAGCGGCGTAACCGAATTTACACTCAGTAACATCGTTGACGGACTACGGGATGGCCTGCGCCGTCAAAAAGTAAACGCATCATATCTCAAAAAAATGATAAATCCATGTCGCGCAAGGCTTCGGCGGTCGAACTTCATGTCGTTTACCAAGTCCGCTGCGCATAATGCGTAGGAAAAAGACCTACCGACCGTGGTCAATTTGTAACAGCGACGCGCGTATGGTGATTTCGTCGAGGCGAAAAAAAACCGGAGCGCGAGGCTCCGGTTTGTGCAATCGCGACGTCGAGACAGCTTATCCGACGAACGCCTTTTCCACGACGTAGTGGCCAGGATGGTTGTTGCTGCCTTCCTGGAAGCCCATCGCGTCGAGCAGTTCGCGCGTGTCGCGCAGCATGTGCGGGCTGCCGCAGAGCATCACGCGGTCGTTTTCGACCGAGAACGGCTCGACCGAGAGATCGGCGAACAGCTTCTTGGTCTCGATCAGATCGGTGATGCGACCACGGTTCGCGAACTCCTCCCGCGTGACCGTCGGGTAATAGACGAGCTTTTCGGACACGATTTCGCCGATATGCTCATGCGCCGGCAAGTGCTCGGTGATGAAATCCTTGTACGCGAGTTCGTCGACGAAACGGCACGTGTGCGTCAGCACGATCTTCTCGTAGCGGTCGTAGACGTCCGGGTCCTTGATGATCGACATGAACGGCGCGAGGCCCGTGCCGGTCGACAGCAGCCACAGCGTCTTGCCGGGCAGCAGATTGTCGGCGACGAGCGTGCCCGTCGGCTTCTTGCCGATCAGCACGGAATCGCCCACTTTCAGATGTTGCAGGCGCGAGGTCAGGGGGCCGTCCGGAACCTTGATGCTCAGAAATTCGAGATGCTCTTCGTAGTTCGCGCTCGCGAGGCTGTACGCGCGCAGAAGCGGCTTGCCGTCGACTTCGAGACCCACCATCGTGAACTGGCCGTTCTCGAAGCGGAACGAGCTGTCGCGGGTGCAGGTGAAACTGAAAAGCGTGTCGGTCCAGTGATGGACGCTCAGAACGGTTTGAGAATTAAGGTTGCTCATGGCTTCTTGAACTGTGCTCTAACTGTGCGAAAGCGGTGACGCTCTGACGCTCGCGCCTGGCTGGCGGCGGATGCCACGCCGGGCCGATGTCGAAAACAAAGCGCGCTACGAGGGCGCAACGAGGGGCGCTGCGCTGTCCGAACGGGACGATCGAATGGTGAAGGTCGCCGATTGATCCGAAACCCGCGATGCGAGGACAGCGATTCACGCCGCGCCACGCGTGAACTTCGCGCAAAAAAACTGACAGCCCGGCGCAATCGGCTATTTTAACCCGATAGTCGTTTCGCGGTCCGAACGTCGATACGGCGGCGGTGGCGCGCACGCGCGCCTCGTGGGCGAACGTGCGTGCAGAAGAAATGCACTTTCGGCTGACTGCGCGGCCGGTGGCCGGCCTCGGCGGCAACTCTTATCGCTGCGGAAAAGCCGCCGAGTCCGCATGATAGCAACGGACGCCGCGCGTATCTCGAAATACCCTTCTGGCGAAAGGCCGCACGCGTGTCAGATGCGCTGATCCGTCGACGGTTTTTCCCACAGGTTGATGCCGCCTTCCTTCGCGTGCTGATCGATTTCCGCGAGTTCTTCCTTCGAGAAATCGAGATTCTTCAGTGCGCCGACGTTCTCGACGACTTGCTCCGCGCGGCTCGCGCCGATCAGCACCGAGGTCACGCGCCCGCCTCGCAGCGCCCACGCGAGCGCCATCTGCGCGAGGCTCTGGCCGCGCTTCTGCGCGAGATCGTTGAGCTTGCGGACGTGCGCGAGGTTCGCATCGCTCAGATGTTCCTGCTTGAGCGAGCCGCCGCCCGGTTTGTTGACGCGCGCGTCCTGCGGCACGCCATTCAGATACTTGCTGGTCAGCAGACCTTGCGCGAGCGGCGTAAACGCGATGCTTCCCGCGCCGATGTCGTCGAGCGTGTCGAGCAGGTCTTCTTCGATCCAGCGGTTCAGCATGTTGTACGACGGCTGATGGATCAGCAGCGGCACCTTGTGCTCGGCAAGCAGCTTGGCCATCTCGCGTGTTTTGGACGCCGAGTACGACGAGATGCCAACGTAAAGCGCCTTGCCCGAATGCACGGCCGTCGCCAGCGCGCCAGCGGTTTCTTCGAGCGGCGTATCGGCGTCGAAACGGTGCGAATAGAAGATGTCGACGTAATCGAGGCCCATGCGCTTCAGGCTCTGGTCGAGGCTCGCCAGCACGTATTTGCGCGAGCCGCCGCCTTGGCCGTACGGACCGGGCCACATGTCCCAGCCGGCTTTCGAGGAGATCAACAGTTCGTCACGATAGGGGCGGAAGTCGTCCTTGAAGATGCGCCCGAAGTTCGTTTCGGCGCTGCCGTACGGCGGGCCGTAATTGTTCGCGAGATCGAAATGCGTGACGCCGAGATCGAACGCCGTGCGCAGGATTTCACGTTGCGTGGAGATCGGCGTCGTATCGCCGAAGTTGTGCCACAAACCGAGCGACAGCGCAGGAAGTTTCAACCCGCTCCTGCCACAAGTGCGGTATTGCATCTGCGTGTAACGCTCGGAGGCTGCTTCGTAGGCCATGACGGATTTCCTCTGCGGATGGCGAATTGAACGGACTGGAACGGACAACGTGCATTTCACGCGGCACGCGCGGACACGCACGCTGTCGAGGGCGTCAATGGTAAGCCAATCGGGGCTGGGCGCGCACGGCACGCGATGCCGTCCCGCTATTCGGTATAGGCCGGATGGCCAGCAAGGGGAACGATCCAACGCGATCGCGGACAAAAGCAGATTCGTTTTGAAGGACCGCTACCCATGGATTCGATCGACAGACTTCGCCCCGCTTACGATTCGTTTAGTGCAATTGCCGTGACTTACGGCATCGATATTCTGCTGGCGCTGCTGATTCTCGCGGTCGGCTGGTGGATTTCGAACGCCGTCGCGAACACCCTGCGCCGCACGCTCGCTCGCACCAATGTCGATGCCACGCTCACCCCGGTGCTCGCCAGCCTCGCGTTGTGGGCGATCCGCGTCGTCGCGATCGTCGCCGCGCTCGGCAAGCTCGGCATTGCCGCCGCCAGCATCCTGACCGTGCTCGGCGCCGCCGGCCTCGCCATCGGCCTCGCGCTGCAGGGCACGCTGCAAAACATCGCGGCCGGCCTGATGCTCCTGCTGCTGCGTCCGTTTCGCGTCGGCGATTACATCGAAGGCGTCGGGACGACGGCGGGCACGGTCAACGAGATCGGACTTTTCACGACGCGCCTCACGAAAGCCGACGGCATCATCATGTTCGTGCCGAACAGCCTCATTTGGGCGAACGCCATCACGAACTACAGCGCGAACGATCGGCGTCGCGTCGTCATCAACTTTCAGGCACAGCATGGGCTGAAGGTCGAGCGTGTGCTCGAGGAACTGCGCAAGCTGATGAGCGACGATCCGCGCATCGTGCAGGACGGGCCGTCGGCGCCGTGGGTCGCCGTGACCGATTACACGGACACCGGCGTCAAATACAACCTCGGCGCGTGGACGAGCAGAAGCGATCATCAGTACGTGATGGCCGACCTCCTGCGCAAGATTCAGCCGTACACGCGCGAGCAGGCGCAGGCGGCGTGAGTGGACGCGCGAGCGCCGACCCGCTAACCTGACGCGCTTTTCCAGCCAAGAGACCACGCCATGACCCGAGCGATTTCCGTTGCGCTGCTAGTCGGCGGCGTCGTGCTGCTGTATTTCGGCGGCCAGTCGTTTCATTCGCTCTCCAGCGACGTCGCGCGCTTCTTCACCGGCTCGCCCACGAACAAGACCATCTGGCTGATCGCGGGCGGCATCGTCGCGTCGCTCGCCGGGCTGATCGGCCTCACGATTCCGTCGAAACGCTGAAACGCTCAAACGCTCAGACGTCAGACGAGCGGCACTTCCGGCTTCGACGCCGAGCGCGTGCCGGGCAGCGCCGCGTTGCTCGCGCCGCGATACGTGAACACGAGCGAGAACTTCACCTGATCGGTGAGGTTCTTGCCCGCCGAATGCAGCGTGTTGCAGTGGAAGAACACGACGTCGCCCGGTTCCAGCGCGGGCGACACCGCCGTGCGGATCAGCGCGGCATTCTCGGGCAAGTCGGAGCGGAAGAATTTCGCGTCGTCGAAGCGATCCGATGTGAACGGCAGCTTGTGCGACATCGGCACGAACCACAGCGCGCCGTTTTCCACCGTTTCGTTGCCGAGCGCGACCCACGCGGAAACGAGATCGTCGCGCTCGAACGCCCAGTAGCGCACGTCGCGATGCCAGCCGGTCAGGCTGCCGTACGCCGGGTGCTTCGTCATCATGCAGTTGTGATGCGCGCGCGACAAATACGGCGTCTCGCCGAAATACAACTCCATCCATCCGCGCACTTCCGGCGATGTCGCGAACTCCGCGTAAAGCGGATGCCGCGCGTAGGCGTCGAGCAGGCGGCGCACGGTGTGTCCGCCGGGCGCGTCCTTCGAATCCGGCGCGCCGGGATATTTCAGATCGGCCTCGAACTCGACCGGCGCGGCGGCCTCGGCGAGTTGCCGGCGCGCGACTTCGAGCATCGCGTCGCGGCGTTCCTGCGAAACCAGCCCTTTCACGATCACGTAGCCGTTTCGACGCAGCTCGTGCACCTGTTCCTTCTTCGATTTCAGCAGGTTTTGATCAGACATTTCAGTTCTTGGCTCCGGCGGCTTTCGAATTTCTTCATGCCGTCGACGCTATATCCGGAATTGGGGCGAATACGGGGATTGTAAATCCGGCAGCGCAGGAAGGCCCATGCGAGAACGCTTCCGCCGATTTTTATAAGCAGCCGCTTCATGAAACGGCAGGGAAAACGCGGACTTACCCGGGTAATACTGGTCCTGTACATTGATCCGCATCAATTCGGTGCAACTTCGCAAATGCTGTTGAATCGAAGCGTTGAACTTCATTTTTGAGACGACTATCGTCGAGTCTGCTTCCACGCAAACCGACCTTTCCCGCCGACATGAACCACCGAATCGCTATCGGACTTACTCGCGTCGCATCGCGAGCCGCGCGTCCTGCGCGCCGCGGCATGATCCGCGCGCTGCGCCATCACTCCACCCGCACGCAATTGCTCGCCGAGCAACTGAAGAACGTGCATCCGGTCGACGGCATCCGGTCGTGGTTCCGCGGTTTCTTCTTCAATTTGCGCGTGCGCGCGGCCTCGCGCCGGGTGTCGTTGCGCGCGCTGTTGCGCCGTCCGGTGCAGTTGCGCGCGCCCGCGCCGAAGCCGAAAGCGGCTGCGCTGACGAGCCGTCGTCCGCGTCGCGTGTCGGCGACGAGCGCCGGCTGGTACGCGTTCGCGGCGCGCTGAATCGCGCAATCGCGCAATCCCTCACTTGCGCTCGGCCTCGTCGAGCGTCGGATAGTCCGTGTAGCCTTTCTCTCCGCCGCCGTAGAACGTCGCCTCGTCGGGCGCGTTGAGCGGCGCGTTCATCCTGAAGCGCTCGACCAAATCCGGATTCGCGAGAAACGCGCGACCGAAAGCCACGGCGTCGGCTTCGCCTCGTTCGATGCGCGCATTGGCTTCTTCCGCGGTGTATTCGCCGCAGACGATGATCGCGCCGTCGTAAGCCTCGCGCAGCGCGTCTCGATAGCCGTCCGAAAGCGGCGCGCCGCCGGCCCAATCGCCTTCCGCCAGATGCAGATACGCGATGCCGATGCGCTTCAGCTCGCGCGCCAGATACAGCGATGACGCTTCGCCTTCATCGTCGTGCAGATCGAATCCCGTGAAGTTCGGCGATATCCGGATGCCGACGCGATTCGCGCCCATCACGCCCGCGACCGCCTCCAGCACATCGACGACCAGCCGCACGCGATTTTCGATGCCGCCGCCGTACTCGTCGGTGCGATGGTTGGTGCCCGTCGCCATGAACTGATGCAGCAGATAGCCGTTGGCCGCGTGGACTTCGATCATGTCGAAATCGGCGCGCTTGGCGCGATGCGCGGCATCGACGAACTGCAGCACGATGCCCGGCAACTCGCCGATCTCAAGCGCGCGCGGTTCGTCGGCGTCGGTCATGCCGTAGGTGCCGTCATCGTGTCTCACGAACACTTGCGTGTCGCGCGCGCGGATCGCGGACGGCGCGACGGGCGGCGCATCGCCCTCCTGCAGCGATCGATGCGACACGCGCCCCACATGCCACAGCTGCGACGCGATGCGCCCGTGCCGCGCGTGAACCGCGCCCACGACGGCTCTCCATCCGGCTTCCTGCGCGTCGGAATAGATGCCGGGCGTCGCGACATAACCCTGACCTTGCCGCGAAACCTGCGTCGCCTCGGTCACGATGAGTCCCGCGCCCGCGCGCTGCGCGTAATAGTGCGCGTTCATTTCGCTGGGTACATCGCCGGGCTGCGACGCGCGATTGCGCGTGAGCGGCGCCATCACCACGCGATTCGGCAGTTCGAGATTGCCGATTGTGACGGGAGAAAGAAGCGTTTCGAACGGCATGACGGCTCCGTGGATGATCGGTTTTGCCGTCCGGTTCGGTCGCAAGAAACGCGCCGCGCAGGCGAAAAAAAACCGGCAAGCGCGATGCTTGCCGGTTCTTGTCCCGCGCGTTCGGCGAATGGCGTTACGCCACGCTTGCGACCGGCTCCGTGCCCGCCGCTTCGGCCAGCATGAGCGCCTTGTCGGTGGCTTCCCACGAGAATTCAGGCTCTTCGCGGCCGAAGTGACCGTATGCCGCCGTCTTTTCGTAGATCGGGCGCAGCAGATCGAGCATCTGGATGATGCCCTTCGGACGCAGATCGAAATGCTCCAGAACGAGCTTCGTGATTTCGGCATCCGACACGCGGCCCGTGCCGAACGTGTTCACCATCACCGAAGTCGGACGTGCCACGCCGATTGCGTACGAAACCTGGATCAGCGCGCGCGATGCGAGACCGGCCGCGACGATGTTCTTCGCGACATAACGTCCCGCGTACGCCGCCGAGCGGTCGACCTTCGACGGATCCTTGCCCGAGAACGCGCCGCCGCCGTGCGGAGCCGCGCCGCCGTACGTGTCGACGATGATCTTGCGGCCCGTCAGACCGCAGTCGCCCTGCGGACCGCCGATGACGAAGCGGCCCGTCGGGTTCACCAGAAACTTGATGTCGCCCTTGATGAGTTCCTTCGGCAGCGTCGGCTTGATGACTTCCTCGATCACCGCTTCGCGCAGTTGCGGCAGGTCGATGTCCGGCGAATGTTGCGTCGACAGCACGACCGTATCGATGGAATGCGCGCGGCCATCGACATAACGCACGGTGACTTGCGACTTCGCGTCCGGACGCAGCCAGGGCAAACGGCCATCGCGACGAAGGTTTGCCTGACGCTCGACGAGGCGATGCGAAAGGTGGATCGGCAGCGGCATCAGTTCGGGCGTTTCGTCGCAGGCGTAGCCGAACATGAGGCCCTGGTCGCCCGCGCCCTGATCGAGATTGTCGTCGTGCGCCTTGTTCACGCCTTGCGCGATATCCGGCGATTGCTTGTCATACGCGACGAGAACCGCGCAGCCGCGATAGTCGATGCCGAAGTCGGTGTTGTCGTAACCGATGCGCTTGATGGTGTCGCGCGCGACCTGGATGTAATCGACGTTGGCGGTGGTCGTGATTTCGCCCGCGAGGACGACGAGACCGGTGTTGCACAGCGTTTCCGCGGCGACGCGCGAATATTTGTCCTGCGACAGAATGGCGTCGAGGATGGCGTCGGAGACTTGGTCGGCAACCTTGTCCGGGTGGCCTTCGGAAACGGATTCGGAAGTAAAGAGGTAGTCGTTCGACACGCTTCAGACTCCAATAAAAGTACGGTTGATATTCACGTAGCCGTCTTCTTTTGGAGTCTGAAGCGGCGACGCTTTAGCGGATGTGCTTCCAGGCCGGCGCTTCTCGAAAGTAAGAAGACTCCGACCCGCTTCGCCCCGCAAGTTGTCCATTAACTCGGCGAAGGTTTTATTATACCGGTTTCCTTAGTTTTCACAGAATTGACCCTTTTGACTTCCTCGGTCCCGCTCCACTCGTCCGCCCGCCGGAGCGAGTCATGCTAGGTCGTATCGGCGTGGCGCTCGCCATCGGTTTTCTCAAATTCCTCGCGGTGATTCCATACGGCATCACCGCGCGTTTCGGCGACGGCCTCGGCTGGCTGCTCTATCAGATTCCGAGCCGTCGCAAGCGCATCGTCCATACGAATCTGAAGCTGTGCTTCCCCGAGTGGTCCGACGAAAAACGCGAGGACATCGCGCAGAAGCACTTTCGGCACGCGATCCGCAGTTACGTCGAGCGCAGCGTGCAATGGTTCGGCTCCGCGAAGAAGCTCGAAAAGCTGATCGAAGTCGATAGCGCCATCGAGCGCACCGATCCCGATCGTCCGCCCACGCTCTTTCTCGGTCTGCATTTCGTCGGCATCGAGGCGGGCTCGATCTTTCTCAACTACTCGCTGCATCGGCGCTGCGGTTCGCTGTATCAGCCGTTTTCGAATCCGCAGATCGAGGAACTGGCGAAGAGACAGCGCGCCCGTTTCGGCGCCGACATGGCGAGCCGCGCCGACAGCGCGCGCATCGTGCTGCGCTGGCTGCGCGATCGCAAACCCGTGATGCTCGGCGCGGACATGGACTACGGCATGCGCAACTCCACGTTCGTGCCGTTCTTCGGCATCCCGACGTGCACGCTGACCGCCGTCGGCCGGCTCGCGAAGACGGGCAAGGCGCAGGTCGTGCCCTTCATCGGAGAAGTTTTGCCGAACTACAAGGGTTATCGGCTGAAAGTCTTCAAACCTTGGGAAAATTATCCGAGCGGCGACGACGAGGCCGACGCGCGCCGCATGAACGCGTTTCTGGAAGAGCAGATTCCGCGCATGCCCGAGCAATATTATTGGGTGCACAAGCGCTTCAAGACGCGCCCGCCGGGCGACCCGAGCTTTTATTGACGCCTGAATCGCGCGAAACGCGGCATCGCGGCTCACATACAATAGCGGCCATGAAACTGAAATTCACAAAAATGCAGGGCGCGGGCAATGACTTCGTCGTGCTCGACGGCTACACGCAGGCGCTCGATCTGTCCGCCGAACAGGTGCGCGCGCTCGCGAACCGTCATTTCGGCGTCGGCGCGGATCAGTTGCTGCTCGTGGAAAAGCCGACGATCGAAGGCGTCGACTTCAAGTACCGCATCTTCAATTGCGATGGCGGTGAAGTCGAGCATTGCGGCAACGGCGCGCGCTGCTTCGTGAAGTTCGTCCGCGACCGGCGTCTGACGGATGCATCGACGGTGCGCGTGCAGGTGCAAAACGGCGTCATCACGCTGACGATGCAGGAGAACGGCGAAGTCGTCGTCGATATGAGCACGCCGGTGTTCGATCCGCCGAAAGTGCCGTTCGACGCGCAAGGTCTCGAAGGCCGGAAGGAAGGCAACGACACGCTCTGGCCGCTCGACGTGAACGGCTCGATCAACGACCGGCGCTGGATTTCCGTCGTGTCGATGGGCAATCCGCACGCGGTCCAGATCGTCGATGACGTCGAGGCGTATCCCGTTCTGACCGAAGGTCCGCTCGTCGAACGTCACGCGCGCTTTCCAAAGCGCGTCAATGCGGGCTTCATGGAGATCGTCGATCGGCATTCGGTGAAACTGCGCGTCTACGAGCGCGGCGCGGGCGAAACGCTCGCGTGCGGCACGGGCGCATGTGCGGCGGTGGCGGCCGGCATTCGCCGCGGCCGGCTCGATTCGCCCGTTCGCGTCGAGACGCACGGCGGCACGCTCACGATCAGCTGGGACGGCGCGAAGAACGAAACCGCCGCGCTCTTCATGGCCGGGCCCGCCGCAACGGTCTTCGAAGGCGAGATCGAGCTCGATCGCATCGTTTAACGCATACACGTCACCATGAATCCACGCGAAGTCGCCGACTATCTGCTCGACAACCCTGATTTCTTCGTCGAGCACGCGGAACTGCTCGGCACCATCCGGCTTTCGAATCCGCACGGCAAAGCGGCCGTGTCGCTGCAGGAACGCCAGATGGAAATGCTGCGCGACAAGAACAAGCAGCTCGAACGGCGTCTCGCCGAATTGCTGCGCTACGGCCACGAAAACGACAGCATCTCGACCAAGTTCAATCGCTGGACCGTGCGCGTAATCTCGCAGCGCGATCCGTACGCGCTGCCCGCGACCATCAGCAAGGGGCTGTGCGAAATCTTCGACGTGCCGCACGCCGCGCTGCGCGTGTGGGATATCGACGAAGCTTATCGCCAAGCCGATTTCGCCCGTCAGGTCGGCGAGGAAGTACGCCTTTTCACGACCGGTCTCGCCGCGCCGTACTGCGGCGTGAATACCGGCTTCGCCGCCGCGCAGTGGCTGGGCGCGGCGAACTCGGCATCGGCGACGGTCGCGCCGAGCGACGGCCCGTCCGACATCGACCGCAAGATCGAATCCGTGTCGCTCATCGCGCTGCGCGATCCGCAAGCCGGCCCGGATGCGCCGAGCTTCGGCCTGCTCGTCATGGGCTCGCCTGATCCGCGCCGCTTCCACGACGGCATGGCGACGGATTTCCTCACGCAGATCGGCGCGCTCGCGAGCGCCGCGCTGTCCCGCCTGCTGCCGCATTGACGATGAACGCCGCCGCCGACGTGATCGCCGACTATCTCGCGATGCTCGAGCATCAGCGGCATCTTTCCGAGCACACGCTGCGCGGCTATACGCACGAGTTGAGCGAGCTGCGCGCGCTCGCCAAGGATCGTCCACTGGAATCGCTCACATCCGCCGATATTCGCGGCGCGGTCGTGCGCGCGCACGCGAGCGGATTATCGTCGCGTTCGATCGCGCATCGGCTGTCGGCATGGCGCGCGTTCTATCGATGGCTCGCCGAGCGCGTCGAGATGCCCGCGAATCCGGTCGCGACGGTGCGCGCGCCCAAGCGCGAAAAGACGCTGCCGAAGGCGCTTTCCGTCGATGACGCCGCGAGGCTGATGGACGCGCCGCAAGCCGATACGACCGAAGCGCTGCGCGATCACGCGATACTCGAACTGTTCTACTCGTCGGGTCTGCGGCTCGCGGAACTGGTCGGGCTGGACGTTCGCCACGTCGACACTGCCGAACACCGGTCCGAAGGCTGGATCGATCTGGAAGGCGCCGAAGTCACGGTGCTCGGCAAAGGTAAGCGGATGCGCAAAGTGCCGGTCGGCAGCAAGGCGGTCGAAGCGCTGCGCGCCTGGCTCGCCGTGCGCGACGAGTTCGTCAAGCTCGAACCGCACGCGCTCTTTCTCTCGGTGCGCGGCAACCGCATGTCGCCCGGCGTGGTGCGCGAACGCGTGAAGCGGCTCGCGCTGCTCGCGGGCATTCCGTCGAATGTGCATCCGCACGTGCTGCGGCATTCGTTCGCCACGCACGTCCTGCAATCGAGCGGCGACCTGCGCGCGGTGCAGGAACTGCTCGGCCATGCAAGCATCACGGCCACGCAGATTTATACATCGCTCGATTTTCAGCATCTCGCCCGCGTCTACGATGCGGCGCACCCGCGCGCGAAGAAGCGCGATTAACTCCGCGAGCGCCCTGCGCGCCGCCTCGGCTTGCAATGGACACCATCACGCTCAAACCGGCGAAGGACAAGTCGCTCGTCCGCCGCCATCCGTGGATTTATGCGAACGCCATCGCGCGCATCGACGGCAATCCCGCGCCGGGCGCGACGGTCGTCATTCGCGCGGCCGACGGACGCTTTCTCGCGCGCGCGTCGTACAGCCCGCAATCGCAGATTCGCGCGCGCGTCTGGACGTTCGATGAAAGCGAGCCCATCGATCACGCGTTCTTCAAGCGCCGCGTGCAGCGCGCGGTCGCGCATCGGCGCACGATGGTCAAGGACACCGGCGCGACGCGCCTCATATTCGGCGAAGCGGACGGCTTGCCGGGCCTGATCGTCGATTACTACGTCGCGGATACCGGCGATCACGCACAGCTCGTCTGCCAGTTCATGGCGACGGGCGTCGAGTCATGGAAAGCCGCGATCGTGCAGGCGCTCGTCGATGCGACCGGTTGCGCGAACGTCTACGAGCGCTCGGACGTGTCGATCCGCCAGAAGGAAGGTCTCGAACAGACGACCGGCGTGCTCGCCGGCGACGCGCCTCCGGCGACGCTCATCGCGAACGAATGCGGCGTGCGCTATCACGTCGACGTGCGCAATGGCCACAAGACGGGCTTTTACGTCGATCAGCGCGACAACCGCGTGCTCGTTGCGCAGAACGCGCAAGGCCGCGAAGTGCTCAACTGCTTCTGCTACACGGGCGGATTCTCGCTGGCCGCGCTGAAAGGCGGGGCGACGCGCGTGGTCTCCGTCGATTCATCGGGCGAAGCGCTCGCGCTCGCGCGGGAGAACGTGAAGGCCAACGGCTTCGACGCGGAGAAAGCCGAATGGCTAGACGCCGATGCGTTCAAGACGCTGCGCCGTCTCTACGACGAAGGCCGTCGCTTCGACCTGATCGTGCTCGATCCGCCGAAGTTCGCGCCGTCGAAGGAAACCGTCGATCGCGCCGCGCGCGCGTACAAGGACATCAATCTGAGCGGCTTCAAGTTGCTGCGTCCAGGCGGCCTGCTTTTCACGTACTCATGTTCCGGCGCGATCGATGCCGACTTGTTCCAGAAGATCGTCGCGAGCGCGGCGGCCGACGCGCGCGCCGATGCGCGCATCCTCAAGCGGCTCGGCGCGGGCGTGGATCATCCGTTGCTGACGGCGTTTCCGGAAGGCGAGTATCTGAAAGGGCTGCTGTTGCAAATCGCGTGATCGGCCTCAGTTAAGGGCGATTC
Organism: Caballeronia sp. LZ008; assembly: GCF_031451435.1. Taxonomy (NCBI): domain Bacteria; kingdom Pseudomonadati; phylum Pseudomonadota; class Betaproteobacteria; order Burkholderiales; family Burkholderiaceae; genus Caballeronia; species Caballeronia sp. LZ008. The sequence goes on along the minus strand of NZ_JARUXK010000001.1, from coordinate 2,956,669 downwards.
GCGAGCGAAGGGCGCACGAAGCGTCGGCTCCGCAAATATGTTCCAATATTCGATTCCGCGCGTTTCCCGAACTTAAAAGGCGACACCATGATTCCCGTAACCATCCTGACCGGCTTTTTGGGCAGCGGCAAAACCACGCTGCTCAAGCGCATCCTGAACGAGAAGCACGGCATGAAGATCGCCGTGATCGAGAACGAGTTCGGCGAAGAGAACATCGACAACGAGATCCTCGTGCAGGAGACGAACGAGCAGATCATCCAGATGAGCAACGGCTGCATCTGCTGCACGATCCGCGGCGACCTCGCGCGCGCGCTCGAAGACCTCGCGAACCGCAAGAAGGCGGGCACGCTCGATTTCGACCGCGTCGTGATCGAAACCACCGGCCTCGCGAATCCGGGTCCGGTCGCGCAGACGTTCTTCATGGACAACACCGTCGCCGACGAATTCCTGCTCGACGCGATCATCACGCTCGTCGACGCGAAGCACGCGAATGCGCAGCTCGACCAGCACGAAGTGGTGCAGCGTCAGGTCGGCTTCGCGGATCGCCTGTTCATCACGAAATCCGATCTCGTTTCCGCCGACGAACTCGAAGCGCTGAAGCATCGCCTGCTGCACATGAACCCGCGCGCGGCGATCAAGGTCGTGAATTTCGGCGACGCAGACATCAAGGAAATTTTCGATCTGCGCGGTTTCAATCTGAACTCGAAGCTCGAGATCGATCCGGATTTCCTCGCGGAAGACGATCACGATCATGACCACGCGCATGACCATGATCACGATCACGATCACGATCATTCGACCTGCGGTCACGACCACAGCCACGATCACGAGCACGGGCATCACCATCATCATCACGCGCATCACGACGACAAGATCAAGTCGTTCGTGTATCGCAGCGACAAGCCGTTCGATCCGAACCGCCTCGAAGACTTCCTCGGCGGCATTCTGCAGATTTATGGCGAGCGCCTGTTGCGCTACAAGGGCGTGCTCTATATGAAGGGCGTCGATCGCAAGGTCGTGTTCCAGGGCGTGCATCAGATGATGGGCAGCGATCTCGCCGGCAAGTGGATGCCGATCGAGAAGAAGAACAGCAAGATGGTGTTCATCGGCATCGAACTGCCGAAGGATCTGATCACCGACGGCCTCGACGCCTGCCTGGTGAAGTAATCCGGCATGCATCTCGCTTGGATTGCCGCGAATCACGCGGGGCGACAAAACGGGCACTGACACAGAACGCCGCCGCGAAGGGCTCGCGCGCGGCGTTTTTCATGTCCGACTTTCGGTGCGCGTATGTAGTCGCGCCCACCAAGCGTCATCGCTTTTTGCGCGTTCAGGCGTTATATTTTTGAAATTCCGGCGCAAATCGACAGGGTTTTCCGTAGGTTTAGTTGGAATTTGCGGTTCAGTTACAATACAGCCCCACTGGAGAAGGGCAGTTCCGCTGAATGCGCGTCTTCGAGGCGCTCGGCCAGCGGATCTTGGGAGAAGGGATGTCCCGTCGGGACGATGCCTCGATTTGCCGGGGGAAGGCAAATCAAGTCAAAGCACCGGGGCCGGAAATCCGGGGCCATGCGAATGCGCCCGGTCTTCCGGAGCATCATCCAATATCGGTTTCCAGAGGAGTTCGGCCCCGCATCGACGTGTCGCGTAGCCCCTAGCGTACGGATGCGCTGAATGCGGGTAACGCAAGTGCGGGCGTTGCGAAGACATCGCCCTACATTGAAGAAGCAAGCTGATGACAACGAAACTCTTGACCGAAGCCGAAATCCTGAAGATGAGCGAGAAGGACTACATGAACGAGGATCAACTCGCCTTCTTCAAGAACCGGCTCGAACAGTTGCAAGCGGACATTCTGAAGAATGCCGGCCAGACGACCGAGAACCTGCGGGAAACGGTGATCGTGCCGGACCCGGCGGACCGCGCGACCATCGAGGAAGAACATGCACTGGAACTGCGCACGCGCGATCGCGAACGCAAGCTTCTGAAGAAGGTGCAGCAGTCGCTCGCGCGCATCGAGTCCGGCGATTACGGCTGGTGCGAAGAGACCGGCGAGCCGATCGGCATTCCGCGCCTGCTCGCGCGTCCGACCGCCACGCTGTCGCTCGAAGCGCAGGAACGCCGCGAACTGCGTCAGAAGCTGTTCGGCGACTGAAATCGCTGTCGGCAGGCGAGCGTCGCGGGACCGCCCGCAACGGGGAAGACGCCGCCGCAAAAAAGTTGTGCAGAAGCAGTCGCATCGGCAAAAAGGCATCCAACGAAGGGATGCCTTTTTTGCTTTGTGCCCGGTAAAAACGGCGAGCGCCGATACCGTACGCCTTGATAAATCCGGCGTCGCCCTAAAATGAATCCGACGCGCGCCGCAAAAGCTTCATCGCGGCAAGCGCGAGCGCGGCGCCGTCCGCCTCGGGCCTCACGCCCGACGGAACCCCGCGCCGTGCACTCCATCGAATTCTCGACTGCGCGGCGGACTTTCATCGCCACGCATCGTCTGTTTATCCAAGGAACGCACATGGAACAATTTCACGGCACGACCATCGTCTCCGTGCGCCGCGACGGCAAGGTCGCGCTGGGCGGCGATGGTCAGGTGACGCTCGGCAATATCGTCATGAAAGGGGGCGCGAAGAAGGTGCGCCGCATCTATGGCGGCAAGGTGCTGGTCGGCTTCGCCGGCGGCACGGCCGACGCGTTCTCGCTGCTCGACCGCTTCGAAGCCAAACTCGAGAAGCATCAGGGCAATCTGACGCGCGCCGCCGTCGAACTGGCGAAAGACTGGCGCACCGATCGCATGCTGCGACGCCTCGAAGCCATGCTCATCACCGCCGACAAGGACAACACGCTCGTCATCACCGGCAACGGCGACGTGCTCGATCCGGAGCACGGCATCGCGGCGATCGGCTCGGGCGGCGCCTATGCGCAGGCTGCGGGGCAGGCGCTCATTGAGAACACCGATCTCTCGCCGCGCGACATCGTCGAGAAGGCGCTGACCATCGCCGGCGACATGTGCATCTACACCAACCACAATCGCGTCATCGAGACGATCGAATAAAGGACTTTTGCGATGACCACCATGACTCCCTCCGAAATCGTCTCCGAACTCGACAAGCACATCATCGGCCAGGGGCGCGCGAAGAAGGCGGTTGCCGTCGCGCTGCGCAACCGCTGGCGCCGTCAGCAGGTCGCCGAGCCGCTGCGTCAGGAGATCACGCCGAAGAACATTCTGATGATCGGGCCGACGGGCGTCGGCAAAACCGAAATCGCGCGGCGTCTCGCCAAGCTCGCGGACGCGCCGTTCATCAAGATCGAAGCGACCAAGTTCACCGAAGTGGGCTACGTGGGCCGCGACGTGGACAGCATCGTGCGCGATCTGATCGAGATTTCCGTGAAGCAGACGCGCGAATCCGAGATGAAGAAAGTCCGCACGAAGGCCGAAGATCGCGCGGAAGACCGCATCCTCGACATTCTTCTGCCGACGGCGCGGCCGGTCGGATTCGGCGCCACGAACGCGATCGAGTCGTCGGGCAGCGAAGGCGGCGACAACGCCACGCGTCAGACCTTCCGCAAGCGCCTGCGCGAAGGCGCGCTCGACGACAAGGAAATCGAGCTCGATGTGGAAATGCCGCAAGTCGGCATGGACATCATGGGGCCGCCGGGCATGGAAGACATGACCGAACAGATTCGCTCGATGTTCGCGAACATCGGCGGCGGCAAGAAGACGCGCCGCAAGGTGAAGGTCAAGGAAGCGCTCAAGCTGCTGACCGACGAAGAAGCCAGCAAGATGCTCAACGACGAAGAGGTCAAGAGCAAGGCGGTGCAGAACGTCGAGCAGAACGGCATCGTGTTTCTCGATGAGATCGACAAGATCGCGTCGCGCAGCGAGACGGGCGGCGCCGAAGTCTCGCGCGCGGGCGTGCAGCGCGACCTGCTGCCGCTCGTCGAAGGCACGACCATCAACACGAAGTACGGGATGATCAAGACCGATCACATCCTGTTCATCGCGAGCGGCGCGTTTCATCTCGCCAAACCGAGCGATCTGATTCCCGAACTGCAGGGGCGCTTTCCGATTCGCGTCGAGCTGGATTCGCTGTCCGTCGGCGATTTCGAATCGATCCTGAATTCGACTGATGCGAGTCTCGTCAAGCAGTACAAGGCGCTGCTGGCGACCGAAGGCGTCGAGCTCGACTTTGCGGAAGACGGCATCCGGCGTCTCGCGGAAATCGCGTTTTCGGTGAATGAGAAGACCGAGAATATCGGCGCGCGGCGGCTTTATACGGTGATCGAGAAGCTGCTCGAAGAAGTGTCGTTCGCGGCGGGCAATCATGCCGGCAAGCCTGTGCGAATCGACGCGCCGTATGTGGAACGCGCGCTCGGCGATGTGGCGCAAGACGAGGATTTGTCGCGCTACGTGCTGTAACGGCGGCGGAATCGTCTACGAGAAACCGGGCCACGCGCCCGGTTTTTTTCGCGCTGACGTTTCGAACACGCAAAAACCACGGACGAAAAAAAGCCCGCCTTAGTGGGCGGGCTGAATCCATATCAGGAGGAGACATGGAGGAGACAGTTCCAATCATACACAGCCACTTGATGCGACGCAATAGAAATTTCGGTAAAAACCCCTATGGCGTCCCTTTGTGGTATCTGAACGTCACTTTTCGGATTTCGCGGACCGATGACAGAGCAAGAATCGGCGCGTAACCTCAGTTGGGCGGCTCTACAGTGGTCACGTACCCAAGAGCCATCGAGGTCGTCATGAAAACCGTCACGAACCCTGTTTTTTCCTCCGATGAAAGCCGCTGGCAAGCCGTCGTCGATCGCGACGAGCGCGCCGACGGTGCCTTCTTCTTCGCCGTTCGCACGACCGGCGTGTTTTGCCGACCGTCGTGCGCGTCGCGTGCGCCGCGTCGCGAGAACGTCGAATTCTTTCCGACGACCGACTCCGCCGAACAAGCCGGATACCGCGCGTGCAAGCGCTGCCAGCCGACGAGCCTGCCGCGCGAACTCGCGATCGTCGAGCGCGCATGCAAGGTGCTCGACGCCGATCCGCAGCAACGCATGACGCTCGCGCAATTAAGCGACGCCGTGCACGTCAGCCCGTTTCACCTGCAGCGCCTGTTTTCGCGAATCGTCGGCATTTCGCCGCGTCAGTATCAGGCGGCGCAGCGTGCCGGCGTGCTGCGCGATGCGTTGCAGCGCGGCCGCGACGTCACACGCGCGACGCACGACGCCGGTTTCGGCTCGCCGTCGCGCATGTACGAGGCCGTGCCCGCGGAACTCGGCATGACGCCGTCCGCGTATAAGCGTCAGGGCGCTGGGCTGACCGTGCGTTACGCGACCGCCGCGACGCCGCTGGGTGCCGTGCTCATCGCCGCGACCGACAAGGGCGTCTGCAAGATCGCGTTCGGCGACGACGCGCCCACGCTCCTCGATCAGCTCGCCGCCGATTTCGCGCAGGCCGAACGCGTCGAGGATGCCGCGAAACTGGAGCCGTTCATCGCGCAGATTCGCGCGTATCTGCAAGGCACGCGCGAGCGCTTCGACTTGCCGCTCGACATCGGCGCGACCGCATTTCAACGGCGCGTGTGGGACGCGTTGCGGCGCATCCCGTATGGGCAGACGCGCAGTTACACCGAGATCGCCGAATCGCTCGGCGCGCCGCGCGCGGTGCGGGCGGTGGCGAATGCGTGCGCGTCGAATCCGGTGGCGCTCGCGATTCCGTGTCATCGCGTCATCGGCAAGGATGGCGCGATCGCCGGCTATCGCTGGGGCACGCCGCGCAAGGAAACGCTGCTCGAAACCGAACGCGCGCGCAACGAAACCAACAAGGTTGCATGAAGCAGGCGCGCTCGCCGTCGACATGACGCGCGAGCGCTTCGATGTCCTCGCGAGCCGCTCCAAGCGGCTCCAAAGCGCACCGCCGCGTATTCCGCGGATCTCCCGCGCATCTCCCGCGAATCTCCCGAAAAACCCGCAATCCCTTGCCTGATATGGGCCCAAGCAGGCCTTACACCGAGATGTTAAAGTGCCCGCTACCCTAAAAATACGACCGCGCGCACACGCGCTCGCGCTCCTCGCAGAACGCTTCAATGGCAAACAAGAATCCCGCTCACACCAAGGCCGGCGCTTTCGAGCGCAGGCTTGCCGCGCTCGCGTCCGGTCCGCATGCCGACGCGTTGCGCCAAGGCTTGCGCGGCATCGAAAAAGAAAGCTTGCGCGTGACGCCGCAGGGCAAGCTGGCGATGACGCCGCATCCGCGCTCGTTCGGCTCCGCGCTGACGCATCCGCTCATCACGACCGATTACTCCGAGGCGCTCGTCGAGCTCATCACGCCCGCCGAATCGGATGTGGCGATCACGCTCGATCGCCTCGACGCGCTGCATCGCTTCGCGTACGCGCACATGGGCGACGAGTTGCTGTGGAACAATTCGATGCCCAACTCGCTGCCGCCCGAGGACGAGATTCCGTTCGGCTATTACGGCACGTCGAACATCGGCATGTTGAAGACGGTGTACCGGCGCGGCCTCGCGCTGCGCTACGGCCGCACGATGCAATGCATCGCGGGCATCCACTACAACTATTCGCTCGATGAAAACGTATGGCGCGCCTGGCAGGCGCTCGATGCGACGAGCACGCTGTCCGCGAAAGACTTTCAGTCCGAGCGCTACTTCGCGCTGATCCGCAATTTCCGCCGCACGAGTTGGCTCCTGATGTATCTGTTCGGCGCGTCGCCGGCGCTGAACAAGCGCTTCGTCGCCGGCAAGAAGCATCATCTGGAAACGTTCGATGCCGACACGTTCTATCTGCCGCACGCGACCAGCCTTCGCATGAGCGATCTCGGATACACCAACAATCCGGCGCAGGCCGATCTGCTTCCGAGCTACGACAATCTCGACGCGTATCTCGACGTGCTCGCCAAAGCCGTGAGCCAGCCGTATGCGCCGTATGAAGCCATCGGCACGCAGCGCGACGGCGAATGGGTGCAGATCAACACGAACGTGCTGCAGATCGAAAACGAGTTCTACTCGACGATCCGCCCGAAGCGCGTCACGCATTCGGGCGAACGTCCGCTGCATGCGCTGGCCGAGCGCGGCGTGCAGTACATCGAAGTGCGCTGCCTCGACATCGATCCGTTCGTGCCGACGGGCATCTCGCTCGAAACCGCGCGCTTTCTCGATGCGTATCTGCTCTATTGCGCACTGGAAGACAGCCCGCTGTTGCCGCCCGGCGCGAGCATCGAAGCCAACGCGAATTTCATGACGGTGTCGAAGGAAGGGCGCAAGCCGGGTCTCGCGCTGCAACGCGACGGCGCAAGCGTGCCGATGCAGCAATGGGCCGAAGAACTCTTCGATGCAATCGAACCGGTCGCGAAGACGCTCGACACGCTAAACGGCAACGGCGATCACACGCGCGCGCTGGAAGCGCTGCGGCCGCGCATCGCCGATGCGTCGCTCACGCCGTCCGCGCGCGTGCTGCAAACGATGCGCGACAAGCAGCAAACCTTCGACGAGTTCGCGCTCGATCTCAGCGCGCGTCACGCGGAAGATTTTCGTGCGCGTCCGCTTTCCGTCGCAGAAGAGCGCGCGATGGACGAGCTTGCGGCAAAATCGCTTGTGGAACAGGCGGTCGTCGAAAGCAGCGACACCGAAACGTTCGACGCCTTCGTTGCGGCGTATCAGGTCTACAAGCTGAACCCCGCGAACGCGTGAGGCGATTTTTCCGCTGCGGTGTCAGCGCGCGGCGGAAATTGTTTCCGGCTTATGCAACAGAGGGAAACGCGTCATCACATCATCCGATTTGAGGGGTCAAAATATGGCCGACTTTTCGACGATCGGGGGAGTAATGAAGAAGAAGTACTTCGCCGCCGCCGCGCTTGGGGCTGCATGGCTCGCCCTTTTTAGCGGCTGCGCCGTGCAGGACCAGGTCAGCAGCACGACGATGGAGCAGGCCACGCAACCGCTCACCTGCATGAGCAAGCCGGAATGCGACGCGTGGTGGGCGCGCGCCCAGGTCTGGGTGACGAACCATTCCGAATACAAGCTGCAGACCGTCACCGATTCGATCATCCAGACGGCGGGGCCGTCGAGCGGCAAGCGCGCGCTCGCGTATCAGATCACCAAGACGCCGACCAACGAAGGCACCGCGACGATCGGTTTCGCCGCGCATTGCGATAATCCGCTCGGCTGCCAGCCGAATCCGTGGCAGGCAGGCGCGGATTTCAAGCAGTTCATCAAGAACGGCCCCGGACTGCGCAAGACCGAAACGCCGCAAGCCACGCAGACGCCGCCTGCACCCGCGCCGAGCGGCGTGCAGGTCAGCCCGCTGGATCAGCCGGTCCCGCTCAATCTGGAAAACCAGCCGGGGCAGTCGGTCACGCCGCTCACGCCTCAGTAGTTCAGTGTCCCATCGAGGCTGACGCGCCCTTCTTCGGCCGCGTCAGCCAGACCATCGCGGCCAGCACGAGAAACGCATAGAACGAAATGCGGAAGAAGTCGTTGGTCGACATCATGTACGCCTGCGCCGACACCACGCGATCCAGTTGCGCGGTCAGCGCCTGTCCCGACAAGCCGAGTCCCGACAGCAGGTCCGAATACGCGTTCGTGCCCGCCGAATAAGGCGTGACCGATTCGGTCAGACGCGCGTGATGGCGGATCATGTCGTTTTCCCAGAACGTCGTGCTGACCGCCGTGCCGATCGCGCCCGACAGCGTCCGCAGGAAGTTCGACAGGCCCGCGGCGCCCGCGAGCCGTTCGTCGGAGACGCTGGAGAGCGTGATCGTCGTCATCGGCACGAAGAAGCACGCGACGCCGATGCCCTGAATCAAGCGCGGATAGATGATCTGGTCGAACGGCGTATCGAGCGTGAAGGTCGAGTTCCAGTGCGACACGAACGCGAACGTGAGGAACGCGAAGCTCGCGACCACGCGCAGATTCAGCCGATGCATGTTCTGCCCGATGATCGGCGACAGCACCAGCGCGAGAATCCCGACCGGCGCGGTGGCGAGACCCGCGAGCCACGGCGTGTAGCCGAGCACGGTCTGCAACCACAACGGCAACACGACGACCGAGCCGAAGAACGCGAGAAAGCCGAGCGACGTGATGAGCACGCCCATCGCAAAGTTGCGGTCGCGAAAGAGCGAAAGGTCGATCACCGGTTCCTTCTCGGTCAACTCCCACGCGAACATGAACGCGAGCGAGACCGCCGACACGATCGCCAGCGTCACGATGAAGTTCGAGTTGAACCAGTCGTGATCCTTGCCGAGGTCGAGCATCATCTGCAGGCTCGCGACGCCGATCACGAGCAGCGCCAATCCGACACCGTCGATGCGCTGCTGCGTCGTCTTCGTCTCGTGGCCGCGCAGCAGGAAGTACGCGATCGCCGCCGAGAACACGCCGATCGGCACGTTGATATAGAAGATCCACGGCCAGGTGTAGTTGTCGGTGATATAGCCGCCCATCACCGGGCCGAAGATCGGCGCGACGATCACGGTCATCGCCCAGAGACCGAGCGCGAGGCCGCGCTTTTCGGGCGGATAGCTGCGCATGAGGATGGTTTGCGACAGCGGGACCATCGGGCCGGAGACGAGGCCTTGCAGCAGCCGGAACGCGATCAGCGATTCGAAGTTGTGAGCCAGCCCGCACAGCGCCGACGCGATCGAAAACAGCAGCACGGAAATCGTGAAGAGCTTCACCTCGCCGACGCGCCGCGCGAGCCAGCCGGTCAACGGCACCGCAATCGCCGAAGCGACCGAGTACGACGAAATGACCCACGTGCCTTCGCTCGTCGCGACGCCGAGGCTGCCCGAAATGGTCGGCACGGCGACGTTCGCAATCGACGTGTCGAGCACTTCCATGAAGGTGCCGAGCGCGAGGCCCATCGTCAAAAGGGCGAGGATGCCGCCCGTGAGCGGCACGGGCGCGGGCGGCGTGGCGGGCGTGCCCGCAGTGGATGTGGACATCGAAGGTTTCTCCGGCGCGCGGCGCTCGAAACGCGCATCGCACGCAAACTATTTCTTGTCGCGGCATTCTCTGCTCAGACAGTGAAATCGGCGCAGAAATGCAGGTTAATTCCGATGAATCAGGGCAAGTCGTCGTCGAGCATGCATGGCGCGCAGTCGCCCATCGGCGTATTGCCGACGATGCGCGCGAGCATCGCGATCAGCAGATCCAGCTCGGCGCGGGTAAAGCCGTGCAACTGCTCGTTGAGCACGGCCGCGCCGATCACCGGCAAACGCGCCGCCGCGTCACGTCCGCGCTCCGTCAGACTGAGTTCGACGATTCGCCGGTCCACTTCGCTACGCGCGCGGCTGACGAAACCCTTCTTCTCGAGCCGGTCGAGCATGCGCGTCATCGAGCCGCTGTCGTACGACAGCTCGCGCGACAGTTCCAGCGGCGTGCGCGCCCGCCCCGACGCGAGCAGCAGAATCACGCCGATCTGCGGCGACGTGAGTTCGAGCGGCTTCAACGCCTGATCCGTTCGCATGACGAGCACGTTGCGCGCCTTCGCGAGGTAGTAGCCGAGGCTCGTTTCGAGCTGGATCGTCGCGGGATCGTAAAGCGGTTCGCCGTTCATGCGACATCGGTCAAACCGCGGATGCAAAAGTGTGACACTGCGCCGCGTCTCCTAAAGGCAACAATTGCGAAAAGCAATCAGCAGTATCTTGAAAAGTAGTTGCACAGTCAATATTATTCTATGCAACGAGTTACGCGCTTCATGCGCCGCCCGAGACCATGTTCTGACCGCCCGCCGTCGCTCGCCGACGCCCGAAGGACCTTTCGATGACCCGCTTTGTCCGTACCGCCCGCCGACGCTTCGGCCCCATCAGCAGCAAGATCGCCGACGCCTCCCGTCACTTCGTCCCGCCGAAGCTGAGTTCGTGGAAACTCGCGTTGTATCTGATCGTGTTCCTGCTGCCGGGCGGATCGTTCGTCGTCTTGGGCATGGGATGGTTCGAGAACCGTCAGCGTCGCAAGGCGGCGGCCGCGCCCGCGAAAGCGCCGGCGCGACCGTTGCTCTCGGCGCCCTGCTCGCCGTGTCCCGGTAGTGGACGATAATCGTCACCGTAACGCGTCGTAACCGATTCCACCCGCTGCGTAACACCCGCCTTACGGCGAACCCGTTACGCTAACGTCTGCCTGACGCGCGCGCCGCACGAGCGCCCGTCGCGTTCCGTTACCATTTCGGCTTGCCGCGTCCGTCATATCGAACGGCGCGGCGCCGACAGGAATTCCGACAAGCAGATGCCGTATCGCCCCGCCTTTCCCGCTTCCGCCGCCGCGCGCCTGACCACGACGGCGCTCGCCGCCATGCTCGCGATGTTCATCGCCGGCTGTGCTGTCGGGCCCGATTATCAGCGCCCGACGACGGCGGTCCCGGCCAGCTACAAGGAAGCGCCCGAAGGCTGGAAAGTCGCCCAGCCCGCCGACCAGGCCGATCGCGGCGCATGGTGGAGCATCTATCGCGACGAGCGCCTCGACGATCTCGAAGCGCGCCTGAATCAATCGAACCAGACCATCGCGCAATACGCGGCCGCGTATCGTCAGGCACGCGCGCTCGTCGGCGAGGCGCGCGCGGCGTATTTCCCGACGATCGGCGCATCGGCTTCGGCGGCGCGTTCGGGAACGGGCGCGGGCAACCGGTCGACCAGCAGCTCCAGCCTCGGGCAGACGGGTGCCGTCACCAACCAGTTCAGCCTTGCGCTCGACGCATCGTGGGAACCGGATCTTTGGGGCAGCGTGTCGCGCACGGTCTCCGCGCAAAAGGCCGGCCAGGAAGGCGCCGCCGCCGATCTCGCCAACGCGCGGCTGTCCGCGCAGGCCACGCTCGCGCAAACCTATTTCCAGTTGCGCTCGCTCGACGCGCAGCAAAGGCTCCTCGACGACACCGTCGCGGCCTACGAGCAATCGCTCAAGCTCACGCAGAATCAGTACGCGCAGGGCATCGTCGCGCGTTCGGACGTGATTCAGGCGCAGACGCAGTTGCAGTCGGCGCAGGCATCGGCCATCGATAACGGCGTCGCGCGCGCGCAGTACGAACATGCGATCGCGGTGCTCGTCGGCGAGGCCGCTTCCACGTTTTCGATTCCGCCGATTCCGCTCGACGCCACGCCGCCGACCGTTCCCGTGCAGATGCCATCCGCGATTCTCGAGCGCCGGCCCGACATCGCGTCGGCGGAACGCAAGGCCGCGGCGGCGAACGAGCAGATCGGCATCGAAATGGCCGCGTACTTCCCGACGCTCACGCTCTCCGCGCAAGGCGGCTTCGAAAGCTCGGTGCTGTCGCAATTGCTGCGCGCGCCGTCGCGCTTCTGGACGCTCGGGCCGGACATCGCCGCGACCATTTTCGACGGCGGCCTGCGCTCCGCACGCACCGAAGCCGCGCGCGCGACTTACGACCAGAACGTCGCGACGTATCGGCAGACGGTGCTGACCGCGTTCCAGGACGTCGAAGACAATCTCGCGTCGCTGCGCATTCTGGAGAAGGAAATCGTCGTGCAGCAGCAGGCCGTGGAATCGGCGCAGCAGGCGCTCGCGATCATCAACAATCAGTACAAGGCGGGAACGGTCGCGTTCATCAGCGTGCTGACCGCGCAGACGACCGCATTCACCGCGCAGCAGAAGCTCGCGAACATCGCGGGACAGCGGATGGTGTCGTCGGTCGGACTGGTGAAGGCGCTCGGCGGCGGCTGGGATGTCGGGCAGATGGATCGCGAAACGGGCGCGGTTCAAGCGCCCGCGCCCGCGTCGAGTCCGGCGCAAACCGCCAGCCGCTGATCAACGCATGAAGGTCAGGGCGACCGTGTCCGGATCGGTGTGACGGCCGAGCAGGTTGAGCAGACCCGCGAGGTTTTCCCGCTGATCCGGCGCGGCCGTCGCCGTGCCTTGGAACGACGTCGATTCCGGTGAGATCGCGCCGTTGCCGGTGAGCATCAGCGGACCTTTGCTCGTCGAAAGATCGATGGTCGCGGACGCGCCCTGCGCCTGCAACGCGACGCGATACGAACCGAGCGGCTTCACGCGCGAGACGCGCGAAGCCATGTCATCGAGCGTGACGACCACTTGCCCGTACGCATTGCGGTTCAGCAGGCGGAACTCCGTCCACGAGAGCCGCACGCTGCCGTCGAAATCGAGCGTATTGAACGGCGCGCCGAGGCCCGAGAGCAACGTCGCGGGCACGGCGATCTGGCCGGCGGTGATAACCGCGCCGCGCGTGGTGGCGTCGACGATCACGGCATCGGGCATCGCTTCGGTCTGACGCATGGTCATGTGAACGCGGCCGGTGAAGAGCGGCAGAAACGCCGTCGTCCATTCGATGCGCCCCGGCAAGAGCGTCGCGCCCGCGCCGTCGCTGCCCGCGGCGAGCATCAGCGTGGCCGAGCCGCTCCACAGCGAGCCCGCCGGATCGACCAGATTCACATGGCCGCCCGTTGCCTTCGAGAACTGCGGCACGATCCACGCGGCGGGCATCATCGCGAGCAGCGTGCCGGCGACCGAAATCACGATCACGAAAAGCGCCGGCAACGCGAGCCGGATTCGTCGCGTCCAGTAACTCATTTCGTGCCGGCCGGTTGCAGCGATGCCGTCAGATCGACCTGGCCATCCGGCTTCAGCGCCGTGACGTGCGCCTCCGAGACCTGCACCTTGAACTGCTTGCGGGCGTCGTCGAGCCACGCCGTCCAGTTCGGAAAGGACGCGTTCTTCAACTGAATCTGCACCGCCGCGCCGATCACCTGAACCTGCGTCGGCTGCATGCCGTTGTCGGCGAGCGACTTCGCGAGCGCATCGCGCAGCGCGGCGCCGGTCGGCATCACGCCTTCGGCGGCGGGCGCGAGCGAGCGCGCGTCGTTGGCCTGCGCGGTCATCGTCGCGAGCTGGCGCTGCATCGTCGGCAGCGATTCGCGCAGCCGCGCGCGGCCTTCATAGGCGGGCGCCCACAGCACGAGATAGACGAGCGCGAGCCCGACCGCGATGCCGCCCCACATGAGAATGGTCTTCTCGCGCGGCGTGCGCGCTTCCCAGAATTCCGACAGGGAACGTCCGATTTCCGCTTTCATTGGCCGCTCCTGATCGTCCATTTGCCTGTGTTCGTATCGATCGATCCGTTCAGGCCGTTCGCGGCGAGGCGCTTCGAAAGATCGGGATCGACCTTCGTCTCCGGCTTGAAGGTCACTTCCAGCCGACGCTCGCGATAATCGAGCCCCGCGACGCCGTTCACCGGCACCGGACCGAGCGAGCGCGCGAGGCCGTCGGCGAGCGACAGGAAATCCGACGGCGACAGCTCGCCCGATGCCACGCGCAGACGATCGAGATTGCGCGTCATCTGGTCGGGCGCATCGAGCACGGTCGTCGTCTTCGGGAAGGCGTTGAGCAGGAGCTCGGTTTCCTGCGCGCTGATCGCGTCGCGCTGACGCGCAAGCTGCAGCCATTGCACGTTGATGCCGATGATCGACACGACCACCGACGCCGCCACGAGCGCGATCGGCACGCGCAGACGCCGCATCGTCGCGCGGTCGAGCCGCCACGGTTGCGCGGCGAATTCGAACTGGCACAGGTCGAAGCGGCACGCGAGCGCGTTGCGCGCGAGCGCCTCGAACGTGATCGGATGCGCGCCGGCGATGGCCGCCGCAGCATTGCGCGAACCGGACAGGCGCGGTTCGTCGCCGGGCAGATCGGCGAGCGAATAAAGCGTCACGGGTTGATCGCCGGCGAGCGCGGCGAGCGTTGCCTCGATCGAATCGGCGGGCAGCGCGAGTCCTTCGCCGAGCGCCGCGCGTTCGCCGCGCGCAATCGCCACCTCGATGCGCGGCGCGCCGAGCGCGGCGGGCGAGGGCGCGGCCATTTCGCCGATCAGCGCGGGCGCGGTCGACACGACATGACCGAGCAGCCCCGCTATAAACGGCTGCGGCGGCGCTTCGATCTCTTCGGCTTCGCCGGTTTCATCGAATGGCACGGCGGCCGGAACCGGCAGGCAGCGCATCGCGGGCACGGCCTTCAGATTGCGATGCCCCGCGCCCGAAAACGCGCCGACCACGAAGCGGAACCAGCCGCGATCGATCACGCCGACGACGCGCTTGCCATCGGCGAGGGCGACCGGATCGACGGCGATGTGGCACGTCTGCGGATCCTGGATCAGCTGATCCTCGACGACGTTCGGCAGCGCCTGCCGCAAGCGCGGCCCCTTGAGTGGCGGCACGGCAGCGGCGAGCAGAAGCGTGTCGCGCGCAGCGACGATCAGCACGGTCGCACTCGCGCGCGGCAACAGCCCGATCGCCGCGCGGCCGATGCGTTGCGGCTCGCCGCGCTTGTCGAGCAGCAGAAACGGCAGATCCGGCAGATGCCACTCTTCCGAGCGCACCGCGGGATCGCGCGGCGGTAACAAAACGATCAGTGTGCTCAAAGGCCACTTCCTCTCATCAATAACAGCGCATCGGTTCTACAGCGAATCACGCGTGTAGACGATGCGCGTCGTATGCGTCGTCGGATCGCGATACACGAGCGTCGTGCGCTCCAGTTGCGCGCGCTCGTGTTCGACGCGCCCGTGGATCACGAAATACTTCGTCGTGACGTCCATCTCGTTCGAATCGATCGAGACCGTCTTGACGCCCGCGCCGGTCAGCGCGAGTTGCACGTTGCCGATGTCGTGAAAGAACACCGTCTCGCGGCGCGCGACGAACGCTTGTCCCTGCGACAGATTCATGCCCGGGATCAGCGCGGCGATCACTTCGGCGGGCGCGGTGTTCATGTTCACTGCGGTCGTCGTCGGCAGCACGGTGACGAACGGCCTCAGCTTCGCGACCGCTTCCGCGGAAAAACCCGGCACGTCGAGCAGCGAATCGACGGTGATCATCTGCAAGGGCGCGACCGGCGCGTTGCTGTCCGCGTCCTTCAGGCCGGGATCGTCGGTGAAATTGCCGCCGCCGGCCGCGCCGCCGCCCTGCGCGATCGCCGCGAGCGTCGTCGATTCGTTGTTCTGGCCGCTCGCCGTGGTCGCGCTGTTGCCCGTTTGCGTCTGGAAGCGCGTTGCGGAGCGCGCGAGGCCGGCGCGCATCTGCAGCGCGACCGTCTTCGCGAGCGAACCGTTGATGCCGAGCATCGTCAGCAGCCGCTGAAACGCCTGAATCTGCGCGACGTTGATCGTCAGCACGCCGGGCGTCGGCGTCGACACCAGATTGCGCAGGTTGAATTTCGCCTGCGCGTCCTCGATCGAGCCGGACAGATACGTCGACGCGCCTTGCTGCGCGCGCACTTCACCGATCTGCCCGAGAAAATCCGACAGCTTCGTCCGCGCGATCGGCACGCCCCACACGCCGCCGAGATACGTGACCGTCGGCGAAGTATCGGCTTCCGAGCGCAGGATGAGACGCGTCCAGTCGAGCGCGCTGCGCGAAATCCATTGCGCCTGCGCGAGCAGCCGCTGATTCTCGATGCGCCGAATCTGCACCTGCTGACGCCACAGCATGCCCGAGACGAGAATCGCCGTGAGCGATACGACGAGGAGCGCGCTGATGATCGCGACGCCGCGCTGCTTCTTCCGGTTCGGAGCGCCCATGTTCATTCTCCGACCAGAAAGACGCGCGTGATCGGCGTCGCCAGCGTGCGCGCGCCGACCGCGACCTGAACGCCCGACACGGCGCGCGCCAGCGGCGCGTTGCCCAGTTGCGGCACTTTCAGGTTGTTGTCGTTCTGGTTGATCTGCGCGAACACGTCGCCCATGCGCGTCGTCCAGCCTTTTTCCGGAATGTAGACGCGCGTCGCGAGCGACGCCACGCCGCCCATCAGCGGAATCGATGTCCAGCCGTCGCCCGAATCGCCCGACTGCAACGCGCGCCGCACTTCGCCGACATTCGACAGCGGCGGCGATGCATAGCGCACGATCCGCCCGTTCGACAGCCTGTAGCGCACCACTTGCAGACGCGGCGCCGTACCGGGCGCGAAGACGCCGCGCACGATCTGCAGCGAGCCATTGCCGATCTGCACGGCGGGCTGGCCGGCTTCGTCGTCGGTTGCGGCCTGGCGCGCGTCGATACGCATCTGGTCGAACAATTGCGCGACGATGCGCTCGTCCTGCATCGCGTTCTCGATGGTCGCACGGCCGCGAATCACCGAATCGAGCCCGCGCCACGACAGCACCGCGAGCACCGCGAGAATCGCGATGGCGATCAGCATTTCCAGCAGCGTGAAACCGCGCTGACTGGTGCGGCGGTCAGAGCGAGCGGTTCGTTTCATTCGCCACCACCGTGACCATTTGCGCCAGATAGCCGGAGCGGCCCGGCGTCGTGACCAGCATCTCGACGCGCCGGAAAATCGGATTGGGCGTCTGGCTCACGCGCTGCGTGCACGAGAGTTTCAGATTGCCCTGCGAGCAGTCGAACGTGCGCGAGCCGATCGCCGGAAACTGATGCGAGAGCCTGAGCTGCGCGAGTTCGTTGTCCGCGCTCCAGCCCGCGAGCAGCCGCCGATGAAGCTCCGCTTCGCCCGTCGCGAGCGAGCCGACCGCGCGCACCGAGGCGGCGAGCGCCACCGCGATGATCGCCAGCGCGACGAGCACTTCGATCATCGTGAAGCCGCGTTGATGACGACGCTGGCGCATCACTGCACCTGATAGCGGCCGTTGCCGCAGCCGACGATCGTCACGCGGCCTACCGCCGAGAACAAGGTGATTTCCATGGGCGAGTCGATGGCCTCCGTGCCGAACACGAGCCGGCCCGCCGTTTTGTCCGAATCGAGGAACTGGATGGATACGCCGGTCACGCCGCCTTCCCAGCGCCGCTGACGCAGGAGTTCGTCGCGCAACGGACGCCAGCCGTCCTCGGTGCGGATGTCGAAGCGATACCCGCCGTCGATGGGCTGCCACGCGATCGGCCGCGCGCGCACCTGCGCTTCGTCGCCCGCCGATTCGAACAGCAGCGCGAGACGCTGCGCTTCTTCCTTCAGATCGGTGCGCGGGTTGCGGGTGAGTTGCAGCGACGCGAGCGACACGAGCAGGCCCGCGATCACCAGCACGACGAGCATTTCGAGCAGCGTGAAGCCTGCCTGACGCCGCGCCGCCGAATGCCCGTTCACGATTCAAGCCGCCGATTTACTGCCAGGAGCCGACGTCGGCATCGTTGCCTTCGCCGCCGGCCTTGTTGTCCGCGCCGTAGCTGAACACGTCGACTTCGCCGTGCACGCCCGGATTCAGATATTGATACTGGCCGCCCCACGGATCGGCCGGCAGGCGCTCGAGATAGCCGCCGTCTTTCCAGTTGTTCGGCACCGGCTCGGTCGTCGGCTTTTCGATCAGCGCGCGCAGGCCTTGCTCTTGCGTCGGATAACGGCCGTTATCGAGGCGATACAGCTTCATCGCCTGCATGATGGTGCCGATGTCCTGCTTCGCGGCGACGCGGCGCGCCTCGTCCGGGCGGCTCATGATCTTCGGCACGATCAGCGCGGCGAGAATGCCGAGAATCGCGATCACGACCATGATTTCGATCAGCGTGAAGCCGCGCTGGCGGCGTCCTTGCGCCTGAGCTTGTTGAATTCGCATGCGGCGTTGGGTCCACAATTGCATGACTGCTACCTCTTGAATTGAAAATATTGTTTCCGGGTCTTGCCCGGTCATTACAAAAATCGCGCGGCTTTCCGCCTTGCCGAAGCCGCCGGTCATTCTATCGATCCGCTTTCGTCGCGTGATTCGGCCGCAAGCGAGGCATCGCGTCGCGTTCAGCGCACCCAGATCGTCGGGCCGGGCGGATTCTGCGGCAGGAAAATCTCCGACTTGACGCCGTTGCGCTCGATGATGATCGAGCGCGCGCGCACTTCCGAAAGCTTCACGCCTTGCGTGAGCGGACCGCCCAGCGACACGGCTTTCGCCGCCTCGCCGCCGTAACTCACGATGGCCGCCGCGCCGCCCTGCAGCGCGAGAATGCCGAACAGATGCACGTCCGAATTGGCCTGACGCTCCAGCCGTCCGCCGAAAATGGTCGCAGCCTGCTCGACCGACGGCTGGCGCGTCGCCGCCGCGGCGGGCAGCGGCGCGGTCTGCCGCGAAGTCAGCGTGACGACCCAATACGTCACCGTCACGCAAAAGAGCGCGAGCGCGGCGAGCGTCAGTAAGCGAGTTTGAAGGGCGTTCATCACTGCACCAGATTATTCAGTTCGATGATCGGCAGCATCACCGCGAGCACGATCACGAGCACGACGCCGCCCATCGCAAGGATAAGCAGCGGTTCGAGCAGGCTCGTGAGGAACATCGTGCGGCGTTCGAGTTCGCGCGCTTCGCCTTCGGAAGCGCGGTCGAGCATCGTGGTGACGTCGCCGGTCGCTTCGCCCGAGCGGATCAGGTGAACCAGCACCGGCGGAAACGTCTTCGTGTTGCCGAGCGCGCGCGACAGCGACGAGCCTTCGCGCACGCGCACGATGGCGTCGTCGACGTTCTCGCGCATCGCCGTGTTGCTGAGCGTTTCGCCCGCGGCCTGCAGCGCGCGCAGGATCGGCACGCCGGCGGCGGTGAGGATCGCGAGCGTGCTGGCGAAGCGCACGGTGTTGTAGCCGCGCACCAGCTTGCCGATGAGCGGCGCGCCCAGCAGCCAGCGGTCGAACGACATGCGCGGCCCGGGCCGCGCGAGAATCGTCTTCACGAGCCACGCGAAAATCACGACGCCGATCAGCACGGCCCACCAGTAACTTCGGACGAAGGCGGAGAGCGCCATCATCATGACGGTCAGGAAGGGCAGCGCCTGCTTCGTGCTCGCGAACACGTTCACGACCTGCGGCACGACGTAACTCAGCAGGAACGTGACGATGCCGAACGCAATGATCGTCACGATGCCCGGATACGTGAACGCCAGAATGATCTTCTGCTTCAGCGCATTACGCTGTTCGATGTAGTCCGCGAGACGCGACAGCACGAGGCCGAGCTTGCCGGTATGCTCGCCCGCCGCGACGAGCGCGCGGTAAATCTCCGGAAAGTCCTTCGGATGCTGCGCGAGCGCGTTGGCGAACGAATGGCCGCCGAGCACTTCGGCGCGGATCGCGGCCATCAGTTCGCGGATGTAATCGCGCTCGGATTGCTCGGTCAGCACCGCGAGCGTCTCGCCGAGCGGCAAGCCCGCGATCAGAAGGCTCGCGAGCTGACGCGTGAGAATCGCCTGTTCGCGCTGCGACAGCCGCCGCCCGAGCGACAGGCGCTGCTGGCGCTCGCCGCGCGTGCGCGAGCCCGCCGCCTCGACGACGAGCGGTGTCAGCCCTTGCGTGCGCAACTGGCTGCGCGCGGCGCGGGCGCTGTCGGCGTCGAGCACGCCTTTTTGCGTCTTGCCCGCGTGATCGATCGCCTCGAAACGGAATGCCGGCATCTGCTTATTCTCCGCCCGTCACGCGCAACACTTCTTCCAGCGACGTCACGCCGGCCGCGAGCCAGCGATCGCCGTCCTCGCGCAGCGTGCGCATGCCTTGCTTGCGGCCCGCCTCGAGAATCTCGGCATCGGCCGCATTGCGATGGATGAGCGGGCGGATCGCGTCGTCGATCAGCAGCAGCTCATAGACACCGCGACGGCCGACATAACCCGACTGGCCGCATCGGTCGCAGCCGACCGGATGGTAATGCTTCGTGCCGTCTTCCTCGACGCGCTCTTCCTTGCACACCGGACAGAGCTGGCGCACGAGCCGCTGCGCCAGAACGCCGAGCAGCGACGACGCGAGCAGATACGGCTCCACGCCCATGTCGGTGAGACGCGTGACGGCGGAAGCGGCATCGTTCGTGTGCAAAGTGGCGAGCACGAGGTGGCCGGTGAGCGAAGCCTGCACCGCGATCTGCGCGGTCTCGAGATCGCGGATTTCACCGATCATGATGATGTCCGGATCCTGACGCAGAATCGACCGCAACGCGCGCGCGAACGTCATGCCGATGCGTTCGTTCACCTGCGTCTGGCCGATGCCCGACAGGTCGTATTCGATCGGATCTTCCACCGTCATGATGTTGGTGGTCGTCGTCTCGAGGCGCGACATCGACGCGTACAGCGTGGTCGTCTTGCCGGAGCCGGTCGGGCCGGTCACGAGCACGATGCCGTGCGGGCGGCCGATCAGCTTGTCGAACTGGACGAGCGTGTCGCGCGCCATGCCGAGCGTTTCGAGATTCAGGCGTTGCGCGTCCTTTTCCAGGAGACGCAGCACCGCGCGCTCGCCGTGGCCGGTCGGCAGCGTGGACACGCGCACATCGACCGGACGGCCGCCGACACGCAACGTGATGCGCCCGTCCTGCGGCAAACGTTTTTCGGCGATATCGAGCTGCGCCATGATCTTGATACGCGAGATCAGCGCGCCGTGCAGCGCCTTCTTCGGCCGCACGACGTCGCGCAGCGTGCCGTCGACGCGAAAGCGCACGACCGACGCGTTCTCGAACGGCTCGATGTGAATATCCGATGCCTGTTCGCGCGCCGCCTGCGTGAGCAGCGCGTTGATCATGCGGATGATCGGCGCGTCGTCTTCCGATTCCAGCAAGTCTTCGACTTCCGGAATGTCCTGCATCAGGCGCGACAGATCGACTTCGCCTTCCACTTCGCCGACGACCTGCGCGGCGCTGCCGTCGTTGCGCGCGTAGGCCGAGTTGATTGCCGCGGCGAGCTCGTCGGCGGGCTTGCGGATGATCGACAGCGCGCCGAAATTACGCGCGACTTCCGCGAGCGCCGCGTCGGTCGTGCGCTCGCTTATCCAGACTTCGATGCTGTCCGCGTGCTGATGCGCGAGCAGAATCTGCCCGCTGCGCGCAAAGCCGTAAGGCACGAGCCGGGCCGCCAGCGGCGACGCCGCGGTGCTCGCGCTCTCGACTGCATCGTTGACCGTGCTCACGGATGGACTCCCGTTGCGGCATTGCCCGGCATGGCGTTGGTCGCGCCATTGGCCGGAATCGCGTTCGTCGCGCCGTTCGACGGCGCCGGATACGTGCTTTGCGGCGGCAGCGTCGATTGCGGCGCGGTCTGCGTCGGTTGCGGCGCGGGGCCGGCATCCGGATTCTGTGGCAGCGTCGTGCTCGGGCCGGGACCGCGCGTCGTATCGCTCCAGTCCAGCAGATTTTGGGCCGGCGGTCCACCGCCTTCGGAAGGACCGAGCGGTTTCGGCGGCATGACCGGCACGTTCTGATCCTTGATGATGCGGTTATCCGTCGTCGAGCCGTATTGCTGCTGACGCAGATAGTCGTAACGCGTGTTGGCGATCTGCGTGGCCGTCGCCTGGTCGCGCACGATCACCGGACGCAGGAACACCATCAGGTTGGTCTTCGTGCGCGTCTTGCCTTCGCTGCGGAACAGGCTGCCGATGAACGGAATGTCGCCGAGCAGCGGAATCTTGCTGTTGTTGTTGTTGTACTGATCCTGCATCAAACCGCCGAGCACGACGATTTCGCCGTCGTCCGCGAGAATCGTCGACTGCACCGAGCGCGTGTTGATCGTCACGCCGCCCGGATCGTTCTTCGTCGTGGAATCGACGCTCGAATCTTCCTGATAGATCTGCATCTTGAGCACGCCGCCGTCGGTGATCTGCGGCTTGACGTGCAGGGTCACGCCGACGTCGCGGCGGTCGAACGTGTTGAACGCCGTGACCGACGTGGCGGCGTTGGCGGTCGGCGTCGCGTACGAACCCGTCACGACCGGCACGTTCTGGCCGACGACGATCTTCGCTTCCTCGTTGTCGAGCGTGATGAGGTTAGGCGTCGAGAGGATGTTCGCATCCGCCGATGTCGACAGCGCCTGCAAGAGTCCGCCGAGACCGAAGAGATTGCCGAAGCGGTGCAAAAGGCCGATGTTCAAGCCTTGCGCGAGCAGGCCGGACGTCGACGTGAGGGACGACGGATTCTGCGCGATCGCGTTGCCCTGCAAGGTCAGATCGACGATGTTCGTATTGCCGGCGCCGAAGCTCGAGCTGCCGTAGAGCGCGTTGTTGCCGCTGTTGGAAAGCAGCGCGCCCTGCCACTGAATGCCGAGATTCGAACCGCTCGTCGCGGAAAGTTCGACAATCAGCGCTTCGATGTACACCTGCGCGCGGCGCGCGTCGAGCTGGTCGATCACGGTGCGCAGGTTCCGATAAACCGGATCCGCCGCGGTGATGATCAGCGAATTCGTCGCGGCATCGGCCTGGATCATGCCGCCGCCCTGGTCGTTGCCGGAATCGTTGTCCTTGTTCGACGAGAAACTCGAGTCCTTGTTGCCGGTGCCGCCCGACATCGGATTGCTGCCGCTGCCCGAACTGCCGCTGAGTCCGCCCGGCAGCGGCGGCGTGCCGGACGTTCCGGTGGACATCGACGAATTGCCGAGACCGCCGCCGCTCTGACCGAACGTGTTCGAGCTGGTGTTCGACGTGTTGTCCGAGCTGTTGTTGCCCTTGCCGAGCATGCCTCGCAGCGTCTTGGCGAGACGCGTCGCGTCGGCGTTGCGCAGCGCCACGACGTGCATGTTGCCGGGCTGGGTCGTGGGCGCGTCGAGCTTCTGCGCCAGTTGCTTCGCCGCGGCGAGGCGCGAGCTGCTCGATGCACGGAACATCAGCGAGTTGGTGCGGGCATCGGGCGTGACGGTGACTTTCAGCGTCGCGTCCGTGCTGCCGATCGCGCCGGGATCGAGCAGCTTGTTCATCTGCTCGGCGACGTCGATCGCATTCGCGTTCTTCAGCGTGACGATGTCGACGGAGCGGCCCGCCGCCGTATCGACGCCCGCGATGATGCCCGCGATGCGGCGCACGTTGTCCGCGTAATCGGTGACGACGAGCGTGTTGTTCGCCGGATACGCCGCGATCGTGTTGTTCGGCGAGATCAGCGGACGCAGCACCGGCAGAAGGTTGTTCGCCGATTCGTTGTGCAACTGAAAGACCTGCGTGATCACCTGATCGCCGCGCGCCGCCGGCGCATTGCCGACATACGTGGGCACGCCCTGCAGCTTGGCGTCGGCTTCGGGCACGACCTTCAGGACGCCGTGATCCTGCACGAGCGCGAAGCCCTGCATGCGCAGCGACGACTGGAGCGTCTTCAGCGCTTGGTCCTCGGGAACCGAATTCTCCGAAACCAGATTGAGTTGCCCCTTGACGCGGGGATCGACGATGATCGTTTTGCCGGTAGCGGCGCCGATCGCTTTCGCGACCTGGTCGATATCCGCGTTGACGAAATTCAACGTCACCTGCGCGTGCGCGGCTTGGGCGACGATAAGTCCCGCCGCCAGCATTGCCGTCGCCAGACGACGCAGTGCCATAGGTTGTCTTCTCATGGGTTTGATGTCAGAGCCGGGTCTTCGGAGCCGGCTGAGGCAGCCCCGCTCGTCAGCCGAGAGCGCCGCCAACCGCGGTGTGGAACGGGCGGGCCCGACCCCTCGCGGTTATTTTAAAAAATATGACGATAGCAGCTTTGTGTGTAACGGAATTGTGCCAATTCGTTCCGGATCACGTTGCCCTAGGCTGCCACGTGCGATACAAAATCCAGCGCTCTCAAGCTTTCGAATAACTTGCCGATAGACCGTATCTGAACGATTCCGAGACTCGGCCGATGTACGCGGGAGCCGAATTGTACAACGTCCAGAAGTCTTATTATTCAGACATTTAGAACAAGTCCGATCAATAGGCCGGTGCGCCTCGCGCGCATGCGGGTTTCGGAGCGCGAAACGGGCGTATGTCTGATAGCCAACTTTTGGGCGGATTCGTCAGCCGGTATGATACGGTCGGTTCCGCATTCCGGGCGGTTACAGAAAGGGTGGGTTTTCCCCATGCACGCCCGGCCGCGGACGTTGATTTGTTGGCGTTGGCGCCAAGGCGCCGCAACGGCGGCATGACGTTCCGCGTGCGCGGATGGAGCAGAAGGAAGATGAAGAGAATATTGCGATCACTGGCGATATGTGGGCCGCTCATGGCGGCCGCGGCCGCGCACGCAGACTGCTTCGACGAAGCGGCGAAGTATCAGAAGGTCAATCCGCTCATCCTGCGCGCGATCGCGTGGCAGGAATCGCACAACAAGCCCGACGCCATCAACAAGAACGCCAATGGTTCGACCGATTACGGGCTGATGCAGATCAACTCGATCCATCTCAACACGCTCGCCCAGTACGGCATCTCGAGCGGCACGCTGATGGAGCCGTGCAAGAGCGTCTATGTGGCCGCGTGGCATCTGCGTCAGAAGATGAACAAGTATGGCAATTCGTGGCAGGCGGTCGGTGCTTACCATTCCGAAACACCTGCGCTGCGCGACAAGTACTCGGCGCAGATCATCGAGATCCTGCGTCGCTGGAAGCTGCTTCAGGCTACGCGCTGACCTTCGCCCGCGCTTTTCCGCATGTGCGCCGCGCACGGCGTGCATTTGATGCAAAATCCCCTATTCGATCGCCCGCGCCGCCCCGACCGGCAGCGCGGGTTCGCGCTCGTGCGCTCCGTTCCCTGTCACGCTCCATTGCGATGAATCAGATGCCATTGCCCATTACCGTGCTATCGGGATTCACCGGCGCGGGTAAGACCACGCTCGTCGATGCCTTGCTCGCGAACGCCGCAGGCGTGCGCATCGGCGCCGTGACGTGCAGCAAAGCCGCTTCCGGCGCCGATCGCGAAACCACCGAACTGCCCAACGGCTGCCTGCTTCTGACACTCGGCAGCCGGTCGATGCAAGCGCTCGAAAGCGCGATCAGCTGGATCGCGGAGCAGCAGCGCTTCGATGCGATCGTCGTCGAAACGTCGGGCATCGCCGAGCCGATGACCATCGCCGAGCATCTCGCGTTCGGCGACGACGACGATGCCACGCTCGCGGGCCACGCGCATCTCGACACATTCGTCACCGTGATCAATGCCGCGAGTTTCCTGCGCGATTACGCGTCCGCGGATTCGCTCGCCGAGCGCGGTCTGTCGCCGGAAGGCCATGACGACGAAGACGATCGGACGGTCGTCGAGACGCTCATCGAACAGATCGAATTCTGCGATGTCATCGTCATCAACAAGATCGATCTCGCCAGCGCGGATGAAATCGAAAAGGTCGCGCGCATCCTGCATGGTCTCAATCCGCGCGCGCTCCAGGTCCGGGCGCAATCGGGCGACGTTCCCATCGGCGACGTGCTGAACACCGGCCGTTTCGATTTCGATGCGACCGCGAGCGCGCCCGGCTGGCTCGCGATCCTGAACGGCGAACATCCGTCGGCCGACGAACCCGATGCGTTCGGCGTGGGTCATTTCGTGTATCGCGCGCGCCGGCCGTTTCATCCCGAGCGTCTGTGGAATCTGTTGCATCAGGAATGGCCCGACGTGCTGCGCGCGAAGGGCTTCTTCTGGCTCGCGACGCGAAGCGATGTAGGCGGCTCGCTGTCGCAAGCGGGTGGAACGGTCCGGCATGGACCGGCGGGACTATGGTGGGCCGCGCAGGATCGCAGCGAATGGCCGACTGACGATCCCGAGCTCGAAGCCGAAATCGTCGCGGAATGGTATGGCGATCCGGATGACAACAGCATCGGCGATCGCCGGCAGGAGCTGGTACTGATCGGATTGAATCTCGATCCTGCCGTCTGGCAAGACCGCTTCGACGCATGTCTGCTCACCGACGACGAATGGGCGCGCGGTCCCGACGCCTGGCGAAGCTTCGCCGATCCGTTCCCCGCGTGGGAAGTCGAGGACCACGATCATGAGCACGACCACGACCACGGTCCCGACTGCGATTGCGACGATCATCGGCATTGATGCCGGACGAAAAAAAACCCGCCGAAGGGCGGGTCATGTACATCTGGCTACTTCGAGTAGCCGCACAATCGGCAAGATGCTTACCGCTTGTTCACTGCGTCCTTGAATGCCTTGCCAGCCGTAAACTTGACCGTCTTCGCGGCCGGAATCTTGATGGACTCGCCGGTCTTCGGATTGCGGCCGGTGCGCGCTGCGCGCTTTCCCGAGCCGAAGCTGCCGAAGCCGATCAACTGCACTGCGTCACCTTTCGAGACAGCCTTCTTGATCACTTCGAGCAACGTGTCCAGCGTTTCGCCGGTTTGAGCCTTGCTGGCGCCGGTCTGCGCGGCTACGGCGTCGATCAGTTCCTGTTTGTTCATTAAGGTTCCTTTATCAGTTTAGGTTGACACGAACAGCGCGAACGCGCCGATTATACGTGCGCAAACCGTGCAGTCGAGTAGGGACGGCCTTCTGGCGTGCCTCCCCGACGATTCGGCGTTCTTGCGCGGCATCTCACCGGCATTGCTTCACTTCGTCGCCTTCGCGCCGCCTCTATACGCGGCGCTTGGTATGATAGCGCAGCGCAAACCCAATCAGGATAAGGGTTTCAAAGATTTACCCTTATATTTTTGAGGCTCCCGGCCGCTTTTTTGGGCGTAGAACACCAGGGCGCGAACCATGCTACGCGAGCTGATCACCGAATACGGCCTGCCGTTGGTTTTTGCCAACGTTCTGCTCGAGTGCCTCGGCTTGCCGCTCCCAGCCTTGCCCACATTGGTTTTGACGGGAGCGATCGCGGTCTCCGCGAGCTTCGCTTCGGCGTCGGGTTCGGGGCTTGCAACGAGCTTTCCATCGGCGGTGTGGGAGGCGCTCGCGGCCATCGTGGCCACGGCCAGCATCGCGGCGCTCATCGGCGATGCGCTCTGGTTCTGGCTCGGGCGCCGCTACGGCAGCCGCGTGCTCGCCTTCATGTGCAAGCTTTCGATCTCGCGCGATACCTGCGTGAACCGCAGCCTCGACTTCTTCGGCCGCTTCGGCGTACGCATTCTCGCGGTCTCGAAGTTCATCCCCGGCTTGTCGACGTTGGCTATTCCCGTCGCGGGCGCGACCGGTATCGGCATCGGCAGCTTCCTTCTCTATGACGCGCTCGGCGCGCTCTTGTGGTCCGGCATCGGCGTCGCGTTCGGCGCGATGTTCGCCGATCTCGTCGATAGCGTGCTCGCCTGGCTCGACCTGTTCGGACGCGGCGTGATCGCGATCGCGGTCATCGCGCTCGCGCTTTATCTCGCCGTGCGCTGGTGGCAGCGCGTGTCGCTGTTGCGCAGGCTGCGCATGGCGCGCATCGATATAGCAATGCTCCGCACGCTGCTAGAAGGCGAGCCGCCGCCGCTCGTCATCGACGTGCGCCGACGCGAACGTCGCGCGATGGATCCGTTCGCGATTCCCGGCGCGCTGCTCTTGCACGACGACGCCGCATCGCAACTCGCCGGCATATCGCGCGATCGCAAGCTCGTGACCTACTGCGATTGCCCGAGCGAAGTATCGGCCGCGCTCGCCGCCAAAGAGCTGACGGCGCACGGCTTCACCGATGTCGCGCCGCTGCTCGGCGGCCTCGAAGCATGGCGCGCGGCGGGCTACGCGCTCGAACCGCTGATGATGGAAGACGCCGCGAACGGCATGGCGCCGGCCATCGCCAAGTCATCTTCGGCTTGATGTTTCCCAATCTTTCGCATGACCGAATCCCTGCTTTTCGCGCCGCACGATCTGCCCGTGCGCTGGCGGCATGAACGCATCTTCACTTTCGTCGATACGACGTTCAGCGCCTTCCTTCCGCTCTGGCAACGCTGGCGCGACGACGAAGCGCGTTGCGAGCGGCTGCATGTCGTCGCTATCGCGCAGCCGAATGCGCTGAACGAACCGCCTTCGGCCGACGATCCATCGCCGCTCGCCGCCGAACTCGCGCGCGCCTGGCCGATGCGCGTGCCGGGCGTGCATCGCCTCGAGTTCGATGATGGGCGCGTCGTGCTGACGCTCGCCATCGGCGATGACGTCCACGAGATGCTCGCGAAACTCTGGCTGCGCGCCGACGCGTTTCATCTCGATGCGCCGGACGATCCGCGCAAGCTGTGCAAGACGCTCGCGCGCTTTGCCGGCGACGGCGCGACGGTTTGCGCGAACGCCTCTCCGGCGCATCGTCCGACGTTGCGGCGCGCGCTGGCATCGTCGGGTTTCGACTGCTCGCCCGACGCAACGGATGCGCCGCTCGTTGCGTGTTTCGCACCGCGCTGGCGTGTGCGTCGTCATGAACCGCCGCTGCGTTGCGACGCGAGCGCGCGCGAAGCCATCGTCATCGGCGCGGGGCTCGCGGGCTGCGCGGTGAGTTCGCGGCTCGCCGCGCGCGGCTGGCACATCACGCTGATCGATCGTCATGCGGTCTCCGCGCGCGATGCATCGGGCAATCCGGCGGGCGTGTTTCATCCGATCGTCTGGCGCGACGACAGCGTCGCCGCACGCCTCACGCGCGCGGCATTTCTCTACGCGTTACGCCGATGGCGCGCGCTGGAAGACGCGAATCACGAGTTGCATCGCAGCGGCGCGGGTCTGCTTCAGATCGCCGATACGGCCGAAGACGCCGATGCGCTCGCCGCCGCCATCGCGCGATTCGCGTATCCATCCGACTACGTGCAGGCTATGACGCGCGCGGATGCATCGCGCATCGCGGGCGTCGATGTCGCGCGCGGCGGCTGGTTCTTTCCACGCGGCGGTGCGATCTCGCCCGCGGCCGTGTGCGCGGCGCAAATCGATGACGCTTCGGCGCGGATCACGGCGCGCATGAATACCGAAGTGACGCGCATCGAACACGATGGCCGCATCTGGCGCGCGTTCGACGCGAGCGGCGGTGAGATCGCGAGCGCGCCGGTCATCGTGCTTGCGAACGCGCACGATGCGGCGCGGCTCGCTGGCCTGTACGGCGAACCGACGCGCAGCGTGCGCGGCCAACTCACCGTGCTCGATAGCTGCGCGCTCGATCCTCTGCGCATGCCGGTGATCGGCGAAGGCTACGCGGTGCCGCTCGGCGCGGGCGGCACGCTCGTCGGCGCGACGTATGACATCGACGATCCCGATCGCGCGATCCGCGAGGCCGGACATCGGGAGAACATCGGGCGCGTGGCGGGCATGTTGCCGGACCTCGCGCTGATGCCGGGCACAGTACGCGCGGGTCGCGTCGCGTTTCGCTGCGTGACGAGCGACCGCATGCCGGTGATCGGCCAGCTCGCCGACGAACACGCCGCGCGCCGCGATGCGCGTGAACTGTCGGGCGCGTGGCCGCTCGATCTGCCGCGCATCCCGGGTCTCTATGGCGCGTTTGCGTTCGGCTCGCGCGGACTCGTCTGGGCGACGCTCGCGGCCGAGCTGATCGCTTCGCTCGTCGAAGGTGAACCCTGGCCCATCGAGCGCGAGCTGGCCGAAGCCATCGATCCAGCCCGCTTTTTGCTAAAGGCGTTGAGGCACGGCGAGATATCCCCGGCAAGTTGTGGATAAGCCGTCGAATTGCGTGTGAAAGTCGTGTGAACGCGTTGTGCACGTAAACGGGACAACTGAGGCGTCCGGTTTACGCGGCCAAAAGTTGTTCCGCGTTCACCGCGCGGCGCCAACATGTTTACGGCCCGCTTCTGCTTTCTCCAAATGATTGAATGAAAAGACAAAACCCATGTTATCCACAGAAAAGGCGTTGCTTTGTTAACCACTACTACGTTTATATACAGTAAACCTGTAAACACCTGACGGCGAGTTCATCGGCCTGCCGTAAACGTGGAAGTCCGGTCGCCGGGCAAGCCGGTAGCCGGTCAGGTTTGCCATTCGCGTTCGAGCCTGGCAGTCGCTTTTACTTCATAAGAATCATGAGCTTGGACTTTCTGCCGGGCGACGCGAGGTATGGCACAATCGCGCTTCTTCCTGCGTTGCGCCCTCTCCAAGATGGCGTCCGCTTCAATGGAACGATGGTTGCGAGCCAAGAATCTGATCAACGAAGCCGCAACCGTCGTTTGCTGCGTTCGGCCCGGCATCCGAGCGGGCGCCGCATGCGCCACTCATGTCACACGGATCGGAGATGTCCGGTGCGACATTGAGGGCATGCAAGGCGTCTCGTGGTCAGCCGGACGCGTCGTCTAATTCGTGCACGGTTCCGCCGTGACGCCGTGTTCGTTCGCATTTCGATTCGCCTGAATGAACCAACGCTCGCGTAGCCGGGCGGATGCGCCTCGTCCGCGAGCGCGCGCCGCCGATGCGAGTCACGCAACGGAACGTGCACGCTCTGCTGCAGCACCGAAGGAGAATCCCATACGATGAATTCGGCATTTTCATTTTTGCCCGCCTGGCCGCTCGAACCCGACGCGATTCTCTGGGCCGGCCTCGCGCTCGTCACGGCGGGCCTCGCCGGCGAGTTGCTGTGGCGCGCGTGGCGCTTGCCGCGCATCACCGGTTTCGCGGTGATCGGGCTGATTGCTGGCAACGCGGGCCTCGGCGTCATCGACGCGAGCGCGGGCGGACTGTCGCGGCCGCTGCTCGATGTCGCGCTCGGGCTCTTGCTCTTCGAACTGGGCGGACGGCTCGACTTGCG
The DNA here is from genome assembly GCF_031451435.1 of Caballeronia sp. LZ008. NCBI lineage: Bacteria > Pseudomonadati > Pseudomonadota > Betaproteobacteria > Burkholderiales > Burkholderiaceae > Caballeronia > Caballeronia sp. LZ008. The sequence goes on along the minus strand of NZ_JARUXK010000001.1, from coordinate 2,925,418 downwards.
CTGGATTCGCCGCAATCCGTATCTGATTCTGTCGAGCATCGCCGAATCGACGCTCACGTTCGGCCTCGTGCTGATCGCGCTGACGCTCCTCAACGTGCCGACGATGCCTTCGGTCGTGATCGCATCCATCGCGATGGCCACGTCGCCCGCGATGGTCATCCAGTTGAAGACCGAATTGCGCGCGGAAGGCCAGGTCACGCAGCGCCTCCTGACGCTGACGGCGCTGAACAGCATGTACGCGGTGGTCGTCGAGAAGCTCGCGGCCGGCGTGCTGCATCAGGAAATCTACGGCAATGCGTTTGCGACGATCCTGCAGCCGCTTTATCTGCTGATCGGTTCGCTCGTGCTCGCGTTCCTGCTCGCGCGCGCGTGCAACATGCTCGTGCGGCGCCTGCCCGCGAACGACGAGCATTCGTTCGTCGCGCTCTTCGGGCTCGTGCTGCTGGCGATCGCGATCGCGCACATCTTCAAGCTGTCGACGATTCTCGCGCTGCTCGCCGCGGGCATCATCGTGAAAAACGCCGATGAACGCCCGCAACTGTGGCCGTCGCATTTCGGTTCCGCCGGATGGCTGCTCACCGTGATCCTGTTCGCGCTGACGCTGACATCGTTTCACTGGCGCGACATCGCGCTCGGCGGCGTTGCGGCGGTCGGGCTGATCGTTGCGCGTTTCGTCGGCAAGCTGGTCGGCGTGCTGATTTTCGCGAAACCGAGCGGCCTCAACTGGAAGCAGGGCGCGGCGCTCGGCGTCGCGCTCACGCCGATGTCCGCGCTCGCGTATCTGCTCGTCGACGACATGTACGTGCTCTATCCGGACTACGACCCGACGTTGCGCGCGATCGTCATGTGCTCGATCGTCGTGTTGCAGATCGTCTCGCCTTTCGTCGTGTACCGTAGCCTGTCGGCGGTGGGCGAGCGGCGCGAGTAAGCGCCCGTACTCTTCAAGCATTGTTCATTCAAGAGGCGCCATGGCACTCGAACCTTTCATCAACTCCGAACCGTTCACGTTCGGCGTCGAGCTGGAGATCCAGGTCGTCAACACGCATGACTACGATCTGACGCGCGCCGCGTCGGACCTCATGCGTCTCATCAAGGACGAAAAGATTCCGGGCAACATCACGCCCGAAATCACCGAAAGCATGATCGAGCTGTCGACCGGCATCTGCACGACGCACGAGCAGGCCGTGACCGATCTGCGCAAGATCCGCGACGTGCTCGTCGCCGCGGCGGACCAGCTGAACGTCGGGCTTGCGGGCGGCGGCACGCATGCGTTCCAGCAATGGAGCGATCGCCAGATCTATGACGCGCCGCGCTTTCAGTACATTTCCGAGCTGTACGGATACCTTGCCAAACAGTTCACGGTGTTCGGGCAGCACGTACATATCGGCTGTCCCGATCCGAACAGCGCGCTCTTCCTGCTGCATGCGATGTCGCGCTACATCCCGCATTTCATCGCGCTTTCGGCGTCGTCGCCTTACATTCAGGGCGTCGATACGGGCTTTCACTCGGCTCGTCTGAACTCGGTATTCGCTTTTCCGCTGTCGGGACGCGCGCCCTTCGTGCTGACCTGGGACGGCTTCGAGGAATATTTCTCGAAGATGGTCAACACGGGCGTCGTCAATAGCATGAAGGACTTCTATTGGGACATCCGGCCGAAGCCCGGCTTCGGCACGATCGAAGTGCGCGTGATGGACACGCCGTTGTCCGTCGACCGTGCCGCGGCGATCGCCTGCTACATCCAGACGCTCTCGCGCTATCTGCTGTTGGACAAGCCGCTGACGCCGCGGGAGGACGACTATCTGGTCTACACGTTCAACCGTTTCGAGGCGTGCCGCTTCGGGCTGGAAGGCACCTGCATCCATCCGCAGACGGGCGAGCGGCAGACCATCGGCGAGGACATTCTGGCAACGCTCGACGTGCTCGCGCCGCACGCCGAAGCGCTCGGCTCGCAGGCCGCGCTCGCGGAAGTCGCGGACATCGCGCGCGGCGTGAACGACGCGACGTGGCTGCGCGGCGTGGTCGACAAGGAGAAGTCGCTGCACGAGGCAGTCAGACAGCAATGTCTGCAATGGCGTCGATAACGCAGCGCTTACGCTTACGCTGATGCAATTCAGCGAATCATGACGAAAGGCCGCTTCGAACTATTCCGAAGCGGCCTTTGTTTTTGAGCCGAATGAAACATGTGCTTGACGAGCAACGGGAATAACGCGCTCACGGCAACGTTTGAAAAAGAACCGATCCGACGTCGCTAAGGTTTACTTCGAAGAATCCGTATACATCCGTAATAGTAGTTAACAAGCCCCGCGCGTCGCTGTGGAAAACGTCAAAAAGAGGTTCAGAGTCAACGTGCTAGCGCGATGATAACCATGTGGATCATGCGCTCGTCGCGATACGAAATTCTGGACAACCGAAGGGCGTGCGACGCGCCGGCAGTGTTATCAAGAATACGTCCACAAACAAAGAAGACGTTTTTCCACGGGTTATCCACAGTTCTGCGTGGATAATTAAGGTGTACGTTTGTTCTAGGTCGCTTAGAATGGCGACTTTGCTGGCGTAGCGTTATAGTCGGCAGGAAAACAGCGCCACGAGCAGGACCATAAGAAGGCGCAAAACGAAGAGGGTTGCAATGTCCCCAATCAGGCACCGCTAATTGGCTTGGCACGCCTGAATTTTGAGACGGCGGGGACCGAGAACGAAGTGCAGTTCGCAAGGGGTTCGGAGTACTCTTCTGCGGACGGCGTTTCGGACGAGGTGTTCGCGGCGGTCGGCGCGAACGTGCCGTCAAAACACATAAGCGGAACAACAAGCGAAAGACTATGAGTGAAGGCGTTTACGGAGAGCAGGCGACGGGGCGGGTGACCCACGGCCTGCTGAGGCTGAGCACCGCGATGCGCAGCCAGGCATGGGAATGGGCGGAAGGCGCGGGGCTGACGCCGACCCAGGGTGAAATTCTCGTTCTGCTGATGCAGCGCAAGGGGCCGATGCGCCTCGGCGAGATCGCGCGTGAAACGGCGTTGACCGCCGCCACGACGAGCGATGCGGTGAGCACGCTCGAAGGCAAGGGTCTCGTCGAAAAGCGCCGCGCGCTCGACGATGGCCGCGCGCTCGCGGTTCGTCTGACCGCGCGTGGCCGCACGGCCGCGAAGAAGGCGCTGCAATGGCCGGACTTCCTCGCGAAGGCGGTCGGCACGCTGCGCGAGGACGAGCAAGTTGCGTTCTACCGCACGCTGCTCAAGACCATCCGTCAGCTCGAATCGCAACAGCAGATTCCGGCGCACCGCATGTGTCTGTCCTGCTCGCACTTCGAAGCAAGCAAGAACCCGAAGAAGACGCCGCATCACTGCTCGCTTCTTCAGATCGACATGGCGGACACCGATCTGCGTCTCGACTGTTCGGTATACGAAGAAGCCGACGTCGCCACGCAGAAGAAAAGCTGGAAGGTCTTCGCCCAGGTCGCCTGATCCGGGCGGACGGCGTACAAGCCATTCGGCGTCATCCGGCGCTGTGGGGCCGCGGCGAGTCGGTTAGACTGTGCCCGTCGCGCCTCACCGCGAGGCGCGGCTCGTCACAACTTCGTTCCGGGCCACACGCGCTCGACCTACGGAAAGCCGCCGATGAAACATGAAGTCCTGGCGATTCGCCACGTCTATTTCGAAGATCTGGGCAGCCTCGAACTCGTGCTCGGCGATCGCGGCCTGCCGGTGCGGTATCTGGACGTCGGGCGCGGGCGCATCGATGCGCCCAATCCGCTCGATCCTTCCTTGCTCGTCGTCCTCGGCGGTCCGATCGGGGCTTTTGAAGACGCGCACTATCCGCATCTCGCGCCGCTGCTTTCGATGCTCGAAAAGCGCATCGCGGCGGGCTTGCCGACCATCGGCATCTGTCTCGGCTCGCAACTGATCGCGCGTGCGCTCGGCGCGCAGGTGTATCCGTCGGGCAAGCTGGAGCTCGGCTGGTCGCCGCTCACGCTGACCGACGCGGGACGCGCGTCCGCGCTGCGGCATCTCGAAGCCGAAGGCGCGTCCGTGCCCGTCTTTCACTGGCACGGCGATACCTTCGATCTCCCCAAAGACGCGACGCTGCTCGCATCGACAGATATGTGCGCGCATCAGGCGTTCACCTGGGGCGAGCACGTGCTCGCGCTGCAGTGTCATCCGGAAGTGCTCGTCGAGCGCTTCGAGAGCTGGCTCGTCGCCTATCCGGGCGATGTCGCGAAAAGCGGCACGACGGTCGCCGCGTTGCGCGAGGAAACCGCGCGTCACGGCGCGAAGCTCGAACGCGCCGCCCGCGCGATGTTCGGCGAGTGGCTCGATCGCTTCACCGTGGATGCGCGCTGAACGTGTGATGGTATGAGCCATCGGCGTTTCTGCGTGTCGTGAAGGGCGGTGCTATTCTCGATCGCTTCATTTCCATCGACGAGTCACCGCCATGAGCGCGTTGTTCACACCCACGACCCTACGCGGTCTCGAACTTCCGAACCGCATCTTCGTATCGCCGATGTGCCAGTACTCCGCCGAGCGCGGCGAGGCCACGGCATGGCACATGATCCATCTCGGCCAGCTCGCGTTGTCGGGCGCGGGGATGCTGTTCATCGAGGCGACGGCCGTCGAGCCGGACGGACGCATCACGGCGGGCGATCTCGGTCTCTGGGACGATGTCACCGAAGCCGCACTGCGTCCCGTGCTCGCCGCCATCCGCCAGTATTCGAAGATCGCGGTGACGATGCAGTTGTCTCACGCGGGCCGCAAGGCATCGAGCCGCAAGCCGTGGGAAGGGGGAGCGCTGGTTTCCGTCGCCGATGGCGGGTGGATGACTTACGCGCCGTCGTCCGTTCCGCATAAGCCCGAAGAAACGCCGCCGCTCGCGCTCGACGCCGCCGGTCTCGTCCGCGTGAAGGAAGCGTTCGTCGCGTCGGCGAAGCGGGCTGCGCGGCTCGGCATCGACGGCATCGAAGTGCATTGCGCGCATGGTTATCTGCTGCATCAGTTTCTGTCGCCGATCGCCAATCAGCGCACCGACGAATACGGCGGCTCGCTCGAAAACCGCATGCGCTATCCGCTCGAAATCTTCGATGCCGTGCGCGCCGCGTTCCCGGCCGACAAACCCGTCGGCGTGCGCGTTTCGGCGACCGACTGGGTCGAAGGCGGTTGGAGCATCGAAGACACGATCGCGTTCGCAGCGGAGTTGAAGAAGCGCGGCGTCGACTGGGTCGATGTATCGTCGGGCGGCGTTTCGCCGTTGCAGAAGATTCCGTTGTCGTCGGGCTATCAGGTGCCGTTCGCGCAGGCCGTGAAGGAAGCGACGGGCGTGAATACTGTCGCCGTCGGACTGATTACGGAGGCGAAGGAAGCAGAAGAAATCGTGGCGAGCGGCAAGGCGGACTACGTCGCGATGGCGCGCGCGATGCTCTACGATCCGCGCTGGCCGTGGCACGCCGCCGCCGAGCTCGGCGCGACCGTCACGGCGCCGCCGCAGTACTGGCGCTCGCAGCCGCGCGACCAGAAGAACCTCTTTGGCGAGATCACAATCGGCCAGCGCTGAAACGTTGCGCGCATCGCCCGGACGGTTGAGCAGACGCGCGCCGGGAGTGTAGGATACCGGTGTGTTGGACGCGAGCGTTCAACGAGCGAACGCGGCGGCATCGAAGCCACCGCGTTTTTTTTGTCCCGATGTTCATCCCCGATCGCGCGGGAGCGAAGCGTTATTTAAGGATTCGTTCGATGAGTTCACGCAGGGTCACCGTTCGCCGCTCCGGCGTGCACGGTAAAGGCGTGTTTGCCGTGAAGCCGATCGCCGCCGGCGAGAAGGTGATGGAGTACAAGGGCGAGCGCATTTCGTGGAAGGAAGCGCTGCGCCGCCATCCGCACAATCCCGACGAGCCGAATCACACGTTCTACTTCGCACTCGACGATGGCCGTGTGATCGACGGCAAGATCGAAGGCAACAGCGCGAAGTACATCAATCATTCGTGCGCGCCGAATTGCGAGGCCGAGGAAGTCGAAGGGCGCGTGTTCATCCACGCGCTGCGCGACATCGAGGCGGATGAAGAGCTGAATTACGACTACGGTCTCGTCATCGACGGCCGCATCACCAAGAAGCTCAAGAAAGAATACGAATGCCGATGCGGCGCGAAGAAATGCCGCGGCACGATGCTCGCGCTGAAAGAAGAGAAGGCGAAAAAGAAGAAGTAAGCCGCGCTTAAGACCGGACAGAGCCACGGACCGAAACCCGTGGCTCTTTTTTATTCCGCCGCCGGTTTGTCTTCCTTCAGCGGCATGCGCACGATGAAGCGCGCGCCGCCTTCGGGCGCATCTTCGTAATGCACGGTGCCGCCATGCAGCACCATGATGTCGTGAACGATCGCGAGTCCGAGGCCCGCGCCGCCTTCGACGTTTTGCCCGTCGCCGCGGAAAAAGCGCTTGAAGAGATCGCCTTGCTGATCCGGCGGCACGCCTGGTCCGTTGTCTTCCACGACGACTTCGCCGAAGCGCCGGCCGTTCGCGTCGCTCCATTCCGTGACCGACATCGTGATGCGCGCGCCTTCGATGCGAAACGGCGGAATGTACTTGAGCGCGTTGTCGATCAGATTCGCGAGCACCTCACGCGCGAGCACGACATTGCCGCGCACGATCAGCGGATGTTCGTTCTCGGGATCGTCGAGGCGCTGAAAACCGAGATCGACGTGTGCGGCGAGGGCGCGCGGCACCCATTCCGCGCCGGTTTCGAACGCGAGCGCGGCCAGATCGAAATCGGAAAAGCGCGCCGCCTGTTCGCCCGGCTCGGCGCGCGCGAGCGAAAGCAATTGATTCGACAGCCGCACCGCCCGGTCTGCCGATGCGCGCAACTCCTTCACCGCTTCGACGGCCTTCGCGGGATCGCGCGAACTGAGCGCCTGCTCGGCGTGCAGCTTGACCGCCGTCAGCGGCGTGCGCAGTTGATGCGCGGCATCGGCGATGAACTTGCGTTGCGCATCGAGCGCGCTTTGCAGGCGCACGAGCAGGCCGTTCATCGCGCTCGTGAGCGGGCGGATTTCGCTCGGCACGTAAGTCTCGTCGACAGGTTCGAGCGAGATGTGCGTCTGCTGATTGAGCGCGTCGGCGAGATCGGTGAGCGGGTTCAACTGCTGATTCACGACGCGCCACACGATCACCCATCCGGCGAGCAGCAGCAACAGCAGCGGCATCATGATCGCGATGAGAAATTCGACCGCGATCCGATATCGCGAACCCACGCGTTGCGCCACTTCGACGACGATTGGATTGCCCGTCGGCTGCGGCACGCGCACTTGCGCCGCGCGCACGGAGACGCCCTCGAAGTGCGTCTCGAAGACGTACGCGTAGTGAATGCGCCGCACGTTGGTGCCGGTGAGCGGCAGATCGGGTTCCCCGGCGATTTCCTCATCGCCCGTGCTGATGCGGTAGATGAGTTGCTCGACGGGATCCGAGAACATCGCCTGCGCGAGCGGCGGCACGGTGACGGGCGCATCGACGCCGGCGAGCTGGATCTGCTTGGAGATGGCCGTCGCGAGATCCGCGAGCGAGCGGTCGACGACGTGCTGCGTGTATTGCCACGCGAGCCAGTAGGCCATGAGGCCGGACATCAGCGCGAGCAGGGACAGCGGCGCGGCGAGGCGGCGCAGGAGCGTGCGCCGCAGACTCGGCGGCGCCGGCGTCTCGGCGGCTTTCGACCGCGCCAGATCGAGCCAGTCTTCGCGGGCGAAACGCTGGTCGCCCGCGCGGCGAGTGGGAAATCGCAAGGCGTTTTACGGCAGAAGCGTTACGCCGCTTGCCGGATCTCCTGAAGCAGATAGCCGAAGCCGCGCACCGTCACGATTTCCACGCGCGTGTTCTCGAGTTTCTTGCGCACGCGATGCACATACACTTCGATGGCCGTATCGCCGAGATCGCCGCCGAAGTGCGTCAGATGATCCTGCAACTGCGCCTTGCTCACGACGCGGCCGTGACGCAGCAACAGCATTTCGAGCACGGCGAATTCGCGCGGCGAGAGTTCGAGCGGACGCTCGTCGTTGAAGATGCGGCGATCGACGCCCGACAGGCGCAAGCCGCCGAGCGACACTTCGGGGCGTGGCACGTCGCCGTGCGGGCCGCTGCGTCGCATCACCGCGCGGATACGCGCTTCGAGTTCCTGCGGCTCGAACGGCTTCAGCATGTAGTCGTCGGCGCCGCTGTTCAGGCCTTGCACGCGGTCGTGCAGTTCATCGCGCGCGGTGAGGATGATCACCGGCGTGTGACGATTGCCCTGGCGGAAACGCGAAAGCAGCGTCATGCCGTCGATGCCGGGCAGGCCGAGATCGAGAATGACGAGCTCGTGGCGGTTCTGCGCGAGCGCCTGTTCGGCGAAGATGCCGTCGTGCACCATGTCGACCGTGAAGCCGGATTGTTCGAGGCTGCTTTGAATGCCGCGCGCGATGGGGCGGTCGTCTTCGATCAGAAGGATTCGCATGGAGTCGCTCAAGTACAATGGGTTGAGCTCTAGCGGGCGGGGCGGTCGGCGGCATGGTCACATGCGCGGCGTGCGGCGCGGGCTCGAGCCGGTTCAAAACTCACATCTCATGCGGCGTGCGCGACCTGTTTTTCTGAAGCCGCGAGCGGCCGTACACCGAATGTATTTCTGCCCGGACATGGCTGTCATCCCGATCCACGAACTCGAAGCCGCGATCAACTACTGGCGCGGCCGCTCCCCGTCGAGCGGCGACGAACTCAGCCTCTGCAAGGAAGCGAGCGCACTGTCCAGGCCCTATGCGCTGCTGATTGTACAGCGTCAATCCGGGCTGCCGCCCGAGCAACTGGACGACGAGGCTCGCGCCGCCTGGGAAGCTTACGAGCGCTTCAGGAATGGTAGTCGAGACTGAAAGGTAACTGACGATCGAGCTTTCTATTTGCTGTTCGAAGGCTTGCGTTTATCCCGAACTCGCGTCTTTCCGTATGAAATCCGGCCTTTCGCGGTGTCATGGTTGGTAACATGCGCGTTACCTTGTTTGCCGCTGCAAGGAATTCGTAAAACGCGCGCGAAACGGCCCCTTTGCGCAAAGGGTTTGTGAGGGCACCCGTTGCCATGCGATAAAGTCGCATACATCACGGCTACCGCGCATATCCGCCTCATGCTCGAACTCGATCATTTCGACCTCGCCCTGCTCGACGTGCTTCAACGCTTCGGGCGCGCGACGCATCAGCAACTGGGCGAGCAGGTGCCGCTTTCGCCGTCGCAGATCGGGCGGCGCCTGCAGCGCCTCGAAGCGACGGGCGTGATCGAAGGATATCGGGTGGTGTTGCGGCCCGAAAAGCTCGGCCTGGGCGTGACGGCGTTCACGAGTTTGAAGCTGAAGCATCACGGCGATTCGATCATCGAGCAGTTTCAGCAGCAGATCGAAATGCTGCCCGAAGTGCTCGAATGTCACGCGACCGTCGGCGATGCGGATTACCTGCTGCGCATCGTCGCGCCCGATTTGAACGCGCTTTCAGGCTTCGTCATGAAGAAGCTGATGCGCGTGCCGGGCGTCGACAGCGTGCGCTCGAACATCGTGCTGACGACGTTCAAGCGCAACGGTCCGCTGCCGCTTTCTCATCTCGCCGACGACGACGCCTCGGGACTGAGCAAATCGACGTAAGCGAGCGGCACGAGATCGGTCTGCGCCACGCCGAGACGCGCGAACATCGCGTGAGCTTCTTCTTCGCCACCGGCTTCGTCGTCGTCCTGGCCGAGCACCACTTCCAGCTCGATGAAATCGCCGAGACCGTCCACGCGGTCCAGATGAATGCGCGTGCGCCCGACGAGAAACACATGCCGTTCCTTCGAGACAATGCCGCGCGTCGTCAGCGCCTGCGCGAGCAGCGCGTGCATCGCCTCGGGATTCGTCACCGGGCTGCGCGTGTAATACGAGACTTTCGGGCCGTCGCGGTCGTCGCGCTGATAAAAGATCAGCTCGGATGGCGTGCCGTCGTCGAACTGGCGTAGCTTGAGGCGTCCGGTGGGCACGTCGTAGAAGAAGTCTTGCTGGCGGAAAACCAGCGGCGCGTCGGGGGCGAGCGCGGCCGCGCGTTCGCGCAGTGCGTCGAACTGATGCGCGCGCGCCTTGATTTCGATGTTGCGTGCCATGAAGACTCCTCGAACACGGTTGGATGTAAAAAAGCGAGCGCCCAGCCTAGCAGACGATCGATGAAGCGCGCTTGAAAGCCCTTGCCCGCGAAGTCGGGATTTGCCCTCAGACGGACCATTGCGCGTCGATCAAACGCAGCGCCGCCGCGATCGCCGGTTCATCGCGACGTTCCGCGAGCGCGACGAAGGACAACTGCGTCGGCACCGTGACGCCTTCGACGATCGTCAGCGCGTGTGCGTGCGCCTGCGCCAGCGCGATCGAATCGCGCGCGAGCGACAGACCGACGCCCGATTTCACGAGATCGAGCATCGACGGCTCCTGATCCACTTCCGCGACGACGAGCGGCGTCGCGCCCGCCTCGCGGAAGAGGCGCGACAACAGCCGGTTATGCGCGGATTCCTGCGGCGTCCAGATCCACGGCAGCTTGGCGAGCGCGGCCCAGTTGCGCTTGCCCTTGTTGACGCGGTTGTGCCATCCCGCCGGCGCAAGCACGCGATACAGAAATGGCGTCAGCCTGACGACGTGAAAGCGCTCGCCGTCGCGCGTGCCGTCGACGGCCGGATCGCCGATGTAATAGCCGACGTCCAGATCACGCGCCCTCACGCGCTCCAGCACCCAGCCCGACATGCCGTGCCGCAATGACGTCTCGATGCGCGGATGCGTCTCCACGAGCTGGCGCAAAAATCCGCCGAGCCGCAGAAACTCGGGATCGAGAATCGTGCCGATGCGCAGCGTGCCGCTCACTTCGTGACGCAGCGCAGCAGCGGCGCGCTGCACGTCGGCGGCGGCTGCGAGCGCGCGTTCGGCGTGCGGCAGGAGCGCTTCGCCATCGCGCGTCAGCAAAAGTCCGTGCGACGTCCGCGAAAACAGGACGACGCCCAGCATCTCCTGCAGATTCTTGATCTGCAGGCTGACGGCCGGCTGCGTCAGATGCAGTTGCGCCGCCGCGCGCGTGAGGTTGCCTTCGCGTGCAACGGTGATGAAGGCGCGCAGAAGAATGTAGTCCATCGGCTGATATTAAAGCTTCTTATATCCCAGTTGAACATATCTGATTGGATTCGCAAGCGCATCCCGCAGTACGCTCGGTTGATCTGCAAGCCAAAGACGCCGCACAAGACGGCGCGCCACGGAGACAAGCGATGAAACAGAACGCGCGCAAGCTGGAAGGTGAATTCGACTACATCGTGGTCGGCGCGGGCACGGCCGGTTGCGTGCTCGCGAATCGCCTAACCGAAGATCCCGACGTGAACGTGCTGCTGCTCGAAGCGGGCGGCAAGGACGACTATCACTGGATTCATATTCCGGTCGGCTATCTGTATTGCATCGGCAATCCGCGCACGGACTGGCTTTACAAGACGCAGGCCGAACCGGGCCTGAACGGACGCGCGCTGTCGTATCCGCGCGGGCGCGTGCTCGGTGGATGCTCGTCGATCAACGGCATGATCTACATGCGCGGCCAGCGCGAGGACTACGACGACTGGGCGCATGTCAGCGGCGATCCGAACTGGTCGTGGGATTCCGTGCTGCCCATCTTCAAGCGCAGCGAGGATCATCACGGCGGCGGCAACCAATGGCACGGCGCGGGCGGGGAATGGCGCGTCGAGAAGCAGCGTCTGAAGTGGAAGATTCTCGAAACCTTCGCGAAGGCCGCGCAGCAGAGCGGCATTCCCGCGACCGATGACTTCAATCGCGGCGACAACACGGGCGTCGGTTATTTCGAAGTGAATCAGCGCGGCGGCATTCGCTGGAATGCGGCGAAGGCCTTTCTCCGTGAAGCGATGAAGCGTCCGAACCTCACGACGATCACCGGCGCGCACACGCAACGCCTCGTGTTCGAAGGCGCGCGCTGCGTCGGCGTGGAGTATCGCGGCGGCGATGTCGATTACATCGCGCGCGCGCGATGCGAAGTCATTCTCAGCGCGGGCGCGGTGAATTCGCCGCAGATTCTCGAACTCTCGGGCATCGGCAATGGCGCGCGTCTGCAGCGTCTCGGCATCGATGTCGTGAAGAGTCTGCGCGGCGTCGGGGAAAATCTGCAGGACCACTTGCAATTGCGCATGGCGTACAAGGTCAACGGCGTGCGCACGTTGAACACGTTGTCCGCGCATTGGTGGGGCAAGCTTTTCATCGGCATGCAATACGCGCTGTTGCGTAGCGGCCCGATGTCGATGGCGCCATCGCAGCTCGGCGCGTTCGCGAAGTCCAATCCCGACGATGCATCGATCAAGCGCCCCGACGTGCAGTATCACGTTCAGCCCTTGTCGCTCGAACGCTTCGGCGAACCGCTGCACGCGTTCAATGCGTTCACGGCATCCGTGTGCAATCTGCGGCCGACATCGCGCGGCAGCGTGCATATCGAATCGCCCCATGCCCATGCGGCGCCGCTGATCGCGCCGAATTATCTGTCGACGGACCGCGACCGCGAAGTCGCCGCGAATGCGTTGCGCCTCACGCGGCGCATCGCCGGCGCGCCCGCGCTCGCGCGTTATGCGCCGGAAGAGATCTTGCCCGGCATTCAGTTTCAGACGCAGGAAGAACTCGTCGAAGCGGCGGGCAAGGTCGGCACGACGATCTTTCATCCGGTCGGCACATGCCGCATGGGCACGGACAACGATCCGGGGGCGGTCGTCGACAGCCGCCTGCGCGTGATCGGCGTGCGCGGCCTGCGCGTCGTCGATGCATCGGTGATGCCGACGATCACATCGGGCAATACGAATTCGCCGACGCTGATGATCGCCGAGCGCGCGAGCGACATGATCCGCGAAGACCGGCGCAGCGTCGAAGCGCAGGAAGTGATCGCGACGGCGCTCGCGTGACGCGATGAATGACGTATGCATGACGCGCGCATGACGCTCGATCAGTCATCGCTTATTTGCGCCCTGCATAAGCATTCCCCATGCCCCCATAACGTGCATGCGGCGGGACTCCAAGCAAATCGTTAGTAAGTGCAAATCCCAATGATTGCGCTGCATCATTGGCGCGACAATGGCCCCGGAATTAGTGATGCTCGGCTTGCCACGTGCACACTTTGTGCGGCCGCAACAGCGACGCGCGAAGCGAAGCAGTACCGGAATGGAGACAACGTTCGGGTGCGCGCGGAAAGAAAAAATAAGGCGCAGGCGAACAGAGTTTGCCCCAGCGTCTCACTTCGCATGGAAGGGGACATGATTCTCGGCGACACCATTCTTGAAACGCGAGGACTCACGAAGGAATTCAAAGGCTTCACGGCCGTGAATGGCGTGAACCTGCGCGTTCGCCGCGGTTCGATCCATGCGCTGATCGGACCGAACGGCGCAGGCAAGACAACCTGCTTCAACCTGCTCACCAAATTTCTCGAACCCACTGCGGGCCAGATCGTTTTCAACGGCACGGACATCACGCGCGAGCGGCCGGCGCATATCGCGCGGCGCGGCATCATCCGCTCGTTTCAGATTTCCGCCGTGTTTCCGCATCTGACCGTGCTGCAGAACGTGCGTATCGGCTTGCAGCGGCAACTGGGTACGTCGTTTCATTTCTGGCGCAGCGAGCGTTCTCTCGACGCGCTCAACGACCGCGCGATGGATCTGCTCACGCAAGTCGGCCTCACCGATTTCGCCGATACCAAAACTGTCGAGCTTTCGTACGGCCGCAAGCGCGCGCTGGAGATCGCGACCACGCTGTCGATGGAGCCCGAACTCATGCTCCTCGACGAACCGACGCAAGGCATGGGCCACGAAGACGTCGACCGCGTGACGGCGCTCATCAAGAAAGTATCGGCGGGCCGCACCATCCTGATGGTCGAGCACAACATGAACGTCATCGCGGGCATCTCCGACACCATCACCGTGCTTCAGCGCGGCGAAGTGCTGGCCGAAGGCAGCTACGCGGAAGTGTCGAAGAATCCGCTCGTGATGGAAGCCTACATGGGCAGCGCCGATGCGGCGCTCACCGGAGCGCATGCATGAGTACGATCGTGGAGGAGCGCCGCTCGCGCGAGGCGAACGGCGCGGCGGGCAATGTGCCCGCGCTGGAAATCTCGGGATTGCAGGCGTGGTACGGGGAATCGCACATTCTGCATGGCGTGGACCTCAAGGTGAACCGTGGCGAAGTGGTCACGCTGCTCGGCCGCAACGGCGCGGGCCGCACGACGACGCTGCGCGCCATCATGGGCCTGACCGGGCGCAGGACGGGCTCGATTCGCGTCGCGGGACACGAAACCATCGGGCTCGCCACACACAAGATCGCGCATTACGGGGTCGGCTATTGTCCGGAGGAGCGCGGCATTTTTTCGAGCTTGTCGTGCGAGGAAAACCTGCTGTTGCCGCCGCTCATCGGCAAGCAGAAGGACGCGATGTCGCTCGACGAGATCTATTCGATGTTCCCGAACCTGAAAGAGCGCCGCGCGAGCCAGGGCACGCGTCTTTCGGGCGGCGAGCAGCAGATGCTGGCCGTCGCGCGCATTCTGCGCACGGGCGCGAATCTGCTTCTGCTCGATGAAATCTCGGAAGGTCTCGCGCCGGTCATCGTGCAGACACTCGCGCGCATGATCCTCATGCTGAAGTCGCGCGGCTACACGATCGTCATGGTCGAACAGAATTTTCGTTTCGCGGCGCCGCTCGCGGACCGCTTTTACGTGATGGAGCACGGAAACATCGTCGAGCATTTCGGCGCGGGGGAACTCGAAGCGAAGATGCCGGTGCTGCACGAATTGCTCGGGGTGTAATCGATCCCGAACGCGGCACGCCGGAAAGAAGGGCAACACCAGTAACACCGCAACAAATCAAAACTCATGGAGACTGGAATGAAAAAGAAGACCCTCGCGCGCCTCTCTACTCTGTGCTTTGCGGCTGCGGCGGCGAGTGTGGCGGTGATGAGCACGAGCGCCAACGCCGCCGACGGCAACACCGTGAAGATCGGTTTCGTCACCGACATGTCGGG
This sequence comes from Caballeronia sp. LZ008, assembly GCF_031451435.1. NCBI lineage: Bacteria > Pseudomonadati > Pseudomonadota > Betaproteobacteria > Burkholderiales > Burkholderiaceae > Caballeronia > Caballeronia sp. LZ008. The sequence goes on along the minus strand of NZ_JARUXK010000001.1, from coordinate 2,910,384 downwards.
CCTCTACGCGGACATCGACGGCCAGGGCGGCCTCGAAGCCATTCGCATGGCGATCGCGGACTTCGGCGGCAAGGTGAACGGCAAGCCGATCGAACTCGTCTATGCGGATCACCAGAACAAGGCGGATATCGCGGCATCGCGCGCGCGTGAATGGATCGACCGCGACGGCGTGAACGCGATCATCGGCGGCACGAATTCGGCGACGGCGCTCTCGACCGCGCAAGTCGCGGCGGAGAAGAAGACGCCGTACATCAACATCGGCGCGGGCGCGGACAACCTGACCAACGAGCAATGCTCGCCGTACACGGTGCACTACGCGTACGACACGATGGCGCTCGCGAAAGGCACCGGTTCCGCGGTGACGAAGCAGGGCGGCAAGACGTGGTACTTCCTCACCGCCGACTATGCGTTCGGCAAGGCGCTCGAAAAGAATACGGCCGACGTCGTGAAGGCGAACGGCGGCCAGGTGCTCGGCGAAGTGCGTCATCCGCTGTCGGCGTCGGACTTCTCGTCGTTCCTGCTGCAGGCGCAGGGATCGAAGGCGCAGGTGCTCGGCCTCGCGAACGCGGGCGGCGACACGATCAACTCGATCAAGGCCGCGAAGGAATTCGGCATCACCAAGTCGATGAAGATCGCCGCGCTGCTCATCTTCATCAACGATATCCACAGCCTCGGGCTCGAAACGACGCAGGGTCTCGTCCTGACGGACAGCTGGTACTGGAACAAGGATGAGAACACGCGCAAATGGGCGCAGCGCTACTTCGGCAAGATGAAGAAGATGCCGTCGAGCCTGCAGGCAGCGGACTATTCCGCCGTGATGGCCTACCTGAACGCGGTGAAGGCGGCGGGCACGACCGACGGCGACAAGATCATGGCGCAGCTCAAGAAGACGAAGATCGACGACTTCTACGCGAAGGGCTACATCCGCGAAGACGGTTCGATGATTCACGACATGTATCTGATGGAAGTGAAGAAGCCGTCGGAATCGAAGGAGCCGTGGGACTACTACAAGATCACCGCGACGATTCCGGGCGATCAGGCGTTCGGCACGAAGGCGGAGTCACGCTGCAAGCTCTGGAAGTAAGCGTTCGGCGGTGATTCAGCGCGTTCGCGAGGCGGGCGGCCAAGAGGGCCGCTCGGCCGCCGCAACCGCGTCAACACGTTTCTGACGGCAGGTTCAATGGAAATTTTCGGCATTCCACTCGCCGCGATGATGAGCCAGCTGCTGCTCGGGCTGGTGAACGGCTCGTTCTACGCGATCCTGAGCCTCGGGCTCGCGGTGATCTTCGGCTTGCTCAACGTCATCAACTTCGCGCACGGCGCGCTCTTCATGCTGGGCGCGATGCTCGCATGGATGGGCGCTTCCTACTTCAACGTCCCGTACTGGGCGATGCTCGTGCTCGCGCCCGTCATCGTCGGGCTGTTCGGCGTTTTCGTCGAGCGATCGATGCTGCGCTGGCTCTACAAGCTCGATCATCTCTACGGGCTGCTGCTCACGTTCGGCCTCACGCTCGTGATCGAAGGCGTGTTTCGCTCGATCTACGGTTCGTCGGGGCAGCCTTACGACGTGCCGTCGCTGCTGCAAGGCGCGACCAATCTCGGCTTCATGTTCCTGCCGAACTATCGCGCGTGGGTGGTCGTGGCGTCGCTCGTCGTGTGTTTCGCGACGTGGTTCGTGATCGAGAAGACGCGCGTCGGCGCTTATCTGCGCGCGGGCACGGAGAATCCGAAGCTCGTCGAGGCGTTCGGCGTCAACGTGCCGATGATGATCACGCTCACCTACGGCTTCGGCGTCGCGCTCGCGGCGTTCGCGGGCGTGCTTGCGGCGCCGGTGATTCAGGTGTCGCCGCTGATGGGCCAGTCGATGATCATCACGGTGTTCGCGGTGGTCGTGATCGGCGGCATGGGTTCGATCATGGGCTCGATCCTCACGGGTCTCTTGCTCGGCGTGATCGAAGGCTTGACGCGCGTGTTCTATCCGGAAGCGTCCGCGACGGTCGTCTTCGTCATCATGGCGATCGTGTTGATGATTCGCCCGGCAGGATTCTTCGGCAAGGAAAAATGATGCAGAGAAAAGCGCTCTACGGCCTGTTGCTGATCGGCCTGATCGTGGCGCCGTTCGTCGGCGTGTATCCGCTGTTCATGATGAAAGTGCTGTGCTTCGCGCTCTTCGCAGCCGCGTTCAATTTGCTGATCGGCTATACGGGGCTGCTGTCGTTCGGGCACGCGATGTTCCTCTCTTCCGCGGGCTACGTGGCCGGCTACGCGATCCAGACGCTCAACTTCACGCCGGAGCTCGGCGTGCTCGCGGGCACGGCGGCGGCGACGCTGCTCGGTCTCGTCGCCGGCCTGATCGCGATTCGGCGCCAGGGCATCTACTTCGCGATGGTCACGCTCGCGCTCGCGCAGATGGTGTACTTCGTCTTCCTCCAGGCGCCGTTCACGCATGGCGAAGACGGTCTGCAAGGCGTGCCGCGCGGCAAGCTGTTCAACGCGATCGATCTGGGCAACGACATCACGCTGTATTACGTCGTGCTCGTGGTGATGCTGCTCGCGTTCGCGCTGATCGTGCGCATCGTGCATTCGCCGTTCGGGCAAGTGCTGATCGCGATCAAGGAGAACGAGCCGCGCGCTATTTCGCTCGGCTACGACACGTCGCGCTACAAGCTGCTCGCGTTCGTGCTGTCGGCGGGGCTCGCGGGTTTCGCGGGCGCGACGAAGACGCTCGTGCTCGGCTTCGAAACCCTGGGCGACGCGCACTGGACGATGTCCGGCCTCGTCGTGCTGATGACCCTCGTCGGCGGCATGAGCACGATGTTCGGCCCGCTGCTCGGCGCGGCGATCATCGTCGCGCTGGAAGACCGGCTCGGCGATATCGGCAGCGGCATCGCGCGGCTCACGGGCGTAGCGTGGTTCAACTCGCTGGGCGAATCGGTGACGATCGTGACGGGCGTCATCTTCATCGCGTGCGTGCTGGCGTTCCGTCGCGGAATCGTCGGGGAGATCGTTGCGCGGGTTCGGCCGCTGCAAGGCTGAAGCGATTTACTTTGAATTGCGAATTAATTGGGGCTTCGCGAGAAGCGCGCTGTATTGCAAGAAATACGCCCCGTTGAGGTGCTTTTGTGCACCACTAGGGTAAATGCTAGGTTGCCGGGCACTGTTGCGTTCTTTAACATGCGTCCTAGTTCTGTTGCACCCAGATTTTTGAGGTGGAGAACGAGGAGACATGAGGCACGAAGTGCCCGACCGAAAAGCGCTGTTGGATGAGTCCAACAGCGCTTTTTTATTTGCCCGTCGATAATACGAATTAATCCCTCGACGGATTTAAGGCGGGGTTTTCCCGAGGGTTTAGGGATGCGTGCGGCGTCGTCGGAAAAGCGCTGAAAAAACAACGTTCGAAGCCCGGGAAGACCCTTCAAAAGGCTTGCTGCCCGGCGCTTTCGTCCGCTAAACTGCATTTCCCGACCCGTCGGTCGGCGATTCGAAGCGGCGCGAATCACGGACATATCCGCAGGCGATTCTTTACGCATAAGCACGATTTACGGGGCGCAAATCAATGAAGTTGGCATTACGCGGAAAGGCGGTCGCAATGGCCGTCGCGGCATTATCGGCGGTAATCAGCAATCAGGTTTTGGCGGACGTGAAAATCGGCGTGACGGTTTCGGCAACGGGCCCGGCGGCGTCGCTTGGCATTCCCGAGAAGAACACCGTTTCGTTGCTTCCGAAGGAGGTCGCCGGGCAGAAGGTGGAATACATCGTTCTCGACGACGCCACCGATTCCACGCAGGCCGTGAAAAACGCGCGCAAGCTGACGAGCGAAGATCATGTCGATGCGCTCGTCGGCTCGACCGTCGTTCCGAACTCGCTCGCGATGACCGACATCGCCGCTGAAACGCACACGCCGATGATCTCGATGGCCGCAGCCGCGAGCATCGTCGAACCGATGGACGCGAAAAAGGCGTGGGTCTTCAAGACGCCGCAGAACGACATTCTGATGGCCACCGCGATCGCGCAGCACATGTCGAATCATGGCGTGAAGACGGTCGCGTTCATCGGCTTCTCCGATGCCTACGGCGAGAGCTGGTTCAAGGAATTCTCGAAAGCGGCCGATCTCGCGAAGCTGAAGATCGTCGCGAACGAGCGCTTCGCGCGCAACGACGCATCGGTGACGGGCCAGGTGCTCAAGACGATGTCGCAGAACGCGGACGCGGTGCTGATCGCGGGCGCGGGCACGCCGGCCGCGCTGCCGCAGAAGACGCTCAAGGAGCGCGGCTACAAGGGCAAGATCTATCAGACGCACGGCGTCGCCAATAACGACTTCCTGCGCGTGTGCGGCAAGGATTGCGAAGGCACGTTCCTGCCCGCCGGACCGCTGCTCGTCGCGGAGCAGTTGCCCGACAGCAATCCCGTGAAGCAGGCCGCGCTCACGTACAAGAAAGCGTATGAAGGCGCCTACGGCGCGGGTTCGGTGTCGACCTTCGGCGGTCACGCGTGGGACGCGGGCCTCATTCTGCAGCGCGCGATTCCCATTGCGCTGAAGAAGGGCCAGCCCGGCACGCCGGCGTTCCGCGAAGCGCTGCGCGCGGCCATCGAAGAGACGAAGAATCTGCCGGCATCGCACGGCATCTTCAACATGAGCCCCAACGATCACTCCGGACTGGACCAGCGCGCGCGCGTGATGGTGGAGATCGTAGGCGGCAAGTGGAAGCTCTCGGGCAACTGACGCAATCGCATGTGAACTGATTCGAAGAACAAAGGCGCGTCGTTTCGAACGCGCCTTTTTTCTGCGCTGTGCAACGAAAGCCCCGACGAAGAAGAGGGCGCAACGGTCAGGGAAAACGAGCCTTGGCACGCAGTATCGCGGTAAATAGATTGGGGCGGCTCTTTGATTGGCCTCGAAAGTCGCATCGATAACAACTCGCAGCAACGCACCGCCAGTGTGCGCGTTTGGAGACAAGCAATGAAAACGAAGAAGGCATGGATCAAGACCGGCATCGCGCTCGCCATCGCGGGCAGCGTGTTCGCGGGCGCGGGCGCGGCGCTCGCGCAAGTGAAGATCGGCGTGACGCTCTCGGCGACGGGACCGGCGGCATCGCTCGGGATTCCCGAGAAAAATACCGTCGCGCTGTTGCCCAAGGAAATCGGCGGGAAGTCGGTCGAATGGATCGTGCTCGACGACGGTTCCGACACGAGCCGAGCCGTGCAGAACACGCGCAAGCTGATCGACGAAGATCACGTCGATGCGATCGTCGGCTCGACCGTGACGCCAAACTCGCTCGCGATGATCGACCCGGCCGCCGCGGGCAAGACGCCGATGATCTCGATGGCCGCCTCGGCCGCGATCATCTCGCCGATGGACGCGAAGAAAGCGTGGGTCTTCAAGACGCCGCAGAACGACGCGCTCATGGCCGACGCGATCGCGAGCTACATGGAGAAGCACGGCGTGAAGACCGTGGGCTTCATCGGCTTCGCCGATGCCTACGGCGACGGCTGGTACAACGTGTTCAACACGGCGGCCACGGCGCACAAGCTGAAGATCGTCACGAACGAGCGCTTCAACCGCACGGACACGTCCGTGACCGGCCAGGTGCTGAAGACGATGGGCGCGAACCCCGACGCGGTGCTGATCGCGGGTGCGGGCACGCCGTCCGCGCTGCCGGCGAAGGCGCTGAAGGAGCGCGGCTACAAGGGCAAGGTCTATCAGACGCACGGCGTCGCCAACAACGACTTCCTGCGCGTGTGCGGCAAGGATTGCGAGGGAGAGATCCTGCCCGCCGGTCCGGTGCTCGTCACCGAGCAATTGCCGGAGAGCAATCCGGTTAAGAAGTCGTCGGCGGCGTACAAGGACGCGTACGAGAAGGCCTACGGCGCGGGTTCGCTGTCGACGTTCGGCGGCCACGCTTGGGACGCCGGGCAGATGCTTCAGCGCGCGATTCCCGAAGCGCTGAAGAAGGGCCAGCCGGGCACGCCTGAGTTCCGCGAAGCGCTGCGCGCGGCGCTCGAAAACCTCAAGGATCTGCCGGTGTCGCACGGCATCATGAACATGACGCCGACCGATCACAACGGCTTCGACAATCGCGCGCGCGTGATGGTGCAGATCGTCGACGGCAAGTGGAAGCTGCTGAACGACTGATGTCGTGGAACGCGCCTTACCCGCGCGTTCCTGTTTCTTAAATTCGAGATGATCTCGTAGAACAAGCGGCGCACCGGCAACGGCGCGCCGCTTGACCATGTTTCACAAGAAGCTCCAAAGAGGAAGTATGGACTTATCGATTGCGGCGATCCTCGCGCAGGACGGGATCACCACGGGCGCGATCTACGCGTTGCTCGCGCTCGCGCTGGTGCTCGTGTTCTCCGTGACACGCGTCATTTTCATTCCGCAGGGCGAGTTCGTCGCGTATGGCGCGCTCACGCTGGCCGCGCTGCAGACGCAGAAGCTGCCCGCCACCTGCTATTTGCTCATCGCGATGGGCGTCGGCTGCTTTATCGCCGAACTCGCTGGCATCGTTCGGCATCCTTCGCGATATCACCAGATCGGACGCTTGCTCGCCGTCCTGGCCGGCAAGTATCTGCTGTTTCCCGTTGCGGTTTGGGGCATTACGCAAGCCGCTTTTGCGCAGCCTTTGCCGATGTTGGCCCAGATCGCGCTGACGCTTCTGATCGTCGTCCCGATGGGGCCGTTCGTCTATCGCCTCGCCTATGAGCCGATCGCGGAGGCGAGCACGCTGTTGCTGCTGATCGTCGCGGTCGCCGTGCACTTCGCGATGGTCGGCCTCGGGCTCGTGATGTTCGGCGCCGAAGGATCGCGCACGACGGCATTCTCCGACGCCAACTTCAATCTCGGCAGCGTATCAATCTCCGGGCAAAGCCTGTGGGTCGTGGGGACGGCTGTCGTGTTGATCGTCGCGCTGTACTTCTACTTCGATCGCTCGATTTCCGGCAAGGCGTTGCGCGCGACGTCGGTGAATCGTCTGGGCGCGCGGCTCGTGGGCATCGGCACGACACAGGCGGGGCGCCTCGCGTTCACGCTCGCGGCCGGGCTCGGCGCGCTCTGCGGCGTGCTCGTCGCGCCCATCACGACGATCTACTACGACTCGGGCTTTCTGATCGGCCTGAAGGGTTTCGTGGGCGCGATCGTCGGCGGTCTGGTGAGCTATCCACTCGCGGCGGCGGGGTCGCTGCTCGTGGGTCTGCTCGAATCGTATTCGTCGTTCTGGGCGAGCGCGTACAAGGAGGTGATCGTCTTTACGCTGATTATTCCGGTGCTGCTGTGGCGAAGCCTGGCGAGCCCGCATTCGGATGAGGACGAGGAGTGAGCCGATGAAATTCCGTTCTTTCTGGATCTTTCTGCTGATCGTTTTCGCGTTGCCGATTCTGCCCGGGCCGGTCGCCGTGCCCGAGTACTGGATCACGCTGCTGAACTACATCGGCCTCTATTCGATCGTCGCGATCGGCCTCGTTCTGCTGACGGGCATCGGCGGGATGACGAGCTTCGGCCAGGCTGCGTTTGTCGGCGTGGGCGCATACGCGACGGCCTTCCTGACGACGCGCTATGGCGTCTCGCCGTGGCTCGCGCTCATCGCAGGCGTCGTGCTGACGGCATTTATCGCGCTGCTGCTCGGTCTTATCACCATGCGTCTGTCCGGGCACTTTCTGCCGCTCGGGACGATCGCGTGGGGCCTCTCGCTGTTCTATCTGTTCGGCAACATGGAACTGCTCGGCAAGTACGACGGCATCAATGGGATTCCGGTGCTCAACGTGTTCGGCTGGCAGCTCGAATCGGGGCGCAGCATCTACTACCTGATCTGGGTCGTCGTGCTGCTCGCGGTGATATCTGTTCAGAATCTGCTTAATAGTCGGCCAGGCCGCGCGATTCGCGCATTGCGCGGAGGCGGCACGATGGCCGAGGCGATGGGCGTCAATACGGCGTGGATGCGCGTGGTCATCTTCATTTATGCAGCAGTTCTGGCGGCCATTTCCGGCTTCCTGTACGCGCACTTGCAGCGCGCGGTGAATCCGACGCCGTTCGGGCTGAATCACGGCATCGAGTTCCTGTTCATGGCGGTGGTCGGCGGCGTGTCGCACGTCTGGGGTGCGATTCTCGGTGCGACGATCCTCACCGTTCTGCAGGATTATCTGCAGACGCTTCTGCCCAAGCTGATCGGCGCCAACGGCAATTTTGAGATCATCGTTTTCGGCGTCGTGATGGTTCTGCTGTTGCAATACGCGAGACAGGGCGTATGGCCGTTCGTCGCGCGCATCTTTCCTCGTGGTCCTCGCGCTCACGTTCCAGGTCACGGCGACACCCTACCGCAGCGCAGCAAACCGACGGCGGGCGAGCGCTTGCTGGTTGTCGACAAGGCGCGCAAGCAGTTCGGTGGGCTCGTCGCGGTGAATGATGTCAGTTTCGAGGTGAAGGCCGGCGAGATCATCGGTTTGATCGGACCAAACGGCGCAGGCAAATCCACGACGTTCAATCTCGTCACAGGCGTGCTTCAAGCGACGAGCGGCGCGATCAGTTTTCACGGCGAACGCATCGAGAAGCTGACTTCGCGCGAGATCGTCAAACGCGGCATCGGGCGGACGTTTCAACACGTCAAGATGCTGCCGGGGATGACCGTTCTGGAGAACGTCGCGATCGGAGCGCATCTGCGTGGCAATACGGGCGTCTGGCGCAGCGTCGTCCGTCTGAACGCGGCGGAGGAAGCGCGGCTGATGGCGGAGGCCGCGAAGCAGATCAAACGCGTCGGGCTGGAGAAGCATATTTATAGCGAAGCGGGGAGTCTCGCGCTGGGTCAGCAGCGGATTCTGGAAATCGCCCGCGCGCTGTGCTGCGATCCGACTCTGTTGCTGTTGGACGAACCTGCCGCTGGCTTGCGGTATCAGGAAAAGCTACAACTGGCTGACTTGCTGCGAAAACTTCGCGCCGAAGGGATGAGCATTCTTCTAGTCGAACACGACATGGACTTCGTGATGAATCTGACGGATCGGCTTGTGGTGATGGAGTTCGGCACCAAGATCGCCGAAGGATTGCCGACAGAAGTCCAGAAGGATCCTGCGGTGCTCGAAGCATATTTGGGTGGGCTGGAATGATGGCAGATCCGATTCTTCAAGTGGACGGCTTGTCGGTACGCTACGGCAAGGTCGAGGCGTTGCACGACGGCAAGCTCACCGTCGGCGCGGGGCAGATCGTTTCCGTCATCGGGCCGAACGGCGCGGGAAAGTCGACGCTGCTTAACGCGATCATGGGCGCGCTGCCGCAGACGGGGCATTCGAAGGGTGTTGTGCGATATCTTGGAGAAGATATCTCTGCGTTACCGATTGAGCGTCGTGTCGCGCGTGGAATGTGCCTGGTGCCGGAAAAACGCGAGCTATTCGCGACGATGGCGGTAGAGGACAACCTCGTGCTCGGCGCTTATCGGCGTAAAAAGGCAGGCGAACGGAATTACCTTGATCAGCTCGATCATGTATTTCAGCTTTTCCCGCGACTGAAGGAACGGCGGAAGCAAGCGGCCGGAACCTTGTCGGGTGGAGAGCGGCAGATGCTGGCGGTGGGTCGCGCGCTGATGGGTAAGCCGCAACTTCTCATGCTCGACGAGCCGAGCCTCGGGCTGGCGCCGCTGATCGTCAAGGAGATTTTCCATATCATCAGCGCTCTGCGTCAGACGGGCGTTGCCACGCTGCTGATTGAACAAAATGCACGCGCGGCGCTGCAAATCTCCGACTACGGCTATGTTCTCGAAACGGGTGAGTTTGCCCTCGAAGGGAACGCCGATGCGCTTCAACACAATCCCCAAGTTATCGAGACTTATCTTGGCCTGACGAAAAAAGTGGCTTAGACGCCACAACGGCGGTGCCCACCGATGGCGTGTTTCACGTGAAACACGCCATTTTTTTCGTCTCTGCCCGTTTGACCGAATTCGAGGGCGGGAAGAAACCGTTATAATTCAAAGCTATTCTCTCTTCAGGTTCGTGTCGTTCGCACACGATATCCCAATGCTTTATCCCACAGAATTTGATGTGATCGTCGTCGGAGGCGGTCACGCGGGCACTGAGGCGGCGCTCGCCTCCGCGCGTATGGGCTGCAAAACGCTGCTTTTGACCCATAACATCGAGACGCTCGGTCAGATGAGCTGTAATCCGTCCATCGGCGGGATTGGCAAAGGCCATCTCGTCAAGGAGGTCGACGCGCTCGGTGGCGCCATGGCTGCGGCGACGGACGAGTCCGGCATTCAGTTCCGCATTCTCAATTCGTCGAAGGGGCCGGCGGTGCGGGCGACGCGCGCCCAAGCTGATCGCCTTCTGTACAAGCAGGCGATCCGCCATCGGCTGGAAAATCAACCGAATCTCTGGCTGTTCCAGCAAGCGGTCGATGATTTGATGGTCGAGGGCGATCGCGTCGTCGGTGCTGCCACCCAGGTGGGTCTGCGTTTTCGCGCGCGCGCCGTCGTACTGACCGCAGGGACGTTCCTCGATGGGAAGATCCACGTTGGTCTGAATAACTATGTCGGCGGTCGCGCGGGCGATCCCGCTGCGGTGTCGCTTTCCGCGCGTCTGAAGGAATTGAAGCTGCCTCAGGGCCGTCTCAAAACGGGCACGCCGCCGCGCATCGATGGCCGCACGATAGATTTCTCTCAGCTCGAAGAGCAACCGGGCGACCTCGATCCGATCCCGGTATTTTCGTTTCTGGGTCGAGTAGAGCAGCATCCGCGTCAATTGCCGTGCTGGGTCACGCACACGAATGCACGGACGCATGACATCATCCGCTCCGGACTCGATCGATCGCCGATGTATACGGGCGTTATTGAAGGCGTCGGACCGCGCTATTGCCCGTCGATCGAGGACAAGATCCACCGCTTCGCTTCGAAAGACGCGCACCAGATCTTCTTGGAGCCGGAAGGACTGACCACGAACGAGTTCTATCCCAACGGCATCTCCACGAGTCTGCCGTTCGACGTGCAACTCGAGCTCGTGCGCTCGATGCGGGGCCTGGAGCATGCGCACATCCTTCGTCCTGGCTATGCGATCGAATACGACTACTTCGATCCGCGGGCGCTGAAGGCTTCGTTGGAAACGAAGGCGATCAACGGCTTGTTCTTCGCCGGACAGATCAACGGTACGACCGGCTACGAAGAGGCAGCTGCGCAAGGCTTGCTTGCGGGAATCAACGCCGGACTCCAAGTCCAAGGTAAAGAGGCGTGGTCGCCGCGTCGAGATCAGGCGTATCTGGGCGTGCTCGTAGACGATCTCGTGACGCGGGGCGTATCTGAGCCGTACCGCATGTTTACGAGCCGCGCGGAGTACCGTCTGTCGCTCCGCGAGGACAACGCGGATATGCGTCTCACGGAAATTGGCCGCGAGCTTGGTGTCATCGACGATATTCGCTGGGACGCGTTCAGCCGCAAGCGCGACGCTGTTTCACGTGAAACACAGCGTCTTCGCTCGACATGGGTCAACCCGAAGACGCTGCCGGCCGAAGAGGCGACCGCGTTGCTCGGCAAGCCGATCGACCATGAGTACAGCTTGGCGGATCTGCTGCGCCGGCCGGGTGTTTCGTACGACGGCATCTGCGCGCTGCGCGACGGAGCGTGTGGCCCGGACGCGCCGTTAGCGGAGGATTCGGTTCTTCTCAGCCAGATCAAGGAGCAAATCGAAATCGGCGTGAAGTACCAAGGTTACATCGACAGGCAAGCGGACGAGATCGTGCGGAACGGCGCGCAGGAAAATACGCGCCTGCCCGAAGGTCTCGACTACAACGAAGTCCGCGGCCTGTCGTTTGAAGCTCGCCAGAAACTGATTCAGCACCGGCCCGAGACCATCGGTCAGGCATCGCGAATCTCGGGCATTACGCCGGCCGCGATCTCGCTGCTGATGGTGCATCTGAAGCGCGGCGCGGGACGTCGCGGCCGCAACTCGCCTAGCGACGATTCGGCAAGCGGTAATACGACGGCGGTTCAATGACGGAGCGCAACCAAACTCTGGCGACGACGCTCGAAAAGGGCGTCGCCGCGCTCGGCCTCGCGCTGTCGTCTTCGCAAAGCCAGAAATTACTCGATTATGTCGCGCTGCTCGCCAAGTGGAACTCCGTCTATAACTTGACGGCAATCCGCGACCCGCAGCAGATGCTGATCCAGCACATTCTGGATTCGCTCGCGATCGTCCCGGCTGTATCCGCGCGAAATCCGTCGACTCTGCTGGACGTCGGTTCGGGCGGCGGTTTGCCCGGCGTCGTGCTGGCGATCGCGCAGCCAGATGTGCGTGTGACGTTGAATGACATCGTCCACAAGAAAACAGCTTTTCAGTCGCAGGCGAAGGCCCAGTTAGGTCTGAACAATCTGTCTGTCGTAACCGGGCGCGTCGAAAGTTTACGTCCAGGCGTCGAAGTACCGGAAAAATTCGATGTAATCGTGTCGCGCGCATTCGCAGAGCTCTCCGATTTCGTTACACTTTCGCGTCATCTGGTTGCGGACAACGGGCGGATTCTGGCGATGAAAGGGGTGAAGCCAGATGCCGAAGCCGCGCGAGTGCCGGCGGGCGCCACGGTGCTCGGCATCGAGCGCTTGAATGTGCCGATGCTCGACGCCGAACGGCATCTCGTCGAGATTGCCGTCGAGCCGGTATGACGGTTCGTTGAAGGTTTTCATCCGCCATTCCAGGCACGCTGATCTTCTGACAGCGAAGAAACGAGGACACTAAACGATGGCAAAAATCTTCTGCGTCGCAAATCAGAAGGGCGGCGTTGGAAAGACCACGACAGCGGTCAATCTCGCGGCGAGCCTCGCGGGGCTGGGTCAGCGCGTGTTGCTGATCGACCTGGACCCGCAGGGCAACGCGACCATGGGTAGCGGCATCGACAAGGCCGCGTGCGAGAACACGGTTTACGAAGTGCTCGTCGATGGCGTCACGCTGCGCGAAGCGCGTACCCGTCCGGAGGCCGTTGGTTACGACGTGCTGCCGGCCAATCGCGAACTCGCTGGCGCGGAAGTCGAACTCGTGGACATGGAAAACCGCGAGCGCATTCTTCGCGTCGCGATCGAAGAAGTAGTCGATGACTATGACTTCGTGCTGATCGATTGCCCCCCGGCGCTTTCGCTGCTGACGCTCAACGCGTTGTGCGCGGCGCACGGCGTCGTGATTCCGATGCAGTGCGAATACTTCGCGCTGGAAGGGCTGTCCGACCTCGTGAACACGATCAAGCAGGTTCACGCCAATCTGAACCGCGACCTGAAGGTCATCGGCTTGCTGCGCGTGATGTTCGATCCCCGGATCACGCTGCAACAACAAGTGTCGGATCAATTGAAAGAGCATTTCGGCAGCAAGCTGTTCGACGTCGTGATCCCGCGCAATGTGCGTCTTGCCGAGGCGCCGAGCTACGGGCTGCCGGGTGTCGTGTTCGACAAGTCGTCGCGCGGCGCGCAGGCGTATATCCAGTTCGGCACGGAAATGATCGAGCGCGTGCGTGCGCTCGACCTCAACTAAGCAAACCCATTCGATGCGGCAGTCACGCCGATGGAGGAACCGAAATGAGCGCTGTGATGAAAAAGAAGGGTTTGGGCCGAGGCCTGGATGCATTGCTCGGCGGCAGCGTCGACATTACGGAAGCGGTGCGCGGTGAAGGCACGCCGTCGGTGTTGCCGCTCGACAAGCTGCAGGCCGGGAAGTATCAGCCGCGCACGCGCATGGACGAGGGCGCGCTGCAGGAGCTCGCGGCGAGTATCCGCGCGCAAGGGCTGATGCAACCGATCCTCGTGCGCTCCGTCGGCGACGATCACTATGAAATCATCGCGGGCGAGCGGCGTTTTCGCGCCGCGCGCCTGGCGGGGCTCGATGAAGTACCCGTGTTGGTAAAAAACGTGCCAGATCAGGCTGCCGCAGCGATGGCGCTGATCGAAAACATCCAGCGCGAGGATTTGAATCCGCTGGAAGAGGCGCAGGGCATCCAGCGCCTGCTCGATGAGTTCAGCTTCACGCACGAACAGGCTGCCGAGTCGGTCGGCCGCTCGCGCAGCGCCGTCTCTAATCTGTTGCGTCTTTTGAACCTGGCGACGCCCGTTCAGACGATGCTCCTCGCCGGCGACCTCGACATGGGCCACGCGCGCGCGCTGCTCGCCGTCGACGCAGCGACGCAGATTCAACTTGCCAATCACGTTGTCAATCGCCGCTTGTCGGTGCGTGAAACGGAGCGCCTCGTCGCGGCGACGACCAAGGAAGCGCCTGCGACAAAAGCACGCGCCGCGAACGACGGCGGACGTGATACGCGTCGGCTCGAAGAAGAGTTGTCGGATCTGCTATCGGCCAACGTGAAGATCAAGCTGGGCGGAAGAGGGCGCGGAAAAGTCACGATCGATTTCGGCACGCTCGACTCGCTCGAAGGCATTCTGACGAAGCTGCGCGGCAGCATCGAAGCGACGACTCCCACAGCCTGACCCGCGCACATCTTGTCCGAATTCGACGTCAACCGTACACGTTCCGACTTTCTTGCGCGCATCTGGCGGGCCGTCTCGAAAGAGCCGGTTCTCGCCATTTTGGTATTCGCGCTCGTCGTGTTGCAGATCGCCCATCCACGTCCGTGGATGTCGCTGCCGGGTCTCGTCGACTGGCAGACGGTGCTTACACTCGCGGGCCTGCTGGTGCTGACCAAGGCCATCGAATTATCAGGATTCCTGATGTGGGCCGCGCATCGGCTCGTGCATCACATTCATGGCGAACGCACGTTGGCGCTGCTCCTCGTGGCGCTCGCCGCGGGCCTCTCCACGGTGCTGACCAACGACGTAGCGCTTTTCGCCGTCGTCCCGCTCGCCTTGTCGTTGCACAAGCTCGCGCCGCTGCCGATCAAACGGCTCGTCATCGTCATTGCGCTGTCGGTCAACGCAGGCTCGATTCTCACGCCACTCGGCAATCCCCAGAACCTTTTCCTGTGGCAGACGAGCGGCGTCGGCTTCCCGGCGTTCGTCTGGGCGATGCTGCCGCTGTGCGCCGCGTTGATGGCGCTGCTCGGCATCGTCACGTTCGCGATGTTCCGCGCGGAGCCGCTGGATCTTTCCGGCGATGTCGAGGAACATCGCGTCGATCGCGTGCTGTGCGGTGTCAGCGTGCTCGCGTTTGCGGCGTTCGTCGCGCTCGCCGATGCGCATCACGCCGGCCCGGCGCTGGCCGTTCTGGCGGCCGTCTTCCTGTTGTGGCGACGTGAAGTCGTGTTGAAGATCGACTGGCTGCTGCTCCTCATCTTCGTGATGATGTTCATCGTGCTGCGCAGCGCGGCCGCGTTGCCGTCGATTCACGCAGGCATCGCCCATATAGGCATCGATACGCCGATGCGCGCGTATGCGGCGGGCGCGGTGCTGTCGCAGGCCATCAGCAACGTGCCGGCGGCCATCGTGCTCGCGGAGTTCTCGAAGGACTGGCGCGCGCTCGCATTTGGCGTGAGCGTCGGTGGATTCGGTATCGCAATCGGTTCGCTCGCGAATCTCATCGCCGTGCGCTTGTCGGGTGAAAAAGGCATGTGGATGCCATTTCACATGGTGTCGATCCCGTTCTGGATCGTGGCAATCGTCATCGGCTGGGCGCTCGTTTGATGCTCGGCGCAGGCTCCTCCATCGAATGAAAATCTCCTTGCAATTGCAAGGAAAGTCTCGCTTTTGAGACCGTTTTTTAAGGTTCGTCTGCTTGGTTTTTGACGCGCCTAAACTATTGAATCCGTGACAACAATCGCTTACAATCGCCCGGATTTATCAGCTAGGCCACCTCGAAAGCGCAGCGAAAGCGCAGGGGGTGATTTTCCCGGACTTTTGGTTGAAGGTTGGAAGACGGTGCGAGAGGAAAATCGAGCGCCGGACGCTCACGCAACCGGCGATGAAAACGCCTCCGGAAATCAGCCGCGCAGTTCGTCGAGCGACTCGTGGGATGCCGAAGCGCAAGAAAATAATATCGTTCCGCTCACGCGGGATCAGGCACAGAAGCTGTTTGGGCCCGAGGTGAGTCGTCCATCGCGTGTCACGCCGTTTAAGGTCGTGGCAGCGCAAATGGTTTTGTCCCTGGGTGCGACGCTGTTGTGGTGGCTGTTCTACAAGCCGCCGGGCGATGCTGCGCTGTCCGCATTTCTGGGGGGAGCGATCTGCTGGGTGCCGAGCGCTCTGTTCGCCGCGCGCCTGCGGGCGAAGAGCGGCGCGGAGACGATCATGAGCTGGATGATCGGCGAAGCGCTCAAGATGGGAGCGACGATCGCCATGTTCGTGGCGGTCGCGTACTGGTACAAGAGCGCGTTGTGGTTGCCGCTGCTCGTTACGTACATCGTCGCTCTGAAGACATACTGGGTTGCAATGGCGCTTCGGTGACGATTCTTGACGTCCCAGGTAAGTGCCCGCAGCACGGATTGTAAGTAGCATCACGTATGAACAAGTGCGGACGTTGTGCCGCACTCGGGCCTCTCGACCCGGAGCCGCGACGCGAAGCGGCGGCTCGGAAGCGACAGGCGGCGAAAGATTTTTGACAATTTGGGTGGCTTTAACGATATGGCAGCTAGCGAAGGAACGCACGCTCTGGATCCGTCCGAGTACATTGCGCACCACTTGCAGAATCTTTCCACGCACGCACAGACGTCGATCTTCGACATCCACGTCTGGAATCTCGACACGCTGTTCTGGTCGATCGTGTGCGGTGTCATCACCATCGTCATTCTCGGTCTTGCTGCACGCAAGGCGACGTCCGGTGTTCCCGGCCGTTTCCAGTGCGCCATCGAGATGCTGGTCGAAATGGTCGAAGACCAGTCGAAGTCGATGATCCACGGCAGCCGCCGCTTCATCGCTCCGCTCGCGCTGACCGTATTCGTCTGGGTCGCCCTGATGAACTCGCTCGACTTCATCCCCGTGGATCTGCCGCCGCGCATCATCGGCTGGCTCGGTCTCGAAAACGTCCTTCCGCATCATCGCATCGTTCCGACGGCTGACCTCAACGGCACCATCGGTATCGCGCTCGGCGTGTTCGTGCTGATGATCTACTACAACTTCAAGATCAAGGGCGCTGGCGGCTTCGTGCACGAACTGCTGTCCGCTCCGTTCGGCGCGCATCCGCTGCTGTGGATTCCGAACCTCGCGCTGAACATCATCGAGTTCGTCGCCAAGACGGTGTCGCTCGGCATGCGGCTGTTCGGCAACATGTACGCCGGCGAACTGCTGTTCCTGCTGATCGCCCTTCTGGGCAGCATGTGGACGTTCGGTGCGGACGCTTCCGTGCTCGGATTCATCGGCCACGTGGTCGCGGGCACGGTTTGGGCGATCTTCCACATTCTGATCGTGCTGTTGCAGGCGTTCATTTTCATGATGCTGACGCTGGTGTACATCGGCCAGGCGCATGACTCACACTGACGCGTTGCGGCACGTTCCGGAATCGTTCAGGTTTTAGGTTTTCGTTTTTTATAAATCCAGTTCCAAAGTCTTTAATCAAAGGAGTGATCATGCAAGCTTTCATCGCCAACATCCAAGGTCTGACCGCCATCGGTATCGGCATCATCATCGGCCTGGGTGCAATCGGCGCCTGTATCGGTATCGGTCTGATGGGCGGCAAGTACATCGAAGCATGCGCCCGCCAGCCGGAACTGATGAACCCGCTGCAGACCAAGATGTTCCTGCTGGCTGGTCTGATCGACGCGGCGTTCCTGATCGGCGTTGGTGTGGCAATGCTGTTTGCGTTCGCGAACCCGCTGCTCTCGAAGCTCGCAGGCTGAGGTTCCTCGGAAGTGTGCGTCTGACTTTTTAAAGACGCTGAACGGAACGGGTGAGGCGCTGATCGAGCTCAACAAGCCGATGAGCGCCTTTTAACCGTTTCACCTCCGATCAAGCAACGTTTAAGGAAACACCGTGAATCTCAACGCAACCCTGTTTGCGCAAATGGTCGTGTTTCTGATCCTCGCGTGGTTCACGATGAAGTTCGTGTGGCCGCCGTTGATCAACGCCCTCGACGAGCGCTCGAAGAAGATTGCCGACGGCCTCGCCGCCGCCGACAAGGGCAAAGCGGAACTCGAAGCTGCGCACAAGCGCGTCGACCAGGAACTCGCGCAAGCGCGCAACGACGGCCAGCAACGCATCGCCGACGCTGAAAAGCGCGCTGCCGCAGTCGCAGAAGAAATCAAGGCCAACGCTCAAGCCGAAGCCGCGCGTATCGTTGCGCAAGCCAAGGCCGACGCCGACCAGCAAATCGTGAAGGCTCGCGAAGCGCTGCGTGGCGAAGTCGCTGCGCTGGCTGTGAAAGGCGCTGAGCAGATTCTGAAGCGCGAAGTCGATCAGAAGGCACACGCCGATCTGCTGAATCAACTCAAAACCGAGCTCTGATCATGGCCGAACTTGCAACCATCGCTCGTCCTTACGCAGAAGCGCTGTTCCGCGTGGCCGAAACCGGCGATCTCGCGGGCTGGTCCACCTTCGTTGAGGAGCTGGCACAGGTTGCGCGTCTGCCCGAAGTGGAGACGGTCGCTTCGAGCCCGAAGGTGAGCCGCCAGCAAATCGTCGATCTCCTGCTCGCCGCAGTGAAGTCGCCGTTGGCCCAAAGCCAGCCTCAAGCGAAGAACTTCGTCGGCATGCTGGTCGAGAACCATCGCCTGCCGCTGCTGCCGGAAATCGCCGTCCAGTTCGACGAGCTGAAGAACGCCCGTGAAGGTGCTGCCGATGCTCACATCGTGAGCGCGTTCCCCCTCGAAGGCGAACAGTTGAACGACCTCGTTGCAAGCCTCGAACGCAAGTTCCAGCGCAAGCTGAAACCGACCGTCGAAATCGATCAGTCGCTGATCGGCGGCGTTCGCGTGACGGTTGGCGACGAAGTGCTCGATACCTCGGTCCGCGCGCGCCTCGCCAGCATGCAGACGGCTCTGACCGCTTAATTTGCGAATTAATGCGATCAACCGAGTCTGATGACTGGCACGCAACAGAATTGACTATCAGGAGCGAATAATGCAACTCAATCCCTCTGAGATCAGCGAGCTGATCAAGAGCCGGATCCAGGGCCTTGAAGCGAGCGCGGACGTTCGCAACCAGGGCACCGTGATCTCCGTGACCGACGGTATCGTGCGTATCCACGGCCTGTCGGACGTGATGCAGGGCGAAATGCTCGAATTCCCGGGCAACACCTTCGGCCTCGCGCTGAACCTCGAACGTGACTCGGTCGGCGCCGTTATTCTCGGCGAGTACGAGCACATCTCGGAAGGCGACATCGTCAAGACGACGGGCCGCATTCTGGAAGTGCCGGTCGGTCCGGAACTCGTCGGCCGTGTGGTCGACGCGCTCGGCAACCCGATCGACGGTAAAGGCCCGATCAACGCGAAGGCAACGGACGCAATCGAAAAGATCGCCCCGGGCGTGATTTGGCGTAAGTCGGTGTCGCAGCCGGTGCAGACGGGTCTGAAGTCGATCGACTCGATGGTGCCGATCGGCCGTGGCCAGCGCGAGCTGATCATCGGCGACCGTCAGTGCGGCAAGACCGCGGTGGCCGTCGACGCGATCATCAACCAGAAGGGCAAGGATCTCATCTGTATCTACGTCGCGATCGGCCAGAAGGCTTCGTCGATCATGAACGTGGTGCGCAAGCTCGAGGAAACCGGCGCGATGGCTTACACCATCGTCGTGGCGGCTTCGGCTTCGGAATCGGCCGCGATGCAGTACCTCGCGCCGTACGCCGGCTGCACGATGGGCGAATACTTCCGCGATCGCGGCCAAGATGCGCTGATCGTCTATGACGACTTGACCAAGCAGGCGTGGGCGTATCGCCAGATCTCGCTGCTGCTGCGCCGCCCGCCGGGCCGCGAAGCGTATCCGGGCGATGTGTTCTATCTGCACTCGCGTCTGCTCGAGCGTGCGGCTCGCGTCTCGGAAGAGTACGTCGAGAAGTTCACGAACGGCGAAGTGAAGGGCAAGAGCGGTTCGCTGACGGCACTGCCGGTCATCGAAACGCAAGCCGGCGACGTGACCGCATTCGTTCCGACGAACGTGATCTCGATTACCGACGGCCAGATCTTCCTGGAAACCGACCTGTTCAACGCCGGTATCCGCCCTGCTATCAACGCGGGCGTGTCGGTGTCGCGCGTCGGCGGTGCGGCTCAGACGAAGGTCATCAAGAAGCTGTCGGGCGGTATCCGTACCGACCTCGCGCAGTATCGTGAGCTCGCCGCGTTCGCGCAGTTCGCATCGGACCTCGACGAAGCCACCCGCAAGCAGCTCGAGCGCGGCCGCCGCGTGACGGAACTGCTGAAGCAGCCGCAGTATCAGCCGCTGCAAGTGTGGGAACTGGCCGTCGCGCTGTTCGCAGCCAACAACGGCTATCTGGACGATCTCGAAGTTTCGCAAGTGCTCGCATTCGAAAAGGGCATGCGCGAATTCCTGAAGACCAGCCACGGCGATCTGATTAAGCGCATCGAAGACAATAAAGACTTGTCGAAGGACGACGAAGGCGCACTGCATGCCGCGCTGAAGGACTTCAAGAAGTCGGGCGCTTATTGATCGGGATAGAGGAGCAACGCGCGATGTCACCGGACGTCGCGCGGCTTCGATCAAGGAGTAAGCAATGGCTGGAATGAAGGAAATTCGCGGCAAGATCAAGAGCGTGCAGAACACGCGCAAGATCACGAAAGCGATGGAAATGGTCGCCGCATCGAAGATGCGCCGCGCCCAGGAGCGCATGCGTTCCGCCCGTCCGTATGCCGACAAGGTCCGTTCGATCGCATCGCACATGAGCCGTGCGAACCCCGAGTATCGCCATCCGTTCATGGTCGAGAACAAGGGCGCAAAGACGGCCGGCCTGATCCTCGTCACGACCGACAAGGGTCTGTGCGGCGGCATGAACACGAACATCCTGCGTGCGTCGCTGAACAAGATCAAGGAACTCGATCAAAGCGGTGTCCAGATCGAAGCTTCGGCGATCGGCGGCAAGGGACTCGGCTTCCTGAATCGCCTGAAGGCGAAGGTCGTGTCGCAAGTCACGCAACTGGGCGACACGCCGCATCTGGAAAAGCTGATCGGCGCGATCAAGGTGCAGCTCGACCTGTATTCGGAAGGCAAGATCAACGCGGTGTACCTCGCGTACACGCGCTTCATCAACACGATGAAGCAGGAAGCGGTGATCGAGCAACTGCTGCCGTTGTCGGTGGACGACCTGGACGCGAAGGACGAAGACGGCGTCACGCCGAAGACCTCGTGGGACTACATCTACGAGCCGGACGCGCAAACCGTGGTGGACGAGCTTCTCGTGCGCTACGTCGAAGCGCTCGTCTATCAGGCGGTCGCGGAAAACATGGCGTCGGAGCAATCCGCGCGCATGGTCGCGATGAAGGCCGCGTCGGACAACGCGAAGACCGTGATCAACGAACTGCAGCTCGTCTACAACAAGAGCCGCCAGGCCGCGATTACGAAAGAATTGTCGGAAATCGTCGGCGGCGCCGCAGCGGTCTGACGGCCGCGTGAAAGAACACAGTATCTAAAGGAAATGCGATGAGTACTACTGCTTTGGTAGAAGGCAAGATCGTACAGTGCATCGGCGCCGTTATCGACGTGGAATTTCCGCGTGCGCAAATGCCGAAGATTTACGACGCGCTCATTCTGGAAGGCACCGAACTGACGCTCGAAGTCCAGCAGCAGCTGGGCGACGGCGTGGTTCGCACCATCTGTCTGGGTGCATCCGACGGCCTGCGCCGCGGCACGATGGTCAAGAACACGGGCAAGCCCATCAGCGTGCCGGTCGGCAAGCCGACGCTCGGCCGCATCATGGACGTGCTCGGCCGTCCGATCGACGAAGCGGGTCCGATCGAATCGGAAACGACGCGTTCGATCCACCAGAACGCACCTTCGTTCGACGAGCTGTCGCCGTCGACGGAACTGCTCGAAACCGGCATCAAGGTTATCGACCTGATCTGCCCGTTCGCGAAGGGCGGCAAGGTCGGTCTGTTCGGCGGTGCAGGCGTGGGCAAGACCGTGAACATGATGGAACTCATCAATAACATCGCGAAGGAGCACGGCGGTTACTCCGTGTTCGCGGGCGTTGGCGAGCGTACCCGTGAAGGGAACGACTTCTATCACGAAATGAAGGACTCGAACGTTCTCGACAAGGTCGCGCTGGTCTACGGCCAGATGAACGAGCCGCCGGGCAACCGTCTGCGCGTCGCGCTGACCGGTCTGACGATGGCCGAGCACTTCCGTGACGAAGGCCTCGACGTGCTGTTCTTCGTCGACAACATCTATCGTTTCACGCTGGCGGGTACGGAAGTGTCCGCACTGCTCGGCCGTATGCCTTCGGCAGTGGGCTATCAGCCGACGCTGGCTGAAGAAATGGGCAAGCTGCAAGAGCGCATCACGTCGACGAAGACCGGCTCGATCACGTCCGTTCAGGCCGTGTATGTCCCTGCGGATGACTTGACCGACCCGTCGCCGGCTACGACCTTCGGCCACCTGGATGCAACCGTCGTGTTGTCGCGTGACATCGCTTCGCTGGGTATCTATCCGGCAGTGGACCCGCTCGATTCGACCTCGCGTCAGATCGACCCGAACGTGATTGGCGAAGAGCACTACACGATCACGCGCGGCGTGCAGCAGACGCTGCAGCGCTACAAGGAACTGCGCGACATCATCGCGATTCTGGGCATGGACGAACTGTCGCCGGAAGACAAGCTGTCGGTTGCGCGCGCTCGTAAGATCCAGCGTTTCCTGTCGCAGCCGTTCCACGTTGCTGAAGTGTTCACGGGCTCGCCGGGCAAGTACGTGCCGCTGAAGGAAACCATCCGCGGCTTCAAGATGATCGTCGAAGGTGAGTGCGATCATCTGCCGGAGCAGGCGTTCTACATGGTCGGCACGATCGACGAAGCCTTCGAAAAGGCCAAGAAGATCCAGTAAGAGTCGGGTGTTTTTCAGGCGGACGTCCGCGCAGCGCGGGCGTCCACTCATGACACCGACGACAGGAGTCGACATACATGGCAACCATCAAGGTAGACGTCGTCAGCGCGGAAGAGCAGATCTTCTCGGGCCAGGCGAAGTTCGTCGCGCTGCCGGGCGAAGCGGGTGAACTCGGCATTCTGCCGGGTCATACGCCGCTCATCACGCGCATTCGTCCCGGTGCGGTGCGTATCGAGGCGGAAGACGGTACGGAAGAGTTCGTGTTCGTTGCCGGCGGGATTCTCGAAATCCAGCCGGGCATCGTGACCGTGCTCGCCGATACGGCCATCCGCGGCGCGGATCTCGACGAAGCGAAGGCAGAGCAGGCGAAGAAGCGCGCCGAGGAAGCGATTCAAAACAACACCTCGGAGCTCGAGTACGCGACCGCGCAAGCGGAACTCGCTTACGCGACGGCTCAACTCGCGGCGATTCAACGTCTGCGCAAGGCGCACGCAAAGCACTAAGCGCACGACGCATCGAGCAGCAGCGATCAGCAGGTCAAGAAAGCAGCCTTCGGGCTGCTTTTTTTATGCTCCTAATCGGCAAATCGCGCACGCAAATCTGCATAACGGTTATGTGGCGCTCACTCCGATTCACGTAAGCGATTGATTCAGCGCATCTTTCGCCGATTCCACGAAAGCGGCATTGCGGGAAACACTCAATGCCCGCGCCCGTCCTCGCGATGCACAATGGCCTCCAATTAGCCTTCACCGGGCGGCGATTCACATTGGCGGAGACCATCGATGACAACTGAACCGACCCACGCCGGCGCGCAGATCGAACCGCGCGACGGCATTTCCTATGTTCGCGGCGCGACCGACGTCCCATTGAGCGACGCGACCGTTGCGCGCTTCCTTCTCGAAACCGCTGGGAGATTCCCCGATCGCCCGGCCGTCGTGTTCCGCGAGCAGAACATCCGCTGGACGTGGCGCGAGTTCGCAAATCAGATCGACGTGCTCGCGAGCGGACTGCTCGCGCTCGGCATCGAGGCGGGTGATCGCGTCGGCATCTGGTCGCCCAACCGCATCGAATGGCTGCTCACGCAGTTCGCCACCGCGCGCATGGGCGCCACGCTCGTCAACATCAATCCGGCGTACCGGCTGGCCGAGCTCGAATATGCGCTGAACAAGGTCGGCTGCAAGGCGATCATCGCGGCCGAGCAGTTCAAGTCATCGAAATATCTGGAGATGCTGCAGACGCTCGCGCCCGAACTCGCGCATGCCGAGCCGAACGCGCTTCACGCCGGGAAGCTGCCGGAATTGCGCGCCGTGATCCGCATGGGCGAGAGCAAGACGCCCGGCATGCTCAATTTCGAGGACGTGATGCGTACCGGTCGCGAACGGCTCGACGCGGCGCCGCTCGACGCAGTCGAGGCGAAGCTGAAGCCGGACGATCCGATCAACATCCAGTTCACGAGCGGCACCACGGGCAATCCGAAGGGCGCGACGCTCACACATCGGAACATCGTCAACAACGCGCGCTATATCGCAATGGCGATGCGCCTGACCGAGCAGGATTCGCTGTGCATTCCGGTGCCGCTGTATCACTGCTTCGGCATGGTCCTGGCCGTGCTCGCGTGCGTATCGACGGGCTGCACGATGGTGTTTCCCGGCGAAGCCTTCGACCCCGCCGCGACGCTCGCTGCCGTGCACGAGGAAAAATGCACGGCGCTGCATGGCGTGCCGACGATGTTCATCGCCGAACTCGATCACCCGGACTTCGGGAAGTACGATCTGAGCCGGCTGCGCACGGGCATCATGGCGGGTTCGCCGTGTCCGATCGAGACGATGAAGCGCGTCGTGTCGAAGATGCATCTCAGCGAGATCACGATCGCGTACGGCATGACTGAGACAAGCCCCGTGTCCTTCCAGAGCTCGACGACCGATCCGCTCGACAAGCGCACGACGACCGTCGGACGCATTCAGCCGCATCTGGAAGTGAAGATCGTCGATCCGCTGGGCAATATCGTGCCGGTCGGCGAAACCGGCGAGCTGTGCACGCGCGGCTATTCGGTGATGAAAGGCTACTGGGGCGACGACGCCAAGACGCGCGAGGCGATCGTCGACGGATGGATGCACACCGGCGACCTCGCGACCATCGACGCGGAAGGTTACTGCAACATCGTCGGCCGCCTGAAGGACATGCTGATTCGGGGCGGCGAGAACGTCTATCCGCGCGAAATCGAGGAATTCCTGTTCCGTCATCCGAAGGTGCAGTCGGTGCAGGTCTTCGGCGTGCCCGATCAGAAATACGGTGAGGAAGTATGCGCGTGGATCGTCGTGCGTCCCGGCGAGCAGGCGAGCGAGGAGGAAATTCGCGAGTTTTGCCAAGGACAGATCGCGCACTATAAGATTCCGCGCTACATCCGCTTCGTCGACGAACTGCCGATGACCGTCACCGGCAAGGCGCAGAAATTCGTGATGCGCGCCCGCATGATCGACGAACTGAAGATCGCCGAGGCCAAAACGGCCTGAACTTCGGCGCTGCTTCGCGGTGAAAAGACAAAGGGAGCGCTGCGGCGCTCCCTTCTGTCATTGGACGAAACGTTCAGGTGTTGAAATCCCAAAACGCAAACGTTTGTCCGGGCGAAAAAAAAGCGGGCCTGGAGCCCGCTAAAAACCACACGCTACGGGGTTAGCGCGAGGAGACCAAACGTGGGATGTGTCGAATGCCTTGCATTCGAATAACGATCCCAACACCGATGCCCCAAATGTGAGTGCTTCGGCCACAGCCTGCCATCGGATCACGTTGTTTTCGCACGACGCGACCCAATACATCCGTGTTGAAACCGTTTCAACAGATTGTGGGCGAATTGAATCCGAGTCGCCGTAACAAAGTGTTTCAGGTTGTAACCCGCGCCCGATAAGGCTCGGAGGAAATTTTCGAGCGCGATTGTCCAGTTTTCGACCGATATATTGTCTGTTATTCGGACGATTAATCCGTTCGGGATGACTTGACGTGCGATTGCAGATTTTCAAACCCGTGCGATTATTCTATTTTTTTCGCGGAAATCGAACGCCCGGACGCATGAAATCGATGCGCAAAGTAGGCCGCGCGCGCATAACGACACAAAAACCTATGGAGATACGCATGAGCATTGATGCAGCCCTGCTTCGCTATTACCGCGCCGTCGAGGACGCTTTTCCGGCTTTGCCGCCCGACGCGGATGCGCTGGCGTTCCGGGAGCGCTTCAGCAAGGTCGCTCGAGCCTACGCCGGAGAGCGCGACGATGCCGTAACGGCGGAAAATATTCAGCTCGATCTCGAAGGCCGCACGCTCGCCGCCCGCATCTACAAGCCGAAAGAGGCGCGCGGCCCGCTGCCGCTGATCGTGTACTTTCACGGCGGCGGCTGGGTCGTCGGCGATATCGACACGCACGATGGCCTCGTCGCACGGCTCTCGCGCGACTCGCAATGCGCGGTGGCGAGCGTCGACTACCGGCTCGCGCCCGAGCATCCGTTTCCCGCGCCTTGCGAAGACGCGCTCGACGCGCTGCTCTGGCTCGCGGAGCACCGGTCGCGGCTCGGCTTCGCGACCGACCGGCTGGCTGTCGGCGGCGACAGCGCGGGCGCGCATCTGGCGGTTGTTGCGGCACGCGGCGCGAACGAGCGCGTCGCGGGCATCGTCGGCTTGCAACTGCTGCTTTACCCGGTCATGCGTCGTCAGTTCGAGAGCCCGAGTTGCATCGCCAATGCGAACGGTCCCGGTCTCACGAACGATGAGATGAAGTGGTACTGGACCCAGTTCCTTTCGGGTGAAACACCGCAGGCGCACGATGTGCGCGCCTTTCCGCTCTCCGAGCCGTTCGAGCGCACGCCGGCGCCCGCGATCGTCGTCGCGGCGGCGTACGATCCGCTCTATGACGACGCCGTCGAACTCGAACGCTTCCTGCAAGCGAACGGCGGCCGTGTCGAGCTGATCGACGCGCGCGACATGACGCACGGATTCGGCCGCATGCATTCACAGTCCGAGGCGGCGCTCGGCTGGCTGCGCAAGATCGGCGAGCGCACCGGCGAACTCTTGCGCGCCGCGCGCTGACCGCTACTTCAGCCACTTGTCATAGACAGCCTGAAACTCGCCCGACGAACGGGCGAGATGCAGCCACTGATCGACATACTGCTGGAACGGCACGTCGCCGCGCGGCAGCAGATACGCCTTTTCGCCAAACTGGAACGGCTTGTCCGGATGCACCGAGCACAGCCCCGGATTGAGCTTCTGCTGAAGCAGCGTTTCGGATGCGTCCGTGACCATGACGTCGGCCTTGCCGTCGAGAATCTGCTTGAAGATGGTCACGTTGTCCGGATACTCGATCAGTTGCGAGTGCGCAAAGAACTGCTTCGCGAAGCGTTCGTTCGTACCGCCCGGATTCACGATCGTCCGCACGTTCGGCTGATCGATCTGCGCGACGGTCTGATACTTCTCGACATCGTCGCAACGCACGATCGGCGTCTTGCCGTCTTCCATGTACGGCGCGGTGAAAAACGCGCGCTTCTGCCGTTCGAGCGTCGTCGAGACGCCGCCCACGGCGATATCGCATTTCGCGATGAAGTCGTTCATCAGATTCGACCACGACGTCTTCACATACTCGGCCTTCGCGCCGAGCGACTTCGCGAGACTTTCCGCGAGATCGATGTCGATGCCCTCGAACTGCCCGTCCGGACGCAGGAACGAGTACGGTTTGTAATCGCCGGTCGTGCAGACGCGCAGCGTGTGGCGTGCGAGGATGTCGTCGAGGCGAGAGGGCGCGGCAACCGACGAAGGCGCGGGCGCGGCGGACTTTGCTCCGGCGACGGTGCCGGCCTGAATCGTCTGCGCGTGCGCGGCGTTCAAAAGCGAGAGCGACACCGCGAAGGCAGCGGCTGCGAGACTGACGGACGTGCGTTGCATCGATTCTCCTGGTTCTAGTTGTGTAAGCACACTGATCATAACGAGGGCTTCGCTTGCCCGAAATCCGGCCAAACGACATAGGCCGCGCGGCATGAGCCGTTCCGAATTGCCGGGCTCAGCCGGCGTAAACGTTCGACCGCTCCGGTAGAATGGACGATTCTCTGCCTTGAGCATCGAGCGACGTGGCACACACTCTTCTGAACGACACCTTCCTGCGCGCGCTCTTGCGCCAGCCGACCGACTACACGCCGATCTGGCTGATGCGCCAGGCAGGGCGCTATCTGCCGGAATACAACGCGACGCGTGCTCGCGCGGGCAGTTTTCTCGGTCTCGCGAAGAATCCGGATTACGCGACCGAAGTCACGCTTCAGCCGCTCGAACGCTTTCCGCTCGACGCCGCGATTCTCTTCTCGGACATCCTGACCGTCCCCGACGCGATGGGGCTCGGTCTGAACTTCGTGCAGGGCGAGGGGCCGCGTTTCGAGCGCACGGTGCGTACCGAAGACGATGTGAAGCGCCTTGCCGTGCCGGACATCGGCGCGACGCTTTCCTACGTCACCGACGCCGTAAGCCAGATTCGCCGCGCGCTCACCGACGCGCAAGGCCGCCAGAAGGTCCCGCTGATCGGCTTCTCCGGTAGTCCGTGGACGCTCGCGTGCTACATGGTCGAAGGCGGTGGCTCGGACGACCATCGCACGGTCAAGTCGATGGCGTATTCGCGGCCGGACCTGATGCATCGCATTCTCGAGGTCAACGCGCAAGCCGTCACCGCTTACCTGAACGCGCAGATCGAAGCGGGCGCGCAGGCCGTGATGATCTTCGATACATGGGGCGGCGCACTCGCGGATGGCGCGTATCAGCGCTTCTCGCTCGAATACATCGCGAAGGTGGTTGCCGGCCTGAAGCGCGAGCACGATGGCGCGCGCGTCCCGGTCATCACGTTCACGAAGGGCGGCGGACTCTGGATCGAGGAAATCGCGGCGACGGGCGTCGATGCGGTCGGTCTCGACTGGACCATGAATCTCGGCCGGGCGCGCGAAAAGGTCGGCTCGCGTGTGGCGCTGCAGGGGAACATCGATCCGAGCGTGTTGTTCGCGCCGCCCGCGTCGATCCGCACCGAAGCGCGCGCCGTGCTCGAAAGCTTCGGCAATTTTCCGGGCCACGTCTTCAACCTGGGCCACGGCATCTCGCAGTTCACGCCGCCGGAAAATGTCGCGGAGCTGGTCGACGAGGTTCATCGACATAGCCGCGCCATGCGCGCCGGCCAAGCCGCCCGGTAAAAGGCGTACGAAAGCCTGCGTTGCGGACGCGTGCCGCAGTGCAATATCGGTGATTCGGGGCAAGTGATCAGGAGCTGGAGGGTTCTGTCCGGATCGCCCGCCTCAGGCGGCGCTCCCCGATGTCAAGACTGAACTTATGCACAATTTGTTCGCTGCGGCGCGCCATCAGACGTATGGCTTACAGCAACCAATAAGATGTCGCTATATGTGCTTCAAGCCAATGATTTTTAACGCATTTCGACGGCTTCGCCCGAAATGTGGGTTAGCGCACATAAGGGATTCGTGACATTGTTTGCGGCGATCACGGACGCACTTCTCAACAAAGTTATCCACAGGGCTGTGGAAAGCATCGGAAATCCAAAAATAATCGGCGGTTTACAGACGATTCTGATGTTTCACTTTAACTTCTCCCGCCTCGGGCGCTTGGTTCTGTCGAACCGTCTTGCGCGGGGTCCCGCGCGGTGACTGATCTATTCGTCCGCGTCGCCGTCGATCAGCCCATGCCCGTGCTGTTCGACTACCGCTATGCGCTGCCGGCCGCGCCTGCCGTCGGCATGCTGGTGCAGGTGCCGTTCGGGCGACGCGAAGTCGCCGGGTTGATCTGCGAAATCGCCCATTCAAGCGACGTGCCCGCTGCCAAACTGCGCGACATCACTTCGATTTGCGAAGGCTGCGCGCCGCTGTCGGAAAAGTGGATCGCGCTTGTCAGCTTCGCCGCCGATTACTATCAGCGCGGGCTGGGCGAAGTCGCGCTGCCGGCGCTTCCGCAGGCGTTGCGCGACGCCTCGCGCTGGGATCGCCTTTTTGCCGTCGAGCCGCGCTTTCGGATTCTCCCCGAAGGGCGCGCGCAACTCCCCGATGCTTTGCCCGCCCGCGCCAGCGCCCTCCGGCGTCTCGCCGATGCGCTCGCGGAACAGCCGTCGCTGACGTTGTCCGACGCGCGTGCGTTGCATCCGAAAGCGGGCGCGACCTTCGACGACTGGATCGCGCGCGGATGGATCGAAGCGGTGACAGCGCAGATCGCCGAACCCGACGCGAGCGCGCCCATGCTGCCGACCGGCGCGGTGCCGCTGCCCTTGCTGACCGATGAACAACGCGAAGCCGTCGATGCAATTTCCGGCGCGCAAGGGTTCGCCCCGTTCCTGCTGCACGGCGTGACGGGCAGTGGCAAGACCGAGGTGTATCTGCACGCGCTCGCCGCGTTGCTCGCCGACCGGCCCGACGCGCAGGCGCTCGTCCTCGTTCCCGAAATCAATCTGACGCCGCAGTTCGAAGCGGCGTTTCGCGCGCGCTTCGCCGCGCTCGCGGACGGCTCGATCGTCACGATGCACAGCGGACTCGCCGAAGGCGAACGCGCGCGCAACTGGCTCGCGGCGCATACGGGCAGCGCGCGCATCGTGCTCGGCACGCGCCTCGCGATTCTCGCGTCGATGCCGAAGCTCGCGATCATCGTCGTCGATGAGGAACACGATCCCGCGTACAAGCAACAGGAAGGCTTGCGCTACTCCGCGCGCGATCTCGCCATCTATCGCGCGAAGCAACTGGATATTCCCGTCGTGCTCGGATCGGCGACGCCATCGCTCGAAACCTGGTGGCAGGCCGAGCAGGGCCGCTACACGCGACTCACGCTCACGCGCCGCGCCGTCGCCGAAGCGGTGCTGCCGAGCGTCCGGCTCATCGATCTGGAAGAGGAAAGACGGCGAGGCCGCGCCTCGGTCGAGGGGCTCGCGGGGCCGCTGATCGCGGCGCTGAAGACACGCGTCGAGCGCGGCGAGCAAAGCCTCGTATTCCTGAACCGGCGCGGCTATGCGCCGATCCTGTCCTGCGATGCCTGCGGCTGGGTCGCCGGTTGTCCGCGTTGCAGCGCGTATGCCGTGCTGCATAAGCCTGAGCGCGCGCTGCGTTGTCATCACTGCGGCTGGGAATCGCGCATTCCGAAGTCGTGTCCGGAATGCGGCAACATCGATATCGCGCCGATGGGCCGCGGCACGCAGCGCGTCGAGGAAACGCTCGCGAG
The DNA here is from genome assembly GCF_031451435.1 of Caballeronia sp. LZ008. Classification (NCBI taxonomy): domain Bacteria; kingdom Pseudomonadati; phylum Pseudomonadota; class Betaproteobacteria; order Burkholderiales; family Burkholderiaceae; genus Caballeronia; species Caballeronia sp. LZ008. The sequence continues at coordinate 2,879,296 of NZ_JARUXK010000001.1, read as the reverse complement.
CGTGGTGCCGGGTGCTCGCGTGCTGCGCATCGACGCCGACAGCACGCGCCGCAAAGGCAGCGCGCAGGCGCTTTTCTCCGATGTCCACGCGGGCGAAGTCGACATTCTCGTTGGCACGCAGATGATCGCGAAGGGCCATGATTTCCGGCGCGTGACGCTCGTCGGCGTGCTGAACGCGGACACCGCGCTCTTCTCCCACGACTTTCGCGCGAGCGAGCGGCTCTTCGCGCAACTGACGCAGGTGAGCGGGCGCGCCGGACGCGCGGGCTTGCCCGGCGAAGTGATGATCCAGACGCGCTATCCGCGTCACGCGCTGTATCAGGCGCTTTCGCGACAAGACTACGTGGGTTTCGCCAATTCGACGCTCGCCGAACGCCGCGACGCGCGTCTGCCGCCGTTCGTCTATCAGGCGATGCTGCGCGCCGAAGGCCGCACGCTCGATGCGGCGCTGAAATTCCTCGAGGAAGCGGCGGCGGCGTTCGCGCCTCTGCCCGGCGCTGAGCGCGTGACGGTCTACGACGCGGTTCCGCTCACCATCGTGAAAGTGTTCAATGTCCACCGTGCGCAACTGCTGCTCGAAAGCGCGTCGCGGGCCGCGCTGCAGGCGTCGCTGCGCGCGTGGCAGCCGGCGCTGCGCTCGCTCAAGGGCGTGCTGCGCTGGAACGTGGAAGTCGATCCGCTGGACGTCTGATTCAGATTTCGGCGCGTGGAACGTCGCTGACCGCGCGGTCGCCTTGGCCGGAAGCGTCATCGCACCGATGAACGTGCGGCGACGCGCCCCGCACGAACAACACGACGCAGACCGCGAACATCGCCCAAACGCCGGCCACCACCATCCAAGTGCTCATGCTCGTTGCTCTCCCCGAAATCGCGGAATATCGACCGCTGAAGGCGTCGCCATCGACGGCGCATGGCGTTTATAACGGCGGTGTCCGAGGATTTACTTAGGGGCCGTCTCAAAAATTCCGGATTAGGGAAACTACTAGGCACCGAGCGCCGCGCGCCATCCGGCGGTGCACCGCTCAAAGCCTTGTGCCACAAGGGTTTCATTGTGGTGCAACCCTAGCGAAAATCTCGGTTGCACCTTTTAAATCAGCGGGGTACGATTCGCCAACTTTTCAGGTCTCTGGCCGGCTGAGCACGACCGGCAAACGAAGGAAATATGGCGAGCACAACCCTAGGCGTCAAAGTCGACGATCTGCTGCGTTCCCGGCTCAAAGATGCCGCGACGCGCCTCGAACGCACTCCCCACTGGCTTATCAAGCAGGCGATCTTCGCTTATCTGGAGCGCATCGAGCATGGCCAGCTTCCGCCCGAACTGACGGGTGCGAACGGCTCGTCGGAAATGGCGGATGCACCTTCCGTCGATGGCGACGAAGACGGCGCGCCGCATCCGTTCCTCGATTTCGCGCAGAACGTGCAGCCGCAATCGGTGCTGCGCGCGGCGATCACGGCGGCGTATCGCCGGCCGGAGCCGGAGTGCGTGCCGTTCCTGATCGGTCAGGCGCGACTGCCTTCGAACGTCGCGGCCGAAACCGAAAAGCTCGCGACGAAGCTCGTCGAAGCGCTGCGCGCGAAAAGCTCGGGCGGCGGCGTCGAAGGTTTGATCCACGAATTCTCGCTGTCGAGCCAGGAAGGCGTCGCGCTGATGTGCCTCGCCGAAGCGCTCCTGCGCATTCCCGACCGCGCCACGCGCGACGCGCTGATTCGCGACAAGATCAGCAAGGGCGACTGGAAATCGCACATGGGCCAGGCGCCGTCGCTGTTCGTGAACGCGGCGACATGGGGTTTGATGATCACCGGCAAGCTCGTCACGACGAACAGCGAAGCGGGCTTGTCGTCGGCGCTGACGCGTCTGATCGGCAAGGGCGGCGAGCCGCTGATCCGCAAGGGCGTCGACATGGCGATGCGCCTGATGGGCGAGCAGTTCGTCACCGGCGAGACGATTTCCGAAGCGCTCGCGAACAGCCGCAAGTACGAAGCGCGCGGGTTCCGCTACTCGTACGACATGCTCGGCGAGGCCGCGACGACGGAAGAAGACGCGCAGCGCTACTACGCGTCCTACGAGCAGGCGATCCACGCGATCGGCAAGGCGGCGGGCGGGCGAGGCATCTACGAAGGCCCGGGCATTTCGATCAAGCTCTCCGCGCTGCATCCGCGTTATTCGCGCTCGCAGCAGGAACGCACGATGAACGAGCTGCTGCCGCGCGTGCGCTCGCTCGCGCAACTGGCGCGCCGTTATGACATCGGCCTGAACATCGACGCCGAGGAAGCCGATCGTCTCGAAATCTCGCTCGATCTGCTCGAAGCGCTCTGTTTCGATCCGGAGCTCGCGGGCTGGAACGGCATCGGTTTCGTGGTGCAGGGTTATCAGAAGCGCTGCCCGTTCGTGATCGACTATCTGATCGATCTCGCGCGCCGCAGCCGTCATCGCCTGATGATTCGCCTCGTGAAGGGCGCGTACTGGGACACGGAAATCAAGCGCGCGCAAGTCGATGGACTCGAGGGCTATCCGGTCTATACGCGCAAGATCTACACGGACATCTCGTATCTCGCGTGCGCGAAGAAGCTGCTCGGCGCGCCGGATGCCGTCTATCCGCAATTCGCGACGCACAACGCGTTCACGCTCTCCGCGATCTATCACCTCGCCGGACAGAACTACTATCCCGGCCAGTACGAGTTCCAGTGCCTGCACGGCATGGGCGAGCCGCTCTACGAAGAAGTCACGGGCCGCGACAAGCTGAACCGTCCGTGCCGCGTGTATGCGCCGGTCGGCACGCACGAAACGCTGCTCGCGTATCTCGTGCGCCGTCTGCTGGAAAACGGCGCGAACACGTCGTTCGTGAACCGCATCGCCGATGAATCGATTCCGGTGAAGGAACTCGTGCGCGATCCGATCGACGAAGCGCAGGCGATCACGCCGCTCGGCGCGCCGCACGCGAAGATTCCGCTGCCGCGTCAGCTTTACGGCAACGAGCGCTTCAATTCGATGGGCCTCGATCTGTCGAACGAGCATCGGCTGGCTTCGCTGTCGTCGGCGTTGCTGGCGAGCGCGCATCATCCGTGGCGCGCGGAACCGATGCTCGAAGGCGGTGACATCGGCAACGGCGTCGCGCGCGATGTGCGCAATCCGTCGGATTTGCGCGATCTCGTCGGCACGGTCGTGGAAGCGTCGCCGGAACAGGTGAGCGCCGCGATCGCCAACGCGGTCGCCGCCGCGCCGATCTGGCAGGCGACGCCGGTCGAAGACCGCGCCGATTGCCTCGCGCGCGCCGCCGATCTGCTCGAAGCGCAAATGCACACGCTGATGGGCCTCGTCGTGCGCGAAGCGGGCAAGTCGCTGCCGAACGCGATCGCGGAGATTCGCGAAGCCATCGATTTCCTGCGCTACTACGCATCGCAGATTCGCGCCGAGTTTTCGAACGATACGCATCGCCCGCTCGGTCCGGTCGTGTGTATCAGCCCGTGGAACTTCCCGCTCGCGATCTTCATGGGCCAGGTCGCCGCTGCGTTGGCCGCGGGCAACCCGGTGCTCGCGAAGCCCGCTGAACAGACGCCGCTGATCGCCGCGCAAGCCGTTCGCCTCCTGCGCGAAGCGGGCGTGCCGGCGGGCGCGGTGCAACTGCTGCCGGGCAATGGCGAGACGGTCGGCGCGGCGCTCGTCGCCGATCCGCGCACGCGCGCCGTCATGTTCACCGGTTCGACGGAAGTCGCGCGCCTCATCAACAAGACGCTGTCCGAGCGCCTCGATCCGGATGGCCGCCCAATTCCGCTGATCGCCGAAACCGGCGGCCAGAACGCGATGATCGTCGATTCGTCGGCGCTCGCGGAGCAGGTCGTCGCGGACGTGCTGCAGTCGTCGTTCGATTCGGCTGGCCAGCGCTGCTCGGCGCTGCGCGTGCTGTGCCTGCAGGACGACGTCGCGGATCGCACGCTCGAGATGCTGACCGGCGCGATGAACCAGCTCGCGGTCGGCAATCCGGATCGTCTGTCGACGGATGTCGGTCCCGTCATCGACGCCGACGCGAAACGCGGCATCGACGCGCATATCGCCGGGATGCGCGACAAGGGCCGCAACGTCACGCAACTGCCGCTGCCCGACACCTGCGCGCAAGGCACGTTCGTGCCGCCGACCTTGATCGAGCTCGATAGCATCGACGAACTCAAGCGCGAAGTATTCGGCCCGGTGCTGCATGTGGTGCGTTATCGCCGTTCGAACCTTGATAAACTCCTCGACCAAATTCGCTCGACGGGTTATGGCCTCACGCTCGGCATCCATACGCGTATCGACGAAACCATCGCGCACGTGATCTCGCGGGCGCATGTCGGCAACATCTATGTGAACCGCAATGTGATCGGCGCCGTGGTCGGCGTGCAGCCGTTCGGCGGCGAAGGGCTGTCGGGCACGGGTCCGAAGGCGGGCGGCGCGCTGTATCTGCAGCGTCTGCTCGCGAAGCGCCCGACCGGTCTGCCGAAATCGCTGGCGAGCACGCTCGTCGTCGATCAGGTGGCGTCGAAGGACACGCCGACGGCCGCGCTCACCGCATTGCGCGACTGGGCGATCGGCGAACGCGATCCGCAGACGGCCGCGCGTTGCGACGGTTATCTGCAGCATGTGATGGCGGGCGCGACGGCCGTGTTGAGCGGACCGACCGGCGAACGCAACACGTACACGCTCGGCGCGCGCGGCACGGTGCTGTGCGTGGCGGCGACGGCGAGCGGCGCGCGCGCGCAACTGGCCGCCGTGCTGGCGACGGGCAACAAGGCGTTGTTCTCCGGCTCGGCGGGCGAGCAACTGGCGGCGTCGTTGCCTTCTGCGCTCAAGCCGTTCGCGATGGTCAGGAAAGCGGCGGAAGACTTCGACGCCGTCTTGTTCGAAGGCGACAGCGATGAACTGCTGTCGCTCGTGAAGGAAGTCGCGAAGCGTCCGGGACCGATCGTATCGGTGCAGGGCGTGGCTGCGGGAGCGTTCGCCGACGCTGGCCACGACGGTGAAGACTACGCGCTCGAACGTCTGCTGACGGAACGCTCGGTGAGCGTGAACACGGCGGCGGCGGGTGGCAATGCGAATTTGATGACGATCGGTTGAGACACCCCTCGAACGCTCGGTTCAAACGAATTCAAACAATCGGCAGCAGGCACGGCGTAACGGAGACACGCGCGGCACAGGCTGCCATCCACACTGGAACACAGGAGAAGCTATGAAGCACACGATGACCAAGCTGGCGGCAGCCATGACGCTCGCCGGCCTGTTCGCGGGGACCGCAGCTGCACAGCAGGCAGAAGACGTGAAGGTTGGCTACGCCGGCCCGCTGACCGGTGCGCAGGCGCACTACGGCAAGGACATGCAGAACGGCATCACGCTCGCCGTCGAAGACTTCAACGCCACGAAGCCGGTGATCGGCGGCAAGCCGGTTCGCATCGTGCTGAACTCGGCGGACGACCAGGCCGACCCGCGCACGGGCACGACCGTGGCGCAACGCCTCGTCGACGATGGCATCAAGGGCATGCTCGGCCACTTCAATTCGGGCACGACTATCCCGGCATCGCGCATCTACGCGAACGCGGGCATCCCCGAAATCGCGATGGCGACGGCGCCCGAGTACACGACGCAAGGCTTCAAGACCGCCTTCCGCATGATGACCTCCGACACGCAGCAAGGCTCGGTCGCGGGCGAGTTCGCGGTGAAGACGCTGAAGGTCAAGAAGATCGCGATCGTCGATGACCGCACGGCATATGGCCAGGGTCTTGCCGACCAGTTCGAGAAGGCGGCGAAGGCGGCGGGCGGCACGATCGTCGACCGTGAATTCACGAACGACAAGGCTGTCGACTTCAAGGCGATTCTGACGAAGATCAAGTCGACGAATCCGGACCTCGTGTACTACGGCGGCGCGGATTCGCAAGCCGGCCCGATGGTCAAGCAGATGAAGACGCTCGGCTTCCGCGCGCCGCTGATGGCGGGCGAAATGGTGAAGACCGACACGTTCCTGAAGATCGCGGGCGACGCGGCTGACGGCACGGTGGCATCGCTCGCCGGCCTGCCGATGGACGAAATGCCGGGCGGCGCGGACTACTCGGCGAAGTACAAGAAGCGCTTCAACGAAGACGTGCAGACGTACTCGCCGTACGCCTACGACGGCGCGATGGCCATGTTCACCGCGATGAAGGCTGCGAACTCGACGGATCCGGCAAAGTACCTGCCGTTCCTCGCGAAGACCGACATGCAGGGCGTGACGGCGAAGCACCTGTCGTACGACTCGAAGGGCGATTTGAAGAACGGCGGGATTACGCTGTATAAGGTCGTCGGCGGGAAGTGGACGACGTTGCAGAGCGTGGGCGGGAAGTAAGGGCTTGTCGCAGTGTTCGAACGGCCCGGTCGCGAAAGCGGCTGGGCCGTTTTGTTTTCTTCTAGCTGCTGACCGTTCGAACCTTTCTCGCGAACAGACCTTTCTGTCCCATGCCCTCGAGATAGCTCACTTCCATGCCTACCTCGAGTTCATCGGAATCCGCGTCGGACAGTGCGGAGTAGTAAAAGTAGAGTTTCTTGAGGCCGTGTTCCGGCCTGATGTAGCCATATTTTTCCGTCAGACTTTCAATTGTTCCCATCTTCCGGTCGGCCTCTGGCGTACCGGAATTAGGTTGTCGGTCGCGGCGTCGTTGGAACAGGTCGCTCAAGACATCGCGCTCGTCTCCTCGCGTCTCATCCATCTTGTCGATGACTTCGGACATCGAGATGCGATAGCTCACTTCCTTTAGCAACATTGTGCTTGGTCGTTCAGGCTTGGCGTCGCCATTACTGACTGACTGCGTGAAGGTCCAGGTGACGATCATGACGCGGATTCCCAGAGTCTTGAGTTTGCGGACCAGTGGGACATAGTCGCTGTCGCTTGCAATCAACACGACGACGTCAAAGTGCTTGTGGATCGAAAGGTCGAAGGCTTCGAGCGCAAGCCATACGTCGATCCCTTTTTCCTTTCCGGCGAAGTTCATCGGCAGATAATGCGCAGTGACATTCTCGCGCATCAACATGTCATCAACGACGCGATCGTAGTAGAACGCATCACCGCCTTTCTCTTTGCTCTTTTGCGCCGAGAAGCGTCCCCTGAAATAATGAGCGTCGATTACTTGACAGTTGCCAATGTCGACAGCTTCCTCGTCGGCAACCTTATAGCGGATGTACTCATGCAGCCCGGGAATCGAAATCCAGGCCTTCTTCTCATGCTGATGGTTGTAGTACTTGCTGACGCGATCGAAATAATTGCCATCGTAAAAAACGCCGATCTTGGTCAGTTGCCTCGCTGCGTGAGACATCGTGCAGTCGCTCCTTTATCGTTTATCGAAGTCGGCTCTCTGAATCGAGAGCGTGGATCCGATTATCCGAAGCTGCCAGATGTCTTCGATAGTGCAGGATGCTGAATTTAAGTTGCCCAGAAGCAGTTCAGTCGGACGCTTTCTTGATTCGCTTATTCCCCGTCACCATCGCCCGAACCAAATTCTCCCGCGTCCACACGCTCATCAGCACGGCCGCGGCGACGTGCACGCAGACACAAACCTCGACCGCGATGGCGAGCCACGCATGAATCTCCTGCGGCCAGTCCTCGCCCCAGAACGCATCGAGCCGCATGATCCACCCGGACAGCGCGAGCGCGAGAATCAGGAACCAAAGAAAGAGCGCCATCAACCCGCCAAGCGGATTGTGCGAAACGTGATGGATCGGCCTGGCCCTGGCAAGCGACCTCAGATAGTCGACGAGATGCGAGCGCGTCGGCCACCACGCCGAAAACCGCGCATGACGCGAGCCGACGAAACCCCAAACGATACGCGCAACGACAAGCCCGGCCGCGACATACCCGAGCACGCGATGCGTGGAATCCGTCGGTCCGAACAGATTCCACAAGACGATGCCCGCGACGGCCCAATGCGTCAGCCGGACGAAGCCGTCCCAGACTTTCACGGCGCGAGCGTCACTCGACTTCCGACTTCACGACCGCCAGCGTCTTCGTGTCGTAATAGATCTCTACCTTCTTGCCGTTCTTGTCGTGACCGTAGATTTCGTAGCAGTTGCCATCGACCTTGAACTTGCGGATCTTGTAGCCTTGCGCTTCAAGCTGCGCCTTGGCATCCGATTCCTTCATCCATTCGCTCTTCGGATGCGCCGTGCAATCCGCCTTCGCGAATGCCGCACCCGAAAAGCCCAACGCCAACGACAAAGCCAGAACCTTAAGCATCGCTAACTCCCGGTGTTTTCGAACTGGCTACTCTACTGCCACCGGAAGCGCGCTGCAAGCAGCTTGAAAGTTTGTCCGCTAGCGCTTGCCTTGCTGGCGAATTTGTTCGAGTGTCGCGCCCGGCGTGCTCTGGTCCCGCGGAATGCGAATCTCGATCACCGCGGGCAAGCCGGATTCCCGCGCGCGCTCGAACGCGGGCATGAACTGCTCCGTCGATTCGACCAGCTCGCCATGCGCGCCGAACGCGCGCGCATACGCCGCGAAATCCGGATTCGTGAGCTCCGTCCCGTGCACGCGATTCGGATAATGCCGCTCCTGATGCATGCGGATCGTGCCGTACTGCGCGTTGTTCACGACGATGAAAATCACCGGTAGCCGATACTGCATCGCCGTCGCGAGTTCGTTGCTCGACATCATGAAGCAGCCGTCGCCCGCAAACGCGATCACCGTGCGGTCCGGATACAGCGACTTCGCGGCGATCGCGGCGGGCACGCCGTAGCCCATCGCACCGCTCGTCGGCGCGCACTGCGACCGGAAATGCCGATACGAATAATGCCGATGCAGCCACGTCGCGTAATTGCCCGCGCCGTTCGTCAGGATCGAATCGGCGGGAATCGTCTCGGCGAGCTGACGCATGATTTCGCCGAGCTGCACATCGCCCAACATCGGGCGCGGCTTGCGCCACTCGAGATACGCGGCGTGCGCGGCTTCGGCGCTGCCATCCCATGCAACGCTGGCGGGCGCTTCCAGCGAAGCCAGAAGAGACGCGATCTCCGGCATGCCCGACACGATGGGCAATTCCGCGCTATACACGCGCCCGAGTTCCTCCGCGCCCTGATGCACGTGGATGAGCGTCTGCTTCGTCTTCGGGATATCGAGCAGCGTGTAGCCGCCCGTCGTCGATTCGCCCATGCGCGGGCCGAGCACGAAGAGCACGTCGGCATCGCGCACGCGCGCGGCGAGCGCCGGATTGATCCCGAGGCCGACATCGCCCGCGTAGTTCGGATGGTCGTTGGAGAGCGTGTCCTGAAAGCGGAACGCGCAGCCGACCGGCAGTTTCCACGCTTCCACGAAGCGCGCGAAGTCCTGCGTCGCCTCGGCGGTCCAGCCGCTTCCGCCCGCGATCACGAACGGCTTCTTCGCGTTCGCGAGCAGTTCGCGCAGGCGCTCCATCTGCGCCTTCGACGGCGACGCCGCCACGCGCTGATATCGCGGCGCGGGCGGCACGGCATCGACGGTTTCGGTCAGCATGTCTTCCGGCAGCGCGAGCACGACCGGACCCGGACGGCCGGACATCGCCGTGTGAAACGCGTGGCTCATGTATTCAGGCACGCGGCGCGGATCGTCGATCTGCGCGACCCACTTCGCCATCTGCCCGAACATGCGCCGATAGTCGATTTCCTGAAACGCCTCGCGGTCCATGTGATCGCGAGCGCATTGGCCGATGAGCAGGATCATCGGCGTCGAGTCCTGAAACGCGGTGTGCACGCCGATCGACGCGTGCGTCGCGCCCGGCCCGCGCGTCACGATCGCGACGCCCGGCTTGCCGGTGAGCTTGCCGACCGCCTCGGCCATGTTCGCCGCGCCCGCCTCGTGGCGGCAGACGATCGTCTGAATCTGCTCGGTCTCGTCATGCAGGGAATCGAGCACGGCGAGAAAGCTCTCGCCGGGCACGCAGAACACGCGCTCGACGCCGTGATGGACGAGCGCATCGACGAGCAATCGCGCGCCGGTGGTTTGATCCTGTGAGGAAGGGACAGCGGACGTCATGCGAAGAAGTCTCCTTTGATTGTCCGGCGCGGCTTCGATGCGCGCGGAGCCTAAAGCTTACGCCGCCGCGCCCGCGCGCGGAAACGGGCGAAGCGGAATCTTTTTCCGGGCAAACGCCCGCCCTTGCGATGCACGGCGCGCTTCCATCAGCCGAAATACCCCTTTTTCTCACCCCTTATCCAGCGATGGACAAAGACTCAAGTTCGCAATAATGGCTTCACTGAAAAGCGGACACGGCAACGAGCCAAGTGGGTCCGCTTGCTAAAGATCGCAGTTTCACCTCATCGGGGGCAAGTTTGAACATTCGTAAATTCATCGGCGCGAACAGCCGCGACGCACTGCGCCAGGTTCGTGAAGCGCTCGGCCCCGATGCCGTCGTGTTGTCCAATCGCACGCTCGATGACGGCTCGGTCGAGATCGTCGGCGTCGCGGACAGCGACATCGCGTCGATCTCGCCCGCCGCGAAGGAACAGGCAGCACGTTCGGCGGGCACGTCGCGCGCCGCGCTGGCCGCCGCTGCAGCCGCGATGCCGGCGAAGCAGTCGGCCGCGAATCCGTACGCGAGCGGCGATGTGTTCTCGTCCGTCTTCGGCGCGAACACCGATGCGGACGATGAATTTCACGCCGAGCCGGAAGCTCGCGCAGAAGACGACACGCCGCCGACGATGGCCGATTCCAATCCGTGGCTGATCGAGCATGCGAAGCGCATCGCGCAGCAGGCGTCGATGCCGTCGAACCGTCCGCTGACCGCGTCGGCTGCGATCGCACGCGGCATGGGCGTGCCGGTCCCGGTGACTGCGCAAGAGACGCGCGTCGAAAAGACGGCGGACTCGGCCCGCTACGCCATGCGTCAGCAAACGAAGCGCGCGGAAGCCGCCGTCGAGCCGAAGGTCCAAACGCCCGACTGGGCACGCGAAGCCGCGCAAATCGCCGCGCGCCGCGCCGCGCAGAAGATCAACGCGAGCGCGCCGCACGCCGAAGCAGCCGAGGCGAACGCCGCGCCGGCATCGAAGGAACACGCATTCGATGGCTTGCCCGCGAACGCGGCGGCCGTCGTCACCGAAGCGATCCGCACGCGCATGGAGCAGGTCGTCAACGAAACGGTGATGAACGAGCTTTCGTCGATGCGCTCGATGATGGAAGAGCACTTCTCCGGTCTCATGTGGGGCGAGCGCCAGCGCCGCAACCCGACGGGCGGCGCGCTCACGAAGCGTTTGTTCGCCGCCGGTTTCTCGGCGCAGCTCGTCCGCATGATGGTGGACAACATGCCGGAACTCGAGAGCGTCGAAGGCGCGCTCGAGTGGGTGCAGCAGGTGCTCGAATCGAACATTCCGGTGATGGACAGCGAAGACGCGCTGATGGAACGCGGCGGCGTGTTCGCACTGATGGGCCCGACTGGCGTCGGCAAGACGACCACGACGGCCAAGCTCGCCGCGCGCTGCGTGATGCGCTTCGGCGCAAGCAAGGTCGCGCTGCTCACGACCGACAGCTACCGTATCGGCGCGCACGAGCAACTGCGCATTTTCGGCAAGATTCTCGGTGTGTCGGTTCACGCGGTGAAAGACGGCGCGGACCTGCAACTCGCGCTTTCGGAACTCCGCAACAAACATATCGTGCTGATCGACACGATCGGCATGAGCCAGCGCGATCGCATGGTCTCGGATCAGATCGCGATGCTGTGCGGCGCGGGTCATCCGGTGCAGCGCATCCTGCTGCTCAACGCGACGAGCCACGGCGACACGCTCAACGAAGTCGTGCAGGCCTACAAGAGCGCGGCGGACCAGCCGCCGCTCGCGGGCTGCATCCTGACCAAGCTCGACGAAGCGACGAATCTCGGCGGCGTGCTCGATACGGTCATCCGCTACAAACTGCCGGTGCATTACGTGTCGACCGGTCAGAAAGTGCCGGAGAACCTGTACGTCGCGACCAAGCGGTTTCTCATCAAGAGCGCGTTCTGCATCCCGCGCGACAACTCGCCCTTCGTGCCGCAAGACGAAGAAACGCCTGCGCTGCTGTCCGCGTTGTCCGCGCGCGCCACGACCGAACTGCATGAGGTGCACTTTGGATAAGTTCGTGCTCGACCAGGCGGAAGGCCTGCGACGGCTCCTTACGCGCGCCGGTTCGCGCGTGGTGGCGATCGCGGGCGGACCGGCCGGCATCGGATGCACGTCGGCGGTGGTGAATCTCGGCGCGGCGCTTTCCATCCACGGCAAGGACGTGCTCGTGATCGACGAGCACCGCAACGCGGGATCGGTGAGCCGTCTCGTGGGCACCGAAGACGCGGGCGCGCTCGCCTCGGTGATGTCGGGCCGGCGCATGCTCGGCGATGCCGTCGAGCGCACGCCGTTCGGCTTCTCGCTGATGGCCGCGCCGCGCGACGAACGCATCGTTCACGATGCCGCGCAATGCCGCGCGTTGCTCGACGGTCCGGCGGACATCGTGCTGATCGATGCGCAGCTCGATCGCCACGGCGCGCTGTCGACGCTCGCGGCGCAGGCGCATGACTTTCTTATTGTGACGCGGGTAGCCGCGTCGGCGATCACCGAGGCGTATGCGTGCATGAAACGACTGCACTACGCCCATGCGATCGGCCAGTTCCGCGTGCTCGTCAATCACGTGCAGAACCCGGCCGACGCGGCGGTCGCGTTCGACAACCTGTCGGGCGTCGCGAGCCGGTATCTGGCCGTGTCGCTCGTGCAGGCGGGATATGTGTCCGAGGATGCGCGCGTCGCTCGGGCGATGGAACTCTCACGCTGCGCAGTCGAAGCGTTCCCGGCCACGGCCGCGGCGCGCGACTACCGCGCAATCGCGGCGGAGCTCCTGCACTGGCCGATGCGCCCCGCGCCTTATATGCGCGATGCGGGCGGCCAGGCCGACGCGCGAAATCCGGTTAGCGACTCTGTACAGGGCGCGCGGGAGGCGTCGCATCGTGCGGCTGCGCTTCACGACTTTGCATTGAGCAGCACGGCGTCGATGTGATCAAGATAGGTGACCAAGATGTATAACGCCCAAGGCAAACTCTCACAGTCGGAAGTGCTGACGAAATACGCACCGCTCGTTCGACGGCTGGGGCTCCAACTCGTCGCCAAGATGCCGGCGAGCGTCGATCTCGACGATCTCATTCAGGCCGGCATGATCGGCCTGCTGGACGCGGCGAGCCGCTACAAGGAAGATCAGGGCGCGCAGTTCGAAACATATGCGAGCCAGCGCATCCGCGGCGCGATGCTGGATGAGCTCCGCGCGAACGACTGGCTGCCGCGCAGCATGCGCAAGACGTCGCGCGAAGTGGAATCGGCGGTGCACAAGGTCGAGCAGAACCTCGGCCGCGCGGCGAGCGAGCAGGAAATCGCCGAGCACATGAAGATGCCGCTCGACGAATATCAGTCGATGCTTCAGGACTTGCACGGCAGCCAGCTGATCTATTACGAAGACTTCGATCGCTCCGCCGACGACGAGCCGTTCCTCGACCGCTATTGCGTCGATCGTTCGGATCCGCTGTCCGCGCTGCTCGACGACAGCCTTCGCGGCGCGCTGATCGAAGCCATCGACAAGCTGCCCGAGCGCGAGAAGCTCCTGATGAGCCTCTATTACGAACGCGGCCTGAACCTGCGCGAAATCGGCGCGGTGATGGAAGTGAGCGAGTCGCGCGTGTGTCAGTTGCACAGCCAGGCGGTCGCGCGTCTGCGCACGAAGCTGCGCGAGCAGGCGTGGACGAGCGTCGAGGCCTGACGTTCCCTAGCTGATCTCGAAGTCCCGCGTCTCGGCGAAGACCGTTTTCCCTTCGCCGAGACTTTTCGCGCGGTACATCGCGCGGTCGGCGGCGCGCAGCACGGCGGTCATGCCGGTTTGATGCGCGGACGCCGCGCTCGAAAGCAGGCATGCGCCGATGCTAGCCGATACCGACACCGGCCGCTCCTGCACCGACGTAATTTCGCCGAGCGCCGAATGGATGTTGTCGGCCACCGACAACACGGCGTCGCGGTCGCGCATCTGATGCGCGAGCACGACGAACTCGTCGCCGCCCAGACGCGCGATGGTGTCCGACTTGCGCATGCGCTTCGCGAGCGAGTCCGCGAAGGCTTGCAGCAGCAGATCGCCGACGGCGTGACCGTAGGTATCGTTCACTTCCTTGAAGCCGTCGAGATCGATCAGAAGGAGCGCGGTGGCGTGATCGCCATTGGCTTCGGGCGCGTTCATCGCGCGATCGACGACTCTTTCCAGCGCGTACCGGTTCGACAGACCCGTGAGCGGATCGGTCGATGCCTGACGCGCTAGATCGCGATTCGCGTTGCCGAGCCGATCGACGAGCACGCTCAGATACACCGATGCGCCGAGTACGCTCAGCGCGAGCCCGATCGCGGCGGGAAGATTCTCGTGCCACCACGGCTGCCAGACGGCCATCGCCGTGACGATGATGAGCGCCGTCGCGCACGATACGGCGAGCGTGCGCTTGCCGTATCGGCATCCCGAACCGATCAGAAACCAGAACATCACCCAGAGAAGCGGCAGCGCCGTTGCGCCGCCCGCGGCGAGCGCGAGCCCGAGGATCGTCTGATCGGCGATGGTCGTGACGGTCAGGCGCGCAACAGAAGGCGCGCTCATGCGGCTGACGATCAGAAGCGTGATCGCCCCATAAGACACATAGAGCGCGACGAGGCGCGTGGTCAGGAAGGCATCGTGTGAAGGGCGGAGCCACGCGAAAACGCCGTAAGCCAGAAGAACCACCGCTCCCATCCAGACCCGCAGCGTGGCCTGCTCGCGTTCCGGATTCCGGTGTTCGGACCATGCGAAGGCATAAGTCCGGCGTGCCGGTTGATGCGCCTGCTCCATACTGAACCCCTGGATGGTGATTTCTTTCTTTTATCTTGCTGCCAAGTACTGCGGCCCCGTCGCATGGCATCGGCTGAATGGAGTGGTATCGAGTTGCACCGAGCGAGCGATCCGCTATTTTGCAACGTTTTGCGAAGACGCTGTGTTTCGTGTAAGAACAGCTTAAGAACGTCCATTTCTCATTCACGGCGATGCGCGACGAATCCATTTCTTTGGCTGCCGAATGGCTGCCCGTTTGCAATAGCGAAGACGTGCCGGAAGGCGGCGCGCGCGGATTCATCGTGGCCGATGAGCGGATCGTCGTGTGGCGGGACAGCATCGGCGCGGCGCATGCGTGGCGCGATTACTGTCCGCATCGGGGCGCGCAGTTGTCGCTCGGGCATGTGATGCGCGATCAGATCGTGTGTCCGTATCACGGCTGGAGTTACGACATCGAAGGACAGTGTTTGCGGATTCCGTCGAATCCTTCATTGCGCCCGTCGAAGCGCGCGTGCGCGACGACTTTCGTTTGCGAAGAGAAGTACGGCGTTATCTGGATGTGTTTCGGCGAGCCTGCGTATGCGCTCGATTTCTTTCCCGAAGCCGCGATTCCCGGTGGCCGGCGCATCAATCTCGCGCCGCAGACGGTGAGGTCGTCGGCGCCGCGCGTCGTCGAGAATTTTCTGGACATGGCGCATTTCTCGTTCGTGCATGCGGGGATTCTGGGCGAGGACACGCATACGGAAGTGCCCGATTACGAAGTCGTCGCGAGCGATGAAGGTCTGGAAGCGCGGCAATGCCGATACTGGCAACCGGCGGGAATGCCGTGGCAGGGCGGCGGCGCGATGATCGATTATGTGTATCGCGTGAAGCGGCCTTTGATCGCGAAGCTGACGAAGATGGCGTCGGGCGGGCAGGGCGCGCTGCATATCATGCTGGCGGCGTCGCCGGTGACGCAGACAGAGACGCGCGCGTGGCTCGTCTCGATTCACGAGGACGATTCGACGCATTCCGATCGCGAGCTATACGACTTCAATATGGAGATTTTGATGCAGGACACGCCGGTGGTGGAGTCGCAATGGCCGCAGCGCTTGCCGCTCGATCTCGATGCGGAGTTGCATCAGAAGTGCGATCGGATGGCGGTGGCTTATAGGAGGTGGTTGGCGGGGATGGGGTTTGGTTGGGGGACGACGACGGCGAATCGCGACGGCGGACTCGAGTAGTTTCGACTGCGACGGCTGTCGAGTGGAAACGCTTGGCGCGCCCGGCTGGGATCGAACCAGCAACCCCTGCCTTCGGAGGGCAGTACTCTATCCATTGAGCTACGGGCGCATCGGAGAAGGGCTTGCGGAAGAACTACACACGCCGTAAGACGGCTGCAAGGCCCATGCGAATCCGAGAGGATACCTGTTTTCCGTGACGCCGTCCATTGTGCGGGACCGGACGCCCTGCGCGGAACGAGTCACAAAGCATCACACGATTCGGGTAAACGCCCGCTTCGCCGCCCCGGCCACCCCGCGCCGACAGTTAAGCGTTCCGTCTATAATCGACCGTGCCTTTCCCCAAGGCGCGCCTAGCGCACTGCCGTAGCTGTCACGCTGTCACTGAACCGACTCACACCAAAAAACGGGAGACGAGACAAGCATGAGCGAAGCACCCCACGGAGCCCCGATCAAGACACCCGGCCAACTCATCGCCGCGGTCATCGCGGGATTCGGCATCCCGGTCGCCATCATCATCCTGCTCGCGGTGTACGTGAACAATTCCACGCGCACCGGCGCCGGCACGGACATCGAGCAGTCGGTCAACGCGCGCATCGCGCCCGCCGCACAAGTCGATGTCCGCGACGCCAACGCGCCGCGCGTCTACAAGTCCGGCGAGGAAGTCTTCAAGGCCGTGTGCTCGGCCTGTCACGCGACAGGCACCGCCGGCGCGCCCAAGTTCGGCGATGCCGGCGCATGGGCCCCGCGCATCGGCGAAGGTTACGACACGCTGCTGCACAACGCGCTCAACGGCAAGGGCGGCATGCCCGCGCGCGGCGGCACCAGCCCCGACGATTACTCCGACTTCGAAATCGCGCGCGCGGTCGTCTATATGGCGAACGGCAGCGGCGGCAAGCTCGCGGAACCGGCGCAACCGGCATCGGGCGCCGCGGCTGCATCGAGCGCGGCAGCGCCCGCCGCAGCCAGTTCGAACGAAAATGCTCAGGCCGCCGCAGCGGTCGCGGCGCTCGCATCGGTGCCGGCGGCTGCATCGGCGGCGCCGGCCGCGGGCGCGCAAAGCGCCGACGCCGCTCAGGCAGGCAAGGCGCTCTACGAGCAGGTCTGTCAGGCGTGTCACGCGGCGGGCGTGCTCGGCGCGCCGAAGTTCGGCGACAAGGCCGCGTGGGCGCCGCGCCTGAAAGAGCCGATGGACACCGTCTACAACTACGCGCTGCACGGCAAGGGCGCGATGCCGCCAAAGGGCGGATCGAACGCATCGGATGCAGATGTGAAAGCCGCCGTCGATTACATGGCGAACGCGGCGAAGTAAGCGAAAACCCTGCGCGAGCGGCCGCGCGAGCGGGGTTTTTCATCAGCAAGACGGCAAACCGTTCACGTCTTCTGCAACATCGCCTTGAGCATCGCCATGCGATCTTTCGGCGACAAAGGCGCTTCTTCGGCCGTCGGCGGCGGCGCATCGTCGAGCAGCATCTCTGGGATGAACCGCGACGGCTCGCACACCACCGTCTCCCGCGCGCGCTTTCTCTTCTTGCACCAGTTCAGATGCAGACTGCGCTGCGCCCGCGTGATCGCGACATACATCAGCCGGCGCTCTTCCTCGATGCGCGAATCGTCGACGGGCGCGTCGTCGTCCGAACTGCCGCGATGCGGCATGATGCCTTCCTCGACGCCCACCAGAAAGACGTGTGGATACTCCAGCCCCTTCGACGCATGCACCGTCGACAGGCGCACTGCATCCGGGTCTTCTTCCTTGCCTTCGAGCATCGACATCAGCGCGACGGTCTGGATCAGGCCGAGCAGGTTCTTGCCTTCATCGGCGAAACCGTCGGCGGTGTCGAAACCGGTCTGCTCCGCGCCCGGCGCGGCTTCCGGCTTCGTGCCCTTGCGCTTCAGCCATTCGAGAAATTCGAGCACGTTCTGCCATTTCGACTGCGCCTGGCGCTCGTCGTACGCGTCATAGAGATACGACTCGTAGTGGATGGCTTCCATCATGTCGTCGAGAACTTCGGTCGCGGGATCGCGCGCGGCGCGGTCCGACAGACGCCGGATCCATTCGCAGAACGTGCGCAGCGGCTCGACCTGCCGCGCCGACAGACGCGCCTCGATGCCGCCCATGAACACCGCCTCGAACAGCGACACCTTCGCCGCGCCCGCGAATGCGCCGAGCGCTTCGAGCGTCGTGTTGCCGACACCGCGTCGCGGCGTGGTGATCGCGCGGATGAAAGCGGGATCGTCGTCGGGATTGGCGATCAGCCGCAGATACGCGATCAGATCCTTGATCTCGGCCTTGTCGAAGAACGATTGCCCGCCCGAGAGCACATAAGGAATGCGCTCCCGCCGCAACACCTGTTCGAAGATGCGCGCCTGAAAGTTGCCGCGATAGAGAATCGCGTAATCGCGAAACTGCGTGCGCCGCTCGAACTTGTGCGCCGACAAGCGAAACACGACGGATTCCGCCTCGTGCTCTTCGTCGTTGCAGCCGGTGACGGTGATCGTGTCGCCCATGCCGTGCTCGGACCAGAGCTTCTTCTCGAACAGCTTCGGATTGTTGGCGATGACGTTGTTCGCCGCCGTCAGAATCCGCACCGTCGAGCGATAGTTCTGCTCCAGCTTGATGACATGCAGCTTCGGGAAATCCTTGCCGAGTTGCGCGAGATTTTCGATGGTCGCGCCGCGCCAGCCGTAGATCGCCTGGTCATCGTCGCCGACGGCCGTGAACGCGGCGCGCGGACCGGCCAGCAGCTTCACGAGTTCATACTGGCACGCGTTCGTGTCCTGATATTCGTCGATCAGCAGATAGCGCAGGCGGTTCTGCCACTTGTCGCGCACCTGCTCGTTCTCCGCGAAAAGCTGCGCGGGACGCAGGATCAGATCGTCGAAATCGAGCGCCTGATACGCGTGCAGCGTCGCGGCGTAACTCCGATAGACGATCGCCGCCTGATGCTCGTCCTCGTTGCTCGCGAGCACGGACGCCTGATCGGGCGAAACCATCGCGTTCTTCCACAGCGAGATGATCGACTGGATCTTGCGGATCAGGCCTTTGTCCGTCGTGCCGAGCTGTTCCTGAACCATGCCGAAGCAATCGTCGGAATCCATGATCGAGAACTGCGGCTTGAGTCCGACGTGTTCCGCTTCCTGCCGCATGATCTGCACGCCGAGCGAGTGGAACGTGCAAATCGTCAACTGATTGACGGGAATCTTGCGGCCTTCCTTGCCGGGCGTCGTGAGCGTCTTGCCTTCGAGGAGCTTGGCCGTGCGCTCCCGCATTTCGAGCGCGGCCTTGTTCGTGAAGGTGAGCGCGGCGATGTGCTTCGGCTCGAAGCCGCGCCCTTCGATCAGATGCGCGATTTTCTGCGTGATGACGCGCGTCTTGCCGCTGCCCGCGCCGGCGAGCACGAGACAGGGACCATCGAGATAGCGCACGGCTTCGCTTTGCGCGGCGTTCAGACCAGCGGACATCGTTTTGGCTTTGGAGTTTGGGCGCGCCTGGCTGTGACTTGCGCGCGAAAGGAGAGCGCGATGTTAACACGATAGAGGCGGCGCGGTTCCGGCCCCTGTTCGTGCCACAATATCCGGTCAATTCAACGACAGGACGATGCCCGCATGGACACAGCACTCAAAGTCGGCGTAATGGGCTACGGCCTCGCCGGCGCGACGTTTCACGCGCCCGTCATCGAGCACTGCGGCCGCGCCGAAGTCACGGCCATCGCCACGTCGCAGGCCGAGCGCGCGCAGGCCGATTATCCGAACGCGCGGATCGTCGCGGATTTCGACGCGCTGCTCGCCATCGACGAACTCCAGTGCGTCGTCGTCGCGACGCCGAACGACACGCACTTCGATCTCGCGCATCGGGCGCTGTCGGCGGGCAAACACGTGGTCGTCGACAAACCGGTGACGCTTTCGTCGCGCGACGCCCGCACGCTCGCCGATCTCGCGCAGCAGAAAGGGCTCGTGTTCGCGCCGTTTCACAACCGTCGCTGGGACGGCGATTTCATGACGGTGCGCGCGCTCATCGAAAGCGGACGGCTCGGGCGCATCACGCATTACGAATCGCATTTCGACCGTTTCCGCCCGAAAGTGCCGCAGCGCTGGCGCGAGGAAGCGGAGCGCGGCGGCGGCCTGCTGTTCGATCTGGGGCCGCATCTGATCGATCAGGCGCTGACGCTCTTCGGCGCGCCGCAAACGGTGACGGCGTTCGTGAAGGCGCATCGCGACCACGCGCACGCGCCGGACTACGTGCATCTCGTGCTCGGTTACGCCGACAAGGAAGTGATCCTGCACGCGAGCGCGCTCGCGGCGCTGGAGCCGCCGCGTTTCGCGATCCACGGCACGCGCGGCAGTTACGTGAAGAACGGGCTCGATACGCAGGAAGATCAGTTGCGTTCGGGGATGCGCCCGGGCAACCCGGAGTTCGCGAAGAATCCGCCGGGCACGTTGCGCGAGGTCGATGGCGATCTCGATCTGCGTCACGAATTCGCCACGAAAGATGGCGCGTACGTCGAGTTTTATCGTGCGCTGGCGGCGGCGATTCTGGATGGCAAGCCGTTTCCGGTTTCGCCGCAGGACGCAGTCGACACGATGACGATCATCGAACTCGCGATGCAGAGCGAGCAAGAAGGGCGGCGCGTGCCCTTCGCGCGCGGCTGACGCCTAGCGGCGGCTGACGCTGCCGCACGTCGTCCGCACTTCGCCGGCGATGTCGCCGCAGTTCACGTTGCCCGACACCGTCGACACCGCGCCGCCCACATCGCCGCAAGTCACGTTGCCCGATACGGTCGACACGACGCCGACCGCGCCGTGAACCGCGACCGTATCGCAGTTGTCCGCCTGAAACGCCTGAAGGTCGCCGTGCACTTCGAGCGTGATGCGCGTCGCTTCGCCGGCGCTCACGTTCTTGCCGTCGACGAGCACGCGGCCGCCGCGAACCGACACATGGTTGCCTGTATAAGTAACGCCGTTGATGGTGATCGTGGCCATGTTCGTCGAAGAGGAATCAACGCGATCCGAACAGTGTACGCGTGATTTCATTGCGAAAAGGCGCTGCTTCTGAAACAAACTACGACGGATTTGTCGATACACGCTCGCGCGTTTGCATCGGTTTCGAATCTGCGGAAAAGCGCAATCGCGCAAGTCCGAATCCGTTTGACAACCCCAATTCGGTCGCGTAAATTCTGCCGCACGCGTCGGGAGAGCGCGTGGCCTTTCATCGCAACGAGAAAGACCGCGCCGCCGAAGGGGCATACCCGCAAACTCTCAGGCAAAAGGACCGACCGCGTCGAGGAACGAGTTTCCTCGCACTCTGGAGAGCGGCAGCGGCTTCGTCATTGAGCCAGTTGCCCACCGAAGGGGCGCGCGATGGACCGCGGCACAGCCGTGCACGGTTCGCGCAATCTCTCAGGTACCGAGGACAGAGGGGTCACGCATCGCAACCGCTCGCGGCATGGGCCTTGCGCGCTGCTTCCCGCAGCACGAAAGGCGCATCCGGCAGGCGAATAGTGCGCTGCGTGGCCTTTTTTGTTTCGCGAACCGAGGCCCCGATGACTTCTCTTCAACACACGCCGCTGCACGCCGCTCACCTCGCGCTCAACGCGCGCATGGTCGATTTCGGCGGCTGGGACATGCCCGTCAACTACGGTTCGCAGATCGACGAGCACCGCGCGGTGCGTACCGACGCCGGCATGTTCGACGTCTCGCACATGCGCGTCGTCGATTTCGAAGGCGAGGCCGTCCGCGAATTCTTCAAGTACGCGATCGCCAATAACGTCGACAAGCTGACGACGCCCGGAAAAGCGCTCTATTCCTGCCTGCTCAATGGCGACGGCGGCGTCATCGACGATCTGATCGTCTACTACTTCTCCGAAACGAGTTTTCGCGTCGTCGTGAATGCGGGCACGGCGGAGAAGGACATCGCCTGGTTCGGTCAATTGAATGCCGAAGGCGAATTCAACCTTTCCATCACGCCGCGTCGCGACCTCGCGATCATCGCCGTGCAAGGTCCGAACGCGCGCGAAAAAGCCTGGCAAGTGCTGCCGGACACGCGCGCGCAGACGCAGGACATCAAGCCGTTCAACGCGGTCGTTTTCCCGTCGACGCAATTCGGCGAACTGATGCTCGCGCGCACCGGCTACACAGGCGAGGACGGTTTCGAGATCGTCGTGCCAGCGACGCATGTGGAAGCGCTCTGGAACGCTTTGCGCGACGCAGGCGTGAAGCCCGCCGGCCTCGGCGCGCGCGACACGCTGCGCCTCGAAGCCGGCATGAACCTCTACGGCCAGGACATGGACGAGAACGTCTCGCCCCTCGACGCCGGCCTCGCGTGGACCGTCGATCTGAAGACGCCGCGCGATTTCGTCGGCCGCAGCGCGCTCGAAGCGCACGGCTCGAAGGCGAACTTCGTCGGGCTCGTGCTCATCAAGGAAAACGGCAAGGCGGGCGGCGTGCTGCGCGCGCATCAGAAAGTCGTCACGGAACGCGGCGACGGCGAAATCACGAGCGGCACGTTTTCGCCGTCGATGCAGGAGTCGATCGCGTTCGCGCGCGTGCCCACGGGTGTTGCCGTCGGCGACACGGTGCAGGTCGTCATCCGCGACAAGCAACTGCCGGCGCGCGTGGTAAAACTTCCGTTCGTGCGCAACGGCAAGGTTCTGGTTGAGCTTTCCTGAAGCCGTCGCGCCCGTTTCCTCCGATCAAGAACCTCACGAAAGAATCACGCAAGGAGCATCCAATGAGCATCCCGGCCGATCTGAAATACACCGAATCGCACGAATGGGTCCGCACCGAATCCGATGGCACGCTGACCGTCGGCATCACCGATCACGCGCAGGAAGCGCTCGGTGACATCGTGTTCGTCGAACTGCCCGCGGCGGGCAAGACCGTTGCGGCGGGCGACGCGATCGCGGTGATCGAATCGGTGAAGGCCGCTTCCGATATTTACGCGCCGGTGTCGGGCGAGATCGTCGCATCGAACGACGCGCTGACTTCGGCGCCCGATCAGGTCAACGGCGCGCCGTACGAAAGCTGGCTCTTCAAGATCAAGCCGGCCGGCGACGCCACGCTCGACAAGCTGCTCGACGCCGAAGGCTACGGCAAGTCGATCGGCGAATAACCCATCTCAATGACGATGGCGGCTCGCGCAGACCAAGAGCGAGCCGCGTCGCAGGAATTCACATGAAGCTCGAACACCCGGATCGCCTGATGAACCGCACATCCCTGTCACTCGCCGCGCTCGAATGCCACGACGCATTCGCCGAGCGGCACATCGGCCCCGATGATGCCGACCAGCGCGCGATGCTCGACGCGCTCGGTTTCGCGTCGCGCGCGGCGTTCATCGACGCGGTGATTCCTGAATCGATCCGCCGCAAGGACACGCTGCCGCTCGGCGCGTTCACGCAGCCGAAAAGCGAGGCGGAAGCGCTCGCGTATCTGCGCAAGCTGGCGGACGAGAATCTGGTGTTCCGGACTTACATCGGCCAGGGTTACTACGGCACGCACACGCCGGCGGTGATCCTGCGCAACGTGCTCGAAAATCCGGCGTGGTACACGGCATACACGCCCTATCAGCCGGAAATTTCGCAAGGGCGCCTCGAAGCGCTGCTCAATTTCCAGCAGATGGTGATGGACCTGACGGGCCTCGCGATGGCCAACGCCTCGCTGCTCGACGAATCCACCGCCGCCGCCGAAGCGATGACGCTGCTGCAACGCATCGGCAAGCCGAAGTCGAACGTGTTCTACGTTGCCGACGACGTGCTGCCGCAGACGATCGAAGTCGTGAAGACGCGCGCGAAGCCGGCGGGCATCGACGTGAAAGTCGGTCCCGCCGCCGATGCCGCCAGCGCGAATGCATTCGGCGTGCTGCTGCAATATCCGGGCGCGAACGGCGATGTGCGCGACTATCGCGCGCTCGCCGAAGCGATCCACGCGGCGGGCGGCCATGTCGTCGCCGCGGCGGATCTGCTCGCGCTGACGCTCATCACGCCGCCGGGCGAATGGGGCGCGGATGTCGCGATCGGCAATACGCAGCGTTTCGGCGTGCCGGTCGGCTTCGGCGGGCCGCACGCGGCATACATGGCCGTGCGCGATGAATTCAAGCGCCAGATGCCGGGCCGTCTCGTTGGCGTGACCGTCGATGCGCAGGGCAATCCGGCGCTGCGTCTCGCGCTCCAGACGCGCGAGCAGCACATCCGTCGCGAGAAGGCGACGTCGAATGTCTGCACGGCGCAGGCGCTGCTCGCGATCATGGCGAGCATGTACGCGGTCTATCACGGCCCGCGCGGTCTCAAGACGATCGCGCTGCGCGTGAATCGCGTGGCGTCGATCTTTGCGGCGGGCGTAAAGAAGCTCGGCTACACGATCGCGAACGACACGTTCTTCGATACCGTCACGATCGAAAGCGGCGCGAGCACGACCGCGCTGCATCAGGCCGCGTACGCCGCGCACATCAATCTGCGTCATGTGAGCGCGAGCCAGGTCGGCGTTTCGCTCGATGAAACCACCACGCGCGACGACTTGCAGAAGCTCTTCGCGCTCTTTGCGGAAGTCGCGGGCAAGACCGAAACGTTCGATATCGACGCGCTCGATCAATCGGTGACGGATTCGCTGCCGCAGGCACTGCATCGCACGAGCGAGTATCTGACGCATCCGGTTTTCAATCGCCACCACTCCGAGCACGAAATGCTGCGCTATCTGCGCAGTCTCGCGGATAAAGACCTCGCGCTCGACCGCACGATGATCCCGCTCGGTTCCTGCACGATGAAGCTCAACGCGACCTCGGAAATGCTGCCGGTCACGTGGCCCGAGTTCGCGGCGATTCATCCGTTCGCGCCCGCCGAGCAGACGGTCGGCTATCGGACGATGATCGATCAGCTCGAACAGATGCTCGTCGCGTGCACGGGTTACGCGGCGGTGTCGTTGCAGCCGAACGCCGGTTCGCAAGGCGAGTACGCGGGCTTGCTCATCATTCACGCGTATCACGAGTCGCGCGGCGAAGGGCATCGCAACGTGTGTCTGATTCCGGCGTCCGCGCACGGCACGAATCCGGCGTCGGCGCAGATGGCAGGCATGCAGGTCGTCGTCGTCGCGTGCGATGCGAACGGCAACGTCGATATCGACGATCTGAAGGCGAAGGCCGAAAAGCATTCGGCGAATCTCGCGGCGATCATGATCACGTATCCGTCGACGCACGGCGTGTTCGAGCGCAACGTCCGCGAAATCTGCGACATCGTGCACGCGCACGGCGGCCAGGTGTATGTCGACGGCGCGAACATGAACGCGATGGTCGGTCTCTGCGCGCCCGGCCAGTTCGGCGGCGACGTATCGCACTTGAATCTGCACAAGACGTTCTGCATTCCGCACGGCGGCGGCGGACCGGGCGTCGGTCCGGTCGCGGTCGGCGCGCATCTGGCGAAGTTCCTGCCGAATCAGACGTCCACGGGCTACAAGCGCGATGAAGCAGGCATCGGCGCGGTGTCGTCGGCGCCGTACGGCTCGGCCGCGATTCTGCCGATCTCGTGGATGTACATCGCGATGATGGGCGCGAGCGGCCTCACCGCCGCCACCGAAAGCGCGATTCTCGCGGCGAACTATGTCGCGAAGCGTCTCGCGCCGCACTATCCGGTGCTGTACAGCGGCGCGGGCGGACTGGTCGCGCACGAATGCATTCTCGATGTGCGTCCGATCAAGGAATCGAGCGGCATCTCGGTGGAAGACGTCGCGAAGCGCCTGATCGACTACGGCTTCCACGCGCCGACGATGAGCTTCCCGGTTCCGGGCACGCTGATGGTCGAGCCGACGGAATCGGAATCGAAGGAGGAACTCGACCGCTTCATCGACGCGATGATCGCGATCCGCGAGGAAATCCGCGCGGTCGAAGAAGGCCGCGCCGATCGCGAGGACAACGTGCTGAAGAACGCGCCGCACACGGCGGCGGTCGTCGCATCGGATGCGTGGGAGCACAAGTACACGCGCGAAGCGGCCGCGTATCCGCTGAAGTCGCTGATCGCGCGCAAGTACTGGTCGCCGGTCGGCCGTGCGGACAACGCTTATGGCGACCGCAATCTGATGTGCTCGTGCGTGCCGGTATCGGAATACGCGGACGAGTAAGGCTACGCGCACGAACCTGAGAGAGCGCCGCCCGAAAGCGTAAAGCTTCGTCGGGCGGTTTTGCGGCGCGTTCCAGAACGGCTAACATCTCACCCCGGACCAAAAGCCAAAACAGGGAGTTCACATGGCGCTCAAGGTGCGAGAGGTGAAAGGGACGATCCGCGCGTGCGCGGCGCTGGCGATGCTCGGGGTGATGTCGCTTGCCGCATCGTCCGCGCACGCCGCGATGAATTTCTGCGCCGCGCCCGCGATGCAGACGAGCGAGCGCACCAACGCCGATCCCGGTGTGAAGGCCCTCGTGAAAATGGTGCAGTCGCGCGTGAACGATCAGCCGAAGCCGCGCGCGAAGCTGCATACGGAAGGCACGCTGCCGCACGAAGGCATCTACGACGAAAGCGTCGAAGCGGAGAAAGACCTCGGCCTGATGCGCGACGCCGCGCTCGCGTGGCGCGCGACCGGCGACGAACGTTACCTGCGTCTCGTCGACCGCTTCCTGTTCGCGTGGACGACCACGTATCAGCCGAGCTTCAATCCGATTGACGAAACGAATTTCGAATCGCTGATTCTCGCGTACGACCTCACGGCGAGCGCGCTGCCGGTCAAGACGCGCAACGCGGCGAACGCGTTCATCACGAAGATGGTGAGCGGTTATATCGACGATATGGACAAGCAGCCGCGCCCGCTGACCGGCAGCTATCGCAACAACTGGCAGAGCCATCGCGTGAAGCTGGTGGCGATGGGCGCGTTCACCATCGACGACCGCAAGCTCATCAACGCGGCGCAGCGGCTTTTTATCGAACATATCGGCGACAACATCGCGCCGGACGGATCCACGGTCGATTTCGCCGAACGCGATGCGCTGCGCTACGTCACCTACGATCTTCAGCCGCTCGTGACGGCGGCGCTCGCCGCGCGCAGGCACAACCGCAACTGGCTGCCGGAGCGCGCGCAATCGGGTGCGACGCTGGCCGTGGCGCTCAACTGGCTCACGCCGTACGCGCTCGGCACGAAGACGCACGACGAATTCGTGAAGTCGTCCGTGCCTTTCGACGCCAAGCGGCGCGAAGCAGGATTGCCGGGTTACTCGGGTCAGTGGGATCCGAGGAACGCGGCGGAACTCTTTCATCTCGCGGCGCGTCTCGACGGCCGCTACGCGCCGGTGGCGCTGCGGCTCGCGCCCGCGCCGCCCGCGTGGCTCGCGGTGTGTCTGCCGCTGCCGGCGCGTTAATTCTTTCAGTCAGGTGATGTCATGGCAGTCAGCGTATTCGACCTCTTCAAGATCGGTATCGGACCTTCGAGCTCGCACACCGTCGGACCGATGCGCGCCGCGTTGATGTTCGCGCAGGGGCTCGAGCGCGACGAACTGCTGGAGTCGACGGCATCGGTGAAATGCGAGCTGTACGGCTCCCTCGGCGCGACGGGCAAGGGCCACGGCACCGATCGCGGCGTGATGCTCGGCCTGATGGGCGACGCGCCCGATACCGTCGATGCTTCGAGCATCGTGCCGCGTCTGGAGCAAGTGCGGACGTCGAAAACGCTCGCGCTGCTCGGCGCGCGCAAGATTCCCTTCACGATCAAGGAGAACATCGCGTTCTACCGGCAGGCGCTGCCGGAGCATCCGAACGGCATGAAGCTCTACGCGTTCGATGCGAACGGCGCGTTGCTGCGCGAGGCGACGTATCTGTCTGTTGGCGGCGGATTCGTCGTGACGGCGGGCGCGGCGAACACGGCGGTGCTGACGGCGCACGAGCAGTTGCCGTATCCGTTCCAGACCGGCGACGAGCTGATGAAGATGTGCGCGGACTCGGGCAAATCGATCGCGCAACTGATGTGGGAAAACGAGCGCGTGTGGCGTTCGGAAGACGAGATTCGCAGCGGGCTGCTGCGCATCTGGGACGTGATGCAGGATTGCGTCGCGCGCGGCTGCGGCATCGGCAATCCGGAAGCGGAAGGGCATCTGCCGGGGCCGTTTCAGGTGAAGCGGCGCGCGCCGCAGCTTTATCGCGCGCTGGCTGAAAAGCCCGAGCAGGCGTTGCGCGATCCGTTGTCGATGATCGACTGGATCAATCTCTACGCGATTGCCGTGAACGAGGAGAACGCGATCGGCGGACGCGTCGTGACGGCGCCGACCAACGGCGCGGCGGGCATCATTCCGGCGGTGTTGCATTACTACGATCGCTTCGTGCCGGGATCGAATACGCAAGGCGTGATCGATTTTTTGCTGACGGCTGCGGCCATCGGCATTCTGTACAAGATGAATGCGTCGATTTCCGGCGCGGAAGTCGGATGTCAGGGCGAAGTCGGCGTCGCGTGTTCGATGGCGGCGGGCGCGCTGGCCGCGGTGCTCGGCGGCACGCCGGCGCAAGTCGAGAATGCGGCGGAAATCGGCATGGAGCATAACCTCGGGCTGACGTGCGATCCGGTCGGCGGAATGGTGCAGATTCCGTGCATCGAGCGTAACGCGATGGGTTCGGTCAAGGCGGTCAACGCGGCGCGCATGGCGATGCGCGGGGACGGATCGCACTACGTTTCGCTCGATTCGGTAATCAAGACCATGAGGGAGACGGGCGCGGATATGAAGACCAAATATAAAGAGACTTCGCGCGGCGGATTGGCGGTGAATATCGTGGAGTGTTGAGCGCTAGGGGTTGCCTGCGGACAAGCCGCTTTATCGATGACTGAAACATTCGTTATACGAGATAAATTTGCGGTGCGGACGCGGTTAGCATCAGCGGAATCCAAGACAGATTTTGCCGATTGCAGACCGAGAGAGCAGCATTGGAATCCGATCAATTGCTTGCCCACAAGCAGGCGTTCAAGACGCTGACTGCGTCGCCCAAGTTCAGGCAGATGAACAAGAGCAAGTGGCCGAAGCCATTCAGCAGAATGGCGCGTCCGCGTGTCCAGGCCACCGATCTGATTCCCGTTTCGGATGCGCACTGCGTGCTGTTCATGTGGCGCGATGGCGAAGAGCTAATGGATCGATCGTTCTACGGACACCTGCTCTGGACTTTGCCTCAAGGCGATTTGTATCCGCTGTTGGAGTTTCACTATCATCCGAGCCATAAAGGCGTGCATTGCAAGATGCCCTCCGAAACGACCATCGATTATCGGAATCGCTTGCTGCCGGGCGCGCCGGAGCTTAACCTCAAGTCATCTCGAATTTTCGATCCGCGCGTCACAGATGATCGCTCGGCGCTCATCGTCCTATTTTGCCGAGCGACAGGCATCACGATCTCTAACGAGCAAAACGGTCAAGGCGATTTATTGTGTTAGCCGAATTCCTGAAGCGAACGGTATGCGCGCTCTTCGAAGTTCACGAAGATCCGCGTGACGTGTTTCGCATCGTCACTCCGCTCGAGTATCCGGGCACCGGAGATCGCGTGGTGGTTCGAGTGCGCGTTCGCGATGGCGCGTTTTCGATCGACGAGAACGGTGAGGCTTGCCTTTGCGCAAGCATGATCGGCGGGGACGTCGAGTCCGGCGCCGTCGAGCAGTGGTCGCAGAGCCTTTTGCAGTACAGTCCGGCGCGTCTTTGCAACGACGAAGTCATTCGCGCCACGACAATGGACGAGCGGCTGGTGGTCCCCTACGTGTTTCGCGTGGCCGAGGCGGCGCAGCAGCTTTACGGTGTGGCGACGTCGCGCGTCGAACGCCGATCGGGAAGTGATTTCAAGGAACGCTTGTCACGCACGATTGCCGACATAGCCCAAGAATTCGACTTGAAGCACTATGCCGAGGTCGAACTGCCCATCTCAGGGAAATTCATCGCGGACCACGTGATCGAGACGCCGACGCCGTCGATCGTCATTGCAGCCATGAGCGACACGCGACTCCTGGAAGGGGAATTGATTCACATGCAGTATCGCGAGGCAAAGAAGTCAGGGCACATACTGGCGATCGCCGAGAGTCAGTTGGCCGTCGGCAAGGCACAGTTCGAACGCGCCAACTACTACACCTGGAAGACCGTCGTCTTCGATGCGCGAAACCTTCGAAGTCTGATCGGTTCGGTCCTTCATTGAAGCGGAACATCACGCCCCAATCAAATTCACCACCTTCACATTCCTCGTATCCGGCACTTCGGCATACGAGATCACATTCAACTGCGGCAAGCTCCGCCGCAGGAACCGCGCCAGCATCGCGCGCAGCGAATGCTGCACGAGCAGCACCGGCGGCAAGCCCAGGTTCTGCTGACGCATGATCGCGTTTTGCGTCGAGTTCATCAGCGTCTGCGCGAGTCCCGGTTCCAGTCCCGGATTCGGACCCGTCGACAATGCCTGCGACAGTACGCGCTCCAGCGTCGGATCGAGGCCCATCACCTGCAGATCGTCGTTGCCCGGATACCACTGCTGCGTGATCGCGCGGCCCAGCGCGAGACGTACCGCCGCCGTGAGATCGTGTGCATCCGAAACACGCGGCGCGTGTTCCTGCAACGCGTCGAGAATCGTACGCATGTCGCGGATCGGCACGCTTTCGTCCAGCAGGTTCTGCAACACCTTCTGCAGCGTCGTAAGCGAAATGACCTTCGGCACGAGATCTTCCGTCAGCGAAGGCGTGTCCTTGCCGATGCGCTCCAGCAGCGCCTGCACTTCCTGACGGCCGAGCAATTCGGCAGCATGCGTCACGACGAGGTGATTCAAATGCGTCGCGACGACCGTGCTCGCATCGACGACCGTGTAGCCGTAGACCTGAGCCTGTTCGCGCAGATTCGTATCGATCCACACCGCCGGCAGACCGAACGCCGGATCCTGCGTCTGCGCGCCCGGCAGCGCGGCCGACACCTGTCCCGGATTGATCGCGAGCCACTGACCCGGAAACGCCTCGCCGACGCCCACTTCCACGCCCTTCAGCGCAATGCGATAACCGTTCGGCCGCAGTTCGAGATTGTCGCGAATATGGATGACCGGCGGCAAAAAGCCGATTTCCTGCGCGAATTTCTTGCGGATGCCCTTGATCCGCTTGAGCAATTCGCCGTCGCTGTTGCGATCGACGAGCGGAATCAGGCGATAACCCACCTCGAGCCCGAGCGGATCGATGAGCGACACGTCCTCCCAACTGGCCTCGGCATTTTCGGCGGAAGCCGCAGCCGCGCTCGCCTGGAGCGGCGTGACATCGGTGACGGCGCTTTTCTTCTTCGCTTCGGCGCGCTTGTTCATCGTGCGCGCGGCGTAGATGAGGCCGCCGCCGAGCAGCATGAACGCGAAGTGCGGCATGCCAGGAATCAGGCCCATCACGCCGATGATCACGCCTGTAATCATCAAGACGCGCGGGTTCTGGAACAACTGGCCGGTCAGCTGCGTGCCGATGTCTTCGTCGGTCGCGACGCGCGACACGATCACGCCCGCCGCCGTCGAGATGATGAGCGACGGAATCTGCGCGACGAGGCCGTCGCCGATCGTGAGCAGCGTGTAGTTGGTCGCCGCGTGCCCGAAGTCCATGTCGTGCTGGAGCATGCCGACGATCAGCCCGCCCACCACGTTGATGACCATGATGAGCAAGCCCGCGATCGCGTCGCCGCGCACGAACTTCGACGCACCGTCCATCGAACCGTAGAACTCGGCTTCCTGCGCGACCGCCTGACGGCGCTTCTTCGCCGTTTCCTCGTTGATGAGACCGGCGTTCAGATCGGCGTCGATGGCCATCTGCTTGCCGGGCATCGCATCGAGCGTGAAGCGCGCGCCGACTTCGGCGATACGTCCCGCGCCCTTCGTGATCACCATGAAGTTGATGATCATCAGAATCACGAACACGACGATACCGACCGCGAAATTCCCGCCGACGAGAAAGTGCCCGAACGATTCGATCACCTGACCGGCCGCGTCCGGGCCGGTGTGACCCTCGAGCAGCACGATACGCGTCGACGCGACGTTCAGCGACAGGCGCAGCAGCGTCGAGAACAGCAGCACGCTCGGGAACGCCGCGAAATCGAGCGGCTTTTGCGTGTACATGCTGACGAGCAGCACCATCACCGACAGCGCGATGTTGAAGGTGAACAACAGATCCAGCAGGAACGCCGGCAAGGGCAGAATCATCATGCCCAAGATCATGCAGATCAGGATCGGGCCGGCTAAGGCGCGAAGGTTCTGCGTGCCCAGCGCGTCGGGCCGTTTGGCGAAAAATCCAGCGCGCGCGTTCATGCTGCGGCTCCATTGTCAGTGTTGTCGCCAGCCAGGGCTTCGGCAGCTTCCTGATCGGCGTCGGCGTCGGAAACGCCGCCTTTGTCCAGTTCCTTCGGCACCTCGAGATCGGACGGTTCGTCCGGCTTGATGCCGCCATCTTCCTTGTAGCGCTTGAGCTGGTAGACCCACGCCAGCACTTGCGCGACCGCGCCGTACAACGCGCCCGGAATCTCGCGGTTGATCTCGACGTTGTGATACAGCGCACGCGCGAGCGGCGGCGCTTCGAGCAGCGGCACGTTGTGCTCGCGGCCCAGTTCGCGGATGCGCGCCGCGACCAGATTCACGCCCTTCGCGACCACCTTCGGCGCGCGCATCTCGCCGTCGGCGTACTTCAGCGCGACGGCGAAGTGCGTCGGGTTCGTGACGATGACATCGGCGGTCGGAATCGCCTGCATCATCCGGCGACGCGCGGCCGCGCGCTGCTGCTGGCGGATCTTGCCCTTGATGTGCGGATCGCCTTCGTTTTCCTTGTGCTCGCGCTTCACTTCTTCCTTGCTCATGCGCAGCTTCTTCGCGTGCGAGTAAAGCTGATACGGCACGTCGACGGCCGCGACGAGAAACAGTCCGCCGATCGCCATCGCGCAGCACACGAAGATCATGTGCATCGCGTCGGCGAGCGCGAGATCGAGCGGCTTCGTCAAAAGGCCGAGCACTTCGGCCTTGCGGCTCCACATCGCCCAGCCCGCCATGCCACCGACCACCGCCGTCTTCAAGAGCGACATGCCGAGCTGCACCGGGCCTTGCATCGAGAAAATCTTGCCGAGACCGCTGATCGGATTCAGACGCCCGAAGTTCGGCGCGAGCGGTTTCGTCGTGATGAGCCAGCCGCCGAGAGCCATCGGCGCGACGAGCGCGGCGAATCCGGTCAGCAGCAGCACGGGCAAAACGGCGAAGAGACCTTCCCGGCCCGCGTTTGCCGCGCCGATCATCATCTGGTGCGTGTCGAGCACCGTCGCGTGATCGAACGTGAACGCGCCGCGAAGAATCGTCTGCAAATGCTGGTTGATCGGCCCCGACAACGCCCACACGCCGAAGAAACCCGCCGCCAGCAGCGCGAACGACGCGAGCTCGCGCGAACGCGCAACCTGACCGTCCTCCCGCGCC
The DNA here is from genome assembly GCF_031451435.1 of Caballeronia sp. LZ008. Classification (NCBI taxonomy): domain Bacteria; kingdom Pseudomonadati; phylum Pseudomonadota; class Betaproteobacteria; order Burkholderiales; family Burkholderiaceae; genus Caballeronia; species Caballeronia sp. LZ008. The sequence goes on along the minus strand of NZ_JARUXK010000001.1, from coordinate 2,845,885 downwards.
TTTTCCAGGCGCTTGGGAGTCGCTGATTCGGTTTTTTCGAGATCGCTTTCTTCTGCCACCGGGCCTTACTCCATCGCTTCCATCGGTTTCACATGCGAGCGGCACGAAGCCGCTTTTTGATGAAAGCGATTATTGCGGAAGGCGTCGAGCAGCCATCGGCGGATAAAGCCGGGGAAAAGGGGGTTATTCGGCCGATGAAAGCGCGGGAAACAAAAGCGGCGCGCGCCTCGCGAGAAGCGCGCGCCGTTCGAGAGGCGAGAAACGGCAATGACAGGCGATCAGGCGCCGGGCACGCGGCCGTCCGGACCGTAGAAGCCGCCCTTCGACGGAGCGACCTGCAACGCGGCGAGCGCCTTGCGGTTGTATTCCATGCGGGTGCGGATCAGCACGCCGTTGTTGTTGTTGCCCTGTTTCGCGCGGCGGGCCGCGGCGGTGAGCAGCGCCCATTGCTCGGCGATCTTGCTGTCGCCCGCAGCGGCCGCTTCCATGCCGACGAAGCCGCCGGGAAAACCGAGCGCGTTCAATTGTTCGTCGCGCGCCTTTTCGAGAGCGGAGATGCGTTCGGTGAGCGCGGTCTTGTTCTCGATGATCGTCGGCAGCGCCGGAAGCGGCTGCGCGGCGATCAGCGCTTTTTCCTCGACCTCGAGGAGGGATTCGAAGGCCAGAACAGCGGCGACTTCTTCGGTGACAGTGGCAAGCAGGGCGTCTCTCATTGCATCGCTCGAAAAGCGGTTTGAAAAGCCGCCCGGTGTCGCCAACGCTCGCCGTCACGCGCAAGGCGCTACGGAAGCGTTCAGCCGCCGGTCGGCGGGGTTCTCGTTTGCAGCAGGTCGCGAGCGGTGCTCAAAATGCCGTCGGCGATCTTGCTGGTGTCCATCTTCAGGCTGCCGTCGCGGATTGCGGCCTTGATCGACTCGACTTTCGCCGTGTCGATGTCCGAGCCGCTCGATGCGCGCAAGTCGCTCGAAACCGACGACAGACTCACCGTCGAATTCTTCGCCGGGCTCGCGCCCGCTTGCGATTGCTGCACGGTGCCCGCGGCACCTTTCGCGTCGTTTTGCGACGCGCGCGGCAGATTGTCTTGAAGGCCAGCCAGATTGGTGTTGCTATTCGATTCGATCTTCACGATGTCCATTCCCGAACGTGTTGAGTCCTTTAACGGCGACGCGTCTTGAAAACTTTACCCTGACGCCGGACTGCCAACTGCCGTTCGCTCTGCCTATCGCGCTCAGAGCCTTATGTGGCGGGCATCGAGCGCATTTGCAACAAAATGAAACAAGTGTGGGGGACCGAACAGATCCCGTTTTACAGGGCCACTTCCACCGTCTGACTGTCCTTCACGATGCCGGTGATGATCTGGCCACCGGCGGTTTTGACGCGTACTTGCTGGCCGGGTGCCGCGTTGTTCATCACGGTGCCGTCGGCGGAAATCGAGAATCCGGAGCCGCCGGCGACGACGTGCACGGTCTGGCCGATCGACACCGACGTCGACGCGCGCAGCATGTCGGTGCGCAGCGGCAGGCCGGCCGGCACGCGCGACAGTGCGACTGCGCCGACGGCCTGAGCCGGATCGGTGACGATGGCCTGCGGCATCACGGTGAGATCGCCGTCGCGGGCGACGAGATCGGCGTTGCTCAGCACTTCGCCCGGCGCGATTGCGCGCGCGGCGGTGTAGTAAGTGGCGTTGATCGATACGCGCGCCTGCACGTAAAGCGTCCACGGACGCTCGCCGACGCAACGCACGCCGACCGTCAGTCGACCCCAGAGGCGCGCGCCCGTCGGCATGAACGGATCGAGCGCCGAGCACGCCGCGAGACCGCGCGGAAAGACCGGCGTCACGGTGATGTCGACCTTGCCCGGCAAGCCGGCGGCCTGCTGCTGAAGAAAGTTGAGCGCGGTGAGGCGGATCGATTCGCCGTCTTGCATGGTGGCGGCTACCGCTGCGGCCGGCGTTGCTGCTGCCGCCGACGGATTGAAGCTCACGCGCTTCATCGGCGAAGCGGTGGCGGCGACGGGCGTCGCGGGGCTGGCCGCGACGGGCTTGACGCTCGCGCCGCGGACGACGCCATCGTCGCGCGTCACGACGACGGGCATCACCTCGCGCGAAGCGGATGCGGCCGGCGCTTTCTGAAGCGCAGGCGCCGCAACCGCAACCGCGCGCGCAGGCTTCGCTTCGCCCGGTCCGGGAATCACGATCATGCCGCTCGCGTCGTTCATCGCGCTGTTCATCGCGCTGTTCATCGAATCGTCGGCGGCGTCGGCGCGGGCGTCGAGTTCGAGCGCGGCGTTGCGCATCGCGGCGTCGGCGGCTTTGGTCGCGGCGCGATAGCCGCTCGGGCCCGGACGTGTCATTTCAGGCGGGGGCGCCGCGGCAACGGGCGTCGCGGCGCGTGCCGTCAGCTTTTGGGCCATGTCGGCTGCGGCGGCCGGATTGGTTTCGGCGTTGCCCGGAATGACGATCGGGCCGTCGGCCTGCTGCGCCTGTGCGAGCGCAGCCACGCCCATCCATAGAGACACGCCGGCCAGACCGCGCAGCGTGCGGCGCGCGAACGTCGCTGCGGCGCGAGCCGTAGGGTTCGATGCACGTTTCGCGGACCTGCTCATCGACTTTCTCCGTACCTGATTCGATCGGGCCGCAAACGATGCGGCGACTGCATTGATCCGTTTGCGGCGGGAAAAAGACCCGCAATCGGCAACGAGACGAATTCTAGATATCGGCCGGATAACGCAAGCGTCGAATAGAGGCCCCGTTTCCCGGTTATTCGTCGGATTAGTTATTGCGCGCCGCTCCTAAGATGCGTGTCATGCAAAAAGGCCCCGGCGCTGCCGACAGGAGAAACCGCAATGCTTGACAGACTCGACAAGGAATTCGCATTTGGCCGCGAGGCGCTCGACGTGCGCGCGTATCGGCAGGAATTGCTGTCGTCGAATATCGCCAACGCCGACACCCCCGGCTACAAGGCGCGCGACGTCGACTTTTCGAGCGCACTCGCGGGCGCGCTCAAGCAGGGCGGCAGCGCATCGAACGGCTCGACGCTGAAGATGGCGCAACCCGTCCGCGTCGGCACGAGCGGCGGCATGGCGACGACGGCCAAGGGCCACATGAGCGGCACGTCGACGCTGTCCGCGTCGGGCGGCCCGAGCGACGACTACGGCAAGCTCGCCTATCGCGTGCCGAGCCAGCCGTCGCTCGACGGCAACACGGTCGATCTCGACTCGGAACGCGTGCAGTTCGCGGACAACGCGCTGCACTTCGAGGCGGGCATGACGGTGCTGTCGTCGCAAATCAAATCGATGTTGTCGGCGATTACGTCGAACAGTTGAGCGCAGTAGGAGAAACACATGCCTTCCTTGATGAACATCTTCAACGTCGCCGGCTCGGCGATGTCAGCCCAGGCGCAGCGCCTGAACGTCACCGCGTCCAACCTCGCGAACGCGGACAGCACGACCGGCCCCGACGGCAAGCCGTACAAGGCCAAGCAGGTCGTGTTCGCGGTCGATCCGCTCGGCGGCGCGAAGACCGCGTCGGGCCAGCAGGTCGGCGGCGTGCAGGTGACGGGCGTCGTCGACGATCCGAGCCCGATGAAGACCAGCTACGACCCGAGCAACCCGGCGGCGAACGCGGACGGCTATGTGACGCTGCCCAACGTCGATCCGGTGCAGGAGATGGTCAACATGATTTCCGCGTCGCGTTCCTATCAGGCGAACGTCGAGACGCTCAACACCGCCAAGCAACTGATGCTCAAGACCCTGACCATCGGAACCTGATAGAGACACTCAAGGAACACAACGTGACGACCAGCACAACCATCGGCAGCAACGGCACCACGGTGTCGCAGACGCTGCTCGACACCATGAACGGCGCATCGTCGAGCTCGTCGACGTCGTCGACCTCGGCGACCGGCGCGCAATCGGCGTCGGATCTGCAGAACACATTCCTGACGCTGCTCGTGACGCAGCTCAAGAACCAGGATCCGACGAATCCCGCCGACAGCTCGCAGATGACCTCGCAGCTCGCGCAGATCAACACGGTGACGGGCATCGGCCAGTTGAACACGTCGCTGTCCTCGCTCGCGACGCAGCTTTCCGCCGGCCAGCAGACGCAGGCGGCGCTGCTCATCGGCTCGAACGTGCTCGCCGCGGGCAACAACATGACGGTGTCGAGCGGCAAGTCGTCGAGCTTCGGCGTGCAACTGGCCAACGACGTGAGCGACCTGCAGATCGTCGTGAAGAACTCGTCGGGCCAGATCGTCAACACGCTCGACCTCGGCGCGCAAGGCGCGGGCGTCGTGCCGGTGACGGGCTGGACGCCGGTCGATTCGAAGGGCGCCACGCTCGCCGACGGCACGTACACGATCACCGCGCAAGGCACGATCAACGGCCAGCAGGCGACCGCGACGACGCTGTCGGCTTCGCAAGTGCAAAGCGTCGTGCAGATGTCCGGCGGTGCGCCGGGCCTCAAGCTGTCGAACGGCTCCACGGTCGCGCTGTCGGGCGTCGCGTCGATCCTCTAAATCCAATTTCAGGACGGGCGCGGGCTCGTTACGGAGAAACATCAAATGAGTTACCAACAAGCACTGAGCGGTCTGGGCGCTGCATCGAGCGATCTCGACGTCATCGGCAACAACATCGCCAACGCGAACACGGTCGGCTTCAAGCAGGGCTCCGCGCAATTCGCCGACATGTACGCGAATTCGATGGCCACGGCCGTGAACAACCAGATCGGCATCGGCACGAAGCTCGCCGAAGTGCAGCAGCAGTTCTCGCAAGGCACGATCACGACGACCAACCAGGCGCTCGATGTCGCGATCAACGGCAACGGTTTCTATCAGTTGTCGAACAACGGCTCGATCGTGTATTCGCGCAACGGCGTGTTCCATCTCGACAACCAGGGCCGCATCGTCAACTCGGCGGGCCTGCAACTGATGGGTTACGCCGCGAACTCGGACGGCGTCGTCAACAGCGCGAGCACCGTGCCGCTGACCGTGCCGACGTCGAACGTCGCGCCGACCGCGACCAAGAACATCACGGCCGCGTTCAACCTGAACTCGCAGGACACCGCGCCGACCGGCGCCTTCGATCCGACCGATTCGACGACCTTCAACCAGTCGACGTCCGTCGATGTATACGACTCGCTCGGCGGCACGCAGAAAGTGTCCGTGTACTTCCAGAAGAGCGCGACGACGAATACGTGGCAAGCCTACGCGACCTACGGCGACCCGGTCAGCGCGCCGATTTCGCTCGGCACGATGGCGTTCAATTCGTCGGGCACGCTGACCTCGACGACCGATTCGAGCGGCGCGGCGACGGCGGCAACCGGCAAGTTCACGTTCTCGATTCCGAACGGCGGGGACGGCGGCGCGACGCAGCAAGCGCTGACGATCGACCTCAACGGCACCACGCAGTACGGCGCGAAAGACGGCGTGACCAACATCGCGCAGGACGGCAACAGCACGGGCGAGCTGACGGGCTTCACGGTCAGCACCGACGGCACGCTGACGGGCAACTACTCGAACGGCCAAACGAAAGCGCTCGGGCAGATCGCCATCGCCAACTTCAACAACCAGAACGGCCTGCAGGATCTCGGCGGCAACGTCTACGCGCAGACCTCGGCGTCGGGCGCACCGCAAGTCGGCGTGCCGGGCTCGACCAACCACGGCACGCTGCAGGGCGGCGCGGTGGAGAACTCCAACGTCGACCTGACGAGCGAGCTCGTGAATCTGATCACCGCGCAGCGCAACTATCAGGCGAACGCGCAGACGATCAAGACGCAGCAGACCGTCGATCAGACGCTGATCAATCTGTAACCGTCGTCTGCACGCGAATTTGACGCATTAGGAAGAAGGAAAGCGATTCATGGACCGTCTGATCTACACCGCGATGACCGGCGCGAGCCAGGCGCTCGAGCAGCAGGCCGTCGTGGCGAACAACCTCGCGAACACGTCGACCACGGGTTTCAAGGCGCAGCTCGCGGCGTTCCGCCAGGTGCCGATGTCGTTCGAAGACCAGTCCGCCGATGGCACGACGCGCACTTTCGTGCTTTCGTCGACGCCGAACGCGGACTACTCGGCAGGCCCGATCCAGCAGACGGGCAATCCGCTCGATGTCGCCGTTCAGGGACAGGGCTGGTTGTCCGTGCAGGCCGCCGACGGCAGCGAGGCTTACACGCGCGCCGGCAATCTGCATGTGGATCAGAACGGCCAGCTCGTCACGGCGAACAATCTGCCGGTGCTGGGCAACAGCGGTCCGCTGTCGATTCCGCCGGGCGCGGAAGTCACCATCGGCAAGGACGGCACGATCTCCGCGCTGATTCCCGGCGACCCGCCGACGGCGATCGCGGTCGTCGATCAGCTCAAGCTCGTGAATCCCGATCCGGCGACGCTCACGCGCGGCGATGACGGGCTCTTTCGCACCGCCGGCGGCGACCCCGCCGACGCGGATCCGAACGTGGTCGTGGCCGGCGGCGCGCTCGAAGGCAGCAACGTGAATCCGGTTGCCGCGATGGTCTCGATGATCACCAACGCGCGGCAATTCCAGATGCAGACGAAGCTGATGGAATCGGCGGACCAGAACGAACAGTCGGCCAACAAGCTGCTCAACTTCTCTTAAGCGGCAAACAGGCTGCAAACACGCGGCAAACGCCGGCTACACAGGATACGAAACAAGATGAATCGCTCTCTCTACATCGCCGCGACCGGCATGAATGCGCAGCAAGCGCAGATGGACACCATCTCGAACAACCTCGCCAACGTGAGCACGAACGGCTTCAAGGGCTCGCGCGCGGTGTTCGAGGATCTGCTGTATCAGACGACGCGCCAGCCGGGCGCGAATTCGACGCAGCAGACCGAACTCGCATCGGGCGTGCAGCTCGGCACCGGCGTGCAACAGGTCGCGACCGAGCGCCTCTACACGCAGGGCAACCTGCAGCAGACCGGCAATTCGAAGGACGTCGCGATCAACGGCCAGGGCTTCTTCCAGGTGACGATGCCCGACGGCTCGACCGCCTACACCCGCGACGGCTCGTTCCAGACGAACTCACAAGGCCAGCTCGTCACGTCGAGCGGGTATCAGCTGAATCCGGCGATCACGATTCCGCAGAACGCGACGGGGATCACCATCGGTTCGGACGGCACGGTGTCGGTGACGACCGCGAACACGTCGACCAGCACGACGGTCGGCCAGGTCACGCTCGCGACCTTCATCAACCCGGCCGGCCTCGATGCGCGCGGCGAAAACCTGTTCTCGGAAACGAGCAGCTCGGGCGCGCCGAACGTGTCGCAGCCGGGACTGAACGGCGCGGGCTCGCTGCAACAGGGTTATGTGGAAGCGTCGAACGTCAACGTGGTGCAGGAACTGGTCAACATGATCCAGACCCAGCGCGCGTACGAAATCAACAGCAAGGCCGTGACCACGTCCGACCAGATGTTGCAGACGCTTTCGCAAATGCAGGTTTAATCCCCTCTATTCGACGGATGGGAATCGCGGCGATGGCATCACACTGATGCCTGAATCCGCTTCAGAAGAGTTATCACGATGTCGCTCACTCACATTCTTTCGCGCGCGTCGATCGGCGCGCTCATCGCATCGCTGGCCGCGTGCGGCCTCGTGCCGAAAGAGCCGATCATCCAGCAGCCGATGACCGCGCGTCCGCCGCAGCCGCCCGTCGGCACGCGTTCGCCCGGCGCGATCTACAACGCGGGCTACGCGGGCCGGCCGCTGTTCGAAGACCAGCGTCCGCGCAACGTGGGCGACATCCTGACCATCGTGATCTCGGAAAACGTCAACGCGACGAAGTCGTCGGCGGCGAACACCAACCGCGGCGGCAACGCGTCGTTCGCGGTGCCGACCACGCCGGGCCTCTTCGGCGGCCTCTTCAACAACACGAACCTTTCGGCCACCGGCGCGAACAAGTTCACCGCGACGGGCGGCGCGAGCGCGGCCAACACGTTCAGCGGCACGCTGACCGTGACCGTCACCGACGTTTTGCCCAACGGCAACCTGCAGGTGAGCGGCGAAAAGCAGATGCTCATCAACCAGGGCAACGAGTACGTGCGCTTCTCGGGCGTCGTCAACCCGACGACCATCTCGGGCAGCAACACCGTCTATTCCACGCAGGTCGCCGACGCGAAGATCGAATACTCGGCGAAGGGTTACATCGACGAAGCGCAGAACATGGGCTGGCTCCAGCGCTTCTTCCTCAACGTCGCGCCGTTCTGATCATGAATCCGTTTCTCCGTTTCGTTTCCTTCTCGCTCGCAGCCGCGCTCGTCGCCATCGGTTCGGCGCATCAGGCGCACGCCGAGCGCCTCAAGGATCTCGTGCAGTTTCAGGGCGTGCGTGACAATCCGCTGATCGGCTACGGTCTCGTCGTCGGTCTCGACGGCACCGGCGACCAGACGATGCAGACGCCGTTCACGACGCAATCGCTCACCAACATGCTCGGCAACCTCGGCATCACGGTGAACCCGTCGACGTCGTCGAACATGCAATTGAAGAACGTGGCCGCCGTGATGGTGACGGCCACGCTGCCGCCGTTCGCGCGTCCCGGCGAGGCGATCGACGTGACGGTTTCGTCGCTCGGCAACGCGAAGAGCCTGCGCGGCGGCACGCTCCTGATGGCGCCGCTGAAAGGCGCCGACGGCCAGGTGTACGCGATGGCGCAGGGCAATCTCGTCGTCGGCGGCGCGGGCGCGAGCGCGAACGGCAGCAAGGTGCAGGTGAACCAGCTCGCGGTCGGCCGCATCTCGGCGGGCGCGATCGTCGAACGCGCGGTGCCGTCGGCGTTGCAGCAGCAGGGCGGCGTCATGCAGATGGAACTGCGCGAAATGGATTTCGACACGACGCAGCGCATCGTCGCGGCCGTGAACAATCAGTTCGGCATGGGCACCGCGCTCGCGCTCGACGGCCGCACGATCCAGTTGCGCGCGCCGCAGGAGCCGAGCGAGCAGGTGTCGTTCATGGCGCAGCTGCAGAACATCGACGTGCGTCCGGCGCAGGCCGCCGCGAAGGTGATCCTGAACGCGCGCACGGGTTCCATCGTGATGAATCAGATGGTCACGCTGCAGAACTGCGCGGTCGCGCACGGGAATCTGTCGGTCGTCATCAACACGAAGACGGCGGTGAGCCAGCCGAACGCGTTCTCGAACGGCCAGACGGTTGCGGCGAAGGAATCGTCGATTCAGCTGAAGCAGGACAGCGGCGCGCTCAAGATGCTGTCGGCGGGCGCGAATCTCGCGGATGTCGTGAAGGCGCTCAATGCGCTCGGCGCGACGCCGGCCGATCTCATCTCGATCCTTCAGTCGATGAAGGCCGCGGGCGCGCTGCGCGCAGACCTCGAAATCATCTAAAACGAATAAGAACCTATGAACTCGAACACGAACGGCATCGCCGGCACCGCGCTGGCATCGACCGATACGAGCAGCGGATTCTCGAATCTCTCGAACCGTTTCGCGCTCGACACGCAGGGCTTCGACGCATTGCGCGCGCAGGCCGGCGCGAACCCGCAGCAGGGCCTGAAGGAAGCGGCCAAGCAGTTCGACGCCGTCTTCACGCAGATGATGTTGAAGAGCATGCGCGACGCGACGCCTTCGGACAGCCCGTTCGAATCGAACGATTCGAAGACCTTCACGTCGATGCTCGATCAGCAATTGTCGCAGCAGATGTCGTCGAAGGGCATCGGCGTCGCGGACATGATGCTCAAGCAGCTCATGCGCAACTCGGGCGCGCAGACCGGCGCGGACGGCAAGGGCGGCGCCATGAACACGATGAGCACGATGAACGCGATGCAGACGCTCGGCGGCATGTCGGGCGGCGGCGGCGATCTCGACGCGAACGCGGGCAATCTCGCCGCGATGAACGCGATGGCGAAGGCTTACGCGGCGGCGCAGGGCAACAGGAACAACGCGTCGCTCGCCGGCAAGGGCTACACGGCGGCGGATTCGGTGGAAGCGCCGGCGCGCGGCAATGGGTCTGACAAGGTGAACGCGTTCGTCGACCGGCTCGCCGTGCCGGCGCAGGCCGCGAGCGCGGCGACGGGCATTCCGGCGCGCTTCATCATCGGTCAGGCGGCGCTCGAATCGGGCTGGGGCAAGCGCGAGATCAAGCATCCGAACGGCGCGACGAGCCACAACATCTTCGGCGTCAAGGCGACGAAAGACTGGAACGGCAAGACTGTCAGCTCGGTGACGACGGAATACATCAACGGCCGTCCGCAGAAGGTCGTCGAGAAATTCCGCGCTTACGATTCGTACGAGGACGCGCTTACCGATTACGCGAGCGTCATCAAGAACAATCCGCGTTATGCGCCGGTGATTCAGGCTTCGCGCGACGTCGCGGGCTTCGCGCACGGCATGCAGAAGGCGGGCTACGCGACCGATCCGCAGTACGCGAAGAAGCTCATCTCGATCATGCGTCAGATCGTCTGACGCCCGTTCGACCGCGTAGTTCGATATTGAAGCGCGGGCCACGCCGCGCATTCAGCCGATGTATGCGGCCGCTTTATTGCTTCGGGGAAGCAAACGTTTTACGTCCGTAGGGACGGCGCACCACATACATTTTTCGGCGGGCGACCCTAAACTTTTGAAGAGGTATGCCGCTAACCTGAATAATCGAAGTGCCGGACCTATTCGGTTCGGATCGTCGCGCGATGTTCGGGGGTCGGGCAGCGCGCGAGCACAATGAACACGGCTAGCACCATGAACACCAATCAAAAGCATGACGTTGCCGACGAGGATATCGCGCCGATCGTGGATTTCGGCAGGCGTAATCCGCTGGAAATCGGCGTGGCGCTGCGCAATCTCGCCAATCGCGGGGACTTTCTGACGGCGCAATACGGCGACGGTCAGATCGTCACGCGCGTGCTCGACGTCGATGTGACCGCGCATCGCTTCACGTTCGACTGGGGCGGTCTCGACGAGCAGAATCGCGGCGTGCTTGCGTCGCAGAAGCTGATTTTCAGTGCGGCGCCGGATGGCGTGCGCGTCGAGTTCACGACGCCGGGTGCGCGCGAAACGATGTTCGACGGGCGTCCGGCGTTCGAAGTCGATTTTCCGACGGTGCTGTACTACATGCAGCGGCGCGAGTATTTCCGTGTCGATACGCCGGTTCTCGATCCTTACATCTGCACGGGTTCGTTGCCGGATGGCGAGCGATTCCGCTTCGAGGTGCATGATCTGTCGCTGGGCGGCGTGGCGCTGCGCACGACGGATGATCGCATCGCGGATCTGGAGATGGGCATCGTGTTTCAGGATGCCGAGCTGCATTTCAGCGCGAATGGACGTGTGACGGTGGATATGATGCTGGTTTCGCATCGGGAATCGACGACGGCGAAAGGGGATCGGCGATATACCATCGGGTTCAAGTTTGTTTCGATGCCGGGGTCGGCGGAGAATACTCTTCAGCGGCTGATCACTCAGCTTGAGATGAAGCGGCGGTCTTTGGCGAAGTAGGGGTTTTGCTTTTGCTTTTGCTTTTGCTTTTGCTTTCGTTTTTGCTTTCGTTTTCGCCGGATCCCGTTTTCGTGTCGGTCTATTAGCACTGCCCCTGTGCGGGGCGGCACTTACTTTCTTTGCTGCTGCAAAGAAAGTAAGCAAAGAAAGCAGCTACTGACACGCCCGCGGTCACACGCAATTTGGGTAGTCCTCTCGTCCATCGTGGGCTGCCTAAAGAGTGCCCTCATAGGCCCCATCGGGCTTGGCTCGCGCACGGTCTGCCACATCGCACCACACAACAAACCGGTTCAGCACCAAATAGCTCCAGCCCGCTTCGCGGCCGACCGGCCAATCGGGGAAGCATGCGCTTCTTCACTAACGCCTCCATCTCACTGCAACCGCCGCACGTTGGTTTCCCTCGCATACCGGGCGGCAGCGCGTAGCGCTGTGCCGATGCTATTTCGTGCTGAACCAGCGCCCTCGAAGTTATTGGGCGGCGGACCGTGCGCGAGCCAAGCCCCGTTATTGTTATGAGGGCACTCTTTAGGCGAGTGCCATCGAGGACGAGAGGACTACCCAAATTGCGTGTGACCGAGGGCCTGAAAAGCTGCTTTCTTTGCTTACTTTCTTTGCAGCAGCAAAGAAAGTGAGTGCCGCCCCGCACAGGGGCAACGCTAATAGACCGACACGAACACGGGATCCGGCGAAACCGGAAGCGAAAGCGAAAGCAAAAGCAAAAGCAAAAGCGAAAAACCAAGGCCAACGAAACAAAATCGAAGAATTAGCCCCAAAAAGGCATGCTCTTCGCGCAATAGCCATTGCGCCACCTCTCCGATAATGGCCCCATCGCAAAAACCGCCCGGGCTTCGGTAAAAGCCAAAACCCAACCCGCAAACGCTCAACTTCCCCGGCAATCGGCCGATATACAAATCAGCCATGCGGCAGCGCTCGATCCAACGCCGCTTCACCAGGATTCACGCATGTCCAATAACATCTTCAGCATTGGTCTTTCCGGTTTGAACGCGGCCCAATGGGGCCTCACGACGACGGGACAGAACATCAGCAACGCCGCGACGCCGGGCTATACGCTCGAGAAAGTCCAGTATCAGGAGTCGCCCGGTCAGTTCACCGGCTCGGGCTATCTCGGCAGCGGCGTTCAGGCCGTCACCGTCACGCGCCAGTACAGCCAGTACCTGACGACGCAAGTCAACAACACGCAAGCGTCCAGCAGCGCCGCCAGCACGTATTACTCGCTGATCTCGCAGCTGAACAACCTCGTCGGCGATCCGACTTCCGGCATCTCGAAAGGCATCTCGAATTACTTCTCCGGCCTGCAGTCGGTGGCGAATTCGGCGAACAGTTCCTCCGCGCGCCAGTCGCTGATGAGCAGCGCGCAAACGCTCGCCGATCAGATCAACACGGCAGGCCAGCAATACGACCAACTGCGTCAGAGCGTCAACACGCAACTGACGAGCGCGGTCTCGCAGATCAACAGCTACTCGCAACAGATCGCCGATCTCAACAAGCAGATCAACATCGCCAGCGCGGGCGGCCAGCAGCCGAACCAGTTGCTCGATCAGCGCGATCAGCTCGTCACGAACCTGTCGTCGATGATCGGCGTGCAGGTCGTGCAGTCCGACGGCAACTACAACGTGTTCATCGGCAACGGGCAGCCGCTCGTCGTCGGAGGTACGCAGTACGGGCTGCAAGCCGTGCCGTCGCCGTCCGATCCGAGCGAGCTCACGATCGCCTACCAGAGCAGCAACGGCGCGACGCAGACGGCCGCGAACATGCAGTACCTCGACAACTCGGCGCTGACGGGCGGCACGGTCGGCGGTCTCATCGACTTCCGCACGCAGACGCTCGATCCGGCGCAGGCGCAACTCGGCGCGATCGCGACGAGCTTCGCCAATCAGTTGAACGATCAGAACGCGCTCGGTCTCGACCTCAACGGCCAGGCCGGCGGCAAGCTGTTTTCGACGAGCGATCCGACCGTCATCTCGAACGCGCGCAACAAGGGCACCGGCGTGCCGACGGCGACGATCGCCGATGGCGCACAGCCGCCGACGAACGACTTCACGGTCACGTACGACGGCAGCAAGTACACGGTGACGGACCCGGCAAGCGGCAATACACTCGGCACGATCGATCCGGCGACGGAGACGAACAAGACGATCAACGGCCTGAACATCGACGTGTCGACGCTCAGCGGCGTGCAGAAGGGCGACTCGTTCACGATCCAGCCGACGCGCGGCGCGCTCGACAACTTCAAGCTCACGACGAGCAACGGCGCGGCGATCGCGGCGGCGTCGCCCGCGGTGACGTCGGCGGCGACCACGAACACCGGCACGGCATCGATTTCCTCGGCGACGGTGACGAGCAACACGATGACGTCGGGCATAAACCTGACGTACAGCGCGTCGGCGAACGGCTTTACATCGGATGTCGATGTCACCGTCGGCACGACGACGTACACCGCGGGCACGACGATTCCGTACGACGCGAACAACGGTCTCACGGTCTCGGCGATGGGCGTTTCGGCGACCATCAGCGGCACGCCGAAGGACGGCGACGCGTTCGCGATCGCGCAGAACAAGGGCGGCACGAGCGACGGCAGCAATGCGCTCGCGATGTCGAACCTGGTGTCGGCGAAGTCGCTCAACGGCGGCACGGACACGCTGACGAGTTCGTACTCGAGCTATATCAACAACATCGGCAACCAGACGAATCAGCTCAAGGCGACGAGCACGGCGCAGACCTCGCTCCTCAACCAGGCGACGTCGGCGCAGCAATCGGTGCAGGGCGTGAACCTGAACGAAGAGGCGGCCAACCTGATTCAGTACCAGCAGCTCTATCAAGCGAACAGCAAGGTGATTCAGACCGCCGCGACGCTGTTCCAGTCGCTGCTCGGCATGTTCAACTGAGGCTAAACGCGATGCGTATTTCCAGTTCCCAGTACTTCAACCTGAACGTCGCTTCGATGAGCGACCAGCAAAGTACGCTTTCGTCGATGTATCAGCAGATCTCGTCGGGCAAGCGCCTTCTCACCGCGTCGGACGATCCGCTCGGCGCGGCGCAGGCGGTGCAGCTCACGATGAAAAGCGGCGCGCTCACGCAGTACGGCACGAATCAGACGACGGCGTTGTCCGCGCTGCAGCAGGAAGACGCGACGCTGAGCAGCGTGAGCAGCGCGCTGACGAGCGTGCAGACGCAGATCGTGCATGCGGGCGACGGTTCGCTCACCGATTCGGACCGCACGGCCATCGCGAACACGATTCAGGGTTTGCGCGATCAGCTCTTCAGCCTCGCGAACACCACGGACAGCAACGGCAACTATATTTTCTCGGGACTCAAGGGCGGCACGCAGCCGTACACGAACGACCCGTCGGGCGTCGGCGCGCAGTATTCGGGCGATTACGGCCAGCGCACGGTGCAGATCAGCGAAGGACGGACGATCCCGGTGGGTGACACGGGCGCGTCGATCTTCGGCAGCGTATTGCCGACGGAAAGCGATCCGGTGTCGAGCGCGGCCAGCACGAACACGGGCACCGGGACGATCAGCGGCGTGAGCGTCAACGATACGAGCAACGCGGCCAATGCGAGCACGTACACGATCAAGTTCTCGGTCTCGGCGACGGATGGCTCGACGACCTACTCGGTCACGTCGAACCCGGCGGATTCATCGTTGCCGACGAACGTGGCCTACACGGGCAGCACGGACATCGCGCTTGGCGGCCAGAAGGTGACGATCGACGGCACGCCCGCCGATGGCGACACGTTCTCCGTGGAGCCGGCGGCCTCGGGCAACAACGACATCTTCGCGACGCTCGACAGCCTCGTGAACGCGCTCAAGCAGCCGACGGGATCGCCGGGCGCGCAGGCGGCGCTGACCAACACGCTGACGACGATCGGCACGAAGGTGAGCAACACGTTCAACAACGTGCTGGCGGCGCAGACTGTGGTGGGCGGACGCGAGCAGCAAGTGCAGTCGACGCAGAGCGCAATGCAGACGAGTCAGACGCAGACGGCGAGTGACATCGCGAATCTGACGAGCATCGACCTCGTTTCGTCGATCAGTCAGTACGAGTTGACGCAGAGTTCGCTGCAGGCCGCGCAGATGGCGTTTTCGCAGATTCAGAAGATGTCGTTGTTTGATTACATTCAGGGTTGAAGGCGGCTTTTTTTGCTTTCTGGGTTCTCCCTTCTGCTTTCGCCGGATCCCGTATTCGCGTCGGTCTATTAACGTTGCCCCTGTGCGGGGCGGCACCTACTTTCTTTGCTGCTGCAAAGAAAGTAGGCAAAGAAAGCAGCTTTTCAAGCCCGCGGTCACACGCAATTTGGGTAGTCCTCTCGTCCTCGGTGGCACTCGCCTAAAGAGTGCCCTCATAGAACCAATCGGGCTTGGCTCGCGCACGATCCGACAAACCATTCCCTTTAACGCGCTGGTTCAGCACGAAACAGCTTCGGCACAGCGCTACGCGCTGCCGTTGGGTATGCAAAGGAAGCCAACTCAGATCGAGGTGCGGTAGAAGAGCACGCGAAATGGGACGTTTCGTGTATCTCTATCGTGCGCGCTCAGACATGATGTTGCCGCTCGGCATCGTGAAATGACTCATCCTTGACGAGTCCCGTTGTCGCGTAGTTTCCGCCCCTCGGGCGGCCCTATCGCATGTATGGCGGTGCCCGCCACGGCCCGCTATTCGAGGAGGCTGCGTGGTAACATCCGGTCGACCTGCCAGCCCGCGCGGCAGCGAATCCCAGTATTCCGAACATCACAACGACATGAGCAACCACGAGCGGTTCAACGTCGTATATGACGGCCCTGCACTCGCGGAACATCGAATGGATGTGCGGGACCTTGCGCCCGCGCTCGTGGCCATCGCCGATTTGTTCACGGCAGCGAACAAGGAACTGAACGGCGATTCAGCCGATGTCCGGGTCGAAGTCAAAGGCAGTTTCAAAGCCGGTTCGTTCGAACTCGATCTCATCTTCGTGCAACAACTGCTGGCCCAGATCCGGGATATGTTCGCCGGATCCAATGCCACGGCAATTTCCAATGCTTATACGATCCTCACCATCCTCGGCCTCATCGGCGGCGGTGGCGGCGTCGTCGGGCTGGCACGCAAGCTGCGCGGACGCCGGCCTCACCGAATCGAACAGGTCGGTGAAGTCTCGCATGTGTGGATCACAGAAACGGAGTCCGTCGAGGTCGAGGCCAATGTCGTGCGCCTCTGGCGAAATACCACCGTGCGCTCGAGTCTTAGCAAGACCCTGTCGCCTCTCGAGCGCGAAGGCATATCGAACTTCGGTATCGTGCGCGGCGAGAAAGTGGAACTCATCATCGAAGACGATGAGCTTGCGTCATTTGCATCATCCGACAATGACAGCGGCGAAGTGGTCTCGGACTTCGTTGCGAGAAAAGTCCTGCTGGTGGAATCCGTCGTATTCAAGGACGGAAACAAATGGCGCGTTCACGACGGCCAATATCCTTTTTTCGCCGCATTGGACGACGAAGTATTTCTGAGCAAAGTGAATAGCGGCGAACGCTTTGGAAAAGGCGACGTCCTCGTCGTCGATCTACGCCAAATTCAATCGATCGAAGCTGGCGCGTTGAAAAACGAGTATCGAATCATCAAAGTGCATGAGCATCGGGCGCCCTTGCAGCAGGCGCTTCTTTAGCGACTAAAGCGCCCCCGCAACCCGCCCAATCTGCGCAATCCCCACATCGAAAACCCGCTGAAAAAACGGCATCAGATTCGGCACCATGAGCTGCAACAAAAGCAGCCCGACGAGCATCGTCACCGGAAACCCGACCTGAAATATCCCGATCTGCGGCGCAGCGCGATTCAAAACGCCGAGCGCCAGATTGGCGATAAGCAGCGCCGCCACGATCGGCAACGCCAGCAGCAAGCCCGTCGAAAACACGCTCGCGCCATACCCGACCAACACGCGCCATCCCTGCGCATGCGAAGCCGACGCCACCACATTCGCCTCGATCGGCACGCTCTGAAAAGTCGCCACGAGCGCACTCATCAACTGCAGATGGCCATCGAAGACGAGAAACGCGAGCATCGCCAGCGTGTTCAGATAGCGCGACACGACCACCGCATTGCCACCCGCGCGCGGATCATAAAGCGTCGCGAAACCGAGGCCCATCTGCTGCCCGATGAACTCGCCGGCTGCATCGACGGTCGCGAACGCGATCTGCATCACCATGCCGATGGCCGCGCCGATCAGAAACTGATTCACGATGATCCACATGCCCGCCGCCGAAAACACCGTCGCCTGCGGCATCGCGGGCAGCGTCGGCGCGACGATCAGCGAGATGAAGGCCGCAAGCGCGATCTTCACGCGCATCGGAATCGCCATGTGGCTCAGCACGGGCGCGGTGGCGATCAGCGCGAGAATTCGCACGAACGGCCACAGAAACGCCGTGAGCCAGCCGTTCAGCTGCGCATAGGTGACGGAGAACATCGAACGAAACTCAGCCCGTGATCGCAGGCGTGATCGTGAAAACGTGGCGCATGTAGTCGAGCAGCGTCGAGAGCATCCACGGACCGGCGATCACGAGCGTCACCGCCACCGCGATCAGCTTCGGAATGAACGAGAGCGTCGATTCGTTGATCTGGGTGGCCGCCTGGAACAGGCTCACCACGAGACCGACGACGAGCGCGACCAGCAACAAGGGCGCGGCGAGCAACAAGGCGACGTACATCGCCTGATGCGCCATCGTCATGACGGATTCTGGCGTCATTTCAAAGTCTCACGAAATCAGGAAACGAAGCTCTGCGCGAGCGAGCCGATCAGCAACTGCCAGCCATCGACGAGCACGAACAGCATCAGCTTGAACGGCAGCGCGATCGTCGAAGGCGAAACCATCATCATGCCCATCGACATCAGCACGCTCGCCACCACCATGTCGATGATGAGAAACGGAATGAAGATCGTGAAGCCGATCTGGAAACCCGTCTTCAATTCGCTCGTGACGAACGACGGCACGAGCAGCGAAAGCGGCACGTCTTCCGGTCCGTTCATCGGCGCGGCGTGCGAGATGCGCGCAAACAGCGCGAGATCCGATTCGCGCGTCTGCTTCAGCATGAACTGCTTGAAGGGCGCGACGCCGCGCGTCATCGCCTGATCCATCGCGATCTGGCCTTCGGAGAAGGGCTTGTATGCGTCGGTGTAAGCCTTGTCGAGAACCGGCGACATCACGAAGAACGACAGAAACAGCGCGAGGCCGACGAGCACCTGGTTCGGCGGCGTGCTCGTGGTGCCGAGCGCCTGCCGCAACAGCGACAGCACGATGATGATGCGCGTGAAGCTCGTCATCATCAGGACCATCGCGGGCAGGAACGAGAGCATCGTCAGCAGCAGCATCGTCTGCACGCTGAGCGAGTACGTCGTGCCGCCGTTCGGGCCGGGACTCGTGTTGAAGGCGGGCAGCCCCGCCGTGCTTTGCGCGAACGCCAGATACGGCGCGAGGCCGATTGCGACGGGCAGCGCGAGCTTCACGCCGCGCACGATGTTACGACTCACCTGCATTACTTGCTCCCGCCGACGATGCTTGCGAGGGCATCGAGAATGCGCTGACCTTGATGAACGACGAACGTGATGACCATGGAATCCTGCCTCTTTCGATAGCGTGAATTCTCGGCTATCGCGGCATGGGACGATGGGGCGAAAAGAGGGGGAAACCCGCGCCAACTCGTTCTATTGCGAACGTGCGCCGTAAACGCACATCGGGCGCGGTCCTCGCGAACCGCGCCCGATGCATCGGCAAGACTGACTTATTTGCCGGGAGAAACGAACTTCTGGAGCCGCTTGTTCGCTTCGCCGGCGAGGGCGTCGCGAAAGCGCTGCCCGAAGTTGCCCGCCGGCGGCGACGATTGCGCGGGAACGCCGACGCCTTCCACTTCCGCCGAGCCTGCGGGCATCGTGTGCAACAGACGCACGTTGCCAGGACCGGCGCCGAGCACGAGCCACGTATCGCCCACTTCGACGACCGCGACGCGTTCCTTGTTGCCGAGCGATGCGCCGCCCACGACCTTCACGAGACCGCTGCGCTTGCCGCCCTGATAGCCGAACTTGCGCGCGAGCCATGCGCAGCCGAACACGAAGCCGATCACGATCACGAGTCCGAGCAGCGTCTGCAACACC
The DNA here is from genome assembly GCF_031451435.1 of Caballeronia sp. LZ008. Lineage (NCBI taxonomy): Bacteria > Pseudomonadati > Pseudomonadota > Betaproteobacteria > Burkholderiales > Burkholderiaceae > Caballeronia > Caballeronia sp. LZ008. The sequence continues at coordinate 2,826,299 of NZ_JARUXK010000001.1, read as the reverse complement.
GCGCCGAAACCGAGCGATGGCACCGCGGTGCCCGCGCCGACGCCCGAGGCGATCTGCGCGGCGTGGTTCACCGCGTTCATGTCGGCGGCATGGGCGAAAAGAGGCGCGGCGAAGAGCAGCGCAACGGCCAGGCGTTTCATCGATTCAACTTCCGGATGCGTTCGGACGGCGTGATGATGTCGGTCAGGCGAATGCCGAACTTGTCGTTGACGACGACCACTTCGCCCTGCGCGATGAGGCAGCCGTTCACGAGCACGTCCATCGGTTCGCCGGCGAGGCCGTCCAGTTCCACGACCGAGCCTTGCGCGAGTTGCAGCAGGTTGCGGATCGCGATCTTCGTGCGCCCGAGTTCCACCGTCATCTGCACGGGGATGTCGAGAATCATGTCGATGTCGTTGCGCGTCGACGGCGCCGCGGCCTTCGACAGCGGCTGGAACACGCCCGCGCTCGCGGCCACCGGCGCTTCGTTGCCGTTCTGCTCGGCGAGCGCGCTCGCCCAGTCGTCCAGCATCAGCTCTTCACCTTTTTCCGGCGCGCCGGGCGCGTCGTTCTGCATCAGGTCACTCATATCCACCTTCCTTCATCGTATCGCTCGCGCTGATCATCTTTTGCACGCGCAGCGCGTATTGACCATTAAACATTCCGTAGCCGCATTCCATCACCGGCACGCCGTCCACCTTCGCGACGACCTGCTCCGGAATGTCGATCGGCAGCACATCGCCTACGCGCATGTTCAGAATCTGCTCGAACGACGAGCGGATCTCGGCGAGATCCACCGTCAGTTCCACTTCCGCCGACTGCACTTGCTGCGACAGCACGCGCACCCAGCGGCGGTCCACTTCGAGCGCTTCGCCCTGAATCGGCGAGGAAAGCACGTCGCGGATCGGCTCGATCATCGAGTACGGCATGCAGATGTGCAGCGTGCCGCCCGTCGAGCCGAACTCGATCGTGAACTGCGTCACGATGACGATTTCGTTCGGCGTCGCCACGTTGGCGAACTGCGTGTGCATCTCCGAGCGCATGTATTCGAACTGCAGCGGCTTCACGCTGCGCCACGACGTCGCGTAATGCTCGAACACGAGATTCAGCAGTTTCGCGATGATGCGCTGCTCGGTTTGCGTGAACTCGCGGCCTTCGACGCGCGTATGAAAACGCCCGTCGCCGCCGAAAAGGTTATCGACCACGAAGAACACGAGATTCGGGTCGAACACGAACAGCGACGTGCCGCGCAAGGGCTTCACATGGACCAGGTTCAGATTGGTCGGGATCGGCAGATTGCGCGTGAATTCGCTGTATTTCTGCACCTTCACCGGACCGACGGAAATTTCCGCCGAGCGCCGCATGAAGTTGAAGATGCCCACGCGCATGAGGCGCGCGAAGCGGTCGTTGATGATTTCGAGGCCGGGCATCCGGCCGCGGACGATGCGTTCCTGCGTCGCAATGTTGTACGGACGTACGCCGGCGGGCTTTTTCTCGTCAGCTTCCTGATCGATCTCGCCGGTGACGCCCTTGAGGAGGGCATCGACCTCCTCCTGCGACATGAACTCTTCGTGGCCCATGACTCTTTACTCGCTGATGCGGCGTTACTGAACGACGAATTCGGTGAACAGCACTTCCTCGACGCGCACCGGTTTCTCCGCCGTGCTCGCCGCGGTTTCGACCGACGCGCGCAGTTCGTTGGCAAGCTGCTTCTTGCCGTCGACGGTCGCGAGATCGTCCGGGCGCTTGCCGGAAAGCAGAAGCAGCACATGGCTGCGGACTTCCGGCATGTGCTCGGTGACGAGCAACTGGACCTTTTCGTCCTTCAGCTTGAGCGTGAGGCCGGCGCGGAGATAGTGCATGGCGCCGTCGTCCGACTGGAGATTCACCGTCAGCGATTCGAGCGGGAAAAACACGGGCGGCGGCTCCGGCGCCGGCTTGGCCGGACCATGATTCTTCCCGACGAAGAAGTACGCGCCACCGGCGCCCGCGCCGAGCAGCACGATCGCGCCGACGGCGATGATCAGGATCTTTTTGAGCTTCCCGCCTTTCGCGGGAACGATGGGTTGCTGGTTTGCGGTCGTGGTAGCCATGAAAATGCGTGCCTCTTTCGATAGGGTGAATTGTTGGCTATCGCGGTGTAAAGCGATGGGTCGAACAGAGGGGGGTTTTCTGGCTATTCCGTTCGATTGCTCCGGGCCTGCGCGGACCCGCTCTTCGATACCTATCTCGGCTTTTCGGACGGAAAACTTGAGGCCGGCGCGGGCATTGCGCCCGCGCGGGGAAAGAAAAGGGAAGGGAGAGCCCGGCGCAGTGGCGCGCCGGGGAACCGCTCAGAAGCGGTAATTCAGCGCGGCGAAAGCCGATCGAAGCCTTCCACGGCGATTCGGCCGGCGCGCTCGCGCTTCCTGCGTTTGCGGCGTTGGCGGCGGCGCGTCGTCGGCGCGGGCATGGCGTGCGAGCGCCAGCATGGCCACCGCCGCAACCTCTTTCATCGAAACGAATTGCTTCACGTCTTTCTTCCTCCCGCGCTCACGCGGTTCCATCGCGCAGTTCCCTGCGCAAAACCTTTCCGATATTGCTCTTGGGCAGACTCTCGCGGAACTCGACTGCCTTGGGCCGCTTGTAGCCCGTCAGGCGCTCCTTGCAATGCGCGATCAGATCGGCCTCGGTGAGGGCCGGGTCGCGCCGCACGACGAAAATCTTCACGGACTCGCCGGAATGACGGTCGGGCACGCCGACCGCCGCCGCCTCGAACACGCCGGGATGCGCGGCGACCACGTCCTCGATCTCGTTCGGATAGACGTTGAAGCCCGAGACCAGGATCATGTCTTTCTTGCGATCGACGATCTTCAGGAAGCCGTGTTCATCCATCACGGCGATATCGCCCGACTTGAAGAAGCCGTCGGCCGTCATGACGTGCGCCGTCTCGTCCGGACGATTCCAGTAGCCCGCCATGACCTGTGGCCCGCGAATGCACAACTCGCCGGGTTCGCCGGGCGCGGCTTCGTTGCCTGCGTCATCGCGGATCGAAACTTCCGTCGACGGCAGCGGCAAGCCGATCGTGCCGCCACGCTGCGTCGAGTCCGCCGGGTTGCAAGTCACGCACGCGGTCGTCTCGGTCAGGCCGTAGCCTTCGATGATCGGCACGCCCGTCTTTTCGAGCCAGCGCTGCGCCACGGCCTGCTGCACCGGCGCACCGCCGCCGACAGCCGCGAAGAGCCGCGAGCAATCGAGCTGCGCGAAATCCGGGTGATCGAGCATCGCGTTGTAGAGCGTGTTCACCGCCGGGAACATCGTGATGCGATAGCGCCGCAGCGTCCGGATCATGCCGCCGATGTCGCGCGGATTCGGGATCAGCACGCCCAATGCGCCGGTCTGGATCGTCAGCAGTCCGCACGCCGTCAGCGCGAAGACGTGATAGAGCGGCAACGCGATGGCCGTCGTGAGTTGTCCGGACGTGGGCCGCTGCGCGCGGGCCGGTTCGAGCCACGCCTGCGTCTGCAGCATGTTGGCGATCAGACTGCGATGCGGCAGCACGGCGCCCTTCGCCACGCCCGTCGTGCCGCCCGTGTACTGCAGAAGGGCGATGTCGTCCGGCTGCTGCTCGACCGGCGTGAACGCCATGTGCCTGCCGCGGGCGAGCGCCGCGTTGAACGCCGTGTGGCCGGGCAGGTTCCATGCGGGCACCAGATTTTTGACATGCCGCGCGACGAAGTTCACGAGGCATCCTTTCGCGCCGAGCAAGTCGCCCAGCGTCGCGACGACTACGTGTCTGATCGTCGTCTCGTGCACGACCGCTTGCAGCGTCGCCGCGAAGTTGTCGAGCAGGATGATCGCTTCGGCGCCGCTGTCCTTCAGCTGATGTTCGAGCTCACGCGGCGTGTAGAGCGGATTCACGTTCACGACGACGTAGCCCGCGCGCAGGATCGCCGCGAGCGCGACCGGATATTGCAGCACGTTGGGCATCATGATCGCGACGCGCGCGCCTTTGCGCAGGCCGGTCGACTGCAGCCACGCGGCGAGGTCGCGCGAAAGCGCGTCGAGCTTCGCGTAACTGATGGACGCTCCCATGCACGCGAACGCCGGTTTCCCGGCGTAAAGGCGGAAGCTCTGCTCGAGCAGGTCGGTGACGGAGCGGTATCGGTCGGATTCGATCTCGGCAGGCACGCCGGATGGATACGATGCAAGCCAGGTTTTGTTCATGAAGTCATGTGGTTGTTGTTGTAAGAAATGCGCGCGCGGGCCACGTCGGCCTCAGAACTTCGCGCCGAACTGGAGATAGACGCTTTGAATGCCGCCCGGCGCGATCGCGTAGCCGAGATACGCCGGGCCGAGCGGTCGTCGCGCCGACGAACACGCTGAGGCTCTCCTTCAGATCGCTCATGCGAAGTGCGCTGCGCTCGAACGTTGCGTTGCCGGCTTCGGCCATCGTGCCGAGATACACGTCGTTCACCGCCGTTCCGTTCGGCGACGCCACGCGAAACTGGTACGTCAGCTGGCTGTAGAACACGTAGTTCCCGGAGAACTGATTGACGCCATACGCCGCCAGATGTCGGAGGCCGCCGAGCGAGAACAGCAGGAAGTTGGATCCCCAGCTCTTTTCCGCCGGGTTCACGCGCGGGCGGTTCACGCCGTCCTCGCGGACGAATTCGTGCGAGACGCTCTTGAAGTAGCCGCTCGTTTCGAGGCGCGCGAGGCGTTCGTTGATTTCGTGCGCGTCGTAGGCATCGCCTTCGTTGAGATCCAGCGCCCGCCGGACATAGTCGCAAAACCAGCGCGATCCGCGGCCGGGACTTGGGCGCGGCGTCGATTACGGGCGATGACGAACCTTGAGCGAAGGCGTCGGAAAAAGGGACGTGCAGGCAGAAAGCCAGCAGCAGTGAAACGAATGCGCGCATGACAAAGCGTCGCGCATGTTGCTGCGCGGCGGCAAAGGAGACGAGTCGCGCAGATTCTAGGAGCGCCCTTCAGACCGCCATCAGAGGAATACTAAATGTTGCACTCATGCTGTGTTCTGTCTCAGGACGATGCCGAGACTTTGAGAAAAGTCCGCCAATTGGGAGAACGCTGATCGTCGTTTGAGTCGCGATTGACTGGCCTCGGCCGGTTTCCATCTGGCGAGCGCCGCGTCGATCTGGCCGCCTTCGGGCGTCGCGATGGCGGCTCTCATGCTGACGCGCCGTGCGGCTGGCCTGCGGTCATCGGCGGACTCGCCGGCGCGCAGACGCTCGTCGGCGTGCTGCATCGGAGGAGCGTGCTGCACGCGCTTTTCGCCGCGCTTCTGCTCATCGCCGCACCCGCGGTCGCGCTCGGCATCGTCGTGCGTTTCACGCACGTCCCGCTGCGCGGCCTCTATCTCCTGCGCGCGCTGCTTTTTGCGGCGCTCGTCTCCAGCGTGCTCGCGTGCGGCATCGGCATCACGTCGGCGTCGTCGCATGTGCTCGACTTCCCGATGAACGCGCCGCTGCGCGGCGTCGCGCATTTCGTCGGCATGTTCGTCATCACGCCGGTGGCCTTTCAACGGACGATGCCCCCCGGCATTACATCGTCGTCGTCGAGCGCCTGCGCGCCGAATGTGCGGCGTGAGGCGCTGAGAAGGATCAGGCGAACGTATCGACGAGTCCGACCGTGCGTCGCACGGGCACGTTGATACTCGCCGCAACGGAATCGTCGGCGCTCACGCCGCCCAGCCCACCGATTCCGCCCGACGCGCGGCCGCCGCCGCCCGATCCCGAGCGGCCGTCACCGCTTTGTTGCTGCGACTGGCGCGTGAAGCCATCGGCGACGGACGCGCTTCCGAGACTGATGCCGTTCGCTTCCATCGCTTCGCGCAGCTTCGGCATCGCGGCTTCGATCGCTTCGCGCACCTGCGCATGCTGCGACACGAACAGCGCGTGCGCGTGGTTATCGGAGACCTGCAGCGTCACCTGCAACGGCCCGAGATCTTTCGGATTCAGCGTCAATTCCGCGCTTTGCTGATCCGCCTTCGACAGAAACACGACCTTCTGACTGAACGCGTCGTCCCAGCCGGAGCCGCCAACGTGCGGTGCGATCGCGGCGCTGGTCGCCGATGCCATCGCGCCCTGCGGACTCGACACCGCCGAACCCGCCGATGCCGTCTGCATCGCGACCGCGTGCGCGGCCGCGTCGGCGGCTTGCTTGTAGGCGGCGGTCGCGGCGTCGGCGGATATCGCCGGCGCGGTTTGCGCGGATGCGAGCGCGGCTGCGTCGACAGCCTTGTCGCCGGCCTTCGCATTCGCCGTCAGCCCGGGCAGGCTCGCGCCCTTTCCGCCTTTCGCGAAGAGGCCGCCCTGATCGTCGCCTTTCCCGCCCTCGCGCGCCGTCCCGACCGAACCGTTCGCCGTGGCATTCGCGGGCTGCGTGTTGTTCATCGAGGCGAGCGCGGCGGCCAGCGCGTCCTGCGCCGACTTCGCATCGCTGCTCTTGTGCGTCGTGTCCGTCGCTTTGTCGTCGTCGGTCGATGCGGTCGTCGTGACGAGCGATGCAGCGTCGGCCGCATCGGCGAGCGCGGACTCGGTATCGTCCGAGTCGGCGTCGGCTTCGTTCGCGGCGTCCGCGCGGGCTTTCGCTTGCGCAGCGGCGGCCGCATCCGATGACGATCCCGACGCCGGCTTCGACGCGTCGGCCGTATTCGTCTTGTCCGCAGGCTTCGATGCCTCTTTCGGCGCGTCCGTCTCGTCGGGCTTCGCGGCGGCCTGAGCATCGGATGCGTCGTCGCTCTTCGATGCGTCGTCGGAAGGCTTCGGCGCGTCGTGCACGCTCGATGTGTCGGCGGACGAATCCGCGAACGCCTGAGCCGCTTGTGCGTCGGCGTTGGCGCGGTCGGTGATGCCCTGGAGCGTCTTGCCGAACGACGCGCCGGCGCTCGCCGCGCGCTGCGCCGCGGAGTTGCCCGATGACGTGGCGCCGGAAAGCGCGCCGAGAAGAGAAACGGAGGACATGCTGAGCCTCTGGAAATATCGATGAATGGATTACGACGAAGCCCGCTCGGCGCGCATGCGCAGCACCTTGGCGGCGTGTTCGTCGGATTCGCGCTGCTCGACGCGCGCGGCCTTCTTCGCGAGGATCGCCTCGCCGCGTGCGGCCAGCACTTCGTAGCTGCCGAGCTTCTGTTTCTTGAGACGCCAGTCGGGTTTCGCCGCCTCGATGCGCTGATCGGCCATCAGGAGCAGCGTGCGCTGCTGCGCGATGGCGCTGTCGAGCGTATCGACGAAAGCCTGGAAATTGCGCAGCGTCTGCGCCGTCGTGCCTTGCTGCGCCGACGCCGTGAAACGCGCGTGATACTCGTCGCGATACGTCACGAGCGCGTTCAGTTGCGTTTCGATCTCGTTGCGTTCCTGCTGAAGCTTGCCGAGCTTCTTCGTGGCGTTATCGAGTTCCTCTTCGGCGAGTTCGATGAGGGTGTTGATCGGCAGATTCTTCGACATGGCGTGGCGGTCCCGTAAGGTCTTTGTGCTTTCTTGTGACGAATGCTTCGGATACTAGTCGAAAACTATTCGAACAGTTGATTCAACATCGCGATGCTCGGCTCGAACGGCGCCTCTTCGCGAAAGCCTTGCTGCAAAAACGACTCCATGCGCGGATACAGCGCGATGGCGCGGTCGAGCAACTGGTCGCGTCCGCTCGAATACGCGCCCACGTTGATGAGATCCTTGTTGCGCTGATAGCGCGACAGCATCTGCTTGAAGAGACGCACGCGTTCGAGATGCTTGTCGTCGATGATCGACGTCATCACGCGGCTGATCGACTGCTCGATGTCGATCGCCGGATAGTGCCCGGCTTCCGCGAGCGAGCGGTTCAGCACGATATGGCCGTCCAGAATCGCGCGCGCCGAGTCGGCGATCGGATCCTGCTGATCGTCGCCTTCGGTGAGCACGGTGTAGAACGCCGTGATCGAGCCGCCGCCTTCGGGACCATTGCCGGTGCGCTCGACGAGCGCCGGCAGCTTCGCGAACACCGACGGCGGATAGCCTTTGGTCGCGGGCGGCTCGCCGATGGCGAGCGCGATCTCGCGCTGGGCCATCGCGTAACGCGTGAGCGAATCCATCAGCATCAGGACGTGCTTGCCCTGATCGCGGAAATATTCGGCGAGCGAGGTCGTGTACGCGGCGGCCTGCATCCGCAGCACCGGCGACACGTCGGCAGGCGCGGCCACGACGACCGAGCGCGCGAGTCCGTCCTCGCCCAGAATCTGCTCGATGAATTCCTTCACTTCGCGGCCACGTTCGCCGATCAGCCCGATCACGATGACTTCCGCGCTCGTGTAGCGCGCCATCGTGCCGAGCAGAACCGACTTGCCGACGCCCGAACCCGCGAACAGGCCCATGCGCTGGCCGCGTCCGACCGTCAGCAGCGAGTTGATCGCGCGCACGCCGACGTCGAGCACCTTGTGGATCGGCTCGCGATTCAGCGGATTGATGACCGGACCCGCCAGCGGCGCATCGACCTTGGCGCCGAGCGGGCCGAGCCCGTCGAGCGGACGGCCGGACGCGTCGACCACGCGGCCGAGCATTTCCCAGCCGACCGGCAGACGCTTCGCGCCCGCCATCGGATCGTTGATCGGCGCGCTTTCCAACGGATAGACGCGCGCGCCCGGCAACAGGCCGGCGACTTCGGTCGTCGGCATGAGAAAGAGCTTGTCGCCCGCGAAACCGACGACTTCGGCTTCGGCGGTCGGAATCGCGCTGCCCGGCGGCAGCTCGATGATGCATTCGGAGCCGACGCCCATCTTCAGGCCGACCGCTTCGAGCACGAGACCGGCGGCGCGCGTGAGACGTCCGCACGGACGCAGCGGCTTTGCGATCGCATTGCGCGAGCGCAGCGCGTCGAGCTTGTCGCGCCACGTGTCGATGTGCGGATTGCCCGCGATACCGGCCAGTTCGGCGATGGTGCGCGCGGCGAGTTCGTCGGGCGATTCGTCTTCCGCGCGCTCTTCGGCGAGCGGGCCGAACGACGCGCGCGCGAGTTCCTGTTCGAGTTCGCTCAGACCGTCCTGCGTGATCCGTTGATTTACCACGGCTTGCTTCTCCCCAACGCGGCCACCACGCGCTCCCAGCGCGACACGTTGGTCGCATCGATTTCACCGGTTGCGGCGTGCGCCTTGCAGCCGCCGCGCTCGACTTCCGGATCGGGCCGCACGGTCCAGCCGGCGGCTTCGAGTTCGTCCTTCAGATACGCATCGACGATAGCCATGTCGGCCGGATTGACGATGAGCGTCGGTGCGCCGCACAACTCCGGCTCGGACGCGATGACTTCGCGCGCCACGGCGACGAGCGCCGTCGGATCGAGTGCGAGATGCTGGCGCACGACCTGCTGCGCGATATCGACCGCGAGTTCCGCGAGCGATTCCGCGATGGCCGCATCGGCGGCTTGCAGGGCGGTCTTGAACGCATCGGCGATCTCGGCGAGACGCGCGGCCTGCGCGAGCGCTTCCTTGCGGCCGTCCTCGAAACCCTTCGCCTGACCTTGCTCGTAACCCGCCTGATACCCAAGCGCCTGCCCCGCGACGTGCCCCTTCGCGAGACCTTGCTGATACGCGTCGTCCTCGACGCGGCGCAGGTGCGCTTCGAGCGCGGCCTGTTCCGCCGCGCTGTTGTCGACCTTGATCTCGACGGGATCGAACGACGCCATTTCCCAGCGCTGATACGCCGAGACCGGAGCCTTTTGCGCGCGGGTGTTAGACATATGCGTCCTCGGCCTTGCCGCCTAACTGGATCTGACCGTTTTCCGCGAGATTGCGGACGATCTGCAGAATCTTGCGCTGCTGCTGCTCGACTTCCGACACGCGCACCGGACCGCGCGAATCGAGGTCTTCGGCGAGCAGTTCGGCCGCGCGCTGCGACATGTTCGACAGGAACTTCTGGCGCAGCGCCGGCTGCGCGCCCTTGAGCGACACGATCAGCGTTTCCGATTCCACTTCCTTCAGCAGAAGCTGGATCGCGCGGTCTTCCAGATCGAGCAGGTTCTCGAACACGAACATCTGGTCGATGATCTTCTGCGCGAGCTCGGCGTCGTATTCGCGCACGTTCGCGATGACGCCTTCTTCGTGATTGCTCGACATGAAGTTGAGAATCTCGGCCGCCGTGCGGATGCCGCCCATCGGCGCGCGCTTCAGGTTGTCGCTGCCGGAGAGCAGCGTCGTCAGCACGTCGTCGAGTTCGCGCAGCGCGGCGGGCTGGATGCCGTCGAGCGTCGCGATGCGCAGGAGCACGTCGTTGCGCAGGCGGTCGGACAACAGCGACACGATTTCCGACGCCTGATCGCGGTCCAGGTGAACGAGGATCGTCGCGATGATCTGCGGATGCTCGTTCTTGATGAGTTCCGCGACCGCGCCCGAGTCCATCCACTTCAGGCCTTCGATGCCGCTCGTATCGCTGCCCTGCAGGATACGGTCGATCAGCGCGCCGGCCTTGGTTTCGCCGAGCGCCTTCGTCAGCACGGAGCGGATGTACTCGCTCGAATCCAGCGAAAGCGCCGTGTGCTGCTCGGCTTCGCTCACGAATTCGGTCAGCACGTTGTCGAGCTGCTCGCGCGTCACGTTTTTCAGGGCCGCCATCGTCGCGCCGATCTTCTGCACCTCGCGCGGGGCGAGATACTTGAAAACTTCGGCGGCTTCTTCCTCGCCGATCGACATCAGGAGGAGAGCGGCTTTATTCAGGCCTTCAGCGTTCATCGGACACCCAGTTCTTTACGACCGTCGCAACGATTCTCGGATCCTGACGCGCGACCATGCGCGCGTAGTCGAGATTGCGGTCGAATTTGGCTTTCTTGCTTTCATGACCGAGGAGACTCACCTCGGCATCCTTGTCTTCGTCTTCCAGCTTCGCCGTGCCGCCGCCGTCGAGCGACGGGCCGTCGAGCAGCGAGAGTTCGTCCGGTACGGCGAGCGTCGGCGCGGCTTCGGGCGGCGGCGGGAAGGCGCGCTTCATCGCCGGCTTCACCATGCTGAAGTACAGGAACAGACCGACGATGCCGATGCCCAGATACTTCGCCGCCTGAATGCCCATGCCGATCGATTCCGGCGTCTTCCACCACGGCACGTCGGGCGTCGCGTTCAGATCGGCGGAGAACGCGCTGTTCACGACGTTCACCGAGTCGCCGCGCTTGTCGTCGAAGCCCATCGCGTCCTTCACGAGCTGCTGGACCTGCGCGAGTTTGTCGGCGGCAAGCGGCGTCATCGTGACGTTGCCCTTCGCATCGACCTTCTTCTCGTAGTTCACGACCACCGCCACCGACAGACGCTTGATCCCCCCCGTCGCCTGCTCGTAGTGACGCACGGTGCGATCGACTTCGTAGTTCGTCGTCGTGTCCTTGCGCTGATTCTGCGGACCCGTTTTCGCCGATGCGCCCGCCGCGCCCGATGCCGCTGCGTCGACCGGCGCGGATGCCGGCTGCGGCGGCTGGTTCGACAGCGCGCCCGGCACGCCGCCGATGCTGCTGCCGCCGGATTCGCTCGACTCGCTCGACTGCTGGCTGCGGATCGCCGTGTTCTGCGGGTTCCCGTTCGGGCCGTAGCTTTCGGCGGTTTGCTCGAGCTTCGAGAAGTCGATGTCGGCGCTGACCTGCGAACGCGCGTTGCCGGCGCCGAAGAGCGGCGCGAGGATCGCGTCGATGCGCTTTTGCGTGTTGTGCTCGATCTGCTGCACGTACTTCAGTTGCGATGCGTCGAGGCCGTTCGCGGCGTTCTGGCTCGTCAGCAGGTTGCCGTCCTGATCGACGATGTTCACGTTCTTGACCGGCATGTCCGCGACGCCGGACGCCACCATGTGCGTGATCGCCACCACCTGGCCTTCGTCGAGCACGCGGCCGGGGTACAGATTGACCATCACGGAGGCGGTCGGCAGTTCCTTGTCGCGCACGAAGACGGAAGGCTTCGGAATCGCCAGATGCACGCGCGCCGACTTCACCGACGAAATCGAGCCGATCGTGCGCTCCAGCTCGCCTTCCAGCGCGCGCTGATAGTTGACCTGCTCGGCGAACTGGCTGATGCCGAACTTCTGGTTGTCCATCAGCTCGAAGCCGACCGAGCCGGCCTTCGGCAAGCCCTGGCTCGCGAGACGCAGACGCGTTTCGTGCACCTGCTCGGCCGGCACGAGAATGGCGCCGCCGCCGTCGGAGAGCTTGTACGGAATGTTGCCCTGCTGGAGCGCGGCAACGATTGCGCCGCCGTCCCGGTCGGACAGATTGGAAAAGAGCACGCGATAGTCCGGCTGGCGCGACCACATGACGAGGCCCGCGACCACCATCACCAGAATCGCGACGGCCACGATGAGCGGCACGCGCGGATTCGAGCGGAACTGGTTGAGCATCGGCATGCGCTGCGCGAAGCCGCCGAAGTCGGCTCCCGCGCCGCCCGCGAGGCTCGCGCCGGCGGTGGCCGTTCCGGCTGCGCCCGGCTGTGCGCCCGCCAGGCCCATTCTGGCGTCGGGCGTGATGAGTGAGTTGTTGGGCGTTTCCATTTAGCGTCGAAGCTCCGAATCCTGAGGTTCCCCTCCGCCGCTTCCCGCTTCCATGTAAGCGGCGGTGGAGGACTTTTCACGATGGGGATTATCCGCAGAAGATTGCAAGTCGATTCGGCGAATAGAGCGGGGTTTTCCCCGTTCTTCCCGCGCTTTGAAAAGCCGCCGGCTGCTAATCTTTTTCGTACTCGGCGAACCTCCGCAAATGCGGGCCGGGCATCGGGTCTCCGCCACGAGCGGCACCCGTTATTTCCTGTCATCCGGAGTCAACATGAACTTTCCGATCAATCCGCTTTCCTCGGCTATGTCGGCCATTCAGTCGATGGCGTCGCAAGCCGCCGGCGGCACCGGCGCCGCAAACGCCGCGTCCGTCGCGTCGGGCGCCGTCATGGGGCAGAGCGGGACATCGGGCGCGGCGAGCGCCGGCAGCTTCGCCGACGCGCTGAAATCGTCCATCGACAAGATCAGCGACAACCAGAACAAGGCACTCGGCGAGGCGCACGCATTCGAAATCGGCGCGCCGAACGTGTCGCTCAACGACGTGATGGTCGACATGCAGAAGGCGAACGTCGGCCTGCAGTTCGGCCTGCAGGTGCGCAACAAGCTGGTGTCGGCCTACAACGACATCATGCAGATCTCCGTCTGACGGTCTTCACACGATCCGTCCCTCGATCCTCGCGATTGCTCTAGAGCCTTGAGTCCTAAAGCTTTGCCGCGTTTTTCCGATAACCCCGGTAACGGCACGGCGAACGATGGTTCGCCCGCTTGAGGCGGGCGGCACGCTCGTCTCTCACCGGTTTTACCGGACCCACACGGATCAGGACGAGCGGCACGGCGTCCGCTTGAAGCCCGCGCACGCTGCGGCATCGCATAAGGAGAACCCGAGAGATGTATTCCCCAGGACACGCAGGAGCCAGCGCCTACGCACGCGTGGGCGTTCAGACAGGGGTGATCGGAGCGAGCCCGCACAGGCTGATCGTGATGCTGTATCAAGGCGCGCGTCAGGCGATCGCGCAGGCGCGCATGCATCTGCAGCAGAACAACGTCGGCGCGCGCGGCGCGGCGATCGGCAAGGCCATCAGCATCATCGAGAGCGGATTGCAGCAGGCGCTCAACAAGGATGCGGGCGGCGAGATCGCGCAACGGCTGGACGCGCTGTACACGTATATGACGCGCCGGCTGCTCGAGGCGAACATCAAGCAGAACGAGTCGATGCTCGTCGAAGTCGACGGCCTGCTCGCGACGCTGGAAGAAGCCTGGGTCGGAATTGGACAGGAAGTGGCGCAAATGACCGCCGTGCCCGCATGACGGGTATGAGCGTCGACTGCCTCGAAAGAATGAAGACGACACAAGAATATTTCGCCCACTACGAGGCCATTGCGGCGGTTTCCGGTCAGATGCTGGTGGCCGCGCGCGGTGGCGAATGGAGCGAGCTGAAGGCGTTGCAGGGCACCTATCGCGAGCTGGTCGACCGCCTGAAGGAAGTCGATACCGGTTCGGATCTCGACGAAACCGCCCGCGCACGCAAGCTGGACCTCGTGAAGAAGATTCTCGCCGACGACGCCGCGATCCGCGATCTGACCTCGCCGAGTCTCGCGCGCCTGTCCGCGCTCTTCACGGTCAACAGCCCGGCCCGCGTACTGAAGAAAATGATCGGACTGCGCTAGCCGCGGTTCCGCGCCAGCCGGACGATCCGGCCGGCGCTTACGAGGATGGGGGCATGACTGGACTCGATTCTGCGATCGCATCGTTGCTCGCCAGCCGCACCGAGCTCCTGATGTCCGCGATTCGCGCGCCGGGCGGCGTGAGCGGCAGCGGCGTGACGGGCACGAGCGTCGGGCAGACGACGCAGCCGGACATGCCGCAGACCGTCGGCGCGCCCGCCGTGGCGGCGGGACCGGCGGCGTCGGCGCAAACCGAGCTTTCCAGCGTCGCGCGCACGCTCGACGTGATTTCGCGCTTCGGCGGCGCGACGCCCGCGCTGACCGGCGACGCCCCGCTCTGGCCGACGCCGCCGCGCCCCGCGAGCGCCTTCGCCGCGCTCACGACCGGCCTCTTCGATACCGCTTTCTCCTCCAATGCCGCCGCCGTGGCGGCCGCGCGCGCCGCGACGCAGAATCTGCCGCCGCTGCCCGCCGCCGCGCTGGCGACGGCGCTCGCAAGGACCGTCGGCGAAAGCGGGCTTTTCTACGAATCGCATCTGGTGCAATGGCTCGCGGGCCAGCGCAGCGCGGCGTCGCTCGGCAACGAACCGCAGGCGCGCGTCGATGCCCGTTCGATGTCCCTGCCGTTCGAGCTCGCCAACGCCGTCACGCCGGCCGACACCGGCCTCGACGATGCCCGCGCGCCGCAGCTCGCGCCCGATCTGCCCGATTTCCACGGCCGCCCGATCGCGACGCCGCAGACGCCGCAGCAGGCGGCCGCGCTCGCGGCGTCGGTGCGCGATGCGTCGCCGTCCGAGCTCTCGAATTCGCAGAACGGAACCGCGAACGGCGCCAACGCGCAGACGGCGCAACCGAGCCGGCACGAATCGGCGCTGCAGGCGTCGCTCGCGGCGGGCATCCATCCGGCGACGCTCAATGTCGTGCGTCAGCAACTCGACGTGCTCGCGAACGAGCAATTCCGCTGGCAGGGCGAGGCGTGGCCCGGCACGCGCTTCGAGTGGGAAGTCGCCCGCGAACCGCGCGATCAGCGCGCTTCCGACGACGCCGCCGACGAACGCGCCTGGCGCACGCGCATCACGCTGTCGCTGCCCGCGCTCGGCACCGTCGACGCCGAACTGGTGCTGTCGGGCGACAAGCTCGTCACGCGCATCAAGGCGGGCGACGCGGGCGCGCGCCGTCTCGCCGCCGACGGCGCCGCGTTCGCGCGTCAGCTCGAAGCGGCGGGCATCGCGCTCGCGTCGCTGTCCGTGCGTTCGATGGACGGCACGACCGATCTCGCGCTTTCCGGCGACAAGACCGCCGCGAAAAAGCCGGTGCGCTCGCCGCTCGAACATCTGTTCCACCCGCCGCACGGCGATGGGAGTGAAACATGAGCGGCCAGGATCATCCGCCGTACACGCGCAGGCAGGCGACGGCGCTCGCCTACGACGCGGGCAATCGCGAGGCGACGCCGCGCGTCGTCGCGAAGGGCTACGGCATCGTCGCGGACATGATCGTGCAGCGCGCGAAGGAAGCGGGGCTGTACGTGCACGAATCGCCGGAAATGGTGTCGCTGCTGATGCAGGTCGATCTCGACGCGCACATTCCGCCCGCCTTGTATCAGGCGGTCGCGGAATTGCTGTCGTGGGTGTATCGGCTGGAGAACGAGGAGCCGTTGAGGGAAGCGGGGCGGGCGATCCGCTGACGCTTTCTCAGGCGGCGAACGCCCGCGTGACGATCGCCGCGTGATCGAAGCGTCCGGGCAGCGTGCCGTACACGCGCCCGTTTTCGCCGCGCGCGTCGCCAAGACGCGATTCGATGAACGCATCGGCGACATCCTGCGGCGCGTGCCGCGCGAGCAGCACGCCCTGCGCGCACAACGTCAATTGCTGCGCGATGCGCCGGGCCGACGCTTCCCGGATCGACGGATCGTCCGTCAGCATCGCAATCAGCGACGACAGCGCGCCCGCCAGCGCCGGATGCGCGCCCGCCGTCGTCTTCCAGTCGTCGATGAGCGCGTGCGCGGCGTCCTGCTCGCGCTCGAACGCGCGCAGGACGTCGAGGCACATCACGTTGCCCGAGCCTTCCCAGATCGAATTGACCGGCGCCTCGCGATAGAAACGCGCCATCGGCCCGGTTTCGACATAGCCGTTGCCGCCCCAGACTTCCATCGCTTCGCCGGTGAATTCGAGCGCGCGCTTGCAGACCCAGAATTTCGCGGCGGGCGTGACGATGCGCCGCCACGCGCGTTCGGCGAGCGCTCCGCCTGGCGCGGCGCTCTGCTCGAACGCGCCCGCGAGCCGCATGAATAGCACCGTCGCGGCTTCGGATTCGAGCGCGAGATCGGCGAGCACGTTGCGCATCAGCGGCTGATCGACGAGATGCGCGCCGAACGCGCTGCGCTGCCGCGCGTGATGAATCGCCTGGACGAGCGCCGCGCGCATCAGCGCCGCACTGCCGATCACGCAATCGAGCCGCGTGAAATTCGCCATCTCGATGATGGTCGGCACGCCGCGTCCCTCGTCGCCGATCATCACGCCGTAAGCATCGAGAAACTCCACTTCGCTGCTCGCGTTCGAGCGGTTGCCGAGCTTGTCCTTCAGGCGCTGGATCTGGACCGCGTTCTTGCGGCCGTCCGGCGCGAAACGCGGCACGTAGAAGCACGACAGGCCGCCTTCGTCGGCGGTGCGCGCGAGCACGAGATGCGCGTCGCATTGCGGCGCGGAGAAGAACCACTTGTGACCGACCAGCCGATAAGCGCCTCCGCGTCCCGTCGCGCCGTTTCTGTCGATGGCGTGCGCGCGCGTGCGGTTGCTGCGCACGTCGGAGCCGCCCTGTTTCTCGGTCATGCCCATGCCGATCATCATCGAATGCTTGCCGGCTTCGAGCGGAATGTCGCGCGGATCGTGTTCGCGCGAAAGCAGCGCATGCGAAACGCGCGCGAACAGGTCGGGTTCGTTGCGCAGAACGGGGATGCTCGCGAAGGTCATCGTGATCGGGCACAGCGAGCCCGATTCGAGCTGGCCGTGCAGATAGTAGCCGGCGCAGCGCGCGGCCATCGATCCGGCGCGCGCGGACGGCTCGAACGGCATCGCGTGCAATCCCTCATGGCGCAGCCGCCGCAGCAGTTCATGCCACGCCGGATGAAACGCGATGGCGTCGATGCGCTCGCCGCGCGGACTGTGCGTCGCGAGTTCGGGCTCGTGGCGGTTGGCGAGCTCGGCCAGCGCGACGACGTCCGGCTGCGTCAGCGCCATCCCGTCGCGCGAAAGCGTCTGCACATGCCAATGCGCGCCTTCGCGTCCGACGGCGGCGACGAGCGCCGGATCGAAGGCGAACGCGTCATAGCCGACGAGCGGCGAGGCCTGATTCGTGACGTCGTGGGTTTGCCCGAACGGGCGATCGGCGGGATCGGACATCGTCGCTCTCCTTCTGCGGTGATTCGTCGCTGTCGGACGCGCGCAACAGCGCTTTCGGCGGATCGGCCGTCCGGGCGTCATCTCGAATTCAGGAATCATAGGCCGCGCACGGATCGGCCGTGTAGAGGCACCGTTCTTTTCGGGATCGATCGGGAATTTTTGATGCGCGCTCCTAAAGCGCCGCTCACTGAGATAAATCCGATTGTTAATCCCGCCCCGATGACGCGCCGGAACCCGAACCTATAATCGGCACGCCTAATTCCGGCGATTGCAGTAACGCCTTTCACGGAAGCATTCTCAATGAGCATCAACCTCAATCAACTTGTCCAGGGCGCTTTGACCGAAAGCGTGTTGCAGCATGTCGCCGGGCGCATCGGCTGCGCGCCGGAATCCGCGCGGCGCGTCGTGTCGCTGTGCGGGCCGGCGCTGATCGGCGCGATGATGAACAAGGCGTCGTCGCTCGAAGGCGCGCGTCATCTGTTCGCGGCGATCATGTCGCCGGCGACCAACGCGCTGATCGCCGAAGAACTGCCGCACTTCGTCGTGCAGGACGAGGGTTTCAAGACGCTCGTCGACAGCAGCGAAAAAGCCGATGCCGAAATCGCCTCGCGCGACAATCTCAATCTGCTCGCCGAGCGCATCGCCGAATACACGGGCGTCGCGGCGAGCGCCACGCGCACGCTGACCGGCGTGGTCGGCGCGACGCTCTTCGGCGTGCTCAAGCGCTATCTCACGCAGCACAACGGCAATCCCAGCCAGCTTCCGACGCTGCTCGGCCATCAGTTGCCGGTCGTGCGCGCGAACATGACCGACGCGTTCGCCAACGCGCTCGGTCTCGGTTCGGTCGGCGCGTTTCTCGCGGGTGTCGCATCGCGGCTGAAGGCGGTGTCGGCGCATCTGGAACATCCGGCGACGCAGGAAGCCGCCGTCTTCGCGCAGCCGCAGGAAGCGCCCGCCGCCGCCGATCACGCCGTGAAGGAAGACGCGGGCCGGAAGAAATGGTGGTGGATCGCATCCGCTGCCGCGCTCGCGATGTTCGCGGTTCTGGCCGGTCGCGGCTGCTCGACGGACAACAAGCCGGAAGACGCCGCGCCCGTCGCGAAGCCGGACGCCGCTTCCGACGCGAGCGCCGAGACGGCAACGGGCGCGACGGCCGCCGCGGCCGATCAGGCGTCTGCGCCGGCCGCGCTGCCTTCCAAGGACGCAACGATGTCCTTCGTCGTCGACGCATCCGGCGTTCCGACGCTGACCGCCACCGTCCACGACGAGCACGAACGCCGCGAACTGCTCGACACGCTCGCCGCGAAGCTCGGCGCGGACAAGTTCAAGGCGGACATCGCGGTCGATCCGGACACGAAGCCCGCCGCGTGGATCGCGAAACTCGACGGCCTGCTCCCGGTCATGACGCTGCCGGGCGCGCAAGTGCGCGTGGTTGGCGACAAGATCGACCTGAGCGGCCGCGCGGGCGATTCGAAGCTCGGCTGGCTGGACAAGCTGAAGGCGTTCTTCGGCGACGACTGGACGATCGGCGCAACCGACACGACCGCCGCCGCAAAAACGCTCGCCGCGTCGGACGCTGCCGCGAATTGCAGTGCCGCTGACGTCGCGAAGAATCTGAATCTGCGTCCGATCAAGTTCGGCTTCGCGTCAAACGAGTTGCCGCGCGCGGCGCTGAACGAACTCGCCGAATCCGCGAAGGGGCTGAAGGATTGCGACGCGAACGGCAAGCCGATCAAGCTGCAGATCGGCGGCTACACGGACAGTTCGGGCAATCCGGCGGTGAATCTCCACTTGTCGGAAAAGCGCGCGCGGTCCGTGCGTTCGTATCTGATCCAGCGTGGCGTGCCGGCCGACACGCTGACGGCGGAAGGTTTCGGCGACGCGCATCCGATCGGCGACAACGCCACGCGCGAAGGCCGCGCGGCGAATCGGCGAATCGAATTCAAGGAACTGAACTGATTCGGGAATCGCGCGAGCCGCTGTAAATGACGCGCCGGTCCGCTCATCGCGGGCCGGCGCGTTTTTTTTGCGTGGATGTCACCGGTTTCGCGGAAAGCCATCGGCCATGAAATCCTGATCCAGATTCGCGGGCAGCATTTCCCGCGCGACCTCGATCCACGCGCGCGCCGCGTGCGACAGATAACCGTTGCGCCGCCAGCCGAGCGCCATGTCCCAGTGAATCTCGGGCGCGACGACCGGACGGCAGGTGAACGCGTTCGCGTCGAGACGCCGGCAGTACGGCGCGGGCAGCAGCGCGATGCCGATGCCTGCCTGCACGAGCGCCGCCATGAAATCCCAATGCCCGCTGCGGCCGACAATCGTCGGCGCGAAACCCGCCTCACGGCACGCGTTGAGCACGACGTCGTTGAGCGCGAGGCTCTCGCCGTAGAACACGAACGGTTCGGCGGCGAGATCGGTGAGCGCGACTTCGCGGGCGTCGTCCCAGCGCGAACCCTTCGGCGCGACGAGCCAGAGAATCTGCCGGCTCACGGGCAGGACGTCGAACATCGCGGTGTCGACCGGCTGCAAGACGCCGCCCAGTTCGAGCTCCCCGTCGATGAGCGCCGCTTCGATCGCCTTCGAGCCGCGCTCGAACAGCTTCAGCTCAACTTTCGGATAACGGCGACGGAACGCGGCGATGGCCGGCGTGAAGAGCGATCCGCCCATCGGCGGAATACCGATCGTCAGCGTGCCGCGCCCGAACGTGCCGAGATCGTTCAACTCCGCTTCCAGACGCGCGTGCGCCGCCAGCACCTCGACGCCGCGCTGATAGACGATCTGGCCGGCGTCGGTCAGCACCATCTGACGCCCCTCGCGCAGAAGCAGCGGCGAGCCGACCTCGTCCTCCAGCGCCTTCACCATCTTGCTGATGGTCGGCTGCGTCACGAACATGTGTTCGGCGGCAGCGGTGAAGCTCTTCTGCTTCACCACTTCGATGAAGTACCGCAAGGCGCGCAATTCCATCGTTGGCTCCGAATTCCAGTTTGGAATGATTCGAATAAGGTTAAGTCATTTTTATTATGCAAGGTGCGCCCATATACTCAGCCTACGGGATAACCCTAATCAATCGCCTTCAGCCCACGAGAGCCGCCATGTCCACCGCCCTGCCGATCAAAACGCCGTCCGCCTTCGCCCGCTTCCTGCGCGTCGCGGTGCAGTCCGCCGCGCTCGCGGGGATCTGGGTCGTAGCGGATTTCGTCGCGCGCAAGCTGTCGCTGCCCGTGCCGGGCGGCGTGATCGGCCTCGTCGCGCTGCTCGCGCTGCTGTTCTGCGGCGGCGTCGCGCCGCGCTGGGTCAAGGCGGGCGCGGACTGGCTGCTGTCCGACATGCTGCTCTTCTTCATCCCGGCGGCGGTCGCGGCGGTCCAGTACGGCGGCCTGTTCATGGAAGACGGCTGGCGGCTCGCGCTCGTGGTCGTCGGCGGAACGTTGATGGTGATGGTGGCCGTGGCGTTCGCCGTCGACCGTGCGGCGCGCCTGGAACGCCGTCTCGCCCTGCGCCGTGTGCTCGTCGCGCGACACGCGGCCCGCGCCTGAGCGAGCGGACATGAACCACTTCTTTGCCTCGCTTCTCGAAGACGACGCCGCGCGCCTCATCGCGGCCGGCTGCTTCGTGCTGACCGTCGCGCTGTACTTCGCGGCCAAGCATCTGTACGCGCGCTTCCGGCGGCCGTGGCTCACGCCGCTTCTGGCCGTGCCGGCGGTGCTCGCGGTCATCGTCGTGATTGCGCGCATTCCGTACTCGGTCTATTACACCGACACGCGCTGGCTCATGTGGCTGCTCGGACCGGCGACGGTCGCGTTCGCGGTGCCGATCTATGAGTACCGCGAACTCATCAAGCGGCACTGGATTTCGCTGACCGTCGGCGTGACGGTCGGCATTCTGGTGGCGGTCGGCGGTTCGCTCGCGCTCGCGAAGCTGCTGCATCTGTCGCCGGAATTGCAGCGCAGCCTCGCGACGCGTTCCGTGTCGACGCCGTTCGCGCTCGCCGTCTCCGACAAGATCCACGCGCCCAAAGACCTCACCGCGCTCTTCGTGATCGCGACGGGCGTCTGCGGCATGCTCTTCGGCGAAATCGTGCTCGCGCTCGTGCCGCTGCGCACGCGGCTCGCGCGCGGCGCGTTGTTCGGCGCGGCGGCGCATGGCGTCGGCACGGCGAAGGCGCGCGAACTGGGGAGCGAAGAGGGCGTCGTCGCGAGTCTCACGATGATGATCGCCGGTGTCGTGATGGTGCTGCTCGCGCCAGTGCTTTCCGTACTGCCTTTCTGAGCGCTTGCGCGCGCCGCGAAAGTCCCTCTTCGGCGTCTCGAAAACGCATTCGCCACACGAGACTTTGCTACAATCGACGCTCGTTTCCGAGGAGCGTTGCGACGGGCGATTCATCGAATCCGCCCGCCAGGCTCGGAAGCATTCAATCCGGACGGTTCGAAAGCGCCAGGCAGTCAAGGCGCCCGCTGAGCCACCGCATCGAACGGCGCTCACGTCAACATTTCTAGTCTTTTTAGAAAAGGAGGGCGTGATGAACGCCGCAGTTCTCGATTCCAACGGTTCCAAGGATTACATCGTTGCCGACATGTCGCTTGCCGCATGGGGCCGCAAAGAGCTCGACATCGCCGAAACGGAAATGCCGGGTCTCATCCAGACGCGCGAAGAGTACAAGGCGCAGCAGCCGCTGAAGGGCGCGCGCATCGCCGGCTCGCTGCACATGACGATTCAGACGGGCGTGCTGATCGAAACGCTCACGGCGCTGGGCGCGGACGTGCGCTGGGCATCGTGCAACATCTTCTCGACGCAGGATCACGCAGCGGCAGCGATCGCCGCGGGCGGCACGCCGGTGTTCGCGTTCAAGGGCGAATCGCTCGACGAATACTGGGAATTCTCGCATCGCATTTTCGAATGGCCGAACGGCGAATTCGCCAACATGATTCTTGATGACGGCGGCGATGCAACGCTGCTGCTCATCCTCGGCGCGAAGGCGGAAAAGGACCGCTCGGTCATCGCCAAGCCGACGAACGAAGAAGAAATCGCGCTCTACAAGTCGATCGCGAAGCACCTCGACGCCGATCCGACGTGGTACTCCACGCGCCTTTCGCACATTCAGGGCGTGACGGAAGAAACCACGACGGGCGTGCATCGCCTGTATCAGATGGAAAAGGAAGGACGCCTGCCGTTCCCCGCCATCAACGTGAACGATTCGGTCACGAAGTCGAAGTTCGACAATCTGTACGGCTGCCGCGAATCGCTCGTCGACGGCATCAAGCGCGCGACCGACGTGATGATCGCCGGCAAGATCGCGGTCGTCGCGGGTTACGGCGACGTGGGCAAGGGCTGCGCGCAATCGCTGCGCGGTCTGGGCGCGACGGTGTGGGTCACGGAAATCGATCCGATCTGCGCGCTGCAAGCCGCAATGGAAGGCTACCGCGTCGTGACGATGGAATACGCCGCGAGCCGCGCCGACATCTTCGTCACCGCGACGGGCAACTATCACGTCATCAACCACGATCACATGAAGGCGATGCGCAACAACGCGATCGTCTGCAACATCGGCCACTTCGATTCGGAAATCGATATCGCGTCGACGCGTCAATACACTTGGGACAACATCAAGCCGCAGGTGGATCACATCGTCTTCCCGGACGGCAAGAAGATCATCATTCTGGCTGAAGGGCGTCTCGTGAACCTCGGCTGCGCGACGGGCCATCCGTCCTTCGTGATGTCGAACTCGTTCACGAACCAGACGCTCGCGCAGATCGAACTGTTCACGCAGGGCAAGAAGTACGAGAACAAGGTCTACGTGCTGCCGAAGCATCTCGACGAAAAGGTCGCGCGCCTGCACCTCGGCCGTATCGGCGCGGAACTGACCGTGCTGTCGGACGAGCAGGCCGGCTACATCGGCGTCGACAAGAACGGCCCGTTCAAGCCGAACCACTACCGCTATTAAACGCTGACGGCAGCCGTAACAGGCGCGGGCGTGACGACCACGCCCGCGCGATTCAACGCATCAACCGGAGATTTCTCGATGACCGTGCTGCTGACATGGCTGATCAACGCGCTCGCGCTGCTGATCATCACCTACCTCGTGCCTTCGATTCATATCCGCAGTTTCGGCACGGCGCTCATCATCGCGGTGGTGCTGGGTCTCATCAACGCGATCATCCGGCCTGTTCTCATCATCCTCACGTTGCCGGTGACCATCGTCACGCTCGGGTTCTTCATACTCGTCGTGAATGCGCTGTGCTTCTGGCTGTGCTCGTCGCTGTTGAAGGGCTTCGAAGTATCGGGCTTCTGGTCCGCGTTCTTCGGCTCGATTCTCTACAGCATCGTGTCGTGGCTGCTGTCGGCGCTGATCTTCGGGAATCGCAACTTCGGTTGACGTTGGACCGCGCGCTGCCGTGCGTCAAAAAACATCATGAAACCGATCGAACTCTCATTCGAGTTTTTCCCGCCGAAGACGCAGGAAGGCGTGGACAAGCTGCGCGCGTCCCGCGCCGAGTTGAAGAAGCTCTCGCCCAAGTTCGTCTCCGTGACGTTCGGCGCGGGCGGCTCCACGCAGCAAGGCACGCTCGACACCGTGCTCGAAATGGCCGCGGAAGGCTTCGAGGCCGCGCCGCATCTCTCGTGCATCGGCTCGTCGAAGGACAGTCTGCGCGCCATTCTCTTGCAGTACCGCGAGCACGGTATTCGCCACATCGTCGCGCTGCGCGGCGATCTGCCTTCGGGCATGGGCGAAGTCGGCGAGTTGCGCTATGCGTCGGAACTGGTGGCGTTCATCCGTCAGGAGCACGGCGACTGGTTCAACATCGAAGTGGCCGCGTATCCGGAGTTTCATCCGCAATCGAGGTCGCCGAAAGCCGATCTCGAAAACTTCGCGCGCAAGGTGAAGGCGGGTGCGAACTCGGCGATCACGCAGTACTTCTTCAACGCCGATTCCTACTTCAAGTTCGTCGAGGAAGCACGCAAGCTCGGCGTCGACGTGCCGATCGTGCCGGGCATCATGCCGATCACGAACTTCTCGCAACTGATGCGCTTCTCCGACATGTGCGGCGCCGAAGTGCCGAAGTGGATCGCGCGGCGGCTTGAAAGCTTCGGCGACGATCGCGAGTCGATCCGCGCGTTCGGCGTCGACGTGGTGACGGGCCTGTGCCGCCGTCTCATCGATGATGGCGCGCCGGGTCTGCACTTCTACACGCTCAACGGCGCGTGGGCGTCGAAGACGGTTTGCGAACGTCTCGGCTTCAAGAGCGTCTGATCAGCATCAATGTTCACCCGCGCGGCGCTCGCCGCGCGGTTCCTGGTCGAGGCATTCGAAGCGGGGGACTCAGTGCATTTCTCGGACGGACGAGGTCATTTTTCGTTCGCCGCTTCTGGATGCGATGGCTTCGCACTAACTCGACCGCATGTCGTGGTACTAGGTCTCTCCCGCGCAATTGTCGTAGCTTTCTAATGTCACGAAACGTGACAACGGCTTGGTCGTATCGGACGATTTCTACTTGACGTGCTTGCTGGCATGCGGCCAACAGCAGCAGAGCAAGTCCTATCTACTGTCTCATTCATTTACGTACCGTTTTTGTTTCTAACTTAGTCGCTCAATGTCTATTCGTTGGGCGAATTGACGCGTCGCAGACGTAGTGGTCTTGGCCGGAAGGGGAGTGCAATCCCTTAGGCAAAGCTGTGCTGAATAGAATGGTTACGCCTTCCGGCAACCTCGCATTTTTACCGTAGACATAACCCGGTCCTAACGGATAGCGATCCGTCAGTGTGTCTCCGAAATTTCCCCATTTTCTCGTTATATATAGCGAATCAGCCGTAACGGAAAAGGTATATTCCTTCGACGCTTCGACCGAGTCGTACGAAATATGGTCGCGGTCATACTGCATCCAATTAAACGTCCGTCCGCCGTCGGTCGAATATGCCGCGTAATTCATGCATCCGCGATCACCGCACAGATTTGTTGATACTTTTGGGATCACTACGTTCATGCCCGTTGGGTCGTCGATGATCAGTTTGCCGAGAAAACCGCCGACCCACATGTCGTCAACCAAGGTCCGCACGCCTGTATGCGTGTCGTTGTACCAAGTGTCACCGAAGCAATGGTCGTAATTTTCGAGAGTCACAAAACGATAATCGTCGATCCGATAGATCACCTGCACAGGCGAGTCATACTGTTTTTTCGGCAGATCGCTCGGCACAACCCGACCTGTTTCAAATTCACGTGCACTCATCTGCTGACATCCAGCAAGGAACGTCAGCAGTAACAACACGATTGTCCTGAGTCGTTTCATTGCTCGTACACCGGTTTGTTGATCTTTTGGCGTTCCGCTTCTGCGGCTACGATTTCATCCGTAATGGTTTCAGGATCAATTCCTTTGGGTATGGGAGGAACATTGAGCGTTCCCTTATCGAAGTATTCGTCACCGATCTGCGTCCAATCCGCGTCTTTAATCAGACTGAGCCAGAAATCGAGCGAGTCGTGCGACTCGCAGAAACCGATCGGCAAATCCCACGCCACCACCCGACTCATGAATTCATGATGTTGCGGCAAGGTGCTGTGATTCGTCGGCATCGGTTGATATTCTTCGATGCGCTTGATCATTTCCGCGTGGTTTTCCGTACGCATTAGCGGGCCCTGCGCATAGGGATCGTTCATGACCTGCTTTTCCAGGCGATGTATGGATTCGAGGTAAGGAACGCCAGGATCCAGATAATTTCCACGCTTATCTTTTGCGCCGAGCGCATCCTGATCGCTCAACGCTTCCTCGAAGTACCGTTCAACCGGTTGCTTGCTTTCTACCGTCTGGCCTGCTTCGACCCGCGTGACAATACGTTGTTGCTTCTTGGACATCTCCTCAGCCGTAATAGGATGAGGTACTTGCTCGGCATTGATATTGACCTTCTGATTCTTGCCCGGCACCGTCCATAGCTCGACTCCAGCCGCTGTTCGGTTGCCATTCCAGAAATCGCCCGGCTTTACGCCAGGCTCAGGATTAGGAATCGGCGGCAAAGTACCAAAGTTCGTCGTCGCCGGCGCGTCCCCACAGGACGTGCCTCGTGCCAGCATCCGCTGTTTGACGGTATCGCCCAGTTCATCGATCAATGCGTCACTCACGCCTTGCCAGCCGATGCTTTGAAGGGCTTTGCTGCCCATCACCCGGTCGTGCGGATTGAAGTACACGTAAAGGCGCCCGTGATTGTCACGTTCCTTGATTCCGTTGTTTACGGCATTGACATGCCACAGTTCCATTTCCTGCGTCGCGCCCACATGAAGCATTCCATGTTCTTCGTCGGTAAAGACCTTTTTATCCTTCTTAATGCGTTCCGCCACGTTGCGGAATGTATTGACACGCGCCCGCGTTGTGGGGCGACTGTGCCAGCACGTCAACGCGTCTGTGGATTTGTCTTCCAGCGAAAAAGGCGAGTTCATTACCACCAGCGAATCGGGCGCGCGCGTCTTGCACATGAGCGTGGCGGGCCATGCTGATCATCGTTCCCTGACTATGCGACATAACGGTGATCGTATCGTCCGGACAGCGCGTGCGGATCCTGTCAATCAAATTCGCGAGGCGTTGCGCCGCGTGGGCGTAGTACTGACGGCCAGGAGCGTCGTGCAGTTCCCGGTCCCATTCGGTGTTGAACCATTGGAGGTTGAATACTTTGGCAATTCTGGGTGAGAAGCCGGTTTCGCTCCACAGTTGCTGGAGGTTGTTCGTGCCGTTCTGAAAGGGACCGCCGCCCCAAAACCACGGCCCTGAATCCTTCAAGTCCCTGGTTTTCCAGCCATCCTCGTCACGGATGTTTTTTAGCGGCACACGCCATTTATGCTCCTTGCCTTCTTGAGCGCGATAGCCCCAATAAAAGCGAATCACCGGGGAATACCCGCCGTTCGCGATCCGTCGCAGGGACACACCACCTTTACCGTCACTGGTCGTGTAGTCGTTCGACTTGAGGTCCTTCCGCCCCAATCTCGCATTCAACCCCTCACATAGCGCCTTCTCCGCCGCTTCGTACCATTCCCCTTCCGAGTTAACGCCATGCACGAAGATAACGACGCCCGGCAAAGCCGGCGGAACACGACACTCGGCATACACCTGATAACTTTCAGGTGTCATGTAGGACTCCCAAAACGGCCGCCCGAAGACGTCGGCCTGCATCGGCACAACGCAAGTGGCGGTTTCTAATTTGTAGCGTTTTGGTTGCGCATCGTCAGACGCGGCGCCTTCCCGCTGGTCGGGCGTATCTCGCCCGGTCATCTTTTCGTTCAATTTTTGCTCCGTTCGGCTGGATTCGCCCAGTTCGGCGTGCTCGTTTTTTTTAGCATGCGCGTGCTCAACCAGTGGAAAAATAGTGTCGCATCCTGCCGAGTGGCAGCCTTTCGGAGCAATCAAAGTGGAAATCAAGGAGCGGCGCTTGAGCCCGCCGCGATTCCCAAGATCCGTGTACCGCTTATCACGTTCAAACATGCCCGATAACCTACCCTTATCGGAGCGCCACCGACGACAAACTCTAGTGGGGAAAACCAAGTACACGTGTCACTTTTGTTCGTGCTAGGGTAGCGCCCACTTTGCGCGTGTGCTTCGAAAAAAGCGGGGCGGCGCGATCAAGTACACTCGCGCTACGTCGGCCAGAAGCCGGCATCGACTTGGAGGAAACATGAACAAAAACAGCCTGTTGCGAGCCATCCGCGGATCGGCGCTCGCAGGCGCCGTCGCCACCGCGACGCTCTTTGCAGCAACCGCGGCACACGCCGCGGGAATCCCGAACAAGACGCTCGTGTATTGCTCGGAAGGCAGCCCGGCCGGCTTCGATCCGGCGCAATACACCACCGGCACCGATTTCACCGCGAATACCTTCACCGTCTATAACCGTCTTGTCGAATTCGAGCGCGGCGGTACGAAGGTCGAGCCGGGTCTCGCCGAAAAGTGGGACGTGTCGTCGGATGGCCTCAGCTACACGTTCCATCTGCGTCACGGCGTGAAGTTCCAGACGACGTCGTTCTTCAAGCCGACGCGCGAATTCAACGCGGATGACGTGATCTTCACGTTCAACCGCATGCTCGACCCGAACAATCCGTTCCGCAAGGCGTACAACGTCCAGTTTCCGTACTTCACGGACCTCGGCATGGACAAGCTGATCTCGAAGATCGAGAAGGTCGATCCGTACACCGTGAAGTTCACGCTGAAGGAAGTCAGCGCGCCGTTCATCCAGAACATGGCGATGGAATACGCGTCGATCCTGTCCGCCGAGTACACGGACAAGCTGCTGAAAGACGGCAAGGCCGCCGACATCAACCAGCAGCCGGTCGGCACGGGTCCGTTCATCTTCCGCAGCTACACGAAGGACGCGACCATCCGCTTCGACGGCAATCCTGATTACTGGAAGCCGAACGCCGTGCAGATCAGCAAGCTGATCTTCTCGATCACGCCGGACGCGGCCGTGCGCGTGCAGAAGCTGAAGAACAACGAATGCCAGGTGATGAGCTATCCGCGTCCGGGCGATATCGCCGCGCTGAAGTCGGCATCGAATGTCGATACGCCGTCACAGGCGGGCTTCAACGAAGGCTATGTCGCGTACAACGTGACGAAGAAGGGCCTCGACAACACCGACGTGCGCCGCGCGCTCGACATGGCGATCAACAAGAAGGCGATCATCGATTCCGTGTATCAGGGCGCGGGCCAGCCGGCCACCGCACCGATGCCGCCGACGCAGTGGTCCTACGACAAGAACCTGAAGGGCCAGACATACGACACCGCGAAGGCGAAGGAACTGCTCGCGAAGGCGGGCTTCCCGAACGGCTTCGAAATCACGCTCTGGGCGATGCCGGTTCAACGCGCGTACAACCCGAACGCGCGGCTGATGGCGGAAATGATCCAGGCCGACTGGGCGAAGATCGGCGTGAAGGCGAACATCGTTTCGTACGAGTGGGGCGAGTATCTGAAGCGCGCGCACGCGGGCGAACACGATGCGCTCCTGATCGGCTGGACCGGCGACAACGGCGACCCCGACAACTGGCTCGGCACGCTGCTCGGCTGCGACGCCGTGAAGGGCAGCAACTTCTCGAAGTGGTGCTACAAGCCGTTCGACGAACTCGTCGTGAAGGGCCGTTCGACGACCGATGTCGCCGCGCGCACGAAGGCTTACACCGATGCGCAGCAGATCTTCGCGCAGCAACTGCCGTTCTCGCCGATCGCGCACTCGACGGTGTATCAGCCGGTGAGCAAGAAGGTGACGAACATGAAGATCGAGCCGCTCGGCTACGTTCGCTTCGATGGCGTCGGCATGCAATAAAGTTTGTCTACGGAACGCTTTTTGCACTAAACCATAGTTAATCGAACAGGTCCGGCGGCGCGGGTCCACAAGATCCAAGCCGCCGGTCACGTTTTGAGTCCTCCCAATACCGAAAAGGACGATCCATGTTCCGATTCGTTTTGCGACGCATAGGAATGGTGATACCGACGTTCATCGGCATTACGATTCTCGCGTTCGCGCTCATCCACCTGATTCCCGGCGACCCCATCGAAGTGATGATGGGCGAGCGTGGCGTCGATCCCGCGATGCACGCCGAAGCCATGAAGCGCCTCGGTCTCGACCAGCCGCTGCCGGTCCAATACCTCACCTACGTCGGGCACGCGCTGAAAGGCGATCTCGGCACGTCGATCATCACGAATACCAGCGTGATGGGCGAGTTCCTCGCGCGCTTTCCGGCGACCGTCGAACTCTCCATCTGCGCGATGATCTTCGCGCTCGTCGTCGGCTTGCCGGCGGGCGTCGCGGCGGCGCTCAGGCGCGGCACGGTCGTCGATCACGGCGTGATGGGCACCGCGCTCACGGGCTATTCGATGCCGATTTTCTGGTGGGGCTTGATCCTCATCATGTTCTTCTCGGCGAAGCTCGGTTGGACGCCGGTGTCGGGCCGCATCGCGGTCGAATACGACATTCCGCACGTCACCGGCTTCATGTTGATCGACGCGCTCTTCTCGAGCGACGAAGGCGCGTTCACGTCGGCGGTGTCGCATCTGATTCTGCCGACCATCGTGCTCGGCACGATTCCGCTGGCGGTCGTCGCGCGCATGACGCGCTCGTCGATGCTCGAAGTGCTGCGCGAGGACTACATCCGCACGGCGCGCGCGAAGGGTTTGTCGCCGCTGCGCGTGGTCGTCGTGCATGCGCTGCGCAACGCGCTGATTCCTGTCGTGACCGTGATCGGCCTGCAGGTCGGCACGCTGCTCGCGGGCGCGGTGCTGACCGAGACGCTGTTCTCGTGGCCGGGTGTCGGCAAGTGGCTCATCGACGCCATTTCGCGCCGCGATTATCCGGTCGTGCAAGGCGGCATTCTGATGATCGCGACGCTCGTGATCGTCGTGAACCTGGTCGTCGATTTGTTGTACGGCGTGTTGAATCCGCGCATTCGCCATACTCGCTGAGGAAAACATGTACCCCCACGCTCACACTTGTTCGCTGCCCCCCAAGGGGGCGCATGCCTCGCTTGAGGCCGCTCGGCGCGAGGCATAACGAATGGCTGACGTTCAAAACAATCTCCCGCCGGGCGCGCTCACGCCGCCGTCCGGGCGCATGGTCGCGGCGCGCGAATTCTGGGCGAATTTCTCGCGCAATCGCGGCGCCGTCGTCGCGGGCGTGATCGTGCTCGTGCTGATTCTCGTCGCGCTGCTCGCGCCGCTGATCGCACCGCATAGCCCGATCGAGCAATATCGCGATTACGTGAAAATTCCGCCCGCGTGGCTCGAAGGCGGCAACCGCATGTTCCTGCTCGGCACCGATGAAGCCGGCCGCGACATTCTCTCGCGTCTCATGTACGGCGCGCGGCTGTCGTTCTGGATCGGCTTCGTGTCGGTCGTGCTCGCGCTGATTCCGGGCGTCGTGCTCGGTCTGATGGCCGCGTTCTTCCACTGGCTCGATACGCCGATCATGCGCGTGATGGACGTGCTGCTCGCGTTGCCTTCGCTGCTGCTCGCGGTCGCGGTCGTCGCGATCATCGGGCCGGGGCTCGTCAACACGATGCTCGCCATCGCCATCGTCGCGCTGCCCGGTTACGTGCGTCTCACGCGCGCCTCGGCGCTCGGCGAATTGCAGAAGGAATACGTGACGGCATCGCGCGTCGCGGGCGCGGGCACCGTCCGCCTGATGTTCTCGCAAGTGTTGCCGAACTGCGCCGCGCCGCTGATCGTGCAGGCGACGCTCGGTTTCTCGTCCGCGATTCTCGATGCTGCCGCGCTCGGCTTTCTCGGCCTCGGCGTGCAGCCGCCGGCGGCGGAGTGGGGCGCGATGCTCGCATCGGCGCGCGATTACATCGAAAGCGCATGGTGGATCGTGACGATGCCAGGCCTGTCGATCCTGATCTCGGTGCTCGTCATCAATCTGCTCGGCGACGGTCTGCGCGATGCGCTAGATCCGAAACTCAAACGGATGGGCTGACATGAACGATCTTCTGACTATCCGCAATTTGCAGGTGACGTTCGGGGGCACGCAGGCCGTCGATCGCATCGATCTGTCCGTGAAGCCGGGCGAAGTCGTCGGCGTCGTCGGCGAATCCGGCTCGGGCAAGAGCGTCACGATGATGGCGCTGATGGGCCTCATCGACGCGCCAGGCAAAGTAACCGCCGATCAGGTCACGTTCGACGGGAAGGACTTGCTGAAGGCGTCGGCGCGCGCGCGTCGCAGGATCATCGGCAAGGACATCGCGATGGTGTTTCAGGACGCGCTGACGAGCCTGAACCCGAGCTACACCGTCGGCTATCAGATCAAGGAAGTACTGAAGCTGCACGAAGGTCTGCGCGGCGATGCGCTCGACAAACGCGCGCTCGAACTGCTCGATCAGGTCGGCATTCCGGACGCGAAGAACCGCATCAATTCGTTTCCGCATCAGATGTCGGGCGGCATGAATCAGCGCGTGATGATCGCGATGGCGGTCGCATGCAATCCGAAGCTGCTGATCGCCGACGAGCCCACCACCGCGCTCGACGTGACGATCCAGGCGCAGATCATGGAACTGCTCGTGAAGCTGCAGAAGGAACGCGGCATGGCGCTCGTGCTGATTTCGCACGATCTCGCGGTCGTGTCGGAAGTGGCGCAGCGCGTCGCGGTGATGTACGCGGGCGAGATCATCGAAACGAATCATGTGCCGACGATCTTCAGCGAGCCGCATCATCCGTACACGGAAGCGCTGCTCGCGGCGATTCCCGAACATTCGCGCGGCGCGGAACGTCTCGCGGCGCTGCCGGGCATGGTGCCGGGCAAGGACGATCGCCCGAGCGGATGTCTCTTCGCGCCGCGCTGCAAATATGTCGTCGACGATTGCCGGAAGGCGCGGCCGAATCTGTATCAGCTCGACAAGAACGATCCGGCCGTGCGGGCGCGCTGCATCAAGCCGTTGAACATCGATGTGGTCGTGGAAGGAGGCGCGCGATGAACGCCGTACCGAAGGAATCGAATCAGGACATCGTGCTCGCCGCCGACAGGCTCACGAAGCATTACGACGTGAAACGCAGCGCGTTCAAGCACGGCACGGTGAAGGCGTTGAACGGCGTGTCGTTCGAATTGAAGCGCGGGCGCACGCTTGCGGTCGTCGGCGAATCGGGATGCGGCAAGTCCACGCTCGCGCGTCAATTGACGATGATCGAAGCGCCCACGTCGGGCCGTCTGCTGATCGAAGGCGACGATGTCGCGGGCGCGAGCCGTGCGAAGATCGCCGAGTTGCGTCAGCGCGTGCAGATGGTGTTCCAGAACCCTTTCGCGTCGCTGAATCCGCGCAAGACCGTCGAGCAGACGCTCGGCGAACCGCTCGCGATCAACACGAAGCTCTCGTCGACGGAGCGCGCCGAGCGCATCGCGAAGATGATGCGTACCGTCGGCTTGCGGCCGGAACACGCGTCGCGTTATCCGCACATGTTTTCGGGCGGGCAGCGTCAGCGCGTGGCGATCGCGCGGGCGATGATTCTCGATCCGCAGATCGTCGTCGCCGACGAGCCGGTGTCCGCGCTCGACGTGTCGATTCAGGCGCAGATCCTGAATCTGTTCATGGATCTCCAGGCGCAGTTCGGCACGAGCTACGTGTTCATCTCGCACAATTTGTCGGTGGTGGAGCATATCGCCGACGACGTGATGGTGATGTACTTCGGCGGCGTCGCGGAAGTCGGCGACAAGAAGACGATTTTCGCGAAGCCGCGCCATCCGTACACGCGCGCGCTCATGTCCGCGACGCCCGCGATCTTCGAGGAAGACCGGCGCATCAAGATCAAGCTGCAGGGCGAGATGCCGTCGCCGCTCAATCCGCCATCGGGCTGCACGTTCCATCAGCGCTGCCCGTATGCGATCGAGCGATGCCGTGTCGAAGAGCCGAAACTGCGCGTGGTCGATGGACGTCAGGTGTCGTGCCATCGCGCCGAGGAGGTCGGCGAAGCCGAAGTCTGAATCTCGCCGGAAGGCTGCACGACGCGTCACGCGAATGTTTTAAGATGTCGATCGTGCAGGATTCAACCGTCAAGCCGCGCTTTTCGCGCGCGGCGTTCGCCAAAACGACAGCCCTCGTGCTGTCGTTCTTGCTGTTTACGGCGGGTGTCTCGGTGTCGCCTTCGGGCTTCGCGGTGGTCGGATCGCGCACGCCGCAGGCCGCGGGCGATGCCGGGTCCGCCGCCGCGCCCGCCAATCCCGCTCCGCCGCCGCGCACGGACCGCTCGACCGGCACGACCGCGAGCGGCCCGGTGCGCGCGCAGCCGCCGCGCATGCCGTTCTACGTCGCGACCAAGGGCACGACGACCATCTATCTGCTCGGCACGCTCCATGTGGGTTTCGCGAGCGACTATCCGCCCGAGCAACCGTTTCGCAAATCGATACTCGCGGCGCTCGATGCATCGCCTACGCTCGCGCTCGAGATTTCCCCCGACGATCTCCTGCTCTCTCAAGACGATGTGAATCGTTATGGCATGTGCCGCAGCGCGTGTCTGATCGACTATTTGCCTGACTCGATGTGGAAGAAGGTCGAGGCGCGCATGCGCAGCAATCCGGCGGCGCTGAAGGAGATCCGGCATACGCGGCCATGGCTCGCATCGATGCTGATCGAAACCTACGACACGTTGAAGGCCGGGTTTCAAAGCGAGTACGGAACCGAGGCGCAGTTGCAGAACGTGTATCTTCGCGCGCGCGGGAAGATCGTCGGACTGGAAACGCTGAACGAGCAGATTTCGACATTCACGCGGCTTTCGTCGGCGCAGCAACGCGAAATGCTCGCGCAGGATCTCGTGCAGACGCCGGCGGAGAACGTCGCCGATGTGAAGGAGTTGCACCGGCTGTGGCGCATCGGCGACGCGGATGCGCTCAAGGCCTGGGACGACGCCAAGTCGAGCAAGCTGGCGCGGAACAAGGCGCTCGCGGCGCAGGTCGACAATCGCGTGGTGTATCAGCGGAATCAGCGGTTCGTGCAGCGGATCGTCGCCATCGCCGCGCCGGATAAACCGGTGTTCGTGGCGATCGGCGCGTTGCATCTCGGCGGGCCGCGGGGCGTGCTCGAGCTTCTGAGAAAGCGAGGGTTCGTGGTGGAAGCGGGGTGATCGCCAGATCGCCGGGCCAGCCGTCGACGTTATCGGCGCGGCGCGACCGGTGACGGCGCCGATTCCCGTTCGAGAATGTCGACGTTGCCGTAGTACATCGAGCGCTCGGTCACGTCGGACGGTCGCGTCATCCACCACCATTTGTAAATGCCGAGCTTGAGATACGCGTTCCGGTCGCCCGGATACGCATTCGCGCAAGTCTCGCACCGAGCGACGCGCGTTCCGTTCATATAGAGATCGGTTCGCGGATGAAGGCCCGTATCGTCCGGACGGTATCGCAGCAACCAGTCGACGACTTTTCCCCTGTCGCCCGAAGGCGCGCCGAAATCGATCGCATTGACGGGCTTCCCGGGGCCGCCACGGATCTCGAGCCGGTATCGCCCGCCGGCCAGCATCAGCGAGACGGGCGGGGAACCTGCGGAGGCGCCCTGATGCAACTGGAAGGTGATTTCCGGTTGCCGTGAATCGAGCCGATAGTCCGCGGGGATGACCGTGGACCACCGGATCTCGTATTCCTTGCCGATCGCGAAACGCGCGATGCGCTCGAAGCCGATTTCGGCACGCGGCGATCCGTTCGCGACGCGCGAGAAGTCGTCGGCACGGCTCATCGACAACTTCAGGGCGACGCCGCCAGCGACGGGCATCGCGACGGTGTCGAGCGATTCGGGCCTCGGCGTGTGGATCGTCAGGCGCGGATCGACGCCTTTGCTCCACTGGCTCCGATAAACCAGCGCATAAGGGCGATCGCTATCGCTATCCGCGAGCACCGAGCACGCGGACAGCAGCATCGCGAAAACGGCGGCGAGCAAGACCGGCTTACTTGACATCAGGTTCTGCGGCGCGTCATCGAAGCGAGCGAAGCCCGCGCAAGCATCAACGCGAATTTGTTGTTCGTCACGAAGTAGCGGCGCCACATGCGGCGCGGCTCCTGAAAGACCCGGAACAGCCATTCGAGCCCGCAGCGCTGCATCCAGACCGGCGCGCGCCGCACTTTCCCCGCGACGACATCGAACGTGCCGCCGACGCCCATCACGAAGTCGACGCCGAGTTGTTCACGCCATCGGTTGATGAAATTCTCCTTTCTCGGCGACGTGATCGCGACGAACAACAGCCGCGCACCGGACTGACGTATCTCATCGACGACGCGCTTTTCGTCGTCCCAGAAATAGCCGTGATGACGGCCTGCGATTCGCAATCCGGGATATCGGGCCGTGACCACGCTGGCCGTGCGATCGACCACGTCTTGCGTGGCGCCGAGAAGGAACACCGGCAACGCGCGCTCGGCGGCCATTTCCAGCAAACGCCCGAACAGGTCGACGCCCGCCACGCGCTCGCGTACCGGGAAGCCTAGCAGCCGCGCGCCCCATACGACGCCCATGCCGTCGATATTGACGATGTCGCAGGCGCGCACCGACTCCGCAAGCGCTTCGTCCGTCTGCATGTGAACGAGCTTTGCGACATTCACGACGACGTGCTGCGTGAATACCCGCTGCTCGACGCGTGCGCGAATCCAGTCGACGGTTTCGTCCATGGTGGCGACGTCCATCGGGCATGAAAAGATTTCGATACGGTTCATGTTTGAGAGAAGTAGTGCGAGGACACGTTCGGTCGTATCAGTGCAAGGCCTTGTCGTAAGCGCTCACCAGGCATTCGACCGTGCGTTCGATGGTGAAACGATCGAGAAAGCGTTGTCTCGCTGCGGCAGCCAACTGCGTGCGCAGCGCCGGCGACGTGATCAGCTTGGCGAGTGCATCGCAGAGTTGATCGGCGGCATCGGGCGACACCAGCAATCCATCGCGCCCGTGAACGATGGCGTCCGTGACGCCGGGAATGTTCGTGGAAACGATCGTCGCGCCGTACGCCATCGCTTCGACGATGGCCACCGGAAAACCTTCACTGCGCGACGGCAAGACGAAGATGTCGGCATTCGCGAGCAACTGCGCCTTTTGTTCGCCCGTCGCCCATCCGAGGTGCTCCACTTCCATCGAAAGATTTCGATGTTCGACGTCCGTCAGGAACGCTTGGAGGTCGCCGCTGCCAGCGACAAGCAGCCGATACGGATGGCCGAGCCGTTTCAGCCGTTCCGCGGCTTCGAGCAGCACCTTGATGCCTTTGGCTTCCACGAGCCTGCCGAGGAACAGAATGGTTGGCGGCTGCGAGCCGGACCTGCCGAACGCCACGTCCGACGCGGGATCCGAAATGCCGTTGTAGATGAGCTGACGCTTCTCCGGATGGCAGAGCCGGTCGCGATCCAGCCACGCTTCCATGTCACGCGACAGGCAGATCACCTGAGCAGCGCGCTTCCACATAAGACGGACC
Source organism: Caballeronia sp. LZ008 (assembly GCF_031451435.1). Lineage (NCBI taxonomy): Bacteria > Pseudomonadati > Pseudomonadota > Betaproteobacteria > Burkholderiales > Burkholderiaceae > Caballeronia > Caballeronia sp. LZ008. The sequence continues at coordinate 2,788,899 of NZ_JARUXK010000001.1, read as the reverse complement.
GCCTTGCGGCACAGCGCGGGAAGCGTTTCGATGTACTGCGCCATCGCGCCGTTATGCAGATGCAAGATGTACTTTTGGCGCAAGCCGATGCACGTCATGGCGAGGAGCCACTTTCTGAGCAGCGAGCCACGGACCGACGTGTGAATATGGACGAGGTCGATATTCCGCGAGACCGCCCCGCTCACGACTTTCCACCACGCGCGCGCAAACTGCCGGATGCGTCGCAGCCCACCGCGGGCGCCGCATGTCGCCGCGAAGCTCAGCGTGTAGCCCTGCGATTCGAACAGCTCGCTGCGTTGCGCATATCCGCCGATAACGGAAGCGATACCGCCCTGCGCCGACATATCCGGGCCGACGTGAAGCACCTTTTGCACGGCGCGACCATGCGCGCCGGCAGACCTCGAAACACTCATCCTCACTACCTTGCAGTTCAAATCGTTGACGCGAGCGCTTTCATCGGTCGCGGACATCCTCGGTGGACGAAGCGGGCAAACCGCCTTCGAAAGCTTCGCGAGCGCGCGGCGGCTTCTGCCGGCGCCGGTCCATCTCGCGGCCGGCGGCCCAGGCGAATACGGCGCAGAGATACAGCGCCGGCGTTTTCGTTGCGAGCGAGTTGTTGGTCATCGCCGTCATGAAGAAGGCGACGAACATTACGGACAAGCGACGACGGGTCCGGGCGTCCCGGTCATGTGCGATCCTGCGCAAACAGATCCAGATACAGGCGAGCAGCAGTAACGTGCATCCCAGGCCGAACATGAGCACGTACGCGACCAGAAAGTTCTCGATCACGCCGATATCCGCCCGATCCATCATGCGCGACACCGCGTCCGGGTCCGTTCCGGCGAGGACGCTTCTCCAGTCGAGGTAGTTCAGGATTTCCACGGACTGCAAACGGACGCCCGAACTGCTGTCGTAGGCGCCGACATTGGCAATCCGGTCGCCGAGCATGCCCGACGCCAGCATCCAGCCGACGAGGCCAATGGCGAAGGGCGCGCCGAGCGACACCAGCGCCATCCGGCCGACGGACCTCAGCCCGAAGCGAATGGACATCAGCGCATTCAAGGTCAGATAGACCATGAGCGCGCCCCGCGCGCCGAACGCCGATAGCGCCGCAGTCGTCAGTACGAACACCAGAATCGAAATCGCGGACTTGCCGCTCAGTTGCAACGCGACGGCGACTGTGACCAGGATCAGCGCGTTATTCAGCGGATGGCCGTGCAGGGCAGTCGCACGAAAATAGCTGCCGTACCATGTGTCGATTGGAATGAACTGCGTCTGCGTGACGACCTCGAAAATCGCCATCGCGCTTTCGAGGATCACGAATGCGAGACCCAGCCGCAAGGTGCGCCGCCCCGTGCGTTGATTCATGAACGGCGCGACCGCCGCTATCCAGAACATGGCAAGAATCGTGTCGACGGCGAAACCCAGCGCCTGCGCGCCCGTGACGATCGCTTTCAGAATGAGGACGGCTATCGTGAAGACCGAGCACGCAATCGGTGTCCGGAAACTTCGGCAAGACCACGCCGACGGTCCCGCCGTGCGCCTGAGCACAAGCACGAGCACCGCGCCGACGGTGAACCAGACGTAAGGGTGGACCTTCAATCCACCCGCGCCCTCGTTGCCCGAATAGTTGAGGCCGAGCAGATTCAGGCCGGCTCCGCTGAGGAACAGCGCCAGCGACACGGCCGCGAGAAACATGAATGAAACGACGTTCGAGACGGACAGCCTCACGACTACGCTCCGGCTCCCTGAGTGGCCTTGTCATCGTGGGCCTGCAAACCGAGTTGCTCCAGATAGCGATCTCCGATTGCTTCAAGGGAGAACGCTCCGGCTCGCGCGATCAGCGCCGGCTTGTCGACGTCGCCGGTCAAAGACTCGATGATGGCCGCTGCCAGTGCTTTCTCGTCGTCCACGGGCACGAGGCGTCCGTACTTTCCGCCGTCGAGGATCTCGTCCGGCCCATGTTCGCAACGCGTGGACACGACCGGCAGTCCGAATGACAAAGCCTCGACGATCACATTGCCGAACCCTTCGCGCTTCGAGGAGCACACGAAAAGATCCGCGTTGCGATAGAGCTCCGCGACATCGCCGGCGAATCCGGGAAGACTGACGCTATCGGACAAACCCAGTTCACGGACCAGCGCCTCCAGACGAGCGCGGTCCTTGCCCTCTCCGGCGATGACGAGCGTGGCGTCGCCGCGCGTCTTCAGCACGGATGCGAATGCGCGAATCAGAACGTCGAAGCCTTTTTGCGCGCCCAGCCGCCCCACAGCGAGCACGGCGGCTCCACGCGGCTTCGCGTTCGCGACGGCGCCCGGTATGAAGCACGGGTTATGAATGACGACCACCTTGTCCGGCGCCCGGCCTTTGAGGCTGCGCCGGAGATCCTGTGCGACGCCTGTCGAGACCGCCACGATGGAATCGCTCACCCGATAGAGCCATCGCGCGATCGCCCACTTGATTTTTGCCTTCGCGCTGGTCCTGTGCAGAGACCCGTACACCGAATCGGACGGAGCGAAGACGGAGTGCTCGCTGATCACCAGGCGCGTCCGGCTTGCGCCGAACAGTCTGGCCGATACGGAAATCAGGTTGGCATAGGGCAGAAACGACAGCACGGCCTCCGGACGTCTCGTCCTGATCAACGCACGCAGTTCGAGCACGCGCGCGAGATGCCCGGTCTTGCTCGCGACGACGACTTCGACGCCGGGTGGCAACTGATAAGCGGTTCCTTCCGTGTGAACGAAGAAAAACGGCCGGAAACCCTTCGAGACGAAGTGCTTCGCAATTTCGACGGCGACGCGCTCGGCGCCTCCGCCATGCAAGCAGGGAATATGAAACAGAACCTCGCGCTTGCCATTCATAGCTTGCCCCTCAGTGCTTCCCGAATGGAGCCCACGTTCGCGCCAACGCACATGCCGCAGAAGAGCGAAAGCGCGACGATCGCGGAAAGGCACTCCGTCCATATGCCGGCATGGCCCGCGCGATTCAGCACGTCGTTCGATAGCTCGCCAGCCGCCAGAGCCGCCGCGGCGAACGCAGACAGGAGGATCGCACCGGACACCACGCGCCCCAGATCCACGATGCCCCGCGCGAATGCGGCGCTGATGAGCAGCGCGACGACGTTCACCGCGAGAAGGCCGCGCACCATGCCGCCGCATCCGGCCATGCGCGCGCCGAAATATGTTGCGGCTACCGCGAGCGTCATCGTCAGAAGGTTGATGCTCATCAGCGCCTTGGTCCGCGCGTGCAGGTGATACGCCTGGTCGAAGAAATGCGCCCTGAACGCGGCAATCGTCGCGATCGCCAGCAGCGGCAGCACCAGTGGCAGCGCCGCGTTTCCGATCGACGGTCCCAGCATCAGCGGGAGCGCGACGTCACGCAGCACCATAACAACGATGGACACCGCGAACACGCAGGCCAGCATCAGCAGGCCGAGCCGGGCATGAAACGCGCGGTGCCCGGCTGCGGACCGCGACGCCTTCTCGCGCAAGAGCCACGGATAGCACGGCGTCACGATCAGCAGGCAGGCGGCCGAGATGGCGTTGGTGATGAGCCCGCTGGCCGCGGCGTAGATACCGACGACGGCCGGTTGCTCGAACATCGCCAGAATGGGACGGTCGAGGCGCGTCATCGCCGTCGTGGCGATGAACACGGGTATGAGCGGCAATCCGTAATGCAGCATGGCGCGCAACTGATCCACGCTGAAGCGCGCGTGACGCATGACCGCAACCCTGTCGAAGCCGCAGAGAATCGCCTGCAGCACGAAGACGGCGGCGGTTCCGTACAGGGTCAAGGTCATGGAATGCGTCAGCGACCACGCGATCAGTCCCGCGAGCGTCGCGCCGACGGTGAGCAGGAACGACGCGAATGCGTATCGCAACACGGCGCTGCCCGCCCGCGCGATTTCCTGCGTGTAAAGCGCCGCGCTTTTCGCCAGCGCGAGCACGCCGACGGCGAGCCACACCTGGCGGCTGCCGGCCTCGAACGCGAGCGCCAGAGCGATGGCGGCCAGCGCGACGAGTGCGATCGCCAGCCAGACGAGGTGACTCGTCCGCAGGTACGCATCGGCGTCGTCGTTCCGGGCCGAGGCCGTCCAGAAGCGCACGAAGGCCAGCCTGTGCCACTGAAAAACGACGGCCTGAAACGCCTCGACGAGCGCCAGATAGACCGCGAGCTGGCCATAGACCTGCGGGCCGAGCACGCGTGCGTAGGCCATCAGCGATACCACGCCTCCGGTCACGGATACGGCATAGCCCGCGGTAAGGCCAAGGCCGCGCCTAGCCACGAGCGAGCACTCCACGTGTATCGATCAGCACCTTCGACAGCATCCGGTTGCCGTCCATCGACGAGAACTCGCGGTGATCGACCAGCAGCACGATGATGTCCGCCGCGTTGATCGCGTCGGCCATGCTCATCAGTTCGATCTTGCCGAGCAGCGGCTGCGGCAATGCCGAAATGTTCGGTTCCACGGCGACGATTCCGCCGATGCGCGCATCCGCGAGCATGGCTACGATTTCCAGCGCCGGACTCTCCCGCAAATCGTCGATGTTCGCCTTGAAGGCGAGTCCCAAACACGCGATCACCGGCTCCTTGAACCGCGCGGCCGCGCGTTTGACGCGCTCGACCACCCAGTGCGGCTTCGAATCGTTCACGGCGCGCGCCGTGCGAATCAGGCGTGCTTCCTCGGGCGCCGAATCCACGATGAACCACGGATCCACCGCGATGCAATGCCCGCCGACGCCCGGCCCCGGCTGCAGGATATTCACGCGCGGATGCCGGTTCGCGAGCCGGATCAGTTCCCACACATTGATATCGAGGCGGTCGCAGATCAGCGACAGTTCATTCGCGAACGCAATGCCCACGTCGCGCGACGCGTTCTCGGTCAGCTTGCACATCTCGGCGGTGCGCGCGTCGGTGATGACGCACTCGCCCGTGACGAAGGTTTGATAGAGCGCGCGCGCCGCTTCGCTGCAGCGCCGCGTCATGCCGCCGATGATGCGGTCGTTCTCCACCAGTTCACGAATCACATGTCCCGGCAACACACGCTCCGGACAATGCGCGATGCGAATGTCCGACGCCTCGCCGTTCTCCTGCGGAAAGCTCAGATCGGGCCGCATTTCCGCGAGCCATTTCGCCATCTGTTCCGTCGCGCCGACAGGCGATGTCGATTCCAGCACGACCAGGTTGCCTTTCTTCAGAACCGGCGCGATGGCGCGGCTCGCCGCTTCGATATAGGACAGGTCGGGCTTGTAGCCGTCGGTGAAAGGAGTCGGCACCGCCACCAGAAACGCATCCGCCGGTTCGGGCGACGTCACCGCACGCAAATGCCCCTGCGTCACCGCGGCGTGCACCAGCATGTCGAGTTCCGGCTCGACGATATGAATCTCGCCGCGATTGATGGTATCGACGGCATGCTGATTCACATCGACGCCGATGACTTGCTTGCGGCGCGCGGCGAACGCGGCCGCCGTAGGCAAACCGATATAGCCGAGACCGATGACGGAGATTGTCTGGAATTCCATGACTGTGCTTCTTCTATCTTCTATTGCGAGAGGTGATCAGGCGGCCAGAGCCGGGCGAAGCTCGAACGCCTGCAAGACGGCGGCGATGCGATCGCATGCGCGGCCGTCGCCATAAGGATTCGCGCCACGGCTCATCGCCGCGTACGCACGCGCGTCGTGCAGCAGGTGCATGACGTTGTCGACGATGTCGGCGGTATCGGTGCCCACGAGCTTCACCACGCCGGCGTCGACCGCTTCCTGACGCTCGGTGGTATCGCGCATCACGAGCACCGGCTTGTGCAGCGAGGGCGCTTCCTCCTGAATGCCGCCGGAATCGGTGAGGATCAGGTCGGCGCGATCCATCAGCCGCACGAACGGCAGATAGTCGAGCGGCTCGATGAGATGCACGTTGCCGATGCCCGTCAGCAGACGGTTGACGGGTTCGCGCACGTTCGGATTCAGATGCACCGGATAGACGATGTCGGCATCCGGCGACGCATGCGCGATCTGCGCGAGCGCCGTGCAGATGCGCTCGAATCCGCCGCCGAAGCTCTCGCGGCGATGTCCCGTCACCAGCACGAGCCGGCGTCCGGACGCGAAGGAAGGCAGGGCGTCATCGGCGCGCGCGCGAAGGGTGCCATCGCTCGCGAGACGTTCGCGAACCTGCAGCAACGCATCGATGACCGTGTTGCCGGTCACGACGATGGTTTCGTCGCGCACGCCTTCCGCGAGCAGGTTATTCCGCGCGCGTCCGGTCGGCGCGAAATGCAGCGCGGCCAGTGCGCCGGTCAGCTTGCGATTCGCCTCTTCCGGCCATGGCGACGCGAGATTGCCGGTCCGCAGCCCCGCCTCGACGTGCGCGACCGGAATGCGCTGATAGAACGCGGCGAGCGTCGCGGCCATCGTCGTCGTGGTGTCGCCGTGCACGAGGACCATGTCCGGCCGATACGCGGCGAGCACGTCGCGCATCCCGGCGAGAATCGCGGCGGTGACGTCGTAAAGATCCTGACCGCGCTTCATGACGTTGAGATCGAAGTCGGGGCGGATGTCGAACAGCGCGAGCACCTGATCCAGCATCTCGCGATGCTGACCGGTCACGCACACGCGGCATTCGAAGCCGGATTCGAGCGCCATCCGCTTGACGAGCGGCGCCATCTTGATCGCTTCGGGACGCGTGCCGAAGGTGAAGAGCAGTTTTTTCAATCTTGACCTTGAGGAATGCAAAGAGTCCGATGGCTTCATGACTTCGGGCTTCCATACTGGGAGAAGGCCCCGTAGGACATCCCGCGGGACGGCGTGTCGGTAAGCAGTGCCCCGTCGACCGACACACCCGCGCTCGTGAGCTGACGCATGGTCTGGCCCAGCTCGGCGGCGGTATGGCAGCCGTGCCGGACAACGAGGAGAGTCGCATCGGCGTGGCGGCCGATCAGGCCGGCATCGGTGACGGCAAGCACCGGCGGCGAGTCGATGATCACGAAGTCATAGAGCGTCCGCAGCTCTTCGAACAGTTGCTCGAAGCGCCCGCTCAACAGCAGTTCCGATGGCAAATCGGGCGTGCCGCCACCCGTGATGACATCGAGCCCCGGCAGCACGCCCCTGCGAATCACGCTTTGCAGACTGGCGCCGCCGATCAATTCCGCGAGGCCCGATGCGCGGGCCAGACCCAGAACACCTTGCAGATCGCCGCGCCGCATGTCGGCATCGAGGAGCAGCACGCGTTCTCCGCCCGCAGCGAGCACGCTCGCGAAATTGACCGAGATGAACGATTTGCCGATGCCGGGGCGCGCGCCAGTGAACATCACGATCTTGTTGCGCTTCCTTAGAACGCCGAACTGCAGCGCCGTGCGCAAGCTGCGCAGACCTTCGATGGCGATGTCGTTCGGCGACGCGCTTGCGAGCACCCGAGGCTTCGCCGGATCGCGTTCGCGCGATGCGTCGAGCGACGCCTGGCGGTCGGAGTGGGAGATGAGCGCATAGACAGGCAGATCGATCGCCGCTTCGACCTCCGCCGGCGTTTCGAGTCCGCGACTGAGCATCCGCCGTCCGAGCGCGAGGCCGCATCCGGCGAGAAGTCCGAGCACGAGCGAGAGCGCGAGCGTGAGCGCCTTTTTGGGCGCGACGGCCTTCTCCGGCACGACCGCGTAGTCGACGGTGCGAACGTTGCCGAGTTGGCCCGCCCTGAGCACGCGTAACTGCTGCGTGCTGTTGAGCAGACTGGTGTACAGGTCGTTGCTGACCCGCACATCGCGCAGAAGACGCACGGCGTCTTGTTGCACCGACGGCAGCTCGCCGATCTGCCGCTCGTAGGTATCCGATTGCCGCCGCAATTCGGCGATGCGTGCGTCGACCGCCGTCACCGATGGATGCAGCGCCGTGTAACGCTGAACCAGGTCGACGCGCTGCTGCTGAAGCTCGATGATCTTCGTCTTGTTTTCGACGACGGTTTGAAGCAGCAGCTTGCTTTGCTCTTCCAGATCGACGGCACCGTGCTGCGCGCGAAATTCGTTGTAGCGTGCTTCGGCCTGGTCGAGATCGGCGCGCAATTGCGGCAGCTGATCGCCCAGAAACGCGAGCATCTGCTGCGCCTGTGCCGATTTCCGGTCGACGTTTCGTTGCACGTAGAGCGTCGCGATCGTGTTGACCGTCTGCGTGATGCTTTCGGCATCGGCGCCGTCGAGCGTCATTCCGACGATTCCGGACTGCTTCGTCTTTTCCGCGATCTTGAGGCCCTGCTGCAGATCGGCGATGGTCCGCTGCGTCGACAGGCGCGTCACGTCGAAGCGCGTGCCGGGCCGCGCGCGCAGCGATGTCACGGTGAGTTCGACACTGTCGTTGCCCGTTCGCGCGGACGCCGGCTGGCCAGCCGTTCCGCGCAGGATGGTGGCGCCGTCGGCCGATTGCAGTTCGTAGCGCCCCGCGTCGCCCGCGATCAGCGTGAAGGGCTTCCCGTGCCAGCGCGCCGGCACGTCGAATTTCGACACGGCGATGCGCTCGCCGCCCCACGCATAACCGCCCAGGCCGGGCGGCGCGCCGGTGAGGCCGTCGCCGGCCAGGAAACGGACGAACGGCTTGCCGACGAGCGGCGCATAACGCGGCTTCGCATCGATATCGAGGTGCAGACGCGCGACCGCGTCGCCGATCACCGCGCGCGAGCGCATCAGTTCGATTTCCGCATCGGTGCTGGCCTTGTTCTGGAACAACGCCGCGAGATCGCCGAGCTTGTCGTTGAGCGAGCCCGTACCGCTGTCGTCATCGACCTGGATCAGCGCGTCGGCGCGATAGGTCGGCGTGGCGAGGAATGCGTACAGCGAACCGATCAGAAACGTGCACGCCGTCGCGGCCGCGATGAGCCCGCGGCTCTCGCGCAGGACGCCGAGAATCTCGAACAGGCGGATTTCGTCGTCGCCTGTCGTGTCGGAATAGGTCTGTGATGGTTTGACTTGAATGTCTTTCATCGTTGCACCGCCAATGCGCGGCTCCATTGCGAGACGCCCGCGCGGATCTGCGCGAAAGCCAGGTCGAACACCGCGCGATGGCGCTTGTAGGGATCGGCCACGTCCGCGCCCGTTTCGTCGCAAAGGCGGAAGACCTTGCCGCGAGTGAATGGCCAGGTCGTCTCGATCCAGCGGCGCTGTTCCTGGGTCATCGTGAGAATCAGATCGGCTTCGCGGACGAGAGCGCCGTCGAGCTGTCTCGCGACGTGCGAGTCGAGCGGGATGCCGTGCGCATCGGCCATGTCGGCGATGGCCGGATCGGCTGGATGCCCGGCGAGCGCGCGCGTTCCCGCAGAAACGACCGGCAGGTGCGGCAACTCGCGCGCGAGCATCGCCGCCGCGAGCGGACTGCGGCAGATATTCCCCTCGCACACCATCAGCACGGAGCGGATCATTTCGCGAGCACTCCCGCCGTGAGGCCGGCGTTGACCAGCGGCATCAGCAAACTGATCACGCGGTTGAAGCGCACGAGGCCGCTGCCGTCCACATAGACGATGTCCTTAGGCTGCAGCTCGAATTCGTTCGCCACGAGCATCGACACGGGCGAACGGCTGTCGAGGTGAAACACTTGCGGTGCGTCGTCGTCCGGGCGGATCACGAACATCTGCGCGGTGTCCGCCGTGTTCGGATTGATGCTGCCCGCCTGCGCGAGCGCATCGGCGAGCGACATGCGGCCGTCGCGGCGCGGTGCGGCGCGGCCGGGCCTGCTTACTTCGCCCATCACATAGACGACGTTGTCGTCGCGCGATGCGACGCGCAGCAGGTCGCCGGACTTCAGATACAGCGTCGACGGGTTGAGCCCTTGCGCGAGCAGTTGCGGCACGTCGATCCGGTGCGAGGCGCCGCCGCGCACCAGCACGACATCGCTCTGATCGGCGTTGTCGCTGAAGCCGCCGGCGCGCGCGATCGCGTCGTAGAAGCTGAGCGGCACATCGGTCAGCGCAAGCGCGCCGGGGTTATGGACCTGGCCGTCGACAAAGACCTGGCGCGAGCGATACGAAGCCATCCGCACGGTGACTTGCGGCTTGACGAGATACATCGAAAGCGCGCTGGTCAGCCTTTGCTGGATTTCATCGGTGCGCAGCCCGGCGACCGCCAGCGACCCTGCATACGGGAAGCGCAACTTGCCCTGCTGATCGACGACGAAACCGGGCGCGGGGTCGCTTGCCTTCGCGCTCGTCTGGCTCTGTACGGAGCCGAGCGCTGCGGCAAATTCCGGATGATCCCAGACGACGATCTGCAGCACGTCGCCCGGTCCGACCGTGTACGTTCCCGGCGTGCCGAAAAGCTGCTTCGCCTGCTGATCCTGACGCGTCTTGCGTTGCGCGGCGTAGCGCTTCACGAGCGCGAGATCGAGCTCCGTAACGGCGATCGCGGGCGTCGCCGCGGTGGCTTCGACCTGCGATCCGGCTTCGTTCATGTGAAAGCCGGGCGCGAACGCGCACGCGCTCAGCGCGCACGTCAGCGCGATCGTCAGCGTCGTTGGTAGAAACGAAGCGCGCCCGGTCGCCGGGCGAACGCGTTCGGTTGATTGCTTCATGGATAAGGCCTGCGCATCAATACGCATTGCGATGAACGAAACCCCGCACGATGGTCGCGAGGACGATGCGCATATCGAGCGCGAACGACCAGTTGCCGAGGTAATAGAGATCGTGTTCGATGCGCTGCTGCATCTTGTCGACCGAATCGGTTTCGCCGCGAAATCCGTTGATCTGCGCCCAGCCGGTGATGCCCGGCTTGATGCGATACCGATGGATGTAGTCGTCGACGATGTCCTGATAGAGATCGTCATGCTCGATCGCATGCGGACGCGGCCCCACGACCGACATCTCGCCGCGCAGCACGTTGAAAAATTGCGGCAGCTCGTCGAGGCTCGTGCGACGCAGAAACGCGCCGACGCGCGTGACGCGCGGATCGCCGCGCGTGGCCTGGACGACGCCGTCGTCTGCCGCGTGCAGGTGCATCGTGCGGAACTTGTAGATCTCGAACGGCTGCCCGCTCGCGCCGCGGCGTCGCTGCTTGAACAGCACCGGTCCCGGCGACGAGAGCTTGACGGCGAGCGCGATCGCGATCAGCAGCGGCAAGGTTCCGAGAATCGCGCACGTGGCGAACACGCGATCGAAGATCGTCTTGATGGCGGGCGTATCACCGTTGAGCGGCGAGGCGACGAGATTGATCGCGAGCAGGCCGTTGCCATCGGCCGTGCTGCTTTGGAAGCGCGACAGGCTGGTCACATCCGGAATGAACCGGATATTCACCAGTTCGTTGCGGAACGCATGGAGCACGCGGCGCAGCGATTTCTCATCGGTGAGCGGCAGGGCGAGCCACAGTTCGTCGATCCGCTGCGTACGCACATGCGATGTAAAGGCGTCGAGATCGAAAAAGCGCGGCACGCCGTTCAGCGGAGGCGCTGTTGGCGCCCCCGTCTCGAATTGCGCTTCGATGCGGTAGATCGGCTTGCGGATGGCATCGAGGCTGCGCACGAGGAAGGCGCAATGATCGCGGCACCCCGCGACAGCCACCGAATAGATTGGCGCCCCACGCGAACCGGCGATCCTGAGTACAAAGATTCCGAGCGCGGTCATCACGCCCAGACCTGCGAATGCACGGAGCGAGGGCTGGTAGTCCGGATGCATCAGCTTGACCGTGCCGATGGCGAGCGCTTCGCAGAACACCCACCCGAGCGCCGACAGAAGCGCGCCTACGCGGGGCGCGGCACGAGACGTTCCACGCACGTCCATTGCGCACCACGCGAAAATGATCGCGAGTGCGACGACGGTGCTCCGATACGCTGCGAATGAGCTTCCCTCGGTCTGCTTATGGACGGTTATTGCGCAGACTACGACGAAGACGCTTTCGACAAGTCGCAGCGGTAAATCACGGCCGGAAGGTGCGTTATTTAGTTGGAAATAGCTCGGCAATCGCATGGCGGACAAAGGCGGAATACCGGCTCGCCTGTCGATCGTGAATGGCGAATATATGGAGAACCAGATTCATGAGTGAAACAGTCTCCATTAGCCATTACACGGCAGATATAAGCATCGTCCTAATTACCCATATTTGAAATATGGATGCGATTTTTCAAAGTTTAATGATTGACGCATGCCTCTTCGGGCAATTCATAAACGTGATCCACCCTCGGAAGGCGATGATCCATTGCCTCAAAACGCAGGCGGTTGGAGGCTCACAGCCAGAGCCGGGTATTGGAAAATAAAAAAAGCGCACTCAGGGTGTTTCCTGAGTGCGCTCATTAAACCGATTATCGAATTTTATTGATTGACGAACGTCGCTCGAATATTCGCGCACTCGAGATGCGCCATAAAAATATTCGCTCAAATAAACATCAGCCAGTTCAACAAGAATATATTCGCGACTAGCAACGTCACCGCCGTCGGCACCTGCACCTTGATGACCGCGTTCTTGTCGGGCAACTCCAGCAGCGCCGCAGGCACGATGTTGAAGTTCGCGGCCATCGGCGTCATCAGCGTGCCGCAGTAGCCGGAGAACATGCCGATCGCGGCCATCGTCGCGGGATTGCCGTGGAATACGCCGACGAGAATCGGTACGCCGACGCCGCCCGTCATGACCGGAAACGCGGCGAAGCCGTTGCCCATGACCATCGTGAAAAGCGCCATGCCGAGGACATACACCGCCACCGCGACGAGCCGGTAATCCATGTTGACGTAAGCCGTCGTCACATGCGCGACCGCCTTGCCTACGCCCGCATCCGAGAACACAAGGCCGAGCATGCCGAGCATCTGCGGCAGCACGGCAGCCCACGACAGCGCATCGATGAGACGGCGCGTTTCGCGCATCGACTGGCCGACCGTGTCGCGCGTCATCACGCAGGCAATGGCCAGCGCGATCACGCAGCCGATGCCGAAGCCGATCAGCGTCACGTTCTTCAGCTCGATCAGCGGCACGCCGCCGAACACGAGGTATTTCGCGCCGAGCGTGAGGATCACGGTGACGACGGGAATCGTCAGCGCGGGCACGAAGAGCTTGTTGCCGAGCCGCGCGGCGCTCCGGCGGCGCGTGTCTTCGGAAAGCATCTTCGGCTTCGCGCCGGTGACGCCGCCGAAACCCGCGATCAGCGCCATCGCCACGACGAGCACGCCGACGACCGTCACCGGAAGCCAGTCGCCGACGAGAAAGATCAACGCGTAGATCAGCCAGAATCCGCCAGCGGTCAGACGCCGCGGATGCGATTTGTCCGTGAGGATCATCCCGCCGACGACCAGCAGAATGATGCCGACGAGATAGAACAGATAGTTGATCGTGAGCGTCATGCTTTTTCTCCCGCGACGTTGCGCGTGAGCGCGTCGAGTTCGCGCGCGAGCCTGCGGTCCAGGAGCCACAGACGGAAACCGTGAATCAGGAACGCGCAGATTGCCGTCGGAATGCCCCACACGGCGACGTGCATCGGCTCCACGACGATGCCCGCTTCCTTCAGGAACGTGACCATCAGCACGATCGCGCCGAACGCCACGAAAATGTCCTCGCCGAAGAACAGGCCGACGTTGTCGGTCGCCGCCGAGTACGCGCGCAGCTTGAAGCGCGTCGCATCCGAGAGCTTGCCGTAGCGCGCTTCGGTGGCGCCTTCGGCCATCGGCGCGAGCAGCGGGCGCACCATCTGCGGATGGCCGCCGAGTCCCGTCAGGCCGACCGCCGCCGTGAGTTCACGCACGAACAGATAGACGATCAGCAGACGCCCGGCTGTCGCGGCCTTGATGCTCGAAATCCACATTTGCGCGCGCTCGCGCAGGCCGTGCCGTTCGAGCAAACCGATCACCGCCAGCGGCAACAGGATGATGAGCGGAATGTTGCGCGTCTTGAGAAAGCCGGTGCCGATCGCGGTCAGGATTTTCTCGATGGGAAAATGCGCCGCGAAGCCGGTGATGATCGCCGCGGCCGCGACGATCAGCATCGGATTGAAGCGCAGCACGAAGCCCGCGATGATGACGGCCACACCGATGAGCGGCCATAGATTGACAGGGGTTGCCATGAGTTCTCCAAACAATATTGACGTCACGCCTCGTACCGGGCGCGTGGATTCACTGCTTCCTTGCTAAAACGCCCCGGCGTTGCGGGGCGTTCGAACCTGCGTTGACGGCTCAGGCGTCGGCGTGCGCGGCGCGGACTTCGATGCCCGCATCCGCCAGCGCGCCGCGAATGCGCCGCGCGAATTCGAGCGCGTGCGCGCCGTCGCCGTGCAGGCAGATCGTCTGCGCGTTGAGCGGCACCCATTCGCCGGACACGGCCTGCACCCGCTGATCGCGCACCATCGCGAGCGTGCGGTCGAGCACGACGTTTTCGTCATCGAGCAGCGCGCCCGGCTCCTTGCGCGGCACGAGCGAGCCGTCCGCGCGATAACCGCGATCGGCGAACACTTCTTCGATGGCGATCAAGCCCGCGCGCCGCGCCGCTTCGATGAACCCGCTGTTCGCGAGACCGAAGACGAGCAGCGACGGATCGAAATCGTGCACGGCGGACACGATGGCATCGGCGATTTCCGCGCTTCTCGCCGCCTGGTTGTACAGCGCGCCGTGCGGCTTGACGTGCGCGATGCGTCCGCCTTCGGCCTGCGCGATCGCCGAAAGCGCGCCGAGCTGATACAGCACGCCCGCGTAGATTTCCTCCGGCGGCAGGTCCATTTCCTTGCGGCCGAAGTTCTCGGGATCGTTGAAGCTCGGATGCGCGCCGATGGCGACGCCTTTCTCGACGGCCCAGCGCACGCAATCGCGCATCGCCGTGGCGCCGCCCGCATGCCAGCCGCACGCGATGTTCGCGGAACTCACGAGATCGAGCAGCGCCTCATCGGTGCCGCAACCTTCGCCGAGATCGGCATTGAGATCGATTTCCATGATGTTTTCGCACTCGTTCCGTTGGATGTTGGATGTATGCGCCGCGTCGTTCGCGCGGCTTTCGCCCCGCTGCTAAGAGCCGGCGCGCGCGATGCGTTCCTCGTGCATCGCGATCGCCGTTTCCACCTGGCTTACGTATTGCCGTTCGTCGGCGAGCGCGTGACGCGCCTCTTCCGCCGACGTCTCGATAAAGCGCACGCCGCCGTTCAACCTCACCTGCGCGAGCTTCCACAAATCAGCCTTGATGACCGCGCCGATCTTCGGATAGCCGCCCGTGGTCTGCGCGTCGCCCATCAGGATGATCGGCTGGCCGTTCGGCGGCACCTGGATCGTGCCGGGCAACACCGCGTGCGACAGCAGCTCGATCTTTTCGCGCCGCTCCAGCGCCGTGCCCGCGAGGCGAAAGCCCATGCGATTGCTGTTCGGCGTGATCGTCCATTCCTCGTTCCAGAAAACCTGTTGCGCGGCGTCGCTGAAACTCGCGTATTCCGGGCCGCGCAGCACGCGAATCGGGGCGGCCCACGCGAGGCTCGGCGAATGGCGTCCGCGGCGCACGGGTTCGTCGACGAGCACGAACTTGCACCACGCGGGCGCTTTCACGCCGAACGCGGGTTCTTCCGGCGAAAAGGCGATGCCCTTGTGCGGCTGCGGCACGCCGACCGGCAGGCGATCGCCGTCGCGCAGCGCGCGTCCGCCGAGGCCGCCGAAGCACGCGCCGAGATCGGTCGAGCGCGAGCCGAGCATCGGCAGAACGTCGATGCCGCCTGCGATCGCCACATAACAACGCATGCCGCGCTTCGCCGCGCGCAGCGTCAGCTCCTGGCCCGCGCGCACCGGCAGGCTCCACCACGAATACACCGGTTCGTCGTCGAGCGTCGCGCCGAAATCGGTTCCAGTGATGGCAATGCGCGTCGCATGCTTGAAGCGCAGCACGGTCGGCCCGAACGTGATCTCGATGCCCGCCGCATCCGCCTTGTTACCGACGATGCGATTGCCGATTTCCAGCGACAGCGCGTCGAGCGCGCCACCGGAACTCACGCCGAGATGCCGGTAGCCGCGCCGGCCGAGATCCTGGACGGAAGTGAGCACGCCCGCGCGAATCACGTCGATCATGCGCGTACCTCCAGCGCCTTGAAGCGCACGCGGTCGCCGGGCTGCATGAGCGTCGGCGGATTTCTGGCCGGATCGAAGAGCTTCAGCTCGGTGCGCCCGAGCAATTGCCAGCCGCCCGGCGACGCCGCCGGATAGATGCCCGTCTGCGCCCCGCCGATGCCGACCGATCCCGCCGGCACTTCGAGACGCGGTTCGGCGCGGCGCGGCATCGCGAGCGCGGGATCGAGCCCGCCGAGATACGCGAAGCCCGGCTGGAAGCCGAGGAAGAACACGACGTACTCGGTTTGCGTATGACGCTTCACCACGTCATCGACGGACAAGCCCGTGTGCTGCGCGAGCGCGGCGAGATCGGGGCCGTCGGCGCCGCCGTAGCGCACCGGAATCTCGATTTCGGCGCTGTCCATGTCGGGCGTCTCGGCCGCGTCCCAGCCGCTTTCGAGTTGCGCGGCGAGCGTTTCGTAGTCCGCTTCGAGCGGATCGAACACGATCGTCAGATTGTTCATGCCCGGCACCACTTCGACGACGTGCGGCATCAGGCGCGCGTGCTCCGCCAGCGCCCAGATGCGGCGCTGGCAGTCGAGCGTGGCGGGCGGCGCGGCTTCGCACACGAGCGCGGAGTCGCCCAGCGAATGAATACGTGGTCTTGTCATGCCTCAATTTGCCTTTGCGATGCGCGAAATTCGTCGATTCGATGAACGCCGCACCGTCGCAGAATGTTACATTGTCAATAAATTATCAAGAAATTATCAATACAGGTTTTCGCCGAGGCGCGCCGTCGCTCGCAAAATCGACGTTGCGCTACACTCCAACGCACTTCAATTCGGTCACCGCCATGCCGCGCCATCCCACCAAGATCGTTTCGTCCGAGCATCTCGTCTCCGAAGCCAGCGCGGAATTGTCGGAGTTCGAGTACGGCCTCATCATGGCGGGCAACGCGTTCAATCGCTGGATGGTGCGCTGCATGTCCGCGGCGGGCGCGAAGGACATGACGGCGGTGGAAGTGTCGCTGCTGCACCACGTGAGCCATCGCGACCGCAAGAAGAAGCTCGCCGACATCTGCTTCGTGCTGAACATCGAGGACACGCACGTTGCCACGTATGCGCTGAAAAAACTCGTCGCTCGCGGCTATGTGCAGAGCGAGAAATCCGGCAAGGAAGTGTTCTTTTCCGCGACGCCGGCGGGCCGCGAGCTGTGCGGCAAGTATCGCGAAGTGCGCGAAGCCTGCCTGATCGAGACGCTGCGCGAAAGCGGCCTCACCAACGAGCAGATCGGCGAGGCCGCGCAACTGATGCGCAACGCCTCCGGCCTTTACGATACGGCCGCGCGCGCGGCGGCCTCGCTCTAATAGACAGCGGATTCGGTGACGATCGCGTCGAGCGGCATGTCGTGCGTCTCGCGCGGCAAGGTCGCGCACAGACCCGATTCGTACGCGACGCCGATCGTCACCGGCCGCGCGCCGTTCGGCCACGCGGCGAGCGTGCGGTCGTAATAGCCGCCGCCGTAGCCCAGCCGATACCGGTCCGCATCGAAACCGACGCACGGAATCAGCAGCAGTTCGGGCACCACGGCTTTCTCTTCAGCGGGCACCGGAATACGGTAGCGGCCTTCTTTCATCGGCGAGTCGGCGCCCCAGGCGTGGAAGACCATCGGCGCGTGCGGTTTCACGACGACCGGCAGCGCGGCGCTGCGCGTGGCGTCGGCGGCGAGCCAGCGCGTGAGCGCGTCGCGCGCGTCGAATTCGCCCGCGACCGGCCAGTAGAACCCGACGCTGCGCGCTTCGTGCCGCGCGAGCACTTCCTGAAGACGGATCGCGAGCGCCTCGTTTCGTGCGTCCTGGCCGGCTTGCTCCTGTTGCGCCTCGCGCTTCGCGAGAAGGGTCGCGCGCAAGGCGCTTTTCGGCTCACGCTTGGGTTCGTCGCAAACGTTGCGTGCTATGCTTTCCTCCGATCTCAGGACCCGGTTCAAGACCATTCGCGCTCCAGAAATAAAGATGTCAAAACGCCTCAACCGAGTATATCTCGCGGTCGGCGCAGCCCTTGCCGCCGCGACGCTCGTCGCCTGCGGCACGGCCTCCGCCGTCCGTCCCGATGCAGATTTCTCCCCCACGTCCGACGACCGCGTCTTCCTGCAGCTGCGCGATGCCGCGCGCGCGAACGATGCGGGCAAGGCCGCGATGCTCGCCGCACAGATTCCGAATTACCCGGCGCCGAGCTACATCGAATACTTCACGATCAAGCCGCAGCTTTTCGATTCGCAGGGCCACGCGCGCCTCGACGCGCCCGACGCGCCGGTGCTCTCGTTCCTGCAGCGCTACGACGGCCAGGCGATTGCGGACCGCCTGCGCAACGACTATCTCGTCGTGCTCGGCGGCCGTCACGACTGGAAGAACTTCGAGCAGCAGTATTCCCGTTTCGTTCTCAACGACGACACGCAGGTCAAGTGCTATGCGCTCGAAGCGCGTTTGTCGCGCGGCGAGAACGTCGCGGATGCGGCGCGCGCGCTGCTCGTCGAGCCGAAATGGTATGGCGACGGTTGCGTCGATCTGATCGGCGCGCTCGCGGCGTCCGGCCAGTTCACGAGCGACGATGTCTGGCAGCAGATCCGCCTTGCCTACGAGCAGAACTACACGTCGACGGGTTCGAATATCGTCGACGCGCTCGGCCAGGAAAAGCCGAAGGATTCGCTCTTCGACGACGCCGTCAACAAGCCGCCGCTCTATCTCGCGCGCGGCGTGATGCCCAACACGCCGGCGCATCAGCTGACGCTGCTCGCGGTCACGCGCCTCGCCCGCAACGATCCGGCGATGGCCGCCGCCACGTTCAGTTCCGTCGCGCCGAGTCTCACGCCCGCGGAGCGCGCGACCGGCTGGGGCACGATCGGCTATCAGGCGGCGATCAAGCGCATGCCGTCGGCGGCCGACTGGTATCGGCTGTCGGCGAACGCGCAATTGTCCAACCCGGCGTACGAATGGCGCACGCGCAGCGCGCTGCTCATTGGCGACTGGAACATGGTGCGTTGGTCCATCGAACAGATGCCGCCCACACTGCGCACGCAGCCGTCGTGGGTCTACTGGCACGCGCGCGCCGTGAAGCAGGCCGGCGATACGGCCACGGCGAATCAGGAATTCCAGAGCATCGCCGATCAATACAACTTCTACGGCCAGCTCGCGCTCGAAGAGCTCGGTCAGAAGATCACGGTGCCGCCGCGCACCACGGTGTCCGACGCCGAGATCGAGCAGATGCAATCGGTGCCGGGCTTCGCGCTGTCGCAGCGTTTCTACGCGCTGAACATGCGGCTCGAAGGCAACCGCGAATGGAACTGGCCGCTGCGCACGATGACGGATCGTCAACTGCTCGCCGCCGCGCAGTATGCGAAGCGCATCGAGATGTTCGACCGCACGGTCAACACCGCCGACAAGACGAAAGCCGAGCACGATTTCACGCTGCGCTATCTGTCGCCGTTCCGCGATATCGTCGAGCGCGACGCGAAGGACACCAATCTCGACATCGAATGGGCGTACGGGCTGATCCGTCAGGAATCGCGTTTCATCATCAATGCGCGGTCGGAAGTCGGCGCGGGCGGCCTGATGCAACTGATGCCGGGCACGGCGCAACTCGTCGCGAAGAAGATCGGTCTTGGCACGGTGTCGCGCGCGCAGATGAACGACATCAACACCAATATCCTGCTCGGCACGAATTACCTGTCGATGATCTACAATCAATTCGATAACTCGCCCGTGCTCGCGACCGCTGGCTACAACGCGGGGCCGGGCCGGCCGAAGCAGTGGCGTCAGGACTTGCGCGCACCCGTCGAGGGCGCGGTTTTTGCTGAAACGATCCCTTTCACCGAGACTCGCGATTACGTGAAGAACGTGCTGTCGAACACCGTCTATTACGCGGCGCTGTTCGAAGGCCGTCCGCAGTCGTTGAAGGCGCGTCTGGGCTACATCGCACCCTGACCGTCTGAAACGAAGCTTCACGCCCGCGCGTCGAACGACAGGACGCGCGGGCGTTTTCATTTCTGCGCCGGCGTTCTGAACTGAAGCCGCATTCGTCAGGCCGCGACCCAAGAGGCGAACTATGCGACACCAACATATAGCGTTGATCGGCGGTTCGGGATTCATCGGCAGCCATCTCGTCAATGCGCTCGTCGATCTCGGCAAGAACGTGCGCGTCGCGACGCGACGGCGCTCGAACGCCGCGCATCTCACGCTGTTGCCCGTCGATGTCATCGAGACCGATGTGCACGATCCCGTGCAACTCGCCGCGTTCATCGATCAGAGCGATGCCGTGATCAATCTCGTCGGCATTCTTCAGGGACGGCGCGACGATCCGTACGGGCCGGAGTTCGCGAAAGCGCATGTCGAACTGCCGCGCAAGATCGCCGCCGCGTGCGAGGCGAAGGGCGTGCGGCGTCTGTTGCATATGAGCGCGATCGGCGCCGATCCGGCGGGCCCGAGCATGTATCTGCGTTCGAAGGGCGACGGCGAAAAGATCGTTCGAGAATCCGGACTCGACTGGACGGTCTTTCGCAGTTCCGTCGTGTTCGGTCCGGAGGACAATCTGCTGAATCAGTTTGCGTTTCTGGAACGCATGTTCCCGGTGATTCCGCTCGCTTGTGCCGATGCGCAGTTTCAGCCGGTCTTCGTCGGCGACGTGGCGAAGGCGATGGTCAACGTGCTCGATCTCGACGCCGCCAATGGCCATGTCTACGAGCTCGCCGGGCCGAGCGTCTACACACTCGCGGAACTGGTGCGTTTCGCGGGCGCGACCATCGGCAAGCATTCGCGCATCATCAAGCTGCCGGAGAGCCTCGGCCGCCTGCAGGCGATGACGATGGAAATGGCGCCCGGCCAGCCCGTCATCTCGCGCGACAATCTCGATTCGATGAAGACGCCGAGCATCGCGAGCGGGCCGCTTGCGCCGGAACTGGGCATCGACGAGCCGGCGAGCATCGAGACCATCGCGCCGCTGTATCTGAGCGGCAACTCGCCGCGCTCGCGCTTCAACGGATATCGCGCAACCGCGCATCGTTAATCTTCTTTTTGTGATCGCATGAAACTCGTTATCGGTGACAAGTTCAATTCTTCCTGGTCGATGCGCCCGTGGGTGCTGCTCAAACATTTCGGCATCCCGTTCGAAGAGACGCTGATCCGCCTCGGCCAGCCCGACACGAAAGCGAAGATTCTCGAAGTGTCGCCGTCCGGCAAGGTGCCGTGCCTCATCACCGATGCGGGCGATTCCGTGTGGGAGTCGCTCGCGATCGTCGAAACGATCGCCGAGGCGCATCCCGAACACGCGATGTGGCCACGCGATGCGGCTCTCCGCGCGCGCGCCCGCAGCATCAGCGCGGAAATGCACGCGGGTTTCGCGGACTTGCGCGAGAACATGCCGATGGAAATCACGACGCGCGCGCCGGGCGCGGGCGCGACGCCGGGCGCGCTCGCGAACATCGCGCGCATCGAGGCGGTCTGGGCGGAATGCCTGGCGAAATCGGGCGGGCCGTTTTTGTTCGGCGAGTTCGGTATCGCGGACGCGATGTTCGCGCCGGTCGTCATGCGCTTCAACACCTACGCGCCTGAACTGAGCGCGACGTCGCTCGATTATGCGAAGCGCGTGACGGCGCTGCCCGCGGTCGCGGCGTGGATCGACGGCGCGCGCGAGGAAGCGCGATGAACATCTACGCAGTCGGCGGCGCGATCCGCGACGAATTGCTCGGCGTGCCGGTGGTGGATCGCGATTATGTCGTCGTCGGCGCGACGCCCGAGCAGATGGTGGCGCAGGGTTATCGGCCGGTCGGCAAGGACTTTCCGGTGTTTTTGCATCCGCAGACGCACGAGGAATACGCGCTCGCGCGCACGGAGCGCAAGACGGCGGCGGGTTATCACGGCTTCCAGTTCTACTATTCGCCGGATGTGACGCTCGAGGAAGATCTCGCGCGCCGCGATCTCACGATCAACGCGATGGCGCGCGAAGTCACGCCGGCGGGCGAGCTGACCGGTCCGGTGATCGATCCGTTCGACGGGCAGAGCGATCTGAAGAACAAGTTGTTCAGGCATGTCGGCGATGCGTTCATCGAGGATCCGGTGCGTATTCTGCGACTCGCGCGTTTTGCGGCGCGTTTCGCGGATTTCGATGTCGCGCCCGAAACCGCCGAGCTGATGAAGCGGATGGTCGCGGCGGGCGAAGTCGATGCGCTCGTCGCCGAGCGTGTGTGGCAGGAAGTGTCGCGCGGGCTGATGGAAAAGAAGCCGTCGCGCATGTTCGACGTGCTGCGCGGATGCGGCGCGCTCGCGCGGATTCTGCCGGAGGTGGATGCGTTGTGGGGCGTGCCGCAGCGCGCGGACTATCACCCGGAAGTGGATACCGGCGTGCACGTGATGATGGTGCTCGACTACGCGGCGTCGCAGGGATTCGCGTTGCCGGTGCGCTTCGCGGCGCTGACGCACGATCTTGGCAAGGCGATGACGCCGGAGCATGTTTTGCCGCGGCATATCGGCCATGAGGGACGCAGCGTCGACCTCTTGCGGCCTTTGTGCGAGCGCTTGCGCGTGCCGAACGAATGCCGCGATCTGGCGATGCTCGTCGCGCGTGAGCACGGGAATATTCATCGCGTGATGGAGATGGGCGCGGCGGCGCTCGTCAGGCTGTTCGAGCGATCGGATGCGATACGCAAGCCTGCGCGGTTTGCTGAAGCGCTACAGGCTTGTGTCGCGGATGCGCGTGGGCGGCTTGGGTTGGAGCAGCAGGCTTATCCGCAGGCTGAGCGTTTGCGGGAGGCGTTGGTTGCGGCTCGTGCGGTCGATGCCGGGGCCGTTGCGCAGGCGTTTGCTTCTAATCCTTCCAAGATCAAGGATGCCGTGCATGATGCGCGGGTCGCGGCGGTGAAAGGCGCTTTGGGGGTTTGACGGCTTCTTGTTTTGCTTTGTTTTGCTTTGTCC
Organism: Caballeronia sp. LZ008; assembly: GCF_031451435.1. Lineage (NCBI taxonomy): Bacteria > Pseudomonadati > Pseudomonadota > Betaproteobacteria > Burkholderiales > Burkholderiaceae > Caballeronia > Caballeronia sp. LZ008. Next base: position 2,765,987 of record NZ_JARUXK010000001.1, on the reverse strand, counting down.
TGCGGTTCGTTTGTTTTTTTGTTTTCGCCGGATCCCGTGTTCGTGTCGGTCTATTAGCGTTGCCCCTGTGCGGGGCGGCACCTACTTTCTTTGCTGCTGCAAAGAAAGTAGGCAAAGAAAGCAGCTTTTCAGGCCCGCGGTCACACGCAATTTGGGTAGTTCTCTCGTCCTCGATGGCACTCGCCTAAAGAGTGCCCTCATCACAATAACGGGGCTTGGCTCGCGCACGGTCTGCCGCCCGAAACCGTTGAGAACGCTGGTTCAGCACGAAAGAGCTTCGGCACAGCGCTACGCGCTGCCGCCGGGTCTGCAAAGGAAGCCATCGGTTTGCGCGCGCAGTGCGATAAAGATGTTAGTAGCGAAGCACGCGCGGACCCGATTGACCGGTCGGCCGCGAAGCGGGCTGGAGCTATTTGGTGCTGAACCGGTTTGTTGTGTGGTGCGATGTGGCAGACCGTGCGCGAGCCAAGCCCGATGGGGCCTATGAGGGCACTCTTTAGGCAGCCCACGATGGACGAGAGGACTACCCAAATTGCGTGTGACCGCGGGCGTGTCAGTAGCTGCTTTCTTTGCTTACTTTCTTTGCAGCAGCAAAGAAAGTGAGTGCCGCCCCGCACAGGGGCAGTGCTAATAGACCGACACGAAAACGGGATCCGGCGAAAACGAAAGCAGAAGCAAAAGCAAAAGCAAAAAACCCTCAAAGCGCCCGCGCAATCAACGACAACAAAACCGACAACAGCAGCGTCGACATAAAGGGAAACGAATATTCCCGCCCAAATATCCGCAGCGTGAAATCTCCGGGAAGCCTCCCGATGCCGATCTTCTTGAGCCACGGCAGCGACCCCGAAAGAATCGCGAGCGCGATAAACGTAGTGAGCAGCCAGCGGATCATGATCGCTTACTCATAGCGTATGAGACCGATCGCCGGCCGAAAACGCATCCAGCATTCCGGGAATGCCGCGCGAAAACGCGATCACCTTGAACAACTCGCCCATTTCCGCCTCCGAAAGCAGCTTCTGCACGGCATTCGCAGCAGGCAAAAAGCGCTTCACATCAGCGGGATCGAGATCGCTGAGCACATCGGTGATGCCGGCATTCATCAGAAACCGCGCCTGCGACGTAAATCCGAGCAAATCCGCACCCGCTTCGACGCCTGCTTCCGCGATGCCCGTAAACTCGACATGCGCCGTGATGTCCTGCAATCCCGGATACAGAAACGGATCCGAATGCGCGCGATGCCGGTAGTGACACATCAGCGTGCCCGCCGCGCGCTGCGCGTGATAGAACTCGCGTCGCGGAAAACCATAGTCGATGAAAAATGCCGCACCGCGCACAAGCATCGTGCAGACGGTCTTCGTGAACGCGAGCGCGGCCTCGTGCGTCTCCGTCACATATTCGGCAAAAGGCTCGTCGTTGGCTTCATCGATGGCGGCATCGATCAGTTCGACCTGCGCGTCCGGCGCGATCGGCCGGTCATCGAAGGCAAAGCGGTCGTTCAGCGCCACGACGCCACGCTCGTGCCACGCGCCGAGCTTGCGCACGACCAAACGCACAGGCATCGCGTCGAGCACTTCGTTGCCGATCACGACGCCCTCGAACGCATCGGGCAGCGCGTCGAGCCATTTCACCTTCGCGGCGAGCGCCGGCGCGTCCTTCTCGATGGTCTCGCGCTGACGTTCGCGCAACTCGCCCGAAAGATCGACGATCGTGTAGCTGTCGAAGGCGACATCGAGTTCGGCGAGCGCGTTCAGCAAGCCCGCCGCGAGCCTGCCGGTGCCCGCGCCGAATTCCATCAACTGCTTCGTGTCGCTTTGTTGCAACGCCTGCGCGACGGGCCGCGCGAGCGTCGTCGCGAAAAGCGGGGACAGTTCCGGCGCGGTGACGAAATCGCTGCCGTCTTCCGCGCGGCGGCCGAATTTCATTGCTCCGCCGCCGTAATAGCCGAGGCCGGGCGCGTACAGCGCGAGGTCCATATAGCGGTCGAACGGCAACCAGCCGCCCGCCGCGGCAATGCGCCCGCGGATCAGGTCGGTGAGCGCTTCGGACTGCGCGAGCGCGTCGGCGCCCGGAGCAGGTAAACTATCGGATTGTCTGGCATTCGGATTCATCCCAGTATTGTAAATGAGCGCTTCCACGCCGTTTTCTTCCGTCAACACGTCGTCATCCGGTTCCGTTTCGCGTGCGCGCGCCGTGCTCGTGACCGGCGCGGCGAAACGCATCGGGCGCGGCGTCGCGCTCGAATTCGCGCGGCAAGGCTGGGATGTGGCCGTGCATTACGGCCACTCGGCGCATGAAGCGCGCGAAACCGTCGCGGATATCGAGTCGCTCGGGCGCCGCGCGGTTGCACTGAAAGCGGATCTCGCCGTCGAGGCCGAGGTAGAACGGCTCGTGCCGGCGTGCGCCGAAGCGTTCGGCGGTCTGAACTGCGTGGTGAACTGCGCGTCGCGTTTCGACGAAGATACGGCCATCGACTTCGGCTACGCGAAGCTGCTCGAGATGACCGCCGTCAACGTCGCGGCGCCGCTCACGCTCGCGCGCATGCTGCACGAGATCACGCCCGAGTCCGCAACCGTCGATGACGCGCAACGCGGCGTCGTCATCAACGTGCTGGATCAGAAGCTGTACAACATGAACCCGGACTACCTGTCGTACACGCTGACGAAGGCGGCGCTCGAAAACGCCACCATCGCGCTCGCGCAGGCGCTGGGTCCGAAACTGCGCGTCGTCGGCCTCGCGCCCGGTCTGACGCTGATTTCCGCCGGCCAGACGCCCGCGTCGTTCGAGACGGCGCATCGCGTGACGCCGCTCAACCGCGCATCGACGGTCGACGACGTCGCGCAGGCCGCGTGTTATCTCGCGAACGCGCACGGCGTGACCGGCACGACGCTCGTCGTCGACGGCGGCCAGCATCTCGTGCCGAGTCCGCGCGACGTCATGTACATGATCGGCGCGCAAAAGTCCTGAAACGCGCCACTGAATATTGGAACCAACATGCTTGCCGCACTTTCGCATCCCCGGCTGACCGATTGCCGGCGGCTTTTTCTGCGTAACTACGAAGTTCGCATCAACATCGGTGTGCATGACTTCGAAAAGCGCGGCGAGCAACGTGTCGTCATCAACGTCGAGCTGTACGTGCCGCTCGCGCTGTCGACGCCCGTCGCCGACAAGCTCGCCGAAGTCGTCGACTACGATTTCATGCGCTCGACCATCGCCGAGCGCGTGAAGCGCGGACACATCCATTTGCAGGAAACGCTGTGCGACGACGTCGCGGCCGCGCTGCTCGCGCATCCGAACGTGCGCGCCGTGGCCGTGTCGACGGAAAAGCCCGACGTCTATCCCGATTGCGACGCGGTCGGCGTCGAAGTCTTCCGCATCAAAGAGGAACGAGCATGAACGCGCGCGACACGATCGAAGCCGCAGCCGAAACCGCAGAAGCGCAAAAGCCGGTGCGCGAGGCGCTGACGAAGCGCCAGCAAAAGGAAGCGTACGAGAACAACAAGCTGTTCAAGCGCATCGCGCGCCAGGTCGGCGAGGCGATCGGCGACTTCAACATGATCGAGGAAGGCGACAAGGTCATGGTGTGCCTGTCCGGCGGCAAGGACAGCTACGCGATGCTCGACATCCTCATGCGCCTGCGCGAGCGCGCGCCGATCAACTTCGAGATCGTCGCCGTCAATCTCGATCAGAAGCAGCCGGGCTTTCCGGAACACGTGCTGCCGGAATATCTGAGCAAGCTCGACATTCCGTTTCATATCGAGAATCAGGACACGTACAGCATCGTCAAGCGGCTCGTGCCGGAAGGCAAGACGACATGTTCGCTCTGCTCGCGACTGCGCCGGGGCATTTTGTATCGAGTCGCGGGCGAGCTCGGCGCGACGAAGATCGCGCTCGGACATCATCGCGACGACATCCTGCAGACGCTGCTGCTCAACCTGTTCTACGGCGGCAAGCTGAAGGGCATGCCGCCCAAGCTGCAATCCGATGACGGCAAGAACATCGTCATTCGTCCGCTCGCGTACGTGAAGGAAGTCGATCTCGAAAAATACGCCGAACTGCGCGAATTCCCGATCATTCCGTGCAATCTGTGCGGCAGCCAGCCGAATCTGAAGCGCGCGGAAATGAAGGCGCTGGTCCGAGAATGGGACAAGCGTTTTCCGGGGCGCGTGGAAAACATGTTCAACGCGCTGTCGAACGTGGTGCCGTCGCATCTGATGGACAGCAAACTTTTCCCGTTCGCCGGATTGCGCGCGACGGGCGAGGCCGATCCGCAAGGCGATATCGCGTTCGACGAGGAACCGTGTGCGACCGAACCGTCAGGAACGTCCGGCACGGTTTCAATTGTGCAGTTCGACGACCTGTAACCTTTATCCAATAAGGCGCAGCGTGGGTTTCGCCGCATTGCGCCAAAGAGCCGCGTGATAAATTGGCGGCTCGTCATACCAGCAAGGCTTTCAGCGATGAACATCGTGATTCTGGCTGCCGGCATGGGCAAGCGCATGCGCTCCGCCCTGCCGAAAGTGCTTCATCCATTGGCGGGCAAACCGCTGCTCGCGCACGTCATCGATACGGCGCGCACGCTGTCGCCGACGCGGCTCGTCGTCGTCGTCGGACATGGCGCGGACAAGGTTCGCGAGGCCGTCGGCGCGCCGGACGTCCAGTTCGCTCTGCAGGACAAACAACTCGGCACGGGACACGCCGTGCAGCAGGCGCTGCCGCTGCTCGATCCATCGGTTCCGACGCTCGTGCTGTACGGCGACGTGCCGCTCACGCGTGCGAGCACGCTCGAACGTCTGATCGCCGCCGCGGGCGCGGAGCGCTACGGCGTCCTGACCGTGAACGTGGGCGATCCGACGGGCTACGGGCGCATCGTGCGCGACGCCGCGGGCAAGGTGAAGAAGATCGTCGAGCAAAAGGATGCGAGCGAGGAAGAACGGCGCATCGCGGAAATCAATACGGGCATCGTCATCACGCCGACGCGCACGCTCGAATCGTGGCTCGCGTCGCTGAAGAACAACAACGCGCAGGGCGAGTTCTATCTGACGGACGTCGTCGAGCGCGCGATCGAAGCGGGCGTCGAAGTCGTCACCGCGCAGCCGGACGCCGAATGGGAAACGCTCGGCGTGAACAGCAAGATCCAGCTCGCGGAGCTGGAGCGCATCCATCAGCGCAACGTCGCGAACGCGCTGCTCGATGCGGGCGTGACGCTGATGGACCCGGCGCGCATCGACGTGCGCGGCACGCTCGAATGCGGCGCGGATGTGTCGATCGACGTGAACTGCGTCTTCGAAGGACGCGTGACGCTCGCCGACAACGTGACGATCGGCCCGAACTGCGTGATCCGCGACGCGACCATCGGCGCGGGCACGCGAATCGATGCGTACACGCACATCGAAGGCGGCAAGACGGGCGCGAACGTCGTTCTCGGTCCGTACGCGCGGCTGCGTCCGGGCGCGACGCTCGGCGATGAAGCGCATGTCGGCAACTTCGTCGAAGTGAAGAATGCGGTGTTCGGGCGCGGCTCGAAGGCGAACCATCTCAGCTATATCGGCGATTCGGATGTCGGCGCGCGCGTGAACATCGGCGCGGGCACCATCACCTGTAATTACGACGGCGCGAACAAGCATCGCACGGTGATCGAGGACGACGTGTTCGTCGGCTCGGATACGCAACTGGTCGCGCCGGTGCGCGTGGGCCGCGGCGTGACGATCGCGGCCGGCACGACAGTGTGGAAGGACGTTGGCGAAGGCGAGCTGGTGCTCAATGAGAAGTCGCAAGTGAGCAAGACGGGCTACGTGCGCCCGGTCAAGAAGAAGTCGTAAGGCTGTACGTCAGATTCAGCCCAACGCGCGCGGCGCATCGTGCATCGCGCTTTCGAATGCAAGTCTCAGAGGAAGAACGTCCATGTGCGGAATTGTCGGCGCGGTAGCGCAACGTAACATCGTCTCGGTGCTGGTCGAAGGTCTGCGCCGGCTCGAATATCGCGGCTACGACTCGTGCGGCGTGGCCGTTCTGAGCAACGGCGAGCCGCGCCGCGCGCGCAGCGTCGCGCGCGTATCCGATCTCGACGCGCAAGTGCGCGAGACGAACCTCGGCGGCATGACCGGCATCGCGCACACGCGCTGGGCCACGCACGGCGCGCCCGTCACCGACAACGCGCATCCGATCTTCTCGCGCGATACCGTCGCGCTCGTGCACAACGGCATCATCGAGAACTACGAGTCGCTGCGCGAAATGCTGAAGGGCAAGGGCTACGAGTTCGTGTCGCAGACGGACACCGAAGTCATCGCGCATCTGATTCACAGCATGTATCGCGGCGATCTCTTTCAAACCGTGCGCGAGGCCGTGAAGCAACTGCACGGCGCGTATGCGATCGCGGTGATGCACCGGAATCAGCCGCATACGGTCGTCGGCGCGCGTCAGGGTTCGCCGCTCGTCGTCGGCGTGGGCGAGGGCGAAAACTTCCTGGCTTCCGATGCGCTCGCGCTCGCCGGCAGCACGGACCGCTTCGCGTTCCTCGAAGAAGGCGATGTTGTCGAGATCGGTCTCGAAGGCGTGAAGATCGTCGATCGCGAAGGTGTACCCGCCGAGCGCGAAGTGCGCGTGGTGACGGCGTACGGCGGCGCGGTCGAGCTCGGGCCGTATCGCCATTTCATGCAAAAGGAAATCTTCGAGCAGCCGCGCGCGATCACCGACACGATTCCGCAAGCCGACGAGTTCAGCCCGAGCCTCTTCGGTGAAGCGGCGCGCGACGCGTTCTCGCAGGTCGACAGCATTCTCATTCTCGCGTGCGGCACGAGCTACTACTCGGGCGTGACGGCGAAATACTGGCTCGAATCGATCGCGAAGATTCCGACGCAGGTCGAGATCGCGAGCGAATATCGTTATCGCGAATCGGTGCCGAATCCAAAGGCGCTGGTCGTCGTGATTTCGCAATCGGGCGAAACCGCCGACACGCTCGCCGCGCTCAAGCACGCGCAGTCGCTCGGCCACAAGCACACGCTCGCCGTGTGCAACGTCGCGACGAGCGCGATGGTGCGCCAGACCGAACTCGCATTCCTGACGCACGCGGGCACCGAAATCGGCGTGGCATCGACGAAGGCGTTCACGACGCAGCTCGTCGGTCTCTTCGTGCTCGCGGTGACGCTCGCGAAGATGCGCGGTCACGTCGACGCGAAGCGCGAAGCGGCGTACTTCACGCAACTGCGCCACTTGCCGGCTGCGCTGAACAGCGTGCTCGCGCTGGAGCCGCAGATCATCGCGTGGTCGGAAGAGTTCGCGCGCAAGGAGAATGCGCTGTTCCTCGGCCGCGGCCTGCATTATCCGATCGCACTCGAAGGCGCGTTGAAGCTCAAGGAAATTTCGTACATCCACGCTGAAGCGTATCCGGCGGGCGAGCTGAAGCACGGGCCGCTCGCGCTCGTCACCGAGGCGATGCCGGTCGTGACCGTCGCGCCGAACGACGCGCTGCTCGAAAAGCTGAAGTCGAACATGCAGGAAGTGCGCGCGCGCGGCGGCGAACTGTACGTGTTCGCGGATGCGGATACGCGCATCGTCAGCGAGGACGGCATCCATGTGATCCGCATGCCGGAGCATTACGGCGCGTTGTCGCCGATCCTGCACGTCGTGCCGCTGCAGTTGCTCGCGTATCACACGGCGTGTGCGCGCGGGACGGATGTCGACAAGCCGCGCAATCTGGCTAAGTCGGTGACGGTGGAATAAGGTCGGTTGATCGGCTGAAAAAGAATGCCGATTCTGAACGTGCTCCGCGCGCAGGGGCACGTCTTCGGCCACACCCGCCGGAAGTAAACTCCGGGGAGACTTACGCAAAGCGAGCGCGCGCGGATTATTCGAACGCCATTAGAAGCGCCCAAGAGGCCGCGCGCGATTTCGCGCAACTGCGTAAGGCATCTTTCAAATAGTAATAATCAACCCGGCTGGCAATATCTCTCGCTCCAAGCCCGCCAGACGTTCTTACCCGACGTTCGTCCTTGAACCTAAGGATGCCCTGCGGTTGGGACATATCGCGTCCTGTTTCCAGAAAATCTGCGGACGTGTCCTGCTGGCGAAGTACCGCTATCCGTCTGACCAGTCAGCCCGCCCTGGGCGAGTTCACTGATGCGGCCTTCTTGAGGATGTGCCACTCGACCGCCCCCTCCGGGTAGTCCTGCTGCCATTCCCTTGCGAGCAATTCCACCGCACCCCGAACGCGTTCCATTACGTCTAGCGCATCGTCTCTCCTGTAGTCCTCGCTGCCGCCAGTATCGCCACCGCCACCCCGGCAGCTTCCCTCTGCCGACACTTCCTCCGGCCTCCGGCCGGGCTGCCCGACGCCAGCCTCCCGCATTGCCTCCACAACACCCCGCGCACATTCAGCTCGGTCGAGCGCTCGCCCGAGCCGCTCTCGCATCTCGTCCCTGAGCCCAAGGTCGCGTGCGACCACCTCCATGTCGCTCGCGACATCTGTGACCAGGACCTCCAACAGTTCCAGCAGCCTTGCCAGCAATCCGTCTGCACGACCGCCGTGCGACGCGGCGCGTTGCTTTCATGAGAGTCATCCATGAGTCTCGAAAGAGAGCTGACTTATATGGCCTGTGTGCATTGACCGAGCGACACCGTCGCGCTCAATGAAAGACGCGCATCGAGACGTGCGGCGTCTCGATGCGCGGCGACAATAGCCGACATGAGAAGAGCGGTGGCCGCGACGCGGGCTTCGCAATTTGACCCGTTTCAGAATGGTCGTAAGCGCGTGGCAGAATACGGCGCGCAGATTCGATTCGCCTGCGCGCAAACTCAGGAGACAACGTTTGCTAAGGACCCTAATCTTCAGCGCACTTTTGACGATAGCTGGTACAGCATTCGCCGAGCAGCACTACGTCGAAGTGTGTGAACCATCCGAGGCTCGCAGTTCGGCACCGTCGAATGGTGGGAGCCACCACAAGCTGACTAAGAAGCGCGCGGCGCCAACAAGGCGAACGGCAGTCCGCAGCAAACAGCATGAGGTACTGAAATCGGTAGCGGCGCCGCTGCCGACTCGGCCCGCCACCGAACGCCGCGTTCCGACATTTGACGACATCCCTCGCAAACGCACGCCTCATGGTGACGTCTTGCGCGTGCATGTCGGCACGATGCAGGCAAGGGTGCAACGTTGAGGTCATGAAGTGGCACTGGCTCTCCACATGGCGCTTCGGTCCGTGTTGCCTGTGCGCGTGCCACGTCCCGATAAACGCGATGTGCTTACAGATACAATAAGCTCAACACCACGCGCTTGACGGGTTGCAAAATAAATACATGACGGTCTCAGAAAAGCAAACGTACCTGACCTCGACCTTAGGCGAGGCGCGACATTTCTTGAATTTGGATGTGGCCGCACGCGCCGAGTCTGTTTGGTACAAGAGCTTCCTGACAGAGCCCAGCGTGCGGAGTTTCTTCAAGCGGTCAGTCTTCGAAAAGGGGACGGTCTTGAAGGTCAGCGCGATTACTCAAGTGGCGCTTGCGTTCGTTGCTTGCGTGGATGACGAACCCTCCGAAATCTTACCCACCGCCGCGGCAGTTCAAGGGGTGATGAAGCGCGCGGACGCCTTCGAATCCGCCTTGCAGGCTGAAACGTCCTCTTGGGTGCCGTCGGGTTTGCAGAAGAGCTTCTCCGGTCAATTCAGACATCTTCGCGAGGCGGCATCTGCGGTCAAGACTCGCACTGCCGGGCGCCCGGCGTTCGAAGAGCGGCGCACTTTCGTTTTGCATCTTGCCCGCGCGCTTTATGAGATGTGCGAGGACTATCCCACCAGCTTCATTGCTACGGTCGCCGCTCGCGTATGGGAGGACACCGAATCCCGTGCCGTCCGGAGAATTTTGAACGATGATGAGCGAGCCGCCATCGAACGTTACGTCGAGGACAAGCGGCGTCAAACTGCCGAGAGCGAGCAGGTTACGCACCTTCTAGTTGCTCGAGCGAGTATTTCACCGAAGGTGCTTCCTTCGGTCGCGCAGCCGCAAACGACCGGGGAACTATTCGAGGCGATGTTGGCACTCGCAAACCGCTTTCCGGATGAGACCGACAAAATCGTAGCCGTCGACTACCTGGATATGCTCCGTCGCGAGATTGGGCTAGAGCCCGACTTCCCTGAGCAGTAAGAGGCGGTCGAAATTGGCCACAAAAGCGACCTAATTTTGGCCGGGTGAAATCCGCGCCGATTCTCTCAGTATTTCGGTAGCTAGGTTTTGAAGCGCGTCGCCAACAATAGGCCTCGTCTTCACAACCTTGGCTTCGAATGCTCAACCAAACCGTACGGCTGGACCTTTTGTCGTTCAGCGCCATCATCGCCAACTGGCCTGAAAATACTGCTGCGCATCAACGCGCCCGCCTGCTCGAGGCGATGAAGGTGCGCGGTGGAGTGACCACATTGGAGGCGGTGCGGTTCCTCGACATCGTCGACTCTCGGCCGCGGATTGTGGAACTCCGGAAGGAGGGGTACCGAATCAAGACCCTATGGGTTCGCCAGCCGTCTGAGAGCGGCCGGATGCACCACGTCGGGATGTATGCGCTCGATATCGGCCACGCCTTTGAAGCAAATTCTAGGCGGTCGACCTCGACACTCAACGGTGCTGGCAGGCAGATGACGCTGGCGCTGCAATTATGAAGGCCTAGTCGCCAGCGTCTCGCTATTTCTCCGGGTCGTGCCGAAGATAGATAATCATGTGTCGGAGCTTATACGGTAGCCCCGTGCCGTCGTGTAGCGCAGCCGTCGAGAACGCCAGTCCCGGTCTGGTCGGGTCCGCGCGGTCACATGCGATGCCCTGCACGTTTTCCAGGAATTCGGCCCACTGCTCCAGACGCGCCTTAGCGTCCTTATATTTCTGCAGGTAGATGAGGATGCCACCGGCATCCGCACCCGCGCGAGCGACGCTATAGCGTGTTGTGAGCTGCTGAAAACCGCCCCAGCAATATTTAGGGCCATTGTCGAGCTTCGCCTCTCCAAGCCATATGAAATTTGGCTGATGCGTGACTTCCACGGTTATGTCGACATGCCCGCTGTGGTCTTTATCGTGGCTGGCGACATACCCATACTGCCGAAGGCTAGTGACGAGGGAGTCGGTAATCTGGTCCTCGGATGAATCAGTGAAGTACTTCTTGCGGCCTTCCAGGTCGCCGATGATTTCGTCGAAGTCTTCGTACAGAAGTGAAACGAACTCGGCATAGGTTGCAGTGGTCATTCGGCGAACCATTCGGTTGCCGCCGGCGGCCATGGTCATCAACGCTTCGAACGCCTTGTAGCTAACTTTCTGGTCCAAATTCCCGTTTGGCACCACATGCTTGATTTCGCTCATTTGGCTGAGATTTCCTTCGCCAAAGAGGATGGTACGAAGGTCGGGAAGACCCGCTCCTCATAGTTGTCTATGAGCTCGCCCGATTCGGGATGATGCAGACCGCCTTCATGTTGAGCGTCGCTGAGGTCCTGCATGCCGAAGTAGAACGTTTCATCGTTCTCGTCGATGAATTCGAACTCCGTGTCCAGCAGGTGGAGGTCATGGCCCGTCAGATACTGAAGCGCACGAGCTATGTCCTCTTGAGACGCCTCGTTCTTCGAGGCCAAGCGGTACAACTGACCAAAGGTGAGGCGTTGGAGAACGCCTTCTGCCAATTGGTCAACAATCGCAACGCATAGCGAAGCAGCGGGACTTTCGTCCCAGACTGCTTGCACCCGTTGGATTGCTTCATTTTTGTTCATATCAAGGCTAGGCATGCTCAAGAAGAGTCTGCACAGCTTTCTCGAAGTCTTGCTCGCCGAGGCAACCGCTGACGGAGGCGACCTCCAGACGTTGGGAGGGCTTGGCCAACTCCCTGAACGAACCGGGCAGCGACAGCTCGACGGGATGTTTGCCGGACGACGGATTGAAGCGAACTGACAGACGATAGGGCACTATCTCCGCCAGATTCTTCAAGCCAACTTTACCCGCCTTATGGTACAGCTCATCGCGCAAGTCCGATGTGCGGTTTCGCATCTTCTCGACTTTTACAGAATCCGTCGGAGTTTCGAACCCTAATTCGCTGACGCGACCTAACCCATCCTTCCGATAGATGTTTCCGATTGCCCTGAACAGGTTTCTTCGGTCGCCGAGAAGCGGAGCGCCGCCGGGGCCAGGAAAGTCCGCATGGAACTTTCCCATGAGGCCTTTGGCGCAATGCTCTGCATAGTCCACGTTGGTGAGCGACGGGAGGTCCAGTCTCATCTGCACGGCCCCGTCGGGGTGAACGATGACACTATCCATGCACTGCCTGAAGCGCAGCTTGATGGCAATGAACTCGTCGTAGTCTTCGAAGGCTTCGCGCACCGCAGCGGCCACTTCATCGCGCTTATACTTATCCCTCTCTTCCACGTACCGGCCCGACAAGTAGAAGAGTGCCACGCGTTTATCGGCCGAGACCAGCCGACCCACGAAAGTAGGCGAGCTCGGGACATCAGTCTTGACGTCCTTGTCGGGCACGAGCGAAGGAAAGTGACTTTGTGCTGCGGACGCCGGCGGCTGCGCATCAACGGCTGCACCGTACAGGGTCTTGCCGTGCAACTCGTGCGGGTGGAAGAAAGTCACCATCCGGTCGGCCGCCAGGAGTTGCTGCACATAGAACGTTCGAAGTTTTCCGACGACCTTCAGCAAATCCTCGTCGCTGTTGTAGCGCTCGAAGATTGCCGCCAGGAAGGGCGTCCATGTGCGAGTGATAGGCAGGCCATTGCCCGACGCGTAGTCGGACATCCGCCCCCATTTCGTAATTTGTCGCAGGTCCCCGACAAGTCGCTCGATTTGCTGTTTCGGCGTCGCTGCCATTCTCTATCCCAGATTCTTGTGCTTCTACGGCTTCTTTTGCGGCCAATAAGTATATCGTTCAAACGCAATTTGCCATCTGCAATCGGTAGTTGCTTCCGAGGTCGGGTTTGAGTGCGCTGTCGAGCTCCTGCTGGAGGCGAGAGCGTTGAGCGTCTCTCGTAACATCCGAGCCTATTTCCGGCGCTCACGCTTATGAAACGGGCGTATTACTGCCGAATTTTCCGACCTTATCGTCGCTTATGCTCTTCGACCGTCGCATCCATGCTGCGCCGCTCGTCTAGCATAGACGCTCGATTGCGACGGAAGCTGCAACCAGCGTTCAGCCTCGATTCATTGACGGCAAAGGCAATCATGTCGTGACGCGCGGATTGGCGCCGAAACCCGCTCAAACCAGGCCCTCGTGACCATACTGTGCGCGAGGCGATTCGTTTGCCGCGCGTGAAGTCGGAATCAACTAAAGACGATGGCCTGAAAGCAGGGCGCCCCTTCTTGGAATGACAATTTTGCTTGGCCCAGAAAAGAGGCGGCATGGCGCAGAAACAGACGCGCCAGAGTCAGTGTGGGCCAACTGAAGAACTCGGCGAAGACGGACTTGGCCCGTCCATCCTCGACCCATCTTCAGGTGTGCGTGGTCCCGCCATCACGACAGTCTTCTTCTTTTTAGGTTTGAATGCGAAGTCGCGCTCGCACTGCTTCTGCACTTCGAGAAAGAGGGTTCGAGCTTCATCGGCCCAGTCGGGCCACTCTTTGATTTCAGGGTCCTCCAAACCGTGCTTGGCGACCTCCGCAGTTTGGAGTTTTTGCAGCGTCCAATTGACACGATGTTCAATTCTTCGAACGATGGAAACGGCCTGCGCCAACTTCGCCGCCAAATCGCGCGAGATGATGACAAGGTCAGTGATGGCGCCGACACCTACATGAAGGCTCGTGCTCTGAAGCGTCAGCTTGAGGCTTTCGATATGGTGCGCATCCCGGTTCCGCAGACCATCGACGTTCTGCAACTGTCCTGCAAGGACCTCCAAAGCGTCGATTACAACCGGCAGAGCCGGTGTGAGGCCCGCAGCAACGACATAGGCGCGGGCCCGCTCTTCGCGTTTGCGCCAGCGTTGTTGCTGCGTAGCGACCCAGACGGCGCCAAGCGCGGAGGCCCCAGTAAAGCAGGCGCTCAGCGCACTCCAGAAGACGGCATTGTCGCCGGACCCGGACAGGAGCGGCCGCCAAGCCGCGAATGCAAGGAGAACGGCAGCGAGAAGCCAGAGCGCGGCAATCGCGGCATGGCGCCAGGCAGGGGCTTGAGGGCTTTCTTTGGATGAATCACGTCGCGGCACGTCGCGCCCGCCTCTAGGCGTTTAGAGACATCAAATCCAAGCTTAGATGCGCATCGCGAGCGGCTCGCGATGTGGTGAATTTATAAATTTGGGTTGAACAGCTTTGGGACATAGACGTCAACGTCTATCCGAGCGAAATGCAGCATGTCTCGCATCGGGCTGACCTCGATATCGCCGAGCTCTTCCGGCGTCCTGTTCCGGAGGGGTGGGATTGACTCGGTTGCAACCTTGACGGGCTTTTCGCTGCCGAACAGCGTGAACACGAGGAAGCCATGTTCGTAGTAAACATCACGAACGAACAAATGCTTACGCTCTTCCTGCCATGCGTACCCACGGCGAACGTCCTCTTCCGTGATGAGCATCTTGACCTCCTACATCAACGGGCAGATGACTTGGACGTACGTAGTCAAATACCCAAATATCTTGTTCAGTTCCTCGATAGGGAACCCGGCATTTGTCACGAACTCCGGCGGTCCCAAAGGGCAATGCATCTCGAACTTCGCCTCTCGGCCTTTGCTGATGACGGTCAGATACCTATCGCCGTACCCGCCACGCAATACCCAATTCCCGTTACCGACGTTCGTGAAGGTCGCCATGACAGGTCTTTTTGTTGGCTTCCACTCATATTACTTTGTTTGCCGCTCCTCGTTTCGTGGCCTTTGTCGCATTCCGGAAACAATCGTCGAATAACACGACCGTGCAGACCGATTTACCTTCGGCCTTCTCAGACCGTAGTTCTTCGCAGTTAGACACCGTCTCCGACACCAAGTGCTTTCGAATTGCAAATCCGAGCAACTGGACGTGGCCATGGTGGTCGGAACCGCGTCCGGGCCGCAGTCGTTCAGGTAGCAACGCGGCGCAGTAAGTGTGCGTTGAACCCAGGGACCTGGTCTGAGGGTCAGGGTGCGGCTGATTTGTCGGCGAGGCTGGTGCAAACCCTAGTGCGAGCCTCTTAAATTTCTTTGACACATTCTCGTCGAAATCATGGTAACGGAGCGCGGTCAGTCGTTCCGCCGACCGTGAACGCTGGTCGGTCCGTATCCAAGCGGCGCCCCGCCAATCTTCATTGACTGGGTCGCAAAGGCAGGCAGTCCCAGCGCGATGATTCCCAATCGGGCCAAGAGTACGACCGGTAACCCATCCAATTGCGCTGCACCTCACGTCGGGTCACGCCCGACCGAGGTTCTCCGTGGCGCTGCCTGCCGGTCACTCCAACAGGTCGTCGACCATTCGGTTCGCGGCGGCGATGCCTGCAGCCAAGGCGTCCGATTCACTGTCGAACGCAACGCCTCCGTCGTCCCCTAGCATTAGGCGTGGGAAGGCCGGGATAGCGGCTGACGACAGAGAGATTGTGATGACCGCGAGGAATCCGGCCATCGCGTGGCGTGTCGGTGTAGCGACCGAATTTCCAAATTCCTTCACATGCACGTTTAAGGCGTACTTCTCGCGCGACCAGGACGATTGCATGTTTGCCTCCTTTTCGACTGACCAAAGTGTGCGACCGGGCCGAAGGAAATCGCGACAGGCCGGACAGTAAAGCTGGGCCAGCAACGTGTCAACTCGCAGGCGACACGCGGACCGAATGTTGCATGGAGGCGCGCTTTCGATGCAAGAACTCGCCACAGCACGGGCACTACGCGCGTTATTTGCGGTTGTCGTGCTTTGAGGCCCATCGGCATCACACAACGACGCGCCGGGCCCTCTAAGGTAAGGCGAAAGTGCGAGCGATACACGGCGGCAATTGAGACGCGCAACGTCTCAGTCAAGAGATAGCCTTTTGCTTAGTCAGTCGAACGCGCGGGACCCGCCGCCACACAACGGAGAAGAACGAGCATGGCCAATTCTTACGAAGGTCGTTACTGTGGTGTCTGTGACCGCGAACTGGGCCGCAGCTACTTCGCGCTGTCGAAGCGCAGCCAAACCGTAACGTGCAGCGAACCCGGCGTCGTCTTGGTTTCAGACGACAACGGGCTGACAGACTTCTGCGGCCAAGAGTGCGCCGACTACGCCGAAGCGGCGATTTCCTCGACGCTTACGTCCGCTTATCCGACTGCTGCCAAGACGGTGCCTTGTTCGCTTTGCCTGCGCCCCGTTGACCGGACGGCACCGCATGTCTCTGTAGCCATGACCCAATTCGAAGACGCATCTGAACCGTGGCTCGTCTCCGCTCGAGTCGTCGCCGAGCGCGAGCTTGCTGTGTACTGCCATACATGCGCAGAGCATCGGCGCACTTCGGAAGCATTCGACGAGTCGGAGTTGGGCGTGGCCGTATGAAGGTCTTTCTCGACGACGAGCGCGTCACACCGGAAGGTTGGACGCGCGTGTATTGGCCACACGAGGCAATCAGGCTCCTTGAAACGGGAACCGTCGAAGAACTAAGCCTTGACCACGACTTGGGCGACGACGAGCGCGGCACAGGCTACGACGTCGTTTTGTGGATTGAAGAAGCCGTCGCGCTTCGAGCTTTCCGGCCGCCTAAAATCTTCGTACACTCTTCGAACAGTTCCGCACGCGCCAAAATGGAAGCAGGCGTACTTGCCATCGAACGGCTTGTTGCTAGGCGAGAATGAAAGACCGTTCGAACCCGTATGACGTGTCCGCGTGCAAGCTCGGACGACACGCCAAGAGGGAACGAAGTTAGGGCCCGTTGCGGGTTAGCGCCGTTGAGTTATAGCGGGAGGATGCGATTCGTCGCGAACTGAATGCGCTTCAACCATAGCTGTTCTTCCCGAAGCCCTTATGATGAGCGTGGGAGCCATCACCACAGGAAAACATGGGACCACCCGTGAAGGACGCGTCCGAAGCGGCTGCAGTCGAGCGAGTCGCGATTGCCGCCAGAGAAGTGCAATTGGCTTCACTCGCGCTCGAGACGCATTTCAAACAGTCTGAAGACGGAACGCCGACACCGCTGCACATGGCGCGTCTCACGGCCGCGGCCCAAGAATTGCAGGCAGCGCGAGATGCTCTCGATGCGTTGCTCGCAGTAAAGACTGCACCGTATTAGAGCCAGCGGAGGCCCTCCGAAAATGGGGCGTTCATGTCTGAGCGCGGACACGCACGAGTGCGTTCCAAACGGCACCGTTCTCGCTCATCCGCGATTCGTCGTAGATGGTTTCGAGCGTCCGGCATATTGCTGCTCGCGCGGTTCCCCAAACCGCTGCCACGCCGATAAGTAGTTCGGATATGTTCGCATATGCCTGGGCGATGTCATCGTCGCGGCTGAAGGCGATACATGACTCCAGTAGTTCATTAAGCCTCCGTCCACGTTCGTCCTTAGCATCCACATTGATGGGTGTCTGGTTGCGCTTGAATCGGTCATTCAACGTCTTCGCAAGTTGAAGGAGCTGCGCTTTGAAGGTCTCGCGCGTCGCGCTATCACCGAGAAGTCTCACGCAACCCGCGACGGAACGCCAAGCGATTAGGAAGTCATCTTCCAGCTCAGCGAGTCCGAGAAGCTGAACGTTCGCCACTAACTCGACAAGGCGCTGACGGGTCGCGGCACGCAGCCCCATGCGCGCCAATGTGTTGAGGTGGACCCATAACATTGGATTGCAGGGCGCAGTTGGGAAGGCGTTCAGGAGTTCGTTCTCGAAGTCTTCAGGCACACTTGGCGGGAAAGTGAACGATAGTGAATGGACCGGAGCATCCACGCGCAGGAACGAGTCCAGTCGATTTGCTGACAGTTCTCGAGAGGCGAAAAGCCACGGATTCACATGGCCATTGACTCTGGTCAGTTCTAGAATCTTTTCTTGATGCTCCGCCGACAGCAATGCGGAACCGCGCGATGTTTGCTGGGCGTAGCTCATGCCACCGTATAGGAAAACCACTCCTACGAAGGTCGTCGGCGAAGCGCAATCCAGCGACCGCGAAAGGCCACCGAAAGCAGCGTCGGCCGACAATGCACCGCGAACCTTGGCAAAGTGCTCGCTAATCTGTGCCTCCATGCGAAGACCACGATTGAGTATGCACATCAAGCGTGTAGCGTGATACCAAGCGGTGACCAACTGCTCTTCGGCGGAATAGCTAGGCCAGCCCTGAATCTCGTGAGCATGCGTTTCGGTCCACGTCAGAAGCGCGCTCATGGCATCGGCCAAATCGTTCCAGCGCAACAACACTTCCGTAACCAAGCGTAAAGCTGGGTCTCGAACCCGAGAGGACGTCCTCTCATTGTTGGCCAACGAGAGTGCGTGAAAGAAGTGAACCGGAGAACTTGAACCGAGTTGCGCGAAGCGAGAGAAGAGAGATTCCTGCGCCTCATCCGTGCTTGCGGTGAAGCGGTCGATGAAAGCTTGTGGCAATGGGACCGGAAGACACCCTAGCCGAAGAAAGGCTTCTTCGAGACAGTAGTCTGTCATGAGACAGTCGGCAGCTGAAGCCCATCTGTCTGCAAACGACGCGCCATCTGCGTTGAGACGCAGGTGGCGGATGACGTCTTCTGGGCGCGGAGGTTTGCATTTCGCGAGTGGTACGCTATGGCTCTCCTCAAGCTGGTCCTTAATCTCCTGATAGTGAAACGCCAGGCTCTGCCTTCTGAGCATGTCAAGTATCTGGAATCGCTTCTCGGCGGACCTTACTCCTACTATCTCCTCCACTGCTACTTCACGTTCGGCTTGCACGCGGTCAAACCACTCGATGTGGTCGTACAGAAATGAGCGTATTTGGCTCTCGCTCGTGCATTTGAGAAGAGGAAAAGCTCGGTCGTTGATTTGAGCAGTCTTGCCGTTGCACTTGACCGCCACCGTGCCAGTCGGCCCAATCGCCTGGAATGTGACCATGCTGCTAGATTCGTGGGCCTTTGCTTGCGACTTGCCTGATTCCATGGCCCTTCGAATGGCTGCGATGAACCGGTCTTGGAGCAGTTGTACCTCTCCGATATTCACGACAGTGACAAGTTTGGTTTTTAGCCTCTGTCGCAGCTTTGCGCTTCTGAGAAGTCGCTCGCGGACTTCTTCGGGTAAGACGTCGAGCGCTTGCCGCAAGTAAGCGATGACGTCTTCATCGGAGTACGCCTCCTCTGCCCGAGCGACATCAGGGGCAAAGACACCGTCCAGCAATGAGTCAAATTGCGCGACAAGGTGATTGGTGAGTGCGCTGTCGATTCGAAGTCTGTTCCTCACGACAATATCGAGAAGCCATCCTGCAAACGCCTCCTTTCGCGATTTGGAATGGCCAATCGCGAGTTGAATGACGGCGCTCAGGGCGGCGCTGAACGATACTGCTACTAACGTCGCCAAGGACTCCGGGTCCCGCTTGATGGACGGATGCTCTCCCAAATGACGTTCCATGCGAAGCTGCGACCAAACCCAGGTGGCCCAAGCCGTGCATTGCTCGTCTTTCAGCATTTTGGACGACCACAGCTTCGTCAGGCACTCATCCGTCAGGCGACGATTCCCGATGAGAACGTGGGTCTCGTCAGGCCTATCGCTCTCGATGGGAGGAAAATCACCAATTTTGAGGCGGCATTCCTGAAGCGCCACTCTAGCCACATAACGTCTGAGGACCGACAACGGATGAGTCTCCACGACGCGGCCGTCGACAATGGGCGCACGCTTGAGATGGAAAAGGACTTCGTCCGCCTCTATAGGCAGGAACATCGCGTTCGCATTGCGGAGGTGAATCAGCTTCTCAAAGTAGTCGATATCCAACAATGCGCGTGCGTCTCTGAGAGCTCGTAGTATTTCGAAGATGCCCACCACAGGGGCGGTGCCAAAACGCGGATATCCCGTGACAAATCGGTCATCGCAGCAAAACACCGCGTTGCTATCAGGCTGACATCGAAGGAACTCAAGCAGCCCGCGAATCTGCATGGGATAGCTAGCGAACGTCGACCCGTCTTGCTCGACATGTCCCTCGCGTCCTCGTGGAGTCTCGTAGCTCCCGTGCAAAAGCTGGTCTGCTACGTGTGCTCGGAGGTCGTTCACCACTCTCAGCACATCTCGTCGCTCCTGCGCGAAACGCACGCTTTGGGCCAGAACGCTCGCAAACTCGTCGTCCACTAGCACCACAAAGGTCTTCAGAATTATCTTTAGCGAGCACTTGAGCGCGAGTATCCCAAGCGTGTCCGCTTGGAAATGCAGTCGGGCGCCTGGCGGCGGGACCGCTAGGCCTGTCCCAACGGGTCCTAGGTCAGAGACTGCGTTGTCGAATTCCGACTGGCTCATTTGGCCGCATCGCCGAAGTCCCTCCACGACGCCTAAGAGCGTGGCGCGGAGCTCGCCGTTCTGCACAGGTTCCGTGTCGGTCGCAGTTACTGTCCACGAGCCAGAAGTTGCATCGGGAGGCAGCAACGAGATGCCATTTTCCTCCGACTGGGTCCGAACGCTGATAGACCCGGTTCGCAGCGCGTCGGCAATGGCCGACTCCACCTCAAATCTTTTGGGCTGCGGGTGTTCTAGCGAGTCGGCAAAGGTCAAGAGCTGAGTCGGAAGACACTGCGGGACAATTACCGCGGCAACCACGGATTCAATGGTCTCCAAGATACCTAGCTGTTTGGCCAGCAACAGAGAGGAGACGTCGATGTACAGGCGCCAGTCTCTAAGTGCTATTCCCGTACCGAAATCTAGAGCCCGAGCGCCATGCCGAATCATCAACGGTGTTCGTTCTTCGGAGCGTTGCCAGTCCGGAGGGCTGATGTAGTAAAGCGCGCTGAAATCAATGCCGGCCTGCTGCGCCACCACATGCAACGGTGTGGCGCCGTCCAAATACGAGTTCCATAGATTGATGCGAGTCTGAGTCCGAGTTGCTTGTACTTGTTGAAACTCCTCGAAGGACATCATCCTAAACCGACCGTCATTCGGTTTTGCCATCAGCGTTGCAATTGCAGACTCGAAGACGACGGCCTGCCTGTCCAATCCAAGTCGAATCGCCTGGGCGTGAGCCTCGAAAGCGAACTCTTCGGGTAGGCCTTTCGTCCCCGCATGTTTTAAGAGCGTGCTGGCTAGCTCTCGGTCTTCAAGCGCTATAAGGCGGGCCCAACGGAGAGCATCACCGGGCGGCAGCTCGTTCTTTGAGATTTCGTTCCGAATTAGGGGAAGCGCGCCGCGGATGTCACCGAGTCTCAAACGGATATCGGCTGGCAACATCCGCTCGCGCAGCCCGTCGAATTCCATTGACAACTTTTCTGCCGCCTCCAGGGCCTGTCGGTGTTCACCTTGCTCGACGAGCGAATAAGCTTCGATGGCGGCCAGATTTCGCGGAAACTTTCCATGAGGGAAAGCTTTTTGATTCGACTTCAGTACCTTCAGCGCCAACGCGGCGTTTCCGGTGTTAAACGCAGCGTGTGCCGCAATTTCTATGGCTGATGCTGTCTCAAATTTGGTGAGCAGCTGGACGTAACGACCGAGAAATTCCCAGCGGCTGGCAGCAGCGAGGCGGGACGCCGCTGCAAGCAATGCGACCGAACGGGCATCTCGGCTCGCCAGACTAGCAAATAGAGATTCGAGCTCCTCCCACGCCAACCCGTCCGATACGTCGCTCACCATCGCAAAGATTTGGCGTTCCACGCTGACGCTGTCCCGGATAGATGAAACGCCTGAATCGACCGAAGACGGTTCGAGAAATCCTACGCGCGCTTCGTAAGCTGCCCGTTGCGCGTCATTCTTGAATAGCTTGCGGTTTGCCAGCAACACATCCTTCGCGTCAACGTCCTTCGAATCCAGTGTGAGGAGCCAACTGTAGGCCAGCACATGTGCAGCGTCTTTGTCAGGCCCCTCCGCCGCGACACGTAATGCCTCGCGACTCCGTCCTTCGTCGAATTTCAGGCCGCGCGTGAGAGCCCAGCTGATGATTTCAGGACTTGCTGGGTTAGCGCCGAGGAGGCGGTCGCAACGTTCTTGCGCCAAGGGTAAGCCATCAACGAGATTGCATTCACAGGCCAATGCCCACAACTCATCGTAGAAACCAGCAGGCGACTTCTCGCGCTCGGTTGCGAGACTGTCAAACGTCGCCAAAGACTCGCTGAGGAGCGCTTGGCTCGCATCGTCCTGGCGAACAAGTTCGGTCGCGATGGGTGAAGGGTTTGCGAAGTGCTCCTCCCCGACGACTTTAGACAACGCGTTCGCGTAGCGAATGACCGCACCGGCGCGTCTCACGACGAACCAGCGAGGCGCACGCGCTTCCGCTCGCCGTATTTCGGCCAGCGCCGCGATGCGTTTCCCACGGAAAAGCAATAGAAACGCACGAAGCCTCGACGCTTCAATTGTGGGCATTCCGTCGACAGGTGGGAGTCGGTCGAGAACTCGCTCTGCATCATCGAGGCGCCCGCTTTGGAGTAGCAACGCAGCTATAATCTCTTGAGCGTCAGGCTCAGACATGTGCTCGAGAAGCTGGAGCGCTTGGTCATGTTCCCCGCGGTGGGCCATCAAAAGCGCCTTGAAAGTCTCCGCGCCATCGGTGGAAATAGCGTCGGCCTCGCTCGCGAACGCCGTGGCGGCCTCGACATCTCCCTCTTGGAGCTTCGCAGATGCTAAATATCGGAGGCATTTGCTCCTCACGTTTCCCGCGACGTTCGACCAGTGGGTACTGGACATCACCCTCTGAAGCTCGAGAGCGATATTGCGGGGATGTTCTTCGCGAAGCCGGGCTTTGAGCGAGTCGAGTTTGCTGTCCACCTCCATGTTCAACGCTGTGACGAGCGGTGCCACCGTCGTAGTGAGAGCGTCGAGGACTGCGCTTTGGTCAGTTGCCACCCCGCTCGCGCCGACCGGAACGTCACCGCAAATGACGTTGGCCCAGTAGCCGCCGAGGAACTGCGTCACAACGCCGCGTTGGAATCGAAGCTTCTCTTGGAATTGTCGCGGCCCCCAAACCTCGTACTCCATTCCCATCGCGTGGAAGAGCTTCTTCTGCTGGAAAACCGTGTCCGAGGTGCTGCGCCCATGGACCGGTGACGCAACCGCAAGAATGAAACGACGGACATTGCGTTCTTTCCAAAACGAGTCAAGATGCTTGATGAAGTCATCTGACCATTCCGCAATCTGGCTCGCGTTGATTTTTCCGTAGCATTTCGATGACGCGACCGCTATCGCGAATTCACCTCGAAGGTCGCCGTACGAGTCGGCTCCAAACTGCTTCTCGCCGTCCGCGTGAAACAAATCTGCGCTCTTGACGTCTGGCTCATGGCCCAGTACGGCACACGTCAACTCTTCAAACTGCTTCGACTCCATCTTTGAGAAGTCTGGCGGGTCTCCGCAGTTCGTGCTCGGGGCAATGGCGGGTCGGGAGGATTGTTCGGTCATTCTGGCGGCAAGGGGCGTTTCATTTCTCGTCGGAGGAATAGTAAACGATGGACGCATCCTCTTGTGGCCGTGCGAGTGTCCGAGGCGGCTCCGTCGCACGCTCAACGCTTTCGATTAAATCCCCGGTCCCTCCTTGCCTTGAAACCCGGAGCGCCAACTGAGCGTGAACGCCAGGCGGTCTCTCTCGGCCTGAGTCCACGTTATCGACATCGCATCGTTTGCACCCGAGCCCGACACCGTGAGCGAATGCAACAGGTCGAGCGGCACGATGTAGCAGTCGCCGTTGGGCGTGTCGAAGTCGAAGACTGGTGAATCATCGACGAACGAGAACTCACCTCCACCTGCGCCGTCTCGAATCGTAACCGACTCAGGAGGTTCTGTTTGCCAAGCGGACGAACCCCAACGTTCCGCGCGCAAGTACGTCCCGGCGGCAGACCGTCCGACCAAGACAATTGGCTCTTCGCCTTCCCGGCGCATTTCCGCGCAGCGCTTTGCTACCGCGATGATTAACGCGCATCGTTGCTCAATAGATGCATCCCAATCGTCGCGCAACGCGGTGCTATTCAGGGGCTTCCACTTAAGGCGGTCGACTGCTTCCGCAAAGCTCCACGCTACTACGCATTGACGTACTTCCTTCCCTATCTGTCCGGCAAAGTCAGCATCAGCGCCGAGCCCAAAATCCTTTACGAAATACTTGGAATGGTAGTTGAACCGGTAGCTGAACCCTTTAAGGGAGAGGCCGGGTAGGAATGCGAGGCCATCGACGGGTGCATTCAGCGCTGCGCCATCGAACGCAACGGCGGCGACCTGCATGCCAAAAGCGTGGACCTTATCTGCATCGGTACCAAAGGAGTCCATCACGAGCCGTCGCTCCCGCTGCGCAACAGCGCTGAGTTGCTTGAGCGCCCGTGCAACGCCTAGACGCGCTGTGCGGGTTCGGAGTGGAAGCGCGAGGCGGCTCTTGAGAACTACCGTCGCAGGAGCCAGCTCATTGAACGATTTGGAAAGTACGACTCGCCGCAGGTCTCGCAGAAATCGGGCAACTTGCTCGAGCTTTTCAATGTCATTCCACCAGCGTTCAATCAGCCGTGTCGAACGCAGGACCTGAGGCTTTGCTGTTGTGGCAAGGGAGACCAGCATCACGGCCTGACTTTGCCCCATAAACTCCAAGCCATCGGGGGACCTCGACCAGCTGTACGACCAGCCCGTGACAACCGGAGCATCTTCGTCCCACCTCAGACGCTCGACAAAGTGGTCCAGTCGTCCAATTGAAGTACCAACGCTGAACAGCTCTCGGAGCAATGAATGAAGAAACTCGTCTATGGAGGCAAGCGGTTGGACTTCAACCCTTCCGCCTCGGTCTTGAGCGTCCCCATTTACCAAAGCGGCCGACAACCGCAACTCCCGGCTGTCGTGGGTCGGGGCCGTGCCTGCGTTCTCGACGAGAAGAAGAGCGACGAGCAGGCGCATACTTTCCCAATATCGACGAATCGATAAATTGAGCGCGTCTCTCCCGTCCTCCAACGAGGCAGGCGAACTTCCGTCCCAAAGCACCTCTTTCGCCTCCGCCCAGCTTTTAGATGCTAGACCGATGGTCACGTTCCGTGTTCGATAGTCGACCAATCCTTCTCGATGGCGAAGCTCGTATTGTCGATTTCCCCACCACTTCAGGAACGTTTCGAACAGCCAGGTCGACGCTGTTTCGTCACCCCTTGAGACTGATTTGAGAAGGAGTTCTGCCGTGTTCTCAATGTGAACCGCATAAACTAATGCGCCCGAGGCGTGCCGCAGCCACTCATCTGAGTCGCTGAGCCGAGGGTTGTTATCAACTCGAACGCGGACAGCGTCCCAGTGCCCGACGAAAGAAATAATCGCATTCTCATACACCTTCCGCGAAGGCAGGGGCAAGGTCCCGCTAAATGCACCACCACTTGCTGCCAAGGTTTCGTCGGCCTTGCGCAACCACCACGCGGCTAACAAATACGCGAGATGTTTTCCGACAATTTGTGCATCAATCAGAAGCTTCTCAGGTCGCGGTGGAATCCGGTTGCTTATATTTGCCGGGACATATGAAAGCAATCTGAACAATCGAGCGTCAGTATCAAAATGATTCACTGCGAGCCGACTGATGTCGCGATACGGTTGAAGCCACTCCATGTCGAAACTGCTGTCTCCCCACGAGTACGCCGAACTGCCAATCGTGGCGGCATTGCCCGCCACCTCTTCGGCATCAGCTACGCTAGCAAGGAGAAGGGTCTTGTGGAGATTCAATACCTCCCGAAGTCGGTCTTCTGCCACGCTGAAGCGCCCTTGCTCGACGGCAGACTCCGCCTCGCTCGCGAGCTCGTCGAGCATTTCTCGTGTGGAAAGCGACAGCGACGCGTTCTTCGAAGACCGGTACACAAAAGCTGACCTGACTAGCGCTCGCTCAAGGCGATTGAGAGGCGGGCCATGTTCAATCGTGCATAGAACAGCTTCCCCAGACGCCTCAGCGCCAATCCGGGGTGCGAAGGTGAGCGTCGGCGTTTCATTTTGGCGTGGGCTACCGGCTGCTGCCGCCCTTCGGTGCCAGCGTCGTGCCACAAAGGCGAGAAGATGAAGATGCACGTCGTGCAGGTACTTGCTGCCTTTCAGGTCGCGCGACACAGAGGGTATGCCGCGGCCCATGGCAACGTTCAGCACTTGGGGGGCCTGGGCATCGCGCGCTCCTCTATAGGCAGGAAAGTTCCAGTCAGTTTGAGGTGAGTTGACAAAGAGGTGTTGCTTCACCGAAGAGATGAGTTCGGAGCGCAGCGCGATATCTACGGCAACTCGTGTGAACACATGGCGTTGTTCGTCATCTTGGATAAAACCCACTGTTCGGGTCAGAAAGAAGCCTGTGAGCAGTAGATTGAAGAACAACCAGCACCCATTTGCCGTCAGGAACGCTCCCATATACTTCGCGAGGAATCCGTGCGAACTGTAGGGTGCCGCGAAGTATTCCGCGCCCATCGCCACAAGTAGTCCAACGGAACTGGCGCCGGCCGGGATGACGGCGCAGTCCAAGACGTAGGCTCTCATGGCCGCGGTTGAGTTCGCGCGACGCTGAAGCATCAGCGCAATGAAAGAGAGAACGATTGGATAGACCAGCGCGACGAGTGTCGCTTGGACACTCCACGGGACGCCCGTGTACGAGGCAACGTCAAAATCCGGCTTTAAAGCAGGAGGCGGCAACGCAACAAGCCTGCCCCATGTCCGGATTGCGGCGCAGTAAGATACGCATGACGCGACGGCACCTAGCAAAAGCGCAAATAAAAAAGGGCGGTCAGAGCCCCAGAACAAAATTCGACGAGCCCATCCGTAGCGCAGCGTGCGAAGCGTCGCATTGTTCTTCGTCCATATCCTTACCTGTCTGCGCGCGCGAGGTTCGATTCGGCCGGTAAAACGGGCGGGGAGCAATGCTAGTAGTTGGGCCAACAAGGGGAGCTTCTCCTTAGAACTTCAAAAACCAACTGCCAGCACTGCGAGAGCTGACCTCCGTTCAACCGGGACATCGGTGAGCGTCGCTGAGATTGCGCAATACGGTTGTTCGCAGCGCCGGACTCCTGCCCTCGGTCTAAACGCGAAGGCCATCGACGAGGGCCTGTACTCGGAATACGAGATGAAGTCTCCTACGGGCAGTAGGTTACAGCCTGACCGGTTCGGACGATAGCTGTGTGGAGTATGTCCGCAGGACGTTACGGCCATCGGGACAGCGAGCCGCCTAGGCGATTCATCTCCATGGCAACTCACTGGAGAACCCTTCTTGGTACGACAGCGTTCCGCATCCTACAATGAAGGTCATCGTGACAACGCCAGGCAATTTTGAGATGACACTATCCGCTCGGGCCGATTGGCGAGTGCAGGCCGAGTTGCTGACCTTCCTCGTCATTTCCCACCTTGCGACCAGATTCGCGACTGGTAGATGGATGTCAACAGAGAATACCGTCGAGTCTTCCGCCTACTGGTCGAAGGCAATGCAGCGCGACGAAGATGTCGTAGCTCGGGTTATGTTGGCAAGTCGCGCGCTGTCGATTGCGAAGGTCATCGAAGCTGAGACTGGCCTCACGCTGAGCGGCAGCGCGTTAGCTTCGATTTTTGACAGCAATTTGCGGCTGGATTTCTCGTCTACCACGACGCGCGATATCTACGACCGATGCCAGAGATATCTCCTGACTATCAAGTAGATTCGAGACGATTCCACAGCCTGCCTGGCGCTCGGACTAAGCGCTGGTATTCGGAGAAGCTTCCGCAGGACATGCGCGCTTCGATGACATCGCTCAAAGAAGAGCGCAACGGGCTGCGGGGCTGCATTGATGACAGCGAAACTGCCAGGTAGTGACCGACTTACATGACCTTCCTCATGCAAGCGGCGCTTGCGGGGCACAGATTACTGAACTGTGCGCTTCCCTGGACGTCTCGTGGCGCCGTGCTTCGGTCAGCATCCGTATATCCGTAGCGCTGGAATAGCCCAGCTGCTGTCGTTGTAAGCAGCCACAATTCGCGAATGCCCGACGCTTGCGCCGTTAATTCGGCGCGAGCCAGAAGCGTCGAACTAAGTCGCCGGTTGCGAGCTGACGGCGCGACAACTAGCGACCTTACTAGCGCGGAGTGACCAAATCGCTCGAGTCCAATGCTTCCAACAATCTTTCCAACCTCGTTTTCCGCGACCAGGAAGTCTTCAAGCAACGTCGTGTCGACGTCCGAGGCCGGAAGCCCACTTTCCGTAAGCAATGTCTTGATTGCATCTAAGTCGCTCCCTTGCGCCGCTCGGATTTTCATGGTCGATTGCTGTCGTTGGGTTACCAAATCGCATTAGGTTAAGGTCACCGCTGCGTGCCGGCTCGCGCGAACAGCGACTAAGAATGCTATGGCCGACAATATCGAAACCAGAAACACCGTCCATTCGACAGCTGCGTAACCGTGAGTGAAATCCCAGATACCTGCTGCGGCAATCGGCGCTATCCCCTTGGCAATATTGGACGGAAACGAAAGCATCCCGCTGACTGCTCCGTAGCCCTCGGTCCACATAAGGTCTTGCACGATGGTGCCGCGCAGAATCGTCATCATCCCGTTGGCGGCACCATAGCAAAGCGCGAAGAACCAGAGAAGTGTGGCGGAGTGGCCTGCCGTTATCAGAATAATCGTCGACAACGGGAAAAGAGTCACGACGATAATGCCAATAGTGCTCACGTGAATTGTTCGACCGAACGTAAACCACACCGCTCGCGCGGCGACCTGTGCTGGACCAATCAGCGCCATCGTTGTGACCAATACGGCGTTCGATACACCGCGTTCGACCATGAGTGGGACGAGATGGAATGTAAGCGCCGCGAACGTCGCGTAGTAAGCCGTGAAACAGACAGCGAGTGCCCAGAAAATTGGTGTCCGCAGGGCTCGGCGTGTTGCCGCATCGTTAGCCAGCTTCACGCTCCGACTTTCCGGCAGTGAATCCGCATCGCGACGCGATGAGCGAATGGCCAAGACATGGATGGGAAGGCAGACAACAAGGTTCAAGGCCGCGAGCACGACAAGCGATGTACGCCATCCGACTGAGCCGACGAGAATCTGCGTCAGCGGGATGAAGACGGTGCTGGCGAATCCCGCGACAAGCGTAATCAAGGTGATTTTGGTCCGGAAGCTTCGCGGATACCGGTGTGTGATGACGGCGAACACAGGGTCGTAGAACGTGGCAGCCATCGAAATTCCGAGGCCTATCCACGCCACGAAGAGTAATGTCAGCGACTGAGCGCCGGCCCAAAGCAGTAGCATCGCCGCTGCGATGATAGAGCCGACAGCCATGACACGCCGTCCAAGCCCGTGGTCAATCCAGCGACCAATGGGATACGCTGCAAAGCCTGAGACAAGCAATCCGACAGACAACGCTGCATTCGTCGATGTCCTGCTCCAGCCCATGGTCTGTTCCATCGGCACCACGAGCAGTGAGAACGAGTAGTACACCGAGCCCCACGAAACCAGCTGCGCCAGAGCCAGCGCCCACGTGATTAGCTTGTCTTCGCTGTCCGCAGGCGCTGTGTTGCCGCTGGCGCTCTCACGTCG
Source organism: Caballeronia sp. LZ008 (assembly GCF_031451435.1). Taxonomy (NCBI): domain Bacteria; kingdom Pseudomonadati; phylum Pseudomonadota; class Betaproteobacteria; order Burkholderiales; family Burkholderiaceae; genus Caballeronia; species Caballeronia sp. LZ008. The sequence continues at coordinate 2,736,523 of NZ_JARUXK010000001.1, read as the reverse complement.
ATTCGACATCGTGCTCAACTTAGTGTCCCTTGGTATTGGCTCGAGCCATGAGGACCGCCGCCTCCAATCCGAAATGCGTCGCAGCAAAAGAATGTTGCTGAAGCCAGCCGGTGGGCAATGACGGCTGCGATTCGCTCGTGGAACAGACTCGTGCGAGGCGCGATGGCCCGACGCGGCAGAATGTCGACCATACCGAGGAAGCCGATTCCGTCACGATTGCAGAGTCGCTCAACTCGTTGTGCAACCAAGCGTGCGCGCAGTCGATGTAGTGCCGCAAGAATTCCTTTTCCCTTCGGCGATGTAGTCAGCGCGACGAAGAATTTCGAACCCTCGTCGGCGAAATGGTTGCGAACTCGCAGGAGCGGAGTCATCCAGTCGCACGGGGAAAGCAAACGCCCTAGCACTTCCTCGTCCATCAGAAGGACCGCTGCGGAGGAGCCGCCCTGTGCGAGCAAACGTGCGAGCGCGAGGCTGTCGTCAGGGGCCGCCTTCAGGGCGACGGCTGAACTCGCATATCCGGTCTCAAGCTGAAACTGGCGTGCAATGTTGGCTGCCAGCGCTGAAGAGCCTGTTTTCATAGCCATACGCTCTTCAGTAGGGGTTCCCCGTGAACCGCTAACCGGCGAACGCGCCGTCAGGGCAAAGAGCGCCTGCGCCGCGCTGCAACGCCATCCGCCCGGTACTGATAGCGGCTCGTCGTTCAAAGCTTGGTCATCGAGACTCATGGCAACCTCGTATCGATTTCACATTTCCAGAATACCGGAAATATAGTAGAATGCAAGCAATGGGTGATGCAGCCAGTTTTCAGGTGGCGATTCGACCGGGAAGGCAGCAAATATCTCTATAGAATTGGAAATATGAAATCGCAGGAACACACGATGACAGTGCACGAAATCAACGACGACGACCGCTTCCCGGCGGCCAAACCAAAGTTCTTCGATACAGACATCGCTGTTCGGTTGGGCATGGAAGGACAACCACCGGCCAGGATTCTCTTGCTTTACGGCTCTCTTCGCGAGCGGTCGTATTCGCGCCTGCTTGTCGAGGAAGCTGCGCGACTGCTGGAGCTGTTTGGAGCGGAGGCTCGCATCTTCGACCCGCGAGGTCTTCCACATGCCGACGACGTCGACTCCAAGAACCACCCGAAAGTGAAGGAGCTACTGCAACTGTCCATGTGGTCGGAAGGACACGTATGGTGCAGTCCGGAACGCCACGGCACGATTACCGGCCTGATAAAAACTCAGATTGACCACCTGCCGCTTGTCAGCGGTGGTATCCGGCCGACGCAGGGACGCACCCTTGCGGTGATGCAGGTGAGCGGGGGTTCGCAGTCGTTCAACTCTGTCAATCAGTTGCGCCAGTTGGGGCGGTGGATGCGCATGTTCACCATCCCGAATCAGAGTTCGGTCGCGAAGGCCTTCGAGGAGTTTGACGAAGCCGGCCGGATGAAGCCTTCGTCCTACTACGACCGGGTCGTCGATGTGATGGAAGAGCTGGTCAAGTTCACCCTGCTGCTTCGTGGCCGCGCCGAGTATCTCGTCGACAGGTATAGCGAACGCGTCGAGGAAGGTCGCCCGCTCGACCCCGCAACCGACCTTGCTTCCCAGGCAATCGCGGAACACCCTGTCGAGAAAGCGAAGGCGAGTAACCAGTAAAGGACTGTGATGGCAACCTTGGACTCAAAGCTAGCAGTTAAGGCCCTGGCAGCCTTGGCACATGAAACGCGACTCGCGGTTTTTCGCCTGCTGGTTACAGCGGGGCACTCGGGAATGAGTCCGGGGTCTATCGCCGAGAAGCTGTCGTTGCCCGCGCCAACACTGTCCTTTCACCTCAAAGAGCTCGCGAACGCTGGACTCATCGAAGGCAAGAATCAGGGTCGGTTTATCTTCTATTGCGCCAGCTACGACCACATGCAGACGCTCATGGATTTCCTGATGGAAAACTGCTGCGCAGCAGAGCAAGCCGAACAATGCGGCTGTGCAACCAACGAAACGGAGGCGTAAATGAAGCGGTTCCACGTTCACATTGTTGTCCCGAAACTCGACGAAAGTGTGCGGTTCTACAGCAGCATGCTTGGCGCCGAGCCATCGGTGTTGAAAGACGATTACGCGAAGTGGATGCTCGAGGACCCACGCGTGAACTTTGCCATTTCAGCCCGCGGCGGGGAAACAGGGGTTAATCACCTGGGATTTCAGGTCGACAGCGACGCGGAATTGACAGCTCTCCGCGGGCAGGTCGTCGCCGGCCAGGTCGCGGTTCAGGACCAACCTGGTGCCCAGTGTTGTTACGCGAGTTCGAACAAGTATTGGACTCAAGACCCGGCGGGCGTGCCCTGGGAAACGTATCACACGCTAGGCGGAATCCCCATCTTCGGAGCAGACAGCCGAGCATCGGCCGCTCCCGAGGCGGGCGGAGCCTGCTGTGCCCCGGCCACCTCGATTCCAGCTGTGATTGAGAAAAAGGTCGGCTGCTGCTAATTCACGGCGACAGAAACAATCGGCCGCAAAGGTTCGAGGCGGCCGTTACGATGCAAGTGGTCCTAGGCGACCCTACCGCACGAAGCGCCCGCTCACGCGGTCACAGGCTTGCACTTCACTTTCCTGGCTGGCTTGCATGCGGCCGAGTCCACGCCCTGGCAGCAGTTCTCAGTCAGAAAGCCAACCAGGTCATTCATATGTTCGATTTCGGGCCCATAGTACACAAACCGTCCTTCCTGGCGGGACGTCACCAAGCCAGCGTGCGTCAGCTCCTTAAGATGGAAGGAGAGTGTCGCGCTAGCTAGGTCCAAGTGTTCTTGGATGACACCGACGTTCAGACCCTCAGGTCCGGCCGTGACGAGCAGACGAAAAATAGCCAGGCGCGTCGGCTGTGCGAGCGCGGCCAAAGCTTTGATGGCGTCTTTTTCCTTCATAAGGCTTTGTCTTAAAAATTATTTGCCGATTCTAACGCGACGCCGCGGACGCCGGGCGGAACTGCAGCCCACGGGCGTCAAGGCTGCTTGTCCCGAACGCAGGTCGCGCCCGAGCTTGCTGCGTCACTTCATTTCCATTATATTGGAGATATAGATTTAATTGTGAGCTGCGACCAATCGTCGTTAGGAGAAGTCTGTGACAGACCACCGGAAGTACAACGTCTTATTCCTCTGCACCCACAACTCGGCGCGTTCCATCCTTGCGGAGGCGGCGCTGAACCAACTCGCCGGCGACCGTTTCACCGGCTACAGTGCAGGAAGCCATCCCGGAACGACTCCGAACCCTCACGCAATCGCCTTGCTTCGCTCGCAGGGAATCGAGACGGAAGGGCTGCGAAGCAAAAGCTGGGATGAATTCGCAGTGGACGGCGCGCCACAGATGGACTTCATCTTCACGGTCTGCGACGATGCAGCGGGCGAGGTTTGCCCCATTTGGCCGGGTCACCCTGCGAAGGCGCATTGGGGCGTCGCTGACCCATCGAAGGTTGAAGGTTCCGATGAAGAGAAGCGCCGAGCGTTTCTTCAAACTTTCGTGCAGATGAAGAAGCGTATTGAACTGTTCACGAACCTTCCGTTGCAAAAGCTCGACCGCATGGCCGTCCAGCAGGAAATGCAAACTATCGGGACATCGCTGCGCGAGAAAGGAGAGTGATGATGGCTGGCAGTGAGACGGTTGCCAAAGCGGCTCGGCGCACGCCAAGCAGCATCGGTTTTTTCGAGCGGTATCTCTCCGTATGGGTCGCGTTGTGCATCGTGGTCGGGATTGTGCTGGGAAAGTTACTGCCCGGCGCGGTGCACGCGGTGTCCACGCTCGAAGTGGCTCACGTCAACATCCCGGTGGGAGTTCTGATTTGGGTCATGATTATCCCGATGCTGTTGCGCATCGATTTCGCATCGCTGGGAAAGGTCCGCTCTCAGATTAGAGGCATTGGTGTGACGCTGGTCATCAACTGGGCCGTGAAGCCGTTCACCATGGCCTTCCTGGCATGGGTGTTTGTGCGTCACGCGTTCGCGTCTCTCCTGCCGGCCGACCAACTAGACAGCTATGTCGCGGGGCTCATTCTCCTAGCGGCGGCGCCATGCACAGCGATGGTGTTTGTCTGGAGTCAGTTGACCAAAGGTGACCCGTATTTCACCCTTTCTCAGGTGGCCTTAAACGACTTGATTATGGTGTTCGCGTTCGCTCCAGTCGTGGGGCTGCTGCTTGGCATCTCGAACATCGCGGTACCCTGGGATACGCTGCTGACGTCGGTGGTACTCTACATCGTCATCCCGGTCATCATTGCCCAAATCATCCGCAAAGCGCTTCTGCGTCGTGGGGAACAGAGGTTCCAGCGCGCGCTGTCGACGATTGGCCCGTTTTCCATCGCTGCCCTGTTGCTAACGCTCGTGCTTCTGTTCGCGTTCCAAGGCGAGCAAATCATCGAGCAGCCTGTCATTATCGTGCTTCTCGCTGTGCCAATTCTGATTCAGGTAGTTGTCAACGCGTCACTCGCCTATCTAGCGAATCGGCAGCTCGGCGTCTCCCATGATGTTGCTGCGCCATCATGTCTGATTGGCGCTTCGAACTTCTTCGAGCTGGCAGTCGCGACCGCAATAAGCCTGTTCGGCCTCAAATCGGGGGCGGCGCTGGCAACGGTTGTAGGCGTGCTTATCGAAGTGCCGGTAATGCTAGCCGTGGTGAAAGTGGTCAACTCATCTCGGCGCTGGTACCAAGGAGAAAACTGACAGTTTCTCAAATGGCCCGCGCCGGGGAACCATCGATTTGCCGATGTCACAATGCGCCTTCGGCATCAGTCGGCTGCGTTGCAATTTTGTGCAGCAACCTGCACGAATCTTCACCTTAGACGCGGCGGCCTTCATTCGTTTGATGGGCGCCGCGCGGGGTGCGTCACGTAACGACTGCTCGTTTCCCCGTGTGACCGACTGGGCCGCGGTCGATAGACATTCGCTCACCCCAGCTTATCCTGTCTTCTCCGGGAGCTTATTCAATCTACTTTCGCAGCAGCCGCAAGCCGTTTCCAACGACGAGCAGGCTCGCGCCAACGTCAGCGACTACGGCCATCCACATCGTTCCGAGTCCGCCGATTGTCAGCGCGAGGAATATCGCTTTGATGCCAAGGGCTAACGTGATGTTCTGGACTAAAACCGTGTGGGTCGCCTTCGAAAGACGGATGAACGCGGGAATCTTGCGCAAGTCGTCATCCATCAGGGCGACATCGGCCGTTTCGATGGCGGTATCCGTGCCCATCGCACCCATGGCGAAACCGATGTCGGCACGTGCGAGTGCTGTCGCATCATTGATGCCGTCACCGACCATGCCGACCATCGCGTGGTCTCGCGACAGACTCTCGACGACGCGCAGTTTATCTTCGGGAAGCCGGTCACCCTCGGCGCGGTCAATGCCAACTTCCTTGGCAATCGCGGCCGCAGTGTGCGCGTTATCGCCCGTGAGCATCGCGGTGCGTACGCCGAGCGCGTGAAGCTCGGAGATTGCCTCGCGGCTCGATTCCTTTACCGTGTCCGCAACAACGAACAAACCAAGCACTCGTTTGCTATCAGCAAGCATGACCACAGTCTTGCCCCCTCGCTCGTAACTTTGCAGTCGGGCCTCGAGTTCCGCCGAACAGTGGCCAAGCTCTTCGACGAGCCTGTGGTTACCGAGCCAGTAATGGCGACCATCCACGCGTCCGGCGATACCTCGTCCGGAAATTGCCTCAAACTCCTCGACGGAAAGTCGCGCCACGCCATCGGCACCAGCAGCGCGCGTGATGGCGTTCGAGACTGGATGGTCGGAGCGACTTGACAGGCTGGCCGCAATAGAGCGCACGAACATGCTTTCAATGTCGGTCGCGTAAAGTTCGAACGTGCCTTGCACCGGCTTACCGTGGGTGATAGTGCCCGTCTTGTCCAGCGCAAGCCAACGAAGCTTCCGACCTTGCTCGAGGAACGTGCCGCCTTTTACCAGAATGCCTTTGCGGGCAGCGGTGGCAAGACCGCTAACTATCGAAACCGGCGTAGAAATCACAAGTGCGCAAGGGCATGCAATGACGAGTAGCACAAGCGCCTTGTAGACCCAGCTAAACCACGCGCCGGCAAAAAGTAGCGGAGGGATGATGGCAATGCCAAGCGCAATCAGGAAGACAATCGGAGTGTAGACCTTGGCGAACTGGTCGACGAACCGCTGCGTCGGAGCTCTGGTGCCTTGAGTTTCCTCGACCGCGTGGATGATGCGCGCAAGCGTCGAGTTGTTCGCCGCAGCGGTAACTTGAAACTCGAACGAACCCGATTCGTTGATGGTGCCTGCGAAGACGTTGTCGCCGGGACCTTTGTCAACCGGCATGCTCTCGCCGGTAATCGGTGCCTGATTGACCGTGGAACGCCCCTCAATGACAGCCCCGTCAAGGGCGATGCGCTCTCCAGGACGTACCCGGACAATTGCGCCCAACTCGACGCGTGCCGCCTCAACCTCGAGCCAGGAACCATCGGCCTGCTTGGCCGTCGCGGTTTCGGGTGCGAGCCTCATCAGGCCTTCGATTGCATTGCGAGCTCGGTCGAGCGATTTCGCCTCGATGAGCTCCGAAACTGTGAACAGCACCATCACCATCGCAGCCTCGGGCCATTGCCCTAAGGCCAACGCGCCTGTAACTGCGATGCTCATCAGCGCGTTGATGTTCAGATTGAGGTTCTTGATGGCGACCCAGCCCTTCTTGTAGGTCCCAACTCCGGAACACGCAACGGCCACCAAGGCAAGCCCTGCGACGACCCAGACGGACGCGCCGAGCAAATCGGCTGCCTCGGCACCCAGGGCGGCGCAACCGGCAATGGCCAGCGGCCACCAGGAGTTCTTGACTTGCGCCGGAGCGCGGCTGATTGCGACCGCCTCTTCGTCCAGTTGGGGCGTGAATCCGATGGTCGAGAGCGCCTTGATTACCGCCTGAAGTCCGTCGGGACGATGAACTACCGTAAGGACTCGCTGCATGAGATTGAATTGCATCTCGGAGACTTCCGTCATTCCGCCGAGCTTCTTGCGAATGAGCGCTTCCTCCGTCGGGCAGTCCATCTGCAATATCCGCATTTGAGTGCGGACCAAGCCTCCGACCGCAACAGACTGGTTCAGCGGGGCAAGAGCGGGCTGCGCTTCGATAGTCCCACCTTGCGATGTACGGTCGGGCCCGTGGAAGTCGCAGCACTTCGCGTCCTGGCGATGTTCAGGCTGCTGTTGATGGACCGGTCCACAGGTCGACTGCCCAGCGTCGTCGTCCAACCGTCCTGTCGCATCTGCACCGGGTATATCTGTGCACGCGCTTCCAACGCAACACCCGTCCTGCGTCTCGAGCTTTCCTTTTGCCGGTTTCGACGCGATGTCCGACGTTTTCTTGCCGCAACAATCTTCCATGTCTGCTTTCCGCTTGATATATGCTGACAGTAAACACCTTGGAGGAACTCCAAGGTCAAGCGTATTTTGAGGGGCAGAGCATGAGAATTGGCGAATTGGCAAAGGCTGCCAACTGCACAACAGACACGGTTCGTTTTTATGAAAAGGAAGGCCTACTCCCGCCGGCCGAGCGGACAGCCGCAAACTATCGTAGCTACACCCACGCCCATGTCGAACGTCTACGCTTTGTACGGAACTGTCGCGCGCTCGACATGACGCATGATGAAGTTCGAGCCCTGCTGTCCGCGTCGGACAAGCCGGGCGTCGGGTGCGGCACCATTAACTCGTTGTTGGATGAGCACATAGCGCATGTCGACGAACGAATCGCGGAACTTGTGCACTTGCGGGAACAACTGGGTCGCCTGCGAGCCAGCTGCTCGGGCGGGGCAGCAGTCAACGAATGCCGAATCATGCAAGGTTTGACCGCGATGGAAACTGCGCTTGAGAATCATCGAGGAACCCATCTGGGCTAGGTGCAGCGTTTTAGCGCGGGCACAGTGATGAAGATGTTGGATTCTCGTCGCGAACCCGGACGCATTTCAAATGTCCGCCGACGTTGGAACGGACGCAGGAACGGACTGAATTTCTCCGCGTTGCTGCCCTCCTTCGGAGCAATCAAGGCGCAGCTTGACCGTTCGCGGTCAGGCTGCGCCTGACGAGTCGTCAACTCTTCAAGACTGCTTTTCCATTTTCACGATGGTCATCGCACCATTGACGTTTTCGACGCGGACCTTGACCCGGTCGCCTTCGTGCACTCGTTTAAGCATGTCAGCGTCCTTCGCTTTGAACGCCATGGTCATGGGCGGCATGCCGACGTTCTCCAGCGCACCGTGCTTCAAGGTGACCATGCCGGTCGCGGCGTCCACCTTTTTGACCTCCGCATCCGTTAGCGCGTTGTTCGACGTCGCCTTCGTGGCCGACGGCTTGGCGGACATGTTCATGCCCGCCATATCGTCTCCAGCAAACGCCGGGACAGCGACAACACTCGCAAGGGCAGTGACAGCAACAATCAGGTTCTTCATTGGGTTTCTCCGGTTTGAACAGAAGGCACTTTAGTGCCGGAAGGGACTACATAAGGAAATCGCGCGTGCTTCCTGAGGTGGCGACGCTGTAACAGGAACCATGCGGCGGGAATGACAAACATCGAGAGAATCGGCGCGGTGACCATGCCGCCAACCATCGGGGCGGCGATGCGCTGCATGACTTCCGAGCCGGCACCATGGCCAACCATGCTGGGAATTAGCCCGGCAAGGACGACGGCAACCGTCATCGCCTTGGGGCGTACGCGCAGCACGGCACCTTCGCGGATGGCCTCGATTAGCGTGCCTTCGGTCAACGGTTCTCCCAGCTCTAGCCGTCGGTTGAGTGCCCCCTTCAGGTACAACAGCATCACTACGCCGAACTCGGCCGCGACGCCTGCCAGCGCGATGAAGCCGACCGAGGTCGCGACGGACACCGCATGACCCAGTATCCAGATGAGCCAGAAGCCGCCGACCAGCGCGAAAGGCACCGTCGACATGAGCAGCAGCGCGTCAGCCGCCGAATTGAATGTGAGAAACAGCAGCACGAAGATGACGACCAGCGTCACGGGAATGACGGTGCGCAACTTCTCCGCTGCGCGTTCCAGATATTCGAACTGTCCTGACCACGCGATTGAATAGCCGGGCGGCAACTGGACCTTCTCGGCAACCGCGTGCTGCATCGCCTGGACTGCCGATTGCAAGTCCACGTTCCGAATATCAACGTAGACATAACCAGACAGCCGAGCGTTTTCGCTGCGAATCATGGGCGGACCGTCAGCGACGCGGATGTCAGAAACATCACCCAACCGGATTTGAGCACCACGGTCAGTCAGTACCGGCAGGTCGCGCAGGTTTTCAAGCGAGTCGCGCACTTCGCGTGGATAGCGGATGTTGATAGGAAAGCGCTCGCGGCCCGCAATCACTTCGCCAACGTTATCCCCGCCGACGGCGGTAGAGACGACCGACTGAATGTCGCCAACGGACAGCCCATATCGTGCTGCCGCCTGCCGGTTGATGTCGACGTCAATGTACCGGCCGCCGTTGAGCCGCTCGGCCAGTGCTGACGTCACGCCGGGAACATCTTTCACCGCCGCTTCGACCTGTGTGGCAATGCGGTCAATCTGCGAGAGGTCGGCTCCAGAAATCTTTACCCCCACTGGAGTCTTGATGCCGGTAGACAGCATGTCCAGACGGTTGCGGATAGGTGGCACCCAGACGTTCGACAGGCCGGGCACCTTCACGGTCCGGTCCAGTTCGTCAATCAGCTTTTCGGGCGTCATACCGGGTCGCCACTGACTTTTTGGCTTGAACTGAATAGTCGTCTCGAACATCTCCAGCGGTGCCGGGTCTGTGGCTGTGTCGGCACGACCTGACTTGCCAAAGACCGACGCAACCTCGGGTACCGTCTTGATGAGCCGGTCGGTCTGCTGCAGCAACTCGGACGCCTTCTCTGCCGAGATTCCGGGAAGAGCTGTCGGCATGTAAAGCAGGTCGCCTTCGTCGAGCGGCGGCAGGAATTCTCCACCGAGCCGTGACACGGGAATCGCGGTCAGCGCCAACGCAAGCACGGCAATGGCGATGATGAACCACGGACGCCGCAATGTCGCTTCGAGCAACGGCCTGTAAAGCCGCACTAGCACACGGTTGATGGGGTTCGAGGCTTCGTGGGGAATGCGCCCGCGAATCAAGTAGCCCATCAGAACCGGCACCAACGTCACGGACAGGCCGGCTGCAGCGGCAATCGTGTATGTCTTCGTGAAGGCCAGCGGCGAGAACAGCTTGCCTTCTTGCCCTTCGAGCGAAAAGACCGGAATGAACGACAGCGTGATGATGAGCAGCGAGAAGAAGAGCGCTGGCCCCACCTCGGCTGCTGACGTTGCAATCAGCTCCCATCGCTGCGTGGTCGTGATGGGCCTGTCTCGATGCGCGAGTTCATACGCCTCCAGATGTTTGTGGGCGTTTTCAATCATCACGATGGCTGCGTCTATCATTGCGCCGATGGCAATCGCGATGCCGCCGAGCGACATAAGGTTTGCGTTGACGCCCTGATAGCGCATCACGATGAACGCGGCGAGCACACCGAGCGGCAGCGACAGGACCGCAACCAAGGCGCTACGCAGATGGAACAGGAAGACGGCGCACACGAGCGCGACGACGATGAACTCCTCGATAAGCTTGTCCTTGAGGTTATCCACCGCGCGTTCGATAAGCTGCGAGCGGTCGTAGGTTGTCACCGCTTCGACGCCCTGCGGCAGCGAACGCTTAAGGTCGGCCAGCTTCGCTTTGACCGCGTCAATGGTTGTCAGCGCGTTCTTGCCGGAACGCATGACAATAACGCCGCCAGCGACTTCCCCTTCGCCGTTCAACTCAGCAATGCCGCGACGCATTTCCGGGCCAATCTGAATTCGCGCGACGTCGCCGAGCAACACGGGCGTGCCCGCATCGTTCGTGCGCAGGACGACGTTGCGAAAATCGTCGAGCGAACGCAGATAACCTGACGAGCGGACCATGTATTCGGATTCCGCGAGTTCAATTACTGAGCCGCCAGATTCCTGATTCGCCTTTCCCAGAGCGTCCGCCACCATCGCCTGCGTTATGCCATACGCGCGCAGCTTGTCCGGGTCGAGCACGACCTGGTACTGACGCACCATGCCGCCGATGCTCGCCACTTCCGACACGTCCGGCACGGATTTGAGCTCGAACTTTAGGAACCAGTCATTGAGCGCGCGCAATTGACCGAGGTCGTGCTTGCCTGTGCGGTCGACGAGCGCGTACTCGTACACCCAGCCCACGCCCGTTGCATCAGGTCCAAGGGAAACCGTCGCGCCCGGTGGTAGCCGGCTTTGGACCTGGTCGAGATACTCGAGGACGCGGGAGCGGGCCCAGTACTGGTCAGTCTTGTCATCGAAGAGGACATAGACAAACGCATCGCCGAACGACGAATATGCACGGATGGTTTTCGCGCCCGGTACGCCGAGGAGCGTCGTCGTTAGCGGGTAGGTGACTTGGTCCTCGATGACCTGAGGCGCCTTGCCCGGATACGACGCCTTGATGATGACCTGGGTATCCGACAGGTCCGGTAGCGCGTCGAGTGGCGTCTCCTTAAGTGAATAGAGGCCCCAGGCCGTGACCAGGGCGGTCGCGAGCAAAACCAAGAAGCGGTTATGAATGGACCAGCGAATGAGGCGTGCAATCATTTGGCGCCTCCCGCCGGCTCAACCTTCGTTAGTTGGTAACCGTCATCGGACTGCTTGAAGACAAAGTGCACCGTCTGGCCCGGCTTGACGCCCGGGAAGGCGTCGGGCGCCGGCTTATTGAACGACATCGTCATCGGACCCCAGCCGAGGGCCGGCACCGGTTGATGCGAGAACGTGATGTCGTTCGGTGTCACCTTCTCGACTTTGCCGGTGGTCTCGTAAGACTGAGCAGCAGAGGACGACGACGCTTCAGGAGCACTCGCGCTCACGGCGCTACCCTCGAGTCTCGGCAGCACAGATTTCAGACTGGCCTCGGAGTCAATCAGAAACTGGCCCGACGCGACGACGGCTTGACCATCGTTCAGTCCGCTACGGATTTCGGTGAGATTGCCGACGTCATTCCCGACTGTGACATTCACCGGCTGCAGACGGCCGTCAGCGTTTTTGGCAATGACGACCGACCGCTTGCCTGTCGTGATGACAGCTTCGGATGGCACCAGTAGTCGGGAGACGGGCTTTTGCGCCGCAACGCGAACACGCATCAACATCCCGGGGGTCAGCTTGAGCGCCGCGTTATCGATTTCCAGGCGGGCCTGGACGGTGCGGCTGGTGGTAGTGACGCCGGGTAGGATTTCGCGAATCTGCCCCTTGAAGTGCTGCGTTGGGTCGCCGCTGAACGTCGCATCAACGGTCATGCCCGGTTGCACGGTCAACGCCAGGCTCTCAGAAATTTCGACGATGAGCCACAGCTTTGACAGCCCCACGACTTTCGCCAGCGTCTGTCCAGGCGTCACCATCGCGCCGTCACGCACATTCAGTTCGCTCACGACACCCGCCTCGGGCGACGACAGGACGATATGGGTTTGGGCCTTTCCGGTGCGGTCGAGCGCCGCAATAACGTTTTCTGGGATAGACAGCGCCCGCATACGTGCGCGCGAGGCGTCCAGCAATCCCGCATCCATCGCACCGCGCTTGAGCGACAGATATTCTTCCTGCGGCGCCAGCCAGTCCGGCACATAGAGCAACGCAATCGGCGCCCCTTTGGCGATGCGTTGCATCGGGGCGCTTGCGTACAGGCGGTCGATGTAGCCTGTGACCCGTGTCTGCACGACGTCAACCTTTGACTCGTCAAATTGGGTGGTCCCAACGGCGTCGAATTCTTCCGTTGTTTCTTCGCGCTTCACGGTCGCGTAGCGGATGCCGAGATTCTGCTGGAGGCCTGGGTCAATCTTGATGCCGTTCGAACCGGCGCCTTCGTTCGCATAGACGGGTTCGAGTTGCATATCCATGAAAGGCGATTTGCCCGGCTTGTCGAAGTGCTGGTTCGGCACCATGGGGTCGTGCCAGTACAACACCTTCCTGCCGGTTTTCGGGTCAACCTTGTCGCCCGGCGCAGCCGTGACAGCCGGACTCATGGATGCATCGGCTTTGGTCGAAGCGTTGCGTGTGCCGGCAAAGTAGCCTGCGCCGGCCAGGACGGCGCCCGCGAATACCAATAAGACGGCACGGACCAGTGGTTTATTCATCATCGTTATTTCCTTCACTGCGCAGCGGCCATCGTCGGTGGCACGACCTGGTATTCCAGCTGGGCCCACGTCTGCGAAACCTCGCGTCGAAGGTCAAGTACCTGAAGCTGCGCGTCGAGTTGCGCGCGTCGCGCCGCGAACGTGTCGGCAAGAGACCCCGTGCCGCCCTTGTAGGCAGCAGTCGCAAGTCCGACGCGCTGGTCGGCGGCTGGCAGCAGAGCCTGCGTGAGATTCGCGATACGTTCGCGACCGCTCGCAAGCGTGGCGGACTCGGTGCGGATGTCCGCCTGTACCTGCCGCAGCGCGTCTTCATAAAGCAGGCGCGCTTTCGTGCCGAGTTCAGCCTTCTCGGCTGCGTCGCGGTCCTGACGGTTCTTTCGGTTGAGGGGCAGCGGAATACTTACGCCCACCGACACCATGTTCGAATACGCGCCACCACGTTGCTGGTAGCCAATCTCCCACGTCCAATTCGGGTTGCGCTCGCTGTTCGCCACGGCCGTGTCGGCATCGGCGACCGAAATGTCACCGGACGCCGCCACGAGCGCTGGCTGGACTCGTTGAAGTTCCTCGGGCGGCAGTGAGGGAACGTAAGACTCGGGCGCCGGCGGTTCGCCCGTCACATCCGAAACGGCAACTGCCGTCCAGCGCGATAAGCCGATGAGCGCGGTCTGGTAGGTCGCCTGTGCCTTGAGCAACTGGTCCTGCGTCTGAGCCAGCATGGCCTGGCCTTGAACGACGTCGGAGGCTGTCGCCTTTGCACCCCGGTAGGAGGCTTTAGTCGCGGCGAGCTCGTGGCTCATATGGTCGAGCAACGCCTGCTGCAGCGAGAGCGCCTTTTTCGCATAGATGGCGTTGAGCCAGGCTGAAGCTGTTTGCTGGCGGACGTTGGTCACCTGAGCGAGATAGCCGGCCCTTTCGCGGCTGACCGTCTCGTCGGCCAGGGACGAGCGCAGGTGCCGCTTCTCACTTGACACCCATTCCTGTTCAATGCCGATGCGTCGCATCGTCATGAAGTCCTGGCCGATGGTGAATTTCTGCGGCCCCGTCACCGGCAGGTTATCGACGCCCGCCTTGAGCATCGGGTCTGGCAACTGGCCGGCTTTCACGGCAGCCTCGGAACTGGCCCGCACGGAGGCCTGCGCGGCCTGCATGCCGGCAGAGCGGTCGGTTGCAAACTGCAACGCACCGTCAAGCGTGACGGCCACTTCCTGGGCGTGAGCAACAGGGCTGGCCAACGCAAATACAAGGGCAGCGCAAATCGAAGGCGCGCGCAGAGATGCAAGCCGGCATTGCGGCTTGCCAATCGGTGAATTCATGTTCTAACCCCAGCAGCGGAATGCCATAGACATTCCACGTCCTGAATGCAGGACGACCTCGCCGCAAAGGCGGCGAACCAGTCAGGCGAAGATTAGATTGCTCGAGGAGGTCGCCAGAGCCCGCCCGGTTCGCGACCGGTGAACGACTCGGCGTAATGGAAGACGACCTGATTGCTGACAGGCATCGGGCGGCTGAAAGTCGCCTGTTCGGGAGGGTAGTAAATACTTGCGAACTGGCACTGAGCCGTGGTCTTACAGAACCCGCCCTTAGCCTTGTTTGTCGTGGAAGACTTCGTCATGTCGCAGCCAGGCATTTCGACGGACATAGAACTGTCATCGTCGTGCATTGACATTGATTGCTGCATCGGACAATCGCCCGCCAAGCCGGTGGCCGCCAGCCCGCTCAGGGGCAGCATCGCGCACAGCAGCAGGACGAGGAGGGTCCGGAAAATCTTCATGGTCACAATTCTAGCGCGAGCATTTTATCCTGTTTCTCATACTGGAATGCGTCGCGTTGGCAGCAGCAAAAAATCATGGGTCCGCCGAGGGCGCCGGTGATGTCCGCAACGCGATGCCCGCTCCTCTACTCCCAAGATTGACCAATTAGTGTGTCGCCAAAAGGCACACGTCCCCACCGACCGGCGTCCGACTCTCAAATGGGACCGAGGGTTACGCTCTGCCGGCATCGCCCGCGTCAGTTGGGGCGCGTCTCAGAGTCATCCGACGCTCAAAATAATGAGTCGACAGGCAAGGCTTTCCAAGATGACAGGATTCTGAACGGATTGTCACGCGAAGGAACGGTGCGTCAATGGACCGTGACATGCCCCGGTTATGTTCTGCCTGGGTGGTGGGTCCGCGACGCGGGCCAACCTCATCAAAGACGAAGGCATTTCACAATTTCTTGCGCTAAGTCAAGCGCTCGGCGGAGCACATCGATACAGTCAGTTGCATGCCATCTTAAGTGTCTGACCGCTACGACCGCAATCGTGGCGTCGACTTGCCAAGGAGCACCGCGATGAGGTCAATATCCCACGACGCGCCGTTCTGGAAATCGCGCGGCGCGATTGCGCTTGTTGTCTTCGGGGCTATAGCCGCTTTCTTCATGTTTTCGGAGCACCGTGCGCATTTTCTCGGCTTCTTACCGTACATGCTTATCCTCGCCTGCCCGCTTATGCATGTCTTCATGCATCACGGGCACGCCAGTCATACCCACGGCGACGCACGCGCCGCAGAGAAAAAGGGAGGTCAAGATGAACGAGCAAACTAGCGGATACGGGTTGTGGGGGTTGGTTGCCATCAACTCCCTTATATTCATCATCTTCGCCTTCAGTTTCTTCAAACCAAACACGGCTCGCGACTGGCGAACGTTTGGTGCCTTTAGCGCGTTCGTCGTAGCGCTGTTTGCGGAGATGTACGGCTTCCCGCTCACCATATATTTACTTGCCGGCTGGCTGCAGACGAAGTTTCCGCAAACAAACCTCTTCTCGCACGACGCCGGTCACCTATGGTGGATGTTGACAGGACGACACGGAAACCCTCATCTAGGGGTTCCTCACCTAGCGAGCATTGCCCTTATCTTCGGCGGCTTCTACCTCCTCTCGAAGGCTTGGCACGCGCTCTACACGGCGCAGCGCAGCGGTCAGCTGGCTACAACGGGACCGTATGCCCTCATCCGCCACCCGCAGTACGTTGCGTTCGTCATCATCATGGCAGGCTTCCTCCTGCAATGGCCAACATTAGTCACGTTGGTCATGTTTCCGATACTCGTCGTCATGTACGTGCAGCTCGCACGTCATGAGGAACGGGATTCCGAGAAAGAGTTCGGAAAGGCGTGGCTCGATTACGCTGCTCGCACGCCGCGCTTCGTGCCTCGACTCTCTGGGGCGGATGCCGCACCTGTTCACTAGCGACCGTCGGCGCGGTCCTGGCAGGGCGATGTCGCCTACAGGGTGACATCGCCCTTTAACCATGAGATGACGTTACTAAACCTTCGCGTTGCGCAACCGCAGGGCATTGGTTATGACAGAGGCCGAACTGAGGCTCATGGCGAGCGCCGCAATCATCGGCGATAGTAGTAGGCCCGTGAATGGGTAAAGCACGCCTGCCGCCAGTGGAATCCCCAATGCGTTGTAGACGAAAGCGAAGCCAAGGTTTTGCTTCATGTTCCTGACCGTGCTCTCAGACAGCTCTCGGGCTCGGGCGATGCCGCGCAAATCACCCTTGACCAAGGTAACCTGGGCGCTGCTCATTGCGACGTCGGTTCCCGTGCCCATCGCGACTCCGACGTCCGCCTTGGCGAGCGCTGGCGCGTCGTTGATACCATCGCCGGCCATCGCGACCACTTTGCCCGCTTCTTGGAACCGAGTGACGAGCGCAAGCTTGTCGGCGGGCTTAACCTCACCGTAAAACTCGTCAATGCCCAGCTCGCCAGCTACGGCCTTGGCAGTCACGACACCGTCGCCAGTTGCCATCACCACGTGAATGCCGTCATCAGCAAGACGAGCCAATGCCTCTGGCGTCGTCGCCTTTATTGGGTCCGACACGGCCAGAAGGCCTGCCAGCTTCGCGTCAACGGCCAAATACATGACGCTTGCGCCTTGAGCCCTTAGCGAGTCGGCGTCATTTGCTATCAGTCCAACGTCAATGCCCTCCGCTTGCATCAGCGCAGTGTTGCCTAAGGCGAGCCTGCGACCACCCACGATTCCTCGGACACCGATTCCTGTGCTGGACTCGAATTCTTCGCCTCTATCGAGCGGCAGTCGTTGTTCGCGAGCAGCACTTACGATGGTCGCGGCGAGCGGGTGTTCACTACCTTGGTCAAGGCTTGCTGCGAGACGAAGAACCTCTTGCTCCGAGAAGCCGTTGACGCCGACACAGCGTTGAAACGCTGGATGTCCCTCCGTGAGCGTGCCTGTCTTATCAACGATAAGCGCGTTGACTTTGCGCAGGTTCTCAATAGCCGCAGCATCCCGAAAGAGCACACCGTTCGTAGCAGCCTTACCGCTTGCGACCATGATAGACATCGGTGTTGCGAGTCCGAGCGCGCATGGGCATGCAATGATGAGCACGGCAACTGCATTGATGAGACCGAATACCCAGCTTGGTTGAGGTCCGAGCAAGCCCCATACAACGAACGTCAGGACAGCGATGCCAACGACGGCTACGACGAATACACCCGCGACCTGGTCTGCCATCCGTTGCATAGGCGCGCGAGAGCGCTGAGCTTGCGCGACCATCTGGACGATTTGCGCCAATACTGTTTGCGAACCGACCTTTTCTGACCTGATAACCAAGGTACCCGCGGCGTTCATAGTGGCGCCAATCACACGGTCTCCGAGTCGCTTGGTAACAGGAATAGGTTCCCCTGTAATCATCGACTCATCAAGCGAGCTCGTTCCCTCCGTGACGACACCATCCACCGGCACCTTTTCACCCGGCCGCACGCGCAAAAGGTCTCCAACATGAACGTGTGTCAGCGGGACATCCTCTTCGGTTCCGTCTGCATTGATTCTTCTGGCTGTCTTTGGCGCCAAGCCCAAAAGCGCCTTGATGGCAGCTGATGTTTGCGAACGCGCCCTTAACTCCAGCAGTTGCCCCAGCAGCGTGAGCGATATGATGACAGCCGCGGCCTCAAAGTAGACCTCGACACGACCGTGTGCGACGAAGGTCGCGGGAAACACGCCTGGTGCCACGACAGCAATCACACTGTAGATATAGGCCGCCCCAGTTCCTAAGCCTATGAGCGTCCACATGTTCGGGCTGCGATTGATGAATGACTGAACACAGCGCTCGAAGAATGGAAACCCCGCCCACAAAACGACGGGCGTTGAGAGCACGAACTCAAACCAACTCAGCGTCGAAGCCCCTATCCAATGGAAGCGGTGGCCGAACATTGCGAGGACAAACACAACGGCGGTGAGCGGCAGCGTCCACCAGAACCTGCGACGAAAGTCCGCGAGCTCGGGATTCTCATCGTCTTCGAGGCTTGGCAGCAAAGGCTCTAGGGCCATGCCGCATATCGGGCAGTTTCCGGGATGGTCTTGTCGAATTTGGGGGTGCATCGGGCAGGTGTAGATAGTGCCCTCTGGCGCCGCCTGCGCTTCCGGTTCCGCACTCCCGCTAATGTACTTCGTTGGATTCGCGACGAACTTGTCCTTGCAGGATTGGCTGCAGAAGAAGCACCGGTCTCCGTCGTGGTCAACGTGATAGTGAGAGTCCGCAGTGACTGCCATCCCACAGACCGGGTCAGTCAGCGGAACGGCGGCGGACTCTCGGGCGTCGGCCGAGCGATGCCCCTGGCCTTGATGGCGATGTTCGACGCCGATACCGGAGCCCGCGTTGTGGTCGTGATGATGTTCGCGCTTTGCTTTCGCTCCGCTCGACGATTCGCCGCGCTTCTTACCGCCGTTAGGTTGCACGCTCATGTTAAGTGCTCCTTTTTCGGTCGTGCCATGCACGTGGTTCTTGCCGACGCGCCGTCAAATGCTCTTTTGCGCCGAGCTGGGACACCAGACAGCGAAGCGTCAAGCGCCCGAAATTCATTGTCAACCTTACGACGGTGGGAAGGTCAACGCAGCCTTCCCGGTGTCCGTTGCATAGGTGATAGACTCGCTAACAATAAAACGTACGACAATAATGAACACCCTGCACACGCTTATCGAGCATTGGAAGGAAGACCCGGCAGGCGCCTTTCAGACGTGGTTCCTTTGGCCTGAGCGGCTCAAGAACTTTCGTTCCATCCGGCAAGGCATCCGCCAAGTCGTCAATGAAATCAATGCAGGGACGTTCGGGAACGCCTACCGAGGCTCTTCTTTGGAGACTGTCGTAAGCTCCATCGCTGAGCAGCGGCAGATTTTTCGGGGCGCAGACCACGCATTCCTCTGGAAACCCAAGCTCAGAATTCCGGACATCTACGAAAACCCGGCGAATCAGCGGGCCTTCGCCAAACTACTCGATACCTGCGACTGCTGTGACGAGGCGGAGGCCGTCCTCGCGGCGATACGAACGCTCGACTCCCATGCTGTCAAGGGCCTTGGGCCCGCAGCAGCCAATCTGCTTTACTTCATTCACCCAACCCTCGTTTGTCCGTTCAACACGGCCATTGTCAAAGGCTTCAACGCGATAACCAAGGCTAACGTGAAGCTCGGGCGTTGGGACCACTATCTCGCAATGCGAAAGGGAATCCTTGAGCTAAATCATGACCACCGCGCCCTCCTGTCGAACGACCTAGGCGCGGTCGCGGGGTTCCTCTTCGATGTCGGCATGGACCGCTACCCATTGCCTCCGTCAAACGACGATGCGGCGTCCAACGATGCCTGGCTGCAGGACCTAGATGCTGTTCGCCAGCAATCCGTAACGCTCGCACAACAGCTCGAAGCGAGCCGACAGCAGGACGCGACACATACCGAGGTGCAGGGATGGTTGCGCGACCTCGGGAAATCGCTTGGCTATCAAGTCTGGATTGCGACCAATGACCGTTCGCGCCCTTACGGCAATGGAAAGCTGGCCGACGGGTGCGTGAGCGAGTTGCCGACGTCACTGAACATCAGCGGCGCGGACACCGTCCCATTGATTGACGTCATCTGGCTGAACGCCGACAAGTCCGTCGCGGCAGCGTTCGAAGTCGAGCATACGACATCTATCTATTCGGGCATTGTTCGTCTCCTTGACCTGGCTCTTGGCTCCGTCACGGCCGCACAGAAGCATCTATACCTGGTCGCTCCCGATAGTCGACAAGAGGACGTGCGCAGCCAGTTGGCGAGGCCTGCCTTCTCCCGTGTAACCGAACTCGGCATCAGATACCTCCCGTACGGTGCGCTCAGGGAGCACCGCGAAACCATTGCCCGTTTTGGCAGCGGTATGAAGCCAATCGAGGCCATCGCAACGGCACTATAGATTCAAGATTTCGTACGTCTTTGCAACGAACATGCAGCGTCGACGTCACGTCGAGTTGGCGGCCGGCAAGTATCGGCGTCCTTCCGGTGTGCCGCTGGGCTTGCTTTCGCCTTCAGCTCACTTCGCGCGGACTTCACTTCGAAGGGTTCGTCGCACTTGCAGCTAAGGGTACGTCGAGGGCGCGCTTCGCGGCATACCGCTTCTTGTTGCGCTCGAGCGTCGCTTGAGCGGGCGGATACTCGGAGCGCCGAAAAGGAAGCCATCCATCTTTCCAGGCGGTTTCAAGCTCGACGTCCGCTTGTTGTTTGGTCTTTGCTGGTTGCGAAAGTGGCGGCTGTGCCGCGACACACGCGGAAACCCAAACCGCTAACGCGAAGAGCATTGCTAAGCGCCGCATAGGTTCCCTCCTAACGCATTGACAGCTTTCCTCACGCGTAGATTCTGCCGGGGCGCTGGTGCGGGAGAGTGACGGACAGATGAAACTTTTGTCATCTACGAGTCATGATGCCGACGGCTCCATTCTCAATTTTATAAATAGACTCAGCGTGCATGGGATACGTGGACTCGGCGGTGCCGCCGGCAATGCGCCCTGTTACCGACGTGGCAAAACGCGCCCGCAATATAAACGCACTTCACTGCAGATGTCTTTAACTCCTTCTTCGATACAGAAGCAACTTCAGACATTAAGCCATCTGATGGGGGCAGTGTTTTTGGCAAGGGCGACGGTCCTTCGGACCGTCTACACAAGAGATTTTCCAGTAACCGGACGACCAGTCGGGGCCTTAAATTACCTAGGCTGTTCGGTACGGGCGTAAGGCCGATTTGAAGGGGCCGCAGCAAGAGCGCCCCGGGATGCGTTAGAGCCACGCTAACTCTGAGCGTGATGGAGGCGACTCACCACGCAGCGTCGAATGATGCACGCGTGGCCGTCGGCATATGTCGTTATTCATCTACCGTTTCGGACCGTCGGACTCAAAGCGCGCGCGATTTCGTTCAATGGTCGCTTCGCTAGGA
Source organism: Caballeronia sp. LZ008 (assembly GCF_031451435.1). Classification (NCBI taxonomy): domain Bacteria; kingdom Pseudomonadati; phylum Pseudomonadota; class Betaproteobacteria; order Burkholderiales; family Burkholderiaceae; genus Caballeronia; species Caballeronia sp. LZ008. The sequence goes on along the minus strand of NZ_JARUXK010000001.1, from coordinate 2,715,144 downwards.
GGATAGTCCGAGCGGCTGGTCGGAACGAGGCCGGCTCTTTGGGCTTCAATCAATTCCTGCATGACTTGGGCGCGTGTTTTGCCCCGAGCTGCCACCGGCATATCAGTCGCTTGGGCACTGCCGTCTGCGACGGAATTGTCACGTGACGCCGCATGAGTCGTTGCGGGAGGGAAGTCATGCCCGGCGTCGGCAAACGAGCTACTCGCTACTGCGGCCAGCGTCACAAACAGCGAAACATATCGAAATTTCATTGGGACTCCATAGGTACATTACGCGTCATCAGTGTTGACGAACAGCGCCATTCTGGATGGGCGCCCCTGAACGTCCCGTGACGACCGCGTGAAATATTCGTCATCTATTGCGCACGGGCGCACGGGATGCTGACCGTCACTCGCTGTACTGGGATGCAGACACACATAGTCATGGCCTTATGACGGAGGACGCCGTGGAGAATCGTAAAAGGAAGGAAGCAAGAGGGGCTGAAGCCTGCCAAGGATTCGCGGGCCGAGTGTTGCGTGCCGCTATCACGGCCGGTTCGGCCTTGGCAGTGTTCACTGCCATACCCGCATATGCGGACGAACCGGGTCGCGGGCTGACGGCGAACTTCGAAGTAGCGCTGATGGAGACAATCATTGACCACCATTTCTCCGCGCTGCGGATGACTGAACTCGCCGCCGGCACGGATGCGCGAAGGAACGGTAACTTATCTCCCAATGAAGGAACGTCGCCTTCCCCGGGCTTTCCGCCGACGCAAGCTAAGGCCACTATCGATGAAATCAAGTCGAATGCGCGGATGGAAAACCGTACACAACGCGAGCAGATTATCCAGTTGCAATCGCTTTTGCGCGACTGGTATGGAATCAACTATCAGCCCCAATTGCGGCCGCAGCAAGAGGCAGCCATCGGGATACTTGAGCATGCGCAGCCGGGAAAGGCGTTCGACAGGGCCTATCTCGAGGTCTTCTCCCATCACCATTATCAGCTCTTCAAGCCATTGAACGGATGCATGACTGGAGTAGACCGGCGCCACGGCCAGCTCATTCGCCTCTGCAATCAAATGTGGCACGCCCAGACGAGTGCGGTCGATGAGATGAGGCAACTGCTAGAGAGGAACTTCGGTATAGGCGACTATCAACCGTTCTCCGATACAAGCCCGTTGCAACCTGAGGGTGGAAGTCTGCGTGGTCAGCACAGCGGCGGTTAGCGGAGCGACCGACCCAGCACCTTGAGGTTTCCAAGGGTCCCGCCATTCATCGTCTGCGGGAGCTTCGGTCCGCTCAGCGAAAGCCGAGCGGACATGAGATGCTTAGGCCATCGCCCGACACTCTTTAGCGCACGCGCGGCATGCTTCAGCGCATTGCTTGCAGTGCTCGTGTTCGTGTTTCCCACACTCCGCAGCGCAAGCTTCACATAGCGATGCGCAAAGCCCGCATATGTCCTTGGCGTGCCGACTGCCCCGCGCCATCGCTGCGGAAGCGAGCCGACAGACATCCGCGCAATCCATGTCCTGCCTAATGCATTCGGCCATTTCAGAGACGTTGCTTTCTGAAAGGCAGGCAGTTGCACAATTGTCACATGCTGCGGCGCAAGCATCGCAAGCGTCGATACATGACTGATGCTGTTGATGAGCCATATTGTCCTCCTTGAACAATGACTGCTGGATGAGCCAGCCAAGGAGTTGCGCATGCAACGTGCCCAAGAAAAAAAGCCCGCGGATTGCGCGGGCCAAAAAGACAGTCCTACTGTGACGCGGCTAAACGCTACGGATTCACCAGCAGGACCATCCGCGTGGACGAACAATGTGAAGGCGTTGATTACGCTGTGCCTGGCAACGGACTTGAAACAAGAACCGCCGCAGCGATGAGAACCGCCACCAGAACGATTGACTCGACATGCAACACCCGCGAAAAGCGCTTCAACGCGGGTTCAGCTGCACGCATGCTGTCTTGCTGGAGGGCGGCCAGCAGCCGAGGCATTTCGAAGAATCGATTGTGGCCACCCAGAGCGGCCGCGACCAGGACAAGGCCTAGCTTCAGCATGAGAATCTGCCCATAACCCGATGCGACAAAGCCTGCCGGGGTGTCCACACTGCGCAAGCCGTTATATGCGCCGGTCGCGAAGAGGACGAGCAGCGCAACCGTCGCGGTGTCAGACAGCGACTGAATGAACGACGCGCCGTTCTCGCGGTCCGTGTCGCCAGAGAGGAGGCGCGGAGCGACAACATAGCTGGTTGCGACGACAAGTCCAACCCAGACGCTAATGCTAAGAAGGTGAATCCAATCGGCCCAGACGGGCAGCGAGAAGAAGCCTGTCTCGACGGAGTGCCCTGTATTGCTTCTCCCGAGCGCGACCCCGGCAATACACAGCCAGGTGACCGGCATCAGTCGGCCGCGCGTCGATGTTGGCAAGGACAACAGAACCAAGGCACCGAGCGTGAGCAACGCACCAGCAAGCCACGCATGGCCATACCCGGTTTCCCTCAGCATCGAGTAGACCGCCGGTCCGGCTTCGGCAACTGTCGACTCGCTCATCAGTGCGCAGTGAGTCCAGAAAGCCGCAATACTGGACAGTAGCGATGCGAAGCTTGCTAGCCGAGCGGTCAGCATCAGCCGTTTGCTCACGCTTGCCTGCCAGTGCGACGTCCTCCGGACAAGCCACCTGTCACATATGAGTGCACCGACCAGCGCCGCGAAGCTTATGTTCTGTAGGGCGACCAGCGTCAGTCGTAGCACGCCGAGGAAACCGTCGTTCATCACTTCACCGTGAAAGTGTAGGTGCCCTTGGTCTTGTGGGAGTCGCTCGTCATTACGCCCCACTGCACGGTGTACAAGCCCGAATCAAGTTTCGGCAAGGAGATTTTGAGCACCCGCGGGTTCGTCGAGTCGACCGTCGCCTTCTCTTTCGTCGCCGGTGCACCAGCCGCGTTCAAGACCTTGATGGTGCTGAATGAGGACTCGATGTTTTCGTTAAACGTCAGGCGCAACGCGTCGGGCGTGGCATCGACCGTGCTGCCTGCGGCTGGCGTTGCGCTTTCGAGCTTGCCATGGGCCGACGCAGCAACGGGTAAGAGGCCCAGTGCAACCGTCGCCAATAGAGGCGCGAGGCCCTTGTTAATCCTGTTTTTCATGCTTGCCTTCCAGAGCGATGTCGGTTATTGCGTAGTGGTTCATTGTTACTGCTTCTGCAGCTTCGTGACCGTAAGAGCGCCATTTACCTCTTCGGCAACAAAATCAATCTTGTCACCCACGTTCACCTGCGACAGCATCGCCGGGTCTTTCACCTTGAAGGCCATGGTCATGCCTTCCATGCCGAGGTTCTCGAGCGGGCCATGCTTGATAGTCAGCTTGGCGGCGGCGTTGTCTATCTTCTTCACCTCGCCATGCGACATGCTGTTCTTCGCGTCACCGCTTTGCTGGGCGCCGCTCGTCATGTTCATGTTGCTCATATCGCCCGCCGCATACGCGCTCGCGGACAGCGCTGCCGCGCAACCAAAGACCATCGAAGCAATTGCGTTTTTCATCAATTTCTCTCCATCAGTTAAACGAACATCCAGCCGTGCGCCTGCACGGCATTTCCTAAATCAGCCTTCCGGCAGGTCGCCGGTGTACTCGTATGCGACGGTGCCCTTGGGGTGCTTGAACCAGCCCGGGTCCCGGTAATCGTTTCTGCCAAGGCCTTGCCGCACCTTGACGACAGTGAACATCCCGCCCATTTCTAACGGACCGAACGGACCACTGCCAGTCATCATCGGCAGCGTGTTGTCGGGAAGGGGCATTTCCATTTCCCCCATCGCCCCGCCCGTGCTGCCCATGGCCATGTAGTCGGGAACGAGCTTGTTGATGCGCTTGGCCAGGTCTTTCTGAGGCACGCCAATCATGTTCGGCACCTGATGCCCCATTGCATTCATCGTGTGATGGGACTTGTGGCAATGAAATGCCCAATCACCTGGACGGTTCGCCGTGAACTCGATTGCGCGCATCTGTCCCACAGCGACATCAGCGGTAACTTCTGGCCAACGCGCGGCTTGCGGTATCCAGCCGCCATCCGTGCCGGCGACCTCGAAGCTGTAGCCATGCAAGTGAATCGGGTGGTTTGTCATCGTCAGGTTGCCGAAGCGGATGCGCACTCGGTCACCCGCACGAACAGGCATGGGGTCGATTCCCGGAAAGACCCTGGAATTGAAGGTCCACATATTGAAGTCCGTCATCTCGTTGACGCGCGGTGTGAAGCTGCCGGGGTCAATGTCGTAGGCGGCGAGCAGAAAGACGAAGTCGCGGTCCACAGGCATGACATTGCGGTCCTTCGGATGCACGATGAAAGTGCCCATCATGCCCATGGCCATTTGAACCATTTCATCGGCATGGGGGTGATACATGAAGGTGCCGTGCTTCTCGAGTTGGAACTCGTAGACGAACGTCTTGCCTGGCGGAATATGGGGCTGTGTCAGTCCGCCAACCCCGTCCATCCCAGAAGGCAGCAGCATCCCGTGCCAATGAACGGTCGTGTGTTCGGGCAGCTTGTTGGTCACAAAGATGCGTACCTTGTCTCCCTCGACTGCTTCGATAGTCGGGCCGGGCGTCTGACCGTTGTAGCCCCAAAGGTTCGCGTTCATGCCAGGCGCCATCTCGCGTACCACCGGCTCTGCAATGAGGTGGAACTCCTTCCATCCGTTCTTCATGCGCCATGGCAGCGACCATCCATTCAGCGTCGCGACTGGCGTGTATGGACGCCCGTTGGGTGGTGCGAGAGGCGGCTGCGTGACGGCGTTACCCATCGTTGGCGCTTCGGGCAGCGACGCCGCGCCGGCCTTGCTCACGAGGGCTGCACCTAGCAAGGCAGCGCCGGAACCGCCGAGAAAAGTTCGACGAGAGACCATCTTCATTTACCTTCAGTATGTGTTTGCGGCACCGACTGCGCCGCGGACGCCGGCGACGGCGCGCCTTCGGCTGGTCCGTGTGATGCGGCATCCGTATCGTGCGTAGCTGGCGCTCGCACCGCTGGGTTCGGGGTTGGCGGAAGTCGTCCGCCCAGCGACTGCTGTAGGTCGGTTTCAGCAAGCCAATAGTCTTTCAGTGCGTCGATGTAGCCGTTGACCGCACTGACCTGGTCGCGCGAGTCGGAGAGCAATTCGAAAACGCTTGCAAGCATGCCGTTGTAGCGAAGCAGCATCTCATCAGAGATGGTCTTGCGCACAGGGACGACCTCGTCACGGTAGTGCTTGGCGACGTCGTAGCTGGTCACGTAGGCGGAGTACGATTCGCGGACTTCCGACCTAGCGTCAATGGCTGTCTGTGCGAGGCGGTCGGCCGACTGCATGTAGATGGCTTCCGCGCGTGCCACCTTTGCGCTACCCCAGTCGAAGATGGGAATCTCAACGCTTATTTCGTATCCACGCTCTTTGCCCTTGTCGGTTTCGAAGTTGTTCTGGTATCCGACCTCCAACGCATTGACGAACCGAGTCGCCTTGCCCAGACCCAGCGATGTCGCGAGCCCTTGCACTTGGAGCTTCCTCGCCTGAATGTCTAGGCGGTTCTGCATCGCGAAGGTCTCGAGCTCATTCAACTGAGGCCTGTCTTTCGGCAGTTCCGGCAAGCGGTCGGGGAGCTGATACTGCGCGCCGGAACCCCAAAGGCCCATCGCGCGGGTGAGCTTTTCGCGCGCGGAAATTTTCTGCTGTCGAGCCTTGCCCAACTGTGCAGCGGATTCGGCATAGAAGGCTTGCTCTCGCGCGTAGTCGAGCTTGCTGAAGTTGCCCGCCTGGCGCATGCGCGAGGCGAGCTCAGCGCCAGCCTCGGCAGAATCCTTGACTTGCTCGGCGTACGTTGCGGCCTGTTCTGCAGCGACAGCGTTGACGTATGCCTTACGCGCGTCAGCCGCCACACTCAGCATGGTGTTCGCGGTCTCGAGCTTTGTCTGCTCGAACCGACGGCTTTCGATACGCGAAGCGACAGGGAGTGTCAGCACACCGAGAACCGCCATTGAGAACGTTCGGCCGATGCCAATTCCATCGCTCCAATGTGTCCTGCTGAAGGTAAAGCTTGGATTGGGTAGGCGGCCCGCTTGGACTAGGTCGGCTTCGGAAATGCCAAGCTCGCCATACGCGGCTTGGAGCCCACGATTGTTGAGCAGCGCAACCTGCACGGCGTCGTCCATTCCAAGCGGTTTGGCGAGAAGCTCCTGCGTACGCTTATACGCAGCGTCCCGGTCTTCATCGGTCTTGATGTAGACAGCATCCTTGCCAAGACGGTCGGACGCGACCGAGGAGACGCTGCTGAAGCCGCCATCTTTCGAAAAAGTGGTGCACCCAGCGAGAAATACCGCAGCGATTGCAACGCAAGTTGCACGGGTATGTGCAAGATGTCGCGTCATTTCGTGTGGCTCCCGTGCCGGTGTGTATTTGCCTCGGCGGGAGCGGCTGTGGTAGGCGCGGAGTGTTGCATCGCGCCGTTGCGCTTAGGGGCAACGTCACGGTTCAGTTGTTGCCAGCTCGGGCTTTCGCCGTCTTTGAAAGATGCGTACTTATCGAACGCCGACGGTACTTCGATTGCCGGTGCCGACGCGCTAGCATCGGTAGGGTCGGGGATTGTCGACGTGGCTGCCTGAGCAAGCGACGGCAACGTGCAAGCGGCTACGAACGCCGCAAGGAGTTTTCGCATGAATTGTTCTCGTCATGAATCGTCAAAGTCGGTGGTCGACTCGGACTAATGCCTGCCGCAGCTGGATGCTGCGAGTTTGCGGACTAGACGAGACGCGGCCTGGGCGGTCGCTCGATGCCGCCAGTCAGAAACGAAACGACCGGAAGCGGCATTGACGGAAGAACGATGGTATGGGCAATCTCAGTGAAGTTGGACGGCGCCGAGACCCCGACAGCGGCCGCGCCGAAACAGCAAGACGCGCAGCTCGAGCAGGCGTGATGATGGCCGTGCGAGCCGGTTGATTGACCGGTCGCGTGCGTCCCCTGAGCCTCTACAATCTTGTCATCGCCCGTGATGCTTGCCGAATGATGGTGGTGGGTGTGAGATGACGCATTGCTTCCATGAGCTACCCCGAGGCCGCAAATCATCGACGCGGCCGCGAACGACTGAGCTGGAAGGCTCAGCGCCAAGACGACAACGAGGATGAATTTGCGCCAATAGGGCATGGCTCTGGAACCTAGCATACGGTTGAGAATTGTAAGCCGCAGTCGCCTAACTGACTAGCTGAAACGGCGAAGCAAGGTTACCGCTCTGCGCCTGACAGTAAGATGCGCGCGACATGACAGTTTTTTCATCTTCAACATGAAAATTTTTTCATCTTCCCGTCATCCGCCGCGCATGAACAACCCGGTAAGCTGCAAGACGAAGCCAATGGCTCCAGTCGTCAATCACCGTAGACCATGCGCATTCTGCTAATAGAAGACGAGCCGAAGATGACGTCCTATCTTCGGAAGGGGCTTACTGAGGCCAGCTATACCGTCTACATTGCTGACAATGGAGAAGACGGTCTCTTTCTCGCGCTCAACGAGGACTTCGACCTTATCGTCCTGGACATCATGCTGCCCGGTATCGATGGCCTGAAGGTCCTGAAGGGACTGCGCAAGCAGAAAGAAACGCCTGTGTTGCTGCTGACAGCGCGCGACACGGTCGATGACAAAGTCGAGGGACTAGAAGCCGGCGCCGACGACTATCTACCCAAGCCCTTCGCGTACGCCGAGCTACTGGCGCGCATACGTTCCCTGCTTCGCCGCGCACCTCGCGCAGTGAAGGACATTCTCCGCATCGGAGACCTCGAAGTCGACCTTATCAAGCGGCGCGTGCGACGCGGGGATGCCCGGCTGGAATTGACTGCGCAGGAGTTCGCGTTGCTCCAACTTCTCGCCGAGCGGCAGGGGGAAGTCCTGACGCGACAGTTCATCACCTCCCAAATCTGGGATATGAACTTCGACAGCGATACGAACGTCGTCGATGCTGCAGTTAAGCGCTTGCGCGCCAAAATCGATAACACATATAGCAACAAGCTCCTGCACACCGTACGGGGCATGGGTTACGTACTCGAGGACCGGTCGTGAACAACCCTGCGCCCGACAAGTCGCCATATCTGCTGCTTCTGCGATTGGCGGGCGCGTTTGCAGTAGCCGCACTCCTCGTATTTTCCTTGATGGGGGCGTACCTCTACCGCTCGCTCGCCCATGAACTCGAACGGCGCGACGATGTGGAAATAGCTGGAAAGCTGGCCCAGTTCCGGCAGTTAATTACAGAGGCTGGCGCATTCGACGCTGTGCGTCGCGACCAGTCCGTGTTTCATGAAGTTCTCCTGTCACACCCCGGCGTGTACCTAGCCGTCCTCGGGGAACGCGGGGAAGTGTTAGCGCAGCACGGACTGACCACAGGGGTGGATTTTCAGACCCTTCTGCGCCAGGACCACTCGCCGAGCGTCCCATACAGCTGCGACTCTGCCGCAATAGGACAGGCGCGCTGCGTGGCGGCAGCACAGAAGCTTCGCTCAGGCGAGGTCGCGCAGATTTTGCTTTCGCGCAGCGCGGCAGACAGGCAATCGCTTCTCAAGAGCTACCGAATTGACATCTTGCTAGCCGTAGCAATCGGTTCCTTGCTTGTCGGCGCTCTCGGCTACCTAATCACAAGGCGCGGGCTTGTACCGGTAAAAGACATCGGTCGGCAAGCGTCCCGAATTGAAGCTCACAACCTGAGCGAAAGGCTCGACATCGAGGGCGGACCTGTCGAACTCCAGGAGATAGCAACTTCCGTAAATCGAATGCTTGACCGACTCGAGCGGGCGTTCGTTCGTCTGTCGCAGTTCTCCTCGGACCTCGCGCATGACATGCGCACACCGCTTGCAACGTTGCTGAGTGCATCGCAGATAACGCTTTCGCGAACGAGAACCATCGAAGAGTACGAAGCGCTCATCGAGTCGAACATAGAAGAGTACGAACGCCTGCAGCGCATGATTGAGAACATGCTCTTTCTCGCTCGAACCGACAACGCACACCCGTTGCTCAATGCGTCGACAATCGACGCGAAGAGCGAACTTGGGCGGCTGGCATCCTACTTCCAAGGACTCGCGGAAGAATCGGACATTGTTATCAACGTCGAAGGTAACGCCGCAGTGGAAGCGGACACCAACCTCTTTCGTCGCGCCGTCAGCAATCTCATTTCGAATGCTCTGCAACACGCAGTTCCGGGCTCGACCGTAGAGCTGCGTGCTATCGAGACCTCACAACACGCGTCCATTGAGGTCGTGAACGCCGGGAAAGACATTGCGCCCGAACATCTGCCGAAAATTTTCGAGCGGTTCTACAGAGCCGACGCGTCGAGGCACGGGTCGGCTAAAAACACCGGGCTGGGACTCGCGATAGTGAAGTCGATTATGCAGCTGCATCGCGGCACCGTCGACGTCCAGAGCGCGGCGGGCCGAACTTCATTCTTGCTGCACTTTCCCCGAGCCCAAACGAAATCGGAAAGAACGCAGCCGACTTAACGTTCCCACGATGGGACGGTTGAAACTCCGGTGACTACATTTCTCTTCTTGGAGACGACGATGAAGTTCTATGTCAAGGAAATAGCATGCGGCGGCTGCGCCCAGACTGTCCGCAGGGCCATCGCACAGGTGGACGACGTCGCGCAAGTGAATGTCGACGTCGCCTCGAAGACGGTCGAGGTCGAATCGACCGTGTCGGAGCAAATGATAAAAGATGCACTCGAATCAGCCGGCTACAGTGCGACCGAGGTTCGGGCATGAGCAGAACTGGACTACGGCGACCTACCGTTGCGCAACTTATCGGTGTTGCAGTGCTTTGGTTCGCACAGGCAACCGCGCATGCTGACGATGTCATCGTTCTGAATTCGGCCGATGCCAGCATCAGCGTCATTGACCAAGGCAGTCAAAAAGTCATCGATACGTACCCGGTCGGCAAGGAGCCGCACCACCTGATGGCGACGCCCGACAACCGGTCCTTGATTGTCGCCAATTCTGTGGCGAACAACCTAGTTCTGCTGGACCCAAAGAGCGGGAAAGTTCAGAGGTGGATTCCAAACATCGAAGACCCGTATCAACTCGGTTTCTCGAGCGACCGACAGTGGTTTGTCACGAACGGATTGCGGCTCGACCGCGTCGACATCTACCGGTACGACGGCAAGGATTTTTCGTTGGCGAAGAGAGTTCCTCTCGCGAAGATGCCGAGCCATATGATTTTTACGGCCGACAGCAAAATCGCTTTTGTTACTCTCCAGGAGTCCGGCGAAGTGGCGGCCATTGACCTCGCTACGCAGACGGTGCTTTGGAAAATGCCCGTCGGCAAGGCACCTGCTGGCCTTTGGCTCACGCCCGGCGACAAGTATCTGCTCATCGGCATGACCGGTGCGGACTATGTGGCAGTGGTCGACTGGCGCGAGCGCAAAATCGTCAAGACCATCCACACCGACAAAGGCGCGCACAATTTTCGGTCCCTTGCCGACGGTCACCACGTCCTTGTGAGCAATCGCGTGGGCAGCACCATCAGCATCCTCGACCAGGACAACCTGACGACTGTCGGAACCATTACCGGATTGTTGCCAGGGCCCGACGACATGGAGCTGAGCCAGGACAAGCGGTATCTGTGGGTCACGTTCCGTTTCACACGCTATGTAGGGGTCGTCGATATGAAAACGTTGAAACTCTTGAACACTATAAAGGTAGGCAAGTCGCCGCACGGCATTTACTTCTACAACCGCGCACCGCTAATGTGAAGAGGCGCTATGGCGGTCAGACGAGTTGTCTTCTTTGACGGCCGCAGTGAGAACCACTGACGTCTGACGCTCGTTGGTCCGCAAGATACAGATGAAATCCAGTAATTCCATTGACAAACGTCGCGGTAGCTAAAGGGCCGGACGCTGGAAATATTCACAAGCAGCATACCTAGCCGATTGACAGCAGTTGCCGCGGAGCTGAGCGATGTCGGCGACTTTTCAACGTACGCAGTTTGCCGCAAGAAGGGAGATGATATGAAAACGCGCGTATTGGCTGCACATTTCGTCGTCAGTGCCGTGACGGCAATCAGTTTTGTTGGGACGACATACGCCCAGGAGGGTGCGTCGATGCCAGGTATGAACATGGGCGATTCGGGGAGCTCCAGCGCAGGAGGTTCCACGCAGGCGTTCCAGTCAGCCGACAAGAAAATGATGCAGCAAATGCAGTCTCAAGCCTACACCGGTGATGCTGACAAAGACTTCGTCGAACGCATGATTCCGCACCACCAGGGTGCCATTGACATGGCTGAGGTCGAGTTGAATTATGGAAAGGACCCTCAACTTAGAAAGCTCGCGCGCGACATTGTGGGAGCACAGCGCCAAGAAATTTCGACCATGGAACGTTGGCAGTCCGAGCATGGCAGCAAGTAATGCCAGTACGGTCCAAAGCAAAATTGTTGAAGGCGACGGCCATTGAGACGCTCTGCGGCGAACCGGGCCCTTTCGGCCCGGCCACTGCGTGTCCCTATCCGTAAGGACCGTTACGTCCTGTGTCTTGACGCGGCGCTCCCAGAGTCCCTCGGCGATTTATCGAGGAATTGCGCACGCAGCAGCGTGCGGAACGGAACGAGGAGACGTTCCTGAAAGTACACCGCCGCGATAACCGTGACCAAAAGGTACAGCGGATACGTGGCCATACTGGGCACGACTTGCTTCGACGCTGAGACGCACGCCGAGAAATTAGACATACACCATAGAGGCGACTCCCCTAGGGAGAAGAGCTTCAGTGCCTTCATCATTATGAAGAAGACTGGCACGTGAATAGCGAAGATTGAAAGCGCTGCATTCCCCAGCCGCACGCAACTTCCCTCGAAACGTTTGGGCACCGCGAGGTCGGTGCAAACGATGACGAGCAACATCTCAGCCGGCATCAGGCCGCCATTGTGGATGATGTAGCGCAGACTAAGGGGGCCATGGGACTCCAGCCATGCACAGGTCACGAACGAGCCGGCAATGAAAAGCATCGCAAGAGCGACCTTGCGCCGACGGTCGAGGACTTGAGCGAACTGCGCTTCCCGGTAAATGCCGAAGAGCAAGATTCCGGCGAGGAATTCGGGCAACCGCATAATGGGATTTCGCGTGATGACGCCAACGGCAACCGGGCCGTACCACTGCATCGTGGCGGCAATTACCGGAGGGACGAGATAAAGCACCCATAGGACAGGGAGCAGCCGCTCTTTATGGCCGGCCTTGAGAAGCCGTGGACCGAGGACTGGGAATGCAATGTAGAAGAACAACAGAGTCGAGAGAGACCAGGAGGGAGGATTGATTGACGCATACAACGGATTCCAGACCTGAAGCAAGAACAGATTCAGCAAAAAATTGAATGTCGCCGCGACATGTCCGAGCGTTACGACAGGGTCCCCGTCGTCCAGCGACATAAGCGAGAAAGTGTCCAGTGTTCTAGTTCCGGCCGCTGAGACTACAAGAAGTAGAGCCAGCGAAACAAGGTGAACCGGGTATAAGTTCGACAGACGCTTCACAAGAAAGTCACGCGTCCCTCCTCTTAGCTCCGCAGTGCGGCCAAAGTACACATGCGAGAGAATGAATCCGGAAAGGATAAAAAAGGTACTTGTGGCGAACCCGCCAAGGTTTGTCAGCTCCATCAGAGGAAGGTCTACGTTCTGCGGATACTCGCGTATCGTATGAAAGACCATCAGATAGACGGCTAGGCCAAATCGGAGGAGGTCCAGGCCAACAAACTTCTTCATCACGTCTCCTGCTGTAGCGGTAAGCGGCGTCACGCATTGGTGACCTGCTACGAACAGCCATTGAACGTCTGCGCGCTCGGCGTAGCCGACGTTCGTGCTTTCGTAAGCCGCGTTCAATTGGTGCATCGGGTCAGGGAATGAAAAGGCACGTCGCACGCCGTCTTTGCGGTCACACTGTTCGACGCCCACTTACTTCTGACACACGAATGTTGCCGCGAGCGCCGTCCAGCCAATGGCGCCTCGAAGACGCCTTTGGTACGCTGAGGTGGAAGCCGCCGACGTGCGTGTGCACGCATGGCTTGCCGCCCCGATGAAGCGGTACAACTCGCGGAAGACCAGCAGCTCGGAATTACTAGCGTGGTGGCCGCTCTATGCCGCCCGTAATGAACGAGACGGTCTGGTTCGTAGGGCTTGCAGACGCGGCTGGGCGAAGAAAGCCGCGAGTGCCGATGGACGTCTCGTTGCCCGGCAGAACTGCACTGAGGCACGACAGCTCGCAGGGGCAGGACTTAGCGCGGCACGTACCGCAATGACTGTTCGAACTGAGAGCTGCCCGAAACCTTTGAACTGAAGGATGCGCAGGCTTGCCGTTTTCCGCTGGGAAGTTGCTGCCCATTTCAATTGAGGTCGACGCGCCGCATCCAACATATCCCCACGTCAAAACTGCGGCCGACGATGACTGAGCCACCAAGTGCTACTAAGAAGAACGCAGCTAGTCGGCGCCACTTTGACATGATTGAGAAGCCCAATGCTCAGCTTATTGGATACGAGGTTCGGGGGAGACGCACTTGTGCCTCTTATCCCACATCTAGCGATGCCAACCTTCTCGGAACTACACACGGACAGGATAAACGAGAATGTAACGCTTAATGCGTACGCATCGCGAGATTCTAGGTATTGGCGCTTCTGTCGGCACCGGGAGTTTGTTGGGTAAGGCGAATGAATCGCCCATTCAATAGGTCCAGCCTAGGGCCCGACTCACCATTGCATAAACGCTACTCATTCTTGGGTGGCCACCTCTCGCATCCGAAATAACCACGCGCGACGGAATGGGACTTCGCCGAGAGGGAGTTAGCTCTTTTGGGACATATCGGTACCGGCGATGGCCGAGGTGATATGGCCGCTTATTGAGTTGACTAAGGTCAACCAGTTGTGCGCATGCGTCGGTACGATGGGACGAACTAGAGCGCGCACCGGAGCGGCGCGACCTATCTGCTAAGTCGTCGACGGAAAGGTGCCCTATGCCAGACAACCTGCGATTTCTAAGCGCGACGCGACGAGTTGCTCGGATGGGATGGAACACTGCGCTCTTCGCGCTGATTTTAGGGCTGGCCGGATGCGGCTACAACTCGATTCAAGCCGAAGATGAACAGGTGAAAGCGAGCTGGGCGGAAGTTCTAAACCAGTATCAACGGCGCGCTGATTTGGTGCCCAATCTGGTCAGCACGGTTAAGGGATACGCCAATCAAGAAAGAGAAGTCCTGACGAGGGTCACGGAAGCCCGCTCAAGGGTTGGCTCGACTCAGGCGACCCCAGAGGTGCTCTCGGACCCACAAGCGTTTGCACGATTCGAGTCGGCGCAGGGTCAACTCACCTCGTCGCTGTCTCGCCTGCTGGTGGTGTCGGAGAACTACCCGCAACTGAAGTCGGACGCGAACTTCCGCGACTTGCAGGCGCAGCTCGAAGGAACTGAGAATCGCATCGCCGTGGCACGCAACCGATACATCAAGTCGGTTCAGCAGTACAACTCGACTGTACGGTCGTTTCCCAACAACCTGACAGCCAAAGCCTTTGGTTATCAGCAGAAGCCGAATTTTTCTGTCGCGAACGACGCGGAAATCACGAAGCCGCCTCGCGTCGATTTTGGTGCAACGCCTGCGTCTGCCAGCGGAGTCAACAATTGAAGGTCTTTGGTGCGCTTCTTGTACTCGTCGTTGCAGCACTGACTTTTTCCGGGGCGGACGCGTATGCCGACGTTCCCGTGCCGCCGCTGACTGCGCGGGTTATCGATGAAACGGGGACGCTTACGGGTGAGCAGCGGTCGTCGCTCGAACAGACCTTGAAAGACTTCGAAGCCCGCAAAGGACCTCAAATTTCGGTGCTTATCGTCCCCACCACGCAGCCTGAGACAATCGAGCAGTATTCGATGCGGGTGGTCGAAAAGTGGAAGCTGGGCCGTGCAAAGGTTGACGACGGCGCAACGCTGATTGTGGCGAAAGAGGACCGCGCGCTCCGCATCGAAGTGGGATACGGCCTGGAAGGCATACTGACCGATGCGACCAGCAATCGAATTATCCACGACACGATTGTCCCTAGGTTCAAACAAGGCGACTTCTATGGGGGCATCGCCGCTGGAGTGGCTGGAATCATCCGTGTCGTAAGCGGAGAGCCGCTCCCCGCACCAGCGCAACGTCGAGGGAAAGCAAACGGCATAGGACAGCTCTTGCCGCTATTGTTCGTAATGGCCGTTGTCGCAGGCGGTGTGCTGCGTGCCATGCTTGGTCGGCTACCCGGTGCCGTTGTAACTGGCGGCATCGTGGGCGTACTGGCTTGGTTCCTTTCGGGCGCGGTCATCTTGGCCATCATCGCCGGGGGAATCGCGCTGGTATTCACCCTCGTTGGCAGCGGCATAGGCGCATACGGAGGCGGCCGATATATCGGCGGGCGGTCGGGCGGCGTAGGAGGTCGCTCTAGTCGCGACATCTTCAGAGGCGGCGGCGGCGGGTTCGGCGGCGGTGGCGCGTCCGGGAGGTGGTGATTTTGGACCTGAAGCGCATTGTCCGGCATCTCTTGATGACCCAGCGGCAGCTCAATGCGGCGTTTCCCGTTCAAGCGCTCGCGGTCATCGAAGATGCCATTCAAGAAAGTCACAAAGCCCATGTTGGTCAGGTGAGGTTTGTGGTGGAAGGTGCGCTACATAGTTCGGCCCTGTTCGAAGGACAGACGGCGCGCGAACGTGCTATCGATGTGTTCTCCCAACTCCGTGTCTGGGATACGGAGCACAATAACGGAGTTCTGATTTACCTTCTGCTAGCGGACCGCGACGTTGAAATCGTCGCGGACCGAGGAATGCATCTGAGAGTCTCAGGTGGAGAATGGGAAGCAATCTGTCAAAAGATGGAATCGGAGTTTCGGCTCAACAAATTCCAATCCGGTGCCGTGCAAGGGGTCGAGCAAGTTACCGCGCTCCTTAGGACGCACTTTCCGGCGCTTCCGCCGCCGCTGGAAGACTTGCCCTCTGCGCCGGTCATCCTCTGACTTTCGGGCGCGTCGCTCGGCTTGATACCTTCACGGCACGCGAAATTCGGCAAACGCATAGACACGATGCGCACCGCTCCTTCGAGCAATAACCAAACTGCGAATGTCACGACAGACGCCGCAACGTCTGCGGGCGCTGTGCCTCGGTAATGGTTTTCGTCCGCCAATTCAATATTGATGCACTGCCTTTTGGAATGCCGTCCTAATCACTACGCCGCTTTAACAAGCGAATCAGCACTGTCTTCTTTAGGGCAGTTGGTGCCGTAGCTCGCGGCTAGCGATGTCGTCGATATGTCGAAAAGCGCTGGCCACCTTCTGAATCTCTTGAGGGTCGATGCCGAAACCGTCGAACGCGTCGCGCCATTGACTGACCACCTCCCAAACGTCGGCGATAAGCTCGCACGCGAATTTCTTCGAGAGCGGAAAAGCATCATGGTCGGTCAACGCATTGTCCAGCGTCGCCAGTCGTCCGCTTTTTCCAACGGAGAGATGTTGAAATCGCTCCGTAGCGATGCTGGGTTGCGGAGTCAGGTCGTAAGCTGGGCTCAACCGCCAGCTAGCGACGTCGGCGTCCCATAAGAATCCAAAATTCCTGAGGTGGTCGTCGCTATTGCTGACAAGGATGTTGAAGACCATGCGTTTGAACAGTTCAGCGGCGCCATCGTACGCAAAAGGCGCCCGGCAGTGCCTCTGCATGCAGGCTACGAGATTTGCGTACGACATGTATCGTGATTCCCACTCGTCACATGCCATCAAAGTGAGCGCGCTCACGAATGGGACGCGTTGCTCCATCGCTCCAGCGGCGGCATCGCCTCGCACGAACCTGCTGTCACCCTTAGGTGTCTTATCGCCGGGAACCCGCCAGTAACGGTCGAATCGACGGATGAGCAGGACACTGCGGTCGTTGACGCGAACGAGCCGGACTGCTGGCACCCGCAACCCGGCTTTTTCAGCGAGCCGCAGGGTCGCGTATTCAATCCCGGGGACGTCGAAACGGTCGCTTGCGCTCGAGAGCTTCGCGAGTTGCAATGTCCCACGCTCATCGCGGACCGATGCTTTCGGGCGAGCACCACCAAGGCAAGCTCCTTGAACGAAGATGCCAGTGAGGTGAGCAGGTAGAGCAATGCCGCGGTCTATCCGGTCAGCCGCTTCGACGATGTCGGACAAGGTTTCCCAACTGTCCGGAGCGGTCATCGGCGCGGCTGACGCTTTCGCCCGTATGTCGAGCGCACCGACTCGGTTGCTTCCTGCGGGCAGCAGATATTGTGACTCCTTCAAGCCATTAAGGGGCGCTCCAAGCTTCGCCTCGATTACTCTCCGGCCCCACGCATCGGGCGTTGCGTCTCGGACGGCACCGAAAAATGGCAGGCCGTTGACTGGAATCAGGGGGCTCGCGCTAGGCCTCCAACTCTTCACTGGAAGGCTAACCGGGTCGACGCTGAACGCGTTGCTGCGTTGGAGGTACGCTCGGGCGTATTCAAAACTGGATGAGACTGAATCCGAACCGTTCTCGACGAGCGATAGGTGGCCGCACGGAAACCACGACCCGTCCACGTTTGCCAACACGGAGAAATGAGAGATTGCGGCTGTCATGGGAGGATGGTGGTGAAGTCAGTTGCCGGCGAACGCGCGGGCATAGCGCATCGCTGCGCGAAACCCGACTGCGCGGCGCATCACCTGCAGGAGCGTCCGACTTCCCAGACTCTCGAACCGGTACACCAGTTCGAAATAGGCACCCCACGCGTCGTCCGTCGGCTTCATCGCGCCACAAACTCGCGCCAGCCGCGTCCCGAGCCTGTCGTTTCGCGCGAAGAACGCTGGATAATAGCGGGCGCGACCGATGACGATTGCAAACATGGTTCCGTGTTTCACTCGCCGACGGAGGGTCGTTCTCGAGATGCCAGCGCGCCGACAAAGGTCCGCTACGGTCAAAACCTGCCTCTTGCGAACAAGTCGGCGACGCGTCCGCCGTATTACCCTCATTTCGTCAGGGTCGGGAGAGTCCGAGAGGTCGTACATAGCTTCGTCTGCAAATCGTGTGAGCGCGACATCCCTGCGAGCGACTGGAATTTCCACAGTCACATACTCTGCGACTGCGCTCGGATTCGTGACTATGACGCGCTCGGTACGGTTGTCGCGTTGTTCAGCGCAGCGCTCGGCGAGGGACTCGACCATGTCCACCACGTCGTCGATTCTGAGAAACGGGCTGAACTTGGTTTTCGACTCCGCCCACATTGCAAGAACGAGCAGCGGCTCGTGCTGAAACAGATGGAGGCCGAGCGCCGCACATGCTTCGCTAACGACGATAACGGCTCGTTGTATCGAACTGAGATGGTTGCGCGGCGACTCCCGAATTTCCACGATTTCATCGCACAAGAGGCGCAACGCCTTGTATGTCGACAGCGCACGCTCGCCATCAGAACATTGTGGGTCACCCGCCCGGGTCATCAATGAAAGATAGCGCTCGTTCATAGGTGCTTCGCTGCTCCTTGCGCTACCGTTTCGCGAGCGCGGTGAACACGGCATCCGCCGCCTCAACCACGGTCGGATGGCCGCCCGGCGTGTCGACTTTGATGGCGAGCGGAGGTTCGCTCTGCACCGTTACCGAGATTCGTATGTCTGCTTCATCGATGCTGCAGACGATTCTGGCCTCAAGCACTGCGCCGGTTTGCCCAGCCGTGTGTCGTTCAACGAGGAGAACCATCGTCTTTCGCGCGCGAGGAATTGTATCTGGGTACTGGTAGCCCGGACTCTGAATCGCGCGCAGTGCGCGTGCCCATAACGGGCGTCGCGGGTCGATTTCAACTGCGCATTCGTACAGCGGCTCGGCGGTTGATGGGCGTTCAGGCGGACGGCCGTCGTAGACCTTGACCATGGTTCGGCTGAACTCAGTCGCCCACGCTCGAGCAAATCGCCGCAGCCTCTTGTAATCAACGTCGTCGTCGAGCATGTCGACTGGGATGTTGTCCCCAAGCGCGCCGCACTCTCGGGTAAGGAAGTCAAACCGCGACGCGGGCGGCGCCGGCATGATTATCTTCGCGACTTGCCAGAGACGTTTCAAATTAAGATGTGCGTCGCAGAAAAGCGCCGGGTAGACCGATTCACCGTCGACGTCGAGCGTGAACAAGCGCCCATCGTTGAGCATGGCCGCCAGCCGCTTCTTGCTCACACCTAGCGTCGTTCGGAAATCTTTTTCTGGAAGGAGTTCTCCTTTCAACAGCATCTGCCGACGAAACTCGGCAGCTTCCTCTCGAACCCTCGACATCGAGAGCAGGCCTTTCGGAGCAGGCTCTTCATTCAGGTCGAGGTTGTTACCGGCAATCAGCAAGACCACCCGTTCGACAAACGCTTCATCAGTGGCTTCGTCGAAGTTCGTTGACGGCCCCGCACCTGAGTGGAAGAAGTCGTCGACCGCGCCGTGCTCTCGATGTTGGCGCTCGTGTATCCATGGCAGTCTGGGCACAATGACGGTGCGAAGAATCTCGGCGCCCGTTGCATCACGATGCGCCGGCAACAGCAAGACCGTCGCCCTCGGTGCGGCGCGGCTGAGCTGTTCGAGCAGTTGTCTGACGTTCATGCTTGTTGCTCACGCACTGGCAGACAAGAATCAGCGGCGGGCTGTGCTGCTGCAGGCAGCAGCACAGCCGCGCGAAATGACATATAGGTTCTCATTGCCCCTCCTGGCCTTCACGCCATGGATGGACCGGCCGCGGGGGAAGCTCTTCACGGCCAACCATGGCGACGGTGAGTCCGCGTGCAACGAGGTCCCACACACTGCCGGCAAATCTTGGATAGTCGCTGAGCTGCCCGAGCCATTTTGGCTCGCTAGAGCCTTCCTTCACTTCGACAAGATAGTTCCCGTACGCGGCGTCGCCGCCGACGTTAATGATTCGCGTCTCACCTAGTGTCCGACGCTCTTTCTCGCTTCCCTGAGGGAGCAACTCGACGGTAATCAGAAGCACGGTGCCCGCCGGTCGCTTTTGGATTGGCGAGTACTCGTGATGCCCCCTCGATAGTGCGTCTCAGACTGTGACCACTAGCCCAGGGTCGAACGCTTTGTTCTCGAACTCGAGATTTCCATCGCGCCGCGGCTTCGGGTATCCGCGCGGATTGCAGACTACACGGCAGTGACCGACAACGTAGTCCGACGACGAGTGCAGATGACCGTGGACCCAAAGGTCGACGCCCCGCATGAGCTCTGACAGGTCGCTGACGAATGCTGCATTTAGCGGGTCGCCTGCGTATTGCGGGTCGGTGGAGCGGGGATGCGGTGCGTGATGAGTTACTACCACTGTGCGTCCGGCGAAGGGCCTCGCTATCTCTGCTTCCAACCATGCCCGCGACTTCCGGTGTATCGCCAGTGAGTAAGCGGGCGAGAATGCACCTCGATGACCGAGCCTGTATAAGCTGTACTCCGGCATTTGTGCCTCGGCTGCTTTCATAGCAGCAGTAGGCGCCCCGTACAAATCAAAATCGGTCCAAAGGCAGCAGCCCAAAATTCGGAGGTCTCCACACTCATAGGTCGTCTGCTCTAGAAAGATGACGCTCGTTCCAGATGCTTGCATCATCATTGAGCGGTTAAGGTCCAGGAGGTGCCCGCCTCGAGCTTCGTGGTTGCCGTGAACAAGCAGAACAGGCTTTGGCCAACTTGCAAAGCGCCGAACAGCATCTGCCGACCGGGAGATGTCGCCCGCCAAGATGAGCATGTCGGCGGATGCAACTGGCGACAGCATGGCGGCATTCCGTGCTTCGGGGGATAGCCCTTCAAAATGCAGGTCGCTCGCAATCTGAAACTTCACGATGCCCTCGTTACCAGGCTAGAAGGGTTCGCAACCGTTGAACCAGCCACGTGGTTTCCGACGGTGTAGTCCAATCGTTCTCTTGCACCGCGACCCTCACACGCCTGAGCACTTCTTCATGTGAGTGCTGTGCGGCGTCCCTTAGAGCGACATCGCGGAGCTGATGTGCGAGGTCCTCGCACAATTCGTAGCGCTCTTGTCGTACCTCGTCGGACGAGCTCTCGCGGTACAAGCCATCCGAGCAAAGGATTAGGCAGCGTTTGGGCTGCGCCCCGGACACGACGCCACCAGCGGTGCGGGGAAAATCTGCAGGAACATCAGGCATCAGGAGCTCCTCAGGTGGTATGCGGCGAACAACCGGAGGCGGTCGACGAGGGCGAGCGCGGCAGCTACCGAGAGAGGGGGAGTTTCAGGCGTCTCATCTTGCATTAACCACTGAGCAAGGCCAATGAGCGCGTCGACATCTCTGGGCGTTGCTCGGAGCACGCGAAGCATGTCGCCAATCAGATTTACGTCGATGTCTTGAGGAACCAGTCGGGAGTCATCCTTGCCCGCAATGACAAGGAGCAGCAGATATATGGACTCAAACGCGGCGCGCAGCCGGGTGCGTGTTGACAGCTCCTGATTCCGAGCATGACAACGGTACGCATCCGCCATGACGCCTCGCGCTTGCGCCATGAAGTCATCGTGGTGGCTAGCCATTTCATGCTCCCAAGAAAGATGCGGTGGACGGAATGGTCAGTTTTTGTGTTAAAGGCATGCCCAAAAGGCCTCTAAACTCGGGTCATGGGTTGGCATGGTTTGGGTGCCCATTACCAGCCGAGCAGGCGCCGCATCCGGCTGATGACCCAGTCGAGCTCGGCCGCGGTGACCCAAGAGCGGCGACGTAACGCTGCCCGGATTCGAGTAAGTGCTTCATCGTGCGAGCGACGATATGCATCTCGAATCGCAAGGTGGCAGAGCGCCCGCGCTAGGTCTTCGCAAAGCTCCCAGCGCTCGGCCTGGTCGTCGTCGCTGAATGGGACTGTGTAGATTTCGCACGGCGGTGGGCAGCACGGCAACGCATCTGCTCTCAGGAGAACACGTTGGACGAAGTTGCAACGCGGGAAATCGTTCGGAATTTGACGCATGGTAGGCGACCTCCAGACAGGCACGACGATTCAAGCAGGCTTGAGTCACTGGTTCCTTGGATACAGGCGGCGGGAAGCAACTTTCTCGCTACCGCTAAGCGCGACGGCGAGTGCGCGAATCGTGAGGCCCCATACGGTCGAGGAGGCGAATTGCGGATGGTCCGTCAGTTCTCCGCGAGCGATGATGTTTCCGGCGTAATCGAGGACATCCACTGAGTAAGCGCCGAACCCAGCGTCCCCGCCGATGTTGATGATTCGTGCCTCCCCCAGTACGCGTCTGTCGTCTGTTGCGCCGTGAGGTAACTTCTCGATAGTGACGATGAGCATCGCGACCTCCTCAGGTGAGCTCGCATTGACGGGCTGCCTCGGCGGCTGCCGACAGGATTTCCTCCCCGCCCAGCAGGACACTGGATAGGCTGTGAGCGACGACGGCCCAAACGCTCGCGTCGTCACGACCATCGGTGTTAAGAAAAGCCGTCGTTTCCAGTTCGCCTCTTCCATCGAAGACGCGCACTTCGCTTGAGCGGCATCGCCGCCAGCCGTGCACTCGGCGGATGTCGGCGTAGGCCAACACATCGACGACTTCGTGGTCCATCGAAGCGCGCATGATGGTGACTCTGAGCATGGCAACCCCCGTATCTTTGGAGATGCGCGGAACTGCACGACCCGCGCGGGTTGATGCATCGGAAGACGCTTACTGAAGCGACGCGCCTGACGCTTTCTCAAGTCGTGCTCGCAAGACCGCAGTTGCGCGATAGGAACGAACGGATTCGAGTGTGACCGTGAGCCTGCCCTGAGCGCTTCCGATTGCGCGCGCGAGGCGCCGGTCGAGCAAGAGGCGATAGACAGAATCAATACTACAGGCAAGGACTTCAGCCGCTTCCTTGACCGAAAGGCCCACCTCCTCTCCGCCGCGCTCCATCTGCCTCAGGACCCTTCTCACGATTTTTCCTGCATCGTGGATGTCGAAGTTGGACGCGAGCGGCAGCAGGAAGCTGTGCCCATCAGCGGTCACGGCAATCGTGGTACCTCTGTCAGCTACGGTCAGCAAAACGCGCTTCTCAACCGTCTTCCGTCCGCGCGGCTCTGTCTTGCAGACAAAGAGCGTCGCGCGGCCAATCACCACGCCCCTTTGAAAAGATTCGTTACGACCAACAGCGCGACTCGCGCGCGACCAGGTCGGGTAGCGAGGGTCGATTTCACCGAACGCTTGGAACAACGGCGCCTCGCGCCAGTGTTCAGCTTCGCGGTGACCGTCGAGCAGGAGCACCGTGGTGCGAGACCACTCCGCCGCCCACGCGCGAGCGGCTGAGAGAAGGCGACGATATGCCTCTTCGTCTGAAAGGAGGTCGAGGGCGCTCCCGTTCCAAAGGGACTCGCGGATACCCATCAGAAACGCCAAACGACTCTCGGCATGGGCAGGCTGGATGAGCTCGCAGATGCTCCACAAGCGAGCGCGAAATTTTGATTGGACATCAAGGATGGCCGGAATATACGGCGTGTCATCGACATCTATTGAGAACAGGCGGCCCTTATTGAGTAACCGTTCGATGTCTTGCCGGGGACGACGCAGGCGAACACCCATCTCTTCCACGGAAATCAACTCCCCGCAGCGAACGGCTGCGCGCCTTGCTTCCTCCAAAGCAACAGCTTGAGCAGATTCGGTAACGCGCATATCGCCTCCTGTAGACAAGTGGATGTTATGAGCGCGGCTGGCGTGCTCGAACGTTGCAACAAGTGGGTTAGCCTTGGTTTCGACCTGGTCCGGAGTCTGATTATGGTTACTGCAGATTCAGAAAATTTCGGGTGCCGAGAAGCGTGCGCTCCGCAAGTTCAACAACGTAAGCCAACGAGCAGGGCATAGGAGCAGTAGGGGCGAGGGCGTCTGCCATTGCTGAGTCTGCAATTTCATGAGCTGGTCCTCGTTTGACGCGTTTATGGCATCAAACGCATTCGTGACTAACCGTACGTCCGGAACGAACTCATTAGCAATCGCCTCAATCTCGAGGCCGACCTTGAGAAAGCTGAGGTAGCTCGCGTTGAATGTGCAGCGAAGTTGCGTTTCTTCTGAGACGTTGGTAACCGCGGCGTCCTCGATAAACGAGTCCTCAGCATTCAGAACTGAGCGTTGTCTATCTCGCTTGCTCATCTGAGCCTCCTCGCATGGGAGACTTCGAAGGTGCGGAGGCCATGACCGTTGATGTCCGGCGAGTCGATGCGTGCGCGTTGCGCGACGGTCGTTCCGACTGTAACGTTCCCCGCGACATAAGCGGTACGACAGCGCCGTCAGATAAATTCACTCCGTTCAGCAGGTGCAACGCGGCGGTTCTGACCAAGTCCCAGTGAATGGGGACCTCGGCCTCGACCAGAGTGGTCAAGAAACGCTTGCTCTCCGCCGACATCGACTTCTCGGGCATCGCGGAGGACTGGCCATACTCACATACCCGGTCGATGTCTTCCAGAAGAATGGGAGTAACGTCCAAGTAAGGCAGCAAGTCGTGGTGTGCAACCCATGTTCGCCATTGAGGGTCCAATCCTTCGACAGAAGACGTCTCGCAACAGTCGGAATTGGGCGAAAACGGGGCGAGCAATAAGGCTCGCTCGTCGCAGGTGTGAATGACCCGGCAGGCGAGGTCAATACACTCAAGAGCAGAGGTAACGCGCTGCTCTCCGGTCGAAACATCCATACCGACGACGCGCAGACGAGCGTCACCGCATTTCATCAAGCGCCATTCGCTCAAGCCCAAAGTGGCCCACTCTGAGTGGCCCTTACTGCGGGACGAAACTCTATATGGCACAGTCACGGTCGCCTCCTTCAAAGTTTCAGGGACGTTAGCTTGTGACTTTTAGGATTACTTGACGCCAAGCAGACTACGCTGGCGGTGAGGTGCGACAGGGTCGCAAGGAGCGGAAATGGGAGATGCTGAAACCGAGCTAAATTGCTCGCTTTCAGCATAGGACGCCTTCACTCGAAATCCAAGAAATTTATTGGTCAGATGTTTTCGGCGATTGGCTTCGTTGAGCCAGGCTCTCACGCGCAGCTGCGTCAAGCTCCTCCATGTCGATGTAGCGTTCGAGACTTGGAGAACGCACAGCGCACAAGCATTCCAGTAGTAGCGCCAATTGCAAGTCGCCTGATTCGAACACTCGTCGTAAGGTCCTCGCGGTGATACGCCTTCCGGACGACTGTCGAAGTTTCCTCGCGAGTTGAACAAAGTCGTCGTTCACGCGGCTCATCTCGCGTAGCGCTATGTCTGCCGCACTGACTCTGTAGAAGAACTCGCTAGCATAGGCCAGCTTCAACCCTCCTTCCAATCTATCTGATGGCGGCAAGTCCTGAATCTGCTTCAATAGGTGGAGCGCGGTCGGGTCGGATAAAAGACTGTCGTCTAGAGAGTCGAGTGTTGCCGGCACACTCGCGAATGCAATCACGGACGACATCCTGTCCACGGCATACTTCCCCGCCCGTTCCCAACCTGGCGGCATCTTGGCCCCCGTATATTTCAGAGCATGAAGGAACATCGTGAGCGTGACCGTACCTCGACGAAGTAGATTGCGAAACGAGTCCTTCCCATCTGTACCTTCCTTTCCCCCTACAACGGCCTGAAGGTACTTCGCGAAATCCTCTTGCTTCACCCTCTTGTGCGACAGCACGTCTTTCACTATCTGCCCTGCATGCTGATGCCATTTGTCGACCACGGTGAGTTGTCCTTGACCGGTTCGCCGGATGTTCTAAGATTCAGAAGAGAGCTTTTCGGCTCGCGCGAAATCTAAAACCGCTCTCGAGACCGTCCTCCTCATCGCGATACAAATCTACGTCTACACGTCACTCAACGAGTGAGTATTTGATATTTGTCCGCGTGAAGAAGAAATCTCTAAGACGTGATTTTGCACCAACTTCACAAGTTATCGCTTTAAATTTTCTTCTATTTCAGAGGTGCTCGGTCGCAGGTTTTGATTGCAAGTTTCCGCCTCACATACCTTTGAATGCATCAGCTCGACAGCTCTAGATAGCAACACCGTTGAAGCCGAGTCGTCGTTACCTTATTTGCGCATTCATCGCAACAAGCAGGTACTGGTACCCACTTTTAGAAGTTGAGATGTGAATGAGAGTGCGGCGACACCGCGCCATTCTTAATGCGGTTGTGGCCTTCGAAGGTGGGACTGAAGGCGGATACGTCGTATCCCTTAAGTGCTACGCAACTGGACCAACCAAAACACCTACGGTCGCATAACGGCATAGCGCCGTTATGCGACCGTGGGCGCCGTCTGCGAAAGCAAAGGCCCTATCTAGCTTACATCTCTAATAACTAAGGAATACGTATTTCATGTTAGACACTTGTTAATCGGTTAGCATAGCTAAAGTTTGTAAAGCGAGCGGAATGTATCGAAGAATAACGCCTGGGTCAATTTTTAGAGCCACGGAGAGATAAGAATTTCTCTTTATCGTGCATTTTTGCTTTAGAGATAGATGGTTAGCCGCGGTTGAGTCGTCTAAAAGTAAGCGATCCACGAACGACGCCCCTCAGAGTAAGATGGTAGAGCGCGTGATGTGTGATAGCGAAGTGGGTCAGCGGAGATCTGCGGGCATCTTCCAG
>NZ_JARUXK010000001.1:2676580-2688547 GCF_031451435.1 Caballeronia sp. LZ008 | reverse complement strand
GAGTCCATGCCAGTCATAGGTGTCCACCTCAAGATAGGTGGACACCTATGCTCCTCGCTACTGTCGCTCACTGCCAGACGTCGAAGATGGACCGCTTACGTCTAAAACGGCGTGGGAATCGATATAAGTCGACGTTCGGTGCTTGCGGGGTTTTTGATTGCCGGGTAGTCTGCGCACTCACCCTTTCGATGACTCAATCAACCGTGTGTAGTGCAGCGTTTTAGGTTGAGGTCGATTCGCTGAACGCGCTAAGTGCAAAGGCAGCATGACCGCGCCTGGTTCGTCGAGCGGTTCGCTGGATGCCATGAAGGTCGCAGTGAAGCAAGGCGATTAGCCTTGCTTCAATCGTTCACCGGTTTGCAGGCATCAGCTGAATGCGGGCGGCGAGACGTGATTCGCGTCGCCTTCGGACGGCGCAGCACTCGCGCTGCATGCGGCGCGAAGCCGAGGGTCGAGAGACGGAATTGAGCAAGGGCCGCAGAGATGGCGGCATCAGAACAACAGGAGAACCTATGTAACGGAAGTCGAGTAGCGAACAGCGGGGTTGGCCCCGACTGACGATTACGAGCCCGTAAACGGAAAAAGGGGACGGCTGGAACCGTCCCCCTTCCTGCCGTGCTTCCTGTGAGAGGAAACGCGCCTTGACATCGCGGATATTCACACAGGTCGACAGGCTTGTCAACACGCACGCCCGCATTTAGCAGGCAGCGGGGAGACGCGCGCTCATCTCAAAGCAACCTGTGGAGAAAATCGTGATTGTTATCAATGACGTGGACGTCCAGGTCGCCCTCCGTGCGACCTATGCTCCCGCTTTTGTTTGCACCAAATCGGTGCCGCAAAATCGTATCGGCGGCGCTGGTCTTACCCATCTGCCCCCTCGCGTCGCCCGCGAAGCGCTGGCACCTGGACGTTTTCATCTGCTAAATTACTCGCGGCCTTGGGACCACATTTCCGCGATTTCTTGGGGCCGCTTGCCCTCCCTCAGGAAGGACGCAACGGCACTGACTCGGAAATTCGACCCACGGCTGGGCAACAGGGCCGAGCGCCGGAAGAATGCTCGGAGCGAAAGCGTTGGTTTTGCCTTCGTGCCGCTGTCTCTTGGCCCGCACCCATCGGGGACACAGCTTCTTGCTCACCTCGAAACGCTTCGTCTCCAAAGGGCCGTCGAGCACATTGCCAAGGGGCGCCCACGCATACCGCGGTCAACCTACCCGAATCCGTCTTTAGACGAACTGTTCGACTCGAGAGGTCCCGGTGACCTTCTGCATATCTTGCGGACGAAGTGGTCTCCGAACGCCCTGAGCAGCGCGGGTCTCCTTCGGCAACGAGATTCTGCCGCGCTCGCGACCCTACGCTGTCTCGCTAAGTTTTACGAGAGGCGGCAGGAGCGTCGGGTCTACTGCGGATATGGCGACGACACCTCTTTTGTGTACGCGTTGATGAGGGCTCGCCGAGTGCTGCGCGATACCTACAGAGCGCGCCTCACCGTGCACGGGATTCGACGGGAGGACGCATGAGCACGGCTCTCGAAACTCCTTCGATACCGAAGCGCCGGTCGCCACTCGACGCAGAGGTCGCCCTAAGTACGTCCAATCCTGCGCTTGATGACATACCAGAACTGACGAGAGTCCCCGAGATTTGCAGCCGGCTGGAGCAAACACATGCGGTTGGCAGCGCGAGCGACGCTTACGACCATACGCCCAACGAGGTCTTGGGCTATGCAGTAAAACGCCTGTTGCGGGCCATGCACGACAGTGCGTTGGTCCGGGACGTGACGAACTATGACTACCAGCCATATCTGTATGGCGCCTTCAACTTTCTCAGCTACTTCAGAAATGCTCACGGAGGCGTTGTGCAGTCCGCTTCGGTGTCTTTGCCGGGTGCCGTTGCTCGCACGATGATTATCTGCTGTCAGGAGGGAGCCCAAAACAACGCTGTCCGGAACGCCATTCTCAATCTGTTTGACGACAAAGGACGGGTGACCGTCGTCGGTACGCGAAACGGAGGCTTCATGAGAACGCCCCGCAAAGCGGTTTTGCATGTCCCGTGCCCGCCCGACTGCGACCCCACAACGCTCATTCTCTGGGCGCTGCAAGAGTTCAATGGCGCATTCGGCATCAACATGACTCAGAAGTCGCTTGGGCTGGTGAGCGGCGGTCAGTTCCCCGACGCTCGAGTCCTCTGCTCGATGGCCATTGGCGGCAACTTTGGCGCAATCCTTATCTCGGGAATCAGGGCGGGTGACGCTCGTTCACGTCGAGCCAAGACGTTCTTCGCAATGCTCGCGACCGTGGCACAGACGACCGGTGTGGTGATTCTCATATTGTGCACGACGGGTGCCGCCACCGAAATCCTGGCTCAGGGCGCAGTGTTCAACGCGCTCCGCACGCTTGGAGCCTACGAATTGCTTTCTGCGAAAACAGGTTCTCCCTACTGGCTGAGCGTATCGAATCAGGCGTGGAGAAGATACCTTGCGCCTACTTACGGTGCAGCAGTCCCGGGCTGGTTTGAGGGCGCACTGTGGGAAAAGACTCAGGGCCTCGAGGACCTCGTTTCCCTCGTGTGCAGTTGGATTGCAAACAAGGTCTCCGATAAGAGCGGCATGGTCCTGACTCGCGAGCAACTGGACGCGTTCGCCGGTGATGCCCTCCACCTCGATGTGGAGTATCTGGACATCATCAGGCAAGCGGCACGAGGCAAAGTCAGTCGCTCGAATATTCACCGATTCGCAGACTATCTTCCGTGCCAATGGAGCCGTTCCCTCGTTCGGTCGAACGACAAGAACGCCGATTTCATCTGCATTGCGCCGCGTGGCGAAGACGCGCAATTAGGAGGTGCCAAGTGACCATGAGGCCCGTTTTACCTCGCGTCCACGGGCAGACCGTGCTCAGTTTGGTCGAGAACGACTCGCGCTTCACAGGGCGCCCACTGACCACACGGCTTTCTCATCTCACAAGCCGGCGCGGTCCGCTCTGCTCAAGCACTATGCCGTGCAGAGGGCAAGCGCTCGAAGACGTGTTCGAGGGCGACTACGGGGCCGGTCCAGCACTGGTGCTGAGCGCGTCCGCGGCACCGTTATACATAACGGGGATGTCCCCCGAGCAGGCGCGCAATCTCGTGGACCAACTCGCCACAGGAGCCCGTAGTCGCACGGTTGCCCCTCGGTTTTCACCCGGACTGCAGTGTGGCAACCGGGTCGACATCCAGTGTCCGGAATGTGTATGCGAAGCCGAGAGGCTTTACGGGTTCACCGTAGGACTGGTCTGGCATGCGTTCGATTTCGTCACTCGCTGCCCGGTACACGAATCGTCGCTGAGGAACGGTGGCACTCGCAGCCTCCTCGAAGTTGAGCTCAACAACGTACGAACACGCGGCGCCCGTGAGAACTCGCTGCGCTTCGCGCAGCGCGTCCGGGACATTCTGCAGCCTGGGTCGCAGCGTCCGCCGTGGGCGAGGATTCTCGGTCAACTCGAGAGCCACGGTTTCCTGACACAGGAGGGACGCGTTCGCCTCGTGCCTCTTGACCAGGCTTTCAAGCGGTTCTACTCGGATGGGTTCGAAGATGTCCGGCAGGACTGGCTCGTGAAAAACGTCAGCGTGGCGGAGGTCTGTGTGCGCGCCGCTGCGCGCGGCCGTGCAATCCATCCGGTGCTTCTCATCCTGCTCGAAGAGATGGCCGCGAACGTGGACTCTGTGGTTCGGCAGCGCTCCTTCCATCTCGTGCCCGATATCGCTTTCAAGGCCGACGCGGAAGCGGTGATGGCTCACCGCGCGCAGTGGGGGGCGCACCTGGCCGCAAATCCCGGGCTGACCAGGACCCAACTGCGCCGCACGGCCACAGCGACGTGGGCCTGGCTTTCTCGGAACGACCGGACATGGCTGCTTGCAAATCAGGTCTCTGCAACCAAGCCGCCCGGCGGCCGGCCGCCGGCTCAGTTGCCGGGCCCGCTGCTCGACGCCATTCGCTGCAACACCACGGACCTGCGCTATTCGGCTGAAGGGCGGGAGCCGCTGCCGTCTGCGTATCAGGAACGTCTGGGATTCGGCATGACCGAGTACACCTATGACCGAGTCGCACGCACGCTCAATGAGAGTACGGCCCATCGCCAGCTCCCAGCGAATCGACAGGTCTTCGTCACGCGTCGAGTAGCGCGCGCGACGGCAGACCCGGCATGCGGCGGCACGCAAGCGCTCTCCGTTATCGCGCGAGTGGCCAGATTGCGACCAGAAACGCTCGTCGACTTCTATCAACCCACCTGAGGACTGTGCGTATGTCAACTCTGCAGGACTCTCTTCGATTGGTGTTTGCTCGGTCCATTCGGTCCGGCGAGCACTTCGTGATGTATCTCGCGCACCTTCTGTTTTACTTGGAGCACCAACTACTCCCGCGCTATTGGCTCTGGCCGAGCGGACTTCGACCGACGATTGAGGGGCTGGGCGCGCTCGTCGGTTCACTCGGCTATGTCAAGAGCCACTGCTCGTCTATGCCCGCGACGACCCGATTTCTGCCACCAAAGAACGTGCAGGCACTCCACGGTCACTTTGACCATGGAACGCAAGGCGGACTGATGGCAATGCTCGGGCTCAGCGGACCGGGAACCGAGTGGGTGAAGGCTCGACTGGCCCGATGTCCGAAATGCCTTGAAGAAGATATCGCAGACGATGGGTTGCCTTTCTGGCGCAGAGACCACTTGGTTCCTGGAAACCTCTTTTGCGGATACCACGGCGAGCCCCTCTGTACGCCTTGTGACCAATGCGCTGACTTTTCGAAGTACCAGAAGTACACCCGTCACGCGGGATTCACCTGCGGCTGTAGTCTCCAAGCGATTCCGGAAGCTGCAGCCCTTCCGACCGAAGTTGCTGAACTGGAGATTGAGATGTCGCGAATCGGCTCACGCCTCTTGGATGAGAACTACCTTCCGCACCTGAATCACGGGGGCATCGGTAACGTGGTCGCTGCCCGTGCCGTCGAGCTTGGCATCGTTGAAGGCGGCTTCTACCGAGCAGACCGCGCCGCGGAGGTCGTCCAAGCCAGTCGGTTCCGTCCGCTTCTTGAGCGTAAGGGCATCGTTGTCGCACGCACCCAATCGTATGCCGACCTCTTCAAGGGCAAGATGGTCCCGCGCACACCGTCGGCGACCATCGCCTTGCTCGCGGGCCTGCACCCGAAGTGGGAAGACGTGGAACACGCATTCGAGCACATACCGACCGAAGTCCAAAAGGTCCAGCTCGTGACTCGCAGCCTGGAGACGCGGCTTACCCAACGTGAGCGCAAAGCTAACTGGAAGCAGAAGAACGCCGAGAAGTATTTCACGTTCTACGCGAAGGATTATGCGAAGGAGCTCAAGAAGAACCCTGACGCAAGTCATGTCGAGCTGATGCGCAAGCTCCCGCACAGCGCTGGGTTTTTCATCACCGAAGAGTCATTGGCTGCCGCGGGCTACCAAGTCCCTAATTTTCACACAAGCGATTCGTACTACAAACGACTGGACGCTTCGTTTTCGCAGCACGTTAAGGCCAAAGCCAACGGATTCGTTGACGCCGGCTGGAAGCATCGAATCACTCGGCACGCGCTGACTCGTGGGCATCGGATGTCGACCAACTATCGCCACCTGCTGCCGCACCTGCCGAAGACACGCGATGCCATCGAGCGGCTTCAGGAAACCACGACTGCCTGGAAGCAGCGCGTGGCGGCTTTCAACGAGCAGGCCTCTATGTAAGCCGCCACCGGCATCACCTACAGCCGCGCGACCGTGGTGACCGACTCGTCCTTCGCGCCGACGCGCAAACCCGCTGGTTCGGCTCCGAAGCCGACGCAACAGGCGAGCCAGTCGAAGCGTCCGAACCCCGTACTACCCACCCTCAACTCGTAGAAGGAGGAGCGACCATGAATCAACTCAATCACAAACCTGCATCGGCTCACCGCGGTGGCCGTGAGGCCGACTCGGCGCAGATTGCCGCCGAGCTCCAGGCGGCGCAAGACAAGCTGCTCAGGGAATGGAAACGCTACATGAACGGGTGGTTGCCGACCGAAAGCAACGAGCAGCACGCGAAGCGATGGAGTGAGGTGCGCAAAGCGGGCCAGGCGTACTCGCGGTTGAGGCGTTATGTCCAGACGCATCCGGAGCTCGCGCCGCTCTTGTACTTCGGGACGCCTCCGGAAACCCCGGTCTACGACACATGTCCGGAGGCACCGTCGAAATCAGGGGTGCAGCGTGTCGCGCGCAAGTCGAAGCACTGAGCAGTTGAACGCGGGTCGACCGCGCCTGCGCTCGCAACGAAGTACTTACCCACGCGAAAGGAGATGTGATGAAACCACAAGCATCTGCCGAATCAAAACGCCGGGGGTATCTGGTTCATCAGCATATGAGTGAGTTGCAGGAGGACCTCCAGACGCGAATCGCCACAGCCATGGCACTGAACGTTCCGCGCCCGTGCCCGTCGGCTCTCGGGAAGGTGATGGTGCCCAACCGCAACCTGACATTCGAAGACTTCAACCGCCTTGTCATCCGGGCTATCACGCATCACGAAACCGAAGCTGCAAAGCGCGCCCACCGCTGCAGGTCGAAACGACGGGCCGCGACCTAGAGCGCCGCAAGGCGCGTCTTGAGCAACACGGACCTACGCCACAACACTGGAGAGCCATATGAAGAAGACACGCAACCCGAACCGTCGCCACGCTTGGCTGTACACCGACCGCACGCTGGAGCCGACAGCGTTCAAAGCCCGGCGATTGACTGGCCTGAACGCTGGCGTGTTCGATGGCGTCGTGGCGCGGGCGAGTGGGCCGCTGCTCACCAAGCCGAATGCGTTCAAAAAGCGTCGCATCTCCGCCGCGCTCGAGCGCGCGCAGCACAAAGCCACGTAATCGACACTGCCCTGACGCGGACGTCATAGACGTCCGCGGGCAATCCCTTTGAGGACACACGCCATGATTCCGAGTTTTGACACCAGCGGTATGAACGACGGAGGCAACTTCCACGCCACTCCTTGGAAGCAGTTGTTGCTTGAAATCAACGGCACGTCGGTTGGGGGTGACCTCGAGCACGACGACGAAGACTTCGAGCCGTCGGGCGATGTGATGTTCTATGACGCCGATATTCCGACGGCGGGTGACCGACGGGAGCGTCGCCTCCGTATCTCCAAATGGGTCGCTGCCAGCAACAAGGCTCGCAAGTGCAGCCAGAGCGCGACGGCGCCCAATCAGTCGAGTCGCGCTCAGTCTACTCAGACGACTGACCAAGAGTCGAGCCCGCCGTTACCGATGCGGCCGAACGTGCGAGACATCGAACCTGTGCAGGTGTCGGACGACGACACCTCAGTAGTACGCCCACTGTTCGTTGGCTGGATTCAACGTGCTGATGGCGTTCGCGAGCGCTATGAGTTCCGTCCGACCGACGAGGAATATTTCTACATGGACCTCTCGTTCAGCACGCACATGCTCGTGCGCTTCCGTGAACTTGCATCTGACCACACCTTGCGCAGCATCACGGAAGAGATGCTAACAACGGGCCACTGGATGTCAGCGTGGTGGTGGGCGATTGTCCATGACCTGCCGAAGTGCACCAGCACATTGATGGACCTGCTCGACACCTGCCACCCGTTCACCTTCCGGCAGACGCACTAAGCCGGACGATTGTCCTAAGTTGCGGGAGCGCGTGCTCTCGCGCCGCTGATGCCAAGGAGCCAAGCATGAAAAAGCAGAGCATTCCGACACCACAGACCCTGTGCTGCAGTCTGCCAGACAGCCGCAGCTTCGGCTCGCCACTGTCCTCGCTACCATCCAAGAAGGCAACGAGTGCTGGCATGCGAGTCAACCGCAAGCATGCAGCGTTGTCGGCACTCGAGTTCAATCCGCACGTCGTCTATACCCGTGAATAGTTCTCGCTCGGAGGTGAACATGCGAACTTCGCCGCCTGAGCGCTCGCGCTCAAGATTCAATGTCTACCAACCGGAGGTGCTCGGCGCCGCACGCCGATGGCAGAACGGATATTCGCCGCCGATAGCCGAACCGAAGCCAAACGCCCCCGCGGAGCCCTTTAGCATCCTATCGCTGCCGCGGCCCTTTGTGACGCCGCCTGAAATGGTGAAGCCCGACGCGCTACCTGAATACGACGACCACGGTTTCCCTCATGGTGAGAAATACGAGGCGATTCTGAAGGCAAAGACGCCGTCGTTCAGCACGCGGGCGACGCTCCCAGGCCTGAAAACCAAGCGGCGGCACGAGACCCTTTCGCATGGGGAAACCGGCATCCAAGTGGTCCTTTGGTTCCATCCGTACGTGGTAGACCTGCGCGAGCAGGTAGGGCGATTCAGCCTGGATGCATACCATCGCGCGGAGTTTAAGGGGGAGCGAATGCGCCGGTCGGACTTGATGACAATCGACCTGATTCTCAACTATGTGTGTCCGCAGACCGGGGCTCTGCGTCCT
Organism: Caballeronia sp. LZ008; assembly: GCF_031451435.1. Classification (NCBI taxonomy): domain Bacteria; kingdom Pseudomonadati; phylum Pseudomonadota; class Betaproteobacteria; order Burkholderiales; family Burkholderiaceae; genus Caballeronia; species Caballeronia sp. LZ008. Next base: position 2,680,116 of record NZ_JARUXK010000001.1, on the reverse strand, counting down.
CATGGCGTGTCAATCAAGGGACGAGACTACGCCCCGAAGGAGGAGGACCTTGCGCGCGAGCGTCGGGAGCAGGAGTCGTTGGCGAAATGCGGCGGAAGTTGGGAATTGCTCCACGCAGATGCCGTGAGTGCTCGTGAGTACGGCAACTGCGGCGCGCTTTGGTCGATGGTGAAGGACCACGACGTCCCAGCCCTGTATTGGGACGCAAGCCTCTTCGCACGCACGCTCAAAAAAGTCAGCCACAAAGGGTCGTTTCGCGATGTTCTGACTCGCGCTGCGAATCGCCAGAGCATCACATTTGACCACGCGAGCAATCTGTTTGCTGTGAGCGTCGCGTATGGATTCTTGCAGCTCGACCACCGGGCTGAACTCAGAGCGTTCAAGCCTTTGTATCTCGTCAACTGAGTCACTGCCCGTGGAGGCACCTAAGCAGTCGTAGTCGAGAGAGCCAATAGATTAGTATGCCTAATAGGAGAGAGGTGTATGTCTACATCCGAACCTTCCCTTGATTTGAAACCCCGCGTCGCCGAACCGGAGCTCCTGAAGGTGCTGCTTCGCGAGCAATCGGCGCGTTGGCCGGAGGCTGGGGACGAGGTCCGCCTGAGCCGCTTTGCGCTCTTCAAGCGCAAGCGCGATGGCGATACGATGCGCTACCGGGCGCTTTCGTTCGACGCTTTCGAAAACGAGTTGTACATCATTCCGATTTACGCGGACGCCTGCCCTGAAAAGCAGATGCGCGTTATCAAGTGGCGTGGCGATGCCATTGACTCGCCGTTGTCTGACTTGTATCTCTGCGACGAGTCTGTTGCACCGCCTTTTATGAGGGAGTCGAAGAGCACGCTTCCCGAGTCTGTTCGCAGGAGCATCGACGAGCGCATGAAGGTGGTCAATGCGCTGCTTTTCGTCGACAAGAGTGGTAAGGGCAAGCCCAAAGACTTCCTTTTCAATGACGCGGTCGTGCGGGACGAGTTCGAGTGGCGCAAGGCCGTCAATCACGTAATCGAGGCCGCCGGGAAGAACGCAAGCTACCGAACCCAGGTCGGCCGCCTCGCCCACCGCTTCGCGTATTACGGCGGCGGCGAGTGCGCACTTGCCGACCTCACCTGTCGGATGGGGCGCCCCAAGAAGGCGAAGGCCGGTACGTTCCAGAGCAAGCCGGGGCCCAAGAACGCGCGGGAAATCGCCTCACAGTGGGCAGCGGCGGCGAAAGGGAAGGCTGAGTCTGTCTTTCGCCAGACGCCTGTTCTCAAGCGCGACCTGAAGAAGTTCGTGAAGGCGCTCACGAACACTTGGGCGCTTAACCGCAAGTCGCTTGCAGACGCCTACCACCTGATGGTCGAGGAGGACTATGCCGACGTCCCGGAGCACATGACGCCCCGGTTGCCCGCCTTCTACTACCACGCTCGGAACCTGATTCCCCGTTACCGGCTGCGTTCGCTGCGCAACGGGAAAACCATTTCCGCGCAGTACAACCTTGCCCGTGTCGGGCAGTCGACCGACCTCACGCAGGGCGTCATCGGCGTTGTCGATATCGATGGCTTCCGAGCAAAGATTCCTGTTGCCGCACTCATCGATGACGAGTTGGTCAGCATCCCGATTACTGTCATCCTCGCCGTCTGCCGGAATTCCCACGCCATTGTCGGCTACTACATCGCCATCGAGGGGGAGAACTCCGAAGCCTTCCGCCACTGCATCGCGAACATCTACAGCGACAAAACTGCTCGCGCGCTCGAACTCGGCCTCACCGATACGAGCGGTCTGGTGTCGGGCAGCATCGACGGCATTTTCGTCGACAACGGCGCTGGCGCGGCCGAAGCGGTCGTGGTTGTCGCCTGTGACGAGATGAATCTCTGGCGCATGCTCCCGCCGCCGGGTCGCGGTGACTACAAGGGGGTGGTCGAATCCATCAATTCGCTGATGGTGCAGTTGATGAAGTCGGAGGCTGGCGGCTATACCCGCGCGAACGACCATTTGTCCAAGCTGATTCGGCGCATCAAGCGTAAGGACCGGCCCATCACCGCCGTGCGGTTCGAGCAGCTCCTGCTGCTGGCTATCACCCACCACAACCTCTACTCGAACAAGGAGCAACTGCGCGTCGAAGGCATGGAAAGCGTCGACATCACGCCGGCTCCGATATTCCGCTTCCTTCAAGACCAGCGGCTGGGTGACGGGAAGACGATGCTTACCTATCGCGAAGCCCTGAGCCGATTCGTTCCGTGGCAGCGGAGTCTTTGCCAGAAAGGTGCTATCCGAATCGGCGGTTTGCGCTTCACTTCCGAGGCGCTGGTCGAGCTGTTCAACGACCGAGCGGAGGCAATGAACAAGAAGGACCGGGAGGTTTGGGTTTCGTGGAAACCGCTCAGTGGTGACCCGAAGCAGCTGATTTGGCTGCGCCCCAACGGTGAAGAAGCTCTCCTCAGGATGGTTGATGAAGATGTTCGTAGGGTTGGTGACAAGTGCGAACTGGAGGTGAAGTTGATGAGGATGGACGAGAAGGCTCGCGAAGCTCGCATTGCCAAGAAGCGCGGCCTCGATAGGGCCCATGTCTCCGGCAATGAGCATCGGCTCGTGTCAGAGGCTGCTCGCAATCGCGCGATGGGCGACCTCGGCGGTCTGGTCGGGTCCTCTGTGCCTGAGGCCCGTGCGAACGCCAAGCGCATCGACGACCAGAAGCGCGGCAAGGCCTGGCTCCGCGAGGCCGGTCTGACCGACAACAACGACATCTATGCCGGTTCGAACGCTGGTCCGTCCACTGAGTCGGCTTCGGAACCCAGCGAGTACGCCGAGTACATCGCCGGTCTCGCTGCTCGCAGGGCCAACGAAGGGGCTTACCCGCAACGGCCGGCGGTTTAAGTCTGAGGTGCCCGGCGGAAGCCGGGCACCATTTCACGAACGCCCGCCTGACCGGCGGGCTCATTTTCAGAGGTGGGCCATGGACTCAATCTTTTCGCCTCCCAGCTTTCCTTGGTTCAACGAGAAAGCCAAGGAGCTGCGCCGGGTGATTGGTACCAAGCGCATCACGCACTGGGGCGCGACTAATCTGCTCGCACGGATGTACGGATATGCAGGCTGGGCGGAGCTCAAAGAACTTCGCTCCCTCGAGCCCCCGTTTCCGACGGAGTGGGACGACCAGTTGGACGAGTTCCATATCGAGGAACGCTACGAGCGGTTTCTCGACGAACTGACCGCAGAGCTGGATATCAACGATGCAGCGGCGAAAGCGATTCTCGAAAAAGCCAAGTTGTCGGTCCGCGAATTCATCCACCCGAGGGCGGGCGTTGATGACATCGACGACTTCGCGAGTCGGCTGACCGGGCTGCTCAAGGAGGTGGCGCCGCAAATCGCCGCGGCGCGAGGTGGTCAAGGCTCTTTTCGCGGGCGGACGATACAACTGCGGCGCTGACTCCTGCGGCCTTTAAGAGCTCGTCGATGATGGTCGCGAGGCCGGCCCGCGACCAAAAAAGACCCTGAGCGAAAAGCGGGTGAGGCAACCAATGAAAACCAGAAACGCGGAACCAGCCCCACGCGGAAGTAAG
>NZ_JARUXK010000001.1:2634506-2676570 GCF_031451435.1 Caballeronia sp. LZ008 | reverse complement strand
TTTCGGGGGGGGTCCTAAACACCGGCGGCGATGCCACGTGCGCAATTTACCCCCTGGGCGTTGATGGCCGCCGGCCCGCCCCCCCCCCACCCTCGACCGTGAGCGAAATGCGGGTCAGGCAACCATGTACTCCCTGAACGGCGTCACGAGCCGCTCGCGTAAGTCTGGCGGTACGTTTCCAAGACCTGCTTGGTCAAACGTATCGACGTTCATTTTGAAGAACGCTCGCTCAACGCTCCGTAACAACGTAATGGCATTTGGGTATAGCGCGAGGAGCTGTTCTACAGCTTCCAATGCGCTAGCGTATCGGGCATCAGTCGGGGTGTAAGGATAGTTGTGCTCTCGTAGCAGCCAATCATTAGCGAAGAGAGTCGCGAGTCCTTCTTCCATGACCGGTGCATTTACGCCGCCACTTGGGGCCAACAGGTGAACACATTCGTGGGCAAGCTGATATTCGGCTTGCAACCAGTAGTCTTGCGCCGACGTCGAGAGTTGGATTGCGACGTGCTTGGCGCTGCCCGGATACCAGATTCGTGGGCCGGTTGATTCGAATTCAACCCCTACTAACGTGTAGGTCTCGTCGCGGCTGCCGTATTTCGACTCGATTTCTCGCAAAATTGTGGCCGTTCGGCTCGCCAGGGTCCGTCGGTACCCGCCGGGCGTTGGATGGGTGATAAAAAAGTCGTCGTTCATGTCTGCTCGAGAACTGGTGTCACCTGAGGTGGCGTCGAATGCTTTTAGCAAATTCCCGTCGGATTTGACACCGCTGCTGTGAGGAAAGACATAGATGCTCCGGCACCGCAGGAAGTTGCGCCCCCGAGGTGGTCATGCTAGGAGAGACGAGCGCGGCTCGACAGTTGTGCTTCCTTAGACACGACGCTGCTACGGATTTGGCGATGAGGCTCGCCGTTAGCTGTCGACGCTCTCGTCCAACCCTTACAACGGCTTCGGGCGCTTCGGTTTTGCCGCCAATCTCAGTTGCCGGTTCTGGAAGCAAATTTTGCCCGAGCCTTGCTGCATAAGGGCGCGCGGGGTGAACCGAAAACTGGTAACAAACTTGGTGCTCGCAAAGTCTTGCACTTCCTGGAAACAGGACGCGGAGTCTGCGAGCGGCGGGATTGTCTCAGGGGCTTGATGGCAGGGGGTTTGGAAGAGAGGCTCCGTTGCACCCAACATGCGCGCGGTGCACGTTTTAAATTGGCAAGAATAAAGAGGTCCGCGCATGTCGCGGACCTTTTTCATTTTCACGCGCCGATCACCCATCCGCCGATCGCGGTCAGCGCCACGACGATCACCGGAGACACGCGCCCCACGACGAGCAAACCGAACGCGGCCAACGCCAGCGCGACATCCGCACGCGAATGCACGGCGCTCGTCCAGACCGGGTCGTACAGCGCCGCGCCGAGAATGCCGACGACCGCCGCGTTCACGCCGCCCATCGCGCGCTGTATCGCGTCCCGCTGACGCAACGTCTCCCAGAACGGCAGTGCGCCGAGCACGAGCAGAAACGCGGGCAGGAACATGGCGACGAGCATCGCGAAACCGCCGATCCATCCGCCGAGCGGCGCGGGCATCACCGCGCCCAGAAACGCGGCGAAGGTAAAGAGCGGCCCCGGTACGGCTTGGGCCGCGCCATATCCGGCGAGAAAAACATCGTTGGGCACCCATCCGTTCGGCACGACGCTCGCCTGAAGCAGCGGCAACACGACGTGCCCGCCGCCGAAAACGAGCGAGCCCGACCGGTAAAACACCGACGCCATCGCGAGCCAGTTCGCGCCGGTCCAACCGGCGACGCCCGGCAGCAAAGCGAGCAGCACGAAAAAAACCGCGAGCAGCATCGCGCCCTGCGTTCTGCCGATGCCATATCGCCGATGCTTCGCCGACGCCAGATGCGTCAGCGTCAACATCCGCCAGCCGATGATTCCGCCGAACGCGATGGCGCCCAATTGCCCGGCGGCCGACGGCACGGTCAGCGCGATCAACGCGGCGGCCACGGCGATGCCGGCCCGCAACCGGTCCGGACACAGCGACGTCTTCATGCCCCACACCGCTTGCGAGACGATGGCGACCGCCGCGAGCTTGAGACCGTGCACGATCCCGGAGTGAATCAGCTGCGCCGAGTGCGCCAGGCCGAGGGCGAAGAGAATCAGCGCAATCGCGGACGGCAACGTGAAGCCGGTCCATGCCGCCAGCGCGCCGATCCATCCTGCGCGCGCGAAGCCGATCGCGATTCCGACCTGGCTGCTCGCCGGCCCGGGAAGGAACTGACATAGCGCGACGAGATCGGTGAAGCTCGTGTCGTCGAGCCATTTCCGGCGTTCGACGAATTCAGCGCGAAAGTAGCCGATGTGCGCGACCGGTCCGCCGAACGATGTCAGGCCGAGTTTGAGAAACGTCGCGAACACTTCGAACGGCGTTCCGCGCGCGGACTTCGGTTCATGCAAAGCCATCGTCCTGTGGACAACCTTGTTGGCACATCGTCGCGTTAACTGTTGGCGCTTTCTGAACAACTCGACGTCCGTCGAAACGACGCGAAAGTTGTCCCGAGTTCAGGCCGAAACCACGCCCGCCATACCGGAGTTGTCGGCGCGGTAAACCTCTGACGTAAAAAGCGCATTGCCAGTTATCCACCGATTTGCGGCGAGCTTGTTAACTACTACCACGTATACATACGAACTCTTTCGTTTACTCAGACAACGTGGCGGCACTGCCCAAAACATCGGCGCTCATTCAGGCGGCAACGCCATGCGCGTGTCTCAACCGTTCGCGGCTGTTGCTCAGATGCATGCGCATCGCGGCGCGGGCATCGTCCGGGTCCTGACGCACGATCGCCTGATAGATCGCCTTGTGCTCGCTCAGCACACAGCGCAGACGTTCGATCTGATCCAGCTCCGCGATTTCGGCCTTGCCCAGCCGCGTGCGCGGACTGACGCCGCGTCCCATCTGACTAAGCACGTCGTGGAAATAGCGATTCCCGCTCGCCCGCGCGATCTGCAAGTGAAACTCGACGTCGTGTTGCAGCACGTCTGTACTTCCGTTCGAGAGTTGCTCCTCGAAGCGCTTGAGCGCGGCGGCGATCTGCTTCAGATGCGCGTCCGTGCGCCTGCCGGCGGCGAGCGCGGCGGCGGCGCCTTCGAGATCGATGCGAAATTCGATGATCGCCATGATGTCCAGCAGGTTCGACAGGTCGGCATCCGCGAGACGCACCGATTCGCGTTCCTCGGGCGAGCGGATGAACGTGCCGACGCCGTGCCGCGTTTCCACGACGTTCGCCGCCTGCAAGCGCGACACCGCCTCGCGCACCACGGACCGGCTCACCGACAGTTGCTTCATCAGCGCGGCTTCGGTCGGGATCTTGTCGCCGGGACGGAGAACGCCGCGTTCGATATCCTCGATCAGAGTTGCGACGACTTTATCGGTGAGACTGGCCATGGTGATTCGCTGCTGATGGATATTGTTCGGGGAAGCGCGGCGTTTACGCGCGATGTCAGACGTCTTGGCTTCGCTTAGGATCGGTCGACGCGCATGGCGCGATAAGGCTCGCGCGTGGGGATGTCCGACGACGCATCTTCCTGCGTGGGGAACGCTTCGTCAATTCGACGCGGCCCGCATGTCCTGCGAATTGATATAAGACATCATATAAGTAGAATTAGACGATTCTTAGCAGAAATCTCTTAAACTAAAGGAATGCAGGGTTTACGCCGCTGTCGTTTTCCCGCGTTTCCACAGTACCCTGTGTTAAGACGTCCGATAACTACGTGAGTTCGGACTTGCCGCTTTCCAATCAGATCGCCGTCGTCACAGGGAGGCATCATGCCGTCTTCGTCACCATATCAACCGCTGCCCAATACATTCCGAACGTCGCTGCGCGAGCGCAAGCGGCTGATCGGATGCTGGATGTCGCTGGCGAGTCCGATCGTCACCGAACTCGTCGGCGTGGTCGGATTCGACTGGATGCTGCTCGACGCCGAGCACGCGCCGAACGACGCGCTCACGCTCATCCCGCAATTGATGGCGCTGAAAGACAGCCCGAGCGCGCCTGTCGTGCGCCCGCAGGCCAACGATCCCGTCGCGATCAAGAAGCTGCTCGACGGCGGTGTCGTCAATTTCCTGATTCCGTTCGTCGACAGCGCCGCCGATGCCGAGCGCGCCGTCGCCGCGACGCGTTATCCTCCTCAGGGCATCCGCGGCGTGTCGGTCGGGCATCGCGGCAATCGCTACGGCACGGTTCCGAACTACTTCCAGGTCGCGAACGACAATATCAGCGTCGCGGTGCAGATCGAGAGCCGCGCGGCGGTCGAAGCGATCGACGAGATCATCGCGGTCGAAGGCGTCGACGCGCTGTTCGTCGGACCGTCGGATCTCGCGGCATCGTACGGTCACATCGGCCAAGCGAACCATCCGGACGTGCAGGCGGTCATCGCACATGTGTTCGAGCGCGCGCACGCGGCCGGCAAGCCGAGCGGCATTCTCGCGCCCGTGCAGGAAGACGCCGAGCGCTATCTGGCAATGGGCAGCACATTCGTCGCCGTGTGCGCGGATCTGGGGATGCTCAGAAACGCGGCGCAGGGCGTGCGCAAACATTTCATCCCGGACTGAGCGTCGCGCTCGACAAACCGGCATCGAAAATCGACATCAAGGAGCGATACATGCAAAAGGCAGGCTTCATCGGACTGGGCATCATGGGCAACCCCATGGCGGCCAATCTTCTCAAGGGCGGCGTCCAGCTCGCGGCATTCACGCGCAGCGGCGTGCCCGCCGATCTGACCGGCGCGGGCGCCACGGCCTGTGATTCGCCCGCGGCCGTCGCGGAGCAGGCCGACGTCATCTTCATCATGGTGCCGGACACGCCGGACGTCGAACGCGTGCTGTTCGGCGAGAACGGCGTCGCGAGCAAGCTGAAGAGCGGTCAGATCGTCGTCGACATGAGCTCGATTTCGCCGATCGCCACGCGCGAATTCGCGGCGAAAGTGCGCGAGAAGGGCGCGGATTATCTCGACGCGCCCGTGTCCGGCGGCGAAGTCGGCGCGAAGGCCGCGTCGCTGACGATCATGGTCGGCGGCGCGCAAGCCACGTTCGACAAAGTCAAGCCGCTTTTCGACCTGATGGGCAAGAACATCTCGCTGATCGGCGAAGTCGGCGCGGGACAGGTCTGCAAGGTCGCGAATCAGGTGATCGTCGCGGCGACCATCGAGGCGGTCGGCGAAGCGCTCTTGCTCGCATCGAAGGCCGGCGTCGATGCCGAAAAGGTTCGCACCGCGCTGATGGGCGGCTTCGCGTCGTCGCGCATTCTCGAAGTGCACGGCGAGCGCATGACGAAGCGCACGTTCAATCCGGGCTTCCGTATCGAGCTGCATCAGAAGGATTTGAATCTTGCGCTCGCGACGGCGCAATCGCTCGGCGTCGCGCTGCCGAACACGTCGACGTGCATGCAGTTGTTCAATGCGTGCGCCGCGCACGGCGGCAAGGCGTGGGATCACTCGGGCATGGTGCGCGCGCTCGAGATCATGGCGAATCACGAGATCGGGCAGGACAAGAAGTAAGCGTCAGCCTTTCCCGTCTTCGCTAAACACTGCCGGCCTCGCGCCGGCAGTGTCGTTTTCGCAACCGGCTTTGTGCTTCTGTAGTTGTCGGACGTCCTAGTTTAGAAGGCCAGCGTCCGAACATGCGCTCGGTGTCCATCGGCGTGTAAGCCATATACGACAAGCCTAGAGCCGAGAAAGGGTAAACACGCGATTGGCCCCGAAAGCATCTCGCCATAGAATGTCATCAGACAACGTACCACGAGACGCGATCCGGAGACATCCCTTGAACACGATTCCCGCCACGCCAGCCGCCGATCTGCTCGAATCGGCCAGCGCCAAGGTCAAGCGCCATGTGCTGCCCTTGTTCCTCATCATGTTCATCGCGAACTACATCGATCGCGTGAACGTCGGTTTCGTGAGCTCGCATTTGCAGACCGATCTCGGCATCGGCGCGGCGGCGTACGGTCTCGGCAGCGGTCTGTTTTTCATCGGCTATGCGCTGTTCGAAGTGCCGTCCAACGTGCTGATGCAGAAGTACGGCGCGCGCGCGTGGCTCACGCGCATCATGGGTACGTGGGGCGTCGTCGCGGCGATGATGGCCTTCGTGCAGAACGAAACGTCGTTCTACGTGCTGCGCTTTCTCCTGGGCGTCGCGGAAGCGGGATTCTTTCCGGGCGTCATCTATTACTTCACGCAATGGCTGCCGCAGAAGGAACGCGGCAAGGCGATCGCGATTTTCCTCGGCGGCTCGGCATTCGCATCGATTCTGTCCGGCCCGATCACGGGCGGTCTGCTGTCGATTCGCGGTCTCGGCCTGCACGGCTGGCAGTGGATGTTTCTGATCGAAGGCGGGTTCTCCGTCATCCTGTGCGGCGTGAGCTGGATGCTGCTGAAATCGCGCATCAGCGATGCTCACTGGCTCTCCGTCGACGAGCAACGCGCGCTGCAAAACGCGATCGCATCCGAACAGGCGGAACGCGAAGCGGCCACCGGCGGCCACATTCCCGCGATCAAGCTGCTGAAAGATCCGCAGATCGTGCTGTTCTGCTTCATGTATTTCGCGATTCAGCTCACGATTTATGCCGCGACCTTCTGGCTGCCGACGATCATCCGCAAGATGGGCGGCCTCACCGATTTCCAGGTCGGCCTCTACAACACGATTCCGTGGATGATCGCGATCGTCGCGATGTACTGCTTCGCGCTGCTCTCGGCGCGCTGGCGCTTCCAGCAGGCGTGGGTCGCCGTGGCGCTCGTGATCGCGGCATGTGGCCTGTTCGCATCGACGACCGGCAACGCGGTGCTGTCGTTCGTCGCCATCTGCTTCTCCGCGATCGGCTTCAAGGCGGCGTCGTCGCTGTTCTGGCCGATTCCGCAAGGCTATCTCGATGCGCGCGTCGCGGCTGGCGTGCTCGCGCTCATCAACTCGGTCGGCAATCTCGGCGGTTTCTTCGCGCCTGCGACCTTCGGCTATCTTCAACAACATACGGGCTCGGTGTCGGGCGGCTTGTACGGCCTCGGCGTCGCATCGCTGATCGCGGCGGTCGCGGTCTTCTTCACGCGCAACCGCCGCTCGGATCGCACGCCGGACGGCCACGTCGCGCATCAAGGCGCGCACTGAAACCCGCTTCAACCTCTCTGGGAAGGATCACGCTCATGTCCACGAACACTCCGAAAGTCACCGAATTGCGCGTCGTGCCGGTCGCGGGCCGCGACAGCATGCTCATGAACCTGTCCGGCGCGCACGGTCCGTTCTTCACGCGCAATCTCGTGATCCTGACGGACAGCGCGGGCAACACGGGCGTCGGCGAAGTGCCGGGCGGCGAGAACATCCGCCAGACGATCGACGATGCGCGCTCGCTCGTCGTCGGACAATCGGTCGGCAATCTGCATGCGGTGCTGAATCAGGTCCGCACGAAATTCGCCGATCGCGACGCGGGCGGCCGCGGCCTGCAAACCTTCGATCTGCGCACGACGATCCACGCCGTCACCGCGCTCGAAGCCGCGCTGCTCGACCTGCTCGGCAAGCATCTCGGCGTGCCCGTCGCGGCCTTGCTCGGCGAAGGCCAGCAGCGCGATGAAGTGGAAATGCTCGGCTATCTGTTCTACATCGGCGATCGCCACAAGACGGATCTGCCGTATGCGTCCGGCGCGGACGGCAAGGACGATTGGGACCGCGTGCGTACCGAAGTCGCGCTGACGCCTGAGGCGGTCGTGCGTCTGGCCGAAGCGGCACAAGCGCGCTATGGCTTCAACGATTTCAAGCTGAAGGGCGGCGTGCTCGCGGGCGATGCGGAAATCGAAGCCGTCACGGCGCTCGCCGAGCGTTTTCCGGATGCGCGCGTGACGCTCGATCCGAACGGCGCGTGGTCATTGGCCGAAGCGATCCGCCTGTGCCGCGACAAGCACGACGTGCTCGCCTACGCGGAAGATCCGTGCGGCGCGGAAAACGGCTACTCCGGCCGCGAAGTGATGGCGGAATTCCGCCGCGCGACCGGCCTGCCGACGGCGACGAACATGATCGCGACGGACTGGCGTCAGATGGGTCATGCGATCCAGTTGCAATCGGTCGACATTCCGCTCGCCGATCCGCATTTCTGGACGATGCAAGGCTCGGTGCGCGTCGCGCAGATGTGCAACGACTGGGGCCTGACGTGGGGCTCGCATTCGAATAATCACTTCGACGTGTCGCTCGCGATGTTCACGCACGTCGCCGCTGCCGCGCCGGGCAAGATCACCGCTATCGACACGCACTGGATCTGGCAGGACGGCCAGCGTTTGACGCGCGATCCGCTCCAGATCGTCGGCGGGAAAGTGAAGGTGCCGGAAGCGCCGGGCCTGGGCGTCGAATTGGATATGGACGAAGTCGAGAAGGCGCACGAACTGTACAAGCAGCATGGACTCGGCGCGCGCGACGACGGCGTCGCGATGCAATATCTGATTCCGAACTGGAAGTTCGACAACAAGAAGCCGTGTCTCGTCCGCTAGAGGTTCTTTAGCCTTTCAGACGTTCGATGAGCGCGATCGCCGCCGCGGGATTGCGCTCCTTGAATCCGCTGATGACGTAGAGAAACACATCGCGCGATGCGGCTTTCGGCGCAGCCTTGCCGAAGGTCTGCAAGTCGTCCGGCGGGCCGCCCGACGACCACGTCTTCGCGCGCTCGGCCCAGCGATCGAGCGCCGCTTTCGCATAGCCCTTCGCCTGCTTGTCGGTCGTGCCCATGATGCGCGCATAGACGAACGGCGCGGTGATATCCGCGATTTGCGGATACTTCGAATCCCCCGCGATGACCACCGCGACGCGATACTTCCGCGCGAGCGCAACGAAGGCCGCATCGCAAAAGCTCTCGTGCCGAACTTCGACCGCGTGACGAATCGCGCGGCCTTCCACTTTCGCGGGCAGCAGTTCGAGAAAGCGTTCGAAGTCCTCCGGATCGAACTTCTTGGTCGGCGCGAATTGCCAGTTGATCGGGCCGAGCTTGTCCTTCAGTTCGAGTACGCCGCTGCCGAAGAATCGCTCGATGGTATCGCCCGCTTCGGCGAGCACCCGGCGATTCGTCGCGTAGCGCGGCGCCTTCAGCGAGAACACGAAGTCGTCGGGCGTTTCGTCGCGCCACTTGATGAACGTCGCGGGCTTTTGCGCGCCGTAGAACGTGCCGTTCACTTCGATGGACGTCAGCGCGCGGCTCGCGTATTCGAGTTCGCGCTTTTGCGGCAGATCGTCCGGATAGAACGTGCCGCGCCACGGCTCGAACGTCCATCCGCCGACGCCGACGCGAATGCGCGCGGTCTTGCTTTTCGAGGTGGCCATCGCGCGCTTACTTCCGGCCGGCATCGAGCGAACCGTCCGGCTCGCGCGTCTCGGTCACGACTTGGTTGAAGCCTTCGTCGAAGAGAGGTGCGGGAGATTCGTCGCAGTGCATGCTGGCCATTCCGTGGATAAGGGAAGCGCGTCCGTTCTCACCGAACGGACGCGCCGGGTCATGCACCTATGCTGGCGCAGTCTAAAAAATTCACTGGCCGAAGAAGATATTGCATTGCGGCCCGCGCGTGCAGGGCTTGGAGGCCGGACTGTCCATCGTGCCCATCGTGGTTGCGCCGGCCGCGCCGCGTGTCATCGGCGAGCCGCCGTAGGACGTGTCGGTCGACTGGCCCTGCATGGCGCTTTGCGCGGGCGCGGCGGGATCGGTCCAGGTGTCGGCGGTGGCCTGTCCCGGAACCTGCGCGGTGCGGTAGTAGGACTGCTGAGCCGATGCGAGACCGGCAGTGGCGAGTAACGAGGCGGCGAGCGCCGCCATGGCGATACGTGATTTCATGTCGACTCCTTGATCGAAAGGCGCGTTCGCGTGTACGCCGCGCAACGCTGTTCGCTGATTCGAATCGTTGATCCGCACGGAACGTGCCACGAGTGCTGCATGTGCCATGCATGGCGCTGGCGAGCGGATATTGGCGCCGGTTCCCGGCGAGGCTGCCGCGGCGGGTTTCCCGGACTTGTTCGAATGTGATGCAGACGGAGCGCCGGTGCGCTTGCCGGCGAATGGGACCCGCGGGTCCGCAGAAGACGCATGCCGCGCTGCACTCTTCGTTATAGGCCGTCGCTCCGCGATTGAACAGGGCAATTGAACGCGCATGGCGCTCGCGGTCGCGTGCGTGACGCGAAGCTGTCGATCGCGCCATCGCCTAGAATGCGATGGCTAATCCACGAACGCAGGGACATCGCCGCCATGACCGTCACCATCTATCACAACCCGAAGTGCGGGACTTCGCGCAACACGCTCGCACTGATCCGCAACGCGGGCATCGAGCCGGCGGTGATCGAGTATCTGACGCATCCTCCGAGCCGCGAGACGCTCGTTGCGCTGATCGCGCGCGCGGGACTGTCGGTGCGCGAAGCGCTGCGCGAGAAGGGCACGCCATACGCGGAACTCGGCCTCGACGATCCGAGCCTCAGCGACGAACAACTCATCGACGCGATGCTCGCGCATCCGATTCTCATCAACCGTCCGTTCGTCGATACGCCGAAGGGCGCGCGGCTGTGCCGGCCATCGGAGCTCGTGCTCGATATCCTGCCCGAAGCGCAGAAGGGGCCGTTCACGAAGGAAGACGGCGAAGTCGTCATCGACGGTTCCGGCAAGCGTGTGCGCTAGGACACCTTCGTTTTCGCTGACCGTTACCTGACGTTACCTTTCTGGCAAACCCGTTGCACCTGTATCCGTCATCGCTTTCTAGACTGCACTGACTCACACGGCACTCGGTGCAAGGAGAAAGCGGCATGAAGAAGAAACTTCTTGGTACGGCGATCGGGCTGGCGGGGCTCGCGGCACTTGCGATATCGGCATCGGCGAACGCGCACGTCGATGTGGCGGTGGGCGTGGGCGTGCCGGTCTACACGCAGCCCGTGTACGCGCAGCCCGCGGTGCCGGTCGGCTATTACGGATATGGATACGGCGATCGCGACGAACGCTGGCGCGAGCGCGAATGGCGTCGTCACGAATGGCGCGAGCGCCGCTGGCATCACGAGATGCGCCGCGAGCAACGCTGGCGCGAGCGTCATGAATGGTAAAAGCGCGCGGGAATCCGCGTTCGAACGCGGCGCGCCGAAAGGCTGCGCCGCGTTTTTACATGCGTCATGCGACGCCATGACGCAGGTCGACCTGTTCAAGGCACGCCGATTCAAGCCGTAAACACGTCGGTGTTGTCGGATACTCGTGCTCTTTCGCCGCGAATCCCTTTTAGCGAATCTTTTCGTCGCACCGCGCGTGCGGCGTCGTTTGCTCAAAGCACGAGCGATATCCCGTCCACTTTCAGCGATGTTCAGTCCCGTCAGCATTCTCGTCGTCACGGCGCTGTCGAGCATCCTCTCGATACTGGTGCTGATCTCGCTGCTCTCGCACGCGATTGCGGGCGTGCCGCGCTGGCTTGGGGCGAACGTCATCGCAATCGTTTCGCTCTTGCTTTTTGCCGTGCAGAACGTGGCGCCGGCGTGGCTCGGCATCGTCGTCGCGAATCAGTTGCTCGCCGCGACGGTCCTGCTCATCTACGAAGGCTGCAACGATTTCTTCGACGTTCGCATGCGTCCCGCGCAGCGCTGGGCCGGCTGGATCATGTGGCTCGGCGTGATGGCGGGCATCGTCTACTTCACGTATGTGACGCCGGATGTGAATGCGCGCGTGGTGATTGTGTCGGCGTTTCATGCCGCGTGCGATTTCGCGATCGCCGGACGCGTGCTGATCGAGCGTCCGAGGGAACGGCCGCGCTATAACTACTTGTTCGTCGCCGGCGCGGCGGCGCTCGGCGCGCTCGGCCATACGGTGCGCGGCGCGATCTACGTCGTGGAGCCGCCCGCGCAGACATCGCTGCTGCAGCCCGGCGTGATGCAGATCACGTTTCTCGCGCTCGGCATTCTCGTGCTGCCGTCGCTGTGCATCGGCCTCGTGATGATGGCGCACGACCGTCTCGCGCAGCGGCTCGAACGGCTTGCGCGCTTCGACGATCTCACCGGCGCGCTTTCGCGCAAGGCATTGCTGGCCGGCGCGGGCGAGCGTCTCGCGCGGGCGCGGCAGGAAGGCGAGTGCGAGTTCGTCGCGGTCATCGACATCGATCACTTCAAGAGCGTGAACGACCGCTACGGTCACGCGGCGGGCGACGAAGTGTTGCGCCATTTCGCGTCGATCGTGCGCGCGCGCATTCGCGAAGACGATGCGTTCGGGCGTATCGGCGGCGAGGAGTTTTGTCTTTTCTGCACGGCGGCGCGCATCGACGATGTCACCGCGCTCGTCGAGCGGCTGCGCAAGACCGTCGAGGCGACGCCGTGCGCCGCGCCCGGCGGCCTGCTGCATTACACCTTCAGCGCGGGCATTGCGATGTGGGACGGGCGCGAGCCGCCCGCATCGCTGATGGCGCGCGCCGACGGCCTGCTCTATGCCGCGAAGGTCGCGGGTCGCAATCGCGTGAAAGCGCCCGCCGCCGACGCGTTCGCCTAAGCCTCTTCGACGTCCGCGTATTTCTGGCGTTCGTCTTCCGGCTTGCTCATCCAGCGACGCAACAGACGCTTCTCGACGACGCGCCCGATCGTGAGCAGCGCGATCATCAGGATCATCGCGATGAACGCGAGGCTCCAGACGCCCAGTCCGCAGACGATGCCCACCGCCGCCGTCACCCAGATCGACGCCGCCGTCGTGAGCCCGCGCACGCGATTCTCGCGCGGATTCTGCAGGATCACGCCCGCGCCGAGAAAGCCGACGCCCGTCACGATGCCCTGCACGGCGCGCGACACGTCGGCGTCGTTGGAGAGCGTCATCGAGAAGCCTTGCGCGCACATGGTCGCGATGCACGCGCCGAGCGACACGAGCCCGAGCGTCTTCATGCCGGTCGGCTTGCCGTGCAGATCGCGATCGATGCCGATGATGCAGCCGATCAGCATCGCGGCCAGCATGCGCAACACGGCGTCGGCGAGAATGGGATAGGGAAGCATCGCGTGTGAAAAGGTAATCGTAAGCCGGGCCATCTTCGCATGCGGCGCCGGCGCGCGCGCAATTTTGGCGCGCTAACGTGCCGGTTCTGCTTTATATCGAACGCAAAACGGGGAGACGAAGTGACTCAGATGCCGAAATTCACGATGGTCGATGCCGCGCCGACGCCCGTCGGCCCTTTCTCGCACGCAGCCGAAGCAGACGGCTGGGTGTTCCTCACCGGTCAGATGCCGACCGATCCGAACGACGACGGCGCGCCGTTGCCCGAAGGCGTCGCCGCGCAGACGCGCCGCGTGATGGACAACCTGATTCTCGTGCTGAACGGCGTCGGGCTGACGCTCGACAATGTGGTCAGCGTGCGTATCTTTCTGACCGAGTTCAAGCGCGACTACGACGCGATGAACGCGGTGTATCGCTCGTACTTTCTGCCGAAGCCGCTGCCGGCGCGAACGTGCATCGGCGTGACGGGGCTTGCGCGCGATGCGCTCGTGGAGATCGATTTCGTCGCGAAACGTCCTTGAGCGCGATTACTTCCGTTTCGACGCATCGACCCAGCGGAAAGTGAGATTGATGCGCTCGCCGCGCGCCCCCGGCTCTTTCGGCACGCGATGCACCCATTCGCGCTGCGTGCGCCCGCGCATCACGAGCAGGCTGCCGTGTGTGAGCGCGAGCGTGTGCGTCGCGTGCGTGCGCGCGTGACGAAACTCGAAGGTGCGCGTCGCGCCGAGACTCACCGATGCGATCACCGGCTCGGGCCCGAGTTCGCGTTCCTTGTCGGCATGCCATCCCATGCTGTCGAGGCCGCTGCGATAGCGGTTGAGCAGCACGCTGTTGAAGCGCGCATCGCAGGCGGCCTCGGCGCGCTCGCGAAGTTGCGCGACGGCGGGCGTCCACGGCTGCGGCACATTGCGGATGCCGGAATAGACATAGACCGCGTCCGGTTCGCCTTGCCACGCGGTCAGGCGCGGCAGCGGCACGCGACCGCCCGGCGTGGTCATCGTGTCCTGCTGCCAGGCGACTTCCGCGATCAGGGCGCCCATCAGATCGGAAGCCGCGTCGGCGTCGATCCAGTCCGGATGCCACGCGATGTCGGGCTTGGGAATGTCGTCGAAGAGATCGAACATGACTGTGGTGCGAGACGGCGGCGGAAGGAACGTTCACGATAGCAGAGCCGCCGGGCGGCGTGATTGCGGAGTCGTTTTCTTGCCCGCGAACCCGCTGTGCTACATTGCCCCAATCATCTCAATAACGTCGTGCGAGGGTCGGAACATCCGCTTTGGCCTTTTCGCGCGACGACGGCAACGGGGAACTGCATGAACACCACCGCCCAAGCAAGCGGCGGCACGGTGCCGGGCCGCCGCATCCTGCTCGTCGACGACAGCGTCGATGCGGCGCTTGCCATGTCGATGCTGCTCGAAGCGCTCGGCCATGAAGTCCGCACCGAGCATGACGGCCCGCGCGCGCTCGCATCGCTCGACGATTTCAAACCGGATGTTGTCGTGCTCGATATCGGATTGCCGGGCATGAGCGGCTTCGACGTCGCGCGCGAAATGAGAAAGCGCGACGCGACCCGAAGCGCGCTGCTGCTTGCATTGACCGGCTGGGGCAGCGATGCCGATCGTCGCAGCGCGCTCGACGCGGGCTTCGATCATCATCTGACGAAGCCCGTCACCATCGCCGATCTGGAAGCGCTGCTCACGAAGCCCTGAGCGCGCTCACTCCACGCGCAGCCGCGCCATGTACGGAAGGTGATCGGACAGCCACGCGGTGTCCTGCGTCGGCACGAGCCATTCGACCGGCTTCAGGCCGCGCACGAACATCTTGTCGAGCGCGAGCGCCGGTGAGAAAGCCGGAAACGTGCGGCCCGATTCGCCGAGCATCGTCGCGACTTCGCTCATGCCGAGTTCGCCGAAAAGCGGCACGGAGTCGTTGCGCCAGTCGTTGAAATCGCCCGCCAGCATGAGCGGACCTTCCGGCGCTTCCTTCGCGATCCAGTGCGCGATCCAGTTCATCTGACGCAGCCGCGCCTGCCGCGTCAACGCGAGATGCGCGCACAGCAATGTGATGGCCTGACCGGCGAAGGTCGCGCGCGCGAC
This sequence comes from Caballeronia sp. LZ008, assembly GCF_031451435.1. NCBI lineage: Bacteria > Pseudomonadati > Pseudomonadota > Betaproteobacteria > Burkholderiales > Burkholderiaceae > Caballeronia > Caballeronia sp. LZ008. The sequence continues at coordinate 2,661,480 of NZ_JARUXK010000001.1, read as the reverse complement.
CAGCAAGCCGCGCTTTTCGAAACGATGCGCGGAGATGTCCCAGCGCCCGGAAAGATCGAGCGGATGCGGCGAGAGAATGGCATTGCCATGCCGCCACGACGGCTTGAACACGTTCGGTCCGAGCGCGATCTGCAATTCGAGCGCGGTGGCGATCTCGGTCGCCTGGCAATGCCAGACATCGTCGAGCGGCGCGTCGAACGGCTTGCCGAAGCCGCTTGCGAGCACGGGCTGCGGCATGCGCCGCGCCATCGCTTCCTGAAGAAAATAGACGTCGGCGTTGGTGGTCTGAACCCACCGTTGCATCGCGGTCCACGCGCGCAGGCCGAGGGGCGAGCGGCCCTTGTGCAGATTCCAGCTGACCGCCGTGAAATCCGGCGTGGCCGAATGAGCGGACGGGCCTGGCGGAAGATGTTCTGGGTTTCGCATGCGTTCTTTGTCTCGAGCGGCGGCCTCTTGAGTCTATGTCACCGCGGTTGTCATTGCGCCGCCGCCGGCGACCCCAGGCTCGCGCGTACCCGGTAGGCGAGCGACGGATTGCTGTCGATGAGCTGCCACTGCGCCCATTCGCCTGGCTTGAGCGCCAAGCCCGGATGCGATCCGCTCACCTGACGCGGCACCGGCGGCAGCTTGCAGCCCGAGGGCGATGCGCGCGAGCTGTCGTCCTGCAAGGTTTCCTGCGCGTCGATGGCGAGCGTGATGTCGTCGGCGTTCGCGCGCGTCGGCGAAATGGTGATGGTGCGTTGCAGATCGATGTCGCCGGCAGGCTGATCCGCGCAGCCGACGCGATTCTGCACCTTGTTGTGATGCGTGTCGGTGCGCGCCTGTCCGACGTTCGTCGTGCCGGAAAACGAGTCGATCTGTTGTCCGTCGCGCACGACCTGCAACTCCCAGGTCACCGGTTGCGATGGCGCGGTCTGCGCCTGCGCGTTAAGCGCGCCAAGACCGGCGCCCGTCATGAGCGCGGCATTCAGAAAGACGGTGCGTATCGTTTTATGCATTGAAAGCGACTCCTGCGCGCGGACTGTTCGGATGGCGGCGCGGCTGGCGCGTCGCTGGATCGGCGTTCTCCGGCGAATTCGTTGTGACACGGCGGCGCAGGTACGGTTCAGCCAGACCGCGCAACACACAATTGTGGACGAACGAAACGAATCTCAACCTGGTCTGACGCGAAGCAGATTTCGAACCCGCTCGCCGCGTCGTCCGACGATGATACTCGCACGCTTTGCGCGCATCGCGATTAGCAGCACACGCGTTCGACTGCTCGCTTGCGTGCGGTTTTGGCGTCGATACACTGGACTCGTCGACCATAAAAATTGACGGGGTGTGACATGACGACGGCCGTGGTCAAACAGGAACTCGCAGTGGCATCGTTCAGCAAGGTCTACAGTCTCGACGATGTGGAGTCCGCGCTCAACGATCTCTCCGAAGGCGCGAACGACGCCTTGCGCGCCACTTACGAAAAAATGCTCAAAGTGGGTAATCTGCGTTTCTGCGTGAAGCCGAACCGCATGCCGTCGGTGGACGATCTCGCCGCCGACCTGCCGAATTTCGAGGAGCCGCTCGCCGATATCCGCAAGCAGATCGCGCTGTGCCTCGAAACCGACGATCGCCTCGAACTCATGCCGATGCTGCTGCTCGGCGAGCCGGGCATCGGCAAGACGCACTTCGCGAAGCAGCTCGCGCGGCTGCTCGGCACGTCGAATCACTATGTCGCGATGAGCTCGCTGACGGCGGGCTGGATCCTGTCGGGGGCGTCGTCGCAATGGCGCAATGCGAAGCCCGGCAAGGTGTTCGATGCGCTCGTGAACGGCAGCTACGCGAATCCCGTCATGACCGTCGACGAAATCGACAAGGCCACCGGCGACGCGCAATACGATCCGCTCGGCGCGCTCTATGCGCTGCTGGAGCATGACACGGCGCAGACTTTCGTCGACGAATTCGCCGAAGTGCCGATCAACGCGGGCAACGTCGTGTGGATCGCGACGGCCAACGACGCGCGCGCGATTCCCGAGCCCCTGATGAATCGCATGAACGTCTACGAAATTCCGCCGCCCGATCGCGACGGCGCGCGGCGCATCGCGCAGTCGATTTACGCCGAAATCCGCAATGCTCATTCGTGGGGCGCGCGTTTTCCGGAAACACTCGGCGACGCGCCGCTCGACGCGCTCACGCAGGCGTCGCCGCGCGGCATGCGGCGCGCGATGCTGAACGCGTTCGGCAACGCGCGTATCGACGGACGGCATCACGTCGAAGCGCGCGACATTCAGATCGACCGCAACTTGCGCAAAAAAGCGATCGGCTTCTGAAAGCGCGCCGTTCGCGAAATTGCCGAAAAGGCCGCCAAAACCTGTCGTTTTTGACATCTGGCGGCCAGATTCTTGCCTTTTTCTGAATTGCACCGGAAAACGATCTAATCGGCGTGCATTTGTTGTGTAACGCGCAATAGTCCCGAACGTAAAATAGTTGGGACAAATCTGCCGCGGAAGAAGACATGGATCGGATCGAGTGCGTAGTAATCGGGGCGGGCGTCGTCGGACTGGCGATCGCCCGCGCGCTGGCCAAGCGCGGCCGCGAAGTCATCGTGCTGGAGGCGGGCGAGGGCATCGGCATCGGCACGAGCTCGCGCAACAGCGAAGTCGTTCACGCAGGCATCTACTATCCGCGCGGATCGCTGAAGGCCGAACTGTGCGTGCGCGGGCGCGACATGCTCTACGCGTTCTGTCAGGAGCACGGCGTGCCGCACCGGCAATGCGGCAAGCTGCTCGTCGCGACGGCGCGCAATCAGGTGCCGCAACTCGCGGCGCTGGAACAGAAGGGCATCGAGAATCGCGTGAAGGGACTCGTGCGCATCAGCGGCGCACAGGCGGCCGAGATGGAGCCGCAACTTCAATGCGTCGAGGCGGTGTGGTCGCCGCTGACGGGCATCGTCGACAGTCATCAGTACATGCTCGCGCTGCAGGGCGAGGCGGAGAATCACGGCGCGAATATCGTGTTCCATACGCCGGTCACGTCGATCGATGCGCGCGAAGGCTGCTTCATCGTCGAGACGGGTGGCGAGTCGCCGGCGCGCTTTCGGGCGTCGTTTCTCATCAACAGTGCGGGCTTGCATGCGAACGAGATCGCGCGGCGCATTCGCGGACTCGACGATCGTCACGTGCCGCCGCTCTACTTCGCGAAGGGCAACTACTTCAGCGTGAGCGGACGCGCGCCGTTCGAGCGGCTCATTTATCCGATGCCGAACGAAGCCGGCCTCGGCGTGCATCTGACGATCGATCTCGGCGGGCAGGCGAAGTTCGGTCCGGACGTCGAATGGGTGCAGGCGCTCAATTACGACGTCGATCCGCGTCGCGCCGATTCCTTCTACGCCGCGATCCGCGCGTATTGGCCGGGTCTGCCCGACGACGCGCTTCAACCCGCGTACGCCGGCATCCGTCCGAAGCTGTCCGGTCCGGGCCAGGCGGCGGCGGATTTCGTGATCCAGGGCAAATCGGCGCACGGCGTGCCGGGACTCGTGAACCTCTTCGGCATCGAATCGCCGGGATTGACGGCATCGCTCGCGATCGCCGAACGCGTCGCCGACATGGCGCGCTGACTGTCATGCGACTTTCCGCCGTGCCTTATCTCTAACATTTGGCGTCGTCGACTCGCTTTCAGGTTGCTATGCTCGGGTATCGCCGTCGCCAAGAACGGCGCTATCCCCCAATACAACATGGAGTGAGTCACCATGAAGACATCACGTCGCACGTTTCTCATTACCAGCGTGGGCGTCGCATCGACGTTCGCGCTCGGCTCGAAAGCGGCCTTCGCCGCCGACGCCCCGAAAGTCGCTGAAAGCGATCCCACCGCGCAGGCACTCGGCTACAAGGAAGACGCGAGCAAGGTCGACAAGGCCAAGTTCGCGAAGTACGCCGCCGGGCAGGACTGCGGCAACTGTCAGTTCTATCAGGGCAAGCCGACGGACGCCTACGCGCCGTGCCCGATGTTCAGCAACAAGCAGGTCGCGGCGAAGGGCTGGTGCAGCGCCTATGTGAAAAAGGCATAAGCGCGGCTCGCGCCCGAGCCGAAGCGCGCCCGGCCGAAAGGCACGGCGCGCTTTTCTTCGTTCGCAATTAGCTTGATCGGGAGAAAAACCGTCTTTACACTCGCCAAGGAAAAAAGAGCCGCGCGTTCGCATCTTTAAAGCGCGGACACCCACTGACCTTGGGGGATCGCATGCCAGGAAGAGCATTGAACGCGCGCGCCGTGATGGCGGCGGTCATCGGCAACGCGCTGGAGTGGTACGACTTCACCGTGTTCGGCTTCATGACGGTCGTCATCGCCCGCTTGTTCTTTCCGAGCAGCAGCGATTATTCGTCGATTCTTCTGACCACCGCGACCTTCGGCGTCGCGTTCGTGATGCGTCCCGTGGGCGGCATCGTTCTCGGCCTGTATGCGGATCGCGCGGGGCGCAAGGCGGCGCTGACGCTCGTCATCGGACTGATGACGCTCGGCATTCTCCTGCTCGCGATAGCGCCGCCGTATTCGGCGATCGGCATCGGCGCGCCGCTCGTCATCGTGTTCGCGCGGCTGCTGCAGGGATTTTCCGCTGGCGGCGAGTTCGGCAGTTCGACCGCGCTGCTGATCGAAGCGGCGCCGTTTTCGAAGCGCGGCTTCTACGGCAGTTTCCAGATGGCGAGCCAGGCGGCGTCGCTCCTGCTCGGCGCGATGGTCGGCTCGGCGATTTCGCGCGGACTGTCGCCCGAAGCGCTCGATTCATGGGGATGGCGCGTGCCGTTCATCTTCGGTCTCGTGATCGGGCCGGTCGGGCTGTACATTCGCCGCAACATGGCCGACACCGAAGCGTTCCTGCACGCGAAGAAAACCGCGCGCCGCGCGACGCTCGGCGAAGTGTTCAGCACGCATGGCCGCGAGGTGCTGTGCGGGCTCGGCTCGGTGATCGCGTTGACGGTGAGCGTGTACGTGCTGATCGCCTATCTGCCGACGTTCGCCGTCAAGCAATTGAAGCTGCCGTTCGGTCAGTCGTTCACGGCGTTGATCGTCGGCAATCTTCTGCTGACGGTGCTGTCGCCGGTCACGGGCGCGTGGTCGGATCGCATCGGGCGCAAAGGGCTGTCGCTGTGGTCGCTCGCGATCACGCTCGTCATCATCTATCCGCTTTTCGCGTGGCTCGCGGCGGAACCGAGCGTGATGCGGCTCGTTGTCGTGCAGGCGCTGCTGTCGATCGCGCTGTCGGGATACTACGGGCCGTTCGGCGCGCTGATCGCGGAGCTGTTTCCGGCGCACGTGCGCTCGACAGGGCTTTCCCTCGCGTACAACATCGCGGTGATGATCTTCGGCGGCTTCGGACAGTTCATCGTGACGTGGCTCATCCGCGTGACCGAATCGCAACTCGCACCCACGTTCTATGTGATGGGCGGGCTCGTGCTCTCGCTGATCGCGGTGGCGTGCATCCCGGCGACGCGCCATGCGGATGTCGACGAAGCGCGCGACCTCACGCGTTAGGCGGACGCCGACTACACGGCCGGGCGCGCGCAGGCGATTCTTCCTAACCCGTTCGGACAGGTGGCATGGGGCGAACGTTGGCGGTCATAATCTGCCCATCGTCGTGCAAATGCGAGGGCGGAAAATGGTTAGGACCGTTGAATTAATCGAGCGTAAGTATGAAGCGGGGCGGGCAGCGGGGCGGTTGTCGAGCGAATGGGGCGAGATGCCGTTGCTGGATTCGGAGAAGCTCGTCGTGGTTCCGAAGCACAGGCTGGCGCTGTACATTGCGCGGCTTCAAGAGGTCGAAAACGAGCTTTGCCGGCGGACAGTCGACGAGACGTTCGAGTTGATGGAGGCGCAGGGCGTCAGTTTTCTTACGCCGGCAGATCTGGAAGAGGAGGAAACGTCGCAAGGTGGGAAGCCTCTGCGAGCGCGGCGCATACGTAGGACGCGGGCGCCGAAATCGTCGTTTCTCAATATGTTCGCGAAACGAACGAAGCAGGCCGGATGATGGGGCGCGGCGTGAAGTTCTTGATGCCGAGCTGGTGTGATTATCACCAGTGGCGCAGCTCGGATGCGAAGACCTTCGAGAAGCTGACGAGCCTGATCGATGAGTCCTGCCGCAGCCCGTTCAAGGGAACGGGCAAGCCGGAACCGCTCAGGCACGACAAAGCGTAGTCGCCGCGCATCGTTCGCTGCCGCGGCCACCACGGCGACAACCAGCGCTTACCGCTCCAGCCCCGCCTTCACCAGCAACTCGGCCAGCACTTCCGTCATCCCGCCTTCATGCGCTTCGGCGCGTTCCTTCAACTGCTTGACGAGCTTTTCATCGAGCTTGCACGCGAACGGCACGAGCCCCTTCGCCTGATCGAGCTTGCGCTGTTCACGCCGATCTACCTTCTGCGCATCCGCTGCGCCCACGCGTGCCCGGCCGCCCTGCTTGAGGTCGTTGGCGAGTTTGAATGCCTTGTTCTGTTCCAGTTCGAATTTGTTCACGCGATGCTCCGATGCGACGATTGATTGCAAGTCCGACATTGTACGGAACTAGCGACCCGCCTCCGCCAGCGCATCGATGCGCGCCCGCATGCGCCGCCAGTGCGAGCCTTCCCAGAACACGCGATGGCACACATCGCAGGTCACGAAGCGCGCATGCCGCTCACGTACGCCCTCGGGCACGCGGCCGTCGATCTCGCCGGGCGCGGCCGGACGCAATGGCGCGTTGCACATCAGGCAGAGACGGAACGCGCGGACGTGCGGCGCGAGATCGAAGCGCTCCGAGACTTCGCGGAACTGTTCGTCGGCTTGCAGGGTCCGCACGTAGCATCCGCGCAAGACGGTGCGGCGCTTGAGCAATTCGCGATCGCGCGTGAGCACGATGCGCGCTTCGTCCTGCGCGAGCTGCTCGATTTCATCGTCGGGGAAGTTGTTGTCGTAGCGCGTGTCGAAGCCCGCCAGTCGCAGCAATTGCGCGAGTCCGCCGAGATGCGCATCGGCGATGAAACGCAGGTCCGCGGCGTCGAGCGGCGGGCGCAGCAGCAGCGCGCCGTTCTCCATTCCGGCGGGCGCGTGACGCGCGGGATAAACCTCGATGAGATCGTCCGGCTCGATCGGGGCGTCGAATCCAACCGCGCGGCCGGCCTTCACGATCAGATCGACTTCGGTATGCGGCACGCCGAGCGCCTCGATCATGTGCTTGATCGACGAAGACTTCGCGCACGCGCACGCGAACGTGTGCCCGCGCAGGGATCGAGCGAGGAAATCGTTCAGTTCGCGATGGAAGTGAAAGCGCGCCTTGACCATGCAGCAGTATGGCATTGCGCGCTTCTGCGCGCTTTCCGGCGATGTGCTTTACTGGCGCTCGGTCCGCGCGGCATTGCGCGCGCGGCAAGCGGACAAGGCAAAGGAGCACACGAGCATGGATATCGGATTCATCGGATTGGGGGAAATGGGCGGCGCGATGGCGGAGCGCGCGCTCAAGGCGGGGCACAGCGTGCGCGTCTGGAATCGCTCGCGCGACAAAACGCGCGCGCTCGCGGATCAGGGCGCGTCGGTCGTCGATACGCCCGAGCAGGCTTTCGCCGGCGACGCCGCGTTCTCCATGCTCGCCGACGATACCGCGCTGCGCTCCGTGCTCGTCGATGGCGGCCTGCTCAAGCACGCGCCGAAAGGCCTGGTGCACGTCAACATGGCGACGATCTCGGCGGCGCTCGCCACCGAGCTCGCCGAATTGCACGCGCAGCACGGCGTCGCGTATGTCGCCGCGCCGGTGCTCGGCCGGCCGGACGTCGCGGCGGCGGGCAAGCTCAACATTCTCGCGGCGGGCGCGAGCGAAGCGATCGACCGTGTGCAGCCCGTCCTCGATGCGCTCGGCCAGAAAACGTGGCGCGTCGGCAGCGAGCCGCAGCACGCGAACGTGCTCAAGCTCGCCGCGAATTTCATGCTGGCGTCGGCGATCGAGAGCTTCGGCGAGGCGGCGGCGCTCGTGAGCGGCCACGGCATCGAATCGCAGACGCTGCTCGACGTCATCACGAATTCGCTGTTTCCGGGTCCGGTGTACCAGGGCTACGGGAAGATGATCGCCGAGCGGCGCTACGAGCCCGCGCTCTTCAAGGCGCGTCTCGGACTAAAGGACGTGCGTCTCGCGATCGCCGCGGGCGATGCCGTCAACGTGCCGCTGCCGGTGGCGAGCGTCGTGCGCGACAACCTCGTCGATGCGCTCGCCCACGGCGACGGCGAGAAGGATTTCGCCGTGCTCGGTCAGGTGGCCGCGCGCCGCGCGGGGCGCGAGTCGTAAATCGATGTCGTGGAAGGCGGTCAAACGGCATAATTCGAATCCCGTTTCCGTCCTTGCCACGCCGTAATGAGCGTGCATCTCTGGTGGCTGTTCGTCGCCACCGTCTTCGTCGTATCCGCGATTCCCGGCCCCAACATGCTGCTCGTCATGACGCACGGCGCACGGCATGGTCTCGAGCGCTCGACCGCCACCATGGCCGGCTGTCTGACGGCGCTCGTCATCATGTTGTCGGTGTCGGCGGCGGGGTTGGGCGTGTTTCTCGAAGCGTGGCCGCGCCTCTTCGACACGCTGCGTCTGATCGGCGCGGCGTATCTCGTCTGGCTCGGCGTGAAAAGCTGGCGCGCCAAGGCGGGCGCGATCGACGTGCGCGACGAAACCGGCGGCGCGCATGCTTTCAGACCCTTCACGCTTTTTCGCAACGGCTTTCTCGTCGCGAGCAGCAATCCGAAGGCGATTCTCTTTGCGGCGGCGCTGCTGCCGCAGTTCATCGATGCAAGCCGGCCGGTCTTGCCGCAATTCGCGGTGCTCGTGTCGACGTTCGCCGTCATCGAGGTGAGCTGGTACGCCGTGTACGCGGGGCTCGGCGCGCGCATCGGCGACAAACTGAAAAGCGCGAGCGTCGCGCAGGTGTTCAACCGGCTGACGGGCGGCGTGTTCGTCGGCTTCGGCGCGATGATGGCGCTCGTGCGTCACTAACGCGCTTCCAAACGTCTGCAAAAACGGGTGCGTGACTTGCTGCCGTTTTCAGTGCTTCATTCGCTTTCGAACAGACATACGCGAATCGGCAGCGCATAGTCGCGCTCGCCGGTTCGCGGCGAAACGAAAAGAACAGCTAAAAGGAGGCGCTCATGGATGAGACAGGCCGACGCGCCGTTTTCGCCGCGCTCTTGCCGCTCTGCTTCGGCATGCTTTCGACGACGTGCGCGCGCGCCGACGACACGCCGAATCCGTGCGATGCGCTCAAACGCGTGCTGTCCGCCGCGCCGAATTTCTCGTCGCTTTCCGCTTTCGACGGCCGCGCGATCGCGCTTCCCTACGGCGACGACGCGAAGTGCGCCGCTTCGCAAACCAACTATCGATGCACATGGACGCCGCGCGGCGGATCGAGCGCGGATGCGCTGCAGGGCGTCGCGGCGGACATCGCCTCGTGCGTGCCCGACGCGACGCACGATCAGAATTCGCCCGCGCGCCAGCACTTCTATCTGGGCGCACGCGGTGCGCGCACCGAGATTACGGCGGCGCAGGCCGGGTCGAACAAGCTGACACTCGAAATTTACGGTTCCCGCTGAGGCCATCATGAGCAAGCGCATCCTGATAGCCGACGACGACGACGATGCGCTCGCCGGTCTCGCGAACTTGCTGACCGGCATGGGCCACGAGGTCGCGCTCGCGGCGAACGGCGCGCAGGCTGTGGAAGTCGCCGCGCAGTTCGACCCCGAAGTCGTGATCCTCGATCTCGGCATGCCGCTCGTCGACGGACTTGCGGCGGCGCGCCAGTTGCGCAAGCTGCCGAACGGCCACGCGTTGATGCTCGTCGCGCTCACCGGCTGGGGGCAGCCCCAGCATCGAGAAATGACGCTCGACGCAGGTTTCGACATGCATCTCGTCAAGCCGATTTCCGCGGATCAGCTCCAGTTCATCCTTTCGATGATGCAGCCCTGAGTTTCGTCGGCGTGTCGGGCGTCAGCCCGTTGCGACGGTCATGTTGCGATGCACCAATATTCTTGGTATATTTACTCCTGTCTCCTCCATGTCTCCACTGATATGGATTCAGCCCGTCAACCTTGGCGGGCTTTTTTTCGTCAGTACATTCCGATGCTGCGCCGCACCGACTGATACGAAAAAGGCCGATTCGCCCCCTAGGCGAGTCGGCCTTTTTTGATTCGGCTGAAGCTCGATCAGCGGGCGAGCCCCGTCTCTTCGTCGGCGCCGATCGCGAGATTCATACACTGGATCGCCGCGCCCGACGCGCCCTTGCCCAGATTGTCGAGGCGCGCCACGGTCACGAAGCGCTCGTCGTTGCCGAACACGAAAATATCGACGCGGTTCGTTTCGTTGCACGCCTGAACGTCGAAGAAGCCGGCGTCGAGGTTACTCTCAGCGTCGAACGGCATGACGCGCACGAAGGGCTCGTTGTTGTAATACTCGGCGAGCATGTCGCGCACGTCCTGCGGCTTCGCCGGGCGCGCGAGCTGGTCCGGCGAGAAATACGTCGTCACGGCGAGACCTTTCAGGAACGGTCCGACGATCGGCGTGAAGACCGGCGCGCGTTTCAGACCCGTGCGCACCGACATTTCCGGCAGATGCTTGTGCGTCAGGCCGAGCGCATACGGGCGCGGGCTCATCAGCTTGTCGTCGCCGCCTGCTTCGTACTCCGCGATCATCTTCTTGCCGCCGCCGCTGTAGCCGGTGATCGAATAGGCGTGAGCGTGGAAATCGGCGGGCACGAGGCCGCCCGCGACGAGCGGCTGCACCGACAGCACGAACGCCGACGCGTGGCAACCCGGCACCGCGATGCGCTTCGCCGTGCGCAGGCGCTCACGCTGCGCGCGCGACAACTCCGGCAGACCGTACGCCCAGTCGTCCTGCGTGCGGAACGCCGTGCTGGCGTCGATCATCACGGTGCGCGTGTTGTCCGGCGCGACGAGCGAAACCGACTCGCGCGACGCGACATCCGGCAGGCACAGGAACGTCACGTCCGATGCGTTGATGAGGCGGCGGCGCTCCTCCACGTCCTTGCGCTTCGCATCCTCGATGCGCAACACTTCGATGTCACGGCGCTGCGACAGATATTCGAAAATCTTCAGGCCGGTGGTGCCTTCCTGTCCGTCGACAAATACTTTCGTGGTCATCTCGATCTCGCTGGTTCGTGCGGGCGCTCGCCGCAAAACGGACATTTTAGTGCGAATTCGAGGCGGACTGATGTCCGTCGTTGTCGACGGCGGCGCGATCGCCGATCCAGCGCGCCGTCACAGCCGCGACGCGCGCGCCGAAAACCTTCGCCGTCTCCAGATCGCCGATCGGCGGCGCTTCCTCCGGCGAGGCATCCGCGGGCGATTGCGTGAGCAGCCCGGTGAATCCGCCGACGAAATTCAGGTCGTTGCGCGTGGCCGCCTTCGTGTTCGACGGCATCATGCCCGTGCCGACCCAGACCATGCCGTGCTGCATGGCGAGCGTTACGAAATACGAGATCGTCAGGAATTTATCGCCGTTCATGTGCGCCGAATTCGTGAAGCCGGCCGCGATCTTGTCCTTCCATTTCTGCGCGAACCACGGTTTCGAGCTTGCATCGGCGAATTTCTTGAAATCGGCGGACGGCCCGCCCATGTAGGTCGGCGCGCCGAAAACGATGGCGTCGGCGGCGTCGAGTTCGGCCCAGCCAGCGTCGTCGAGCTCGCCGACGGCGATCAGCTTCACGTTCGCGCCGGCGTCCGTTGCGCCGCCGAGCACGGCGTCCGCGACCTTCTTCGTGTGGCCGTAGCCGCTGTGATAAACGATGACGATGTTCGGCATGGTGTCCCCGAGGTCGGTCCGTGCGCGGCGGCACACGCCGAAGGCGCGCCGTGCGGACGGTTCGGGCCAGTCTAGCAAGAACAATTTTTGACCGACCGGCGCGACCGCACGGTTCTCGACGTCCGACTATCGCCCGTATGTGAAGGTGAGTCGCGCGCTGGCGATGGCCATTGTGCGGATTTCGTGTTCGAACATGAGTGCGGGCGTGCCCTGGCGCAAGCGCAGATCGGCGCTGTTGAGCGCGTACACGGTCACGATGTAGCGATGCGGCTTGCCGGGCGGCGGGCAGGGGCCGCCGTAGCCGTCCGTGTCCCAGTCGTTGCGCGCTTCGATGGCGCCCAGCTTGCGCAGCGCGCCCGAAGCGCTCGCGTTGTTCGGCAGCCGATCCGTGCCGGCGGGAATGCCGGCGACGGCCCAGTGCCACCATCCGCGCCCCGGCGCGTCGGGGTCGAAGATGGTCACGGCGAAGCTGCGCGCGTTCGAAGGCGCGCCATGCCAGGAAATTTGCGGCGAGCGGTTGCCGCCCTTGCACTCGGATTGATCGAAAAGCAGATCGCGCCCGATAGTCTTGCCCGGCGCGAGATCCGTACTGGTCACGGTGAAGACGGGATCGGCCGCAGCGTCGCGCGAAATGGGAAAAACCGCCGCCGCCAAGGCGATGAACAGTACTGATACGACATGGCCACTCGAACTCACGCGTCGGCCGGTGAGGCGCATGGGCTGAACTCCTGTCAGTATCGCCGCGCGTTATAGCAGCGTTTCGCTGGCCGCAACGATGTTTTTTGTCTCAGTGATGCGCTTCGAACCAGCTTGCAGTTTAACATTGCAACAAAGCATTAAAGCTTGGATTCCTTGGGACTTAACCGATGGCGCATTGTGCGCTCGCAGGTTTGGACGTAGTGAAAGCAGCGCCTTGACGGCGACGACTTCCGACTCTATTGAATGTAGAAATGAGTAATTCGATGCAGATTCGCGCGGCAACAAATCGACTGAAATACAGGAGAGTTAAATGAGCCAGCGAATAAAAGTCATTATCGCAGACGACCATCCGGTGATCCTTTTCGGCGCGACGCAGGCGCTCAACAAGTTTCCGGAGGTTGACGTCGTCGGGCAGGCGCGTCAGTCGACCGAACTCATCCAGTTGCTTCAGAAGTCTCCCTGCGACGTTCTCGTCACCGATCTCGCCATGCCCGGCGGTTCGTACGGCGACGGCATGCCCTTGCTCGGCTACATCGGACGGCAGTTCCCGCGGGTCAAACTCGTCGTGCTGACGATGCTCGAGAATCCGGCGTTGCTCAAACGTTTGCGCGAGGTCGGCGTGATGTCGATCATCAACAAGGCCGACGACATGAATCACATCGGCTGGGCGATCCAGCACGTGATGCGCGGCCAGGAATACCTCGGGCCGTCGGTGAAGGTCGCGCTCGACAGCATGGGCCTCGGCGCGAGCGGGCAGCAGCGCAGCGTCATCCTGTCCAAGCGCGAGCTCGAAGTGGTGCGCCTGTTCGTCTCGGGCATGACGATCACCGAAATTGCGGCTCAATTGCGGCGCAGTATCAAGACGATCAGCACGCAAAAGAATACGGCGATGCGCAAACTCGGCATCGAGCGCGATTCGGAATTGTTTCAGTACGCGCAAAGCAACGGATTAATGAACCTGTCGGCGTATTCCGGCGACGGCTCGCTCGACGATTCCTCGCTTTCCAATCCGAACTCGCTCTAGTTCGTCCGCTTGCAGAATTAAAAAAACCGCTGAGTTTAATCAGCGGTTTTTTGCATTTTCATTGCCTTGCGACTGTCAATATTTATTGCGGAGCCGCAGTTGCGCCGCCGTGCGCGGCCGACCATTCCGCCGGCGCATGCAGGAATTTCTCGACTTCATCGAGCGTCTTCGTCTCGAAATAGCCCTGTTCCTTCGCGACGCGCAGCACGTCCCACCATGTGGCGAGCGCGTGCAGATCGACGTCGATGTCCTTCAGCACGGACACGCTTTCCTTGAAGATGTTGTAGTGGAAGAGCACGAAGCAGTGATTCACCGTCGCGCCCGCGGTGCGCAGCGCGTTGATGAAGTTGATCTTGCTGCGGCTGTCGGTGGTCAGGTCCTCGACCAGCAGCACGCGCTGGCCTTCGGTCAGCAAACCTTCGATCTGCGCGTTGCGGCCGAAGCCCTTCGGCTTCTTGCGCACATATTGCATCGGCACCATCAGGCGATCGGCGATCCACGCCGCGAACGGGATGCCAGCGGTCTCGCCGCCGGCGACCGCGTCGATCTGCTCGTAGCCGACGTCGCGCAGAATGGTCGCTTCGGCCATCTCCATCAGGCCGCGGCGCACGCGCGGGTAGGAGATCAGCTTGCGGCAATCGATATACACGGGACTCGCCCAACCGGACGTAAAGATGTACGGTTTTTCCGCGTTGAAGTGCACCGCCTGCACTTCGAGCAACATCTTGGCGGTGGTGTCGGAGATCGTCTGGCGATCGAAGCCTGTCATGGGCGAATCCTTGGACTTGTGTGGCGCTTGGAAAGCGGGAGGCGGCCGCGCGGGCCCTGGCGCATGGATCGACGCGGAAAGAGCATTCCTTTCGGATGGCTTTTGGCGTTTCCTGCGCGCGTGTCGACGGGACTTGGCGCTTCGGCGCCTTAGTTCGGCGCGTTAGTTCGGCGCCTTAAGGCCGTCCCATGCACAGCTAGCCCGCCATTTTACCCGAGGCGGCGAGGCGGGGCGAATTGTTTGCAGGTTGTGAAGCCGCGCCGCTCGCGCGTAAACTCGCGGCGCCGTTGCGCAACTTCACATCGCCGATGACATCCGTTCCCTCTACACAAGATTCCAGCGTCGCGCCCACGCGCCACGCGCTGCAGGCGCTCATCGCGTCCGTTCTCGGCTACGCGATGGACGGCTTCGATCTGCTGATTCTAGGCTTCATGCTGCCCGCGATCGCCGCCGACCTGCATCTCACGCCCGCGCAATCCGGCGCGCTCGTCACGTGGACGCTCGCCGGCGCGGTCGCGGGCGGCATCGTGTTCGGCATGCTGTCCGACTATTTCGGCCGCGTCCGCATGTTGACCTGGACGATTCTCGTGTTCGCCGTCTTCACCGGTTTATGCGCGCTCGCGCAGGGCTATGGCGATCTGCTGATTTACCGCACCATCGCCGGGATCGGGCTGGGCGGGGAATTCGGCATCGGCATGGCGCTCGTCGCCGAGGCGTGGCCCGCGCGTTTGCGGGCGCGCGTGTCGTCGTATGTCGGAATCGGCTGGCAACTGGGCGTGCTCGCCGCCGCGCTCGTCACGCCGTTGCTCCTCCCCCTGATCGGCTGGCGCGGCATGTTCGCGGTGGGGCTGCTGCCGGCGGTGGCGTCGTTTTTCGTGCGGCGGCATGTGGAGGAACCCGCGCTCTTCACCGAACGCCGCGCGGCCGCGAAAGCGAACCGCGCCCGCAAGCTGCCGCTCAAACGTCTCTTCGACGACGCCCGCACCGCGCGCGCGAGCATCGGCGTCATCATTCTGTGCTCGGTGCAGAACTTCGGCTATTACGGGCTGATGATCTGGCTACCGAGCTATCTGTCGAAGACGTTCGGCTACTCGCTCACGAAATCCGGTCTCTGGACCGCGGCCACCGTGCTCGGCATGGCGCTCGGCATTTGGCTGTTCGGTCTCGCGGCGGATCGCTTCGGGCGCAAGCCCGCGTTTCTCGTCTATCAGATCGGCGCGGTCGCGATGGTCTTCGTCTACTCCAATCTGACGAGCCCGTCCGCGTTGCTGATTGGCGGCGCGGTGATGGGCGTGTTCGTGAACGGCATGCTCGGCGGCTACGGCGCGCTGATCTCCGAAATCTATCCGACCGAAGCGCGCGCGACAGCGCAGAACGTGCTGTTCAACATCGGGCGCGCGGTGGGCGGTCTGGGACCGGTCGCGGTCGGCGCGCTGGCGGCGCGCTATTCGTTCGCGGTCGCGCTCGCGTTCCTCGCGTCGATCTATCTGCTCGATGTCATCGCGACGCTCTTTCTGATCCCCGAAAAGCGCGGCGCCGAGCTCGTCTGAGCGTGCTTCATCGGACGAAATTGCGCTGAAACGTTGCATCGCGTCATTTCAAGTGCGCGGTGTACACTGGACGTCCCAAAAAAACCAAGGCTCCGTCCGCTCGTCACATCCTTCCGAGCGGCACGTTGCGTCTATCCGACGTGCCGAGCCGTGATACTTGGTCCATCGATTCACATTTCCGCATTCATTGCAGCACGGTCGACGGCAGTGTGAACCCTGTTCAAATAATTCCCAAACGTCTCAGGTCAATCATGGACGAACAACTCAAGCAAAGCGCCCTCGCGTATCACCAGAATCCCCGCCCCGGCAAGATTTCGGTTACTCCGACCAAGCCGCTATCCAACCAGCTCGATCTCTCGCTCGCGTATTCGCCGGGCGTCGCGGCCGCTTGCATGGCGATCTACGACGAACCGCTCGACGCGCAGAAGTACACGTCGCGGGCGAATCTCGTCGGCGTCGTGACGAACGGCACGGCCGTGCTGGGACTCGGCAACATCGGCCCGCTCGCGGCCAAGCCGGTGATGGAAGGCAAAGGGTGCCTGTTCAAGAAGTTCGCGGGCATCGACGTGTTCGACATCGAGTTGGCTGAAACCGATCCGGACAAACTCGTCGATGCGATCGCGATGCTCGAACCGACGCTCGGCGGCATCAATCTCGAAGACATCAAGGCGCCGGAATGCTTCTATATCGAGAAGAAGCTGCGCGAGCGCATGAAGATTCCCGTTTTCCATGACGATCAGCACGGCACGGCGATCATCGCTTCGGCGGCGATTCTCAACGGCCTGAAAGTGGTCGGCAAGAAGCTCGAGGAAGTGAAGCTCGTCTGCTCGGGCGCGGGCGCGGCGGCGATCGCGTGTCTGGATCTGCTCGTGCATCTGGGTTTGAAGAAGTCGAACACGCTCGTGATCGATTCGAAGGGCGTGATCTACGAAGGCCGCGGCAATCTGGATGCGTCGAAGGAGCGCTATCAGGCGTCGACCGACGCGCGCACCCTCGCCGATGCGATGCACGGCTGCGACGTGTTCCTCGGCTGTTCCAGCGCGGGCGTGCTGAAGGCCGAGATGGTCCAGACGATGGCCGACAAGCCGCTGATTCTCGCGCTCGCGAATCCCGAGCCGGAAATCCGCCCGGAAGAAGCGAAGCGCGTGCGTCCGGACTGTATCGTCGCGACGGGCCGTTCGGACTATCCGAACCAGGTCAACAACGTGCTGTGCTTTCCGTTTATCTTCCGCGGCGCGCTGGATGTCGGCGCGACGACGATCACCGAAGAGATGAAGCTCGCGTGCGTGCGCGCGATCGCGGAACTCGCCGAAGAGACCGATCAGGGCGATGAAGTCGCGAAGGCATACGAAGGTCATTCGCTGGAATTCGGTCCGGAATATCTGATTCCGAAGCCGTTCGATCCGCGCCTCATCATCAAGATCGCGCCGGCTGTCGCGCAAGCCGCGATGGATTCGGGCGTGGCGACGCGTCCGATCAAGGACATGGACGCGTATCGCGAGACGCTCGGCGCGACGGTGTATCGCACGGGCATGGTGATGCGCCCGGTGTTCGCGGCGGCGAAGGCGGCGCCGGCGCGCATCGCGTTCGCGGAAGGCGAGGACGAGCGCGTGCTGCGCGCCGCGCAGTTCGTGCTGCTGGAGAAGATCGCGAAGCCGATCATCATCGGGCGTCCGGCGGTTGTCGAGATGCGTCTGCAGAAGATGGGCTCGAAGCTGAAGCCAGGCGTCGATTTCGAGATCGTGAATCCGGAAGACGATCCGCGTTATCAGAAGAGCTGGCAGGCGTATCACGAGATCGCCGCGCGTCAGGGCGTGACGCCCGAAAGCGCGAAGGCCGCGCTGCGCAAGTTCAACACGCTGATCGGCGCGATTCTGGTTCATACCGGCGACGCGGACGGGATGATCTGCGGTCTCATCGACACGTATCAGGATCATCTGAAGTTCATCGATCAGGTGCTCGGCAAGGCCGAAGGCGCCAACAACTTCGCGGCGATGAACTTGCTGATGCTGCAAGGGCGCAATCTGTTCATCAGCGACACGTACGTCAATGAGACGCCGACGGCCGAACAACTCGCCGACATGACGATTCTCGCCGCGCGCGAGATCGAGCGTTTCGGCGTGCAGCCGAAGGTCGCGCTGCTGTCGAATTCGAACTTCGGCAGCGTGCCGAGCGCATCGGCGAGCCGGATGGCCGAAGCGCGCACGCTGATCGCCGAGCGCGCGCCGGATCTCGAAATCGACGGTGAAATGCACGGCGACGCGGCTTTGTCGGAAGCCGTGCGCAAGGCTTCGTTCCCCGGTACGACGCTGCATGGCGAGGCGAATCTGCTCATCATGCCGAACGTCGAGGCGGCGAACATCACGTATAACCTGCTCAAGATGGTGAGCGGCGAAGGCGTGACGGTCGGGCCGTTCTTGTTGGGTGCCGCGAAGCCGGTTCATATCCTCACGCCGGCGGCGACCGTGCGTCGGATCATCAATATGACGGCGGTGGCGAGCGCGAATGCGCGCGTGGCGAAGTAAGGTTTATTTGCTGCGCTGAAAGAAAAACGGCGATCCGGAAAGGATCGCCGTTTTTTTTGAGCCAGCGCGTCAGGCTACTTGTCGCTTTTGGTCACCCTGCGGATCGCGCCACCGTCCCAGCAACTTCTCCCACTTCAGCTTCGCGGCCTTCACGTTGTTTTCCTTGATGTGCCCATACCCGCGCATCGAATCCGGCAGATTCGCCAGTTCGATCGCGAGCGGCAGCTTCTCTGCCGTCAATCCGCCGATCAGCTCCTTCACCAGCGCTTCGTATTCGCCGATCAACGCGCGCTCCATCTTCCGCTCCTCCGTGCGTCCGAACGGGTCGAGCGCCGTCCCGCGCAGGAACTTGAAACGAGCGAGAACACGCATCGCGGACATCATCCACGGGCCGTACTGCTTCTTCACCAGATGCCCATGCGAATCCTTCTTCGACAAGGAAGGCGGCGCGAGATGCACCTTGATCTTCCAGTCGCCTTCGAAGCTCCCGCGAATCTTGTCGAGGAAAACCGGATCGGCATACAGGCGCGCGACTTCGTACTCGTCCTTATAAGCCATGAGCTTGTGAAGATTCTTCGCGACAGCTTCCGTCAACGAATAATCACCGGTTCCGAGTTCCGCTTCCTTCGCGCGCACCGACGCGACCAGCCGCCCATACCGCGCCGCATAAGCCGTGTTCTGATACTTCGCGAGATAGTCGAGCCGCTTGTCGATGAGCGTATCGAGCGCCTTCGGCGTATGCAGCGCAATGATCTTGCCCGGCGCGTCTTGCGTTTGCGTCCCGTGAGCGAGCCGCGTAACCGACGAAAGATCGTGCGCCGCGCGTCGTCCCCATTCGAACGCCGCGAGATTCTTCTCGACCTGCACCGCGTTCAATTCGATCGCGCGCACCAGCGATTCATGCCGCAGCGGCACCCAGCCCTTCTGCCACGCAAACCCGAGCACGAACGGATTCGTATAAATCGCGTCGCCCATCAGCGCGACGGCGAAGCGGTTGGCATCGACGAGCGCGACGTGCTCGCCCGCCGCCGCGCGGATATCCGCCTCGGCGCTCGCGCCCGGAAAGCTCCAGTTCGGATTCTTGATGAACTCGGCGGTCGGCGTTTGCGCGCTGTTCACGACGACACGCGTGTGGTCCGGCTGCATCCGCGAGCCGCATTCGTTGCTCGCGGTCACGATCGCGTCGCAGCCGATGACGAGATCCGCCTCGCCCATCGCGATGCGCGTCGCGTGGATATCGGCAGGACGATTCGCGATCTGCACGTGGCTCATCACGGCGCCGCCTTTCTGCGCGAGACCGGTGACGTCGAGCACGGTGACGCCTTTCTGCTCCAGATGCGCCGCCATGCCGAGCAGCGCGCCGATCGTCACGACGCCCGTTCCGCCGACGCCCGTCACCAGCACGCCATACGGCCGCCCGATTTCCGGCAGCTCGGGCGTGGGCACGGCGGGCATCGCATCGCTCGCGACGCTCGTCGCCTTCGGTTTCTTCAACTGCCCGCCTTCCACCGTGACGAAGCTCGGGCAGAAGCCGTTCAGACACGAATAGTCCTTGTTGCACGTCGACTGGTTGATCTGCCGCTTCGTGCCGTACTCGGTTTCGAGCGGTTCCACCGACAGGCAATTCGACTTCACCGAGCAATCGCCGCAACCTTCGCACACGGCCTCGTTGATGACGACGCGCTTCGCCGGATCGGGAAACGCGCCGCGTTTGCGGCGACGCCGTTTCTCGGTGGCGCAGGTCTGGTCGTAGATCAGGATCGACGTGCCCGGAATGTCGCGCAACTGGCGCTGGATATCGTCGAGTTCATCGCGATGATGCACGTCGATGCCCGGCGCGAGTCCGACGTTCGCCGTGTACTTCTCCGGCTCATCCGTGACGATGACGATCTTCGCCGCGCCTTCCGCCGCGAGCTGATGCGTGATCTGCGGCACGGTCAGCACGCCGTCGACGGGCTGGCCGCCCGTCATCGCGACGGCATCGTTGTAAAGAATCTTGTAGGTGATGTTCACCTTCGCCGCGATCGCCGCGCGGATCGCGAGCAGGCCCGAATGGAAGTACGTGCCGTCGCCGAGATTCGCGAAGACGTGCTTGTCGTTCGAGAACGGCGCCTGGCCGACCCACGCGACGCCTTCGCCGCCCATCTGGCTGAACGTGCTCGTGTTGCGGTCCATCCAGACCGTCATGTAGTGACAGCCGATTCCGGCCATCGCGCGCGATCCTTCCGGCACGTTCGTCGACGTATTGTGCGGACAGCCCGAGCAGAACCACGGCTTGCGCTCCGCCTCGACGCGCGGCCGCGCGAGCGATTTTTCCTTCGCGTCGATCACGGCGAGGCGCGTCGCGATGCGCGCACGCACGTCGGCGGGGAGATCGAACTTTTCGAGGCGCGTGGCGATCGCCTTCGCGATGATCGCGGGCGACAGCTCGTAGTGCGCGGGCAGAAGCCAGTTGCCCATCGGCACGGACCATTCGCCGCCGGCGCCGTCTTTCTCGTCGAACTTGCCGTAGACGCGCGGACGTTGGGCATCCGGCCAGTTGTACAGCTCTTCCTTGATCGCGTATTCGAGAATCTGGCGCTTTTCTTCGACGACGAGAATCTCTTCCAGCCCGCGCGCGAATTCCTGCGCGCCTTGCGCTTCCAGCGGCCACACGCAGCCGACCTTGTAGAGACGAATGCCGATTTGCGAACACGTCGCGTCATCGAGGCCGAGATCGGTCAGTGCCTGACGCACGTCGAGATACGCCTTGCCGCCGGTCATGATGCCGAAGCGCGCGTGCGGCGAATCGATCTCCACGCGGTCGAGCTTGTTCGCACGCACATAGGCCAGCGCCGCGTACCACTTGTAGTCGAGCAGACGCGCTTCCTGCACGAGCGGCGGATCGGGCCAGCGGATGTTCAGGCCGCCGTCGGGCATCGCGAAATCGGTGGGCAGCACGATTTGCGTGCGATGCGGATCGATATCGACCGAAGCCGACGACTCGACGACATCTGTTACGCATTTCATCGCGACCCACAGGCCGGAGTAGCGCGACATCGCCCAGCCGTGCAGGCCGAAATCGAGATATTCCTGCACGTTCGACGGAAACAGCACCGGCAGTCCGCACGCCTTGAAAATGTGCTCCGACTGATGCGCGAGCGTCGACGATTTCGCGGCGTGATCATCGCCGGCGAGCACGAGAACGCCGCCGTGCTTTGCGGAGCCAGCGGAGTTGCCGTGCTTGAAGACATCGCCCGAGCGATCGACGCCCGGACCTTTGCCGTACCACATCGAGAAAACGCCGTCGTATTTGGCGCTCGGGTACAGGTTGACTTGCTGCGAGCCCCACACGGCGGTGGCGGCCAGATCTTCGTTCACGCCCGGCTGAAACACGATCTGATGCCCGGCGAGATGCTTCTTCGCCTTCCAGAGGGACTGATCGAGACCACCGAGGGGAGAACCGCGATAACCGGAGATGAATCCGGCCGTATTGAGACCAGCGGCTTTGTCGCGCTCTTGCTGGAGCATCGGCAGACGCACCAGCGCCTGGATGCCGCTCATGTAGGCGCGGCCGCGTTCGAGCGTGTATTTGTCGTCGAGCGTGACGGACTTCAGCGCGGCTTCTAGCGAAGCTCTCTGTTCTGCGTCTAGCGGGGCGTTCATTATGTGTCTTCCTCCACCCGAGGTTTGGGATCACCAAAGCATGTTTCGGGCCGTCGCGTCTTATGAACGGTCGGGCCGGGATTCCAGTTTGCCGGTCTAAGGGTTTTCGAGACAGTGGGACAAACCCGTTAAAAATTCCTCGCTTGGTTGCGCTTTGCGTCAATTCCTTGACGATTTGACCGTGATCGGGAAGGTTTTGTTACATCGTGTAAAACCGACCGATCTGCGGAACCCTGCCACTCATCCCTGTCTAAAATGGCGCTTCCGGAAATCCCGTGTCATCTTTTTAAGCACGTTTTGGCTTCCGAAAGCGAGTTGTACGCAAGCAGTTAGAAGGAGATAACGATGAAACAACGCCACATCCAGAGTTTCTTGATGGTTTCGGCAGCCTTTTTCGCCATTAGCGCGCCCGTTGGCGGCGCACGGGCGAATAATGCCTCGCCGTTCGGGGCGTCGTCGGTTGCACAGGTCGCGCAAGTGCGCGTTCAGTCGGTTCAGGCTGGCGCCCAACAGCGCCGCGAATCCGAAAGCAGCGACGACGAGACGGCGGGCTGACCCGATCGTCGCGGTCCGCGCCGACAAAGCGGGTCGCCGGAATGGAAAAAGGGACATGAAATTCATGTCCCTTTTTTTGTGCCCCTCGTATTTCTTAGCTCGCGGTGGTGTCCTTCAGCACGCCACGGCGCATTTGATCCAGTTCGATCGATTCGAACAGCGCCTTGAAGTTGCCTTCGCCGAAGCCCTGGTTGCCCTTGCGCTGAATGATCTCGAAGAAGATCGGCCCAATCTGGTTCTCCGTGAAGATCTGCAACAGGATTTCGTCCTTGGTGCCGTCGATCAGAATCTTGCGCTTTTTCAGTTCCGCGACGGATTCGCAATGCCCCGGCACGCGACGATCGACGAGTTCGTAATACGTGTCGATGGTATCGAGCAGCGCGATCTTCGCGCCGCGCAGTCCGTCGACGGTGCCGTAAATGTCGCCCGTGCCGAGCGCGATGTGCTGAATGCCTTCGCCGTGGTACGCGTCGAGATATTCCTGAATCTGGCCGGCGTTCTCCGAGCCTTCCTCGTTGATCGGAATGCGGATCTTGCCGCACGGCGAGGTCATCGCTTTCGACTTCACTGCCGTCACCTTGCCTTCGATATCGAAGTAACGCACTTCGCGGAAGTTGAAGAGCCGCTCGTAGAACTCCGCCCATTCGACCATGCGGCCGCGATGCACGTTGTGCGTCAGGTGATCGATATACGTGAGGCCGTGGCCGACCGGATTCTGCTCCGCGCCCGGGATCGGCTCGAAATCGACGTCGTAAATGCTGATATCGCCGATGCTGCCCGGCTGCGCGCCGTTCTTGCCGCGCCAGCGATCCACGAAATAGATCAGCGAATCGCCGATGCCCTTGATCGCCGGGATATTCAGCTCCATCGGACCGGTCTTGTTGTCGAAACCCCAGGCGCCGAGTTCGAGCGCGCGCTGATACGCCTTGGCGGCATCGGCGACGCGGAATGCGATCGCGCAGATCGACGGCCCGTGCAGACGCGCAAAGCGCTGCGCGAAGGAATCCGGCTCCGCGTTCACGATGAAGTTGATTTCCCCTTGCCGATACAGCGTCACATCCTTGTGACGATGCTTCGCGATCGCCGTGAAGCCCATCTGCTCGAACAGTTTCCCGAGCGCGACGGGATCCGGCGCGGTGTATTCGATGAACTCGAAGCCGTCGGTGCCGACGGGATTGTCCCAAGTCGTTGCGGTCATGCATGTCTCCTGATTGGCGTGCGGCGCGTGTGCGCGACGTGAAGACAGTTTAGTCAGATGGCGATGGCAAAAACTTGCGAAACAAATCGCGCATCCATAAGATTGCGCACGATACTGCTAATCGAGTGCATTCCGGAGCTATGAAATGGCCGAACCCGAATTGGACATGATAGACCGCCGCATTCTTGCGATCCTTCAGGAAAATGGCCGGCTGTCGAATCAGGAGATCGCCGAGCGCGTGAATCTGTCGCCGAGTCCGTGCTTGCGGCGCATCCGTCGGCTGGAGGAGATCGGCGTCATTCGCGGGTACGTCGCGTTGCTCGACGCAAAAAAACTCGGGCTCGGCTTGCTTGCCTATATCAACGTGCGTCTGGAAAAGCGCGGCGGCACGCAGGCCGCGGCGGGCACGCCGAAGGCGCCGACGCACGGCGATCTCTTTCGCGAAGCCGTGCGTTCATGGCCGGAAGTCGTCGCGTGCGACGCGATGACCGGCGAGATGGACTTTCTGCTGCGCGTGCAAGTGCGCGACATGGATGACTTTTCGCGCTTCGTGCAGGACGAGTTGCTGCATCATCCATCGGTGATCGACGTACGCTCGAGCTTCTCGCTGGAGCGCATCAAGGAGACGACGGTTCTGCCGTTGCGCTGAAATGAAAAAGGGCGGTCGATGCCGCCCTTGCTGGTCCCGCTCGCAGCGCACCCCGCGCTGTTCTCGATGATGGTTAAGCTGCGTCCGCCGTCGGAACGAACGCCTGAAAAACCTGCGACGCACGATGCGCCTGGCGCTTGATCGCGTAGTCGAACACGGCCGCTTGTTCCTGGAGCATTTCGGCCATGATGCTGGTCTGATCGGCCGGCGCGAGCGACAGATAGGCGTCCGCTTCGCCGTACGCGTACTCGATCTTCATGCCCGACTTCTTCGCGATGTGCATCATGGTCGAGTTGCGCGACAGGCAGTGCATGTAGAGCACCGACACGTGCGTGTTGCGGCTGCGCATGGCGGCGCGCTCGAAGAGCTTCGAGCCGACGCCGCGGCCGCGGGCGCTTTCGAGCACCGACACGCCGAACTCGGCGGTGCGCTTGTCGCCTTCGGCGGGCAGATAGGCCAGATGGCCGACGCCGATCAATTCCAGCGCGCTGCCGAAGACACCGAACACCTTGTCGTCCGCGAAATTGATGTTGCGCACGTAGTTCTCGATGACGTGGTCCGGCACGATCTGGCCGAACCGCAGAAGACGGTCGTCTTCATCGAGCGCGAGGAAGTGCGTGAGGAGACGCTCGCGATCCGCCGAAGACAACTCGCGGACGAGAACCGGCATACGCGCGTCTTTGAGCGGCTGATCGTGCGCGACGATCTGCTCGGCAGTGCGGTTGATAGTCAGTTCCACGGTCGTTTCTCCTTCGATTCGTCATGCAGCGTGCTGCAAAGCAAAACGAATTCTAGCCGATCTGGGAGAAGCGAGTACGGGAAAACCCTTAAAACCGATTAGGCGTGACGTTCTAAACGTGCGCTGAAATCAATTTAGGTCAATGAAATCAGTCGCTTAACAGATTGGCGTGAACGCAACGGTTCACCGACCGGTGAGTCTGTTGTGCCGCAGCATTTTCTAATGGTCGACGTTTAACCCATTTTCGATCATGTCGACGACCTGCTCGGCGAATTCGCTGTAGCCGAGCTTTCCGCCCGGCTTGAGCCAGGTGAACGTCCAGTTGATCATGCCGAACACCATCATCGTGAGGGCGGTCTGATTGTCCTTGGTCGCGCGTTTCGGATACGCGCGCGCCAGTTGTCGCGCGAACGCCGCCACGATGTCGCGCTGACGATCGAGGACGATTTCGCGCTGCGCCTCTTCGAGATACTTCACGTCGTTCAGCAGCGCAACGTGCCGGCTGTGCGACGTCTCATATTCGGCGAGGAACGCGCGCACGAGCTCGGCGAACGCCTCGCGCTCGCCCAGTCCGCGCCGCTGGCTCGCGCCTTCGACCTCCGCGATGATCAGCATCAGCCGCTTCGTGTAGCGATCGAGCAGATCGAAGAGGATCGCTTCCTTGCTCTCGTAATAGTGATAGAGGCGGGCTTTCGACGTGCCGCTCGCCGCGGCGAGATCGGCCATCGAGGTACTGGGATAGCTCGTCTGCGCGAATTTCGCGGCGGCGAGTTCGAGGATCTGTTCGCGTTGCGTCTCGTGATCGGGCGCTTTGGTACGGGCCATGTGTTCGAAGAATGCGTTCTTATAAATATGGATTCAGCGGCGCAGTTCGGCCTGACTGATTTCGGACGGCGTGCCGCGGATTTTAAGCCGTCCCGCCATCACGAGTTCGCGGCAACGCCAGAACGCGACGGCATCGGAGAGCAGGAAATCGAAGCGCTGTGCCATCGCCGCGCCGGCGATGCGGGCGGCCGGCTTCCATTCTGGACTGGCGAGATCGAGCAGCGCTTCGTCGACGTCGGTCCACGTTCCCGATACGAGCATGTTGTCGCGCAGCCGGCGCGTTTCCGCGTTGGCGTACTTCGCTTCCTGCCATTCGAGCGCGAGCCGGCTGATGCGCAGCACGGAAATGGGCGCGGCGGTCGGCAGCTTCGCGACCAGTTGCTTCGGCGAGAACATGCCGACGGCCGTCGCGCGGTCTTCGCGGCTGACGCGTTGCGGCTCGCTGTCGTCGGTTCCGATCGACAGATCGTCGTACGTGAGTTTTGCTTCGTTCAGGCGCTGCGGCGCATTGCGCAGATGATAGGCGACGCGTCGCAACGTGAGCTGATCCGCCGCGCTCTGACCGTGCCACACGACGATCTGTCCGTCGCCGCGCGCGAGGCGGGTGAAGAGCGCCTGTTGCTGTTCGAGTTCGTCTTCGAAGTCGATGCCGCTCGTTATGATCTGACGCCAGAACGTGGCGCGCGCGAGCACCGATTCGTCGATGTCCCTGAGCGGACCGACAGCGAGATCGTCGCGCAGCGCAATGACGCGCTCATCGCGTTCCGCGCGCAGCAGGGCTTCGGTGAGCGATTGGGCCGCGCTATCGCCATTCGTGACATGAATCGTGTTCATCGGTGTCGGCTGCCGGAAAGACGAAAGGACCGCTCGGGTGAGCGATCCTAGTTTACGCGAATCGAATGCCGGCGGGACGTCGCTTACCGCTCGTCGAAGCTCACAACCACGCGCTCGCTCACCGGATGGCACTGGCAGGTCAGCACGAAACCCTCATCGATCTCGTGTTGT
>NZ_JARUXK010000001.1:2624587-2630944 GCF_031451435.1 Caballeronia sp. LZ008 | reverse complement strand
CTGACGCACCAGCGTCTTGCGATACGCCTCGGGCATCCAGTCCTGCGGCTCGATCTTGCCGTCGGCCTGCATCACCGCGTCGAAGCGGGTTTGGGCGGCAGAGGCTGCGGCTTCGTGGCTTTCGGCTGTGGACGTCGCGCTGGGGAGGTCGAGGGATTGCGTGTACATGTCGGCACTCGCTCAAAAAGAAGTCGCTGTCCGGCGATTATAAACCGACCGAACGGTCGGTAAATGCATTTTTGAGACGTATTCGGGTAACTCCGCATGCGAGAAGCGGACCCCGTCGCGCAAAGCGCGCGATCGTTAATCTAGTGCAGGAAGGAGGAGAAACGAAAAGAGCGGCAGGCGAAACATCGCCTGCCGCTCTTTATAAGGCGGGATCGGAAACTGTTTTAACGCGGCTGCTGCGCGGCGAAATCCTCAGCGTCGACGTCGTAGCCCGACGGTTCCCAGCGCACGGCGAACAGCGCGACGAGCCCCGCGAGCGGCGCGACGGCGATGATCCAGAACACCTTCGTGCCGAGCGCCGCCGACAAGACCGGGAACAGGAACAGCGAAACCGTCGAGCTGGCGCGCATCAGCGTCTGATTGAAGCCGACGCCGACGCCACGCAGCGAAGTCGGATAGCTCAGCGACGCAAACGTCATGCTGTGCGAGCCAGGCCCGACGCCCTGTCCGAGCAGGAACGCCGCGAGAAACGCGATCGCGACGACGACTTCGACGCCCGTCGACGGCTTCCCGACGATCGCGAGCCCGACGAGCGCCGCAAGCTGAAACGCGTAACCGACGACCGACAGCTTCCACGCGCCGAATTTCGGCACCGTGCGCACGGAAAACAGCCCGCCCGCGAACGCGAAACACAGATTGAGCGCGAGCGACGCGAGGATCGTAGTGAGCATCGATTGCGCGAGGAAACTCGAAATGATGACCGGCAAGCCGAACGCCACGGCGTTATAGGCGAACGACGACGCGATGGCGATGACCGTCGCCAGCACGGTCCGGCGCAGGTAGACGCCGCGCAGCAGCGCGCCGTAGTTGCTCCACGTCGCGCGACGCGCCTTCGGCGCAACGGTGGCGGTTTCGTCGACGCGGGCATCGATGCCGTACGAGCGCTTGAGGATCGCGGCCGCGCCTTTCAGATCGCCCTGATTCGCGGCCCGGACCGGCGATTCGCTCATGTATCGGCTGCGAATCGCGATGATCGCAATCGCCGGAACCGCGCCAAAGCCGAGGATCAGACGCCAGAGCCAGCCCGCGTTGTGTTCGGGCAAGACCGCGTACAAACCGAGCACCAGCAGATACGAGACGCTGATCGCCGCGTACCAGACCGGGCACCACATCGCGACGCGTGCCGCCTTGTTGCCGCGGCCCTGCAAGCGGGAAAATTCCGCGAGAAAGGCCATCGCGACGGGCAAATCGATGCCGACGCCCAGTCCCATCACGAAACGCGCACCGCCGAGCACCCAGGCGTTCGGCGCGAGCGCGCAGGCGATCGCCGCGACGACGAAGAAGAACATGTCCGCCATGAAGACGCGATAGCGGCCGACCTTGTCGGTGAGATATCCGCCGAGGAACGCGCCGATGATCGCCCCGAACGTGATCGCGGCGGCGACGAAGCCGGAGCCGGTCGGCGTCAGCGAGAATTCGCGGGCGATGTCCTTCATGCCGAACGCGAGCGCGCCCAGATCGTAGGCATCGAGAAAAATGCCGCCGAGCGCGATGGCGACGACCACGCGCGCGTCGCTGCCGATGGCGGCGCCGTGGTTGACGAGACTGGAAACATCGGCGGCGCTTTTGATGACCGGCCGTGAATCCTGGGTGGCGGACTGGGCGGCAGCGCGTTCGGGCGCGAGGGAAACGGACATGATCAGGCTATTTCAGTAAAAAGTTGTCGATGCAACGAATCGCCGGATCGTACTGGCCCGCGCGCAGGCGGCCAAATTCTTTTTTGTTATTTAATGACTTACGCGGCGCCGTCGATGCGTTCCCGCCGCGTAGACCGGCGATGCGACAATGTCGCTCCGTTTTGTTCTTTCTATTCAGGCATGTCGTCAGTTGAAAACATCGAATCGGTGAACGTCGCGGTCGTCGGCGGCGGGCCGGCCGGGCTCATGGCCGCGGAGGCGCTCGCGGCGGGCGGCGCGCGCGTCGGTGTGTTCGACGCGATGCCGTCCGTCGGACGTAAATTCCTGATGGCCGGCAAAGGGGGCATGAATCTCACGCATTCGGAGCCCGCCGACGCGTTCCTCGCGCGATACGGCGCGCGCAGCGGGGAGATCGCGCCGCTGCTCGCGCGCTTCGATGCAAGCGCGTTGCGGGATTGGGTTCACGGCCTGGGCGTCGAGACTTTCGTCGGCAGCTCGGGGCGCGTGTTTCCCACCGACATGAAAGCCGCGCCGATGCTGCGCGCATGGCTGCATCGGCTGCGCGCGTCGGGCGTCACGTTTCATATGCGGCATCGCTGGCTCGGCTGGGCCGACGAACGCGCGTCGATATCGCGGTTTGCGACGCCATCGGGCGAGAAACACGTTCGGCACGATGCGCTCGTGCTGGCGCTCGGCGGCGCAAGCTGGCCGCAACTCGGCTCCGATGGCACCGCGCTGCCGGTTCTCGCCGCGCGCGGCGTGGCCACGCGTCCTTTCGTGCCGTCGAATTGCGGCTTCGATGTGGGCTGGAGCGAGCATTTCAGCCGCCGGTTCGCGGGCGAGCCGCTCAAGTCGGTGGCGATCGGCGTGCCGCGCGCGGACGGCGCGCCCGACTGGCGCGTCGGCGAGTGCCTCATCACCGATCAGGGTATCGAGGGCAGTCTGATCTACGCGTTATCGGCGCCGATTCGCGACCGGATCGACGAAAGTCACGGCGCCGGCGCGACGATTCTGCTCGATCTGACGCCGCAGCTCTCCGCCGAACGCGTGCGCGAGGAAGTGCTGCATCCGCGTGGCGCGCGCTCGATGTCGAGTCATCTGCAAAGCCGGCTGCATCTCACGGGCGTGAAAGCGGGTTTGTTGCGCGAATGCGTGAGCAAGGACGAATTTGCCGATCCCATCACGCTCGCCGCGCGCATCAAGGCGTTGCCGCTGCGTGTGCTGCGCCCGCGGCCGATTGCGGAAGTCATCAGCAGCGCGGGCGGCGTCGAGTTCGAAGCCCTCGATGCGCGTTCGATGCTCGCCGCGCTTCCCGGCGTGTTCTGCGCGGGCGAAATGCTCGACTGGGAAGCGCCGACCGGCGGCTATCTGCTGACGGCGTGTTTCGCGAGCGGGCTCGTCGCGGGCGAGGGCGCGCTCGCGTGGCTTGCCGAGCGCGCCTGATCCAATTTACGCGACGACCAGCCGCCACAGCGACGTGACTTCCGCCGAGCGCGCGGCGTGCAGCGGATCGGACTTGTCGATCGCCTTCGAATGACGCGGCTTGATGTCGATACGTCCATCGACCTTCAGTCCGGCCTTGTCGATCCATTCCTGCAACTGCGCGCGCGTGCGCAGGCCGAGATGCTCCGCGAAGTCCGACAGGATAAGCCAGCCTTCGCCGCCCGGTGTCAGGTGCGCGGCGAGGCCGTCGAGAAAGCCGCGCAGCATGCGGCTCTCCGGGTCGTAGATCGCGTGCTCGATCGTGGCGCTCGGACGCGCCGGAAGCCACGGCGGATTGCAGACGACGAGCGGCGCGCGGCCCTCGGGAAACATGTCGGCTTCCACGACCTTCACCTGACGAGCGAGGCCGAGTCCATCGACGTTTTCCCGCGCACAGGCGAGCGCGCGGGCGTCGACGTCGGTTGCGACGATCCGCTCGACGCCGCGCCGCGCGAGCACGGCCGCGAGCACGCCGGTTCCCGTGCCGATATCGAACGCGAGTTCCTTCGACGGCAGCGGCTGATTCGCGACCAGATCGACGTACTCGCCGCGAACGGGCGAGAACACGCCGTAATAGGGATGGATCCGCCCGCCGGCCGCGTGGATGTCGACGCCTTTCTTGCGCCACTCGTGCGCGCCGATCAGACCAAGCACCTCGCGCAAGGACACCACCGATGCTTCATCCGACGGCGGCCCGTATGCTTCCTCGCATGCCTGGCGCACGTCCGGCGCGCGTCGCAACGGGATGGCGTAGTGCTCGTCGAGCGGCAGCACGAGCATTGCGAGGGTGCGGGCGCGCTGCGATTGCGCGAGCCGATGGAGATTGAACGCATCGATCGGCGATGTTTCCGTCGCGGGCTTCTTCGCCTTGCGCGGTTTGTTGTCGATACGGCGGGCCATCGCCTGCAGCAACTGGCGAGCGTTCTGGAAATCGCCGCGCCAGAGAATCGCGGTGCCTTCGCAGGCGAGCCGGTACGCGTGATCGGCCGTCATCTGATCGTGTCCGATGACGACGCGCTTCGCGGGCGGATTGCCGCTCTCCGATCGCCAGCGGGCTGAGCGGCTTTCGCCGTCTTCATCCCAGACGAGTTGCTGCGGTGCTGAATTTTTCGATTGCATATCTATATTGATGCCCGCTGCGTAAGTCATCGCGCCGGCGAAAAAAGAACTGGCAGCATTGTGAGGCCATTTCACGGGCGTCGCTGCTGCTTGTGCGCGTCGCCGGCGATGTGCGGCGCGAGCTTGATGACACTTCAGGCACAATCGAGCCTTTTCCGAACGCCATCGCCGAATGAAACTCCGAGTTCTCGCCGTGATTTGCGCGGCCGCGTGCGCCGTCCAGCTCAATTTCGCGCCAATGGCGTTCGCCGCCGACGCTGCGGAAACGCCCGCCAACGAGCGATGGGTCAGCGCGTGGGGCACTGCGCTGCAGTCGATTCCGCAACTGGCGAACCTGCCGCCGCTCTATCGCGCGCCGGACGTCGCGGGGCGCACCGTCCGTCAGCTGATTTATCCGCAACTCGACGGCAAGCGGATGCGTCTGCGGATCAGCAATCTTTATGGGACCGAACCGCTCGTCGTCGAGTCCATGAGCGTCGCACGGGCGGTCGGCGGTAGCAGTGCAGCGATCCAGGCCGGCAGCGCACGGTCCGTGTCTTTCGGCGGACACAAGAGCGTGACGGTCGCGCCGGGCGCGCAAGCAACAAGCGACGCGGTCGACTTCGACGTCGCCGCGTTTCAGCCGGTCGCCGTCAGCATGTTCATGGGGAAGGATCAAAAGCTCGTCGCGTGGCACCGCGTGTCGAGCCAGGTGAACTACATTTCGACGCCGGGCGACCGCACCGGAGATGGATCGGCAGCCGCGTACCGCACGCGCTTCACGCAATATGCGTGGCTCAGCAACGTCGCGGTGGAAAGCGCGTCGGCGCACGCGATCGTGGCGATCGGCGATTCGATCACCGACGGCATGCGTTCCTCGCTCAATGCGAACCGGCGCTGGCCGGATGCGCTCGCGAAAGAAGTCGCCCGGAAAAGTGGCGGGCAAACCGCGGTCTTGAATGCGGGCATCAGCGGGAATCGTCTGCTCAGCAACTCGCCCTGTTACGGTGAGGCCGTCGTGAGCCGCTTCGAGCGGGACGCGCTGCGTCAACCGGGCGTGCGGGCGGTGATCGTGCTGATCGGCATCAACGATATCAACTTCATGGCGATGCCCGCGCACGCCGGGCTCGATTGCGACGCGCCGCACACGGAAGTCAACGCCGATGCGCTGGTGCGCGGATATCAGCGACTGATTGCGCAGGCGCATCAGCGCGGCGTGAAGATCTACGGTGCGACGCTCACGCCCGCTTCGCTGCCGCCGGAAAGAGAGTCGATCCGAACGGCGGTCAACGAATCGATTCGCGCGAGCCGGGCGTTCGACGGTGTCATCGACTTCGATCAGGCGCTGCGCGATCCGGCGCGCCCGAGCGTGCTCCAGCGCCGGTATGACAGTGGCGATCATATCCATCCGAGCGACGCGGGATACGCGGCGATGGCCGCGGCAGTGCCGATGGAGTTTGTCATCGGAGCGGCGAAGGCGGCACACTGAAGCAGACGCGAAAAAAATTGCGTTCGTCACCTTGTCATTCGTGTGTGCTTGACCTAATATTCAGCCCCTCGTCGCAAGACGAGAGCCGCCGAGCGAAACGGGCGGTCTCAGAAGTCACCGGATTTGGAAGCGAAAGCGAAAAATAGTGTTGACAAAGAGAAAAAGATTCTTCATAATCTCGTTTCTCTGCTGCTGATGCAGCGACGCAAGACGGAAGTTGAAGTAGGGCTTGTCTTGCGATGTGCTCTTTAAAAACTAACAGCCGATAAGTGTGGGCGCTTGATGGCGAGTGCGGCTGGTTCTTCGGAATCGGCGATAGCAAAAGTATCAAGAGTCTCACACGAAGTATCAGAGGAAGGTTTGTTCATCTTTGGATGGAATAAATCATCGTCAGTACGTTGAGTGAGCGACCTATTCGGAAGA
>NZ_JARUXK010000001.1:2517038-2619440 GCF_031451435.1 Caballeronia sp. LZ008 | reverse complement strand
CCACCCCTTCCCATCCCGAACAGGACCGTGAAACGACTCCACGCCGATGATAGTGCGGATACCCGTGTGAAAGTAGGTAATCGTCAGGCTCCTCATGCTGAAAGCAAGCGAAAGCCCCAACTCCAACGAGTTGGGGCTTTTTGCGTTTTTCGTCTCACCTATAAGTGAGAGCCTCGAATTTTTCGGGTCGTAAGAAACGCTTGACAACGGCGTGTTGTTACCCCATAATCGATAGTTCTCTGCGGAGGGGTGCCCGAGTGGCTAAAGGGGGCAGACTGTAAATCTGTTGGCTTACGCCTACGTTGGTTCGAATCCAACCTCCTCCACCAGAATTCAAGCGGTAAGGGAATCCAACCCTCGCGGGTGTAGCTCAATGGTAGAGCAGAAGCCTTCCAAGCTTACGACGAGGGTTCGATTCCCTTCACCCGCTCCAGTGTCGATTTTGTAGTGCCCATGTGGCTCAGTGGTAGAGCACTCCCTTGGTAAGGGAGAGGTCGGCAGTTCGATCCTGCCCATGGGCACCAGCTGTATCAGTCTAGTAAGTTGCGCGCGGCGCAAGGTGCGAAAATCCTGTTAGGAGTCGAAAATGGCCAAAGGTAAATTCGAGCGGACCAAGCCGCACGTGAACGTGGGCACGATCGGTCACGTTGACCACGGCAAGACCACGCTGACGGCAGCGATCACGACGGTTCTCACGCAGAAGTTCGGCGGCGAAGCGAAGGCGTACGACCAGATCGACGCAGCGCCGGAAGAAAAGGCGCGCGGTATTACCATCAACACCGCGCACGTCGAGTACGAAACGGCTAACCGCCACTACGCACACGTCGACTGCCCGGGCCACGCCGACTACGTGAAGAACATGATCACGGGCGCCGCGCAGATGGACGGCGCAATCCTGGTGTGTTCGGCTGCTGACGGCCCGATGCCGCAAACGCGTGAGCACATCCTGCTGGCCCGTCAGGTTGGCGTGCCGTACATCATCGTGTTCCTGAACAAGTGCGACATGGTGGACGACGCCGAGCTGCTCGAGCTCGTCGAAATGGAAGTGCGCGAACTGCTGTCGAAGTACGACTTCCCGGGCGACGACACCCCGATCATCAAGGGTTCGGCCAAGCTGGCGCTGGAAGGCGACAAGGGCGAGCTGGGCGAAGTGGCGATCATGAACCTGGCCGACGCGCTGGATTCGTACATCCCGACGCCGGAGCGTGCAGTTGACGGCGCGTTCCTGATGCCGGTGGAAGACGTGTTCTCGATCTCGGGTCGCGGCACGGTGGTGACGGGTCGCGTCGAGCGCGGCATCGTCAAGGTCGGCGAGGAAATCGAAATCGTCGGTATCAAGCCGACGGTGAAGACGACCTGCACGGGCGTGGAAATGTTCCGCAAGCTGCTCGACCAAGGTCAGGCAGGCGACAACGTCGGTATCCTGCTGCGCGGCACGAAGCGTGAAGACGTGGAGCGCGGCCAGGTTCTGGCCAAGCCGGGTTCGATCACGCCGCACACGCACTTCACGGCTGAAGTGTACGTGCTGAGCAAGGACGAAGGCGGCCGTCACACGCCGTTCTTCAACAACTACCGTCCGCAGTTCTACTTCCGTACGACGGACGTGACCGGCTCAATCGAGCTGCCGAAGGACAAGGAAATGGTGATGCCGGGCGACAACGTGTCGATCACGGTCAAGCTGATCGCTCCGATCGCCATGGAAGAAGGCCTGCGCTTCGCAATCCGCGAAGGCGGCCGTACCGTCGGCGCCGGTGTCGTGGCGAAGATTATCGAGTAAGAGCCAGAAATCTTCTCGGTAGTTAGTGGTTTCGGGGTCGGCAATGTCCGTCGACCCCAAATGGTTTAGGGGTATAGCTCAACTGGCAGAGCGTCGGTCTCCAAAACCGAAGGTTGGGGGTTCGATTCCCTCTGCCCCTGCCAAAATTCTCGCGCCAAGTGGCGCTGTTTAAGGTGTTATGGCGAATCCTTCCGTCGAAACTGTAAATACTTCCGGCGACAAGTTGATGTTGGTGGCGGGCGTATTGTTGGTCTTGGCCGGGTTCGTTGGATTCTTCTGGCTCTCGGGCCAAGAATGGTACGTCCGCGGCGCAGCGCTTGCTGTTGGTGTCATCGCGGGTGTCGCAGTCGGTCTGCTCTCTGCGCCGGGCAAGGGTTTCATCGCTTTTGCCAAAGACTCGTACAAGGAAGTCCGCAAGGTTGTCTGGCCGACTCGCAAAGAGGCCACGCAAACGACCCTGGTGGTCTTCGCGTTTGTTCTGATCATGGCCATCTTCCTTTGGCTTAGCGATAAGTCGATCGAATGGGTGATTTTCTCGGCGATTCTGGGTTGGAAATGATATGAGCGATACTCCGACATCCCCGAGTGGAAAGCGTTGGTATGTGGTGCACGCCTACTCCGGCATGGAGAAGAGCGTGCAACGTGCGCTTCAGGAGCGCATCGAGCGCGCAGGCATGCAAAATCAATTCGGTCAGATTCTTGTCCCGACCGAAGAAGTTGTTGAAGTAAAGGGCGGCCACAAATCGGTCACCGAGCGTCGTTTCTTCCCGGGTTACGTCCTGGTCGAAATGGAAATGACGGACGAAACGTGGCATCTGGTCAAGAACACGGCCAAAGTAACCGGTTTCGTTGGTGGTGCGCGCAATCGCCCGAGTCCCATCTCGCCACGTGAAGTCGAAAAGATCATGTCGCAGATGCAGGAAGGCGTCGAGAAGCCGCGGCCGAAGACGCTCTTCGAAGTCGGCGAGATGGTCCGCGTGAAGGAAGGTCCGTTCACCGACTTCAATGGCAACGTCGAAGAAGTGAATTACGAAAAGTCCCGAGTGCGTGTTTCTGTCACGATTTTCGGGCGTTCGACGCCGGTCGAACTCGAGTTCGGTCAGGTCGAGAAGCTTTAATCGAATACATCGCGCGTGGCTTTCGGGTCATCGCGCGATTCGCGCTTACGGTCCGCGTCATGGCCGTTGAGGAGCGTCAGTAGTCGGCAACGTCGAACGCGCGCTATCACTCACCGAACGCTCACGCGTTCAGCAGAGGTTTTCAACATGGCAAAGAAAATCATCGGCTTTATCAAGCTGCAGATTCCTGCAGGTAAAGCCAACCCGTCGCCGCCGGTCGGTCCGGCACTGGGCCAGCGTGGCCTGAACATCATGGAGTTCTGCAAGGCGTTCAACGCGCAGACTCAGGGTATGGAGCCGGGTCTGCCGGTGCCGGTCGTCATTACGGCATTCGCGGACAAGAGCTTCACCTTCATCATGAAGACGCCGCCGGCTACCGTTCTGATCAAGAAGGCGGCCGCAGTGCAGAAGGGTTCGAGCAAGCCGCACACCGACAAGGTCGGCAACATCACCCGCGCTCAAGCGGAAGAAATCGCGAAGACCAAGATGCCGGATCTTACGGCAGCTGATCTGGATGCAGCCGTGCGTACGATCGCCGGCAGCGCGCGTTCGATGGGCATCACTGTGGAGGGCGTGTAAATGGCTAAGCTTTCTAAGCGCCTTCAGGCATTTGCGAACAAGGTTGATCGTCAGAAGCTGTACGCGATCGACGACGCGCTGGCTCTCGTGAAGGAATGCGCGAGCGCCAAGTTCGACGAGTCGATCGACGTTGCAGTGCAGCTCGGCATCGACGCGAAGAAGTCGGATCAGGTGGTTCGCGGCTCCGTGGTTCTGCCGGCTGGTACCGGCAAGTCGGTTCGCGTCGCAGTGTTCGCGCAAGGCGACAAGGCTGAACAGGCTCGCGCAGCTGGCGCAGACGTGGTCGGCATGGAAGACCTGGCCGAGCAAGTCAAGGCCGGCAATCTGAATTTCGACGTCGTGATCGCTTCGCCGGACACGATGCGTGTCGTCGGTACGCTGGGTCAGATCCTCGGTCCGCGTGGTCTGATGCCGAACCCGAAGGTCGGTACGGTTACGCCGGACGTCGCTCAAGCGGTCAAGAACGCGAAGGCGGGTCAGGTTCAGTTCCGCGTCGACAAGGCCGGTATCATCCACGGCACGATCGGTCGCGCATCGTTCGAGCCGGCATCGCTGCGTCAGAACCTGTCGGCGCTGATCGAAGCGCTGCAAAAGGCGAAGCCGGCGACCAGCAAGGGCGTGTACCTGCGCAAGATCGCGGTGTCGAGCACGATGGGTGTCGGCGTTCGCGTGGATCAAGCCACGCTGGCGCAACAGTAAGAATTTCGAGCGCGGTCAGATGACCGCGCTTCATATGGGCTTTGGGCGGTTGCAAGATTGCAGTTTCGATTGAGCAACCGGTTGTCAAAGACCGTTGGTGGCGGTGCAGCAGGCAGGCATTGCCTTAATTCAAGCCAACGCAGATGGCGAACCCGAAACAGTTTTGCAGTGGTTGAAGTCGGTTATCGAGCGTCGTGAGACGTCTCACCAATCGATCGAAATACTCCTAACAGTCGGACGCCGTTGTTGAACGTGGTGCATGAGGGTAGTTCGCCCGAGTGCATCGAATCTGGAGGTTTAACCGTGCCACTGAACAAAGAAGATAAGCAGGCAGTCGTCGCTGAAGTCGCCGCGCAAGTCGCGAAGGCTCAGACGATGGTGCTCGCTGAGTATCGTGGGATCACGGTTGGCGATCTGACCAAGCTGCGCGCGAAAGCGCGTGAGCAACAGGTGTATCTGCGCGTGTTGAAGAACACGCTGGCGCGTCGCGCCGTCGAAGGTACGCCGTTCGCTCCGCTGGCTGAGCAGATGACCGGTCCTCTGATCTACGGCATCTCGGAAGATGCCATTGCCGCTGCGAAGGTCGTCAACGACTTCGGCAAGAGCAATGACAAGTTGATCATCAAGGCTGGTTCCTACGAAGGCAACGTGATGGACAAGGCAGGCGTGCAAGCGCTGGCCAGCATCCCGAGCCGCGAAGAACTGCTCTCCAAGTTGCTGTTCGTCATGCAGGCACCTGTTTCCGGCTTTGCGCGCGCTCTGGCCGCGCTGGCTGAAAAGAAGCAGGGCGAAGCTGTGTAACGACCGCGCTTGGGCGCTAGTCGCTTAAGTTAGGCAAAGCTAGATCGCTAGCTCGATCCGAATTCAATCTAGGAGTATTTCACATGGCAATCGCAAAAGAAGACATCCTCGAAGCCGTTGGCTCGATGTCGGTGCTGGAACTGAACGAGCTGGTCAAGGCGTTCGAAGAGAAGTTTGGCGTGTCGGCTGCTGCTGTCGCAGTTGCTGGGCCCGCAGGTGCCGGTGGCGCCGCTGCTGCTGCTGAAGAGCAGACGGAGTTCACCGTGAACCTGCTCGAAGCAGGCGCGAACAAGGTTTCCGTCATTAAGGCTGTTCGTGAACTGACGGGTCTCGGCCTGAAGGAAGCGAAGGATCTGGTTGACGGCGCACCGAAGCCCATCAAGGAAGCGGTGCCCAAGGCTGCTGCTGAAGAAGCCAAGAAGAAGCTGGAAGACGCTGGCGCGAAGGCTGAAATCAAGTAAGTTTCATTGCGCTATGCGAAGGCTGGCGGTTTTTCACCGCCGGCCTTTTTGTGCTTTGTGGGGACGCAGTTTGTATGCTGGTCAGCAAGCATAAATGTCTCCACAGAAGCCAAAGATAACGGTCGGAACGGCAGAATTTTCCGATTGTTCTCTTTGTCTTCTGAAGCGACTGCAGAAGGCAAGTTTGGTCGGGTAGCGGGAAACACAGGCATCCGCTGCCGTCAGCCAGCGGTTGGTAGCGGCCAACCACCAAGCTTCTAGATTCGCGCGTCCTCCCCGGACAGTTGCGCGGGTCTCAGTCGGTGAACACCGGGCTGTGGCATCGAGGTATCCCGCCTCGGTAACGCCCGCCGTGATTCGGAGATCGTATGCAATATTCCTTCACCGAGAAGAAGCGTATTCGCAAGAGTTTCGCGAAGCGCCCCATCGTTCACCAAGTTCCCTTTTTGCTGGCGACCCAGCTTGAATCATTCCAGACGTTTCTGCAAGCGGACACGTCTTCCTCGCAGCGCAAGTCCGAAGGCTTGCAGGCTGCGTTCAGCTCTGTTTTCCCGATCGTCTCGCACAACGGTTTCGCGCGTCTCGAGTTCGTCAGCTACATGCTGTCGCCGCCCGCGTTCAACATCAAGGAATGCCAGCAGCGCGGTCTGACGTACTGCTCGGCGCTGCGCGCGAAAGTGCGCCTGGTTCTGCTCGACAAGGAATCGCCGAGCAAGCCGGTCGTCAAGGAAGTGAAGGAGCAGGAAGTGTACATGGGCGAAATTCCGCTCATGACGCCGACGGGTTCGTTCGTCATCAACGGTACCGAGCGCGTGATCGTGTCGCAGCTCCACCGTTCGCCTGGTGTCTTCTTCGAGCACGACAAGGGCAAGACGCACAGCTCCGGCAAGCTGCTGTTCTCGGCTCGTATCATTCCCTATCGTGGCTCGTGGCTCGACTTCGAATTCGATCCGAAGGACGTGCTGTACTTCCGCGTCGACCGTCGCCGCAAGATGCCGGTCACGATCCTGCTGAAGGCTATCGGCATGTCGCCGGAGCAGATCCTCGCGAACTTCTTCGTGTTCGACAACTTCGCGCTGATGAGCGAAGGCGCGCAAATGGAATTCGTGCCTGAGCGTCTGCGCGGCGAAGTCGCGCGCTTCGACATCCAGGATCGCGATGGCAACGTCATCGTCACGAAGGACAAGCGGATCAACGCGAAGCACATTCGCGACCTCGAAAACGCCAAGACGAAGTTCATCTCGGTGCCGGAGGAATACCTGCTCGGCCGCGTGCTGGCGAAGAACGTGATCGACCCCGAAACGGGCGAAGTGATCGCGAACGCCAACGAAGAAATCACGGAAACGGTTCTCGAGAAGCTGCGCGAAGCGAAGGTCAAGGACATCCAGACGCTCTACACGAACGATCTGGATCAGGGTCCGTACATTTCGTCGACGCTGCGTATCGACGAAACTGCCGACAAGATGGCCGCGCGCATCGCGATCTACCGCATGATGCGCCCGGGCGAGCCGCCGACCGAAGAAGCGGTCGAGGCGCTGTTCAACCGTCTGTTCTACAGCGAAGACGCGTACGACCTGTCGAAGGTCGGCCGCATGAAGTTCAACCGCCGCGTCGGCCGTGACGAAATCATCGGACCGATGACGCTGCAGGACGACGACATCCTCGCGACCATCAAGATCCTCGTCGAGCTGCGTAACGGCAAGGGCGAAGTGGACGATATCGACCACCTCGGCAATCGTCGCGTGCGTTGCGTCGGCGAGCTCGCGGAGAACCAGTTCCGCGCGGGTCTCGTGCGCGTCGAACGGGCTGTGAAGGAACGCCTCGGCCAGGCCGAAAGCGAAAACCTGATGCCGCACGACCTGATCAACTCGAAGCCGATTTCGTCGGCGATTCGCGAGTTCTTCGGTTCGTCGCAGCTCTCGCAGTTCATGGACCAGACCAACCCGCTGTCGGAAATCACGCATAAGCGTCGCGTTTCCGCACTGGGCCCGGGCGGTCTGACGCGCGAGCGTGCGGGCTTCGAAGTCCGCGACGTGCATCCGACGCACTACGGCCGTGTGTGCCCGATCGAAACGCCGGAAGGTCCGAACATCGGTCTGATCAACTCGCTCGCTCTGTACGCGCACCTCAACGAGTACGGCTTCCTCGAAACGCCGTACCGCAAGGTCGTGGACAGCAAGGTGACGGATCAGATCGACTATCTGTCGGCGATCGAAGAAGGCCGCTACGTGATCGCGCAGGCGAATGCCGCCGTGAGCGAAGACGGCACGCTGACCGACGAACTCGTGTCGTCGCGTGAAGCGGGCGAAACGCTGATGGTCACGCCGGACCGCATCCAGTACATGGACGTGGCGCCGTCGCAGATCGTGTCGGTGGCTGCATCGCTGATCCCGTTCCTCGAGCACGACGACGCGAACCGCGCGTTGATGGGTTCGAACATGCAGCGTCAGGCCGTGCCTTGCCTGCGTCCGGAAAAGCCGGTCGTCGGTACGGGCATCGAGCGCACGGTCGCGGTCGACTCGGGCACGACGGTTCAGGCGCTGCGCGGTGGCGTGGTGGATTACGTCGACGCGGGCCGTATCGTGATTCGCGTGAACGACGATGAAGCCGTGGCCGGCGACGTCGGCGTGGACATCTACAACCTGATCAAGTACACGCGTTCGAACCAGAACACGAACATCAACCAGCGTCCGATCGCGAAGGTCGGCGACAAGGTTGCGCGCGGCGACGTGCTGGCTGACGGTGCATCGACGGATTTGGGCGAGCTCGCGCTCGGCCAGAACATGCTGGTCGCGTTCATGCCGTGGAACGGCTACAACTTCGAAGACTCGATTCTGATCTCGGAGAAGGTCGTTGCGGACGATCGCTATACGTCGATCCACATCGAAGAACTGAATGTCGTTGCTCGCGACACGAAGCTCGGACCGGAAGAAATCACGCGCGATATCTCGAACCTCGCGGAAGTGCAGCTTGGCCGTCTCGATGAGTCGGGCATCGTGTACATCGGCGCGGAAGTCGAGGCGGGCGACGTGCTGGTCGGCAAGGTCACGCCGAAGGGCGAAACCCAACTGACGCCGGAAGAAAAGCTGCTGCGCGCGATCTTCGGCGAGAAGGCATCGGACGTGAAGGATACGTCGCTGCGCGTGCCCTCGGGCATGAGCGGTACGGTCATCGACGTGCAAGTGTTCACGCGCGAAGGCATCACGCGTGACAAGCGCGCGCAACAGATCATCGACGACGAACTGAAGCGTTATCGCCTCGATTTGAACGACCAGCTGCGCATCGTGGAAGGCGACGCGTTCTCGCGTCTCGCCCGCATGCTGAACGGCAAGGTCGCGAATGGCGGTCCGAAGAAGCTCGCGAAGGGCACGAAGATCGACCTCGCGTACCTCGAAGATCTCGATCACTACCACTGGTTCGACATCCGCCTCGCGGACGAAGAAGCCGCGGCACAGCTGGAAGCGATCAAGGACTCGATCGAGCAGAAGCGTCACCAGTTCGATCTCGCGTTCGAAGAGAAGCGCAAGAAGCTCACGCAAGGCGACGAACTGCCGCCGGGCGTGCTGAAGATGGTCAAGGTGTATCTCGCCGTGAAGCGTCGCCTGCAGCCTGGCGACAAGATGGCGGGTCGTCACGGTAACAAGGGTGTCGTGTCGAAGATCGTGCCGATCGAAGACATGCCGTACATGGCCGATGGCCGTCCGGCCGACGTCGTGCTGAACCCGCTCGGCGTGCCGTCGCGGATGAACGTGGGTCAGATTCTCGAAGTGCACCTCGGCTGGGCCGCGAAGGGTCTCGGCTGGCGCATCGGCGAGATGATGCAGCGTCAGGCGAAGATCGAAGAAATGCGTCAGTTCCTCACGCAGATCTATAACGAGTCGGGCCGTCAGGAAGAGCTGGACAAGTTCTCCGACGACGAGATCCTCGAACTCGCGAAGAACCTGCGCGAAGGTGTGCCGTTCGCGACGCCGGTGTTCGACGGCGCGACGGAACACGAAATGACGCGTGCGCTCGATCTGGCGTTCCCGGACGACATCGCCACGAATCTCGGCATGACGCCGTCGAAGAACCAGGTCACGCTGTACGACGGCCGCACCGGCGAAGCATTCGAGCGCACGGTCACGGTCGGCTACATGCACTACCTGAAGCTGCACCACTTGGTCGACGACAAGATGCACGCACGTTCGACCGGTCCGTACTCGCTCGTCACGCAGCAGCCGCTGGGTGGTAAGGCGCAGTTCGGTGGTCAGCGCTTCGGTGAGATGGAAGTGTGGGCACTCGAGGCGTATGGCGCGTCGTATGTGCTGCAAGAAATGCTGACGGTCAAGTCGGACGACGTGACGGGCCGGACGAAGGTTTATGAGAACCTCGTCAAGGGCGATCACGTCATCGACGCGGGCATGCCGGAATCCTTCAACGTGTTGGTGAAGGAAATCCGCTCGCTCGGTATTGATATCGATCTGGACCGCAACTAATCGGACTACGGAGAGAAAGCAATGAAAGCTCTGCTCGATCTATTCAAGCAAGTCCAACAAGAAGAAGTTTTTGATGCGATCAAGATCGGCCTCGCGTCGCCCGACAAGATTCGTTCTTGGTCGTTCGGCGAAGTGAAGAAGCCGGAGACCATCAATTACCGCACGTTCAAGCCGGAGCGGGATGGTCTGTTCTGCGCGAAGATTTTTGGTCCGATCAAGGACTACGAATGCCTGTGCGGCAAGTACAAGCGCCTGAAGCATCGCGGCGTGATCTGCGAGAAGTGCGGCGTCGAAGTGACGCTGGCCAAGGTGCGCCGCGAACGGATGGGCCACATCGAACTGGCCTCGCCGGTCGCGCACATCTGGTTCCTGAAGTCGCTGCCGTCGCGTCTGGGCATGGTGCTCGACATGACGCTGCGCGACATCGAGCGCGTGCTGTACTTCGAAGCATATGTGGTGATCGATCCGGGCATGACGCCGCTGAAAGCGCGGCAGATCATGACCGAAGAGGATTACTACAACAAGGTCGAAGAGTACGGTGACGAGTTCCGTGCCGAAATGGGCGCGGAAGGCGTGCGCGAACTGCTGCGCGCGATCAACATCGACGAACAGGTCGAGACGCTGCGCACGGAACTGAAGAACACCGGTTCCGAAGCGAAGATCAAGAAGTACGCGAAGCGCCTGAAAGTGCTCGAGGCTTTCCAGCGTTCGGGCATCAAGCCTGACTGGATGGTGCTCGACGTGCTGCCGGTGCTGCCGCCGGAACTGCGTCCGCTCGTGCCGCTGGACGGCGGCCGTTTCGCGACGTCGGACCTGAACGACCTGTATCGCCGCGTCATCAACCGTAACAACCGGTTGAAGCGTCTGCTCGAACTGAAGGCGCCTGAAATCATCGTCCGCAACGAAAAGCGGATGCTGCAGGAAGCCGTCGATTCGCTGCTCGACAACGGCCGTCGCGGCAAGGCGATGACCGGCGCGAACAAGCGTCCGCTGAAGTCGCTCGCTGAC
The DNA here is from genome assembly GCF_031451435.1 of Caballeronia sp. LZ008. Taxonomy (NCBI): domain Bacteria; kingdom Pseudomonadati; phylum Pseudomonadota; class Betaproteobacteria; order Burkholderiales; family Burkholderiaceae; genus Caballeronia; species Caballeronia sp. LZ008. The sequence goes on along the minus strand of NZ_JARUXK010000001.1, from coordinate 2,608,522 downwards.
ATGATCAAGGGTAAGGGCGGTCGTTTCCGTCAGAACCTGCTCGGTAAGCGTGTGGACTATTCGGGCCGTTCGGTGATCGTGGTCGGCCCGACGCTCAAGCTGCATCAGTGCGGTCTGCCGAAGCTGATGGCGCTCGAACTGTTCAAGCCGTTCATCTTCAACAAGCTGGAAGTGATGGGCGTCGCGACGACCATCAAGGCCGCGAAGAAGGAAGTCGAGAACCAGACGCCGGTCGTGTGGGACATTCTCGAAGAAGTCATTCGCGAGCATCCGGTGATGCTGAACCGCGCGCCTACTCTTCACCGTCTCGGCATTCAGGCTTTCGAGCCGGTGCTGATCGAAGGGAAGGCGATCCAGCTGCATCCGCTCGTTTGCGCGGCGTTCAACGCCGACTTCGACGGCGACCAGATGGCCGTGCACGTTCCGCTGTCGCTCGAAGCGCAGATGGAAGCGCGCACGCTGATGCTGGCGTCGAACAACGTCCTGTTCCCGGCCAACGGCGATCCGTCGATCGTGCCGTCGCAGGATATCGTGCTGGGCCTGTACTACGCGTCGCGCGAAGCGATCAACGGCAAGGGCGAAGGCATGACGTTCACGGGCGTGTCGGAAGTGATCCGCGCGTACGAGAACAAGGAAGTCGAATTGGCATCGCGCGTCAACGTGCGTATCACCGAAATGGTGGCGAACGAAGACCAGAGTGAAGGTGCGCCGAAGTTCGTGCCGAAGATCTCGCTGTACGCGACGACCGTCGGCCGTTCGATCCTGTCGGAGATTCTGCCGCCGGGCCTGCCGTTCACGGTGCTGAACAAGCCGCTGAAGAAGAAGCAGATTTCGCAGCTGATCAACACGGCGTTCCGCAAGTGCGGTCTGCGCGAAACGGTGATCTTCGCCGACCAGCTGATGCAAATGGGCTTCCGTCTCGCAACGCGCGCCGGTATCTCGATTTGCGTCGACGACATGCTCGTGCCGCCGCAGAAGGAAACCATCGTCGGCGACGCCGCGAAGAAGGTGAAGGAATACGACCGTCAGTACATGTCGGGTCTCGTCACCGCGCAGGAGCGCTACAACAACGTGGTCGACATCTGGTCGGCAACGTCGGAAGCGGTCGGCAAGGCGATGATGGAGCAGCTCGCAACGGAGCCGGTGGTCGATCGCGACGGCAACGAAACGAAGCAGGAGTCGTTCAACTCCATCTACATGATGGCCGACTCGGGCGCGCGTGGTTCCGCGGTGCAGATTCGTCAGCTCGCCGGTATGCGCGGCCTGATGGCGAAGCCGGACGGCTCGATCATCGAGACGCCGATTACCGCGAACTTCCGCGAAGGCCTGAACGTGTTGCAGTACTTCATCTCGACGCACGGCGCTCGTAAGGGTCTGGCGGACACGGCGTTGAAGACCGCGAACTCGGGTTACCTGACGCGTCGTCTCGTCGACGTGACGCAGGATCTGGTCGTCGTCGAAGACGATTGCGGCACGTCGAACGGCGTGGCGATGAAGGCGTTGGTCGAAGGCGGTGAAGTCGTCGAAGCGCTGCGTGACCGTATTCTCGGTCGCGTCGCGGTGGCGGACGTCGTCAATCCGGAAACGCAGGAAACGATCTACGCTTCGGGCGATCTGCTCGACGAAGATGCGGTGGAGGAAATCGAGCGCCTCGGCATCGACGAAGTGCGCGTGCGCACGCCGCTCACCTGCGAGACGCGTTATGGCCTGTGCGCCGCGTGCTACGGCCGCGACCTGGGCCGCGGTTCGCGCGTGAACGTCGGTGAGGCAGTCGGTGTGATCGCTGCTCAGTCGATCGGCGAGCCGGGCACGCAGCTGACGATGCGTACGTTCCACATCGGTGGTGCGGCATCGCGTGCGGCGGTGGCTTCGACGGTGGAAGCGAAGAGCAACGGTACGCTGCGCTTCACGGCCACGATGCGTTACGTCACCAACGCGAAGGGCGAGCAGGTCGTCATTTCGCGTTCCGGCGAGGCGATCATCGCGGACGACTTCGGTCGCGAGCGTGAGCGTCACAAGATTCCGTACGGCGCAACGCTGCTGCAACTCGACGGCGCTGCGATCAAGGCCGGTACGCAACTGGCTCAATGGGATCCGCTGACGCGTCCGATCATCACCGAGTGGGGCGGTACGGTGAAGTTCGAGAACGTCGAGGAAGGCGTGACGGTCGCGAAGCAGATCGACGACGTGACCGGTCTTTCGACCCTGGTCGTGATCGACGCGAAGCGCCGTGGCTCGCAGGCTGGCAAGAGCGTGCGTCCGCAGGTGAAGCTGCTCGACGCGAACGGCGAGGAAGTGAAGATCCCGAACACCGAGCATTCGGTGCAGATCGGCTTCCAGGTCGGCGCACTGATCACCGTGAAGGATGGTCAGCAGGTGCAGGTCGGTGAAGTGCTGGCGCGTATCCCGGTTGAAGCGCAGAAGACGCGTGACATTACCGGTGGTCTGCCGCGCGTGGCCGAACTGTTCGAAGCGCGCTCGCCGAAGGACGCCGGCATTCTGGCGGAAGTCACGGGCACGACGTCGTTCGGCAAGGACACGAAGGGCAAGCAACGTCTCGTCATCACGGACCTCGAGGGCAATCAGCACGAGTTCCTGATCGCGAAGGAAAAGCAGGTGCTGGTGCACGACGGTCAGGTCGTCAACAAGGGCGAAATGATCGTCGACGGTCCTGCCGATCCGCACGACATCCTGCGTCTGCAGGGTATCGAGGCGTTGTCGCGCTACATCGTGGACGAAGTGCAGGACGTGTACCGTCTGCAGGGCGTGAAGATCAACGACAAGCACATCGAAGTGATCGTGCGTCAGATGCTGCGCCGCGTGCAGATCGTCGACAACGGCGATACGCGTTTCATTCCTGGCGAACAAGTCGAGCGTTCGGACATGCTCGACGAGAACGACAAGATGATCGCGGAAGACAAGCGTCCGGCGACGTACGACAACGTGCTGCTCGGTATCACGAAGGCATCGCTGTCGACCGATTCGTTCATCTCGGCGGCGTCGTTCCAGGAAACGACCCGCGTGCTGACCGAAGCGGCGATCATGGGCAAGCGCGACGATCTGCGTGGCCTGAAGGAAAACGTGATCGTCGGCCGTCTGATTCCGGCCGGTACGGGTCTCGCGTTCCACAAGGCGCGCAAGGCGAAGGAATCGTCGGATCGCGAGCGTTTCGACCAAATCGCGGCCGAAGAGGCTTTCGACTTCGGTACGCCGGAAACGCCGGCGGCGGAGCAGCAGCCGCACACCAACGAGTAAGCGTTTCTCGCTAGTAGCATCGATGAACCGCTCAGCTTCGGCTGGGCGGTTTTTTTTCGTCTGCACGTTTCGCTGCCGGCATCGTCCGAATGGCTAACGCCGGTTTCACGCGCTAATGCGTTGGTAGAATTCGTTATCTCCCACGTCGCAGTGCGCGCTTTTCCACATGTCCCGGTCGCTCGAAATACTCAACGAAATCTTCGGCTATCCCGCATTTCGCGGACAACAGGCGGAGATCGTCGAGCATGTCGCGAACGGCGGCGATTCCCTCGTGCTGATGCCCACCGGCGGCGGCAAGTCGCTGTGCTATCAGATACCGTCGCTGGTACGGCGCGAGGCGGGTTTCGGGGCGGGCATCGTCGTGTCGCCTCTCATCGCGTTGATGCAGGATCAGGTCGCCGCGCTGACCGAGGTGGGCGTGCGCGCCGCGTATCTCAATTCCACGTTGTCCGGCGCCGAAGCAGCCGCGACCGAGCGCGCCCTGCGCAACGGCGAGATCGACTTGCTGTATGTCGCGCCTGAACGCCTGATGACACCGCGTTTTCTCGATCTCCTCGACAGCGCGCCGGTCGGTCTTTTCGCGATCGACGAGGCACATTGCGTTTCGCAATGGGGGCACGATTTCCGCCCTGAATACATTCAGCTTTCCGTGCTGCACGAGCGGTTTCCCGATGTGCCGCGCATCGCGCTCACCGCGACCGCCGATGCGATCACGCGCGACGAAATCGTGCATCGCCTCGCGCTCGACGACGCGCGCATCTTCGTTTCGAGCTTCGATCGGCCGAACATTCGTTATCGGATCGTCGAGAAGGACAATGCGCGCTCGCAGCTGCTCGATTTCATCCGCGCGGAGCATACGAACAAGGACGGCACCACCGATGCGGGCGTCGTCTATTGCCTGTCGCGCCGCAAAGTCGAGGAAACCGCGGACTGGCTGAAGGGCCAGGGCATCCGCGCGTTGCCGTATCACGCGGGCATGGAGTTCGAGACGCGCCAGAAGCATCAGGAGATGTTCCAGCGCGAGGAAGGCATCGTCATGTGCGCGACCATCGCGTTCGGCATGGGCATCGACAAGCCGGACGTGCGCTTCGTCGCGCATCTGGACTTGCCGAAGAGCGTCGAGGGCTACTACCAGGAAACCGGACGCGCGGGCCGCGACGGCTTGCCGGCGAACGCGTGGATGGCTTACGGATTGGGCGACGTCGTGCAGCAGCGGAAGATGATCGACGAATCCGACGCCGACGACGCCCACAAGCGGGTGCAGACCGGCAAGCTCGATGCACTGCTTGGACTTTGCGAGGCGGCCACGTGCCGCCGCGTGCGTTTGCTCGCGTACTTCGGCGAGACGAGCACGCCGTGCGGCAATTGCGATACGTGCATCGAGCCGCCCGCGTCCTTCGATGCCACTCGCGAGGCGCAGATGGCGCTGTCGTGCGTGTATCGCGCACAGCGGGCGAGCGGATTCCATTTCGGTGCCGGGCACCTGATCGACATTCTGCGCGGCACGCGCAGCGAAAAGGTCCTGCAACGCGGCCACGAGAAAATTTCGACGTTTGGCGTCGGCGCGGCGCTGTCCGAGCCCGAGTGGCGCGCAGTGTTCCGGCAATTGGTGGCGTTCGGCTATCTCGCAGTCGATCACGACGGCTTCGGCGCGCTCGTTCTGACGGATGCCAGCAAGCCAGTACTCAAGGGCGAAGAGCGCGTCACGCTGCGCAAATACGTGAAGCCGACGCGCGCGCGGCAGTCGTCGAGCCGCACGGGCGAACGCGCGGATCCGACCGCTGGCATGTCACCGCGCGAGAAGTCGCGCTGGGAGCGCTTGCGGACCTGGCGCGCGGAAACCGCAAAGAGCGACGGCGTGCCCGCCTACGTCATCTTCCACGACGCGACGCTCGCCGAAATCGCGCGCAGCGACCCCGATACGATCGACGACTTGCGCCATATTCCCGGCATCGGCGTGCGCAAACTGGAGCGTTTCGGCGACGAACTGCTCGTCGTCGTCGGTTCGGATTGAGATTCGTCGCTCGAAAATCCATCGAAATCGTCGCAACGTATTGACCCGATTGCGATTTTCAGAATATCATGCTTGGTTCTCGTCATTGGTCCGTCTTCGGATCTGGCCTAGTGCCGGATGCGAAGCGCGGGAATCGTCGGCGAGATCGCTAAACACGCAATTCTTTTCGCTTTGCCCGATCGAATTGCGTGGATTTTGTTCATTTTTAGGATTAGACAATGCCAACCATCAATCAACTGGTTCGCAAAGGCCGCGCGTCGGAAACGACGAAGAGCAAGTCGCCGGCCCTGCAGGACTGCCCGCAGCGTCGCGGCGTGTGCACCCGCGTGTACACGACGACGCCGAAGAAGCCGAACTCGGCACTCCGTAAGGTCGCCAAGGTTCGCCTGACCAACGGCTTCGAAGTCATTTCGTACATCGGCGGTGAAGGCCACAACCTGCAAGAGCACTCGGTCGTGCTGATCCGCGGCGGCCGTGTGAAGGACTTGCCGGGTGTGCGTTACCACATGGTTCGCGGCTCGCTGGATACCCAGGGCGTCAAGGACCGTAAGCAAGCTCGCTCGAAGTACGGTGCGAAGCGCGCTAAGGCTGGCAAGTAAGTCGCCGGTCGGAAGTAACGAATCAAGGTCGCCGCAAGGCGGTAAAGGCGGTGGTGCCGGAAGTGCCGGTGCTATCGAGTAAGTGGTCACCCGGCCAAGCTGGTTTAGTCGAATAGATGGATCGGGTTAGTTGGTGGCCGCGGAGCGGGGAATCGCTCCAACTGAAAAAGTAAAGGAAGAATCATGCCGCGTCGTCGCGAAGTCCCCAAGCGGGAAGTGTTGCCGGATCCGAAGTTCGGCAACGTAGATGTAGCCAAGTTCATGAACGTGCTGATGCTCTCCGGCAAGAAGTCGGTTGCCGAGCGTATCGTGTACGGCGCTTTTGAACAGATCCAGACCAAGGGTGGCAAGGACCCGCTGGAAGTGTTCACGGTTGCGCTCAACAACGTGAAGCCGGTGGTCGAAGTGAAGAGCCGTCGCGTTGGTGGTGCGAACTATCAGGTTCCGGTCGAAGTGCGTCCCTCGCGTCGTATGGCATTGGCGATGCGTTGGTTGCGTGAAGCCGCGAAGAAGCGCAGCGAAAAGTCGATGGCCCTGCGTCTCGCAGGTGAACTGCAGGAAGCGGCTGAAGGCCGTGGTGGCGCAATGAAGAAGCGCGACGAAGTTCACCGCATGGCAGAAGCCAACAAGGCATTCTCGCACTTCCGTTTCTAAGCTCCCGCTCACCGGGCAAACGGAAAATCAGGGCGGGTGCGCTAGTTTTGGCGCCTCGCCCGTTTGTGTTAGGACGCGGCCGGTATTTCGCCGGCGCGTCGACCGAAAAAGGATCCAAAGTGGCTCGCAAGACACCTATCGAGCGCTACCGCAATATCGGTATTAGCGCTCACATCGACGCCGGCAAGACGACGACGACCGAGCGCATCCTGTTCTACACGGGCGTGAACCACAAGATCGGTGAAGTTCACGACGGCGCAGCAACGATGGACTGGATGGAGCAGGAGCAGGAGCGCGGCATCACCATCACGTCGGCTGCTACCACGGCCTTCTGGAAGGGCATGGGCGGCAACTACCCCGAGCACCGCATCAACATCATCGACACGCCGGGACACGTCGACTTCACGATCGAAGTGGAACGCTCGATGCGCGTTCTCGACGGCGCGTGCATGGTCTACTGCGCAGTGGGCGGCGTGCAGCCGCAGTCGGAAACCGTGTGGCGCCAGGCGAACAAGTACAAGGTTCCCCGTCTCGCGTTCGTCAACAAGATGGACCGTACCGGCGCGAACTTCTTCAAGGTCTATGACCAACTGAAGAACCGCCTGAAGGCGAACCCGGTTCCCGTCGTCGTGCCGATCGGCGCTGAAGAAAACTTCAAGGGCGTCGTCGACCTCCTGAAGATGAAAGCGATCATTTGGGACGAAGCATCGCAAGGCACGAAGTTCGACTACGTCGACATCCCGGCCGAACTCGTTGACACGTGCAACGAGTGGCGCGAGAAGATGATCGAGTCGGCTGCGGAAGCCAGCGAAGAGCTGATGGAAAAGTACCTCGGCGGCGAAGAGCTGAGCGAAGCGGAGATCGTCAAGGCGATCCGCGACCGGACCATCGCGTGCGAAATCCAGCCGATGCTGTGCGGCACCGCGTTCAAGAACAAGGGCGTGCAGCGCATGCTCGACGCCGTGATCGACTTCCTGCCGTCGCCGGTCGACATTCCCCCGGTTACGGGCGAACTCGAAAGCGGTGAAAAGGCCGAGCGTCGCGCAGCCGACGACGAGAAGTTCTCGTCGCTGGCGTTCAAGATCATGACGGACCCGTTCGTCGGTCAGCTGATCTTCTTCCGCGTGTACTCGGGCGTCGTGAATTCGGGTGACACCGTGCTGAACGCGACCAAGGACAAGAAGGAACGTCTGGGCCGTATTCTGCAGATGCACGCGAACCAGCGCGAAGAAATCAAGGAAGTTCGCGCGGGCGACATCGCCGCGGCCGTCGGCCTGAAGGAAGCGACCACGGGCGACACGCTGTGCGATCCGCAGCACCCGATCGTTCTGGAACGCATGATTTTCCCGGAACCGGTGATTTCGCAGGCAGTCGAGCCGAAGACGAAGGCTGACCAGGAAAAGATGGGCCTGGCGCTGAACCGTCTCGCGCAGGAAGACCCGTCGTTCCGCGTCCAGACGGACGAAGAATCGGGCCAGACCATCATTTCGGGCATGGGCGAGCTCCACCTCGAAATTCTGGTCGACCGCATGAAGCGCGAATTCAACGTGGAAGCGACCGTCGGCAAGCCGCAGGTTGCATACCGCGAAACGATCCGCACGACGGCGGCAGACGTCGACGGCAAGTTCGTCAAGCAGTCGGGTGGTCGCGGCCAGTACGGTCACGCGGTCATCACGCTCGAGCCGAACGAGCAGGGCAAGGGCTACGAGTTCCTGGACGAGATCAAGGGCGGTGTGATTCCGCGCGAATACATCCCGGCAGTGGACAAGGGCATCCAGGAAACGCTGAAGTCGGGCGTGCTGGCTGGCTTCCCGGTTGTGGACGTGAAGGTTCACCTGACGTTCGGTTCGTACCACGACGTCGACTCGAACGAAAACGCGTTCCGCATGGCCGGTTCGATGGCCTTCAAGGAAGCAATGCGCAAGGCAAGCCCGGTCATCCTCGAACCGATGATGGCTGTGGAAGTCGAAACGCCTGAAGACTACATGGGCAACGTGATGGGCGATTTGTCGGGCCGTCGCGGTATCGTCCAGGGCATGGAAGACATGGTTGGCGGCGGCAAGATCGTCCGCGCCGAAGTGCCGCTGTCGGAAATGTTCGGCTACTCGACCTCGCTGCGTTCGCTGACGCAAGGCCGTGCAACGTACACGATGGAATTCAAGCACTATGCTGAAGCTCCGCGTAACGTCGCCGACGCGATCATCAACGCCAAGGGTAAGTAATTCCCGCAAGTAATTCGGCGCAAGCCACAAGCTTTAAACCGATAACCAAACTTTTGAACGAAGGTAATCATGGCAAAAGGTAAATTCGAGCGGACCAAGCCGCACGTGAACGTGGGCACGATCGGTCACGTTGACCACGGCAAGACCACGCTGACGGCAGCGATCACGACGGTTCTCACGCAGAAGTTCGGCGGCGAAGCGAAGGCGTACGACCAGATCGACGCAGCGCCGGAAGAAAAGGCGCGCGGTATTACCATCAACACCGCGCACGTCGAGTACGAAACGGCTAACCGCCACTACGCACACGTCGACTGCCCGGGCCACGCCGACTACGTGAAGAACATGATCACGGGCGCCGCGCAGATGGACGGCGCAATCCTGGTGTGTTCGGCTGCTGACGGCCCGATGCCGCAAACGCGTGAGCACATCCTGCTGGCCCGTCAGGTTGGCGTGCCGTACATCATCGTGTTCCTGAACAAGTGCGACATGGTGGACGACGCCGAGCTGCTCGAGCTCGTCGAAATGGAAGTGCGCGAACTGCTGTCGAAGTACGACTTCCCGGGCGACGACACCCCGATCATCAAGGGTTCGGCCAAGCTGGCGCTGGAAGGCGACAAGGGCGAGCTGGGCGAAGTGGCGATCATGAACCTGGCCGACGCGCTGGATTCGTACATCCCGACGCCGGAGCGTGCAGTTGACGGCGCGTTCCTGATGCCGGTGGAAGACGTGTTCTCGATCTCGGGTCGCGGCACGGTGGTGACGGGTCGCGTCGAGCGCGGCATCGTCAAGGTCGGCGAGGAAATCGAAATCGTCGGTATCAAGCCGACGGTGAAGACGACCTGCACGGGCGTGGAAATGTTCCGCAAGCTGCTCGACCAAGGTCAGGCAGGCGACAACGTCGGTATCCTGCTGCGCGGCACGAAGCGTGAAGACGTGGAGCGCGGCCAGGTTCTGGCCAAGCCGGGTTCGATCACGCCGCACACGCACTTCACGGCTGAAGTGTACGTGCTGAGCAAGGACGAAGGCGGCCGTCACACGCCGTTCTTCAACAACTACCGTCCGCAGTTCTACTTCCGTACGACGGACGTGACCGGCTCAATCGAGCTGCCGAAGGACAAGGAAATGGTGATGCCGGGCGACAACGTGTCGATCACGGTCAAGCTGATCGCTCCGATCGCCATGGAAGAAGGCCTGCGCTTCGCAATCCGCGAAGGCGGCCGTACCGTCGGCGCCGGTGTCGTGGCGAAGATTATCGAGTAAGATATCGGGCTTGCTCGATTGAACTCGAAGTAAAGCAGTAGCAGTATCGACCGGGACCGGGCGTTCGCTCTCCGCGAGCGCTCGGTCCCACGCTCTTTTGCCAATGTGCGGTGCAATACCGCCTCGCTCTTTTCAAGGAATCGTCATGCAGAACCAGAAAATCCGCATTCGTCTGAAGGCTTTCGACTATCGCCTGATCGATCAATCGGCAGCCGAGATCGTCGACACGGCGAAGCGGACCGGCGCGATCGTTCGTGGCCCGGTGCCGCTGCCGACGCGTATTCAGCGTTTTGACATCCTGCGTTCGCCGCACGTCAACAAGACGTCGCGCGACCAGCTCGAAATCCGTACCCACCAGCGCCTGATGGACATCGTCGATCCGACGGACAAGACCGTCGACGCGCTGATGAAGCTCGACCTGCCGGCAGGCGTCGACGTCGAAATCAAGCTGCAGTAAGTCCAAAAGCTCCGCTGGCGTGCCAGACGGAGCTAAGTCTTTGATTGCTTGCAGGATTCGAAAAGCCTTGTTATACTCCAAGGCTTTTCGCGCCTATGCGCATGCAAAGGCGCAAGAAAGTGGTGCAAGAAAGTGGTGCAAGAAAGTGGTGCAAGAAAGTGGTGCAAGAATAGCCGACCCAGTTTCTCGTAACGAAGCCGGCATTTGTAAATCAGCCCCGACCAATCGCAGTTGGGAATGGAGAAAACGATGAGCCTTGGACTCGTAGGTCGCAAGGTTGGCATGACCCGTATCTTCACGCCTGAGGGGGATTCGATCCCCGTCACCGTGCTGGACGTGTCGGACAACCGCGTGACGCAGATCAAGACCGTTGAAACGGATGGTTATACCGCCGTTCAGGTTGCATTCGGTACTCGCCGCGCATCGCGCGTGACGAAGCCGTTGGCGGGCCACCTCGCCAAAGCCGGCGTTCAAGCCGGTGAAATCCTCAAGGAATTCCATATCGATGCGGCCAAGGCAGGTGAACTGTCGAATGGTGCCGTCGTCGGTACGGATATTTTCGAAGTCGGCCAGAAAGTTGACGTGCAAGGTACGTCGATCGGTAAGGGCTACGCCGGTACGATCAAGCGCTACAACTTCGCTTCGGGCCGCGCATCGCACGGTAACTCGCGTTCGCACAACGTTCCGGGTTCGATCGGTATGGCGCAGGATCCGGGCCGCGTGTTCCCGGGCAAGCGCATGACCGGTCACCTCGGTGACGAGACCGTCACGGTCCAGAATCTCGAAATCGCCCGCATCGACGCTGAGCGCAATCTGCTGCTCGTCCGCGGTGCTGTTCCGGGTGCGAAGGGCGGCAAGGTCTTCGTGACCCCGGCCGTCAAGACGCGTGCTGTGAAAGGAGCGAAATAATGGAACTTAAGCTCCTGAATGCCAATGGTCAGGAAGGCGCTGGCGTGAACGCATCGGACGTCGTGTTCGGTCGCGATTACAACGAAGCCCTGATTCACCAGGTCGTCGTCGCTTATCAGGCGAACGCACGTAGCGGCAACCGCGCGCAGAAGGACCGCGAGCAGGTCAAGCACACCACCAAGAAGCCGTGGCGTCAGAAAGGTACGGGCCGCGCTCGTGCCGGTATGTCGTCGAGCCCGTTGTGGCGCGGCGGTGGTCGTATCTTCCCGAATTCGCCGGAAGAAAACTTCTCGCACAAGGTCAACAAGAAGATGCATCGCGCGGGTCTCCGCTCGATTTTCTCGCAGTTGGCTCGCGAAGGCCGTATCGCCGTGGTCGAAGACTTCGTGCTCGAAGCCCCGAAGACCAAGCTGCTGGCCGAAAAATTCAAGGCAATGGGTCTCGACTCCGTGTTGGTTATCACCGATACGGTCGACGAAAACCTGTACCTCGCGTCGCGCAACCTGGCCCACGTGGCGGTTGTCGAGCCGCGTTACGCCGACCCGCTCTCGCTGATCTACTTCAAGAAGGTTCTGATCACGAAGGCTGCGGTCGCTCAGATCGAGGAGTTGCTGTCATGAGCGAGATTCGCAAAAACGATCATCGTTTGATGCAAGTTCTGCTCGCGCCGGTGATCTCCGAAAAGGCGACGCTGGTTGCCGACAAGAACGAACAAGTCGTGTTCGAAGTCGCGCCGGACGCCACGAAGCAGGAAGTCAAGGCTGCTGTCGAGCTGCTGTTCAAGGTCGAAGTCAATTCCGTCAACGTGCTCGTCACGAAGGGCAAGGCAAAGCGCTTTGGCCGCTTCAACGGCAAGCGCAAGGACGTGAAGAAGGCGTACGTCTGCCTGAAGCCCGGCCAGGAAATCAACTTTGAAGCGGAGGCCAAGTAATCATGGCAATCGTGAAAGTTAAGCCGACCTCGCCGGGTCGCCGCGCGATGGTCAAGATCGTCAACAAGGATCTGCACAAGGGCAAGCCGCACGCAGCGCTGCTCGACACGCAATCCAAGTCGGCGGGCCGTAACAACAACGGCCGTATCACCACGCGTCACCAAGGTGGTGGTCACAAGCAGCACTACCGTATCGTCGATTTCCGTCGCAACAAGGACGGCATTCCGGCGAAGGTCGAACGTCTCGAGTACGACCCGAACCGTAGCGCGAACATCGCGCTGGTTCTGTACGCAGACGGCGAGCGTCGCTACATCATCGCGCCGAAGGGCGTGGCGGTCGGCGCGCAACTGATGTCCGGTTCGGAAGCGCCGATCCGCGCAGGCAACGCTCTGCCGATCCGCAATATCCCGGTCGGTACCACGATCCACTGCATCGAAATGCTGCCGGGCAAGGGCGCGCAAATCGCGCGTTCGGCTGGTACGTCGGCAATGCTGCTGGCGCGCGAAGGCGTCTACGCTCAAGTGCGTCTGCGTTCGGGCGAAATCCGCCGCGTGCACGTCGAGTGCCGCGCAACGATCGGTGAAGTCGGCAACGAAGAGCACAGCCTCCGTCAAATCGGTAAGGCCGGTGCGAACCGCTGGCGCGGTATCCGTCCGACGGTGCGTGGTGTTGCAATGAACCCGGTCGATCACCCGCACGGCGGTGGTGAAGGTAAGACGGCTGCAGGTCGCGATCCGGTGAGCCCGTGGGGCACGCCGACGAAGGGTTATCGCACCCGCAGCAACAAGCGCACGACGACGATGATCGTCCAGCGCCGTCACAAGCGTTAAGGAGTAGGCAATGACACGTTCTGCTAAAAAAGGTCCGTTCTGCGACGCTCATTTGCTGAAGAAGGTTGAGGCGGCTGCATCGACGCGTGACAAGAAGCCGATCAAGACCTGGTCGCGTCGTTCGACGATTCTGCCGGACTTCATCGGTCTGACGATCGCTGTTCACAACGGTCGCCAACACGTTCCGGTGTACGTCACGGAAAACATGGTCGGCCACAAGCTTGGCGAGTTCGCACTGACCCGTACGTTCAAGGGTCACGCGGCCGACAAGAAGGCCAAGAAATAAGGGGCAATCAAGATGGAAGTGAAAGCAATTCATCGCGGTGCCCGCATCTCGGCGCAGAAAACGCGCCTTGTGGCTGACCAGATTCGTGGTTTGCCGGTCGACAAGGCGCTGAACGTCCTGACGTTCTCGCCGAAGAAGGCGGCGGGTATCGTCAAGAAGGTCGTGCTGTCTGCGATCGCGAATGCGGAACACAACGAAGGCGCCGACATCGACGAGCTCAAGATCACGAGCATCTACGTCGACAAGGCTGCTTCGCTGAAGCGTTTCACCGCACGCGCAAAGGGTCGTGGTAACCGCATCGAGAAGCAATCCTGTCACATCACTGTGACGGTCGGGAATTAAGGAGCCAACGATGGGACAGAAAATTCATCCGACTGGCTTCCGTTTGGCCGTCAGCCGCAATTGGGCTTCGCGCTGGTATGCGAACAACAACAATTTCGCGGCGATGTTGCAGGAAGACATCGGTGTTCGTGAATACCTGAAGAAGAAGCTGAAGAACGCTTCGGTTGGTCGCGTCGTCATCGAGCGTCCGGCGAAGAACGCGCGCATCACGATTTACAGCTCGCGTCCGGGCGTTGTCATCGGCAAGAAGGGCGAGGACATCGAATCGCTGAAGGCTGAACTGCAGAAGCGCATGGGCGTTCCGGTTCACGTCAACATCGAAGAGATTCGCAAGCCGGAAACGGACGCGCAACTGATCGCCGATTCCATCACGCAGCAGCTCGAGCGCCGGATCATGTTCCGCCGTGCGATGAAGCGCGCGATGCAAAACGCGATGCGTCTTGGTGCACAAGGCATCAAGATCATGAGCGCGGGTCGTCTGAACGGTATCGAAATCGCTCGTACCGAGTGGTATCGCGAAGGTCGCGTGCCCCTCCATACGCTGCGTGCGGATATCGACTACGCGACGTCCGAAGCGAAGACCACGTACGGCATCATCGGCGTGAAGGTGTGGGTCTACAAGGGCGATACCCTGGGCCGCAACGAAGCGCCGGTCGTGGAAGAAGTGGCGGAAGAAAAGCGTCCGCGCCGCAACGCACGTCCGGGTGGCGATCGCCGTCCGCGCCGTGACGGTGAAGGCGCTCCGGGCGGCGCGCGTCGTGGCGCACCCCGTCGCGCTGGCGGTGACGCGAAGACTGGAGAATAACGATGCTGCAACCGAAACGCAGAAAGTATCGCAAAGAGCAGAAAGGTCGTAACACCGGTAAGGCGACGCGCGGCAACGCGGTGTCGTTCGGTGAATACGGTCTGAAGGCTATCGGTCGCGGCCGTTTGACCGCGCGTCAAATCGAAGCGGCGCGTCGTGCAATGACGCGTCACATCAAGCGTGGCGGCCGGATCTGGATCCGTATCTTCCCGGACAAGCCGATTTCGCAAAAGCCGGCCGAAGTGCGTATGGGTAACGGTAAGGGTAACCCTGAGTACTACGTCGCTGAAATTCAACCGGGCAAGATGCTGTACGAAATGGACGGTGTCTCCGAAGAACTGGCGCGCGAAGCGTTCCGTCTGGCGGCAGCCAAGCTGCCGCTCAAGACGAACTTCGTGGTCCGTCAGCTCGGCGCCTAAGGAGTAAATGATGAAGGCAACTGAACTTCGCCAAAAAGACCAGGCCGCGCTCAACAAGGAGCTGTCGGATCTGCTCAAGGCGCAATTTGGCTTGCGTATGCAGCTCGCGACCCAGCAGCTCACGAACACGAGCCAGCTGAAGAAGGTCCGTCGCGACATCGCACGCGTGCGTACCGTCATGACCGAGAAGGCGAACCAGAAATGAACGATAGCGTAAAAACCTCGCTCAAGCGGACGCTGGTCGGCAAGGTCGTCAGCAACAAGATGGACAAGACGGTCACCGTGCTGGTCGAGCACCGCGTGAAGCATCCGATCTACGGCAAGTACGTCGTGCGTTCGAAGAAGTACCACGCGCATGACGACGCGAACACGTACAACGAAGGCGATCTCGTCGAAATCCAGGAAACTCGTCCGATTTCGAAGACGAAGGCCTGGGTTGTGTCGAAGCTGGTTGAAGCGGCTCGCGTGATCTAAAGCTGAAGTTGTAGTGCCGCGATGCTGTAAGTAGTTGTATCGCAGTAAGTTTCGCTTGCAAGACCGGGATTATTTGTTATAATCTCGGTCTTCCCTCTTTGTGGGAGCCCCGTCGCGGGCGAAATTGGTGGGGGAAGCCGGTTCGGGCGCTAGCCTGAGTCGACAGATTCACCGGATTGCGATGGCGGGTTTCGTCTGCCGTTGCTGCCTGTTCTAACCCAAGCAGCCATTTGGCTGACGGGACCAAGACTGACCGGCTGTGCCATGGTGGTGCAATCGGATTAAGTTGGGAAAGATAAACCATGATCCAGACCGAAACTCGGCTTGAAGTGGCCGACAACACGGGTGCGCGTGAAGTCATGTGCATCAAGGTGCTCGGCGGCTCGAAGCGTCGTTACGCAAGCATTGGCGACATCATCAAGGTGACCGTCAAGGAAGCGACGCCGCGCGGACGCGTGAAAAAGGGCGAAATCTACAACGCCGTGGTCGTTCGTACGGCCAAGGGCGTGCGTCGCCAGGATGGCTCGCTCATCAAGTTTGACGGCAATGCCGCCGTTCTGCTGAACACGAAGCTCGAGCCGATCGGCACGCGTATTTTCGGGCCGGTTACGCGTGAACTGCGTAGCGAACGATTCATGAAGATCGTTTCGCTCGCTCCGGAAGTGCTGTAAGGAGTCGCGATGAACAAGATTCGCAAGGGTGACGAAGTCATCGTCACCACCGGCAAGGACAAGGGCAAGCGCGGCACCGTGCTGGCCGTTGCGGACGACCGTGTCACCGTCGAGGGCATCAACCTCGTCAAGAAGCACGTGAAGCCGAACCCGATGAAGGGTACGACGGGCGGTGTGGAAGCCAAAACGATGCCGCTGCATATTTCGAACGTCGCATTGGTCGACGCGAATGGCAAGGCATCGCGTGTGGGCATCAAGGTCGAAGACGGCAAGAAGGTTCGCTTCTTGAAGTCGACCGGCGCCACGCTTAACGCCTGACGCGGAGTTAAAAAATGGCTCGTCTGCAAGAGATTTACAAAGAAAAGGTTGTGCCGGAACTGGTTGAAAAGTTCGGCTACAAGTCGATTATGGAAGTGCCGCGCCTCACCAAGATCACCCTGAATATGGGGCTTGGCGAAGCCGTCGCTGACAAGAAGGTGCTTGAGCACGCCGTTGGTGACCTCACGAAGATCGCGGGCCAAAAGCCCGTCATCACCAAGTCGCGCAAGGCAATCGCTGGTTTCAAGATCCGCGAAGGCTACCCGATTGGCACGATGGTTACCCTGCGTGGCAATGCCATGTACGAATTCCTGGACCGTTTCGTGACGGTTGCGCTGCCTCGCGTGCGCGACTTCCGCGGTGTGTCGGGCAAGGCGTTCGACGGCCGTGGTAACTACAACATCGGTGTGAAAGAGCAAATCATTTTCCCCGAAATCGACTACGACAAGATCGACGCGCTGCGTGGGCTGAACATCAGCATCACGACCACCGCGAAGACCGACGAAGAAGCAAAGGCATTGCTCGCCGGCTTCAAGTTCCCGTTCAGAAACTGAGGTTACCGTGGCTAAACTGGCACTGATCGAACGTGAAAAGAAGCGCGCGCGCCTGGCAGCCAAGTACGCTCCGAAGCGTGCTGAGCTGAAGGCTGTGATCGACGACGCAAGCAAGTCGGACGAAGAGCGTTACCTCGCGCGTCTGGCACTGCAACAACTGCCGCGTAACTCGAACCCCACTCGCAAGCGTAACCGCTGCGCGATCACGGGTCGTCCGCGTGGCACGTTCCGCAAGTTCGGACTCGCACGCGGCAAGATTCGTGAAATCGCTTTCCGCGGCGAAATCCCTGGCCTGACCAAGGCGAGCTGGTAATAGGAGAAACATAAATGAGCATGAGTGATCCTATCGCCGATATGCTGACTCGCATCCGCAATGCGCAGATGGTCGAGAAGGTTTCGGTGACTATGCCCTCGTCGAAAGTCAAGGTTGCGATTGCGCAGGTTTTGAAGGACGAAGGTTATATCGACGACTTCGCAGTCAAGTCGGAAGGTGCGAAGACGGAATTGAACATCGCGTTGAAGTACTACGCTGGCCGTCCGGTTATCGAGCGCCTCGAGCGCGTATCGAAGCCCGGTCTGCGCGTGTACCGCGGTCGCAATGACATCCCGACCGTGATGAACGGCCTGGGCGTTGCAATCGTGTCGACGCCGAAGGGTGTGATGACCGACCGCAAGGCGCGCCAGAACGGCGTCGGTGGCGAAGTCATCTGCTACGTCGCTTAACGCCTAAGGAGAAGAAACATGTCTCGAGTAGGTAAAAGCCCGATCGCGCTGCAAGGCGCGGAAGTGGCCATCAAGAGCGACGTCATCACCGTGAAGGGTCCGCTCGGCACGATCTCGCAACCGGTCAACAAGCTGGTTGCCGTGACGAACGAAGACGGCACGTTGAAGCTGGCTCCGACGGATGAAAGCCGCGAAGCGAACGCGATGTCCGGCACGATGCGCGCCCTCCTGGCGAACATGGTGCAAGGCGTCACCAAGGGTTTCGAGCGCAAGCTGACGCTGGTTGGCGTCGGTTATCGTGCGCAAGCGCAAGGCGACAAGCTGAACCTGTCGCTGGGTTTCTCGCACCCCGTGGTGCACCAGATGCCGGAAGGCGTCAAGGCTGAAACCCCGTCGCAGACCGAAATCGTGATCAAGGGGATCGACAAGCAGAAAGTCGGACAGACCGCAGCAGAAGTGCGCGGCTATCGTCCGCCCGAGCCGTACAAGGGCAAGGGCGTGCGCTATTCCGACGAGGTCGTGATCCTCAAAGAAACGAAGAAGAAGTAAGGGTGCGCAATCATGGATAAGACTCAATCTCGCCTGCGCCGCGCTCGTCAGACGCGTATCAAGATCGCTGAGCTGCAGGTTCCGCGTCTGGCCGTGCATCGCACGAATACGCATATCTACGCGCAAGTGTTCTCGGCATGCGGCACGAAGGTCGTGGCAAGCGCCTCGACGCTGGAAGCTGAAGTGCGCGCTCAACTGGCCGACAAGTCGGGCAAGGGCGGCAACGTCAACGCCGCGACCTTGATCGGCAAGCGTATCGCCGAAAAGGCCAAGGCTGCCGGCATCGAATCCGTCGCCTTTGACCGCTCGGGTTTCCGCTACCACGGCCGCGTGAAGGCGCTGGCTGATGCGGCGCGTGAAGCCGGGCTCAAGTTCTAAGGGAAGAATTCGTCATGGCAAAGATGCAAGCGAAAGTTCAGGCTGACGAACGCGACGACGGCCTGCGCGAAAAGATGATTTCGGTCAACCGCGTGACCAAGGTCGTGAAGGGTGGCCGTATTCTCGGCTTCGCCGCACTGACCGTGGTTGGCGACGGTGACGGCCGGATCGGCATGGGCAAGGGCAAGGCCAAGGAAGTTCCGGTTGCCGTTCAAAAGGCAATGGAGCAGGCCCGCCGCAACATGTTCAAGGTGCCCCTGAAGAACGGCACGCTGCAACACGAAGTGCACGGCAAGCACGGCGCATCGGCGGTTCTCCTCGCTCCGGCGAAGGACGGTACCGGCGTGATCGCTGGCGGCCCGATGCGCGCAGTGTTCGACGTGATGGGCGTTCAAAACGTTGTGGCCAAGAGCCACGGTTCGACGAACCCGTACAACCTCGTTCGTGCGACGCTGGACGGCCTGCGCAAGCAGTCGACCCCGGCAGACATCGCTGCGAAGCGTGGTAAGTCCGTCGAAGACATTCTGGGCTAAGGTGGTCACCATGTCTGAAAAAACTGTCAAGGTTCAGCTCGTCAAGAGCCTGATCGGGACCCGCGAATCGCACCGCGCAACGGTGCGTGGCCTCGGCCTGCGTCGCCTGAACTCGGTTTCCGAGCTGCAGGACACGCCGGCAGTGCGCGGGATGATCAACAAGGTCTCGTACCTCGTTAAGGTCATCGCCTAAGCGCGACCTACGGATCCAAGGAGTTGAACATGGAATTGAATAACCTGAAGCCGGCGGAAGGCGCGAAGCACGCTAAGCGTCGCGTCGGTCGCGGTATCGGTTCGGGCCTCGGCAAGACCGCTGGCCGCGGCCACAAGGGTCAGAAATCGCGTTCGGGCGGCTTTCACAAAGTCGGCTTCGAAGGCGGTCAGATGCCTCTGCAGCGTCGTCTGCCGAAGCGCGGCTTCACCTCGCTGACGAAGGAATTCGTCGGTGAAGTGCGCCTGGCTGATCTCGAGAAGCTGCCGGTCGACGAAATCGATCTGTTGGCGTTGAAGCAAGCGGGTCTGGTCGGCGAGCTCATCAAGAGCGCGAAGATCATCAAGACCGGCGAGATCACGCGCAAGGTCACGGTGAAGGGCCTGACGGCAACGAAGGGCGCCCGTGAGGCAATCGAAGCCGCTGGCGGCTCTTTCGCCGAGTAACGCGCTTTCGCCGTTACTAGCACTAGCATCGGAGAAGGTACTTGGCTAACAGCCCGAGTCTCGCAAAAACCGGTCGAAGCGCGGCGAAATTCGGCGATCTGCGCCGGCGTGCAGTGTTCCTGCTGCTTGCGCTGATCGTCTACCGCATTGGGGCGCATATTCCGGTGCCCGGCATCGATCCGGATCAACTGGCGAAGCTGTTCCAGAGCCAGTCGGGCGGCATCCTTGGCATGTTCAACATGTTCTCGGGTGGCGCACTGTCGCGGTTCACGATCTTTGCGCTGGGCATCATGCCCTACATTTCGGCGTCGATCATCATGCAGTTGCTGTCGATCGTGTCGCCGCAGATGGAGGCGCTGAAGAAGGAAGGGCAGGCGGGACAACGTAAGATCACGCAGTACACGCGTATTTTCACGGTGGTTCTGGCGACCTTCCAGGCGTTCGGTATCGCGGTCGCGCTGGAAAACCAGCCGGCTCTGGTGCTGGACCCCGGCATGGTGTTCCGGCTGACGACGGTCGTCACGCTCGTGACGGGCACGATGTTCCTGATGTGGCTCGGTGAGCAGATCACGGAGCGCGGTCTCGGCAACGGCATCTCGATCATCATCTTCGGTGGTATCGCAGCGGGTTTCCCGAACGCGATCGGTGGTCTGTTCGAGCTGGTTCGCACCGGTTCGATGAGCATCATCTCGGCGATCATCATCGTGGTCTTGATCGCGGCGGTCACGTATCTGGTCGTGTTCATCGAACGCGGTCAGCGCAAGATCCTCGTGAACTATGCGAAGCGCCAGGTCGGTAACAAGATTTACGGCGGACAGTCGTCTCATCTGCCGCTGAAGTTGAACATGTCGGGTGTGATTCCGCCGATCTTCGCGTCGTCGATCATCCTCTTCCCGGCAACCATCCTGAACTGGTTCAGTTCGGGTACGCGCACCAACTGGTTCGCGAACACGCTGCACAACGTGGCCGAGGCGCTGAAGCCCGGTCAACCCGTGTACGTGCTGCTGTATGCGTTGGCGATCGTCTTCTTCTGCTTCTTCTACACCGCATTGGTGTTCAACAGCCGGGAGACCGCCGACAACTTGAAGAAGAGCGGTGCTTTCGTTCCGGGTATCCGTCCGGGCGATCAGACTGCACGATATATCGACCGCATCCTCACGCGTCTTACGCTGGCTGGTGCGATCTACATCGTATTCGTGTGCCTGCTGCCTGAGTTTCTGGTGTTGCGCTGGAACGTGCCGTTTTATTTTGGTGGAACGTCGCTGCTGATCATTGTCGTCGTCACGATGGACTTCATGGCTCAGGTGCAGTCGTACGTTATGTCGCAACAATATGAATCGCTGCTCAAGAAGGCAAACTTCAAGGGTGGCAACGTCCCGATGCGTTAATAAGGACTATGGCCAAAGACGATGTTATCCAGATGCAGGGTGAGGTCATCGAAAACCTTCCCAACGCTACTTTCCGGGTGAAATTGGAAAATGGCCATGTCGTCCTGGGACATATTTCCGGAAAGATGCGGATGCACTACATCCGCATCCTGCCGGGCGACAAGGTTACGGTTGAATTGACGCCTTACGATCTGTCTCGTGCACGGATCGTGTTCCGGGCGAAGTGATTTGAAAAAAGGGTAATATCATGAAAGTGATGGCATCGGTTAAGCGCATTTGCCGCAATTGCAAGATCATCAAGCGCAAGGGCGTTGTGCGCGTGATTTGCAGCTCTGATCCGCGCCACAAACAGCGTCAAGGCTGAACGCCGCGCTTTTGCTTGCGCTTTTTGTTTGAGGAAAAACAATGGCTCGTATCGCAGGGGTTAACATCCCGAATCACCAGCATACCGAGATCGGCCTGACGGCAATCTTCGGCATCGGCCGCACGCGTTCGCGTGGCATCTGCACCGCTGCTGGCGTGGAATTTTCGAAGAAGGTCAAAGACCTTACCGACGCAGACCTCGAAAAGCTGCGTGACGAAGTGGGCAAGTTCATCGTCGAAGGCGACCTGCGCCGTGAAGTGACGATGAACATCAAGCGCCTGATGGACTTGGGTTGCTACCGCGGCATGCGCCATCGCAAGGGCCTGCCCCTGCGTGGCCAGCGTACGCGCACGAATGCCCGTACGCGCAAGGGTCCGCGTCGTGCAGCGCAATCGCTGAAGAAGTAAGCGGAACTGACAGTTACAGGAAAACGTAATGGCTAAGGCTTCGAACAACTCCGCGGCGCAACGCGTTCGCAAGAAGGTCAAGAAGAACGTCGCCGAGGGCGTGGTTCACGTTCACGCGTCGTTCAACAACACCATTATCACGATCACCGACCGTCAAGGTAACGCGCTGGCATGGGCGACCTCGGGTGGTCAGGGCTTCAAGGGCTCGCGTAAGTCGACGCCCTTCGCAGCTCAGGTCGCAGCCGAATCGGCTGGTCGCGTGGCAATGGAATACGGCGTGAAGAACCTCGAAGTGCGGATCAAGGGCCCCGGTCCTGGCCGCGAATCGGCGGTGCGCGCGTTGCATGGTCTTGGCATCAAGATCACCGCGATCTCCGACGTGACGCCGGTCCCGCACAACGGCTGCCGTCCGCCGAAGCGCCGTCGTATCTAATACGTCGACGCAACCGCATGTTGCCTGTCGATGCGCGAGTATCGGCGGGTTTCGTGCGTTAGTAAGTTTTGACTAAGCCCACCGTTCGGCCCAAAGGGTTCGGACTAGCGCAGACTGAAGTTCAACGGAAGTTTGCGTGATCAATATTTAAGGATGCAACGTGGCACGCTATACCGGTCCCAAAGCAAAGCTGTCCCGCCGTGAAGGCACTGATCTGTTCCTGAAGAGCGCACGCCGCTCCCTCGCCGACAAGTGCAAGCTCGACAGCAAGCCCGGCCAGCACGGCCGCACCTCGGGCGCGCGTACGTCCGACTACGGTACCCAGTTGCGCGAAAAGCAGAAAGTGAAGCGTATCTACGGTGTGCTGGAGCGTCAGTTCCGCCGCTACTTCGCTGAAGCCGACCGCCGCAAGGGCCCGACGGGCGAAAACCTGCTGCAATTGCTCGAGTCGCGTCTCGACAACGTCGTGTATCGCATGGGCTTCGGCTCGACGCGCGCTGAAGCACGTCAGCTCGTGAGCCACAAGGCGATCATGGTGAACGGCCAAGTCGCGAACATCCCGTCGCTGCAAGTGAAGTCGGGCGACGTCGTGTCCGTGCGCGAGCAGTCGCGCAAGCAGGCTCGTATCGTCGAAGCTCTCTCGCTGGCGCAGCAAGGCGGCATGCCGAGCTGGGTGTCGGTCGACGAGAAGAAGTTCGAAGGCACGTTCAAGTCGATGCCCGAGCGTAGCGACATCGCCGGCGACATCAACGAAAGCCTGATCGTCGAATTGTATTCGCGTTAATCGCGGCGGTAATGGATGGACAGCCGGGGAGCCTGATTGCTCGTGGCAAGAGGTGGCCTCGGCTGTTTATTTTCAGGTTGTCACCGGTCAGCCTTATCGGTGTAACGAGCCGAGGGTATTGAAAAGGAAAACCTATGCAAACCAGTTTGTTGAAGCCCAAGATCATTGCAGTTGAATCGCTTGGTGAGAACCATGCGAAAGTGGTTATGGAGCCGTTCGAACGCGGCTATGGCCACACCTTGGGTAACGCGCTTCGGCGCGTGCTGCTGTCGTCGATGATCGGCTACGCGCCGACAGAAGTGACGATCGCAGGCGTCGTGCACGAATACTCGACGCTCGATGGTGTGCAAGAGGATGTGGTCAACCTGCTGTTGAACCTGAAGGGTGTCGTCTTCAAGCTGCACAACCGCGACGAAGTCACGGTGACGCTGCGCAAGGAAGGCGAAGGCGTTGTCACGGCCGGCGATATCGAACTCGCGCACGACTGCGAGGTCATCAATCCGGAACACGTGATCGCTCACCTGTCGAAGGGCGGCAAGCTCGACGTTCAGATCAAGATCGAAAAGGGCCGCGGCTACGTGCCGGGCAACGTGCGTCGGTATGGCGAAGAGTCGGCCAAGATCATCGGCCGCATCGTGCTGGACGCGTCGTTCTCGCCGGTTCGCCGCGTGAGCTACGCCGTCGAAAGCGCACGTGTCGAACAGCGCACCGACCTCGACAAGCTCGTGATGAACATCGAGACCAACGGCGTGATTTCGCCGGAAGAAGCGATCCGCCAGTCGGCTCGCATTCTGGTCGATCAGCTGTCGGTGTTCGCCGCACTGGAAGGCACGGAAGCGGCAGCAGAAGCACCGTCGCGCGCACCGCAGATCGACCCGATCTTGCTGCGTCCGGTGGACGATCTCGAACTCACGGTTCGCTCGGCGAACTGCCTGAAGGCCGAGAACATCTACTACATCGGCGACCTGATCCAGCGCACGGAAAACGAGCTGCTGAAGACGCCGAACCTCGGCCGCAAGTCGCTGAACGAAATCAAGGAAGTGCTGGCTTCGCGCGGTCTGACGCTCGGTATGAAGCTCGAAAACTGGCCGCCGGCCGGGTTGGACAAGTAATACCAAACGCAGTCGCGTAACTTGGCAAAGACGCGGATTTTGCTTTAAAATCCGCGTCTTGCTTTTACCTGACCGGCCCGTGCACCCAAATTAGGGTGCAATAGAAGAGCTGGATCAAAACTCGTTAAAGGAACTGAAATGCGTCATAAGCATGGTCTGCGGAAACTGAACCGCACGAGCAGCCATCGTCTGGCAATGCTCCGCAATATGTCGAACTCGCTGATCGAGCACGAAGTCATCAAGACGACGCTGCCGAAGGCCAAGGAACTGCGCAAGGTCGTCGAGCCCCTCATCACGCTGGGCAAGAAGCCGTCGCTCGCGAACCGTCGTCTGGCGTTCAACCGCCTGCGCGATCGTGATTCCGTCGCGAAGCTGTTCGACGTCCTCGGCCCGCGCTACGCGAACCGCCCGGGCGGCTACCTGAGCATCCTGAAGTTCGGTTTCCGCGTCGGCGATAACGCCCCGATGGCGCTGGTCCAACTGATGGATCGCCCGGAAGTCGAAGAGACGGAAGAAGTGCAAGAAGCGGAATAAATCCCGTTTTCGGTTGTTACCAGAAAGGCCAGGCTTAGAGCTTGGCCTTTTTGCTTTCTGGCTGCGACATTTCAGCGCGCCGAGGCGTAAAAGTGAGTGTCAGCCGCCGATGCTACGATACGCAATTAACCTCTCGGAGCACGCCGAGTGAACGTCCCCGTCGTTTTGATGCTGTCCACGCTGCCCGACGCCGCCGCAGCCGATGCGCTCGCGCATGCGGCGCTGGACGCGCGGCTCGCGGCGTGCGTGACGAATCTCGGCGCCGTGTCGTCGCAATATCACTGGAAGGGCGTGCTGGAGTCGTCGCAGGAAGTGCAGTTGTTGTTCAAGACGAGCGTCGCGCGCAGCGCAGAATTGCAGCGCTTCGTCGAGGCTCGACATCCGTATGAAACGCCCGAAATCCTCGTCTGGCAGGTCGATGCATCGCCGGGATACGGCCAGTGGGTCAACGCAGAAACGCAGCGTCCTCTTCATGTTTGAGTTTTCTCGCCTTGTCACGCGGCGACTTTTCGGCGCGTTTCTCTTCCTGGCGGCGTTCGCGCTGCTGTCGGGCGCCGCGCGCGCAGCCGACGATTTCCTCGATCCCGACGTCGCGTTCAAATTCAGCGCATCCGAAAAGCCGGGCGAAGTGGACGTGCGCTACAAGATCGCCGACGGCTACTACATGTACCGTGAGCGTTTCGCGTTCGCGGTGAAGAGCGGCGACGCGACCATCGGCGCGGCGCAACTTCCGGCGGGCAAAGTTCATTTCGATCAGACGTTCAACAAGGACGTCGAGACGTATCGCGGCGAACTGATCATCCGTATTCCGGTGACGAAAGCGAACGGGCCGTTCGAGCTCGCGGTGACGTCGCAGGGTTGCGCGGATGGCGGCATCTGCTATCCGCCGATGGAGAAGGCCTACCGTGTGCGCGGCGACGCGCTCCAGCCCGCGGGCGCGGCGCCGACTGCGACGACGAGCGCAAACACCGGCGACACCTGGTTCGAGCGCGCGACCAGCGCCGACTACGCGCAATCGATGCTCGAGGGCGGCGGATTCTTCACAGTCGTCGGACTCTATTTCCTTGCCGGCATGGTGCTGAGCCTCCTGCCATGCTCGTATCCGATGATCCCGATTCTGTCCGCGATCATCGTCGGCGAAGGCGCGCGTGTGACGCGTTCGCGCGGATTCGCATTGTCGGTTTCGTACGTGATCGGCATGGCGCTCGTCTATACTGCGCTCGGCGTCGCTGCCGCGTTGATCGGACAAAGCCTCGGCGCGTGGCTGCAGAACCCGTGGGTGCTCGGCGCGTTCGGCCTGCTGCTCGCGGCGTTCGCCATCGCGTTGATCTCGGGCGTCGATATCGCGCTGCCCGCGCGCTGGCAAGCGGGCGTCAACGAAGCATCGCAGAAGCGCAGCGGCGGCAAGTTCGCGGCAGTCGCGGCGATGGGCGCGCTGTCCGCGCTCGTGGTCGGCGCGTGCATGACTGCGCCACTTTTCGCGGTGCTCGCGTTCATCGCGCACACCGGCAACGCTGCGCTCGGCGGCGCCGCGCTCTTCGCAATGGGCATCGGACTGGGCGTGCCGCTGCTCGTCATCGGGCTCGGCGCGGGTTCGGTTCTGCCGCGCGCCGGTGCGTGGATGGACGGCGTGAAGGTCTTCTTCGGCGTCGTGCTGCTCGCGGCCGCGCTGTGGATCGTCTGGCCGGTCATCGGCGGCGTTGCGCAGATGCTGCTCGCGGCGCTATGGCTGCTGATCGCGGCGGCATCGCTCGGATTGTTCTCGTCGGGCGCGGCGGCGCCTGTCGGTGTGTGGAAGCGGCTCGGGCGCGGGCTCGGAGCGGCATTCGCGATCTGGGCGGCGACGCTGCTCGTCGGATTGGCGGCGGGTTCGACAGATCCGCTGCGCCCGCTCGCCGTGCTGGCTTCCCGCAGCGAGACGTCGGCGAATGCGCAATCGCAGGGCCTGATCTTCGCGCCGGTGCGTTCATCGGCGGAACTGGACTCGGCGGTGAAAGCGGCGGCGCGTCCCGCGATGCTCGATTTCTACGCGGACTGGTGCGTGTCGTGCAAGGAAATGGAGAAGCTGACTTTCTCCGACGCCCGTGTGCAAGCGCGCCTCGCGCAACTGAATCTTCTGCGCGCGGACGTGACCGCCAACAACACGAACGATCAAATTCTCCTCAAGCGCTTCAAGCTTTTCGGGCCGCCGGGAATTATCTTCTTCGATGCGCAGGGCAACGAAGTCGCGCGCGTGGTCGGGTATGAATCGGCGGATACGTTCCTGAAGAGTCTCGATAAACTGAACGGATAAAAAAAGGGCGATGCACTCGCATCGCCCTTTTGGCGCTTACACGGAAGCGCGAATGATCCGCGCCGCATCCAGCGCGAAGTACGTTAGCACGCCGTCCGCGCCCGCGCGCTTGAACGCGAGCAGCGCTTCCATCATGACCTTGTCGTGATCGATCCAGCCGTTCTGCGCGGCCGCCTTGATCATCGCGTACTCGCCGCTCACCTGATACGCGTACGTCGGGAAGCGGAACTCGTCCTTCACGCGCCGCACGATGTCGAGGTACGGCATGCCCGGCTTGACCATCACCATGTCCGCGCCTTCCTCGATGTCCATGCGCACTTCGCGCATCGCTTCGTCCGAGTTGGCCGGGTCCATCTGATACGTCATCTTGTTGCTCTTGCCGAGATTCGCTGCGGAACCGACGGCGTCACGGAACGGGCCGTAGAACGCCGACGCGTACTTCGCCGCATACGCCATGATGCGCGTGTGGATGTGGCTTTCGCTTTCGAGCATCTCGCGGATCGCGCCGATGCGCCCGTCCATCATGTCCGACGGCGCGACGATATCCACGCCCGCTTCAGCTTGGGTGCGCGCCTGCTCGACGAGAATTTCGCTCGTTTCGTCGTTCTTCACGTAGCCTTCTTCGTCGAGCACGCCGTCCTGGCCGTGGCTCGTGTACGGATCGAGCGCGACGTCGGTCAGCACGCCGAGCATCGGGAAGTTCTTCTTCAGCTCGCGCACGGCGCGCGGAATGAGACCGTCCGGATTCGTGGCTTCGCGGCCATCGGGCGTCTTGATCGACGGTTCGATCGCCGGGAACAGCGACAGCACCGGCACGCCAAGTTCGACGCATTGCTCGGCGACTTTCATCAGCAAATCGACGGACGTGCGCTCGACGCCGGGCATCGACGGCACGGCCTGCCGCACATTCGTACCTTCGACGATGAACACGGGATAGATGAGGTCGTTCGTCGTGAGGATGTTTTCGCGCATCAGACGGCGCGAGAAGTCATCGCGGCGCATCCGGCGCGGGCGATGGTGAGGATAGAAGCTCATATTTCGACTCGAATTTGGGTGGTCTTCAGGGGAGGTCGAAAACGTGTTCCGAGACGCCTAAACCCTTGCCGAACAAGCACTTGGCTGCGTCTGAAACCGCTTTGAGACAATGGTATATCATACCGATCGAGCGAGGCGCTTGCCGCCGGACTCCCCGCTTCTCCTCCCTGAGCGGGTGCCTGTCGTTATTCGATTAGGCTATTAACCCGCCGTTATGCGGCGGGTTTTTTTATGCCGGCGCGCACGCGCCGCGCTCACTCGGCTGCGTCTTCTGACGCGTTTTCGCCGGCTTCTTCCGGTATCAGCCAGCTTTCGATCTGTTCGTGCGCCTCGTCGATGCCCGTCCGTTTGAGCGCGGAAAAGAGCTGCGCCGTGAGTTCGCCGCGATAGCCCGCGTCTTTATATTCGGCGAAGGATTTCTTGGTCGCACGCAGAGCGTTCGTCATCTCCTGTCGCGTCAATTTGTCGCATTTGGTGAGCAGCGCGTGAATCGGTTTTCCGGTCGGCGCGAACCAGTCGATCATGATGCGATCGAGGTCGGTGAGCGGCCGGCGCGAATCCATCATCAGGATCATGCCGCACAGTTGCGCGCGGCTTTGCAGGTACGTCGAAAGCAGCCGCTGCCAATGTTCCTTCGCGGCGCCCGGCACTTCGGCGTAACCGTATCCGGGAAGGTCGACGAGATAGCCGACCGGCGCGGCTTCCGGACCGACGGAGAAGTAATTGATGTGCTGCGTGCGCCCCGGCGTTTTACTCGCGAAAGCAAGCCGCTTCTGATTGCAGAGGATGTTGATCGCCGTCGATTTACCGGCGTTCGAGCGCCCCGCAAAAGCGATTTCGGGTTGCGGCGTCGGCGGCAGATCGCGCAGATGGTTGACGGTCGTGAAGAAGCGGGATTGATGAAGCAGGAATGACATGGGCGGGTCCAATCGAAAGCGCTGCGAAAACCGAAGCCTTGAGAACCCGGCAAATACTGGGCATGCCCCGACTGGCGTCTTTGCGTATAGCGGGTTATTGTACAATACGACGGATTTTTAAAGATCAGCGGGCACGCAAGACCCAAGCCGCAGGCGGCACCCACAAGGAGCGAGACAGTTTTCAGAGGCGTACTTTTGGGCCTCTTCGTTCAGCGAGTTCGGGTATCTTGCGGCGATGATCGGTCGCCGTCGTTTTTTGCAGAACCTCACATTCTCACAAGACGAAAAACAGGGTACGCGAATGAACCGACTGTACAGGTCTCTGGTGGTGATTCGGGCAGCGGCGGCTTTCGGTGCAGGTTTGAGCGGTCTGGCGGTATCGATGTCAGTGAGTGCGGCGGAGCCCGCGCAAGCGGCCAAGCCGGATGTGACGCGAGGCCAGGCTATCGCGACTCAGGTGTGCGCGGCGTGTCACGCGGCAGACGGCAACAGCGCCGGCGCGGCATTTCCGCGGCTCGCGGGGCAGCACGCCGAGTACATCGTCAAGCAGTTGAAGGATTACAAGACGCAGCCGGGTGCAAAGGCACCGGCGCGCAACAATCCGATCATGGCGGGCATCGCGGGCGCGCTATCGGATCAGGACATGGTGAACGTCGCGGCGTACTTCGCGTCGCAGAAGGCAAAGCCCAATTACGCGCGCGACAAGAACGACGTCGCGTTGGGCCAGAAGATCTACCGCGGCGGCATCGCGGACAAGGGCGTGCCGGCGTGTGCGGCGTGCCACGGCGCGACGGGCATGGGCATTCCGGTGCAGTATCCGCGGCTGTCGTGGCAGTGGGGCGATTACACAGTGGCGCAGTTGAACGCCTTCGCATCGGGACAACGCAACAACAGCGAGCCGATGCACCAGATTTCCTCGCGCCTGAACGAAGCGGAGATGAAGGCGGTCGCCGACTACATCGCCGGTTTGCATTGAACGCATAGCAGTCAGCGTCCAGCGGTTCTCCATGCAGAGACGGAGAATCGCCCATACTACGAAGCCGGTCCCGGACTATCCGAGAAGACCGGCGCGAAAACAAGAAAAGGGTGGGACGTCGGTCGACAAAGACCGCCAGCGTCTCCACCCTTTTTTGCTGTCCAGCCGGAGTTTGAATGAGCGTCACCACATCGGGTTTGCAGTCGAAGTCGAGCCGTCGGGCCATCAGGCATTTCGTCGAACTCGTCAGTTCGATGCGCTTCGCCATCGCATTGCTGGTCATTCTGGCGATCGCGAGCATCATCGGCACGGTGCTTACGCAGGACGATCCGTATCCCAACTACGTCAATCAGTTCGGCCCGTTCTGGGCGGACATCTTCCGTGGCTTGAGCATCTACACCGTGTACAGCGCATGGTGGTTCATGCTGATCCTGATTTTCCTCGTGATCTCGGTGTCGCTGTGCGTGATCCGAAACAGCCCGAAGATGATCGCGGACATCAAGAGCTGGAAGGATCGCGTGCACGAAGGCGGGCTGCGCGCGTTCCATCACAAGGGCGAGTTCACGGTCACGGCCGATCGCGCGCAGACCGCCGCGACGCTCGAACGCCTGTCCGCGAAGATGGGCTACCGCTTCAAGACGCGCGAGACCGACAACGGCGCGACGCTCATCACCGCCAAGCGCGGCGCGATGACCAAGATCGGCTATATCTCGGCGCATCTGGCGATCGTCGTGATCTGTATCGGCGGTCTGCTGGACAGCAATCTGCCCATCAAGCTGCAGATGTGGATGTTCAACAAGACGCCGATCAACAGCAACGCCGTCATCAACGACATTCCGCGCGAGCATCGTCTTTCAACGTCGAATCCGACTTTCCGCGGCTACGCATGGGTGCCCGAAGGGCAGTTCGTCGGCACGGCGATACTGAATCAGCAAGACGGCTCGATCATTCAGGACCTGCCGTTCTCGATTCAGCTCAATAAGTTCATCGTCGATTACTACTCGACCGGCATGCCGAAGCTCTTCGCGAGCGATATCGTCGTGATCGATCACAAGACAGGCAAGCGCATTCCGGCGCGCATCGAAGTGAACAAGCCGTTCACCTACGACGGCATTTCGATCTATCAATCGAGCTTTCAGGACGGCGGCTCGAAACTCGAAATGACCGCCTGGCCGATGACCGGCGGCAGCGCGAAGACCGCGCCGTTCAGCGGGACGATCGGCGGCACGGCGCCCATCGGCGCGCAGTTCGCGGGCGCGCAGGGCGAGACGGTCGAGTTCACGGATTTCCGCGCGATCAACGTCGAGAACATGACCGACGGCAGCGGCGCGCCCGACGCGCGCGGCGTCGGCAAGAAGGAAACGCTGCGCGATGCATTCGACGAGCGCCTCGGCTCAGGCGCCAAAACGTCGAGACCGACGGATCTGCGCAATATCGGCCCGTCGGTGCAATACAAGGTGCGCGGCACGGACGGCCAGGCGCGCGAATACAGCAACTACATGGTGCCCGTGGACGTGAGCGGCCAGCGTATGTTCCTCGCGGGCATGCGCCTGAGCCCGAACGATCCGTTCCGCTATCTGCGCATTCCCGCCGACGATCAGGGCACCGTCAAACAGTGGATGGACCTGCGCGCCGCGCTCGCGACGCCGGCGACGCGCGCCGAAGCCGCGCATCGTTTCGCGTTGCGTTCGGTGCCGCAGGAAAACGGTGAACTGCAGAAACATCTGGAGGAAAGCGCCGTCCGCGTGCTGAATCTTTTCGCAGGCGCCGATGAAACCGGCAAGGCGACGACGAATCCGCAGATGATTGGCGGTTTCCAGAGCATCGCGATGTTTATCGACAAATCGGTGCCGAAGGGCGAGCAGGAGAAAGCCGCCGGCCTGCTGATGAGGATGCTCGAAGGCGCGATGTGGGACGTATGGCAGATTTCCCGAGAGCAAAACGGCCAGCCCGCGGCTAAAGTGGACGATAAGAACGCCGCGTTCGTGCAATCGTCCATCAACGCGCTTTCCGACAGCTTTCTGTACGGTTCGCCGGTCTTTCTGCAACTGGACAACTTCAGGCAGGTGCAAGCTTCGGTATTCCAGTTGACGCGCGCGCCGGGTAAAAATCTGGTGTATCTTGGCAGCCTTCTGCTGGTCGTCGGCATTTTCGCGATGTTTTACGTGCGCGAACGCCGGCTCTGGTTCTGGCTCAAAGATACGGGCCAGGGCGGCGCGAGCGTGCTGATGGCGATGTCCACCGCCCGCCGCACGTTCGATTTCGAGAAAGAGTTCGTGCGTACGCGCGCGCAGATCGCAGCGGCGCTCGGCGTGAAGCCGGAAGTACCGGCCGATCCGTCCCCGGCGCAAAACGCGCACCGGCATTCGCAAACCGAGACCCCGAGCTCGGAAGTTTCAACACGGTAAGATCATGGACCTCACACAGACTTCCTCCCACGCCTCCGCCAAGACGGAACGTCCGGCATCGGGGCTTCCCGATGTCGCCGAGTTCGACGATCGTCCGTTCCTGCGCAGGCTCACGCTGATCGACTGGCTCTTCGCCCTCGCGATGGTCGCGGGCGCGGGTTTCGCGCTGAACCGCTATCACGCGTACATGGACGTGTACGACACGGCCGTGCTGGTCGGCGCCGTGCCGACGTTCGTCGTGCTCGGTTGGCGCTGGAAACCGGTACGCCTGCTGATCGCGTTGATCGCGGTGTTGTCGCTTTTCTCGATCCAGCTCTATCAGCACGACCTCGCTCGCGCCGACACGAACTTCTTCCTCAAGTACTTCCTGTCGAGCCAGTCCGCGATCTTGTGGATGAGCGCGCTCTTCATCCTCGCGACGCTCTTCTACTGGATCGGCCTTGCGACGCGCTCGCAGACGGGCGGCGCGATCGGCTCGCGCATGACGTGGGTCGCGGTGCTGATGGGCTTCACCGGACTGATGGTGCGCTGGTACGAGTCCTACATGATCGGCTCGGACGTCGGCCATATTCCGATTTCGAATCTGTACGAAGTCTTCGTGTTGTTCTGCCTCATCACGTCGCTGTTTTATCTCTACTACGAGCAGCATTACTCGACGCGCGCGATGGGCGCGTTCGTGCTGCTCGTGATCAGCGCGGCGGTCGGTTTCCTGATGTGGTATTCGATCGCGCGCGATGCACAGCAGATTCAGCCGCTCGTCCCCGCGCTGCAAAGCTGGTGGATGAAGATCCACGTTCCGGCGAACTTCATCGGCTATGGCAGCTTCGCGCTCTCGGCGATGGTCTCCGTCGCGTATCTCGCGAAGCAGCGCGGTTTCATGGCGGACCGCCTGCCGTCGCTCGAAGTGCTCGACGACGTGATGTACAAGTCGATCGCCGTCGGCTTCGCGTTCTTCACCATCGCGACGATCCTCGGCGCGCTGTGGGCGGCGGAAGCGTGGGGCGGCTACTGGAGCTGGGATCCGAAGGAAACCTGGGCGCTGATCGTCTGGCTGAACTACGCCGCGTGGCTGCACATGCGCCTGATGAAAGGCCTGCGCGGCGCCGCCGCCGCATGGTGGGCGCTGACGGGCCTGATCGTCACGACCTTCGCGTTCCTCGGCGTCAACATGTTCCTTTCGGGCTTGCATAGTTACGGCAAGCTCTGATCGGCAGCGTCGAATCGAAAAAGACCGCCATGCGTGACGAGCGCTGGCGGTTTTTTTTCGTTTTGCGGTGGAATACTGGCATCCAATCTGCTGTTTTCTCCGTACAAGAATGAACGGAAGGAGTCACGCTTCATGTGGATCAAACAAGGCCGTAATCTGTACGGCGATGACATTGCGAGTCACGAAATCACGCCGCGCGACGTGTTCGAGAATCGCCGGCGCACGCTTCGTTCGCTCGGCGCGCTCGCCGCGACAGGACTCGCCGGCGCGAGCGGCCTCGCCCACGCGACGCTGACATCGCCCGACGCCAAAGGCCAGAAGCTGGCCGCGACGACCAACCCGAAGTTCGTCGCGCTCGACAAGCCGACGCCGTTCAAGGACATCACGAGCTACAACAACTTCTACGAGTTCGGCACCGACAAGGACGATCCCGCCGCCCACGCCGGCACGCTGCGTCCGCGGCCGTGGAAAGTGTCCGTCGAGGGCGCGATCAAGAATCCGAAGGTCTACGACATCGACGACATTCTCAAGCTCGCGCCGCTCGAGGAACGCGTGTACCGGCTGCGCTGCGTCGAAGGCTGGTCGATGGTGATTCCGTGGATCGGCGTGTCGTTGTCGGAGCTCATCAAGCGCGCCGAGCCGACGGGCAACGCGAAGTACGTGCAGTTCATCACGCTGGCCGATCCGTCGCAGATGCCGGGACTTTCGACGCCGATCCTCGAATGGCCGTATTCCGAAGGTCTGCG
The DNA here is from genome assembly GCF_031451435.1 of Caballeronia sp. LZ008. Classification (NCBI taxonomy): domain Bacteria; kingdom Pseudomonadati; phylum Pseudomonadota; class Betaproteobacteria; order Burkholderiales; family Burkholderiaceae; genus Caballeronia; species Caballeronia sp. LZ008. The sequence continues at coordinate 2,574,078 of NZ_JARUXK010000001.1, read as the reverse complement.
CATGGACGAGGCGATGAATCCGCTCACGCTGCTGACCCTCGGCTTGTACGGAGAAGTGCTGCCGAATCAGAACGGCGCGCCGGTGCGTGTCGTCGTGCCGTGGAAGTACGGTTTCAAGAGCGCGAAATCGCTGGTGAAAATCCGCTTTGTCGAGAAACAGCCGCCAACGAGCTGGAATCTCTACGCGCCGAGCGAATACGGCTTCTTTTCGAACGTGAATCCGAATGTCGATCATCCGCGCTGGAGTCAGGCGACCGAGCGGCGCATCGGCGAGGACGGTTTCTTTCAGCCGAAACGCAAGACGCTCATGTTCAACGGCTACGGCGATCAGGTCGCGTCGATGTATGCCGGCATGGATCTGAAGAAGAACTTCTGAACGATGTCGTCCGCTTCCCAGATCAAAAGCGCGCGCGTCGCGACGGGACCGCGATGGATCGTTCCGGTCAAGATCGTCGTGTTCGTCGCGATGCTGTTTCCGCTCGCACGTCTCGTGCTGCTCGGCGCGACGGGCGGCCTGGGCGCGAATCCGATCGAATTCATCACGCGCTCGACCGGCCTCTGGACGCTCGTGTATCTGTGCATCACGCTCGCGATCACGCCCGTGCGCCGCCTGACGGGCGTGACGGCGCTCGCGCGCTTTCGCCGGATGATCGGTCTCTTCGCGTTCTTCTTCGCCGTACTGCACTTCACGACGTACATCTGGTTCGACAAATGGTTCGATGTCGCCGCGATGCTGAAGGACATCGGCAAGCGGCCGTTCATCACGGTCGGTTTCGCGGCGTTCGTGCTGCTGATTCCGCTCGCGGTCACATCGCCGAAAGCGATGGTGCGCAAGCTCGGCCGTCGCTGGCAGACCTTGCATCGCGCGATCTATCTGATCGCCGCGCTCGCGATCCTGCATTTCTGGTGGATGAAGGCGGGCAAACACGATCTCGAACTGCCGAAGATCTACGGCTCGATCGTGATCGTGCTGCTCGGCTGGCGCGTGATCGCCTGGCTCAAAGCGCGACGCGCATAAAAAAAGCGATGCTTGTCAGGGCATCGCTTTTTCGTTCGAAGCGCGGCGCTTCAGTCCGGCAGAATCGATTCGCCGGCGAACAGCTGCTTCACTTCCTCACGCTCGCGCACGAGCCGCGCGCGTTCCCCATCGACCATGATTTCGGCGGCGCGCGGACGCGTGTTGTAGTTCGAGCTCATCACGAAGCCGTACGCGCCCGCCGAGCAGATCGCGAGCAGATCGCCGGGCGCGATGGACAGCTCGCGATCGCGTCCGAGCCAGTCGCCGCTTTCGCATACCGGACCGACGACATCGTATGTATGCGCTTTCTCGTCGCGCTTCACGACCGGCACGATGCGATGAAACGCCTCGTACATCGCGGGACGCGCGAGGTCGTTCATCGCGGCATCGACGATGGCGAAGTTCTTTTCCTCGCCCGGCTTCAGGAACTCGACGCGCGTCAGCAGCACGCCCGCGTTGCCGACGAGCGAGCGCCCCGGCTCGAAATACACTTCGCGCTGACCGTGGCCGCGCTTCTCGATGTGATCGAGCAGCGTCTTCACGAACACGCCGATATCGGGCGGCGTTTCGTCGTCGTAGGTGATGCCGAGACCGCCGCCGACATCGACGTGACGAATGCTCATGCCGTCCGCTTCGATCTGCTCGACGAGTTCGAGCAGCTTGTCGAGCGCGTCGAGATACGGGCTGATTTCGGTGATCTGCGAGCCGATATGGCAATCGATGCCGACGACATCGAGATTCGGCATGGCATGCGCTTGCGCGTACGTCGCGCGCGCATCGCTGAACGCGACGCCGAACTTGTTCGACTTGAGGCCGGTGGAGATGTACGGATGCGTTTTTGCATCGACGTCGGGATTCACGCGCAGCGAAACCGGCGCTTTCTTGCCGAGCGACTTCGCGACTTCGTTGAGCGCGTGCAACTCGGGAATCGACTCGACGTTGAAGCACTTGACGCCCGCTTCGAGCGCCTCGCGCATTTCGGCCGCCGTCTTGCCGACGCCCGAAAACACCGTGTTCTCCGCCTTGCCGCCGGCCGCGAGCACGCGCGCGAGCTCGCCCGACGACACGATGTCGAAGCCCGCGCCCATGCGCGCGAACACGTTGAGCACCGCGAGATTGCTGTTCGCCTTCACCGCGACGTGCACCGTTGCCTTGCGGCCGGCGCAGGCATCGGCGTAAGCGTGATAGGCGCGCGTGAGGGCATCGCGCGAATAGACGTAGAGCGGCGTGCCGAACTGGTCCGCGAGCGACGCGGCTGAGACGCCTTCGACGTGCAACACGCCGTCGACGTAGTGGAATGCGGAATCACTCATGCGTGGAATCGAAAGTGCGCCACGAAGGCGTTAAGGCTCGAGGATCAGTAAGCGGACGACGCGGCTTTCGGCGCCGATGCACCATTGGGACTGGTTTTGAGATCGGTCTCGGGCGAAAGCGAGAGCGGCTGTCTCGATGCCGTTTCGCTGTCCGGAGCGACGTTCGAAGGCGGCGTATTCTGGAGGTCGTTGGGACGTTGCGGCAGCGGCGGCACTCTTGGCAGATACAGCGGACCGCGTTGCCCACAACCGCCGAGCGAGAGCGTTGCCGCGGCGCCGATGCTCAAAGCCGCTACAATCGCGCTCATCTTGAAAACGACTCGCATGACCGTCCCTATACGTTTAATCGATGGAGTTTAGCATGACAGACCAGGAATACCTGACGCTGGCGGAGGCCGCGCTGACGGCCATCGAGCGCTCGGTGGACAACGCCGAAGCGGACATCGAATTCGAGCGCAGCGGCAATGTGCTCACGCTGGAATTCGAGAATCGCACGAAGGTGATCGTCAACTTGCAGCCGCCGAAGCACGAAATCTGGCTCGCGGCGAAGGCGGGCGGATTCCACTACAAATACGTCGACGGCGCCTGGCGCGACACGCGCGACAACAGCGAATTCTTCGCGACGCTGAGCAAATATTCGAGCGAGCAGGCCGGCGAGCCGATCCGCTTCAAGGCATAAATCGAGGCGTAAAAAAAAACGAGCGGCCTTTCGGTCCGCTCGCTTTGCTTTGCAGGGGCCGGGTTACTGCCCCTTGAACAGATTCATGATGTCCTGTTTTTCCTGCTCGCCAACCTCGGGCGCGGGCGCAGTCACGCCTGACACGCCTTCCTGCGGCGGCGCCTGGCTCACACCGATCGTTGCGACGAAGCCGCGGCCCGGCGTCATGTCGTCGTAGTACAGCTCGTTGCCGAGCGACGTGATATCGGGCGGCATCATCGGCTTGTACTCGGGCACGCCCTTCAGCGCGCGGCCCATGTAATCCATCCACACCGGCAGCGCGAGACCGCCGCCCGTTTCCTTGTCGCCGAGGCTGCGCGGATTGTCATAGCCGATCCACGCGATCGCCACGAGCGTGCGCTGATAACCGGCGAACCACGCATCGCGCGAATCGTTCGTCGTGCCCGTCTTGCCGGCCAGATCGCCGCGCTTCAGTTGATTCGTCTTCGCGCCCGTGCCGTGCTGCGCGACGCTCTGCAACAGGCTGTTCATCACGAAAGCGTTGCGCGGCGTGATCGCGAGCGGCGCGCTTTGCTGCGCGACGAGCGGCTGCGGATGCGACACGACGCGCCCGTACGGATCGGTGATATCGGCGATCAGATACGGATTCACACGATATCCACCGTTCGCGAACACCGCGTAACCGGCTGCCATTTGCAGCGGTGTGACGAGGCCGGCGCCGAGCGCCATCGGCAGATAAGCGGGATGACGGTCCGCATCGAAGCCGAAGCGCGTGATGTACTGCTGCGCGTACTTCGTGCCGATATGACTCAGGATGCGGATCGACACCATGTTCTTCGAGCGCTGCAACGCGGAGCGCATGGTCATCGGGCCGTCGAAGCCGCCGCCGTAGTTCTTCGGCTCCCACGCCTGGCCGCCCGTCTCGGCGGCGCTGAAGAAAAGCGGTCCGTCGTTGATGATCGTCGCGGGCGAGAGACCCTTTTCGAGCGATGCCGAATAGATGAACGGCTTGAAGCTCGATCCCGGCTGGCGCCATGCCTGCGTGACGTGATTGAACTTGTTCTTGTTGAAGTCGAAGCCGCCGACGAGCGCACGGATCGCGCCGTCCTGCGGCACCATCGACACGAGCGCGCCTTCGACTTGCGGCAATTGCGTGATGATCCAGTCGCCGTCGTCGTCCTTCATGAGACGCACGATCGCGCCCGGACGAATGCGCGAGTTCGGCTGCGCGCGCGACGAGAGCGCGAACTGCACGAAACGCAGATCGTTGCCGCTGATGGTTGCCGTGTTGCCGTCGATGAAGCTCGCCTTCACTTCCTTCGGACTCGCCGACGTCACGACCGCCGCGACGATCTCGCCGTTGTCGGGATGCTCGGCGAGCGCATCGTCGATGGCCTGCTCGCGGTCATCCGCGTTCGCCGGCAGATCGATGTAACCTTCCGGCCCGCGATAGCCGTGCCGGTGCTCGTAATCCATCAGGCCCTTGCGCACCGCGCGATACGCGGCGTCCTGGTCGGCGGAATCGATCGTCGTCACGACATTCAGGCCGCGCGTGTACGCTTCTTCGCGGTATTGCGCGTACAGCATCTGACGCACCATTTCCGCGACGTACTCGGCGTGCACGCTGAATTCGCGGCCCTGTCCCTTCACGACGAGCGGCTGCTGCACGGCCTGCTCGTACTCAGCCTGCGTGATGAAGTTCAGCTCGCGCATGCGTTGCAGGATGTACTCTTGCCGCACCTTCGCGCGCTTCGGATTGACGACCGGGTTGTACGCCGAGGGCGCTTTCGGCAGACCCGCGAGCATCGCCGCCTCGGCGAGCGAGACGTCCTTCAGATCCTTGCCGAAATAGACCCGCGCCGCGCTCGCGAAACCATACGCGCGCTGCCCGAGATAGATCTGATTCATATAGACCTCCAGAATCTGATCCTTCGTCAACGCGCGCTCGATCTTGTACGCGAGCAGCATTTCATAAATCTTGCGCGTGTAGGTCTTCTCGCTCGACAGGAAGAAATTGCGCGCGACCTGCATCGTGATCGTGCTCGCGCCTTGCGACGCGTGGCCGTTGGTCAGGGCGACCGAGCCCGCGCGCAGAATGCCGGTGAGATCGACGCCGCCGTGATCGTAAAAGCGCGCGTCTTCGATGGCGAGCACGGCTTTTTTCAGATGATCGGGCACGTCCTGAATGCGCACGACACTGCGGCGCTCTTCGCCGAATTCGCCGATCAGAACGTGATCGGCCGTGTAGATGCGCAGCGGCACCTTCGGCTTGTAATCGGTGAGCGCTTCGAGCGACGGCAGGTTCGGCATCGCAACGACAAGCGCGTAGCCGAGCACCAGACCCGCGCAGACGACGAGCGCGAAAACGCTGACGAAAAATCCGAGCATGAGCCTCGCCCACCATGGGCGTTTGGCTTTTTTCGGCTTCTCGGGCGGCGTGGACGGCGGGTTGGACGGGGAAGAGGATTGCATAGCACCACCAAAAACAGTCACGCGATTATAGCTGCCCGGGTTTCGGACTTTTCTTGACGCACACGGCGCACGCTGCCGCCGTGTGCGCCTGCACACGCGTCTGCCGTTGTCTTCAAGATACGCGCGATCCTGCGCGGAAGCATCCCTCCGACGCGAGCGTTGGCCATTCGGCCGAGTGTTCGCCGCGATCGGCGCTCGCGACAATTCTTCCGACATCAAGCGCCCGAACGGTTCGGTGCGCGATCGAATGGAAGGAGCGGTCATGAGCAAGGAAAACATGCTGCGCGGCACGATGCTGACGGTCACGCGGCGCTACGCGGCGGGCATCGACGTGAGCGAGGACGCGGTGCGCCTCGCCATCGTGAGCAGGCGGTTGAGGGCGAATGCGGCGGTGTGCGTCGAGCATCTGGAGTCGGTGGCGCTGCCGTCAGGTGCGGTGGTCGGCGGCGATTTCGTCGATCGCGCGCCTATCGTCGCGGCGTTGCGCGAGGCGTTCGGGCGGCTGCCGGAAAGCGGGGCTTGGCGTGCGCTGCGTTGCGCGATGGGCTTGCCGTCGTCGGCGACGCTTACGACGCAAGTTCCGCTCGCCCGACTCATCGACACCCACGAGCAGCTCGCAGCCCCGATCGGCGGCGATCCGCGCGGCTTGCTCGAGCCGGCCGTACTCGCCGAAGCCGAGCGCGCGGCGGGCATCGAACGCGGCGCGCTGGCGGTCGACTGGTCCGTGCAGACGCGGGAAGACGGCGACGCGCTGGTCGCGATAGCGGCGACGGCGCGGCGACACGTCGAGGCGCGAGTCGAGACCGCGGCGGAGGCGGGCATCGCGCTATCGGCCATCGACAGCGAGCCGGCCGCCGCATTGCGCGCGATGCGCCATGCAGGTTCCGTCGAACTGGACGCCGACGCGCGCTATCTCGTCTGCTGGCTGGAAAGCAGCGGCTTGCACGGCTGGCTCGTCGGCTCGCGCGGCGTCGAAAACGAAGTCCGGTATCCCGCGCCCGAGCATCGGAGCATTTCGGACGCGTTGCACGAACTCGCTGGCGAACACGCGCCGCTCGATTGCATCTACGTCGGCGGGCAGATCGAGTTGATGGCGCACGCGGGCCTTCCGCTTCCCGTGCTCGGCAAGACTTTCGGCTGCGCGGCATTGCCGTTCGAAGCCGCGCCGTATTGCAACGGGGTGGCCGAGATTCAGACGGTGCACAAGCATTCGCCGCGTTTCGCGGTTGCGGTAGGCCTGGCGTTGCGCGAGGTGATGCAATGAACGCTGCCATGCTCGACGGATTCAATCTGTTGCCTTATCGCGCGCGAAAGCGACGCGAGCTACGGCGGCAGCGGCTCGCGCTGATCGGCGCGGTGACGCTCGCGGGCTGCGCGGCCGTTGGCGCCGTCGCTGGCCGCGACTTGTTCGAGCGCGCGCGACTGGATGAACGGCGTGTCGCGCTGGAGACGTCGCTGCGTGCTTCGAGCGCGCAGATCGACGAACACGCACGGCTCGTGCGCGCAGAAAGCGAACGGCGGCGCGCGCGTGAGGCCGCGCAGCCGTTGGCGTTGCCGCGCGAGCGTTTCCTCGCGCTGCTCGAAGCGCTCGCCGACTCGCCTCTTCAACGCGGCGTCGCGCTTCAACGCGTGTCGCAGCGAACGAATGAGGTCGAGCTGGCGGCGCTCGCACCCGATTCGCAGGCAGCGTCGCAATGGCTCAAGCGGCTGGAGCGCCTGCGCGGCGTGCAGGCGGTGGAAGTGATCGAAATGAAACGGCGCGCGAACGGAATTCCGTCGACGCAGCCTGCCAGGCGCGCTGCATCGACTGCCTCCGACGAGCACGCCGCGCGATTCGAGTTCGTCGCGCTGGTGCGCTATGCGCCGGATCATTCGCGCGATGAAACGGCGTCGCGTCAGGCACGTCCGGTTTTGGCGGCAACGCAGGGGGAACGCCCATGAGCACGATTCCGATGAACATCGCCATGAAGACGCGCTCGCGCGGCGCGCTCTCCATCCTGCAACCGCTCGACGAATGGTCGTGGCGACGGACCGCGTGTGTCGCGCTCGCGTTGAGTGTCGTCGTGTTTGCGTTCGGCCTGCGCGCGTGGCGCATGTCGGACGCGAGCCGGCTCGATGAAAGCCGCGTCGCGTTGGCCGCGGCACAAGCGAAGGCGCAGGACGCGGCGCGCATTGCCGACGAACTGTCCGGCTTGCGAGCGCGCGCGTCGTCGGGGCGCCTCGATCCGGAGCACTGGAGCGCCGCCGACGCGTTGCGCGCGGTCGCGGATCTCGCCGCCCAGAGCGGCGTGCGCGTCGCGGACATCGAGCCTGTCGCCGTCAAGGGCGGGGAGCCAAAGCAGCGCGAGCCGTTTCCTGAGCGCGCGCTCAAGCTGCGCGCGGACGGCAGCTTCGCGGAGCTACGGCGCTTTCTCGATGCGCTCGCCGGCCTGCCGCGACTCGTCGTTCCCGAGAACGTGCAGATCAAGCGGCAGGCGAACGCGCTCGCCATCGAAGCGACATTGCGCATCTTCGAAACGTTGCCGGCGGTCGCGCCCGCCGCAGTGTCGCGCGCCAACGCGTTCGTCATCGATCCGTTCGGCAGCGCGGACGCCGCCGCGCAGGGAAGCGACATGCTGCTGGTGGGCACGTTCGTCGCACGGCGTCGCGCGATGGCGCTTTTGCAAAGCGGCCGCGACGTCGACAGCTTCGCGCCGGGGCAGAAAATCGGCGACGAACGGCTCGGGCGCGTCGTGCCGCGCGCAATCGAACTCGCCCGAGAAGACGGCATGTCGCGCAAGCTGACTTTCGCGGAGGATCGCACGTGAGCCGGTTCGCGAAGCTTTCAGGCAGATTCATCGGAATGGCGGCTGCGCTGTCGATGTCTGCGCACACGGCGTTTGCCGCCGATAGCGCCGATGCGATCGTCCCGCCGCTTCCGCCGCTGCCCGCATCGTTCGACGCGCAGGCTGTCGACCCGCCTATCGTCGCGACGTCCGACGCGCAGCCCGCGAAGCCCGCGGCGGAGCAGGCGGAAACGGAGAAGACAGAAACGGCAGAGGCGCTGGAAGGCCCGCCCGTGCCTTTGCCGAAACTCGAGCGTCTGAGCGACGCATCGCAGAGCGACGACGACGGCAAGCCGATCACGCTCGATCTGAAAAACGCCGACTTGAGCGCCGCGCTGCACGCATTCGCGCGCTTCACCGGCCTGAACATCGTCGCGAGCGAAAAGGTGCGTGGACAAGTGTCGATGAATCTCGTCGCCGTGCCGTGGCGGCGCGCGTTCGACACGTTCCTCGAAGTCCACGGACTCGCGATGGAGCGGCACGGCAATGTCATTTGGGTCGCGCCGCTCGCGGAACTGGCGGCGCGCGAGAAGCTGCGCTTCGAGGCCCACGCGCGCGCCGCGGACCTCGAGCCGCTCGCGAGCCGTACGTTCGTGCTGCGTTATTCGCGCGCGGAAGAGCTGCGCAAGATGCTGTCCGGCTCGGGCAGCCAGCGCGTGCTGTCGAAGCGCGGTTCCGCCATCTCCGATGCGCGCACGAATCTGCTCTTCATCACCGATCTCGACGCTCGCGTGCGGCAGATCGCCGAACTCGTCGCGCTGATCGACAAGCCGACGCCGCAGGTGATGATCGAGGCGAAGATCGTCGAGGGCGAGGCGGGACTGTCGCGCAATCTCGGCGTCAAGCTGGGCATCGCGGCGCAGAACGATCCGGCGACCGGGTTCGCGGGCGGCGCGGACGGTGTGGTATACGATTTGTCGGCGGGGCCGATCAACGGTTTCGACGCGGCGACGGCCGGGCTCACGTTGTTCGTCGCGCAGGCCACCCGGCTGCTCAACGTGCAACTGAGCGCGCTGGAGGCGCAAGGGCGCGGACAAATCGTTTCGCGGCCGCGCGTCGTGACGGCGGACCGCGTGAAGTCGATCGTCGAGCAGGGCATGGAAGTGCCGTATCAGGCGAAGGTCGGCAATGGCATGTCGGGCGTGCAGTTTCGGCGCGCAACGCTCAAACTGGAGGTTGAGCCGCAGATCACGCCGCATGGCCACGTCATTCTCGATCTCGACATCACGAAAGACAGTGTCGGCGAGCAGACGGCGAACGGGCCGGCAATCCATACCAAGCATATCCAGACGCGCGTGGAAGTGGAAAACGGCGGCACCGTGGCGATCGGCGGCATTTATTCCGATGACGAACACGAAGACACGACCGGCGTGCCGGGACTGTCGAAATTGCCGCTGATCGGCTGGCTGTTTCGCAACGACGCGCGGCGCAGCTCGAAGAGCGAGCTCGTCATTTTGATTACGCCGCATGTGATCGCGTCGAGCGGCTAGGCCCGTCACGAGGGCCGCGAAACTCGACAAAGCGGGCGGTTTGCCCTTAAGCTGCCGCACGAACAAATTGCATCGAACTGGAAGGAAACCGAGTTGCAGGAAGGGCACGCGAACGCGAACATTTTTTTCGTCGGACTCATGGGGGCGGGTAAAACCACCGTGGGACGTGCGGTTGCGCGCCGTCTGCAGCGCTCCTTCATCGATTCGGATCATGAGATCGAGGCGCGCACGGGCGCCCGCATCCCGGTGATCTGGGAGCTCGAGGGCGAAGCGGGTTTCCGCCAGCGCGAGGCGAACGTCATCGACGAGCTGTCGCAGCGCGATGGCATCGTGCTCGCGACGGGCGGCGGCGCGGTGCTGCGCCCCGACAATCGCGAACATCTGAAGAATCGCGGCATCGTCATCTATCTGCGCGCCAATCCGCACGATCTCTGGCAGCGTACACGGCGCGACAAGAATCGCCCGCTGCTGCAGACCGAAGATCCGCGCGGCAAGCTCGAAGCGCTCTTTCAGGCGCGCGATCCGCTGTACCACGAATGCGCGCATTTCGTCGTGGAAACCGGACGGCCGACCGTGAACGCGCTCGTCAATATGGTCCTGATGCAACTGGAGGTCGCCGGCGTCGTCAAACCGGCCTGAAGATCACATGTCCGCCATGATTACCGTCAACGTCGAACTGGGCGAGCGCGCCTATCCCATTCATATCGGTGCAGGGCTGATCGGCCGCACCGAGCTCTTTGCTCCGCACATCAAGGGCGCGTCCGTGGCGATCGTCACGAACTCGACCGTCGATCCGCTCTACGGCGAGCAGTTGCGCGCGGCTCTCGCGCCGCTCGGCAAGAAAGTCACGACCGTCGTGCTTCCGGACGGCGAAGCGCACAAGAACTGGGAAACGCTCAACACGATCTTCGACGCGCTCTTGACCGAGCGCGCCGACCGCAAGACGACGCTGATCGCGCTAGGCGGCGGCGTCGTCGGCGACATGACGGGCTTCGCGGCCGCATCGTACATGCGCGGCGTGCCGTTCATCCAGGTGCCGACCACGCTGCTCTCGCAAGTGGATTCGTCGGTGGGCGGCAAGACGGGCATCAATCATCCGCTCGGCAAGAACATGATCGGCGCGTTCTATCAGCCGCAAGCGGTAATCGCGGACATCGGCGCGCTGCACACCTTGCCGGAGCGCGAGCTGGCGGCGGGCATCGCGGAAGTCATCAAGACGGCCGCCATCGCGGACGCCGAATTCTTCGACTGGATCGAAAGCAATATCGACGCGCTGAATCGCCGCGACGACGACGCCCTCGCGCACGCGGTGAAGCGTTCGTGCGAGATCAAGGCGTCGGTGGTGGCATCCGACGAGCGCGAAGGCGGGCAGCGCGCGATTCTCAATTTCGGCCATACGTTCGGTCATGCGATCGAAGCCGGTCTCGGTTACGGCGAATGGCTGCACGGCGAGGCGGTCGGTTGCGGCATGGTGATGGCGGCGGATTTGTCCGTGCGCCTCGGCAGGCTCGACGAAGCCGCGCGCCAGCGTCTCGTGCGCGTGATCGAAGCGGCGAAGCTGCCGGTCACGGCGCCGAAGCTCGGCGACGACCGCTACGTCGATCTGATGAAAGTCGACAAAAAGGCCGAAGCCGGTGAAATCAAATTCATTTTGCTGACCCGCTTCGGCGCGACCGAGATCACGAGCGCGCCAGATCAGGCCGTGCGCGCGACGCTCGCAGCCAGCGTCTGATCCGCGCGAGCGGCGGCCAGAACCATGACGATGCGGAGCAGCCGGTGAGCGAAGAAGAGCATCAAGTTTTGCCGGGCGCGCCGTCGACGCTCGCGCTCGAAGCGCATCTCGCGGCGTACGCCGCGCACGCGTCGCAATCGCGCGGACGGCGTTTCGCCGAAGCGCCCCCGGCGGCGCGCACCGAGTTCCAGCGAGATCGCGACCGCATCGTGCATTCGACCGCGTTTCGGCGGCTCGAATACAAGACCCAGGTCTTCGTCAATCACGAAGGCGACCTGTTTCGCACGCGCCTCACGCACAGCCTCGAAGTCGCGCAGATCGCGCGTTCCGTCGCGCGCAATCTGCGGCTGAACGAGGATCTCGTCGAAGCCATTTCGCTCGCGCACGATCTCGGCCACACGCCGTTCGGTCACGCCGGACAGGACGCGCTGCACGACTGCATGCGCGATCACGGCGGCTTCGAGCACAACCTGCAAAGCCTCGCGGTGGTCGATCAGCTCGAAGAGCACTACGGCGCGTTCAACGGCCTGAACCTGTGCTTCGAGACGCGCGAAGGCATTCTCAAGCATTGCTCGCGCGAGAACGCGCGCAAGCTCGGCGATCTCGGCGAGCGCTTTCTCACGGGCAAGCAGCCTTCCCTCGAAGCGCAGATCGCCAATGTCGCCGATGAAATCGCGTACAACAATCACGATGTCGACGACGGCCTGCGCTCCGGCCTCATCACGCTCGAGCAGCTTTCCGAAGTGAGCCTCTGGCACACGCATTTCGACGCGGCGCGCGCGGAGTATCCGGACATCGAAGGGCGCAGGCTCATTCACGAAACCATCCGCCGCATCATCAATACGCTGATCGTCGATCTGATCGAGGCGACGAGCCGCAATCTCCAACGCGTCGCGCCGCAATCGCTCGACGACGTGCGCAACGCGCCCACGCTCGTCGCGCACAGCGATGAAGTCGCGGCACAGGCGGCGCAACTCAAGCGTTTCCTGTTCAAGAACCTGTACCGGCACTATCGCGTGATGCGTATGGCCAACAAGGCGAAGCGCGTCGTGACGGGCCTTTTCGAAGCCTTCTCCGACGATCCGCGTCTCTTGCCGCCCGCGTATCAGGCGCGCGGACCGGTGACGGAGGAATCGGCGAACGACGCGGCTTCGTCGAGCCACGACAGTTCGCAGGCGCGGCTCATCGCGCATTACATCGCCGGAATGACGGACCGTTACGCATTGAAGGAATATCAACGACTGTTTGTCATCGATAACAATTAACTTATAACGTTTCATACGGAGACTCATCGATGGTCCGCAAGCCCCTGTTTCGCCTGGTCACGACCGCTGCCGCCTTGACGTTCGGCGTCAGCACCGCCGCGCACGCCGCGACGGAAATCCAGTTCTGGCACGCGATGGAAGCCGCGCTCGGCGAGCGCGTGAACGACATCGCCAACGATTTCAACAAGTCTCAGAGCGATTACAAGATCGTCCCGGTGTTCAAGGGCACGTATGACCAGGCGCTCGCAGCGGGCATCGCGGCGTATCGCAGCGGCAATGCGCCCGCGATCCTGCAAGTCTACGAAGTCGGCACCGCGACGATGATGCAGGCGAAAAAGGCCGTCATCCCGGTCTCCGACGTGTTCAAGCAGGCCGGCGTGCCGCTCGACGAAAAGGCGTTCGTGCCGACCATCGCCGGTTACTACAGCGACGCGAAGACCGGCCATCTCATCTCGATGCCGTTCAACAGCTCGACGCCCGTTCTCTACTACAACAAGGACGCGTTCAAGAAGGCCGGCCTCGATCCGAACCAGCCGCCGAAAACCTGGGCCGATGTCGAAGCCGACGCGAAGAAGCTGAAGGCCGCGGGTTATTCGTGCGGATATTCGTCGGGCTGGCAGAGCTGGATTCAGCTCGAGAACTACAGCGCGTGGCACGCCGCGCCGTTCGCGACGAAGAACAACGGCTTCGACGGCCTCGATGCGAAGCTCGAATTCAACAAGCCGCTGCAGGTCGCGCACATCCAGTTCCTGCAAAACATGGCGAAGGAAGGCACGTTCACGTATGTCGGCCGCAAGGACGAGCCGGTGTCGAAGTTCTATAGCGGCGATTGCGGGATCATCACGAATTCGTCGGGTTCGCGCGCGACCATCGCGAAATTCGCGAAGTTCGATTACGGCGTCGGCATGATGCCGTACGACGCGAATGTGAAGGGCGCGCCGCAGAACGCGATCATCGGCGGCGCGAGTCTGTGGGTTCTGGCGGGCAAGGATCCGGCCGTCTATAAGGGCGTCGCCAAGTTCCTCGCGTATCTCGCGACGCCGGAAGTGGCGGCGAAGTGGCATCAGGACACGGGCTATCTGCCGGTCACGCAGGCCGCGTACGAGCTCACGCAAAAGCAGGGCTTCTACGACAAGAATCCCGGCGCGGACATCGCGATCAAGCAGATGCTGAACAAGCCGCCGCTCGCGTACACGAAGGGCCTGCGCCTCGGCAACATGCCTCAGATCCGCACGATCGTCGACGAAGAGCTCGAGCAAGTTTGGGCCGAGAAGAAGACGCCGCAACAGGCGCTGGACGCGTCGGTGCAACGCGGCGACGAACTGCTGCGCCGCTTCGAGAAGGCGGGCAATTAAGGTCACGCGCCCGCGTGTAGAAGCGCGGGCGCTTCCGGGAAATCAAAGCATGGAAAAGCGCTCTCGTTTCGATACGAGCGTCTTGCCGTATCTGCTCGTCGCGCCACAACTCGCGATCACCGCGCTGTTCTTTCTCTGGCCCGCGGGCGAAGCCCTCTGGCAGGCCACGCAAAGCCAGGATGCGTTCGGCACGTCGAGCGAGTTCGTCGGCCTGCAGAACTTCAAACAACTGTTCGCCGATCCGCTCTACCTGTCGTCGTTCAACACGACGATGATCTTCTGCGCGCTCGTCACCGTGTCGGGCCTCGTGATCTCGCTTCTGCTCGCCGCGTGCGCCGATCGCGTGACGCGCGGCGCGAAGGCGTATCAGACGCTGCTCATCTGGCCGTATGCGGTCGCGCCCGCGATCGCCGCCGTGCTGTGGTCGTTCCTGTTCAATCCGAGCATCGGGCTCGTGACGTATGCGCTGGCGAAGCAGGGCGTCATCTGGAATCACGCGTTGAACGGCACGCAGGCCATGTTCCTCGTCGTGCTCGCGTCGGTGTGGAAGCAGGTCAGCTACAACTTCCTGTTCTTCTATGCGGGTCTTCAGGCGATCCCGAAATCGCTGATCGAAGCCGCCGCCATCGACGGGGCCGGTCCCGTGCGCCGCTTCTTCGGCATCGCGCTGCCGCTCCTGTCGCCGACGTCGTTCTTTCTGCTCGTCGTGAATCTCGTCTACGCGTTCTTCGATACGTTCCCCGTCATCGACGCCGCGACCGGCGGCGGTCCCGCGCAATCGACCAAGACGCTCATCTACAAGATCTTCGCGGAAGGCTTCCAGGGACTCGACATCGGCAGTTCGGGCGCGCAGTCGGTCGTGCTGATGGTGATCGTCGTCGTGCTCACCGTGGTCCAGTTCCGCTTCGTCGAACGCAGGGTGCAATACTCATGATCGAAAACCGTCGCGGCTTCGATATCTTCTGTCACGCGGTGCTGTTGCTCGGCGTCGCGCTGATCGTGTTTCCTGTGTACGTCGCGTTCTGCGCGGCCACGATGAATTCGAAGGAAGTGTTCAGCGTGCCGCTCTCGCTCGTGCCGAGCACGCATCTGTTCGAGAACATCGCGTATATCTGGGCGCACGGCAGCGGCAACGCGGCCGCTCCCTTCGGACGCATGCTGGCGAACAGTCTCGTGATGGCGCTGGTCATCTCCATCGGCAAGATCGCGGTGTCGATCGTGTCCGCCTATGCAATCGTCTTCTTCCGCTTTCCGCTGAAGAACCTCGCGTTCTGGCTCATCTTCATCACGCTGATGCTTCCCGTCGAAGTGCGTATCTTCCCGACGGTGCAAGTCGTTTCGTCGATGCATCTGTCGAACACGTATGCGGGATTGACGCTGCCGCTGATCGCCTCCGCAACGGCTACGTTCCTCTTCCGGCAGTTCTTCATGACGCTGCCCGACGAACTAATGGAAGCGGCGCGCATCGACGGCGCGGGGCCGCTGCGTTTCTTCTGGGACGTTGTGCTGCCGCTTTCGAAGACCAACATCGCGGCGCTTTTCGTCATCACGTTCATCTACGGCTGGAATCAATATCTCTGGCCGATTCTCATCACCAACGAAGTGTCGCTGCAGACGGCGGTGGTCGGCATCAAGAGCATGATCGCGTCCGGCGACACAGCGACCGAATGGCACTACGTGATGACCGCGACGCTGCTCGCGATGCTGCCGCCGCTCGCGGTCGTCCTGACGATGCAGCGCTGGTTCGTGCGCGGACTCGTCGATTCCGAGAAATAAAACATGGCTGCATTGAATCTAAAAAGCGTCAAGAAAACATACGACGGCTCGAACTACGTACTGCACGGCATCGACGCCGCGATCGAGGACGGCGAATTCGTCGTGATGGTGGGGCCGTCGGGCTGCGGAAAGTCGACTTTGCTTCGCATGGTCGCGGGGCTCGAAAGCGTGTCCGAAGGCGCGATCGAAATCGGCGGCAAGGTCGTGAACAAGCTGGAGCCGAAGGATCGCGACATCGCGATGGTTTTTCAGAACTACGCACTTTATCCGCACATGAGCGTCGCGCAGAATATGGCGTACGCGCTGAAGATCGGCGGCGCGGACAAGAAGACCATCGAGTCGCGCGTCGCGAATGCCGCGCGTATCCTCGAACTCGAACATCTGCTCGAACGCAAGCCGCGCGAATTGTCGGGTGGTCAGCGGCAGCGCGTTGCAATGGGCCGCGCGATTGTCCGCGAGCCGGCGGTGTTCTTGTTCGACGAACCGTTGTCGAATCTCGACGCCAAACTGCGCGTGCAGATGCGCCTCGAAATTCAGCGGCTGCACGCGCGTCTCGCGACCACGAGCCTTTACGTTACGCACGATCAGATCGAAGCCATGACGCTCGCGCAGCGCGTCATCGTGATGAACAAGGGTCACGCGGAGCAGATCGGCGCGCCGACCGAAGTGTACGAACGCCCGGCAACCGTATTCGTGGCGAGCTTCATCGGATCGCCGGCGATGAATCTGCTCGAAGGACGTCTGTCCGAAGACGGATCGACTTTCGAGATCGCGGGCGGCGGTCCGAAGCTGCCGGTCGCGGGCGCGAATGGCGTGACGAGCGCGATGCACGGGCGCGAGTGGATCGTGGGCATTCGTCCCGAGCACATGACGCCCGGAAACGAGAACGCGCCAAGCGCCACGCTCGATGTGGATTCGGCTGAACTGCTTGGCGCGGACAATCTCGCGCACGGCAAGTGGGGCAAGCACGACGTCGCAGCGCGCTTGCCGCATGAGCATCGCCCGCAGCGTGGCGAGCGGTTGAGCGTATCGTTGCCCGCGCGGCATCTGCATTTTTTCGATCCGGCAACGCGACTGCGCGCGAACTAAAGGAGGCGATGCGATGAGAACCTGGCCTTATCCCGCGATCGTCGCGCATCGCGGCGGCGGCAAACTCGCGCCGGAGAACACGCTCGAAGCAATCGACGTGGGCGCGCGCTTCGGCCACAAGATGATCGAGTTCGACGCGAAGCTTTCTGCTGACGACATCGTCTTCCTGCTGCACGACGACGCGGTCGATCGAACGTCGAACGGACGCGGCGCGGCAAAAGCGATGACCTACGCGCAGTTGCGCGCGCTCGATGCAGGCACCTGGTTCGGCGCCGAATTCGCAAACGCGCGTATGCCGACGCTCGCCCAAGTGCACGAGCGATGCGTGAAGCATGGGCTTGCGGTGAACATCGAGATCAAGCCGAGTCAGGGGCGCGACGTGGAAACAGGCGTGCTCGTCGCGCGTGAGGCGGCGCACTTGTGGGCAGACGCTGAAGTTGCGCCGCTGATGTCGTCGTTCTCATATGCGGCGCTGGAAGCCGCACGCGACGTCGCGCCGAATCTTCCGCGAGGGATGCTTTACGAGCGCCTTCCCGTGAACTGGCGCGCGCAAACTTCAGCGTTATCGTGTGTGTCGCTGCACGCGAACCATCGCACGCTCGATGAAGCGCTCGTCGCGCAGATCAAGGATGCCGGCTTGCGCATTCTCGCCTACACGGTGAACGATCCGGCGCGCGCGCGGTTGCTCGCGCAATGGGGCGTCGATGCGATCTGCACGGATCGCATCGACATTATTGGCGCGGATTTTCTGGAGGCGTCGTAGGGTTGAAATGTCAGCGAACGCGAGCGAGCAGCACGCCCGCAACCAGCGCCAGCCCGCCAACCAATGCAATGGTTTGCCAGGGCTTTTCGTGAAGGAAGGCGTCGGCGTCTTCGAACGCTGCGCCCGCGCGCTCGCGAAGCGCCGCGTGCGTGTCGTTCAGACGTGCGCGCGCGCTGACGAGCCGGTCGCTGATCTGCGCGCGTAGCGCAGCCGCATCGGCCGACGTGCCTTCGGCCAGGGTGTTTTCGAGTTCGCTGAGAAGGGTGCGCAGTTCGGAGCCGATATCCTCGGCTGCTTCGCGGCCATGCCGTGCCATGCGTCGTGCGCGGCGGCTCGTCGTGGTCCAGGAATCTCCGATGGCGTCTCGCGTATTAGGCAGTGCGTTCATAGATCGCTCCGTCGATGGATGAGTCGTGGATAGCCCGCGCGAGGTGGCGGGGAAACTTATCATGCAGCAAATTCGATGCCGATGCTTCGACGTTGCGCAAAGCTTCGGTAAGCGCGACCGCGAAACACATTCCGCGCGCAATCGCGCGTAAGAACTGCAAGCAAACCGTTTTTACGAAGGTCACATTTACAAGGGCGATGCAAAAAGTAACGCCGGCATATGTGAATCATGCCGGCGTTATCTCTCTTTTTATGGCGCTTATATCGTCGTTACATGCTCGTGAGCAGTCTCACTTCAGAATCGATAGCCCACTCGCAAATATGTGACGATCGGGTTCAGCGTGATTTTCGCCTGCGATTGAACGTTGAGCGTGCCGACAGGCGTTTGAGCCTGCGTGTTCAACTTCGCGGTGGCCTTCAACGGAATGAACGACACGGAAAATCCGGCGAACCAGTGCTCCGTGAAATTGTAGGTTGCGCCGACATTAAACACGGGCGCCCACGAACTATCCGTGTCGACGGTGGTCGGACCATGCAGGACCGAGCCTTCGAATTGCTGATTCGTGATCTGCGCGTCGGTGAACCAGGTGCGCGTCACGCCAAGACCCACGAACGGACGGAACTTCGCCGTGGGAGCATTGAAGAAGTATTTGAATAGCAGCGTCGGGCTCCACTGCTTCGCGCTGCCGAGCTTTCCGTACTGGGACAAGGTGCCCTTGCCTTCGAGATCGAACGTGGGCGGCACGCCCATTTCGAGTTCGGCGGCAATGTGGTCGGTCGCGAAGTAGCCCAACGTGAAGCCGGCGGTGTCGGCGCTCGAAATGCCTGCGCCTGTGCCGGGAACGTCGATATTGACCGGAGATCCGCCTACACTTGTTTCTTTGAGCGGACCACTACTGTCTTGCGGGGCGAAGTGAAACCAGCCTGCTGTTGCATAGAAGGATCCAGCAGATTGCGCATGTGCCGCGGTGGACACACACGCTAATGCCGCGATCCCCGTGATGACTTGTTTTATTTTCAATTTGTGCTCCTCCGAAAAAGCACGCTCATTATGAACACAAGATTTCACATTAACCATAGCGGTGCCGTAGAGCATTCTCCCTAGGGCAAAGAGCGGCTTTGGGGTCTGGTTGCACGGCAATTGCATGTGTTTTGTCCACGCTGCCGCAACGGCTCCAAAAGGTCCCCGAACGGGGTAACACAAACGCGACCAACGGAAAATCCAGAATGGCACGGCTTGCACGACTCTACGTTCCCGAACAGCCGCAGCATGTCATCCTGCGTGGTCTCGACCAGCAACCCGCCTTCGTCGACGACCAGGACTACGAGCTCTTCATCGACTGCTTGAGGACTGCTTCACGTGATCATCACCTCTCTATCCACGCCTATGCGCTGATGCCGCAGGCGGTACATCTGCTCGTCACGCCGCGCGACGAATCCAGTCTGCCCAAAGCGATGCAAGCGGTGGGACGTCGTTACGTGGCGCACTTCAATCGCCGATACATGCGACGCGGCACGCTCTGGGAAGGCCGCTATCGCGCGACGGTCATCGAGGGCGAACGATACTTTCTGCTCGCCACGCGCGTCGTAGAAATGGCGCCCGTGCGCGCGCAACTGGTCGCGGCGCCGCAGGACTACAAATGGTCCAGCTTCCGTCATCACATCGGGCTCACGCTCGATAGCCTCATCACCGACCATCCGCTGTTCTGGTCACTCGGCAATACGCCGTTCGAACGCCAGCACGCCTACAAGGAACTGTGCGAGCAACCGCCCGATGAGCGCGAGGCCAACCGTCTCCTGCAAGCGACACTTAAAGGCTGGGTGCTCGGCAGCGATGCCTATCGGGAATGGGCGTCGCATGCTGCCAACCGCCGGGTGTCGCCGCTGCCGCGCGGACGTCCGCGCAAGATTCGCGAAACTCCACAGACTCAATAACGGCCTTCACGGGCGTTCCTGAAGCAAAAAACGAAACGGCGTCTCGAATTTTCCGAGTCTCGCCGTTTCTTTTTGACTGTCAGTGATGCGGCCCCAATATGTTGGGGCACATTTGCACCATATCGATAATCGGTGTCAGATCATCAAGTTTTATTTGCCATCGCTTTGATTCGTCGCGTATATTTCGATTTCCGGCAATTGCCGCGGTGCAGCGTGCCGCGCACGACCGTGCTTCGTGACACATCAAGTTGAAAGAAACCGTCGCAAGCGACAAGAAAATGGTTCAACGGCCGAGTCGATTCGGCCCCTCACAGTAGAGACGGTGTCCCCATGAACGATCATCAGCAGCCGGCAGCCGGTTCGCTTCCCGCCGCGCAGGGCATGTACGACCCTGCGAACGAACACGACGCGTGCGGCGTCGGTTTCGTCGCCCATATCAAGGGAAAAAAGAGCCACGAGATCATTCAGCAGGGTCTCAAGATTCTTGAGAATCTCGATCACCGCGGCGCGGTCGGCGCCGATCCGCTTATGGGCGACGGCGCCGGCATCCTCATTCAGGTGCCGGACGGCTTCTATCGCGAAGAAATGGCCAAGCAAGGCGTGACCTTGCCGCCTGCTGGCGAATACGGCGTCGGCATGATCTTCCTGCCGAAGGAGCATGCATCGCGTCTGGCATGCGAGCAGGAACTGGAGCGCACGGTCAAGGCCGAGGGCCAAGTCGTGCTCGGCTGGCGCGACGTGCCGGTCGATTCGACCATGCCGATTTCGCCGACCGTGAAGGCGAGCGAGCCGCTGATCCGCCAGATTTTCATCGGGCGCGGCAAGGACATCGTCGTGACGGACGCGCTCGAGCGCAAGCTGTACATCATCCGCAAGACGGCGAGCCATCGCATCCAGGCGTTGAAGCTCAAGCACGGCAAGGAATACTTCGTGCCGTCGATGTCGTCGCGCACGGTCGTCTACAAGGGTCTGCTGCTGGCCGGCCAGGTCGGCGTGTATTACCGCGATCTGCAGGACGAGCGCGTCGTGTCGGCGCTCGCGCTCGTGCACCAGCGCTTCTCGACGAACACGTTCCCCGCGTGGGAACTCGCGCACCCGTATCGCATGATCGCGCACAACGGTGAAATCAACACCGTGAAGGGCAACGTCAACTGGCTGAACGCGCGCACCGGCGCGATCGCGTCGTACGTGCTCGGCGACGATCTGCCGAAGCTCTGGCCGCTGATCTATCCGGGCCAGTCCGACACGGCTTCGTTCGACAACTGTCTCGAACTGCTCGTGATGGCCGGCTACCCGCTCGTCCACGCAATGATGATGATGATCCCGGAAGCGTGGGAACAGCACACGCTGATGGACGACAACCGCCGCGCGTTCTACGAATACCACGCCGCGATGATGGAACCGTGGGACGGCCCCGCCGCCATCGCGTTCACGGACGGCCGCCAGATCGGCGCGACGTTGGACCGTAACGGCCTGCGTCCGGCGCGCTATCTCGTCACCGACGACGATCTCGTGATCCTCGCGTCGGAATCCGGCGTGCTGCCTATTCCCGAGTCGAAGATCGTCAAGAAGTGGCGTCTGCAGCCGGGCAAGATGTTCCTGATCGACATGGAGCAGGGCCGCATCATCGAGGACAAGGAGCTGAAGGACAACCTGTCCAACGCGAAGCCGTACAAGAGCTGGATCGACGCGGTTCGCATCAAGCTCGACGAGATCGAGCCGAAGGCGGAAGACGTCGAAACGCAGCGCCGCGAAGCCGCCGCACTGCTGGACCGTCAGCAGGCGTTCGGCTACACGCAGGAAGACCTCAAGTTCCTGATGGCGCCGATGGCGCAATCGGGCGAAGAGGCCGTCGGCTCGATGGGCAACGACTCGCCGCTCGCGGTCATGTCCAACAAGAACAAGACGCTCTACAACTACTTCAAGCAGCTGTTCGCGCAGGTGACGAACCCGCCGATCGACCCGATCCGCGAAAACCTCGTCATGTCGCTCAACTCGTTCATCGGCCCGAAACCGAACCTGCTCGACACGACGAACATCAACCCGACGATGCGCCTCGAAGTGTCGCAGCCCGTGCTCGACTTCAAGGACATCGCGAAGATCCGCGCGATCGACAAGTACACCGGCGGCAAATTCAGCTCGTATGAGCTGAACATCTGCTATCCGGTGGCGTGGGGCAAGGAAGGCATCGAGGCGCGTATCGCGTCGCTGTGCGCGGAAGCCGTGGATGCCGTGCGCTCCGGCTACAACATCCTGATCGTGTCCGACCGCAAGATGGACCGCGACAACGTCGCGATCCCGGCGCTGCTCGCCACCTCCGCGATTCACTCGCATCTCGTCGCGCACGGTCTGCGCACGAGCACGGGTCTCGTCGTGGAAACGGGCTCGGCGCGCGAAACGCATCACTTCGCGCTGCTCGCGGGCTACGGCGCGGAAGCCGTTCACCCGTACCTCGCGCTGGAAACGCTCGCCAACATGGCCGAAGGCCTGAAGGGCGATCTGTCGGCGGACAAGGTCATCTACAACTTCACGAAGGCGGTCGGCAAGGGCCTGTTGAAGGTCATGTCGAAGATGGGCATTTCGACGTACATGTCCTACACCGGCGCGCAGATTTTCGAAGGCGTCGGCCTGTCGTCGGAACTCGTCGAGAAGTATTTCAAGGGCACGGCGACGAAGGTCGGCGGCATCGGCATCTTCGAAGTGGCGGAAGAAGCGATTCATCTGCATCGCGAAGCGTTCGGCGACAACCCGGTCCTCGCGAACATGCTCGACGCGGGCGGCGAATATGCGTATCGCGTGCGCGGCGAAGAGCACATGTGGACGCCGGATGCGATCGCCAAGCTGCAGCACTCGGCGCGCAGCAACTCGTATCAGACGTACAAGGAATACGCCCACATCATCAACGACCAGACGAAGCGTCACATGACGTTCCGCGGTCTGTTCGAGTTCAAGGTGTCGCCGTCGAAGGCGATTCCGCTCGATGAAGTCGAATCGGCGAAGGAAATCGTCAAGCGCTTTGCGACGGGCGCGATGTCGCTCGGCTCGATCAGCACGGAAGCGCACGCCACGCTCGCCGTCGCGATGAACCGCATCGGCGGCAAGTCGAACACGGGCGAAGGCGGCGAGGACGAAACGCGTTATCGCAACGAACTGCGCGGCATTCCGATCAAGAACGGCGACACGCTGCAATCGATCATCGGCAAGGAAGTCGTCACCGACATCCCGCTGAAGGAAGGCGATTCGCTGCGCTCGAAGATCAAGCAGGTCGCGTCGGGACGTTTCGGCGTGACGGCGGAGTATCTGTCGTCGGCGGACCAGATCCAGATCAAGATGGCGCAGGGCGCGAAGCCGGGCGAAGGCGGTCAGCTGCCGGGCCACAAGGTGTCCGAATACATCGGCAAGCTGCGTTATTCGGTGCCGGGCGTCGGCCTCATTTCGCCGCCGCCCCACCACGACATCTATTCGATCGAAGACCTCGCGCAACTCATTCACGATCTGAAGAACGTGAATTCGTCGTCGAGCATTTCGGTGAAGCTGGTGTCGGAGGTCGGTGTCGGCACGGTGGCCGCGGGCGTTGCGAAGGCGAAGGCGGATCACGTCGTGATCGCGGGACATGACGGTGGCACGGGCGCATCGCCGCTGTCGTCGCTCAAGCACGCGGGCACGC
Organism: Caballeronia sp. LZ008; assembly: GCF_031451435.1. NCBI lineage: Bacteria > Pseudomonadati > Pseudomonadota > Betaproteobacteria > Burkholderiales > Burkholderiaceae > Caballeronia > Caballeronia sp. LZ008. The sequence goes on along the minus strand of NZ_JARUXK010000001.1, from coordinate 2,550,312 downwards.
CGTGGGAACTCGGCCTCGCCGAAACGCAGCAGACGCTGGTGCTGAACCGTCTGCGCGGGCGCATTCGCGTGCAGGCCGACGGTCAGATGAAAACCGGCCGCGACGTCGTGATCGGCGCGCTGCTCGGCGCGGACGAATTCGGCTTCGCGACGGCGCCGCTCGTCGTCGAAGGCTGCATCATGATGCGCAAGTGCCATCTGAACACGTGCCCGGTCGGCGTCGCGACGCAGGACCCGGTGCTGCGCGCGAAGTTCTCGGGCCAGCCGGAACACGTCGTCAACTTCTTCTTCTTCGTTGCGGAAGAAGTGCGCGAAATCATGGCGCAGTTCGGTATCCGCAAGTTCGACGACCTGATCGGCCGCGTCGATCTGCTCGACATGAAGAAGGGCATCGAGCACTGGAAGGCTAAGGGCCTCGACTTCTCGCGCATCTTCTATCAGGTGCCGGTGGGCGAAGACGTCGCGCGCAAGCACGTCGACGTGCAGGATCACGGTCTCGACAAGGCGCTCGATCACGTGCTGATCGAGAAGTCGAAGGCGGCGATCGAGAAGGGCGAGCATGTGTCGTTCATCCAGCCGGTGCGCAACGTGAATCGCACGGTCGGCGCGATGCTGTCCGGCCTCATCGCGAAGACGCACGGTCACGACGGCCTGCCCGACGACTCGATTCACATCCAGTTGAAGGGCACGGCGGGCCAGAGCTTTGGCGCGTTTCTCGCGAAGGGCGTGACGCTGGATCTCGTCGGCGACGGCAACGACTACGTCGGCAAGGGCCTGTCGGGCGGGCGCATCATCATTCGCCCGACCAACGACTTCCGCGGCAAGTCCGAGGAAAACATCATCTGCGGCAACACGGTGATGTACGGCGCGATCGAAGGCGAATCGTATTTCCGCGGCGTCGCGGGCGAGCGCTTCTGCGTGCGCAACTCGGGTGCGACGGCGGTCGTCGAAGGCACGGGCGATCACGGCTGCGAATACATGACGGGCGGCACGGTGGTCGTGCTCGGCGAGACGGGCCGCAACTTCGCGGCGGGCATGTCGGGCGGCATCGCGTTCGTGTACGACCCGGAAGGCGCGTTCGCTGGCAAGTGCAACAAGTCGATGGTCGCGCTCGATCCGGTGCTGCAGCAGGCCGAACAGGAGCGCACGGTGGATCGCACGCTGTGGCACGCCGGCAAGACCGACGAAGCGCTGGTCAAGGGGCTGATCGAGCGTCACTTCCAGTTCACCGGCTCGCCGCGCGCGAAGTCGCTGCTGGAAAACTGGGATTCGGCTCGCCGTCAGTTCGTCAAGGTGTTCCCGACCGAGTACCGTCGCGCGCTCACCGAAATGGGCGCGAAGAAGGGCAAGGAAGCGGTCGCGGCTTAAGCCTCGTTCAATCAGACAGACGCGCGCTCCGGGAGCGCGCGCGATCCTCACCAAATACAGAGAAAGAAATGGGCAAGGCAACCGGTTTTCTCGAGTTCGAACGCCGCCACGAGGCGTACGAAGCTCCGCTTACCCGCGTCAAGCATTACAAGGAATTCGTCGCCGCGCTGACCGATGAAGACGCGAAGGTTCAAGGCGCGCGCTGCATGGACTGCGGCATTCCGTTCTGCAACAACGGCTGCCCGGTCAACAACATCATTCCGGACTTCAACGATCTCGTGTTCCAGCAGGACTGGAAGAGCGCGATCAACGTGCTGCATTCGACCAACAACTTCCCGGAATTCACGGGCCGCATCTGCCCGGCGCCGTGCGAAGCGGCGTGCACATTGGGCATCAACGACGATCCGGTCGGCATCAAGTCGATCGAGCACGCGATCATCGACAAGGCTTTCGCCGAAGGCTGGGTCGTGCCGCAACCGCCGAAGCACAAGACGGGCAAGAAGGTCGCCGTCGTCGGTTCGGGGCCCGCGGGTCTCGCGGCCGCGCAGCAACTCGGACGCGCGGGCCATGAAGTCGTCGTGTTCGAGAAGAACGATCGCATCGGCGGTCTGCTGCGTTACGGCATCCCCGATTTCAAGCTGGAGAAGTGGCTGATCGATCGCCGCATGCGTCAGATGGAGGCGGAAGGCGTGTCGTTCCGCACGAACGTGTTCATCGGCAAGGATGCGCTGCCGGAATACATCGCGAATACGGCGAAGGAAACCATCACGCCCGACGAGCTGAAGGAACAGTTCGACGCGGTCGTGATCGCGGGCGGCTCGGAAACGCCGCGCGATCTGCCGGTGCCGGGGCGCGAGCTCGAAGGTATCTACTACGCGATGGAATTCCTGCCGCAGCAGAACAAGGTCAACGCGGGCGACAAGCTGCCGGATCAACTGCTCGCGAAGGGCAAGCATGTCGTCGTGATCGGCGGCGGCGATACGGGTTCGGATTGTGTGGGCACGTCGAATCGTCATGGCGCGAAGAGCGTGACGCAGTTCGAACTGCTCGCGCAGCCGCCCGAGGAAGAGAACAAGCCGCTCGTGTGGCCGTACTGGCCGATCAAGCTGCGTACGTCGTCGTCGCATGAAGAAGGTTGCGAGCGCGACTGGTCGGTTGCGACGAAGCGCTTCGAAGGCAAGAACGGCAAGGTCGAGAAGCTGATCGCCGTGCGCGTCGAGTGGAAGGGCGGCAAGATGCAGGAAGTGCCGGGTTCCGAGTTCGAGATGAAGGCCGATCTCGTGCTGCTCGCGATGGGCTTCACGCAGCCGGTGTCGCCGGTGCTGGATGCGTTCGGCGTCGAGAAGGATGCGCGCGGCAACGTGCGCGCCGCGACCGAAGGCGACAAGGCGTATTACACGTCGGTCGATAAAGTCTTCACCGCCGGCGATATGCGTCGCGGGCAGTCGCTGGTCGTCTGGGCGATTCGCGAAGGACGTCAGTGCGCACGATCGGTGGATGCGTATCTGATGGGATCGAGCGAGTTGCCGCGGTAAGCGTCGCTCGACGCTTCATGCAAAAAGGCCACGCGATTGCGTGGCCTTTTGCTTTTGAGCGCGGACGGGTCAAACCTCCGCCATCGCCCTCTCGATCTCGATCTTGTAATCATGGAACATCGCGACCGACTCGCGATGCGCCACGCTCACAATCGCCGCCTTCGGCAGCCGCTCGACCAGCATGTTGTAGATATGCAGCTCGTTCTCGGCGTCGAGCGCGCTCGTGGCTTCGTCGAGGAACACGAAGTCCGGCTTGTGCAACAGCACGCGCGCGGCAGCAAGCCGTTGCTGCTCGCCCGGCGACAGACTCCGCGCCCAATGCGCGCTTTCCTCCAGCCGATCCGCATACGCCTCGAGATTGCACAGACGCAGCGCGTCGCGCGACTCTTCATCACTGAACGTTCCGCCCGCCGACGGATACGAAAGCGCCGCGCGCAACGTGCCGATCGGCAGATAACTCATCTGCGGGACGAACATCATCTTCGCGTCGACGGGCGCGTCGATCGTGCCGTCGCCGAACGGCCAAAGACCCGCGAGCGCGCGCATCAACGTGCTCTTGCCCGAGCCCGATGGACCGACGACCAGCCAGCGCGAACCCGGCTCGATCGACACGTTCGCCACGCGCGAAAGCGGCGTGCCGTTGGGCAGCGCGAGCATGAGCCCGTTCGTCGTGAGCGACGGCGTGCTCGTGTAGTGCAGGTTGATGCCGCCGCGCTCCGTCGCCGGCGACGTTTCTTCGCGGATATGCGTCGAGCGCATCACGCGCTTGAATTCGCGCAGACGATTCACGGTCGCGCGCCATTCGACCAACGTCGAATAACTGTTGATGAACCACGAAAACGAATCGCTGACCGTGCCGAACGCCGATGAAATCTGCATCAGCACGCCGAACGAAAACGCGCCCGCGAAGTAGCGCGGCGCGGCGACCATGATCGGGAAAATGATCGCGATCTGCCCGTAGAACGACAGCACGAAGGTCATGCGCTTCGTGTACTTCATGATCATCCACCAGTTGTCGCGAATGCGCTGGAAGATGGTCTTTGCGTTCGCCGTTTCGGTCGCGATGCCGTCATAAAACGCAATCTGTTCGGCGTTCTCGCGCACGCGGATCAGGCCGAAACGGAAATCGGCCTCGACCTTCTGCTGCTGATAGTTGATCGACACGAGCGGATGCCCGACCTTCTGGATGATCAGCGAGCCGAGAATCGCGTAGAGCGCGGCGGCCCAGACCATATAGCCCGGAATCGTGATCGGCGTGCCGCCGAGCGAGAAGGTCAGCGCGCCCGCGATGGTCCAGAGAATCGTGATGAAAGTGACGAGCGTGACGAGCGTCGAAAGCAGATCGAGCGAGAGCGAAAGCGTGGTGGTGGCGAAGGATTGCAGGTCGTCGGAAATACGCTGGTCGGGGTTGTCGGCGAGGCGGTCGCGCTCGATGCGGTAGAACGCCTTGTCACCGAGCCATTGTTCCAGAAAGCGGTTGGTGAGCCATTGACGCCAGCGAAACGCGAGCATCTGCCGCAGATATCGACCGTACACCGCGAGCAGGATGTACGCGAACGCGAGGCCCGTGAAGATCAGCAGCAGATGCGGAAAGTCCTTGACGTTCTTGTTCTGCAGCGCGTTGTAGAAGTCGGCGTTCCAGCTGTTGAGCCGGACGTTGATCCACACAACGGTCATGTTGATCGCGATGATCGCGACGAGAAGGCCCCACGCGAAGCCGCGCTCCTCCGACACCCAGTAGGGCTTGATGAGGCTCCACGCCGAGACTTCGTCGGCCTTCTGCTGCGTGCTTTCGGTATGGGTGTTGGTCATGAGCTTCCTGCTGATGCGCCTCGTGGCGCCCGATTGTTACGTCCGCGGCCGGGCCGCGCGCGGCGTTTTCCGGCTCCGCAGATTGTTCCGGGGTTCGCTTAACGCTCACTTAATTTCGGGCGATCGTCCTGCGAACCATGTTCGCGGCATTGTGCCAGAGTGCCGCCGCGCACGATAAAAGGCGGGGAATCCCGGTTTGCAGCGCCTTTGCCTTTCATGTTTTAATGACCCTCGACGAAACAGGGGTGCTTCGCGTGCATCGGCGGCCGGAACGGTCGGCAGCGCGGCGAGGCTGAGAGAGACCCTTTGCACCCGATCCGGGTAATACCGGCGAGGGAAGTTTCCGGAGACCGCGCGAGCCTCGCGCCATTCCTCCAGTCTCTTCCAGTCCTTTCTTCGCGCCCGGCGCGCTTCATGCGCTGCCGAGCCGGTCTCTCCCGCTGATTTCGTCCTCGTGATGTGGCGCCGCGCCAGCACGATCGGGATCGCGTCTTTCGTCTCCATCGTGCAGCGCAGCGTTACGCGTATGGAGACATCGAATTGATGAACAGAATCGATCAGGGCGCCGCGCGCCGGCCGGATTTCGCCGTCGTCGGCGGCGGGCTCGTCGGACGGCTCGTCGCCTGGCAACTCGCGGGCGCGGGCCACGACGTCGCGCTTTACGAACGCGGCGACGCCGCCGGCACGCAGTCGGCCGCGTGGGTCGCCGCCGCCATGCTCGCGCCGCTCGCGGAAGCGGCGAGCGCGGAGCCGCTCGTCGTCGGGCTGGGGGCGGCATCGCTCGAACGCTGGCCTGAACTCATCGCGCAATTGCCCGAGCCGGTTTTCTTTCAGCGCAACGGCACGCTCGTCGTCTGGCACGGCGCGGATCGCGCCGAAGCGCCGCTCTTCGAACGCCGTCTCAAGGCCAATTCGCCCGCCGATCTGCTCGACGGCGGCTTCGTCAAGCTCGCGGGCGCGCAAGTCGCGCAAGCCGAACCGGCGCTCGGAACGCGCTTCGCGCAGGGCTGGCTGCTGCCGAACGAAGGCCAACTCGACAACCGTCAGGCGCTTGGCGCGCTCGCCGCCGGACTTGCCGCGCGCGGCGTGCGTACGCACTGGAACACCGCCGTCGATGCGATGCCCGACGCGCGCTGGATCATCGATTGCCGCGGCCTCGGCGGCAAGCCCGCGTGGCCCGCGCTGCGCGGCATTCGCGGCGAAGTCGCGCGCGTGCACGCGCCGGGCATCGGGCTGACGCGGCCGGTGCGGCTCTTGCATCCGCGCTATCCGCTCTACATCGCGCCGAAGGAGAACGATCTCTACGTGATCGGCGCGACGGAAGTCGAGGGCGAGGACATGTCGCCCGTGAGCGTACGTTCGGCGCTCGAGCTGCTGAGCGCCGCGTTCGCGGTGCATCCGGGTTTCGGCGAGGCGCGCATCCTCGAACTGAACTCGCATTGCCGGCCGACCTTGCCGGATCACCGGCCGGCGATCGTCTGGGACGGGGCGCGGACCTTGCGCGTGAACGGCTTGTACCGGCACGGCTTCATGATCGCGCCCGAAGTCGCGGATGCCGCGTGCCGTCTCGCCGACGCGCTCGCTTCCGGCGATATCGCCGATGCCGAGGCCTTCTCCGATTTCCGCAGCGCCGCGCGCTGGCCCGAACTGCTGCACGGCGAGTTCGCGGTTGCGCCAGCGCTCTAGTCATCAGGAAACAACCATGAACATCCACATCAATCAGCGCGTCTTCGATTTGCCCGACGCCACCACCGTCACCGACGCGCTCGCCGCGTTCGGCGCGAAACCGCCGTTCGCGGTCGCGCTGAACGGCCAGTTCGTCGCGCGCGGCGAACACGCCACGAAAACGCTCGTCGCCGGCGACAAGCTCGACGTCGTGTCGCCCGTCGCGGGCGGCTGAACTCCGAACCGAAGGATCGAACCATGACCATTTCCACCGCCGACGTCCTCACGCTCTACGGCGAGACGTTTCCGAGCCGCGTGCTGCTCGGCACGTCGCGTTATCCGTCGCTGCAATCGCTTTCCGACTCCATCGACGCCGCTCGGCCGGGCATGGTCACGGTCGCGCTGCGCCGTCAGTCGGAGACCGGGGAAGCCGGCTTCTTCGATGTGCTCAAGCGCCACGGCGTCGCGCTTTTGCCGAACACGGCGGGCTGCCAGAGCGTCGACGAGGTGCTCACGACCGCGCACATGGCGCGCGAGGTGTTCGAGACGCCGTGGATCAAACTGGAATTGATCGGCGACGACTACACGCTGCAGCCCGATCCGATCGGCCTCGTCGAAGCGGCGGCCAAGCTGATCCGCGATGGCTTCAAGGTGCTGCCTTACTGCACGGAAGATCTCGTCATCGGCCGGCGTCTGCTCGATGCCGGCTGCGAAGCGCTGATGCCGTGGGGCGCGCCCATCGGCACGGGCAAGGGCGTGACGAATCCATACGGGCTGCGCACCTTGCGCGAGCGTCTGCCGGATGTGCCGCTGATCGTCGATGCCGGTCTCGGCGTGCCGTCGCATGCGTGTCAGGTGATGGAATGGGGCTTCGATGGCGTGCTGCTCAACACGGCCGTCTCGCAGGCAACCTTCCCGCCGCAGATGGCGCGCGCGTTCGCGCTCGGCGTCGAAGCGGGGCGCACCGCGTTCCTCGCGGGCCCCATGGCCGAGCGCGACAGCGCGCAGGCGAGCACGCCGGTCGTCGGCATGCCGTTCTGGCATCAGGACGGAGGCGCGGCATGAGCTTGTTGAATCGTGAAGTGTTCTGGCCGCCGGCGGACGAGCTGACTGAAGTCGCCGAGCGGATTCGCGCGCGTCTCGGCGAATGGCCGACGGCGGAAACGCGCTGGCGCATCTGCCTGACCGCGCCGGAATCGCCGCAGGCGAGCGACATCATCGTGTTCAACGAGCCGCACGATGTGGCCGCGAACGGCGCCGCGGCAATCCTCGAAGCGCATGGCGATCGCGTCACGCTGCGTCGTGGCGACGAGCGTTTCGCGCTCGAAGGCGAATGGTCGGATGATTGGCTGTCCGCGCTCGCCGCTTTCCTCGACTGCAATTTCGAGCCGCACGACGCGCTGACGCTCGCGCTCGCCTGGCGCGCGGGCGATGAGAACAAGGACGACGCGTGGCCCGTCGAATTCGCGACGTTTCCGCGTGTCGCCGATCTGCCCGCCGCGCCCGAAGGCGGATTCCCGGCGTGCCCCGATCGGCTCGGCCTGTATCCGGTGCTGCCGAGCGCCGACTGGGTCGAGCGCGTGCTCGATCTCGGCGTCCGCACGACGCAACTGCGCCGCAAAACCGCCGACGCCGCCGACTTGCAGCGCGAAATCTCGCGCTCGGTCGAGGCGGGACGTCGGCATGACGCACAGGTTTTCATCAACGATCATTGGCGCGAGGCGATTGCGGCGGGCGCGTACGGCGTGCACCTCGGACAGGAAGACGTGCAGACGGCCGACCTGAACACGATTGCAAGAGCCGGCGTGCGGCTCGGTCTGTCGACGCACGGCTATTACGAGATGTTGCGCGCGCTGCACTTCAAGCCGAGCTACCTTGCGCTCGGCGCCGTCTTCCCGACCACGACGAAAGTCATGCCGACCAAGCCGCAAGGGTTGGCGCGCCTGTCGCGCTACGTGCAACTGCTGTCGGGCCGGGTGCCGCTTGTCGCCATTGGTGGAATCGACGCCAAGGCGATGCCGGGCGTGCTGGAAACCGGCGTGCGCAGCGCGGCGGTCGTGCGCGCGGTCACCGAGGCACCGGACACAGCCGCGGCGGTTTTGTCACTGCAAAAAATGTTCGCAGGTCAACGGTGAAAAGTCCCAAAAGCAAGGGGATACACGCCTAGGCAAAGCACCGATTGCGCGCAGGCCCTATAATTCGGCCTCTTGCGCCAACGGAATCTCTTACCCAGTGCCTGCTTTCTCCGAGACTCTGCTAGAGCTACGCGACGTCGACTTCGGCTACGGCGACCGGCTCGTCCTGTCGAACCTGAACATGCGATTCACGCGTGGGCAGGTGGTCGCGGTCATGGGCGGCTCAGGCTGCGGCAAAACCACGACCTTGCGTCTGGTCGGCGGTCTCGTGAAGGCGAGTCGCGGCAAAGTCATGTTCGACGGACAGGACGTCGGCGCCCAGACGCGCGACGGTCTGTACGCGCTGCGCCGGAAGATGGGCATGCTGTTCCAGTTCGGCGCGTTGTTCACCGACCAGACGGTGTTCGAGAACGTCGCGTTCCCGCTGCGCGAACACACGGACCTTCCGGAAGCGCTGATCCGCGATCTCGTGCTGATGAAGCTGAACGCGGTCGGCCTGCGCGGCGCGCGCGATCTCGCGCCGTCGGAGATTTCGGGCGGCATGGCGCGCCGCGTGGCGCTCGCCCGCGCAATCGCGCTCGATCCCCAGTTGATGATGTACGACGAGCCGTTCGCCGGCCTCGATCCCATTTCGCTCGGCATCACGGCGCAACTCATCCGCACGATCAACGACGCGCTCGGCGCAACGTCCATTCTCGTTACGCACGACGTACCGGAATCCTTCGCGATCGCGGACTACGTGTATTTCATCGCGAACGGCGGCATTCACGCCGAAGGCACGCCGGCGCAACTGCGCGCATCGCAGGATCCGACCGTGCGCCAGTTCATCGACGGCACGCCCGACGGCCCATTCAAGTTCCACTATGCGAGCACGCCGCTCGCCGCAGATTTCGGCATCGGAGGGCAGGCATGATCAGCGCGCTCGGACGCTGGGTGCTCGACGGTTTCGGCACCGCAGGCTACGCAACGCGCATGTTCCTGCGCCTCGTGGTCGAATTTTTTCCGCTGTTGCGCCGCCCGCGCCTCGTCACGAAACAGATCCACTTCGTCGGCAATTATTCGCTCGTCATCATCGCGGTGTCGGGTTTGTTCGTCGGCTTCGTGCTCGGCTTGCAGGGCTATTACACGCTGAGCCGCTACGGTTCGGAACAGGCGCTCGGGCTTCTGGTGGCGCTCTCGCTCGTGCGCGAGCTCGGGCCGGTCGTCACGGCGCTACTGTTCGCGGGGCGCGCGGGCACGTCGCTGACCGCCGAAATCGGCTTGATGAAAGCCGGCGAGCAACTCACCGCAATGGAAATGATGGCGGTCGATCCGCTCAAGGTGGTCGTCGCGCCGCGCATGTGGGCGGGCATCGTCGCCATGCCGGTGCTGGCGGCCATTTTCAGCGCGGTCGGCATCATCGGCGGCTATGTCGTCGGCGTGATGCTGATCGGCGTCGATCCGGGCGCGTTCTGGTCGCAGATGCAAGGCGGCGTGGACGTGTGGCGCGATGTCGGGAACGGCGTCATCAAGAGCATCGTGTTCGGCTTCGCGGTGACGTTCATCGCGTTGTTCCAGGGCTACGAAGCACGGCCAACGCCCGAAGGCGTGTCGCGCGCGACGACGAAAACGGTCGTATATGCGTCGCTCGCCGTGCTCGGGCTCGATTTCCTGCTCACCGCACTGATGTTCAGCTAATGAACCAAGCGCAGGCGCCGCACGAGGCGCAGGCGTTGTGAAGGGCACAGACCGTCACGCGCCATCTGCGAAAAGATTCTCTTTGGGAAGACGATGAAAAAGACTGCTCTCGACTTTTGGGTCGGCCTCTTCGTGGTGCTCGGTTTCGTGGCGCTGCTCTTTCTCGCGCTGAAGGCGGGCAACATGAGCTCCCTGTCGTTCCAGCAAACCTACGCGGTGAAACTGAAGTTCGACAACATCGGCGGACTGAAGGCGCGCGCGCCCGTGAAGAGCGCGGGCGTGACGGTCGGGCGCGTCGGCAGCATCGGCTTCGATGCGAACACGTATCAGGCCGTGGTCACGATCGATATCGACAAGCAGTATCAGTTTCCGAAGGATTCGTCCGCGAAGATCCTGACTTCCGGCTTGCTCGGCGAGCAATACATCGGCCTCGAGCCGGGCGGCGACGATCAGATGCTCAAGAACGGCGACACCATCACGATGACGCAATCGGCCGTGGTGCTCGAAAACCTGATCGGCCAGTTCCTCTACAACAAGGCGGCGGATTCGGGCGCCTCGAAATCGTCGGGGGCGCCGGCTGTGCCCGAGCCCGCACCCGCGCCGGCTTTCCCGGGCGCGGCGAGCGCGATGGGCGCATCGGGTGCGGCGGGCGCGGCAGGTGCGAGCGCCGCATCGGGCGCCGCTCAATAAGGAGAAGAACATGCAGGCGATTGGGATGCGGCGCGCAATCATGGTGGCGGGCGTCGTTGCGCTCACCGGTTGCGCGACGGTGACGACGCCGACCAAAGGGGACCCATTCGAGAGCTATAACCGGACGATGTTCACGATCAACGACACTGTTGATCAGTACGCGGTGAAGCCGGTGGCGAAGGGTTACGTGTGGCTCGTACCGGAGCCGGTGCGCAACAGCGTGACCAACTTCTTCTCGAATATCGGCGACGTGTACATCGCCGCGAACAATCTGGCGCAACTGAAAATTGCGGACGGCGTGTCGGACATCATGCGCGTCGCGATCAACACGCTGTTCGGCGTCGGCGGCCTGTTCGACGTCGCGACCATCGCGCGGCTGCCGAAGCATTCCGGCGATTTCGGGCTGACGCTCGGCCACTATGGCGTGCCGTCCGGTCCGTACGTGGTGCTGCCGCTGCTCGGGCCGAGCACGGTGCGAGATTCCGCCGGACTCGTGGTCGACTATTTCGGCAATCCGCTCACCTACGTGAGCCCGGATTCGGTGAGCTGGGCGCTCTATGGCGTGAACCTCGTCAACGTGCGCGCGAATCTTCTGGGGGCGACCGACGTGCTCGCCGATGCCGCGCTCGACAAGTATTCGTTCGTCCGAAACGCATACTTGCAGCGTCGTCAGTATCTGATTTCGGGCGGCGACGGCAGCATGCCGGACTACGGCGAAGCGCCGCTGCCGAATTACGGCGATGAAGGCACGGAAGGCGCATCGGCGACGGCGGCGCCTGCCGCGGCCGCATCGGCGGCTTCGGGTACGGCGGCGGCACCCGCACCGGCGAGCGGTAGCGCCAACACCGTGCCGGGCAACCAGTATGTTCCGCCGCGCGCGCCGCCGGGTTTCCCTTCATTCCGCTTGCGTTGAGCGGCCTGTCGCTAACGCGCGGTAACATATCTAACGATATTTCTTACGCTTTGGATGCCGCGTCGCCTGAACTCGAATCGGGCGGCGCGCTCAAACCGGAGCATCTACTTTTGCAGGGTCCGTGATGAAAAAATTCTTGCTTCTCCCCATCTTCGCGATGTTCGTCGCGTTTTGTGGCACAGCGTCGGCGCAAAGCGTCGATACGAGCTCGCCCGACACGATGATCAAGACGGTCACGCAACAAGTCCTCGACGAAATCAAGTCGGACTCGAAGATCCGCTCGGGCGACATCAACAAGATCACCGAGCTCGTCAATCAGAAGATCCTGCCGTACACGGATTTCACGCGCACGACGCGTCTCGTGATGGGCCGCAACTGGAATTCGGCGACGCCCGAACAGCAGAAGCAGATCGTCGAGCAGTTCAAGATGCTCCTGATCCGCACGTATTCCGGCGCGCTCGCGCAAGTGCGCGACCAGACGGTTCAATACAAGCCGTTCCGCGCCAATCCGGACGACACCGACGTCGTTGTCCGCTCGGTCGTGATGAACAACGGCTCGCCGGTCGAGCTCGACTATCGCCTGTACAAGACGGCGCAAGGCTGGCGCGTGTACGACATCAACGTGCTCGGCGCGTGGCTGATCCAGGCGTATCAGCAGCAATTCAACGAGCAGATTTCGCGCAATGGCGTGAGCGGCTTGCTGCAGTTCCTGACGCAGCGTAACGAGCAACTCGCGAGCGGCAAGGCATCGTGAGCACGCCAGCCACAGGCGGCCGTTTTCAGACGGCCGCGACGCTGACCCACGAGAGCGCGAAGGCCGCGCTCGAAGCGGGTCTGTCGCGCATCGCTGCGGGCGCGACCGAAGTCGATTGCGCGCCGCTCACGCAGTTCGATTCTTCCGCGCTCGCCGTGCTGCTCGCATGGCAGCGCGCAGCCACCGCGCGCGGCGCCGCGCTCGGCGTCGTCAATCTTCCTTCCGGGCTCGTCAGTCTTGCGCGAGCCTATGGCGTCGATACGCTCCTCTCGTTCCGACATTGATCCTGTTCTGACTCCGCGCAGAAGCGGCGGCCCTGCGTCGCCGCAATCAAGATCGCTCCGAAGTCGGCTCCAACGGCTTTGCCCTATAATCAAACGTTTTTTTCGCAGCCGCTCCCGGCCCTTTTTGTCTGAGGAAGGGAACGTCAGGCGAAAGTCCGCACAATCGAGGCGCGGCCGCGCGAGGCGCGCGCACTGTCCATGTCAGCCATAGAAATCCGAAACGTCAGGAAGCGCTACAAGGATCTCCAGGCGCTCAAAGGCGTGAGCCTCACGGTGGAAGAGGGCGAGTTCTTCGGCTTGCTCGGCCCCAACGGTGCGGGCAAAACCACGTTGATCAGCATTCTGGCCGGTCTGGCGCGCGCCGATAGCGGCACGATCTCCGTGCGTGGCCACGATGTCGTCAGCGACTTCCGGGCCGCGCGCCGTGCGCTCGGCGTCGTGCCGCAGGAACTGGTGTTCGATCCGTTCTTCACCGTGCGCGAGTCGTTGCGCATCCAGTCGGGCTATTTCGGCTTGCGCAACAACGACGACTGGATCGACGAGGTCATGGCCAATCTCGATCTCACCGAGAAAGCCGACGTCAACACGCGCGCCCTCTCCGGCGGGATGAAGCGCCGCGTGCTCGTGGCGCAGGCGCTCGTGCATCGGCCGCCGGTGATCGTGCTCGACGAGCCCACCGCCGGCGTCGATGTCGAACTGCGTCAGACACTCTGGAAATTCATCTCGCGCCTGAATCGCGAGGGCCACACGATCGTCCTGACGACGCACTATCTCGAAGAAGCCGAGTCGCTGTGTCATCGGCTCGCGATGCTTCGTCGCGGCGAAGTCGTCGCCCTCGAACGCACGAGCACGCTGCTGCAGCGCTTTTCGGGCATGCAACTGTATCTGCGTCTGTCGAACGGCGCGTTGCCGGCGGACTTGCGCGCGCTCGAAGTCGATCCGCACGCGGTGATGGGCGCGCAACATCTGCTGCGTCTCGCGAGCTATGACGACGTCGAGCCGATTCTCGCGAAATGCCGCGCGGCCGGCTGCACGTTCGATGAAATCGAAGTGCGCAAGGCGGATCTGGAAGACGTGTTCGTGCAGGTGATGAACGAGCCGGAAGTGGTCGAGGGACTTTCATGAGCGGCTTCCAGACGTTGTTCTACAAGGAGCTGCTGCGCTTCTGGAAGGTTTCGTTTCAGACGGTCCTCGCGCCGATCGTGACGGCGCTTCTGTACCTGACGATCTTCGGTCATGCGCTTTCCGGCCGCGTCGAGGTGTATCCCGGCGTCGGTTATACGAGTTTTCTCGTGCCCGGCCTCGTGATGATGAGCGTGCTGCAGAACGCGTTCGCGAACAGTTCGTCGTCGCTGATCCAGTCGAAGATCACCGGCAATCTGGTGTTCGTGCTGCTGCCGCCGATCGCGCATTGGGAGATGTTCTTTGCGTATGTGCTGGCGTCGGTCGTGCGCGGCCTGTGCGTCGGCTTCGGCGTGTTCGTCGTGACGATATGGTTCATCCCGATGTCGTTTTCCGCGCCGCTCTACATCATTGCGTTCGCGATCCTCGGTTCGGGCATTCTCGGCACGCTGGGTCTGATCGCGGGCATCTGGGCCGACAAGTTCGACCAGCTGGCCGCTTTCCAGAACTTCCTCATCATGCCGCTCACGTTTCTTTCAGGCGTGTTCTACTCGACACATACGCTGCCGCCCGTGTGGCGCGCGGTGTCGCATCTGAACCCGTTCTTCTACATGATCGACGGCTTTCGCTATGGCTTCTTCGGCCTGTCCGACGTGAATCCGTTGATGAGCCTCGGCATCGTCGGCGGATTTTTGGCCGTGCTGGCGTTGATCGCCGTGCGACTGCTCGCGAGCGGCTACAAGCTGCGTCACTAATTCTCAAGGAGACTTCCACCATGTTGCCGACTCCGGAGCAGGTGAAGGATTACATCGCCAAAGGCCTCGCTTGCCAGCATTTGGAAGTGGAGGGCGACGGCCAGCATTTTTTCGCGACCATCGTGAGCGACGCGTTCGTCGGCAAGCGGCTGATCGCGCGTCATCAACTGGTTTATGCGGCGCTCGGCGAGCGCATGAAACAGGAGATTCATGCACTCAGCATGAAGACCCTGACCCCCGACGAGTGGAAATCGGCCTGAGTCCACCCGGCGAAGCCAAATCAGGTCATACGACTCAACACACGTAACACCGGCATCACCGGAAAGACAAAGGCAGTAAAGAGTGCGATTCATTCAAGACAACGGCGGCG
Organism: Caballeronia sp. LZ008; assembly: GCF_031451435.1. NCBI lineage: Bacteria > Pseudomonadati > Pseudomonadota > Betaproteobacteria > Burkholderiales > Burkholderiaceae > Caballeronia > Caballeronia sp. LZ008. The sequence goes on along the minus strand of NZ_JARUXK010000001.1, from coordinate 2,535,233 downwards.
CTGAAAAGGGCACCGCAGGCAGCTCGGTCGAAGGACAAGCCATGGATAAACTGGTCATCACGGGAGGCGCGAAGCTCTCCGGCGAAATCACCGTTTCGGGTGCGAAGAACGCGGCGCTGCCGATTCTTTGCGCAAGCCTTCTCACCGCCGACGACGTCCATCTGTCGAACGTGCCGAATCTTCAGGACGTTCGCACGATGGTCAAGCTGTTGCGCCAGATGGGCGTGCAGTCCGAAGTGTCCGGCGACGGGCGCGTGAACCTCAACGCGTCGAAGGTCGACAAGCTCGTCGCGCCGTACGAAATGGTCAAGACGATGCGCGCGTCGATTCTCGTGCTCGGTCCGCTCGTCGCGCGCTTCGGCGAAGCGAAGGTGTCGCTGCCCGGCGGCTGCGCGATCGGCGCGCGTCCGGTCGATCAGCACATCAAGGGCCTGCAGGCGATGGGCGCCGAGATCAACATCGAGCACGGCTTCATCGAAGCGCGCGCGAAGCGTCTGAAGGGCGCGCGCATCATCACCGACATGATCACCGTCACCGGCACCGAGAACCTGCTGATGGCGGCGGTGCTGGCCGACGGCGAGACGGTCATCGAGAACGCCGCGCGCGAACCCGAAGTGAGCGACCTCGCGCATCTGCTCGTGAAGATGGGCGCGAAGATCGACGGCATCGGCACCGACCGTCTCGTGATTCAGGGCGTCGACAAGCTGCACGGCGCGAAGCACGACGTCGTGCCGGACCGCATCGAAGCGGGCACGTTCCTGTGCGCGGTCGCGGCCGCGGGCGGCGACGTCACGCTGCGTCGCGTGAGCTCGCATCTGCTCGACGCCGTGACGGCGAAGCTGCGCGAAGCCGGCGTGACGATCGAGGAAGGCGACGACTGGATGCGCGTGCGTATGGGCAAGCGCGCCGAAGCGGTGAATATCCGCACGTCCGAATACCCGGCGTTCCCGACCGACATGCAGGCGCAGTTCATGGCGCTCAACACGATCGCGAAGGGCACGTCGCAAGTCGTCGAGACGATCTTCGAGAACCGCTTCATGCACGTTCAGGAGCTGAATCGTCTGGGCGCGAGCATCACCATCGACGGCAACACGGCGCTCATCGCCGGCGTCGAGAAGCTGTCCGGCGCGAAGGTCATGGCGACCGATCTGCGCGCGTCGGCGAGTCTCGTGATCGCGGCGATGTGCGCGGACGGCGAAACGCTGATCGACCGCATCTACCATCTGGATCGCGGCTACGACCGCATGGAATCGAAGCTGACGGCGGTCGGCGCGAACGTGCGCCGCATCAAGGGCAGCGGGAGCGAGCAATGAGTTCGCTGCCGCAGACGTCGTCGTCGGTGCAGCCGAGCGCGCCCCTCACGCTCGCGTTGTCGAAAGGGCGTATCTTCGAGGAGACGCTGCCGCTGCTCGCCGCCGCGGGCGTGCAGGTGGCCGAAGATCCGGAAAGCTCGCGCAAACTGATCCTTCCGACGACGAATCCGAATCTGCGCGTGATCATCGTGCGCGCGACCGATGTGCCGACTTACGTCGAGTACGGCGCGGCCGATTTCGGCGTCGCGGGTAAGGACGTGCTGATCGAGCACGGCGGCAGCGGCCTGTATCAGCCGGTCGATCTCGATATCGCGCGCTGCCGTATGTCGGTGGCCGTGAAGAACGGTTTCGACTATGCGAGCGCGGTGCGCCAGGGCGCGCGTCTGAAGGTCGCGACGAAGTACACGGAAACCGCGCGTCAGCATTTCGCGGCGAAGGGCGTGCACGTCGATCTGATCAAGCTGTACGGATCGATGGAACTCGCGCCGCTCGTCGGCCTGGCCGATGCGATCGTCGATCTGGTCAGCTCGGGCGGCACGCTGCGGGCGAACAATCTCGTCGAAGTCGAAGAGATCATGCAGATTTCCTCGCGCCTCGTCGTGAATCAGGCGGCGCTGAAGCTGAAGCGCGCGGCGCTCAAGCCGTTCCTCGACGCGTTCGAGCGCGCGACGGTCAGCAAGGGAAATTAGGCGGGCCGCACGACGCGGCGCGCCAACAGCAAAACGGAAAACCAGCATGTCTATCAAGATTCGCAAACTCGATTCCAGCGCCGACGGTTTCCAGAAGGCGCTGCGTGCGGTCCTCGCGTTCGAAGCGAGCGAGGATGAGGCGATCGAGCGCTCGGTCGCGCAGATTCTCGCGGACGTGAAGGCGCGCGGCGACGAAGCCGTGCTCGAATACACCAACAAGTTCGATCGTCTGAAGGCGGACAGCGTCGCGGCGCTCGAACTGCCGCTCTCGGAGATGGAAGCCGCGCTCGAAGGGCTCGAACCGAAGCGCCGCGCGGCGCTCGAAGCGGCGGCGGCGCGCGTGCGCGGCTATCACGAGAAGCAGCGCATCGAATGCGGCAGCCATAGCTGGCACTACACCGAAGCCGACGGCACCGTGCTCGGCCAGAAGGTCACGCCGCTCGATCGCGCGGGCATCTATGTGCCGGGCGGCAAGGCGGCGTATCCGTCGTCCGTGCTGATGAACGCGATTCCGGCGCGCGTGGCGGGCGTGAAGGAAATCGTGATGGTCGTGCCGACGCCCGATGGCGTGAAGAATCCGCTGGTGCTCGCGGCGGCGCTGCTCGGCGGCGTGGATCGCGTGTTCACGATCGGCGGCGCGCAAGCGGTGGCCGCGCTCGCGTACGGCACGCAAAGCGTGCCTGCCGTCGACAAGATTTGCGGTCCGGGTAACGCGTATGTCGCGTCGGCGAAGCGGCGCGTGTTCGGCACGGTCGGCATCGACATGATCGCGGGGCCGTCCGAAATTCTCGTGATCTGCGACGCCACCACCGATCCGCGCTGGGTCGCGATGGACCTCTTCTCGCAGGCCGAGCACGACGAGCTCGCGCAATCCATTCTGCTGTGCCCGGACGACGACTTCATCCAGCGCGTGGAAGACGCGATCGTCGAGCTGCTGCCGGCGATGCCGCGTCGCGACGTCATCCAGCGCTCGCTCGAAGATCGCGGCGCGCTCATCAAGGTGAAGGACATGGCCGAGGCGTGCGCGATCGCCAACGATATCGCGCCGGAGCATCTTGAGATTTCCGCGCTCGATCCGCATCAGTGGGCCGCGCAAATTCACAACGCAGGCGCGATGTTCCTCGGCCGCTACACGAGCGAAAGCCTCGGCGATTACTGCGCGGGCCCGAACCACGTATTGCCGACGTCGCGCACCGCGCGCTTCTCGTCGCCGCTCGGCGTCTACGACTTCATGAAGCGTTCGAGCGTGATCGAAGTGAGCGCGGACGGCGCGCAGACGCTCGGCGAAATCGCGGCGGAACTGGCGTACGGCGAAGGCCTGCAGGCGCACGCGAAGAGCGCCGAATACCGGATGAAAAAAGTCGGCTGAAGCGAAAACCGGCCCGAATGAACGAGGCGGCCTGAGAGCCGCCACCCGAACCGGCGAGAGAGACGCCGGGAAAACATGACGACATCACAAGACATCATCCGACCCGACGTCCTCGCGATGACGAGCTATCCCGTGCCCGATGCCACGGGCCTCATCAAGCTCGACGCGATGGAAAATCCCTACACGCTGCCCGCCGACCTCGCCAAAGCATTGGGCGAGCATCTCGCGGGCGTCGCGCTGAACCGTTATCCCGCGCCGCGTCCGGCGGAATTGCTCGCCAACATCAAGCGCACCATGAACGTGCCCGACGCCTGCGACGTGCTGCTCGGCAACGGTTCGGACGAGCTCATCAGCATGATGTCGGTCGCGTGCTCGAAGCCGGGCGCGAAGGTCGTCGCGCCGGTGCCGGGCTTCGTGATGTACGAAATGTCGGCGAAATTCGCGCATCTCGAGTTCATCGGTGTGCCGCTGAAGGCCGACTTCACGCTCGACGCCGACGCGCTCGTCGCCGCCATCGATGAGCACGCGCCGGCGCTCGTCTATCTGGCGTATCCGAACAACCCGACCGGCACGCTCTACGACGACGCCGACATCGAACGCGTGATCGCCGCGTCGAAGAAGAGTCTCGTCGTGATCGACGAGGCGTATCAGCCGTTCGCCGAAAAAAGCTGGATGCCGCGCGCGGCGGAGTTCGACAACGTCGTCGTGATGCGGACTGTCTCGAAGCTCGGGCTCGCGGGCATCCGTCTCGGCTACATGGCGGGCCGACCCTCGTGGATCACGCAGTTCGACAAAGTGCGCCCGCCGTACAACATCAACGTGCTGACGCAGGCCACGGCCGATTTCCTGCTCGATCACCTCGACGTGCTCGACGCTCAAGCGGCCGAACTGCGCGCGCAACGCACGAAACTCGCACGCGAAGTGGCGGCGCTGCCCGGCATGACGGTATTCCCGAGCGCGGGCAATTTCCTGCTCGTGCGCGTTCCGGACGCCGCCGTTGCTTTCGAAACCCTTCTGACTTCGCGGGTTTTGGTAAAAAACGTGGGTAAAATGCACCCATTGCTGGCTAACTGCGTGCGTTTGACGGTCGGCTCTGCCGAAGAAAACGCGCAAATGGTCGCCGCGCTCAAGAAGCTCCCCACTCTCGATTAAGTCTCAAGGAATCACCATGCGTATTGCGGAAGTCGTTCGCAACACCAGCGAAACGCAGATCCGTGTGAAGCTCGATCTGGACGGCACCGGCAAGCAGAAGCTCGCCACCGGCGTCCCGTTCCTCGATCACATGCTCGACCAGATTGCCCGTCACGGGCTCATCGATCTCGACATCGAAGCGCATGGCGACCTCCATATCGACGATCACCATACGGTAGAAGACACCGGCATCACGCTCGGAATGGCCATCGCGAAGGCCATCGGCGACCGCAAGGGCATTCGCCGTTACGGGCATTCGTACGTACCGCTCGACGAAGCGCTGTCGCGCGTCGTCGTCGATTTTTCGGGGCGTCCGGGGCTCGAGTTCCATGTGCCGTTCACGCGCGCGCGCATCGGCACGTTCGACGTCGATCTGACCATCGAATTCTTCCGCGGATTCGTGAATCACGCCGGCGTGACGCTGCATATCGACAACCTGCGCGGCATCAACGCGCATCATCAGGTCGAAACCGTGTTCAAGGCGTTCGGCCGCGCGCTGCGCATGGCGTGCGAAGTCGACGAGCGCGCGGCGGGGCAGATTCCGTCCACCAAAGGCAGTCTCTAAGCCGACTGACCGGTTCGGCGCGTTGCTGCGCCGGAAAAAAGATGGATTTGTTCAAGTCGTTTATCTCATTGCTCGCGCTGATCAACCCGATCGGCGCGATACCGTTTTTTCTCAGCCTGACCTCGCAGCAATCCGATCTCGAAAGACGCAACACGATTCGCGTCGCTTCGATTTCAGTGTTCTGCGTGATCGCGGTGACGGCGCTACTCGGGCAGCAGATCATCGCGTTCTTCGGGATTTCGGTCGGGTCGTTCGAAGTGGGCGGCGGCATCATCATGCTGCTCATGGCGATCAGCATGTTGAACGCGCAGGTCGGCAATGCGCGTTCGACGCCGGAAGAACGCATGGAAGCCGAGGAGCGCAATAGCATCGCGGTCGTGCCGCTCGCGATTCCGCTGCTCACCGGTCCCGGCTCGATCAGCACGGTGATCGTCTATGCTGCGAATGCGCAACACTGGTACGACCGCTTCGGGCTCGTCGTGCTGGGCGCGATCATCGCGGGGCTGTGCTTCGGCGCGCTGAATCTCGCCGAGCCGATCGCGCGCGTCGTCGGGCGCACGGGAATCAACATCGGCACGCGTCTCATGGGTTTGATGTTGTCCGCATTGGCGGTGGAGTTCATCGTCGACGGGTTGAAGGCCTTGATGCCATCTTTGAAATGAATACTTCGATTGCGATTGTTGATTACGGAATGGGCAACCTGCGCTCGGTCTACCAGGCGCTGAAGAAGGCTGCACCCGAAGCGAACGTGGCGATCGTCGATCAGCCGCAAGGCATTCACGCGGCGGATCGCGTCGTGCTGCCGGGCCAGGGCGCGATGCGCGACTGCATGGGGCATCTCGCCGAATCCGGTTTGCAGGAAGCGGTGATGCAGGCGGCGCGCGAAAAGCCGATGCTCGGCGTGTGCGTCGGCGAGCAGATGCTCTTCGACTGGAGCGAGGAAGGCGACACGAAGGGCCTCGGTCTTCTGCCCGGCAAGGTCGTGCGCTTCCAGCTCGACGGTCTGCTGCAGGACGACGGCTCGCGCTTCAAGGTGCCGCAAATGGGCTGGAATCGCGTGCGTCAGACACAGGCGCATCCGGTCTGGGACGGCGTCGCGGACGGCGCGTTCTTCTACTTCGTCCACAGCTACTACGTGGTGCCGGACAATCCGGCTCACACATCCGGCGAAACCGTGTACGGCAGCGCGTTCACGTCGGCGGTGGCGCGCGACAATATCTTCGCCACCCAATTCCACCCCGAAAAGAGCGCGGACGCAGGATTGCGTCTCTATCGCAATTTCGTGCACTGGAACCCGTGAAATACCGTGCCCGCTAGCGTTTTCGCCTATTACTACGGGCGCATGACCGTTGCAAGACTTGTACTACACTAGCGAGACGGCCCGCGGCACAGGCACGAAAGACCGCACGCGCGCCGTTTTGATCAACTTCACCCAGAAAATACGCGATACCTATGCTGCTCATTCCGGCCATCGATCTTAAGGACGGTCAGTGCGTGCGCCTCAAGCAGGGCGATATGGACCAGGCGACCATTTTTTCAGAGGATCCGGCGGCCATGGCCCGACATTGGGTCGATCGCGGCGCACGGCGATTGCATCTGGTCGATCTGAACGGCGCGTTCGCCGGCAAGCCCAGAAACGGCGACGCGATCCGCGCGATCCTCGATGAAGTCGGCAGCGAGATTCCCGTGCAGTTGGGCGGCGGCATCCGCGATCTGGAAACCATCGAGCGCTATCTGGACGACGGCCTGTCGTACATCATCATCGGCACGGCGGCGGTGAAGAATCCGGGCTTCCTGCAGGACGCGTGCAGCGCGTTCGGGGGACACATCATCGTCGGACTGGACGCGAAGGACGGCAAGGTCGCGACGGACGGCTGGAGCAAGCTCACCGGTCACGAGGTCGTCGATCTCGGCCGCAAGTTCGAAGACTACGGCTGCGAATCGATCATCTACACGGACATCGGCCGTGACGGCATGCTTCAGGGCCTCAACCTCGAAGCAACCGTGCGTCTCGCGCGGGCGGTGAAGATTCCAGTGATCGCGAGCGGCGGGCTGTCGAGCATCGCGGACATCGAATCGCTCTGCGAAGTCGAGGACGAAGGCATCGAAGGCGTGATCTGCGGCCGCGCGATCTACTCCGGCGATCTCGATTTCAAGGCCGCCCAGACCCGCGCTGACGCGCTGCGCGAGGCCGACGGCGCCTGATACGCCCGAGCGCGAGCACATCTGAGCAGCACTCCGGGCGGCCGCGGCGCCGCCCTTACTCCGTAAGTGGCAAGAACATGGCTCTCGCAAAACGCATCATTCCCTGTCTCGACGTAACCGCCGGCCGCGTCGTGAAGGGCGTCAATTTCGTCGAACTGCGCGACGCGGGCGATCCCGTCGAAATCGCGCGGCGTTACGACGATCAGGGCGCCGACGAACTCACGTTCCTCGATATCACCGCGACTTCCGATCAACGCGATCTCATTCTGCCGATCATCGAATCGGTGGCGTCGCAGGTGTTCATTCCGCTGACGGTCGGCGGCGGCGTGCGCGCGGTCGAAGACGTGCGGCGTCTGCTCAACGCGGGCGCGGACAAGATCAGCATGAATTCGTCGGCGGTCGCGAATCCGCAACTCGTGCGCGACGCGTCGGACAAGCACGGCTCGCAGTGCATCGTCGTCGCGATCGATGCGAAACGCGTGTCGGCCGAAGGCGAAACGCCGCGCTGGGAAGTCTTCACGCACGGCGGCCGCAAGGCGACGGGCATCGACGCGATCGAATGGGCGCGCAAGATGGCCGAATTCGGCGCGGGCGAAATCCTGCTCACCAGCATGGATCGTGACGGCACCAAAGCCGGCTTCGATCTCGCGTTGACGCGCGCCGTGTCGGACGCGGTGCCGGTGCCGGTGATCGCGTCGGGCGGCGTCGGATCGTTGCAGCATCTGGCGGATGGCATCGTCGAAGGTCACGCGGACGCGGTGCTTGCCGCGAGCATCTTCCACTACGGCGAGCACACCGTCGGCGAAGCGAAGCGCTTCATGGCCGATCACGGCATTTCGGTGAGGACTTGAAACCGTGAGCGATCAGATGATCTGGCTCGACAAAGTCAAGTGGGACGCGAACGGCCTCGTGCCGGTGATCGCGCAGGAAGCATCGACCAACGACGTGCTCATGTTCGCGTGGATGAATCGCGAGGCGCTCGCAAAGACCATCGAACTGAAGCGCGCGGTGTATTTCTCGCGCTCGCGGCAGCGCCTGTGGTTCAAGGGAGAAGAGTCGGGCCACGTTCAGCACGTTCACGACGTGCGCCTCGATTGCGACGAAGACGTCGTGCTGCTCAAGGTCGAGCAGGTTTCGGGCATCGCGTGCCACACCGGCCGCCATTCCTGTTTTTTCCAGAAATTCGAAGGCACGGCGGAGAACGGCGAGTGGGTCGCCGTCGAGCCGGTCCTGAAAGACCCAGAAAGCATCTACAAATGACGCAAGCCAATACGCTGGACACGCTGCTGCGCCTCGCCTCGGTCATCGACAGTCGCAAGGGCGGCGATCCGGAACAATCCTACGTTTCCCGACTCTTTCACAAGGGCGACGATGCGGTCCTGAAGAAGATCGGCGAGGAAGCGACGGAAGTCGTGCTTGCCGCGAAGGACGCCCGTCATGGCGGCGCGCCGAAGGCGCTCGTCGGCGAAGTCGCCGATCTGTGGTTTCATTGTCTCGTCATGCTGTCCCATTTCGATCTGAGCCCCGCCGACGTGGTCGCGGAACTGGAACGTCGCGAAGGTCTGTCGGGAATCGAGGAAAAGGCGCTGCGCAAGTCGCGCGAGCGTGAGCAGAACGGCGGCTGACGAGCGTCTGGCATCAGCGAAGGAGGGCACGAATGAACCGGCAATATGAACCCTATCCGCCGCCCGTCGTTCAGAACGCGAACGATCCCGAACGCCTGCGCAACATGCGCACGTTCACGCATGTTCTGTACGGCTTGTACGCCGTCTATTGGCTGACCGGCGGTCTCACGGGACTGGTCGCGATCATCCTCAACTACATCAAGCGCGGCGATGCGGCGGGCACGCCGTACGAAGATCACTTCACCTGGCAGATCCGCACCTTCTGGTGGGCGGTGCTGGGCCACGTGATCGGTTTCGCGACGATCTGGATCGGCATCGGCTTTCTGATTCTCGGTGCGGTCAGCATCTGGACGCTTTATCGCATCATCAAAGGCTGGCTGTTTCTCTACGAGAACAAGCCGATCGAACCGCGCGCGTGGTTTTGATCACATCCGTCAACGAAATCCGGCAACTCAATGAGTCAAGACAACTGCATTTTCTGCAAGATCGCTTCCGGGCAACTGCCGAGCACGAAGGTCTATGAGGACGATGAGTTCGTCGCCTTCAACGACATCAATCCTGCCGCGCCGGTGCACGTGCTGGTCATTCCGCGCAAACATATTGAAACACTTTCCCACTGCACAGAAAGTGACAGTCCGCTACTTGGTAGAATGGTGAGTCTCGTCGGACGGTTGGCGAAAGATCTGGGTGTCTCCTACACGGGAGGCGACACCGGCTTTCGAACGGTAATCAATACCGGTCCGGGCGGCGGGCAAGAGGTGTATCACATCCACGCGCATTTGTTGGCCGGCGAGCGCCCGTGGCGCCGAATGGGGTAATGCTGCAATCTTTGTTTGCATTCTCCTTTCCAATGAAATATTGGGCGAGCAAAATCGATAGTTGAGCCGAGGCGACGTGCCTCGGCCGGGGCCGCCAGGCCGATCTTCCGTCATCGGTACCCAAATCGGGGCGGAATCACGGAGAGTTTTCATTCATGGGTTCGTTAAGCATTTGGCATTGGTTGATCGTTCTGCTGATCGTGGCGCTCGTGTTCGGCACGAAGAAGCTGCGCAATATCGGCGGCGATCTGGGCGGTGCGGTGAAGGGCTTCAAGGAAGGCATGCGCGAGGGCGACACGCCGGCGAATTCGGCCGATCAACGCGAACTGCCGCGTAACGGCGCCGTGGACGTCGAGGCGAAAGACAAGTCGCGCTCGGGCGACTATCGCTGATCCGTCTGCCGACGGTAACTCTCCACTTTTCGTTCAATGCTCGATCTCGGTCTGACCAAAATGGCGGTCATCGGCGTCGTGGCGCTGGTGGTCCTCGGGCCGGAGCGCCTGCCCGGCGTCGCACGTACGGCGGGGGCGCTCTTCGGGCGCGCGCAGCGCTATATCAACGACGTCAAATCGGAAGTCGCGCGCGAGATGGAACTCGATGAGCTGAAGAAAATGCGGACCGAGTTCGAAAACGCGGCGTCGAATGTCGAATCGACGATTCACGACACGCTGAAGCGCCACGAATCCGAGCTGAACGATGCCTGGAAAGACGGCACGTCGGTCGCGCCGAGCATCGCTGGCGGCGCTGATTCAGCGGACAGCGCCGCGTCGGACAAGCCCTGGGCCGCTGCGTCTTCATCGACGTCGACCCGGCGCAAGAACTGGCGCGTGAAGCAGGCGGCGATTCCCAACTGGTACAAGCGCACGACCTCGCGTCGCACGCGGGTTCAATCGGGCGCGGCGCGCGTCGCTCGCCACACGCCCGCCACCCTGCGCCGGCAGACGAAGTTCTTCTGAGCGTGCCGCGATTCCTTCATCGATGATTTCTACCGAGGGCCGGCGTGAGCGACCCGCAACACACTAAAGAAGAGCCCGTCGAAGAGACGTTCATTTCGCATCTGGTCGAATTGCGCGACCGCATCATCCGCGCGGGCGCATCGGTCATCGTCGTGTTCATCGCGCTTGTGTATTGGGCGCCGGACATCTTCAAGCTGCTGGCGCGTCCGCTGATGCAGAACCTGCCCGCGGACGGCAAGATGATCGTCACGGACGTCACCGGCTCGTTCTTCGTGCCGATGAAAGTCACGATGCTCGTCGCCTTCGTGATCGCGCTGCCCTTCGTGCTGTATCAGGTCTGGGCGTTCGTCGCGCCGGGTTTGTATCAGCATGAAAAGAAGCTCGTCGGGCCGCTCGTTTTCAGCAGCTATACGCTTTTTCTGTGCGGCATGGCGTTCGCGTACTTCGTCGTGTTCCCGACCATCTTCCGCGTGATGGCGCACTACAACGCGCCGCTCGGCGCGGAGATGACCACGGATATCGACAATTACCTGAGCTTCGTGCTGACGATGTTCATCGCGTTCGGCGTGACGTTCGAGGTGCCGATCGTCGTCGTGCTGCTTGCGCGCATGGGCGTCGTGTCGATTCAGAAGCTCAAGCAAATTCGTCCTTACGTGATCGTCGGCGCGTTCATCATTTCCGCGGTCGTCACGCCGCCCGACGTTTTCTCGCAACTCATTCTCGCGATTCCGCTCGTCATTCTTTATGAAGCGGGGATCATCGCGGCGCGGCTCGTCGTCGGCAAGGAACAGGTCAAGAACGAGGAGCCGGCGGCGGAGTAAAGTGCGGCGTATTGTCGCGCCAGAGCGAGTGTTCGAGATAAGAAAAAGGCAGCTTCGAGCCATCGAAGCTGCCTTTTCGTTTTACGGACGTCGCGTTTTACTCGTCGCCCTGATCGCCTTGATCTTCATCCGGCATTTGCGGTGCGCGCGGCGGCGCGGGGCGCTTGCCGATCATCACGTTGAGATCCAGTTCCTTGTTCTTGCGCATCAGATGGACCTTCACCGACGTGCCCGGCTTGATCTGCGCGACGACGTTGAGCAGGCGCGTCGTGTCGGTGATCGTGTCGTCGTTGATCGACACGAGGATATCGCCCGGCTTGATGCCCGCCTTGTCCGCCGGGCCGCCCTGCAGCACGCCCGCGACAATCGCGCCGGACTTCTGATCCAGCCCGAACGATTCGGCGATCTCCGGCGTCACGTCCTGCGGTTCGACGCCGATCCAGCCGCGCGTCACGCTGCCCGTCGTGATGATGCTTTCCAGCACGCTGCGCGCGGTCGACACGGGAATCGCGAAGCCGATGCCGAGCGAGCCGCCGCTGCGCGAATAGATCGCCGTGTTGATGCCCAGCAGGTTGCCGTTCACGTCGACCAGCGCACCGCCCGAATTGCCGGGGTTGATGGCGGCGTCGGTCTGGATGAAGTTCTCGAACGTGTTGATGCCGAGGTGATTACGCCCGAGCGCGCTGACGATGCCCATCGTGACCGTCTGGCCGACGCCGAACGGATTGCCGATCGCGAGCACGACATCGCCGACGCGCGTCTGATCCATTCGCCCGAGCGTGATGGTCGGCAGGTTGGTCATGTTGATCTTCAGCACGGCGAGGTCGGTTTCCGGATCGACGCCGATCACTTTCGCGCTGGACGTGCGACCATCGGCGAGCGCGACTTCGATTTGATCCGCCCCGTCGACGACATGCTGGTTCGTTAGAATGTAACCTTCCGAGCTGACGATGACACCGGAGCCGAGATTCGACGCGGGCGGCTCGTCGCTCTTGCGCTTGTTCTTGTCGCCGAAGAAGTAGCGGAACAGCGGGTCTTTCGCGCGCGGGTCGGGCGGCAGATTGCCGTCCTTGCTGGAGAACACGTTCACGACGGCCGGCATCGCCTTTTGCGCGCCTTCCGAAAAGGACGACTGAACGGGGCGCGAGCCGATGCTCGGCGCCACTTCCTGCAACGCGACGATCGGCTCGGCAAGCTGCTTGCCGAATTGACCCTGACGTTGAAGCCACTGCGGCTTCAAGGTCGCGATGATGAACATCAGGGCCAAAAGCACGGTGACCGCTTGGGCAAAAAATAGCCAGAAGCGTCTAAGCATTTGAAGGGATAGAGGAATTCATGGATCGGATCGAACTCGAATTGTATCTGAACAATCTGCTGGAAATCGGCCGCTTCAAGGACTATTGCCCGAACGGTCTGCAGGTTGAAGGCGCGCGCCGCGTGCAGAAGATCGCAACCGGCGTGACCGCCTCGCAAGCCTTTCTCGAAGCCGCGCTGGAGTGGGGCGCGGACACGGTGCTCGTGCATCACGGCTACTTCTGGCGCAATGAGGCGCCGCAGATCACCGGGCGCAAGCATCGAAGATTGCGCACGCTGATTGCCAACGACATCAATCTCTTCGCCTACCATCTTCCGCTCGACTCGCATCCGGAACTCGGCAACAACGCGCAGATCGGCGCACGCCTCGGACTGATCGCGGACGCGCGCTTCGCGAATCAGGATCTCGGCTGGATCGCGACGCTCGGCATGCCGCTCCCGCTCGAGCACTTCAGCGCGATGGTCGAGAACGCGCTCGGCAGGAAGCCGCTCGTGTTCGGCGACACAGACAAGGAATTGCGCCGCGTGGCGTGGTGCACGGGCGGCGCACAAGGTTACTTCGAAGAGGCCATCGCGGCGGGCGCGGACGTGTATCTGAGCGGCGAAGTCTCGGAGCAAACCATGCATATCGCGGCGGAATCGGGCGTGGCGTACATCGCGGCCGGGCATCACGCGACGGAGCGCTACGGCGTGCAGGCCGTGGGCGCGCATCTGTCCGAGCAATTCGATATCGAGCATCTTTTTATCGATATCGATAATCCGGTTTAATGACCGAATAAGCTGTGGGCGCGATTATCTGCGCTTGCGGTTGCCTTAAATGAACGCTTCACGATGTTGCGCGAAAAACGTGGGGAAAACCCTGAAGCATCAATCACTTCGAGTGATTTTTGCTAGTCAGCCCTTGTAAATGCCAACTCCATTCGCGCACACTAACGGCGGAACAACTGATGTGACGGTATAAATCCAACTCAGAAGTGGGGCGTGTGATGCGAGACAAGGATGAAAAACGCGTCGACGGCGGCCGCCGTACCTGGCTGATTGCGACGACCGCAGCAGGTGGTTTCGGAGCAGTGGCAACCGTAGTTCCCTTTGTAGGTTCGTTTGCTCCATCGGAGAAGGCCAAGGCGGCGGGCGCGCCTGTCGAGGTCGATATCAGCGGACTGAAGCCGGGCGACATGATGACCGTCGCCTGGCGCGGCAAGCCGGTGTGGATCGTGAATCGCACCGACGAAATGCTGGCCGACGTCAAGAAGGCCGACAACGAAGTAGCCGACCCGAAGTCGAAGATGGAATTCTCGATGCCGTTGCCGGAGTACTGCAACAACGAGTATCGTTCGCGCGCGGATCACAAGAACATTTTCGTGGCGGTTGCCGTGTGCACGCATCTGGGCTGCACGCCGACGCCGCGTTTCACCGAGGGTCCCCAACCCAATCTCCCCGATAACTGGCCGGGCGGCTTCCTTTGCCCGTGCCACGGCTCGACCTATGACATGGCCGGCCGCGTCTTCAAGAACAAGCCCGCGCCGCAGAATCTGGACATTCCACCGTTCATGTTCACTTCCGCGACGCAACTCGTGATCGGCAAGGACGAAAAGGGAGAGGCGTAAATGGCGACCGCAGACAAGGAAGTAGAGACAACGGGCCTGACCGGTTGGATCGATCGCCGGTTTCCGCTGACCTCGACCTGGAAGAAACACGTATCCGAGTATTACGCGCCGAAGAACTTCAACTTCTGGTACTTCTTCGGCTCGCTGGCGTTGCTGGTGCTGGTGAATCAGATCGTCACCGGTATTTTCCTCACGATGAACTACAAGCCCGATGCGACGCTCGCGTTCGCCTCGGTCGAGTACATCATGCGCGAGGTGCCGTGGGGCTGGCTCATTCGCTACATGCATTCGACGGGCGCGTCGATGTTCTTCGTCGTCGTGTATCTGCACATGTTCCGCGGGCTGATGTACGGGTCGTATCGCAAGCCGCGCGAACTCGTGTGGATCTTCGGTTGCGCGATCTTCCTGTGCCTCATGGCCGAAGCGTTCTTCGGCTATCTGCTGCCGTGGGGGCAGATGTCGTTCTGGGGCGCGCAGGTGATCGTCAACCTGTTCTCGGCGATTCCGTTCATCGGTCCGGATCTGTCGCTGTGGATTCGCGGCGATTACGTCGTCTCCGATGTCACGCTGAACCGCTTCTTCGCGTTCCATGTCATCGCGATTCCGCTCGTGCTGATCGGACTCGTGGTCGCGCACCTCGTCGCGCTGCACGAAGTCGGCTCGAACAATCCGGACGGCGTCGAGATCAAGGCGAAGAAGGACGCGAACGGCATTCCGCTCGACGGCATTCCGTTTCATCCGTACTACTCGGTGCACGACTTCATGGGCGTGTGCGTGTTCCTGCTGATCTTCGCGGCGATCATCTTTTTCGCGCCGGAAATGGGCGGCTATTTCCTCGAAGCCAACAACTTCGTGCCGGCCAATCCGTTGCAGACGCCGCCGGAAATCGCGCCGGTGTGGTACTTCACCGCGTTCTACGCGATGCTTCGCGCGACGACCGATCCGTTCAAGATCGTGCTGATGATCGTGATCGCGCTGCTCGGCGTGCTCGCGCTCGTCAAGGCGCGCGGGAAATGGAAGCTCGGCCTGCCGGTGCTCGCTGTGCTCGTGCTGATTTTCATGGCGCTGACGGAGTCGAAGTTCTGGGGCGTCGTCGTGATGGGCACGGCGGTCGTGTCGCTGTTCTTCCTGCCCTGGCTGGACCGCAGTCCGGTGAAGTCGATTCGCTATCGGCCGCTCTTTCACAAGGTCTTCTACGCGATATTCGTGTTCGCGTTCCTGATGCTCGGCTTCCTGGGCACGCGACCGCCATCGCCGGCCGCGACGCTGATCGCGCAGATCTGCGCGCTGATCTACTTCGCGTTCTTCCTCGGCATGCCTTTCTGGACGCCGCGCGGCAAATTCAAGACGCCGCCTGAGCGAGTGCACTACAAACCTCACTGAGCGCACGTCCGGAGACGAATACGATGAAAAAATGGCTCTCTACAATAGCGATGATCGGTGCGGCGATGCTCTCGTTCTGCGCACCGCCGGCGTTCGCGCAGGAAGAAGCGGTGCTCGATCGGGCGCCCGACAGTTCCGACAATCTCGCGTCCTTGCAGCACGGCGCACAAGTTTTTGTAAACTACTGCCTGAATTGCCACAGCGCGACGTTGATGCGGTACAACCGGCTGACCGATATCGGCATCAGTGAGAAGCAGATTCGAGAGAATCTGCTCTTTACTACGGACAAGGTCGGCAACACGATGTCGATCGCGATGCGCCCGGAAGATGCGAAAGCGTGGTTCGGTGCGTCGCCGCCGGATCTGTCCGTCGAAGCGCGGGCGCGCGGCAGGGACTGGCTCTACACGTACCTGCGGAGTTTCTATCACGATCCGACGCGGCCGACCGGCTGGAATAATCGCGTCTACGAAAACGTCGGCATGCCGCACGTGCTTTGGACGCTCCAAGGCGTCCGGGACGCGAAATTCGAGACCGATACGGACGAAAAGACGGGCGAAAAGGTACGAAGATTCGTCGGTTACACTCAGGTTACACCTGGTGCCATGTCGTCCGTGGATTATGATTCAACTGTGGCCGATCTCGTTTCGTACATGTCGTGGATGGCGGAACCCGCGCAGCAGACGCGCAAGCGGCTCGGCGTCTGGGTTTTGCTGTTCCTGGCGTTCTTGAGCTTCCTCGCGTGGCGCCTGAACGCGGCATACTGGAAAGATATCAAATAGCGCGCCTTCGAAGGCGTGGGTCGGCGCGACGGCGTTTTTCCGCGAGGAAACGCCGCGGCCGGCCCTTCGAGTTTACTGAAGGAACTTTAAAAACATGATGGTTCTGTATTCCGGCACTACTTGCCCCTTCTCCCAGCGCTGCCGGCTGGTGTTGTTCGAAAAGGGCATGGATTTCGAGATTCGCGACGTTGACCTGTTCAACAAGCCGGAAGACATCGCGGTGATGAACCCTTACGGACAGGTCCCGATCCTCGTCGAGCGCGACCTGATCCTGTACGAGTCGAATATCATTAACGAATATATCGACGAGCGTTTTCCGCATCCGCAACTCATGCCGGCCGATCCGGTGCAGCGCGCCCGCGCACGCCTGTTCCTGCTGAACTTCGAAAAGGAACTGTTCGTTCACGTCGGCACGCTGGAAAACGAAAAGGGCAAGGCCGCCGAGAAGAATCACGAGAAGGCGCGCAGCGCGATCCGCGATCGCCTCACGCAGCTCGCCCCGATCTTCCTGAAGAACAAGTACATGCTGGGCGAGGAGTTCTCGATGCTCGACGTCGCGATTGCGCCGCTGCTGTGGCGTCTGGATCACTACGGCATCGAACTGTCGAAGAACGCAGCACCGTTGATGAAGTACGCCGAGCGGATTTTCAGCCGTCCGGCCTATATTGAAGCGCTGACGCCTTCCGAAAAGGTGATGCGTCGATAGTTTGAGTGCGTTGGGACGCGGCGGCGCGCGTTTGCGCGGCCGCATTCCGACAGAGGAAAGTTGATGCAAGAAATTTCCACCAAGCCGTATTTGTTGCGCGCACTGTACGAATGGTGCACGGACAATGGTTTTACGCCTCACATCGCCGTTCGGGTCGATGCGGCTACGCGCGTGCCGCGCCAGTTCGTCCGCAACGACGAGATCGTGTTGAACATCAGTTTCGAGGCGACGAGCCAGTTGCAGATGGGCAACGAGTGGATCGAGTTCAGCGCGCGTTTCTCCGGCAAGTCACACAAGATCGAAGTGCAGGTCGCGAACGTGCTCGCTATCTACGCACGCGAGAACGGACAGGGGATGGCGTTCCCGGTCGAGCAGTCGCATTCCGGCTCGGATTTGACGAGCGCTCCCGTCGGCGCGCGATCGGCCGAGCGCGATACGCGGCAGATCGAGGAACCCGCAGACACCGCGCCGAAAGAGGATGCGCAAACTGCAGCGGATGACGATTCGAAATCGCCTGCGAGGTCTCACCTCAAAGTCGTTAAATGAAGTAGAATTCCGTGCTTCGCCGGCTTAGCTCATCTGGTAGAGCAGTTGATTTGTAATCATCAGGTGGCGGGTTCGAGTCCTGCAGCCGGCACCAAGACTTATGTCGACGGGTCGTGCGATGTCCGCACGACCCGTTTGCTTTGAGTCGGTAAGACGAGTAGGTCGAATCGATAAGAAACGTTTCAAAAACTTGTTGACACGAACCGAAACGTTCTTCATAATCTCGTTTCTCTGCTGCTGATGCAGCGACGCAAGACGGAAGTTGAAGTAAGGCTTGTCTTGCGATGTGCTCTTTAAAAACTAACAGC